>NZ_JAMMZV010000001.1:976531-1260203 GCF_051811585.1 Salmonella sp. NW177 | reverse complement strand
GGGGATTCGAACCCCCGATACGTTGCCGTATACACACTTTCCAGGCGTGCTCCTTCAGCCACTCGGACACCTCACCAAATTGTCGCTCCAGCATTACTGGAACGGGCGCTAATGTAGGGAAATATCCTTTCTACGTCAATCAACTTTTTTAAAAAAAAAGCGCGTTTATACAAACTTCCACCAATCTGTGGCTTTAATAAGCGAAAACTGCTTTTTTTGCCCGCGCCGGGAAATTTGCTATGCTGCACATCCCGTTGAAAACGCTGATAACAGGCGCAATCACATTCCGCACAATACTGCTCAGGAGATAACATGGAGATAATTTTTTATCACCCGACATTTAACGCCGCCTGGTGGGTAAATGCGCTGGAGAAGGCTCTCCCACATGCGCGCGTTCGTGAATGGAAGGTCGGTGATAACAACCCCGCAGACTATGCGCTTGTATGGCAGCCCCCGGTTGAAATGCTGGCCGGAAGACGCTTAAAAGCCGTCTTTGCGCTGGGCGCGGGGGTGGATGCAATTCTGAGTAAATTAAATGCGCATCCGGAAATGCTGGACGCCTCCATTCCTCTATTCCGTCTGGAAGATACCGGAATGGGCCTGCAAATGCAGGAGTATGCCGTCAGCCAGGTATTACACTGGTTCCGTCGTTTCGATGATTATCAGGCGCTGAAAAATCAGGCGCTATGGAAACCGTTGCCGGAATATACCCGCGAAGAGTTTAGCGTCGGTATCATGGGCGCAGGGGTACTGGGCGCAAAAGTGGCAGAAAGTCTACAGGCGTGGGGGTTCCCGTTACGTTGCTGGAGTCGTAGCCGCAAATCCTGGCCTGGCGTGGAAAGTTATGTTGGGCGTGAAGAGCTGCACGCTTTCCTGAACCAGGCGCGGGTGCTGATTAATCTGCTGCCGAATACGGCCCAAACGGTAGGAATTATTAATAGCGAATTGTTGGATCAATTGCCGGATGGCGCTTACGTGTTGAATCTCGCGCGCGGCGTGCATGTTCAGGAGGCGGATCTGCTGGCTGCGCTTGATAGCGGTAAGCTAAAAGGCGCGATGTTGGATGTCTTTAGCCAGGAACCGTTACCGCAGGAAAGTCCATTATGGCGCCATCCGCGAGTCGCCATGACGCCGCACATTGCGGCAGTCACCCGTCCAGCGGAAGCCATCGATTATATTAGCCGCACCATTACCCAGCTGGAGAAGGGAGAGCCGGTGACGGGGCAGGTGGATCGGGCGAGAGGATATTGACATCAACCCGGCGCGGGCCGGGTTTCGCTAAAAAACGCTGGCGATACCTGCTATCCTTGTCGGAAATGACTACAGGAGAGAGCAATGTATCCCGTTGACCTGCATATGCATACCGTCGCCAGCACTCATGCCTACAGTACTCTGAGCGATTATATCGCGGAAGCCAAACGCAAAGGCATTAAACTTTTTGCGATTACCGATCATGGTCCGGACATGGAAGATGCGCCGCATCACTGGCATTTTATTAACATGCGCATCTGGCCGCGTCTGGTTGACGGCGTGGGGATACTGCGTGGCATTGAGGCGAATATCAAGAACATTAACGGTGAAATTGATTGTTCCGGAAAGATGTTCGACTCGCTGGATCTGATTATCGCAGGCTTCCATGAGCCCGTTTTTGCGCCGCATGATAAAGAAACCAATACCCAGGCGATGATCGCGACCATCGCCAGCGGCAAGGTGCATATAATTAGTCACCCCGGAAATCCAAAGTATCCAGTGGAGGTTAAAGCCATCGCGCAGGCGGCGGCGAAACACCATGTAGCGCTGGAAATCAACAACTCTTCTTTTCTGCATTCGCGTAAAGGAAGCGAAGATAATTGCCGCGCGGTCGCTGCCGCCGTACGCGATGCGGGAGGCTGGGTAGCGTTAGGATCTGATTCCCATACGGCCTTTACGCTTGGCGATTTCACCGAATGCCGGAAAATTCTGGATGCGGTGAATTTTCCGGAAGATCGAATCCTGAACGTCTCGCCGCAGCGCTTACTGGCCTTTCTCGAATCACGCGGTATGGCGCCTGTACCGGAATTTGCCGAACTATAATCGTTATTTACGGGAAGATATCAATGAATGAGTTTTCAATCCTGTGCCGTGTGCTGGGATCGTTGTTTTACCGCCAACCGCAAGATCCTTTACTGGTTCCGCTGTTTACGTTAATCCGTGAAGGTAAACTGGCGGCAAACTGGCCGCTGGAGCAGGATGACATGCTGGCGCGTTTACAGAAAAGCTGCGATATCACGCAGATTTCCACTGATTACAATGCGTTATTTGTTGGGGAAGAGTGCGCGGTAGCGCCATACCGCAGTGCGTGGGTCGAAGGCGCGGAAGAGTCTGAGGTGCGCGCTTTTTTAACGTCGCGAGGGATGCCGCTGGCCGATACGCCTGCCGATCACATTGGCACTTTATTGCTCGCGGCCTCCTGGCTGGAAGATCAGTCTGCCGAAGATGAAAGTGAAGCGCTGGAAACCTTATTTGCCGATTATCTGCTTCCCTGGTGCAATACCTTCCTCGGTAAAGTTGAAGCCCATGCCGTTACGCCATTCTGGCGCACTCTGGCGCCGCTAACGCGTGATGCGATAGGGGCCATGTGGGATGAACTTCAGGAAGAAGATGAAGAATAATGTGATGTAAATCACTCTTAACTGCAACGGGTTTTACATCATTGCATAAAATGTGTGCGTGATCTCATTAATGTGCCGCTTTTCTGTTATGATGCGCGCCATGAACATACTTCTTTCTATTGCTATCACGACGGGCATCCTTTCTGGAATATGGGGATGGGTGGCCGTCTCCCTGGGGTTACTAAGCTGGGCCGGTTTTTTAGGCTGTACGGCTTATTTCGCCTGTCCGCAGGGCGGCTTTAAGGGATTGTTAATTTCTGCCTGTACGCTGTTAAGCGGTATGGTGTGGGCGCTGGTCATTATTCACGGTAGCGCGTTGGCGCCGCATCTGGAAATTGTCAGTTACGTGTTGACGGGGGTCGTGGCATTCCTGATGTGTATCCAGGCAAAGCAGCTATTGCTTTCTTTTGTTCCGGGAACATTTATCGGCGCCTGCGCGACATTTGCAGGGCAGGGTGACTGGCGGTTGGTATTACCGTCGCTGGCGCTGGGGCTAATCTTTGGCTATGCCATGAAAAATAGTGGGCTATGGCTGGCATCACGCCGCGAGCAACATTCAGCGAATACGGCGGTCACAAAATAAAAAAAGCGTGGGGTCTTCCCCACGCTTTGTCGTATTCATCAGGATTCTGGCGGTACTGACAGCTCACGGTATTTCACCAGAATATCATTTTGCCTGTCCGCTTTATTCTGCAAATCCCACAGTCCACGATCGATACCATCATTAATGAGGAAGATAACGCCGGTTTCAATGGCTGACATCAGACACAGCATCACCGGTTCGTTCGAGGTATAGCCGATTTCGCCTTCCAGTAAGCGCTGGTAATCAATAAAACGGAACACGCCTGCCTGTACTTCATAGGAAAGGATCGTTTTACTGGTGTTCACCGAAGAAAGGATCTCGCCCGTACTGACGTTAACCACGCGCAGGTTGACAGCAATCTGATCCAGCTGATACTGCGTATCGGCGCCAATACCGAAATATCTTGCGCCGACCCCACCGGATTTGACGTTACTTTCATAACCAATAATAGAACCTTCCACCATAATATTTGCCGCCGTCAGCGACTGAAGCGGGATACGGTTATTCATCGCCACGGTGCCGTTTTCCTGGGCTGCGCGAATAATTTTCCGTTCATTCAAAAGATTCTGTAAGCCTTGTCGTTCCAGCGGGATAAACCAGCGCGAATCTTTCAGCGCAGTGACCAACATAGCGGTGGCGCTCTGCGGCACAGCCGTAGAAAAGTTACTTGCCGGGTAAGGTTTAAATTGGCCCGTTTCATCCTGAATGTTATATACCGAAACAAAGATCTTACCGGTGGGAGCAGGTAAGTGCGTCAAATCTTTGTAACTTTGTGCGCGGGGCATTAATGTCGGTTTCGCAGCTTGTTTCGGCGGGGCAGTTAAGCATCCGCTCAACAATAAAACGGCAACCAAAATAAGTAAGCGCGGCATGATTTATATCCTTTAGTGACTGTAGCTTAAAAATCGGTTGACTGAGTTTGTAAACCTGACACTTCGATGGTCGAGGTTCTTCCCGTTTTTCTGTCCGTGACGTTGAGCTGGAGCTGTCCGTCGCGGTTAGCGATATCGATAATAAAATCGTTGGTCACCATACGTCCTGGTTTCCCGGTATTAATATTGGTCAACAAGCCGCCCAGAATTTGCGATTGAATAGCCTGTGTAAAGTTATCCAACGCTGAGGGGGTTTCGATACCAAAATCGTTATCATAAGCGGGGTCTTTATATGAATTTTGCGCCTGGGCGCTATTCAATAAAAAGGAACCGTTATTGGGGTTTCCACCAAAGTTAGGATTACGGAACTGGAACGTCATATTTCCAGCCCAGGTTAATGGCGAAAAAAGCATGAGTAGCACTACTGCATGTTTAACACGCATGACAGCCTCCGGATAAAAATCATGTTTTAGAATTCATCACGCGCTAAATCACTCGTACTTAATAGCGTTTGATCTATTTGTCGGCGATTTAATGCTTCCTCTGTTTGCGCTAATGCGAAGACGACGGTTTTCTCGAAGTCTCTTTTCATTGGAAATAAAAAGGTCTGGAAAATAACGTCCTGATTTACCGTTATGGTGATCCAGCTTCCCCAACGCGCACTGGGTCTTTCATTAATGGTCAGATTGCCGGTGTATTCGCTTTCCCATTTGTCGCTGAATGCACGATAGAATTCATGTCCTATCGAAGAGACGGTATGGTCGGTTAACAATCCGGGAACCTCGACTTCAACTTCATTGGCATGCAGGTTTCCGGTAGCGAACAGTAACTCTGCTGCTACAATCCAGGTCAGATAGCGTTTCATGGCCTTACCGCCTGAGATTATCGTTTGCCCATGAAACTGCCTGGGTGCGATTTTTGACAGCTATCTTTTTGAAAAGATTATAAAGATGTGTCTTAACCGTATTCTCGCTGATAAATAGCGACCTGGCGATTTCATTATTAGAGGCACCAATACGTAACTTATTGAGGATCTCTTTTTCGCGATGAGTGAGTAATGCGGACTCGGTGCTGTTGTAGCGGTAATTTCCTGAGTGTGTAATCAGGTAACTGGCTAATTTTTGTGAAAAATAGCATTCGCCCCGCAGAACACCCTGTAATCCGCTGACCACGTGTTCCTGGTCTTCAGTGGCGTAAAACACGCCGTTAATATGAGGCCAGTTTTCAATTTCACGGTAGGGATAATCGTCAGGGGTATTTAACAATAATGTTTTTATATTATTGTTTTTGCGGCTTAAATTATCCTGCCAATAGTGGATAAGCTTCTTATCCGCTTCCATCATATCCATTAAAACAATGCAACCGGCTGAGATATCTTCCAGAGAACGTTGAATATTATGCAGTTTTCCGGTTATGGCCAGCGATTGCTTTAAATGTTGCAATAATGCCGTAGCTTGCAGAGATGGCTTTGTGATCAACAATAGTGTGTGACCATGACTACTATGGACTTCATTAAACATGATGAAACTCCACTTTTTTTAATCGCACATCTGACAGCTGCCCCCATAAAATAAAGGCACCAGAAGTACTGACAGATGTTGCACTGCTGTGGGTTGAAATAGCCCATTATCCAGAAAGAGAAAAATATTTACGAAAATACTTTTAACTGTTTTCAATCTAGCCATTACAAATCTTAAAGCAAGTGTTAAACTTGTAACAATATGTAAAAATATATATTAAAATGTTGTTTTTGGGTTTTTTTGAAGTTTAGATTTGATAGTAAAGTTGTACATTTCGCTGTTATTGCATAGATTTAAAAAATCATACAAATTATAATAATTCATTGATTTTTAATCATTTTAATTATTATATGTTATGTTTTGATTTTATTTTTTCTTAAAATTTGAGACGTGGCATTAACCTGGACAGCACAAAGACAAAAAAAACGAAGTGTGTCACGTCTTGTGCGTATTGCCCCCCATAGGAAGCATAAGAACATCCCCATGGCGGCATAACACACACCAACACTTCATTTTTTGGGTTCGCGATACACTATCTTCTATGGCCAAAAATCAATTATAAAAAATCACATGGCTATCGTTTTATTAGCACTTTGGTATGAGCTTAAATAACAAAATACCACGCGTGGGTGAGTTATTAAAAATGTTTCCACGGACATACTCTTCATCGTAACGACGCGTTAACAAAAAACGCATGTCGCTAACAAGGTAATAGATAATTTTCGCTATGTACGACCAGGTCCAGGGTGACAGCATGAAAAACAAATTGTTATTTATGATGTTGACAATACTGGGTGCGCCTGGGATTGCAACCGCGACAAATTATGATCTGGCTCGTTCAGAGTATAATTTTGCGGTAAATGAATTAAGCAAGTCTTCATTTAATCAGGCGGCCATTATTGGTCAAGTCGGCACGGATAATAGTGCCAGAGTACGCCAGGAAGGATCAAAACTATTGTCCGTTATTTCACAAGAAGGAGGAAATAATCGGGCGAAAGTCGACCAGGCAGGGAATTATAACTTTGCGTATATTGAGCAAACGGGCAATGCCAACGATGCCAGTATATCGCAAAGCGCTTACGGTAATAGTGCGGCTATTATCCAGAAAGGTTCTGGAAATAAGGCCAATATTACCCAGTACGGTACGCAGAAAACAGCAGTTGTAGTGCAGAAACAGTCGCATATGGCTATTCGCGTCACCCAACGCTAATACCGTTACGACTTTTAAATCAATCCGATGGGGGTTTTACCATGAAACTTTTAAAAGTGGCAGCATTCGCAGCAATCGTAGTTTCTGGCAGTGCTCTGGCTGGCGTCGTTCCACAATGGGGCGGCGGCGGTAATCATAACGGCGGCGGCAATAGTTCCGGCCCGGACTCAACGTTGAGCATTTATCAGTACGGTTCCGCTAACGCTGCGCTTGCTCTGCAAAGCGATGCCCGTAAATCTGAAACGACTATTACCCAGAGCGGTTATGGTAACGGCGCCGATGTAGGCCAGGGTGCGGATAACAGTACTATTGAACTGACTCAGAATGGTTTCAGAAACAATGCCACCATCGACCAGTGGAACGCTAAAAACTCCGATATTACTGTCGGTCAATACGGCGGTAATAACGCCGCGCTGGTTAATCAGACCGCATCTGATTCCAGCGTAATGGTGCGTCAGGTTGGTTTTGGCAACAACGCCACGGCTAACCAGTATTAATTTAGCGTCTGCGCTAATAAAAAAACAGGGCATAAGCCCTGTTTTTTTTCGGGAGGAAATTATGCATACTTTATTGCTCCTTGCCGCACTTTCAAATCAGATTACGTTTACCACGACTCAGCAAGGCGATATTTACACGGTGATCCCTCAGGTCACATTAAACGAACCCTGCGTCTGTCAGGTGCAAATTCTCTCTGTGCGCGACGGCGTCGGGGGACAAAGCCATACACAGCAAAAACAAACGCTATCTTTACCTGCTAATCAACCGATTGAGTTGTCTCGTCTTAGTGTAAATATATCTTCAGAGGACTCGGTTAAAATTATTGTTACTGTTTCGGACGGACAATCACTGCATTTATCACAACAATGGCCGCCTTCTGCACAGTAGTTTTTAATGGTGGCGGAAATGGATTGGCTGACCTGGGTATAAAGAGGCGATAAAAGCGTCTCATCGTCTCGGCATGTCGCTAAAAGGTAACGCCGAACCCTCGAGGATGACTAATCATTGAGGAGTTAACATGTCCGTAATCAAGAAAAATATCCCTGGCATAGGCCTGTGTATCTGCGCTTTTTTTATCCATTCTGCGGTAGGGCAACAAACGGTACAGGGCGGCGTTATCCATTTTCGCGGCGCGATTGTTGAGCCACTGTGCGATATTTCTACTCACGCCGAAAATATTGATTTAACCTGCCTACGCGAAGGTAAAAAGCAAATGCACCGGATTGACCTTCGGCAGGCATCTGGATTACCGCAGGATATTCAGTCCATTGCGACGGTACGGCTGCATTATCTCGATGCGCAAAAAAGCCTGGCGGTGATGAATATTGAGTACCGTTAACGGCGGTGTCATAGATATAAAAAGAGCGACTCTGTTGAAAGCCCTGCTGTACACTTTGCAGATAAGGTGAGACAAAGGGGGGGGGTTATGACATCACGTCTTCAGGTCATACAGGGTGATATCACTCAACTTAGCGTCGATGCGATTGTGAATGCCGCTAACGCATCATTAATGGGCGGCGGCGGCGTAGACGGCGCGATTCATCGCGCGGCGGGGCCGGCATTGCTGGACGCCTGTAAACTCATCCGCCAGCAACAGGGCGAATGTCAGACGGGACATGCGGTTATCACGCCTGCTGGCAAGCTTTCGGCAAAGGCGGTTATTCACACAGTGGGGCCCGTCTGGCGAGGCGGCGAACACCAGGAAGCTGAGCTACTCGAAGAGGCATACCGGAATTGTTTGCTGCTTGCCGAGGCGAATCACTTTCGTTCCATCGCTTTTCCGGCAATCAGTACCGGCGTTTATGGCTATCCACGCGCCCAGGCCGCTGAGATCGCCGTCAGGACGGTTTCAGATTTTATTACCCGTTACGCTCTGCCTGAACAAGTATACTTTGTCTGTTATGATGAAGAAACTGCCCGGCTTTACGCAAGATTACTTACTCAGCAAGGCGACGACCCTGCCTGATAAAACACGCCTGGAGCGTGCCGTTGAACCGCTATGCGCGCGCCATCCCGGAGAGTGCGGCATTCTGGCGCTGGATAACAGTCTGGACGCTTTTGCCGCCCGCTACCGCCTGACCGAAATGGCGGCGCGGACGCTGGATGTGCAGTATTATATTTGGGAAGACGATATGTCCGGGCGGCTGCTCTTTTCGGTACTGCTGTCGGCGGCGAAGCGCGGCGTTCATGTTCGTCTGCTGCTGGATGATAACAATACGCCTGGTCTGGATGATACGTTGCGCTTGCTGGATAGCCATCCTAATATCGAAGTTCGTCTGTTTAATCCTTTCTCTTTTCGTACGCTACGCGCGCTGGGATATTTGACGGATTTTGCGCGGCTGAATCGGCGGATGCACAATAAAAGTTACACTGCCGACGGCGTAGTGACGCTGGTCGGTGGGCGCAACATCGGCGATGCCTATTTCGGCGCTGGCGAGGAGCCGTTATTTTCCGATCTGGACGTGATGGCCATTGGCCCGGTGGTCAATGATGTCGCCAATGATTTTGAACGTTACTGGCGCTGTAGTTCAGTGTCGACATTGCAGCAAGTATTATCCCTTTCTGAGCAGGAACTGACGCAGCGTATCGAACTTCCCGAATCCTGGTATAACGATGAGATCACCCGCCGTTATCTGCATAAGCTGGAAACCAGCCAGTTTATGGCGGATCTCGATCGCGGAACGTTGCCGCTGATTTGGGCAAAAACACGCTTGCTTAGCGATGACCCTTCTAAAGGCGAGGGGAAGGCGCAGCGCCATTCGCTTCTTCCGCAGCGATTATTTGACGTGATGGGGTCGCCGACGGAGCGTATCGACATTATTTCCGCTTACTTTGTCCCTACGCGCGCAGGCGTGGCGCAGTTGCTTAATCTGGTCAGGAAAGGCGTGAAGATCGCCATCTTAACTAACTCTCTGGCGGCCAACGATGTGGCGGTCGTTCACGCAGGGTACGCGCGCTGGCGCAAGAAATTACTGCGCTATGGCGTGGAGCTCTACGAACTGAAACCGACCCGCGAACATGAAACCGCCGTACATGATCGCGGACTCACCGGGAACTCAGGTTCCAGCTTACATGCTAAAACGTTCAGTATTGATGGTAGTAAGGTGTTTATCGGGTCGCTTAATTTTGATCCCCGTTCAACGCTTTTAAATACCGAAATGGGCTTTGTCATTGAAAGTGAAACGCTGGCGACGCTTATTCATAAGCGTTTTACGCAGAGCCAACGCGATGCGGCCTGGCAACTGCGGCTGGATCGCTGGGGACGAATTAACTGGATCGATCGTCAGCAAGAAGAGGAAAAGGTGTTAAAGAAAGAACCCGCTACGCGTTTCTGGCAGCGAGTTCTGGTACGGTTGGCGGCAATTTTACCTGTGGAATGGTTGCTGTGAACCCGCGCGCGGAAAACTACCCGATCGCGGCGCGGCTTTCTTGTTTTACCGGCGGTTTACCTGAAAAGAGAAATTTCAGAAGCGGGATGCGTAAATGAATTTCATACAGAATTAACGCAATACCCATAACAAATATCAGCCCGCACAAGAACCCGATCAGGTTGGAGGAGATATGCGGCGTAATATACGCGCCAAAGAAAAGCGTTAAGGGATGATGCACCAGATAGATAAACAGCGAAGCATTCACGAAATAGGTGACACGCGCGGACTGGAAGTTTAACAAGCGATGCCCCAGTGAGAATACCACGTTCACCATCCACAGCCCCATTACCATCGTAATCACGGATTCGGTTTCGTACATCCAGGCGTCGCCGCTCCCATAACGTTGATTCAGCAGATACGCGATAAAAGCAACGGCAGCGCCTAAAGTGCATCCGCGTGAGGGCGTGGTGAAGCGCGCTTTCAGATCGGGGTGAATGAAGGCCAACGCGCCGAGAATAAAAAACGGCACATAAAATAGCGTTTGCATCACAATAAAATTGAACATGCCGTCACTGAGGATTGCCGGATATACGATGAAAATAATGCGCCTGATAGCGGCGTAAGCCATCCCCAGCAGGAAAAAAATAAGCGAAAGCCTGGCCAGTGAAATAGCGGCGGGACGAGGCTTGCTTGTTTCCTGCCTTTTTTGGAACCAGGTAAAAATCCCGATGCTGACTGTGGTTAATATCACCAGCACCAGTAAAAACCACAGATGTGAAATGAGTTCCCACGCTAACGTATTATATTTTTCATAGGCAGAGAGTGTAGGCCAGTTCTCTGTTTTCTCTTTGACATATTGCAACAGGATAAATTGCGGCAAGGTAAGCAAAGGGATTGCGGTAAGCATGGGAATACCCACACGTTCTACCCGTACTTTCCACCAGCGTTTTAACGGATAACGTAAAAACAACATGTACGAAAAATAACCAGAAATAACAAAAAATACCTGCATACGAAAAGCGTGGATAAAATCGTTAAACAGAGTTAGCCACCACGATGGCGTGGCGCTATTGACATGCCAACTGTGAGTGGAATAGATCAACGAGATATGAAAGGGAATCCCTAACAACATCAACCATGCGCGGATAGAGTCAAGAAAATATTCACGCGGCGCGGGTACAGAGCTCATATAAGGTCACGTATTCTCAGATTTTTCACCTTATCCATAAGGCGAATTATAGTTACATTCGGTAGCAACCCTACACCAACTCCGACAACCTGTCTCCAGGATAAGCACGCAAAGTGAAAACAGGCGCGGGAGGTGCTTAATCCATGAGCCAGCGCGCTGAACAAAGCCTGGATTCAGTTGTCGTAATGCCTGATTATCCATTAAAATGGATCGGATCGATATAAGCACACAAAGGGGGAAGTGCTTACTTATTATGAAACATAAACGACAAATGATGAAAATGCGTTGGTTGGGCGCAGCTATTATGTTAACGCTTTACGCATCATCGAGCTGGGCGTTCAGTATTGATGACGTGGCAAAACAAGCTCAATCTTTAGCCGGGAAAGGCTATGAGGCGCCTAAAAGCAACTTGCCCTCCGTTTTCCGCGACATGAAATATGCGGATTATCAGCAGATCCAGTTTAACAGCGATAAAGCCTACTGGAACAACTTAAAGACCCCTTTTAAGCTCGAATTTTACCATCAGGGGATGTACTTCGATACGCCGGTCAAGATTAACGAAGTGACGGCGACGACGGTCAAAAGAATCAAATACAGCCCGGATTACTTCAATTTTGGCAATGTTCAGCACGATAAAGACACGGTAAAAGATTTAGGCTTCGCCGGGTTCAAAGTACTGTACCCCATCAACAGTAAAGATAAGAACGACGAAATCGTCAGTATGCTTGGCGCCAGCTATTTCCGTGTTATCGGCGCAGGCCAGGTATATGGCTTATCTGCGCGCGGCCTGGCGATTGATACCGCCTTACCATCTGGTGAAGAGTTTCCCCGCTTTCGCGAGTTCTGGATTGAGCGTCCAAAACCCACCGATAAGCGTTTGACCGTCTATGCATTACTCGATTCTCCGCGCGCGACCGGCGCTTACCGTTTTGTGATCATTCCTGGCCGCGATACCGTGGTGGACGTGCAGTCAAAAGTCTATCTGCGCGATAAAGTAGGCAAGCTGGGCGTTGCGCCATTAACCAGTATGTTCCTGTTTGGGCCAAACCAGCCGTCGCCGACGACCAACTATCGTCCGGAACTGCATGACTCGAACGGCTTATCCATTCATGCGGGTAATGGCGAGTGGATTTGGCGTCCGCTGAACAATCCAAAACACCTCGCTGTGAGCAGCTATGCGATGGAAAACCCTCAGGGATTCGGCCTGTTGCAGCGTGGTCGCGAGTTCTCGCGCTTTGAAGATTTAGACGATCGCTACGACCTGCGTCCAAGCGCCTGGATTACCCCGAAAGGCGACTGGGGCAAAGGTAAGGTTGAACTGGTTGAAATTCCGACCAATGATGAAACCAACGATAACATCGTCGCTTACTGGACTCCGGATCAACTGCCGGAACCGGGTAAAGAGATGAACTTCAAGTACACTCTGACCTTCAGCCGCGATGAAGATAAACTTCATGCGCCGGATAATGCCTGGGTGCTGCAAACACGCCGCTCAACGGGCGACGTTAAACAGTCAAATCTGATTCGCCAGCCCGACGGCACTATTGCCTTTGTGGTGGATTTCGTTGGCGCCGACATGAAAAAACTGCCGCCGGATACGCCCGTCGCTGCGCAAACCAGCATTGGCGATAACGGTGAAATCGTTGACAGTAATGTACGCTATAACCCAGTCACTAAAGGCTGGCGTTTAATGCTGCGCGTGAAAGTCAAAGACGCGAAGAAAACCACGGAAATGCGTGCCGCATTGGTGAATGCCGATCAGACGCTAAGTGAAACCTGGAGCTACCAGTTACCTGCCAATGAATAAAACAACTGAGTATATTGACGCACTGCTGCTTTCTGAACGTGAGAAAGCGGCATTGCCGAAAACTGACATCCGCGCCGTACATCAGGCGCTGGATGCCGAGCATCGGACTTACTCGCGAGAAGACGATTCACCGCAGGGTTCCGTAAAAGCCCGCCTTGAACACGCCTGGCCGGATTCATTGGCGAAGGGGCAGTTAATTAAAGATGATGAAGGGCGCGATCAGTTGCAGGCTATGCCAAAAGCGACGCGCTCTTCGATGTTTCCCGATCCCTGGCGAACCAACCCGGTTGGACGTTTCTGGGATCGTCTGCGTGGGCGGGATGTAACGCCGCGCTATGTTTCTCGTCTGACAAAAGAAGAGCAGGCGAGCGAGCAAAAATGGCGTACCGTCGGCACTATACGCCGCTATATTTTGTTAATTTTGACTCTGGCGCAAACCGTCGTCGCGACCTGGTATATGAAGACCATTCTGCCTTATCAGGGATGGGCGCTCATCAATCCTATGGATATGGTGGGGCAGGATATTTGGGTCTCCTTTATGCAGCTCCTGCCCTACATGCTGCAAACCGGTATCCTGATTTTGTTTGCCGTGCTGTTCTGCTGGGTGTCAGCCGGATTCTGGACGGCGCTGATGGGCTTCCTGCAACTGCTTATCGGGCGCGATAAGTACAGCATCTCCGCGTCTACGGTTGGCGATGAGCCCCTCAATCCGGAACACCGGACGGCGCTGATCATGCCTATCTGTAATGAAGATGTTAGCCGCGTTTTCGCCGGTCTGCGCGCGACCTGGGAGTCCGTTAAAGCCACAGGCAACGCCGCGCATTTTGACGTCTATATCCTTAGCGACAGTTACAACCCGGATATCTGCGTGGCGGAGCAAAAGGCGTGGATGGAGCTTATTGCGGAAGTGCAGGGCGAAGGCCAAATTTTTTACCGTCGCCGCCGCCGCCGTATGAAACGCAAAAGCGGCAATATTGACGATTTTTGCCGCCGCTGGGGCAATCAGTACAGCTATATGGTGGTGCTGGACGCGGACTCAGTGATGAGCGGCGAGTGTCTGAGCGGTCTGGTGCGCCTGATGGAAGCGAATCCAAACGCCGGGATTATCCAGTCTTCGCCGAAAGCGTCGGGGATGGATACTCTGTATGCCCGCTGCCAACAGTTCGCGACCCGTGTTTATGGACCGCTGTTTACCGCCGGGCTGCACTTCTGGCAGTTGGGGGAGTCGCACTACTGGGGGCACAATGCCATTATCCGCGTGAAGCCGTTTATCGAGCACTGCGCTCTGGCGCCGCTGCCGGGAGAAGGTTCGTTCGCCGGATCGATTCTTTCCCACGACTTTGTGGAGGCGGCGCTAATGCGTCGGGCAGGGTGGGGCGTCTGGATTGCCTACGATCTCCCCGGTTCCTATGAAGAACTGCCACCAAACCTGCTGGATGAGCTTAAACGCGACCGCCGCTGGTGTCACGGCAACCTGATGAACTTTCGTCTGTTCCTGGTGAAAGGAATGCACCCGGTGCATCGCGCCGTGTTCCTGACGGGGGTAATGTCATATCTGTCCGCGCCGTTATGGTTCATGTTCCTCGCGCTTTCTACCGCGCTGCAGGTCGTTCATGCGTTAACAGAGCCGCAATATTTCCTTCAGCCGCGCCAGCTTTTTCCGGTCTGGCCGCAGTGGCGTCCGGAACTGGCAATCGCGCTGTTTGCGTCAACGATGGTGCTGCTGTTCCTGCCGAAGCTGCTCAGTATTATGCTGATCTGGTGTAAAGGCACCAAAGAGTATGGCGGTTTCTGGCGCGTTACGCTGTCGCTGTTGCTGGAAGTGCTGTTCTCCGTGTTGCTGGCGCCGGTGCGTATGCTGTTTCATACCGTGTTTGTGGTCAGCGCGTTCCTCGGCTGGGAAGTGGTCTGGAACTCACCGCAACGCGACGATGATTCTACGCCGTGGGGAGAAGCCTTTATGCGTCACGGCTCTCAACTGCTGCTGGGGCTGGTCTGGGCGGTGGGTATGGCGTGGCTGGATTTACGCTTTCTATTCTGGCTGGCGCCGATTGTCTTTTCGCTGATTCTGTCGCCATTTGTTTCGGTGATCTCTAGTCGTTCAACGGTAGGATTACGCACCAAACGCTGGAAGCTGTTCCTGATCCCGGAAGAGTATTCGCCGCCTCAGGTGTTGGTCGATACCGATAAATATCTGGAGATGAATCGCCGCCGTATTCTGGACGATGGCTTTATGCATGCGGTATTTAACCCGTCGCTTAATGCGCTGGCGACCGCGATGGCCACTGCGCGTCACCGCGCCAGTAAGGTACTGGAAATAGCCCGCGATCGTCATGTGGAGCAGGCGCTAAACGAAACGCCGGAGAAACTGAACCGCGATCGGCGTCTGGTTTTGCTCAGCGATCCGGTGACGATGGCGCGTTTACACTATCGGGTCTGGAATGCGCCAGAGAGATACTCTTCCTGGGTAAACCATTATCAGTCTCTCGTCCTGAATCCGCAGGCGTTGCAGGGACGAACATCGTCAGCGAGATAAGGTCTTCAGGTCTGGAGTGAGGTGAAAAATACCGGCGTGATGCCGGTATTTTTATAGTGAAATGAGGTATCAGGTGCGTATATTCGCGGTGAGCATAATGGTGATTACCCTGAGCGGCTGCGGCAGTATTATCAGCAGAACGATCCCCGGACAAGGACACGGCAACCAGTATTACCCTGGCGTGCAGTGGGATATGCGTGATTCCGCATGGCGCTATATCACTATCCTCGATCTGCCCTTCTCACTGATCTTCGATACACTGCTACTGCCGCTCGATATTCACCACGGGCCTTATGAGTAATTAACGCTCATCCCATTCGTCTGCCGCAGTACGGCTTTCCTCGGTATCAAGCGGGGGTTCAAGCTGGAATTCCCCTTCATCCCATTCATGCAAAGTATTCTCTTCCTGCCACTCCTGGCGGATCTCTATCTCATCATAATCGCCGTCAAACACGCTCTGCGCGGCTTCACCACTCAGCATCGGCAGACATTCGCCATCTTCACCTTCATCGGCGAAAAATTCGACCTGCCACATGATGTCCCCATCCTGCAGTACATATTTCTGAACGTTGAACTGCTGCACATTCGCTTCGTCTTGTTCGAGGCCTGGATGGTCAGCCAGAAATTCTTCCCGGGCTGCATCGATAGCTTCTTCCAGCGTGGCATACATGGTCATCAGTGTCTCCCTTTGATTTGATGAGGTATTTAGGGAAAGAATAGCTGATTCTGTAATATTGCAAGTATGAAAGCGCAAAAATTATTCTATTGCCAGTCTGCGCCGTCGTAAGCTGTTCCATGAATAGATAGCATTGAACAACACCACGCCTGCCGTGACGCAGAATACGGCGCGGAAGCCATAGCTCGCGGAAATTGCGGCGCCCATGAGAGGGCCGGTGACGTTGCCGATATCGCGGAAAGATTGGTTGTAACTGAATATGCGCCCGGCTATCTGGTTGGTAGAGTTGTAAACCAGCAGAGTTTGAACGGCTGGCAGCAGCGCGCCATCCGCCGCGCCAAGCAGAAACCGCAATAGCGCGAGCTGCCACGGCGTTTGCACAAAAGACATTGGAATCAGCAGCAGTACGGAAATAATCAGCGCGACGATAAGAATCTTTTCCGGGCCAATTCTGTCGCCAAGCTTGCCGAGCCGGGGGGCGCTAAGTAATGCCGCCACGCCGGGAACGGACGCTATCATCCCGCTAATGAACGCAATATTACTGACATTTCCCGCGAGTTCGCGCACATAGAGCGTCAGGATGGGCGCAATAGACCCCGTCGCCACCTGAATAATCAGCGTGGTGACAAACAGGCTTAACACCAGGCGGGGATTTTTTAACGAGGCGACCACTTCCCGAACGTGAAGCATCTCTTTTTTGCTCACCGGCAGGAAATTCTCGCGAATAAAAAAGAAGGTGAGCAGAAAACAGATAAACAAAACGCTAGCGGTAATAAAAAAGACCGGGCGAAGGCCGTAATGGTCGGCGAGCAGACCGCCCGCAAGTGGGCCAAGCAGAGCGCCGCTGACGCCGCCAGTAGAGAGCGTCCCTAACGCCCAGCCGCTTTTATGGCGCGGCACCTGAGTGGCGATGAGCGCATTGGCGTTGGGAATAAATCCGCCCAGCAGGCCTAATAACGCGCGGAGGATCAGAAATTGCCAGATATTTTGCGCCATGCCCATTAACAGCATCACAATGGCCATGCCGAGAGCGGAACGCAACAGCATGATCTTACGCCCTTTACGATCCGCCAGGCCGCCCCAAAAAGGGGAAGCGATAGCTGAAAAGAGGAACGTAATACTAAAGACCAGCCCGGACCACATGTTGAGCGCGCTATGGCCTGTTACGCCGAGTTGCTCAACGTAGAGAGGGAGAAAAGGCATGACCAGACTGAATGCCGCGCCGGTTAAAAAACAGCCCAGCCAGGTAACGGTTAGATTGCGTTTCCAGTTTATGGGGACATCAGAGGGTGACATAGCGTTCCACAGTATGATGCGCGGTTTGCGCTATCATCAATTTAATTATGAGCGTACTAATTATAATTATGCGCCGACCTTACCAGCCTCGCAATGTGGGGAGCTTTTAAAGCTAAAAGAGGGGAAAAATTGCAGCCTGACGGCTGCAATCCTGTCAATAGCGCGACGGTACGCCTTCAGGGCGAGTTTTAAAGCGGCGATGCAGCCACATATACTGCTCTGGCGCCATCATAATGCACTGCTCAACAATCTTATTCATCCATGCGGCAGTCGCTTCTGCGCTCTCCAGCGGAGGCGAATATTCCGCAGGAAGAATGATCAGTTCGTAGCCTTTCCCGTCGGGTTTACGGCGAGGCACGAAGGGGATAATACAGGCTTTAGACATGCGCGCGAGCATCCAGGTACCGGAGGTCGTAGCGGCCTGGTCGACGGCGAATAATGGTACAAAAACGCTGGCGCGCGGGCCGTAATCGTGATCCGGCGCATACCAGATCAATTCGCCGCTTTTCAATGCCTTAACCATGCCTTTCAGATCTTTGCGATCCAACATTGATTTATTGGAACGTAAGCGTCCCCAGGTCTGTAACCAGTCGAGCAACGGATTATCATTCGGGCGATAAACTCCGATCCCCGGGTTATGCATACCAAACATGCGGGCGCCAAACTCAAGGGTAAGGAAATGTATTCCTACCAGAATGAACCCCAGCCCCTGCGCTTTAACTTCACGGATATGCTCCAGACCGCTCGCTTCCATCCAGCGGTTCACTCGCCGATCGGGCCAGAACCAGGCCATGCCGGTTTCCATCACGCCCATACCGACGGATTCAAAGTTTTTGACCACCATGGTGTGGCGTTCCTGCGCGGTCATTTCCGGAAAGCATAATTCAAGGTTGCGATAGGCGATTTTCGCGCGGCGTTTCATTACGCGTCGCGCCAGGTGGCCCAATGCGCAACCCAATTTATAGATGACCGGGTAGGGGAGTTGCACGACCAACCAAAGCGCGCCTATACCCAACCAGGTTAACCAATAGCGCGGGTGCAGTAAGGCCACGGAGAACTTAGGCAACTTCGTCATTTCTATCCTGTCTTTCAACGAACAATTCCCCGTATTCTCGCATCTTTTTGCGTTGAGCAAAAATATGTAGCAGGAGAGTGGCGATTAAATCGACAATTGTTGTTAATTATTTAGTGTAAAGCAGGAAATGTAGCGCAAAATGTGTGGATGTAAATTGGCGAGACTTGCCTTATCATGCCTGCCCACTTTATTTTTTGCTGATTGCAGGATACGTACACCATGCCAGTGTTACACAACCGCATCTCTAATGACGAGCTGAAAGCCAAAATGCTGGCGGAAAGCGAGCCGCGTACGACAATTTCTTTTTATAAATATTTCACTATCGCCTCGCCGCAACAGACGCGGGACGCGTTGTATCAGGTGTTTACGGCGTTGGACGTTTTTGGTCGCGTTTACCTGGCGCATGAGGGCATCAATGCGCAAATCAGCGTGCCGCAAAGCAAGGTCGAGACCTTTCGTCAACAGCTTTATACGTTCGATCCCGCGCTGGACGGGCTGCGTTTAAATATCGCGCTGGAGGATGACGGAAAGTCATTTTGGGTGCTGCGTATGAAAGTTCGCGACCGTATCGTTGCTGACGGTATTGACGATCCGACTTTTGACGCCAGTAATGTCGGCGATTATCTGAAGGCGGCAGATGTGAATGCGATGCTGGACGATCCTGACGCGGTCTTTATTGATATGCGCAACCACTATGAGTATGAAGTCGGCCATTTCGAAAATGCTCTGGAAATCCCGGCGGATACGTTTCGTGAACAGTTGCCAAAAGCGGTTGAAATGCTGCGGGAACATGCAGATAAAAAGATAGTGATGTACTGTACCGGCGGTATTCGTTGTGAGAAAGCCAGCGCCTGGATGAAACACAACGGTTTCAATAAAGTCTGGCATATTGAGGGTGGCATCATTGAGTACGCCCGTCGCGCGCGCGAGCAGGGGCTTCCCGTTCGCTTTATCGGCAAAAACTTTGTATTTGATGAGCGAATGGGCGAACGAATCTCGGATGAGGTTATCGCGCATTGCCATCAGTGCGGCGCGCCCTGCGATAGCCATACCAACTGCAAAAATGACGGTTGCCATCTGCTGTTTATCCAGTGTCCGCAGTGCGCCAGTAAATTTAACGGCTGCTGTAGTGAACAATGCTGTGAAGAGTTGGCCTTGCCGGAGGAAGAACAGCGCCGACGTCGCGCGGGTCGTGAGAACGGCAACAAAATTTTTAATAAATCGCGTGGTCGGCTTAATAGCAAACTGAGCATTCCCGATCCGGCTGAGTAATATTTTTCCGGATAGCGGCGTAAAGGCCGCTATCCGGCATTTCGCCAGGCGTTACTTCTGCTGAACGCCTTCTACTGAGATGATAAGCTCAACCTCTTGTGAGGCCGGGCCGAGATCGGTAGTTATATTGAAATCCTTCAGCTTAATTTTTCCTTCGGCCTCAAAGCCCGCGCGCTTACCGCCCCACGGATCGTCGCCCTGGCCCATCAGCTTCGCTTCCAGCGTCACCGGTTTAGTCACGCCATTGAGCGTCAGATTGCCGGTAATATCCAGTTCATCGCCCTCTTTTTTCACGCTGGTAGAGGTGAAGGTTGCCTGAGGGAATTTCGCAACATTAAGAAATTCCGCGCTACGCAGGTGTTTGTCACGTTCGGCATGGTTAGTGTCGACGCTATTGGTGTTAATGGTCACGTTCACTTTGTCTGCCGACGGATTTTTTTCGTCAAAAGTGAACGTGCCGTCGAAATCTTTAAAGGTGCCGTATAGCCAGCTGTAGCCCAGATGCTGAATGCGGAAATTGACGAACGCATGTTGGCCTTCTTTATCAATTTTATACTCCGCCGCCACGGCGGAACCGGTCGTGAATAACAAGGATGCGAGGGTGAATCCCAGCAGGTTTTTTTTCATTTTTGAGCTCCATAGTCAGATGACGACATTCCTGTCATACGTTTCAGAGTGTCGTCTTTATCGATGAAATGGTGTTTTAGCGCCATAACCCCATGCGAGAGCGAGATAATGACCAGCGACCAGGCAAACCACAGATGCAGCGTTCCGGCGATGTCAGCCTGCGCGCCCGCGTCCGTAAGCGTGGCCGGAATCTCAAACCAGCCAAAGACGCTAATCGGTTTACCATCGGCGGTGGAAATCAGGTAGCCGCTAATGATTATCGCAAAGAGCAGGAGATACAGGAGGAGATGACCCGCGGCGGCGCCAGCGCGCGTTAAACGGGAATAGCTGGTCAACGCAACGGGCGGCGGAGAATAAAGCCGCCAGATAATACGCACGATCAGCGCCATCATCAGTAATATGCCAATACTTTTATGCATTTCCGGTGCCTGGTGATACCAGCCGTCGTAATAACTTAGCGTGACCATCCATAAGCCCAACGCAAACATGCCATAGACCACCAGGGCGGTCAGCCAGTGGAGCGCGGCGGAAATCACGCCATAACGCTGTGGAGTATTTTTAAATTGCATAAACACACCAACGAATATTTCACGAGAGAATGAAAATGGCGTGGAAAAGCGCCGAATGCAACTTATAAATAAGAATTTGAATGATATTTATTTTTATTTCAATAATTTTGATGTTGTTTGCGGTTCAGCTTCAGAAGTTTCGAGATATTTCCCCCTGATAACCGCACAACGGCAGGAACTGACATTATTGCCGTGCTTCAACGTTATGAAATAAAAAGTGAGGAACTTTCAGGAAGTGTCAGTTAACGTCAATGGAAAGCAATCAGAAGAAAAGGAGATAAACAATATCCATCACCGCCAGCAGCGACCAAAGAATAACGTAAAGCATGAAATGTTCGCGAATATTATTCATCAGAAAATGAAAGAGACGGCGCATAGCTTACCTTAATAAACAGCCCCTTTACGGGGCCGACAAATTATTGGCTAAAACGGGAAAGCCGGAACGGCGTCAGATCAAAGGAGGGCGTTTTTCCCAACGCAAAATCCGTAGCGATTTCTCCTAACACCGGGGCGAATTTAAAACCATGTCCGCTGAGTCCAGTGATGACAAGCGTGTTCTCATGGCCAGGCAGCGTATCGATAATAAAATCCTCGTCCGGCGAATTATCATAGGTACATGCCGCCCCATGTAAACAACCGCCGATACCCGGCAGTACGTTACGCAGGAAAGGAAATGCTTCCGCGCCATCGCTGGCAACGGCGGCAAAGGGCTTGCGCTCTTCCGGAGCCTGTATTCGCTGTCCGCCATTGTGTTTGCCGATTTTTAACTCGTCGTTCTCCGCCGGGAAGCCGTAATATTGATCGCCGTTGGGCATTTCGCCGGTAAAGGCCGGAAAGCGGTTTTTAGTGCTGTAACGTCCATCCGCCTTAAACCAGGCAAAAACTTTACGTACGGGCTGAACGGGCAGCTCCGGTACCAGCGCTTTTACCCAGGTGCCCGCGCTAATCAGCGCCTTGCTGGCGTGGTAGCTGCCTTCACTCGTCTCTATCGTCACACCGTTATCATCATGATGAATATGGCTTACCTGGCTGTTGAATAGCTGTGCGCAGCCAGCCTCTCGAGCCAGACGAAGCCATGTGGTAATGGCTAATTCGCTGCGCAGGAAACCGGAGTCAGCTTCAAACAGCCCGATATAATTATCGGGCACGCGAATTTCCGGCCAGCGCGTCATGAGGGCCGTCGCGTCCAGGCGCTCGACGTTCAATTGCCACTGTTGCGCGCTTCGTGCGACGTTGGCTAAGAAAGCGGAATCGGCCGGGCCGAGGTTGACGACGCCGGAGCGGACAAAAATAGGCTCTTCATTGTGTGTGGAGAGTTCATCCCAAAGCGTCTGGGCGCGAAGCACCAGCGGGACATATTTTTCGCCTTCACCATAAGCGTGGCGGATAAGTCGGGTATCGCCGTGGTGGCTGCCCTGTTGATGAGGCGGCATATGCGCATCGGTCATCAGGACCTTTAGCCCGGCGCGGGTGGCGTAATAACCAGCGGCGGCGCCAACCGAACCGCTGCCGATAATAATAAGGTCGTATTTCATCAGCTTCTCTCTGCTATCGCGATGATTTCAGGGTAAATAACTGCGCTGAGATATACAAGCCAGAAATAAGTGAGGCACCTTACGGTGCCTGAGAGAGGGGGAGCGCGTCACGCTAATGGCGACGATACTCGTTTTCCTGGTAATCACCTGATTCTATTTTGGCGATGCCGGCTTCTAATATTGAAATAAATTGCCTGGCTACATCTGTTGTTAACCAGAGCGTTTGACCAACTTCAGTCCCTTCCGGTTCCGGACGATTTGGGGTCTGGTAGTGTAAACGCAGCATCAGCGCGTCATAGCTATCGACGGTGCTGATGTCCCATCCTACAAGCGGATGGGTCTGAATGACTTCATTATTCTTTTCCATCATGCCCCCCTGGTACGTGTTATAAGACAACGGTTCTCGAGGTTCAATGCGTGTTTTTCTTCTGAAGCAACTTCAGTATACCAATTAATAAGGCTATTCACTGCGTTTTTAAAGAGACCGGAGGATAAATTTCTCTTTTTAAGAATTATATGAACAATAAAGCGGCAGTTCATTCATATTTTTTTAGGATGTTGTGCAATTATTTTGACGGTCAGGTGAAATATTCATCAGTTGCGCAAATAAAAAAGCCGGGGCGACCCGGCAAACATACATCACTGCATATCATTTTTTATTCATTGATGAACCAGTCATCAGCGCTCTCCCAGGTCTCCTGGAGAATCTCGCTAATGCGTTCTTTGTCCTCTTTTGATGCGCCAATGACGGACAAGTTGTTGGCGGTAGCGTAACGCACGGTGACGTTACCCAAGTTCTCAGGAAAATGATGGCTAATACGACGGGAGAGTTCGCCCGCCAGCGCATCAATCGCACCGGCAGGCAGAGGTGACGTTTTGGCTATAGTGACTTCAATACGCATAATGGCCCCCTGTTGAATATACTGGATATATATACAGTTAAATCCAATATATAGCAACAGGTAAGCGCATTTTTTATTTTTTTACTGACCAGCGTACTGTTTCACCCGCTAAAAAAGGCACCAGCGAATCATCAGCCAGCGCGATATTTTCCGGTACCTGTTGTTCATCGCGAACCAGTTCCACCCACCCCGTATTCACCGGCAGGCCATAGAATTGCGGGCCATTCAGTGAACAGAACGCTTCAAAGTGCGCCAGCGCGTTCATTTCCTCAAACACGGCGGCATAACTGCCAAGGGCGGAGGGGGCGTTGAAACAACCGGCGCAGCCGCAACTGGTCTCTTTACGATGACGTGAATGCGGCGCTGAATCCGTCCCCAGGAAGGCGCGCGTAAAACCACTGGCGACCAGGTCGCGTAACGCCTGCTGGTGAATATTGCGTTTCAGAATCGGCAGACAGTACAGGTGAGGACGAATGCCGCCGACCAGCATATCATTACGGTTAAACATTAAATGTTGAGGCGTAATGGTAGCCGCCAGGTAGTCGTTGCCGTCACGTACATACTGCGCGGCATCTTTGGTCGTGATGTGCTCAAAGACCACTTTAAGCGTGGTCAGACGCTGGCGTAGCGGTTCCATTACGGTGTCGATAAAACGCGCTTCGCGATCGAAGATATCAACATCCGCATGGGTCACCTCACCGTGGATCAGTAATGGCATTCCGAGTTTTTCCATCCGCTCCAGTACCGGCATGATAGCGTCGACTGACGTTACGCCATGACTGGAGTTAGTGGTGGCATTGGCCGGGTAAAGCTTAGCCGCAGTAAACACGCCTTCATGGAAACCACGCTCCAGTTCATCGGCATCGAGCGAATCCGTTAAATAGCAGGTCATTAACGGCGTGAAATCATGCCCGGCGGGCACCGCATCGAGAATACGCTGGCGGTAGGCGATCGCTGCATCAACGGTCGTGATGGGGGACGCCAGGTTCGGCATCACGATAGCGCGACCATAAATTTCGCTGGTATAGGGTACGACCGTTTTTAACATGTCGCCATCGCGAAGGTGAACGTGCCAGTCGTCCGGGCGGCGGATCTTTAAAACCAGGGATGGTGCAGTCATTAATAAGCTCCGGCTGAGGAATAGTCTTTTTGCCGGAAACAAAGGATAAGCGGAAACGTTTTCGTTTGCACGTAAAAAAAAGGGCGCGAGCGCGCCCTCCGAAATCAATTGGTGAAAGGAATAACGATTTCACCAGGTTTAACTTCAATGCCTTTCGCGAGTTTCTTCGCTAACGCTTCGCCTTTACTGCTGTCCTCACGCAACACGTAAGCGGGCCGCTGGTTAAAGTAGCTACGTAAAGACTGATTTAAATAGGGCAGGAGCGTTTGTAGCACCGATTGCATTTTCTCCGGCGTCACGGTGGCATCTACTACTTCCATCTCCTGAAGATAGATGGCGCCTTTTTCTTTATCAAAGACCGGCAGGGCTTTTAGCTTGAGTTTCATCGTCGCTTTTTGACTGCCAAACAGGGAATTCATATCCAGCCTGGCATCGCCAGTAAGGGTGACTTTATTAGGCTCTTCCCGACCAATCTGGCTGGCAAGGTTAGTCAATACGATATGCGCGTCGGCAATGCCGGGCAGACCAATATCTTTTGAGAAATTATTCCGTTTTTCAAGCGCTTGATTGATTTCTTGTTCGCTAATGGTGTATTGCGTAAGTTGATTACAACCCACTAACAGGCCGCTAACTACCAGCGCAGCGGCAAAAAAAAACTTTTTCATGGCGTTCCTTAGCATGTTGCCTGTGCCCTAATCTTGACACAAAGCAGCATGTCGCGCCAGCGGACATGGCGCCACTAGAAAAAGCTGAAAAAGGCGGCAAGAAAGGGTTGCCGCCTGGCGGGCGTTAGATAGCCATTGAGGAGAGTAAATTAATTTGCGTCTGCTTTGCCATATTATCGCGATAGTCCGCGACTTTTGTCGGCCAGTGAATACCGGCGACCAGCGTCAGATTACGCAGAAGCGGAAACAGATGAATATCATCTTCCGATAATTCGCCGTTAACGGCGTTAGGCTGTACGATGAGTTTATCCAGCAAACGTAAATCATCGCCGATCTTTTTAATCAGTCCGGCAGAGTGCGCAAGATGGTTGTCAAAACTGCCAGATGAGGCTTCTTTTTTGCGGATAAAATACTGGCGCGCCGCAGGGGTAGAAAATTCATCGAAAGCGGATTTTGCAAATCGCGGCAGCAGTAGCTGATTAACGTAACCGTTAACTTTGCGCAACCACTCTTCAATGGCTGGATTGCGTTTCCCGGTTAACAGCGGTTTGCCGTCGAGGTTGTCGACATAATGTACAATATCCATACTTTCAGGAAGGTAGCGACTATCATCTTTTTGCAGGATGGGCACCATCTTTTGACCAATCATCCGGGTGGGCGTCGCCTCGTCGTCATTTTGTAACACGTTAAGTTCAACGGGGATGTTCTTCAGGCCGAAAATCATGCGGGCTTTAACGCAGAAAGGGCAATGATCGTAAATATAAAGCTTCACGTTTCTCCTCCATTTGACTGTCGGTATCTGACCAGTATGGAGGAGATAGCGACAGGTATCAAATCAGGCGCCGGGTTCCAGCATCCGGCGCGGCGTGCGTTTATGACTAAATTGCCAGCCTAAAGCCAAAAAGGTGATGAAACCGATAATACCGAGCATCATCCACGGTAGTTCAGGCTGCGCAAACGCTTTACCCATATCAAACAACCAGCCGCCGCCGATATAACCAATCGCGCCGCCAATGGCTAATCCCAGACGGCTAAAGCCCATATAGCTTCCCCGCGCCCTCGCGTCCGCGAGCGACGCGCTGAGCGTTTCGCGCGCTGGTTCGGCGATAACCGAGCCGATGTAGAAAGCGCAAATAAGCGTAAAAAGCTGCTGTAAATTGCCCACCATCCCGATGGGGAGCATGCTCAGCGACATGACGAGCAAGCCGGCCATCAGCCGATGCTCCAGCCGAAAACGCTTTTCGCTCCAGCGGGCAATCGGGTAGAGCAACGTCAGCGAGAGACACGCCTCAATAGCGTACATCCATTTCACGGCAGCAGGCGAACCGGCGATATCGTTTACCATAATCGGCAGCATTAACATGACCTGTACCGCCAGCATATAGTAGCCCGCCAGCGTCAGCACGTAGGTGACAAACCTTTTATCGCTCATGACGCGGCGCATTCCTTCACGCACCGGCGTTCTGACCGTTGATAGCTTCCAGGCCGGAAGCAGCCATGCATTGAAAAGGGCGCATAATATGAACAAAATAGCGCCTGTCGCGCAGACCAGGCGAAAATCGTATTGTAGCAACCAGCTTCCCAGCAGCGCGCCAATCACCGCGCCCGCGCTGTCCTGCATCATCAACAGAGAGAAGAAGCGGCCCCGTTGCTCCGGACGAATTAATTTGACCACCAGCGCTGAACGCGGCGGGTCGAAAAGCGTACCGCCGAGACCGGAAAGAAAGCAGGAAAACCACAAGAGCCAGGGCTCATGCGCGATACCCATGGTGGCAAAGCCTGCGGCGCGCATCAGCATACCGGTGACAATCATCGGTTTCGCGCCAAAGCGATCGGCGATGGCGCCGCCAAAAATGCCCAGACCTTGTTGAATAAACTGGCGCAGGCCGAGCGCGATCCCTACCATTACGGCAGCCCACCCCATTTGATCGACAAAGCGAATAGAGATGAGCGGGAAGACGACGAAAAAACCCAGCACCACTAACATGTTATCGATGAGAAGAAAATATTTACCCAGGTTCCTCGCCTGCGAGACGCGCGACATTTCCCCTCCCGGGAAATAAAAGATGAGCGTCTTCTATTCTGCGGCGGCGTTTCGTTTTTTCCTACCGTTAGCGGGACAATATTTTTTTATCAAAAGTCCTTTTTAATCGAGAGTTTTCATCAAAATGTGGCAGCAATTCAAAAAATGACGATTTGCGCTTTTCACAGAGCCTGGTTGCGCAGGTATAGTAATGTTACTGGCGTGCTGAAGACGTTACAGGAAGGAGTAGGTATAGAATGTTTGGCTATCGTAGTAACGTGCCAAAAGTGCGCTTAACCACCGATCGTCTGGTGGTACGTTTAGTGCATGAGCGTGATGCCTGGCGTCTGGCCGATTATTACGCGGAAAATCGTCATTTTTTAAAACCCTGGGAACCGGTCCGTGATGAAAGTCATTGTTATCCTTCAGGATGGCAGGCGCGTCTGGGAATGATCGGTGAATTTCACAAACAGGGCTCCGCCTTCTATTTCGCGCTACTTGATCCGGAAGAAAAAGAAATTATCGGCGTGGCGAATTTTTCCAATGTGGTGCGCGGTTCTTTTCATGCCTGTTATCTGGGCTATTCCATTGCGCAGAAGTGGCAGGGGCAGGGGCTGATGTTTGAAGCCTTAACCGCTGCGATTCGCTATATGCAGCGCACTCAGCATATCCACCGTATCATGGCGAACTATATGCCGCACAACAAACGTAGCGGCGCGTTGCTGGCGCGGCTTGGCTTTGAGAAAGAAGGCTATGCGAAAGATTACCTGTTGATTGATGGACAATGGCGCGACCATGTCCTGACGGCGTTAACCACGCCGTTATGGACGCCGGGGCGTTGAGCGGCTTACGGAATGAGAGGCAAAGGGAGAAAACGATGAAATATGAATTAACCGCCACTGAAGCGCGAGTGATTGGCTGTCTGCTGGAAAAGCAGGTGACAACGCCGGAACAGTATCCGCTTTCCGTCAACGGCGTGGTGACGGCCTGTAATCAGAAAACCAACCGTGAACCGGTGATGAACCTGACGGAACAAGAGGTACAAGAACAGCTCGATAACCTGGTGAAACGCCACTTTTTGCGTACGGTCAGCGGGTTTGGCAATCGCGTCACCAAATATGAACAGCGTTTCTGTAATTCCGAATTTGGCGATCTGAAACTTAGCGCGGCGGAAGTGGCGCTTGTCACTACGCTGCTGCTGCGCGGCGCGCAAACGCCCGGCGAGTTGCGTAGCCGGGCGTCGCGGATGCATGAATTCAGCGATATGGCGGAAGTTGAATCCACGCTGGAACGGCTTGCCAGTCGTGAGGACGGCCCGTATGTCGTCCGTCTGGCGCGTGAACCGGGTAAGCGCGAAAGCCGTTATATGCACCTTTTTTGCGGCGACGTCGATGAACTGTCTCTCCAGACGTCTGCGCCGGAAAGTGCGTCGGGCGATCTTCAGTCGCGCGTCGAAGCGCTGGAAAGCGAAGTGGCGGAGTTAAAGCAGCGGCTGGATTCTTTGTTAGCTCACCTGGGAGAGTAATGTGAGAACATTACGGATTGGCATTGTCGGATTAGGCGGTATTGCGCAGAAGGCCTGGCTGCCGGTATTAACCAACACTGCCGGATGGACATTACAGGGCGCCTGGTCTCCTTCGCGGGATAAAGCCTTACGTATCTGCGAAAGCTGGCGCATACCGTATGTGGATTCGCTGGCGAATTTAGCGTCCGGCTGCGATGCGGTCTTCGTCCACTCCAGTACCGCAAGCCATTATGCCGTGGTCAGCGAACTTCTCAATGCCGGCGTCCATGTCTGCGTGGATAAACCGCTGGCGGAAAATCTACGTGATGCCGAACGGCTGGTGGCGCTGGCGGCGCAAAAAAAATTGACGCTGATGGTTGGCTTTAATCGCCGTTTCGCGCCGCTGTACCGCGAACTGAAGACGCGCCTCGGTACTGCGGCGTCACTGCGTATGGATAAACATCGTACCGATAGCATCGGGCCGCACGACTTACGTTTTACTTTGCTCGATGACTATCTGCATGTCGTGGATACCGCTCTGTGGCTGGCGGGCGGCGAGGCGCGCCTTGCCAGCGGCACGTTGCTCACCAGCGAGTCCGGCGAAATGTGCTATGCGGAACATCATTTTTCCGCCGACAAACTACAAATTACCACCAGTATGCACCGGCGTGCCGGAAGTCAGCGTGAATCGGTCCAGGCCGTCACCGACGGCGGGCTGTATGACGTGACGGATATGCGTGAATGGCGCGAAGAGCGCGGGCAGGGTATTCTCATCAAACCCATTCCTGGTTGGCAAACGACGCTTGAACAGCGTGGTTTTGTCGGATGCGCGCGGCATTTCATTGACTGCGTACAAAATCAGACGGTTCCGGAAACGGCGGGGGAGCAGGCGATTTTGGCCCAGCGCGTCGTGGAGGCGCTGTGGCGGGACGCCATCAGCGAATAACCCTCTGTAACATCTGGCGGTAGTAATTCATCGTAATCCAGGTACTATACCCTCAATAATTCGAGTTGCAGAAAAGCTAACGCACATGCAGCTCGAAGTATGGCGGGTATATATGCCCACTCTACACAATACCTCTTTTCACAGTGAATAATGGCAAACCGTGGGGAGTCTGTAAGGCCTGATAAGACGTTTTAACGTCGCCGTCAGGCGCGGTGATACAGCCGGATACGGCAGAAGTTGCGTTATCCGGTCGATGGATCAGCCATGCAGGAGTTTTACGCCAGGGTCTGGAATACAAAAGAAATGAATTTATTGAAATCGCTGGCTGCCGTCAGCTCGATGACTATGTTTTCACGCGTGTTGGGCTTTGCCCGTGATGCGATTGTCGCCAGAATTTTTGGCGCAGGGATGGCGACCGACGCCTTTTTTGTGGCGTTTAAACTCCCCAATCTACTACGCCGGATCTTTGCCGAAGGCGCTTTTTCTCAGGCCTTTGTGCCTATCCTGGCGGAATATAAGAGCAAGCAGGGTGAAGAAGCGACGCGGATCTTTGTCGCTTACGTTTCCGGCCTGTTGACGCTGGCATTGGCCGTCGTGACGGTGGCCGGTATGCTGGCCGCCCCGTGGGTGATTATGGTAACCGCGCCGGGTTTTGCCGATACTGCGGATAAATTCGCGCTGACGACGCAACTGCTGCGGATTACGTTTCCCTATATTCTGCTGATCTCACTGGCTTCACTGGTTGGCGCCATTCTCAACACCTGGAATCGCTTCTCTATTCCTGCTTTTGCGCCGACATTTCTTAATATCAGCATGATCGGTTTTGCATTATTCGCCGCGCCATACTTTAATCCGCCGGTGCTGGCGTTAGCCTGGGCAGTCACCGTCGGCGGCGTGCTGCAACTGGTGTATCAACTTCCGTATTTGAAAAAGATCGGTATGCTGGTGCTGCCGCGCATTAACTTTCGCGACACTGGGGCGATGCGGGTGGTCAAACAGATGGGGCCGGCGATTTTGGGCGTTTCCGTCAGTCAGATCTCCCTTATCATCAATACCATTTTTGCCTCGTTTCTGGCCTCCGGCTCGGTCTCATGGATGTACTATGCCGATCGGTTGATGGAGTTCCCGTCCGGCGTGCTGGGCGTGGCGTTGGGGACCATCCTGTTGCCGTCATTGTCGAAAAGCTTTGCCAGCGGCAATCATGATGAGTACTGCCGCCTGATGGACTGGGGGCTGCGTTTGTGCTTTTTACTGGCGTTACCGAGCGCGGTAGCGTTAGGCATTCTGGCGAAGCCGCTGACGGTCTCGCTGTTTCAGTACGGTAAATTCACCGCCTTTGATGCGGCGATGACGCAGCGGGCGTTAATCGCCTATTCGGTGGGGCTGATTGGCTTGATCGTCGTAAAAGTGTTGGCCCCGGGCTTCTATTCTCGCCAGGATATTAAAACGCCGGTGAAAATCGCCATCGTGACGTTAATCATGACGCAGTTAATGAACCTGGCGTTTATTGGACCGCTGAAACACGCCGGGCTGTCGCTCTCTATTGGTTTGGCGGCATGTCTCAATGCGTCGCTGCTGTACTGGCAACTGCGCAAACAGAATATCTTTACGCCACAACCGGGTTGGATGTGGTTCCTGATGCGTCTGATCATTTCCGTACTGGTGATGGCCGCCGTATTGTTCGGCGTGTTGCATATTATGCCGGAGTGGTCGCAAGGGTCGATGTTATGGCGTTTGCTGCGTTTGATGGCGGTAGTGATCGCGGGTATCGCGGCCTATTTCGCCGCGCTTGCCGTGCTGGGCTTTAAAGTGAAAGAGTTTGTTCGCCGGACGGCGTAAATTCAGTGCCTGATAGCGCTGTGCTATCAGGCCTACAAGGCATTCAGGCCGGAAAGGCGCAACGTCGCCATCCGGCAATGATTAGATAGAAATTTTTTTACCGCCGCGGTGAGAGACGGAAGTCTGACCGTCAGCCCCGTACAAGGTCGGCTCCTGGTGAGGTTTCAGCACCTCCAGCGCCTGTTGATTACGCTCGATTTGCCCTTCCAGCAGCCAGCCGTTGTGCTGGTTGAGGTCGCGAAGATGCTGCGTTTTTTCGGTAATCGCCTGCCAGCGCTCTGCAATGTCATCGTTTGCGCTACGCTGCGCGTTCTGCTCCAGACGGCGCTGTTGTTCCAGATAATCCAGCGTCGCCAGCAACGAGCTTTTTTCTTCTGTAATACGCTGTAGCTGGCTGCCGTTAATCTGGCCTACGGAAAGCTGTTGTTGCTCGGCGTCCATCACCGTCTTCAGGTCATTCAGGACGGTGGTCATCTGGTCAAGTATTTCTGACAAACGAGTCATACGCTTATTTACTCTGTAAGTAGCTCTGCGCCTCGCGAATGAGCGAGTCTGCTATTTTTCCCGTATCCATTTTTAACTCACCGTTACGGATAGCCGTTTTTAATGCTTCGACGCGTTCCATATTAATGTCGCTGACGCCTGGCTGCATGAGCTTCGCTTGCGCGTCGCTTAACGTTACGCTGGCGCTCGTCGCGGCGGACGTTTTTTCCTGACGCGTTTTTTGTACCGGCGTGTCGCTGGTTTCGCGCGTCTGGACAGTGCTAACGGGTTTCAAAGGTGAGGTACGGTCAATGCTCATTTATTTATCCTCATCGAGGGTTACGTTGTAGCGGCCAGCTACCATCATGGTTGAATATCTCATCGGCAGCCGCGACAAAATCTTTACACAATTATAGGTTAATAAGAATATTCCCATCAGAATCGACGGTTCCACTCACGATTTGACCCGATGTCATGCGCACGCGCGCATTTTGCGCGACGGCGGCATTATTCATCGCCTGACCTTCCGCATTGACGCTAAACCCCTCGCCATTGGCGATGACCTGTACTCGTTGACCCGCTTTGACGCGCCAGGCCTGACGTATCATCGTAAGCTGTACCGGCTGCCCGGGAGCGAGATCGCGCAAACTGACGGCATCCTGAATTTGACGGATATCCAGTACCGTCCGCGGCGGTAACTGATCCAGCCTGCCACGTTTTAGCGTGACGTTGGCCGGCGTCAATTTTCCGCCGCGCGCGACGGGCGCGGCAACGGCGACATAATTGCCGGTCGCTTGCACATTCACCTGCAAATAACGTTTTTCATTGGCGCAGCGCGCCACCACATTGACGTTGCCCCACAGCTTCGCGCTGCCCGTCATGCTGAAGGCTGGCTGCTCGCAGCTCGGTAGCAGATTGGGCGATGAACGGAGCGTGACAACCACCTCGTCGCTGAAGCCAGCCAGACGCTGGGAAAACCACGTGGTCAGCTGGGCGTTGATGTCCTGCGCCATTGTCAGGGGGCTGAACAGCAAAGCCGCCACGGCGAATCCTCGTTTTAACGTTTGCATGGTACTTCCCCCTGGTTGATGTCATGACAGGATTCTACCCGTGTGAAGCAAGCATCAACGCAATAAATAGCGACGCATTTTGCGTTTATTCCGGCGATAACGCGCGCGTGAAGGCATTTAAGCTGTCGGCTGAATTTTGCCATTTGCGGAGGAGATATGCTCGACAGGCTCGATGCCGCCTTACGATTTCAGCAGGAAGCGCTAAATCTGCGCGCGCAACGTCAGGAAATATTAGCGGCGAATATCGCCAATGCCGATACGCCGGGGTATCAGGCGCGCGATATTGATTTTGCCAGTGAGTTAAAAAAGGTGATGGTGCGTGGACGGGAAGAAACCGGCGGCGTCGCGTTAACGTTGACTTCCTCTCACCATATTCCCGCCCAGGCGGTCTCTTCTCCCGCAGTGGATCTGCTTTATCGCGTACCCGATCAGCCTTCTTTGGATGGTAACACCGTAGATATGGACAGGGAACGTACGCAGTTTGCGGATAACAGTCTCAAATATCAGATGGGGCTTACCGTTCTGGGTAGCCAACTCAAAGGCATGATGAATGTGCTACAGGGAGGAAACTAATTCGTGGCGCTGTTAAACATTTTTGATATTGCCGGATCGGCGCTTGCCGCGCAGTCCAAGCGGTTGAACGTTGCGGCCAGTAACCTGGCGAATGCGGATAGCGTCACCGGCCCGGACGGACAGCCTTATCGCGCCAAACAGGTGGTTTTTCAGGTGGACGCCGCGCCGGGTCAAGCCACTGGCGGGGTAAAGGTCGCCAGCGTGATTGAAAGTCAGGCACCGGAAAAGCTGGTTTATGAGCCAGGCAATCCGCTGGCGGACGCTAATGGTTACGTCAAAATGCCCAACGTCGATGTGGTCGGCGAAATGGTTAACACGATGTCAGCCTCGCGCAGCTATCAGGCAAATATCGAAGTCCTGAATACCGTAAAAAGCATGATGCTTAAAACGCTGACATTAGGCCAGTAAAGGAGGCGCGTATGTCTATTGCCGTAAATATGAATGACCCGACCAACACGGGCGTCAAAACGACGACCGGCAGCGGGTCGATGACCGGAAGCAACGCTGCCGATCTGCAAAGCAGTTTCCTGACCTTACTGGTCGCGCAATTGAAGAACCAGGACCCGACTAACCCATTACAAAATAATGAGTTAACGACGCAGTTGGCGCAAATCAGTACCGTGAGCGGCATTGAAAAACTGAATACGACGCTGGGGGCTATTTCCGGGCAAATTGATAATAGTCAGTCCCTACAGGCGACCACGCTGATTGGACATGGCGTTATGGTGCCTGGCACCACAATTCTGGCGGGTAAAGGCGCGGAAGAAGGGGCCGTGACGTCCACGACGCCGTTTGGCGTGGAATTGCAACAGCCTGCGGACAAAGTGACGGCAACCATTACCGATAAAGATGGCCGGGTGGTACGGACACTGGAGATCGGTGAGTTGCGAGCCGGGGTACACACCTTTACCTGGGATGGTAAGCAAACGGACGGAACAACGGTACCGAATGGTTCTTACAACATTGCGATTACCGCCAGCAATGGCGGAACGCAACTGGTGGCGCAGCCGCTGCAATTCGCTCTGGTACAGGGCGTGACGAAGGGCAGTAACGGCAACCTGTTGGATCTGGGTACCTACGGCACCACCACACTCGACGAAGTTCGGCAAATAATCTAAGCCCTTACACTTATCAGGAGTCAGTCATGTCTTTTTCTCAAGCGGTTAGCGGCCTGAACGCTGCGGCCACCAACCTTGATGTTATCGGTAATAACATCGCCAACTCCGCCACCTATGGCTTTAAGTCCGGTACGGCATCATTTGCCGATATGTTCGCCGGTTCCAAAGTGGGGCTGGGCGTAAAAGTGGCGGGGATTACCCAGGATTTTACCGACGGTACGACAACGAACACCGGGCGCGGGCTGGATGTCGCGATTAGCCAGAACGGTTTTTTCCGCCTGGTAGACAGCAACGGTTCCGTGTTCTATAGCCGCAACGGCCAGTTCAAACTGGACGAGAACCGTAACCTGGTCAATATGCAGGGGATGCAGTTGACCGGCTATCCGGCCACCGGTACGCCGCCGACCATTCAGCAGGGGGCGAATCCTGCGCCGATCACCATTCCGAACACGCTGATGGCGGCGAAATCGACCACCACCGCGTCAATGCAGATCAACCTGAACTCAACGGACCCTGTACCGTCTAAAACGCCCTTTAGCGTGAGTGATGCGGATTCGTATAACAAAAAAGGCACCGTCACCGTTTATGACAGCCAGGGTAATGCCCATGACATGAACGTCTATTTTGTGAAAACCAAAGATAATGAATGGGCTGTGTACACCCATGACAGCAGCGATCCTGCAGCCACTGCGCCAACAACGGCGTCCACTACGCTGAAATTCAATGAAAACGGGATTCTGGAGTCTGGCGGTACGGTGAACATCACCACCGGTACGATTAATGGCGCGACAGCGGCCACCTTCTCCCTCAGCTTCCTTAACTCCATGCAGCAGAACACCGGGGCTAATAACATCGTCGCCACCAATCAAAACGGCTATAAGCCGGGCGACCTGGTGAGCTACCAGATTAACAACGACGGCACCGTGGTTGGCAACTACTCCAACGAGCAGGAGCAGGTGCTGGGGCAGATTGTGCTGGCTAACTTCGCCAACAACGAAGGTCTGGCATCCCAGGGCGATAACGTCTGGGCGGCGACGCAGGCTTCCGGGGTTGCGCTGCTGGGGACTGCCGGTTCCGGCAACTTCGGTAAGCTGACGAACGGCGCGCTGGAAGCCTCTAACGTGGATTTGAGTAAAGAGCTGGTGAATATGATCGTCGCGCAGCGTAACTACCAGTCGAATGCGCAGACCATCAAAACTCAGGACCAGATCCTCAATACGCTGGTTAACCTGCGCTAAGCGCCTGACGGGATAGCTTAATGGATCACGCAATTTATACCGCTATGGGGGCGGCCAGCCAGACGCTTAACCAGCAGGCGGTAACGGCCAGCAACCTGGCTAATGCCTCAACGCCGGGCTTTCGCGCGCAGCTTAACGCGCTACGCGCGGTGCCCGTTGATGGCCTCTCTTTAGCAACGCGCACGCTGGTTACGGCGTCGACGCCCGGGGCGGATATGACCCCGGGTCAGTTGGACTACACCTCCCGTCCGCTGGATGTCGCGTTACAGCAGGACGGCTGGCTGGTAGTGCAAGCGGCGGATGGCGCTGAAGGATATACCCGTAACGGGAATATCCAGGTGGGTCCGACCGGGCAGTTAACCATTCAGGGACATCCGGTTATCGGCGAAGGCGGCCCGATTACCGTTCCTGAAGGGTCGGAAATCACCATTGCGGCAGACGGCACGATCTCCGCGCTCAATCCCGGCGACCCGCCAAACACGGTGGCGCCCGTTGGGCGACTGAAGCTGGTCAAAGCGGAAGGCAATGAGGTGCAGCGGAGCGATGACGGTTTATTCCGCCTTACCGCCGAGGCACAGGCTGAACGCGGGGCGGTACTGGCCGCCGACCCGTCAATTCGCATTATGTCGGGCGTGCTGGAGGGCAGTAACGTCAAGCCGGTTGAAGCAATGACCGACATGATCGCCAACGCACGTCGTTTTGAAATGCAGATGAAGGTTATCACCAGCGTAGATGAGAACGAAGGGCGAGCTAACCAACTGCTGTCGATGAGTTAATACAGGACATTTTATGATCAGTTCATTATGGATCGCCAAAACCGGTCTGGACGCGCAGCAAACCAATATGGATGTGATTGCCAATAACCTGGCAAACGTCAGCACCAATGGTTTTAAGCGTCAGCGCGCGGTATTTGAAGATCTGTTGTATCAGACCATCCGCCAGCCGGGCGCGCAGTCGTCCGAGCAGACGACGCTGCCTTCAGGGCTGCAAATCGGTACCGGCGTGCGTCCGGTCGCCACGGAGCGTCTGCACAGTCAGGGGAACCTGTCGCAGACCAACAACAGTAAAGATGTGGCGATTAAAGGGCAGGGCTTTTTCCAGGTCATGCTGCCGGACGGTACGTCTGCTTATACCCGCGATGGCTCTTTCCAGGTGGATCAGAATGGTCAACTGGTGACGGCGGGCGGTTTTCAGGTGCAGCCGGCAATCACCATTCCGGCCAACGCGTTAAGCATCACGATTGGCCGCGACGGCGTGGTCAGCGTGACCCAGCAGGGGCAGGCCGCGCCGGTTCAGGTCGGGCAGCTTAACCTGACCACCTTTATGAACGACACCGGTCTGGAAAGCATCGGCGAGAACCTCTATATCGAAACGCAATCGTCCGGCGCGCCGAACGAAAGCACGCCGGGGCTCAACGGCGCGGGGTTGTTGTATCAAGGGTATGTCGAAACGTCGAACGTTAACGTGGCGGAAGAGCTGGTGAATATGATTCAGGTTCAACGCGCCTATGAAATTAACAGTAAAGCAGTATCGACGACCGATCAGATGCTGCAGAAACTGACGCAACTCTAAGGGGCCGCCGGTGGGGGATACGCCACCGGCTCCCTGATTTTGAAGATGAAGGTAATGCAAAAATACGCGCTTCACGCTTACCCAGTTATGGCCCTGATGGTCGCGACGCTGACAGGATGCGCCTGGATACCTGCTAAACCGCTCGTGCAGGGGGCGACCACGGCGCAGCCGATACCTGGCCCGGTACCGGTGGCGAATGGCTCCATATTTCAGTCTGCGCAGCCGATTAATTATGGCTATCAGCCGCTTTTTGAAGATCGTCGACCGCGTAATATCGGCGATACGCTCACGATTGTGTTACAGGAAAACGTCAGCGCCAGTAAAAGCTCGTCGGCAAATGCCAGCCGCGACGGCAAAACCAGCTTTGGTTTTGATACGGTACCGCGTTATCTGCAGGGATTATTCGGTAATTCCCGCGCGGATATGGAGGCCTCCGGCGGCAACTCTTTTAATGGTAAAGGCGGCGCGAATGCCAGCAATACCTTTAGCGGCACGCTGACCGTGACCGTCGATCAGGTTCTGGCCAATGGCAATTTACACGTCGTGGGGGAAAAACAGATCGCGATTAATCAGGGAACGGAATTCATCCGCTTCTCCGGCGTGGTAAATCCACGCACCATTAGCGGCAGCAACTCTGTTCCCTCGACACAGGTGGCGGATGCGCGGATTGAATATGTCGGGAACGGCTATATTAACGAAGCGCAAAATATGGGCTGGCTGCAACGTTTCTTCCTTAATTTGTCGCCGATGTAAGCGAGGTGTATGTGTTTAAAGCTCTTGCAGGAATCGTTCTGGCACTGGTTGCCACTCTGGCGCACGCCGAGCGTATCCGGGATCTGACCAGTGTCCAGGGAGTACGGGAAAACTCGCTGATCGGCTACGGGCTGGTGGTCGGGCTGGACGGTACGGGCGACCAGACGACCCAGACGCCATTTACCACCCAGACGCTGAATAACATGCTGTCACAACTGGGGATTACGGTCCCCACCGGCACCAATATGCAGTTGAAAAACGTGGCGGCGGTGATGGTGACGGCGTCGTATCCGCCTTTTGCGCGACAGGGACAAACGATCGATGTCGTCGTTTCCTCAATGGGGAACGCTAAAAGTCTGCGTGGCGGGACGTTATTAATGACGCCGTTAAAAGGGGTGGACAGCCAGGTGTATGCTCTGGCGCAGGGCAATATTCTGGTCGGCGGCGCGGGCGCTTCCGCAGGCGGCAGTAGCGTACAGGTTAACCAGCTTAATGGCGGGCGCATCACTAATGGCGCGATTATCGAACGCGAGTTGCCGACTCAGTTCGGCGCTGGCAACACCATTAATCTGCAATTGAACGACGAAGATTTTACGATGGCGCAGCAAATTACCGACGCCATCAACCGCGCCCGCGGTTACGGCAGCGCCACTGCGCTTGATGCGCGAACGGTACAGGTACGCGTGCCCAGCGGCAACAGCTCGCAGGTGCGTTTTCTGGCGGACATTCAAAATATGGAAGTCAACGTGACGCCGCAGGATGCAAAAGTCGTGATCAACTCGCGTACCGGTTCGGTGGTCATGAATCGGGAAGTCACGCTGGATAGCTGCGCTGTGGCGCAGGGCAATTTGTCAGTGACAGTCAATCGCCAGCTCAACGTCAACCAGCCGAATACGCCATTTGGCGGCGGGCAGACCGTGGTGACGCCACAGACTCAAATAGATTTGCGTCAGAGCGGCGGATCGCTACAGAGCGTGCGTTCCAGCGCCAATCTGAACAGCGTAGTGCGTGCGCTGAATGCGCTTGGCGCGACGCCGATGGACCTGATGTCGATTTTGCAGTCCATGCAGAGCGCGGGCTGTCTACGCGCCAAACTGGAAATCATCTGATGATCGGAGACGGTAAATTGCTGGCCAGCGCGGCCTGGGATGCGCAATCTCTGAACGAACTGAAAGCGAAAGCGGGCCAGGACCCGGCGGCGAATATCCGTCCTGTGGCCCGTCAGGTGGAAGGGATGTTTGTGCAGATGATGCTGAAAAGTATGCGCGAGGCTTTACCCAAAGATGGTTTATTCAGCAGCGATCAGACGCGTCTGTATACCAGCATGTATGACCAGCAGATCGCCCAGCAGATGACCGCCGGTAAGGGATTGGGGCTGGCGGATATGATGGTTAAACAGATGACGGGCGGGCAGACGATGCCTGCAGATGATGCGCCGCAAGTACCGCTTAAATTCTCCCTGGAGACGGTAAACAGCTATCAAAATCAGGCGCTGACCCAACTGGTGCGCAAAGCCATACCGAAAACGCCGGACAGCAGCGATGCGCCGCTCTCCGGCGACAGTAAAGACTTTCTGGCCCGGCTTTCGCTCCCGGCGAGACTGGCCAGCGAACAAAGCGGGGTGCCGCATCATCTGATTCTGGCGCAGGCGGCGCTGGAGTCCGGCTGGGGGCAGCGGCAAATCCTGCGGGAGAATGGCGAACCCAGCTATAACGTATTTGGCGTGAAAGCGACCGCCAGTTGGAAAGGGCCGGTGACGGAAATCACCACCACTGAATACGAAAATGGCGAAGCGAAAAAAGTGAAAGCGAAATTCCGCGTCTATAACTCGTATCTGGAGGCGTTATCGGATTATGTCGCGCTGTTAACGCGTAACCCACGCTACGCTGCCGTGACCACTGCCGCCACGGCAGAGCAAGGCGCAGTGGCCCTGCAAAACGCCGGATACGCCACTGACCCGAATTACGCGCGTAAATTGACCAGCATGATTCAGCAGTTGAAAGCGATGAGTGAAAAGGTCAGCAAAACCTACAGCGCGAATCTCGACAATCTCTTTTAAATTGCTCAAGTCCACGTAGTCGCTGCCGATAACAACGAGTATTGAAGGATTAAAAGGAACCATCATGTCCAGCTTGATTAATCACGCCATGAGCGGACTTAACGCCGCGCAGGCCGCGTTAAATACGGTCAGTAATAACATCAACAATTATAACGTTGCGGGTTATACCCGGCAGACAACTATTCTGGCGCAGGCAAACAGTACGTTAGGGGCTGGCGGCTGGATAGGTAATGGCGTTTACGTTTCAGGCGTACAGCGCGAATATGATGCGTTTATCACTAATCAGCTACGCGGCGCGCAAAACCAGAGCAGCGGCTTAACCACGCGCTATGAACAAATGTCGAAAATCGACAACCTGCTGGCCGATAAATCCAGCTCGCTGTCTGGTTCGTTGCAGAGTTTTTTTACCAGCCTGCAAACGTTAGTCAGTAACGCGGAAGATCCTGCGGCGCGTCAGGCGCTGATTGGTAAAGCGGAAGGGCTGGTAAACCAGTTCAAAACCACCGATCAGTATCTGCGCGATCAGGATAAACAGGTCAATATCGCGATTAGCTCCAGCGTGGCGCAAATCAACAATTACGCGAAGCAGATAGCTAACCTGAACGATCAAATCTCCCGTATGACGGGCGTAGGCGCGGGCGCATCGCCGAACGACCTGCTCGATCAGCGTGATCAGTTGGTCAGCGAGCTTAACAAGATCGTTGGCGTCGAGGTGAGTGTACAGGACGGCGGCACCTATAACCTGACGATGGCCAATGGCTATACGCTGGTGCAGGGGTCGACGGCGCGTCAGTTGGCGGCGGTTCCCTCCAGCGCCGACCCGGCGCGAACGACTGTCGCTTATGTCGATGAGGCCGCCGGTAACATCGAAATTCCGGAAAAGTTGCTGAACACCGGTTCGCTCGGCGGATTACTGACGTTCCGTTCTCAGGATCTGGATCAGACTCGTAATACGCTGGGCCAGTTGGCGTTGGCGTTTGCCGATGCGTTTAACGCGCAGCATACCAAAGGTTATGACGCCGACGGCAATAAAGGGAAAGACTTCTTTAGCATTGGCTCGCCGGTGGTATATAGCAACAGTAATAATGCCGATAAAACGGTATCGCTAACCGCTAAGGTGGTCGACAGCACGAAGGTTCAGGCGACGGATTATAAGATTGTTTTTGACGGTACAGACTGGCAGGTTACTCGCACTGCGGATAACACCACCTTCACGGCGACAAAAGATGCTGACGGAAAACTGGAGATTGACGGTCTGAAAGTGACGGTAGGGACCGGCGCACAGAAAAACGACAGTTTTCTTCTCAAGCCGGTCAGCAATGCTATCGTCGACATGAACGTTAAAGTGACGAATGAAGCCGAGATTGCGATGGCGTCTGAGTCAAAACTCGATCCTGACGTGGATACCGGCGACAGCGATAACCGCAATGGTCAGGCATTGCTGGACTTACAAAACAGCAATGTAGTGGGCGGCAACAAAACCTTTAACGATGCTTACGCCACGTTGGTCAGCGATGTGGGTAACAAAACGTCAACGCTGAAAACCAGCAGCACCACGCAGGCGAATGTGGTTAAACAGCTTTATAAACAGCAACAGTCGGTTTCCGGCGTTAACCTCGACGAAGAGTACGGCAATTTGCAGCGTTATCAGCAGTATTATCTGGCGAATGCGCAAGTATTGCAGACCGCGAATGCGCTGTTTGATGCGTTATTGAATATTCGCTAAAGGAGAAGGATGACATGCGTATCAGTACCCAGATGATGTACGAACAAAATATGAGCGGCATCACTAATTCTCAGGCCGAATGGATGAAGCTGGGCGAGCAGATGTCTACCGGTAAGCGCGTTACCAACCCATCTGACGATCCGATCGCCGCGTCGCAGGCGGTAGTACTCTCTCAGGCGCAGGCGCAGAATAGCCAGTATGCCCTGGCGCGTACGTTTGCCACCCAAAAAGTGTCGCTGGAAGAAAGCGTACTCAGTCAGGTGACGACGGCGATTCAAACCGCGCAGGAAAAAATCGTCTATGCCGGAAACGGCACGTTAAGCGACGATGACCGCGCGTCGCTGGCGACGGATTTACAGGGGATCCGCGATCAGCTGATGAACCTGGCAAACAGCACTGACGGCAATGGTCGCTATATCTTTGCCGGGTATAAAACGGAAGCGGCGCCATTCGACCAGGCGACAGGTGGTTATCATGGCGGCGAGAAAAGTGTTACCCAGCAGGTGGATTCCGCACGCACGATGGTAATTGGCCATACGGGCGCGCAAATTTTTAATAGCATCACCAGCAATGCGGTGCCGGAACCGGATGGCTCGGACTCCGAAAAGAATCTGTTTGTCATGCTCGATACGGCAATTGCCGCGCTCAAGACCCCGGTGGAAGGCAATGACGTGGAAAAAGAAAAGGCCGCTGCCGCCATTGATAAAACCAATCGCGGCTTAAAAAATTCGCTTAATAACGTCCTGACCGTTCGTGCGGAACTGGGAACGCAACTGAGCGAACTCAGTACGCTGGATTCACTGGGAAGCGATCGTGCGCTGGGACAGAAACTGCAGATGAGCAACCTGGTAGATGTGGACTGGAACTCGGTCATTTCCTCCTACGTCATGCAACAGGCGGCATTACAGGCGTCCTATAAAACGTTTACCGACATGCAGGGAATGTCGCTTTTCCAGTTGAACCGGTAACGCCTCTTTTTGAAACATATCACGAAACTGGATATGTTTTGTCTGCCCGCGCCATCCACCCCGGCGCGGGCATTTTTTTAGTCGTCATTGAGTTAGTGGTCATATTGTCGCGCCCGTAGCGACGCCATCCGTACGTATTATCCCGCCCGATCTCATAAACGCCTGGAGTGACTAAAAGACGCCATGGGGTGAGGCATCGCCCTGTAAGGGGCATAAAAAAGCCGACCTGGCGGTCGGCTTTGTATCAGCATTTACATCATTCTACCGGCTGTGGTCGTGTCGCCGGGGCGCTGGCGTGACGTGTGGCGCTGTGTCCGCCTGCTGCGCCTTTACCTTCAAAGTGGAAGGAAGGGCGCTGCCAGTCGCTATGGTGCGGGGTTTCCGGCACATATTCCGGCGCTGGCGCACGCGTCATCGGCGCGCTGGCGTGGTTATGATCGTCAACGCAGACAACGTCCTGCGGCTTTTCCACCACCTGGGCCGGTGCGATAACGGTTTCTTCTGCCGTGTGCTCCACAACAGCCGCTTCCGCTTTTGTCTCTTCTTCTGGCTCGACAACGACAACATCAGCCACGTTTTCAGCCACCGTAATGGACGCGTCGGCGGTTTCTGCTACCGGTTCGGCGTCAGCAATAACCTCTTGCGCTTCCGGCGTATCGCTTTCGACAATCAGTTGCGGCTGTTCATCAACCGGCGCGGCAATCACTTCCGGATGCGTTGTCTCGACCTCGACGACTTCCGGCGCCTGTGGTTCGGCGACGGTCTGCGGCTCAACGGCAACGTTTTCTACTGCCTGTACCGACGCTTGTGGTTCGAGCGCTACGGTCGCAGCGATAACCTGCTGTTCAGCGACAACCGGTTGTGGCAGCGCCAGATCTGCTTCACGCTGCTCTTCAACAACCTGCGTTTCCTGAGGACGGACAATCGGGTAGCGGATCCAGACTTTACCGGATGCCATTTCCGGCGACGCGCAGGCGACGGTTAACGGCATTGGCGATTGTGTCGGGTAGCGCTCGTCACGATAGCGACGGCGACGCTGACCGCTTACGCGCAGGTGGCGCGGAGAACGGCGGGAGCGACGCGGCATACCGGTATTATCGCGAGGTTCTACGCTATCATCCTGCTCCGGCGTGATATCGGCAACGACAGGTAAATCAACTTTCGCCAGCTCGGTACGCGGCGCTGGAACGGGCTGTTCAACGTTTTCAACCGGGCGTGGTTCGTCGACGACGACCGGCGTGTCAACCGTTTCAACCACTGCGCTGTTGGTAAAGCGGACTTTCTGATTAAGCTGACGCTGCTTGCGGCGCGGCTGAACCTGCTGAACGCGTTCTTCCTGCTCGGTCTCCTGGACAGGCTGTTCTTCGCGGTTAAGCGCTTTTACTTCCTGCTGCGCCTGGCGCTTGTCATCATTGCGGCGGCGGCTGCGTTCGCGACGCGGCGTCTGTTGCTGCTCATCGCCAGTTTTCACTTTTTCCGCCGTTTCCTGCTGGCGGGTGTCGCGCGTTTCCGCATTTTGCTGCTGCGCCTGGCGACGGTTACGACGATTATCGTCGCGGCTCTCGCCGCCGTCACGTCCGGCACGGTTATCACGGGTGTCGCGGCGTTCGTTACGATCGCGACGGTTGTTCTGCCGTGGCTTGCGACGATCCTGCTGACGCTCCGCTTTTTCTTCCGCTTTCGGTGCGGCTGTTTCGACGGCTTTCGTTTCTTCACCGCTGAACAGTTGTTTCAGCGCGTTAAGGAAGCGGCTAAACAGACCCGGCTGGGCAGGCTGCGCGGCGGCAACATTATCCTTTTTCGCCGTGGCGACGCTAACCGCCGGTTCGACAGGCGTCGGCGCCGGAGGCACATCTGGCATAGCGAATGTCGCCAGCGCAGGCTGTTCCGGGCGTTTACGCTCGGCGTACTCTTCTTCAGAAGGCAGCGCCATCGCTTCTTCGTGCAGCTTCGGCAGCATGTAGCTCAGGGTCGGCGTTTCTTCCCCTTTGCGTACGCGCAGCACGGAATAGTGCGGCGTTTCCATCTGATCGTTCGGGACGATGACACAGCGGACGCCATCCTGACGCGTCTCAATAGCGTTCACTGCCGTCCGTTTTTCGTTAAGCAGATAAGAGGCGATCGGCACAGGAACAATGGCATGGACTTCCTGCGTATTCTCTTTCAGCGCTTCTTCTTCAATCAGGCGCAGAATGGACAGCGACAGAGATTCGTTATCGCGCACGGTGCCGGTACCGCTACAGCGCGGACACACGTGATGGCTGGATTCGCCCAGCGACGGGCTCAGGCGCTGACGCGACATTTCGAGCAGGCCGAAGCGGGAAATATGGCTAATCTGAATACGCGCCCGGTCCTGACGTACCGCTTCACGCAGACGGTTTTCTACCGCGCGCTGGTGACGTACCGGCGTCATATCGATAAAGTCGATAACGATCAGGCCGCCCAGGTCGCGCAGACGCAACTGGCGGGCAATCTCATCGGCCGCTTCCAGGTTGGTATTAAACGCCGTTTCTTCGATATCGCCGCCGCGAGTCGCGCGGGCGGAGTTGATATCGATGGCGGTTAACGCTTCGGTACTGTCAATGACGATGGAGCCGCCGGAGGGCAGGCGCACTTCACGCTGGAACGCTGACTCGATCTGCGATTCGATCTGGTAATGGCTGAACAACGGGATTTCACCGGTGTACAGCTTAATTTTGCTGCTAAAATCCGGGCGGCCCAACGCGGCGATATGCTGACGCGCCATTTCCATCACTTTTGGATTGTCGATCAGGATTTCACCGATATCCTGACGCAGATAGTCGCGAAACGCGCGTACGATGACGTTGCTTTCCTGATGGATCAGGAACGGCGCGGGACGGCTTTCAGCGGCTTTCTGAATGGCTTCCCAGTGTTTCAGGCGGAAGCTTAAATCCCACTGCAACGCTTCGGCGGATTTACCCACGCCCGCGGTACGCACGATAAGCCCCATCCCTTCAGGAAGTTCCAGACTGGCCAACGCTTCTTTTAACTCGGTACGATCGTCGCCTTCAATGCGACGGGAAATACCACCCGCGCGCGGGTTATTCGGCATCAGTACCAGGTAGCTGCCCGCCAGACTGATAAAGGTGGTTAACGCCGCGCCTTTGTTGCCGCGCTCTTCTTTATCGATTTGAACAATGACTTCCTGGCCTTCGCGTAACACGTCTTTAATGTTCGGGCGACCATGAGCGCTGTAGTTAGCGGGGAAATATTCGCGGGCAATTTCTTTTAACGGGAGGAAACCGTGGCGTTCTGCGCCGTAATCAACAAAAGCCGCTTCCAGGCTCGGTTCAATACGGGTAATTTTGCCTTTATAGATGTTCGCTTTTTTCTGCTCGTGTCCGGGGCTTTCTATATCCAGATCGTACAGACGCTGCCCATCTACAAGGGCGACGCGCAACTCTTCCTGCTGAGTCGCGTTGATTAACATTCTTTTCATCGTAACTTACTCATTATTCTTACGTTGACGACTAAGCTGCGGGCATGGTGACGCCTTACCGGGCATGAACCGATGGCCTCGTGACTATTTCGCGTCGCCAACCTCACGGTTATCGTCAGCTCAAAGAGGCGCAGAGTGTCGGTTGCCTGTATTTCATACGGAAACACAGCGCAATTATCAGGGAAGCAGCCTGGGCATTACTCTCCAGAGAAGATCCTATCTACCGGTAAGGACTGCAACCCGCAGCCCGCTAACTGTCTGAAAAATCAATACGTCTTACGCCATTGCTGCGTTGATGATCGGTCAGACAAAATGGGTTATTCCGCTAAACTTTTTGTTTTAACAAGTTTCGGTGCGGAAACCGCATCATTATTCCACTGCTAACCTTGTTATAGCAAGATGACTTTTACCATTTATCACCCGCTTACTCACAGTTTTTTCACCAGCGCGAGCCAATCGCTTTAATAACCAGCAAAACCGCAGTGAAAAATGTTCAACCACTGGCGTAGACGTCTCTATAAGCATAGAAAAATGTGTGGCGCGAATCTCACAGGCTATTTAGAATCGCCCCCCATGAAAACAGAAACGCCATCCGTAAAAATTGTTGCTATCGCCGCTGACGAAGCGGGGCAACGCATTGATAACTTTTTGCGCACCCAACTGAAAGGGGTACCAAAAAGTATGATTTATCGCATCTTGCGTAAAGGCGAGGTGCGGGTGAACAAAAAACGCATTAAACCGGAATACAAACTGGAAGCGGGCGATGAAGTCCGCATTCCGCCGGTTCGCGTTGCTGAACGCGAAGAAGAGGCCGTGTCGCCGCATTTGCAAAAAGTGGCGGCGTTGGCGGACGTCATTTTGTATGAAGACGACCATATTCTGGTGCTGAATAAGCCTTCCGGCACCGCCGTACACGGCGGGAGCGGGTTAAGTTTTGGCGTCATCGAAGGGCTGCGGGCGTTGCGTCCGGAAGCGCGATTCCTGGAACTGGTGCATCGTCTTGACCGCGATACCTCCGGCGTGCTGTTGGTGGCGAAAAAACGCTCCGCGCTGCGTTCGCTGCATGAACAACTGCGCGAAAAGGGAATGCAGAAAGATTATCTGGCGCTGGTGCGCGGCCAGTGGCAATCGCACGTTAAAACCGTACAGGCGCCATTATTAAAGAACATTCTGCAAAGCGGCGAACGCATTGTTCGCGTGAGCCAGGAAGGCAAACCGTCAGAAACGCGCTTCAAGGTGGAAGAGCGCTATGCCTTCGCCACGCTGGTGCGCTGTAGCCCGGTCACGGGCCGTACGCATCAGATTCGCGTACATACCCAATATGCCGGTCACCCTATTGCGTTCGACGATCGCTACGGCGACCGTGAGTTTGATCAACAGCTTACCGAAGCGGGAACCGGTCTTAAACGTCTCTTTCTGCACGCCGCGGCGCTGAAGTTCACGCATCCGGGAACGGGCGAAGTCATGCGCATTGAAGCGCCAATGGATAACGCCCTGAAGCGCTGTCTGCAGGTGCTGCGTAACGCAAAATAGTTCCTCTTTCGGGCAGGTTATCTGCCCGAATCTCACTTTTCTCATAATATTTTTGTTTTGCTGTATCCGACGCATTTTTACCGTTGTGTACTGTTTATTCTTGCGATCCGGATTTCGGCGCGTTTAAGGACGAACAGATGGCCAACACTAGCTGGATGCGCTCATTTACACAGCGTTGGGGAAAATACGTTATCGTGCCGTTCGTTATCGCGATGTTGGCCGGTTGCGAAGGGAAGGGCGATAGTTCACGACGGGCTTTCGTGGAGTATTTGAATACGCAAATCATTACGTCTCCCGTGGTGGGCGTCTGTGAGTTGACGCCAGCCCAACGTCAGGCTTTTGGTCATTACGCCGATGACTACGATGTACTATTAGCTGCCTACGGGCAAATCTTTGCTGTGGTGTATGAGACCGGCCAGGAGGATAAGATCACCGGTGTTATCCAGTCTGAGCGTGATAATCTGGTTTTCCTGAACGAGCTACGTGTGGCTCGTGACGTAAACAATCGATTTATCCTTCGGTTGAAAAATGTGAGTAGTGAAAACAGAAAAAAATATTCTGCTTTAAAGCTCCCCTCTGATGTGAAGCCTGTCTTTGACGCTGCGTGGAATAAAACCGTAACACCGCTGGATGAGACGATGACTCGCTATTATTTTCTGCGCGGAAAGCGGCTCGACCAGCTGGTCGCGATGGGCGAGTTTCTGCAAAAACAGGGAAATAAAGTCCGCTTTGAAACGAATGGAAAAGCGGTTTTTGCCGACCTGGCAGCAAAAGAACACTTTCAGGATCAACAATTTAATTTTTTCATTACGCAGAATGATATAAACCATCTTACTCAGCAGATGGTTGAATTTATAAATAGTCAACAAGATGCGGCGGATGCTGGCGGCGTTAATTAAAGGAATGTGTCGTGAGGTGAAGCAATGTTAGGGGGGGCGTAAACTCATCGCGAGATGGAATTTAACGAGTCGCAAAGGGAAGGTTTCAGGACAGTAAACGTCCTGAGAGTTGCTCGCGAGAATAAGTTTGTAAGCCGCTTTTGACGCCGTAGAGCGCGTCAGGCGAGTATTGAGAACATGTGTTTTTACAAAACTGAACTGAGATGGGGAATTCATTAACGCGCACGTACACCGCTGTTGATACCCTATGGGATAAAACGCACCGTACATCGGTTCGTAATACCAATGCTTTTTTTCTGGTCGGTGAATGGATTGACCAGGAAACGGGCCCGCACGAAGAGAGTGAAGATCGGCAGGAGCTAAATTGTTCACAACAAGCGCTTTCCAGTTGGTTAGAACTGGAAGCGGTCGAAACTGCTCCCCAATAAACGGGAGATAACTACCAACACGTGCAGAAACGGCTTTTAGCGGTATTTGAAAAGCCTACAGAATATCCGTTTACTGCAGTAGCGGGTTGAAGCCTTCCCGTCGCAGCATCTGGCACAGAGCAATAAGCGGCAAGCCGATCAGCGTGTTCGGATCGCGGCCCTCCAGGCGCTCAAATAATGCAATGCCTAAACCTTCGCTTTTAAAACTTCCCGCGCAGTGCAGCGGATGCTCTTTACGGACATAGTCGTCTATTTCCGCTTCGCTTAAATGGCGAAAATGAACGTCAAAAGGCTCCACTTCGGTTTGTAAGTGCCCGGAGGCGGAGTTATACAGTGCCAGTCCGGTATAAAACGTCACAATATTTCCGCTGGCTTTGGCTAATTGCTGACGCGCTTTTTCTTCCGTCAGCGGTTTGCCGGTGATTTCGCCGTCCAGAACACAAATTTGGTCGGAGCCAATAATCAAATGATTCGGGAAACGCGCGGCGAGCGATTGCGCCTTCGCCTGCGCCAGCCGCAGCACCAACTGACGCGGCGCTTCGCCCGGCATGGGGGTTTCATCAACATCCGGCGCGGCGCATTCGAAAGGAATCGTCAGCTTTTCCAGCAGCGCGCGACGCCAGGGAGAGGTAGACGCAAGGATGAGACGGGGCATATTTTTTCCCTCAGATATAGCGTAATGATGAGAGCCATCTTAAACTATGCTCTTCGGTCTTCAAGCCTGTCATACTGACTCGTCTTGAGCGAAAATAAGTCTGTAACCCGCAATGTGTGCGAATTATTGGCAAAAGGCAACCGTAGGCTGCCTTTTTCTTTGACTATATGACGTTACGAAGTTAATATGCGCGCCCTATGCAAAAGGTAAAATTACCCCTGACTCTTGATCCGGTTCGTACCGCTCAAAAACGCCTTGATTACCAGGGTATCTATACCCCCGATCAGGTTGAGCGCGTTGCCGAATCTGTAGTCAGTGTGGACAGTGATGTGGAATGCTCCATGTCGTTCGCTATCGATAACCAGCGTCTCGCCGTTTTAACCGGCGATGCGGTCGTTACGGTGTCGCTCGAATGCCAGCGTTGCGGGAAACCGTTTACCCATCAGGTTCACACAACGTATTGTTTTAGCCCTGTCCGTTCCGACGAGCAGGCTGAAGCACTGCCGGAAGCGTATGAGCCGATTGAGGTAAACGAATTCGGCGAAATCGATCTGCTGGCGACGGTTGAAGATGAAATCATCCTCGCCTTGCCGGTAGTTCCGGTGCATGATTCTGAACACTGTGAAGTGTCCGAGGCGGACATGGTCTTTGGCGAACTGCCTGATGAAGCGCAAAAGCCAAACCCATTTGCCGTATTAGCCAGCTTAAAGCGTAAGTAATAGGTCTTCCCCGCGGACGCAGGGATAAACCGTAATTGAGGAGTAAGGTCCATGGCCGTACAACAGAATAAACCAACCCGTTCCAAACGTGGCATGCGTCGTTCCCATGACGCTCTGACCGCAGTCACCAGCCTGTCTGTAGACAAAACTTCTGGTGAAAAACACCTGCGTCACCACATCACTGCCGACGGTTACTACCGCGGCCGTAAGGTCATCGCTAAGTAATCGCGCGATACTCGATGCCTTTTGCATCACAGGCGTGCCTGTGGTGTAAAAGCCGAAGAGTACAAGCGTGATAAAGCTTAGTGAGGATTTCTCCGCGTAAGCGGAGAACACCGAACCAGGCAGCGACGATACCTTGACACGTCTAACCCTGGCGTTAGATGTCATGGGGGGCGATTTTGGTCCTTCCGTGACGGTGCCTGCAGCATTGCAGGCACTGAACGCTAATTCGCAGCTCACTCTTCTTTTAGTCGGGAATCCCGATATTATCACGCCATTACTTGCCAAAGCTGACTTTGAACAACGTTCGCGTCTGCAGATTATCCCTGCACAGTCAGTTATTGCCAGTGATGCCCGGCCTTCGCAGGCGATCCGCGCCAGTCGCGGGACATCCATGCGTGTGGCCCTGGAGCTTGTGAAAGAAGGCCGAGCCGAAGCTTGCGTTAGCGCCGGTAATACCGGGGCGCTGATGGGGCTGGCGAAATTATTACTCAAGCCTCTTGAGGGGATTGAGCGTCCGGCGTTGGTGACGGTATTACCGCACCAGCAAAAGGGCAAAACGGTAGTGCTTGATTTGGGGGCCAACGTCGACTGTGACAGTACCATGCTGGTGCAGTTTGCCGTGATGGGCGCCGTTTTGGCGGAAGAGGTCGTCGGGATCAAAAATCCCCGCGTGGCGCTACTCAATATCGGGGAAGAAGAAACCAAAGGCCTCGACAGTATTCGCGAAGCCTCTTTAATGTTAAAAACAGTCCCAACCATCAATTACATCGGCTACCTTGAGGCGAATGAGTTACTGACGGGAAAAACCGATGTACTGGTGTGTGACGGTTTTACAGGCAATGTCACACTTAAAACGATGGAGGGGGTTGTCAGAATGTTCCTTTCACTGCTGAAATCACAGGGCGAGGGGAAAAAACGGTCGTGGTGGCTGCTGTTATTAAAACGTTGGTTACAAAAAAGCCTGACGAGGCGATTCAGTCACCTCAACCCCGACCAGTATAATGGCGCCTGTCTGTTAGGATTGCGCGGCACGGTGATAAAAAGTCATGGTGCGGCCAATCAGCGAGCATTTGCAGTCGCGATTGAACAGGCAGTGCAGGCGGTGCAGCGACAAGTTCCTCAGCGAATTGCCGCTCGCCTGGAATCTGTATACCCAGCCGGATTTGAACCGCTGGACGATGGCAAAGGCGTAAACCTGCGGGCGCACAGATAATATCGCTGTCTCCCCGGCGCCGCCAGCGTGCCAGACGTTTACAGGTAACGGTATATAACCGAAAAGTGACTGAGCGTACATGTATACGAAGATTATTGGTACTGGCAGCTATCTGCCCGAACAAGTGCGGACTAACGCCGATCTGGAAAAAATGGTTGAGACCTCTGACGAGTGGATTGTCACTCGTACAGGTATTCGTGAACGCCATATCGCCGCGCCGAATGAAACTGTCGCGACGATGGGCTTTACCGCTGCAAATCGCGCGATTGAGATGGCGGGGATCGATAAAGACCAAATTGGCTTGATTGTGGTGGCTACCACATCAGCAACGCATGCATTTCCAAGCGCGGCATGTCAGATTCAAAGTATGCTCGGTATTAAAGGTTGCCCGGCGTTTGATGTCGCGGCAGCGTGCGCAGGTTTCACCTACGCGTTAAGCATCGCCGACCAGTACGTTAAATCCGGCGCGGTTAAACACGCGCTGGTGGTCGGTTCCGATGTATTAGCCCGCACTTGCGATCCTGGCGATCGCGGTACGATCATTATTTTCGGCGATGGCGCAGGCGCGGCCGTACTGAGCGCTTCTGAAGAACCGGGTATTATCTCCACTCATCTTCATGCCGATGGCCGTTACGGTGAATTACTGACCCTGCCGAATGCCGATCGCGTAAATCCGGATAACCCGATTTACCTGACGATGGCGGGCAATGAAGTCTTTAAAGTGGCGGTCACTGAACTGGCGCATATTGTCGATGAGACGCTGGCGGCTAATAACCTGGATCGCTCAGAACTCGATTGGCTGGTGCCGCATCAGGCTAACCTGCGTATCATTAGCGCGACAGCGAAAAAACTCGGCATGTCGATGGACAATGTCGTCGTCACGCTGGACAGGCACGGTAATACCTCCGCGGCTTCTGTGCCGTGCGCGCTGGATGAAGCCGTGCGTGACGGGCGAATTAAAGCCGGTCAGCTGGTATTGCTTGAAGCCTTCGGGGGGGGATTCACCTGGGGCTCCGCGCTGATTCGTTTCTAGTATAAGGATTTAAACATGACGCAATTTGCATTTGTGTTCCCCGGTCAGGGTTCTCAGAGCGTTGGGATGTTGGCCGAAATGGCGGCAAATTACCCTATCGTAGAAGAAACGTTTGCTGAAGCTTCTGCGGCTCTGGGATATGATCTGTGGGCGCTCACCCAGCAAGGTCCAGCGGAAGAATTGAATAAAACCTGGCAGACGCAGCCGGCGTTATTAACCGCTTCCGTCGCGCTTTGGCGCGTTTGGCAGCAGCAGGGCGGTAAAATGCCTGCGTTAATGGCAGGTCACAGCCTGGGCGAATATTCCGCGCTGGTTTGCGCTGGCGTCATCAACTTTGCTGATGCCGTTCGTCTGGTGGAAATGCGTGGTAAATTCATGCAGGAAGCGGTTCCGGAAGGTACTGGCGGCATGTCTGCGATCATCGGGCTGGATGATGCCTCTATTGCTAAAGCCTGTGAAGAATCTGCCGAAGGGCAGGTTGTTTCGCCGGTTAACTTTAACTCGCCGGGACAGGTGGTTATCGCCGGGCATAAAGAGGCGGTAGAACGCGCGGGCGCAGCCTGTAAAGCCGCTGGCGCGAAACGCGCGCTGCCGCTGCCGGTGAGCGTACCGTCGCACTGCGCGCTGATGAAACCAGCGGCAGATAAGCTGGCGGTTGAATTAGCCAAAATTACCTTTAACGCGCCAACGGTGCCGGTAGTGAACAACGTTGACGTGAAATGTGAAACCGATGCCGCCGCTATCCGCGATGCGCTGGTTCGCCAGTTGTACAATCCGGTACAGTGGACGAAGAGCGTGGAATTTATCGCGGCGCAGGGCGTTGAACATCTTTATGAAGTGGGTCCAGGTAAAGTCCTCACTGGTCTGACGAAACGTATTGTCGACACCCTGACAGCGTCGGCGCTGAACGAGCCGGCGGCGCTGTCTGCGGCACTTACGCAATAAAAGAGGAAAACCATGAGCTTTGAAGGAAAGATTGCGCTGGTGACTGGTGCAAGCCGTGGCATAGGCCGCGCAATTGCAGAGACTCTCGTTGCCCGCGGCGCGAAAGTTATCGGGACTGCGACCAGTGAAAATGGTGCGAAGAACATTAGCGACTATTTAGGTGCTAACGGGAAAGGTTTGATGTTGAATGTGACCGATCCTGCATCTATTGAATCTGTTCTGGAAAATATTCGCGCAGAATTTGGTGAAGTGGATATCCTGGTTAATAATGCCGGTATCACTCGTGATAATCTGTTGATGCGAATGAAAGATGATGAGTGGAACGATATTATCGAAACCAACTTATCATCCGTTTTCCGCCTGTCAAAAGCGGTAATGCGCGCTATGATGAAAAAGCGTTGTGGTCGCATTATCACTATTGGTTCTGTGGTTGGTACCATGGGAAATGCAGGTCAGGCAAACTACGCTGCGGCGAAAGCGGGCCTGATCGGTTTCAGTAAATCACTGGCGCGTGAAGTTGCGTCCCGTGGTATTACTGTCAATGTTGTGGCTCCGGGTTTTATTGAAACGGACATGACGCGTGCGCTGTCTGACGATCAGCGTGCGGGTATCCTGGCGCAGGTGCCTGCGGGTCGCCTCGGCGGCGCTCAGGAAATCGCCAGCGCGGTTGCATTTTTAGCCTCTGACGAAGCGAGTTACATCACTGGTGAGACTCTGCACGTCAACGGCGGAATGTACATGGTTTAATCACGATTGAAAAATATTTGCGTTATTAGGGCGAAAGGCCGCAAAATAACGTAAAATCGTGGTAAGACCTGCCGGGATTTAGTTGCAAATTTTTCAACATTTTATACACTACGAAAACCATCGCGAAAGCGAGTTTTGATAGGAAATTTAAGAGTATGAGCACTATCGAAGAACGCGTTAAGAAAATTATCGGCGAACAGCTGGGCGTTAAGCAGGAAGAAGTAACCAACAATGCTTCTTTCGTTGAAGACCTGGGCGCAGATTCTCTTGACACCGTTGAGCTGGTAATGGCTCTGGAAGAAGAGTTTGATACTGAGATTCCGGACGAAGAAGCTGAGAAAATCACCACCGTTCAGGCTGCCATTGATTACATCAACGGCCACCAGGCGTAAGTGAACATCTCCAGGCGGTCGTTCGACCGCCTGAGTTTTATCTTTTTGTCCCACTAGAATCATTTTCCCTCCCTGGAGGACAACCGTGTCTAAGCGTCGTGTAGTTGTGACCGGACTGGGCATGTTGTCTCCTGTCGGCAATACCGTAGAGTCTACCTGGAAAGCTCTCCTTGCCGGTCAGAGTGGCATCAGCCTGATCGACCATTTCGATACTAGCGCCTATGCAACGAAATTTGCTGGCTTAGTAAAGGATTTTAACTGTGATGACATTATCTCGCGCAAAGAACAGCGCAAGATGGATGCCTTCATTCAATATGGAATTGTCGCTGGCGTACAGGCCATGCAGGATTCTGGCCTTGAAGTGACGGAAGAGAACGCAAGCCGTATTGGCGCCGCTATCGGCTCCGGTATCGGTGGTCTCGGTCTGATCGAAGAAAACCACAGTTCGCTGGTAAAAGGCGGACCGCGTAAGATTAGCCCGTTCTTTGTCCCGTCGACGATTGTTAACATGGTAGCAGGCCATCTGACTATCATGTATGGCCTGCGTGGGCCAAGCATCTCTATTGCGACTGCCTGTACTTCAGGCGTGCATAACATCGGCCATGCCGCGCGTATCATCGCCTATGGCGATGCGGACGCGATGGTGGCAGGTGGCGCAGAAAAAGCCAGTACGCCGCTGGGCGTAGGCGGTTTTGGCGCAGCGCGCGCGCTGTCGACCCGCAACGATAACCCACAGGCGGCGAGCCGTCCGTGGGATAAAGAACGCGATGGTTTTGTACTGGGCGACGGTGCCGGTATGTTGGTGCTTGAAGAGTACGAACATGCAAAAGCGCGTGGTGCGAAAATCTATGCTGAAATCGTCGGCTTTGGTATGAGCAGCGATGCTTACCATATGACGTCGCCGCCGGAAAATGGCGCAGGCGCTGCGCTGGCGATGGTTAACGCGTTGCGTGATGCCGCGATTGAGCCTGCTCAGATTGGCTACGTCAACGCGCACGGCACGTCGACGCCTGCCGGCGACAAAGCTGAGACGCAGGCGGTTAAGTCAGTCTTTGGCGATGCCGCAAGCCGAGTGATGGTGAGCTCGACCAAATCGATGACCGGCCATCTGTTGGGCGCCGCAGGCGCAGTAGAGTCTATTTTCTCTATTCTGGCGCTACGCGATCAGGCCATTCCGCCAACCATTAATCTGGATAACCCGGATGAAGGTTGCGATCTGGACTTCGTGCCGCATGAAGCGCGCCAGGTCAGCGATCTGGAGTATGCTCTGTGTAACTCCTTTGGCTTTGGCGGAACTAACGGTTCCTTGATTTTTAAAAAGATCTAAGTTAAGTCAGAGACAGACATTAATAAAAAGGTCCGCTTGTCGGGCCTTTTTTATCAGGCATATCATCTCTTGTTCTGCGTTATTCATCCTGCCACACTAGCAGGCGACGGATAAGGAGCCACTATGTTTTTAATTAATGGCCATGCGCAGGATCAACTTGCTGTAAGCGACCGGGCGACGCAGTTCGGCGATGGCAGTTTTACGACCGCACGTATTGTTGATGGCAACATTTGCCATCTGGAAGCGCATCTTCAGCGCTTGCAGGTTGCCTGTGAAAAATTACGGATCGCTTTTAGCCATTGGGCGACCCTTCGGCAAGAGATGACAATGTTGGCCACAGGGCATGATTCAGGCGTGTTGAAAGTGATCATTAGCCGTGGCAGCGGCGGCCGGGGATACAGCGCCATGAATTGTCAGGCAGCTACCCGAATCCTCTCCGTTTCTGCTTATCCCGCTTATTATTCTCAGTGGCGTAAGCAAGGCATCACTCTTACCCTTAGTCCCATACCGCTTGGGCGCAATCCTTATCTTGCCGGATTAAAACATCTGAACCGTCTCGAACAGGTGTTGATTCGCTCTCATCTTGAGCAGACGGACGCCGATGAGGCGCTGGTTCTTGACAGCGAGGGATGGGTTACGGAATGCTGTGCGGCTAATTTGTTCTGGCGTACAGGCGACATTGTTTTTACGCCGCGTCTGGATCAGGCCGGGGTGAACGGCATTATGCGACAATTTTGTTTACGCCAACTGGCGCAATCTCCTTTCCAGGTTCTTGAAGTACAGGCGAGAGAGGAGGCAGTCAGGCAGGCGGATGAGATTATCATCTGCAACGCGCTAATGCCGATTATTCCCATACGCGCCTATCACGGGACGTCGTATTCTTCGCGAACACTGTTTCAATTTTTAGCCCCATTTTGTGAGCATCCGAATTAGTTATGAAAAAATTGTCAGGCGTTTTCCTTCTGCTGTTGGTTGTGCTGGGTATTGCCGCGGGCGTGGGGATGTGGAAAGTTCGCCATCTGGCGAACAGCACGTTACTTATTAAAAACGAGACTATCTTTACGCTCAAGGCGGGAACGGGGCGGCTGGCGCTTGGCGACCAGCTTTATGATGAAAAAATCATTAATCGCCCCCGGGTATTTCAGTGGCTGCTGCGCGTGGAGCCTGAGTTATCGCACTTTAAAGCGGGAACTTACCGTTTTACGCCGGGGATGACCGTACGGGAAATGCTTGAGTTGCTGGAGAGCGGCAAAGAAGCGCAATTCCCGTTGCGGTTTGTGGAAGGGATGCGCCTTAGCGATTACCTGAAACAGCTACGAGAGGCGCCGTATATTCGCCATACATTGCCGGATGATGACTATGCCACTGTCGCTCAGGCATTAAAGCTTGCGCACCCGGAATGGGTAGAAGGGTGGTTCTGGCCTGATACCTGGATGTATACCGCCAACACCAGCGATGTCGCTATTCTCAAGCGAGCGCATCAAAAGATGGTGAAAGCTGTCGATACTGTCTGGAAAGGCCGGGCCGAGGGGCTGCCTTATAAAGATCAGAACCAACTGGTGACAATGGCCTCGATTATTGAAAAAGAGACGGCTGTCGCCAGCGAACGCGATCAGGTGGCCTCAGTCTTTATTAATCGCCTGAGAATCGGTATGCGCCTTCAGACCGATCCCACCGTGATTTACGGGATGGGGACGAGTTATAATGGTAACTTGTCGCGTGCGGATCTGGAAAAGCCGACGGCTTATAACACGTATACCATAACCGGGCTGCCGCCAGGACCGATCGCATCGCCCAGCGAAGCGTCATTGCAGGCGGCGGCGCATCCGGCGAAAACGCCGTATCTCTATTTTGTGGCCGACGGTAAAGGTGGTCACACATTTAACACCAATCTTGCCAGCCATAATCGGTCAGTGCAGGAGTACCTGAAAGTGCTTAAGGAAAAAAATGGGCAGTAATTATATCGTCATCGAGGGCCTGGAAGGCGCCGGAAAAACCACTGCGCGCGACGTGGTGGTGGAGACCCTTGAGCAACTGGGTATTCGTAATATGATTTTTACCCGTGAGCCGGGCGGTACGCAGCTTGCCGAAAAACTAAGAAGTCTGGTGTTGGATATTCGATCGGTAGGCGACGAAGTGATTACCGATAAAGCGGAAGTGCTGATGTTTTATGCCGCTCGCGTACAGCTCGTCGAAACGGTAATCAAACCCGCGCTGGCGCAAGGCATATGGGTGATCGGCGATCGCCACGATCTCTCAACCCAGGCGTATCAGGGGGGAGGGCGCGGCATTGATCAAACCATGCTGGCGACACTACGCGATGCCGTGCTGGGCGATTTTCGCCCTGACCTGACGCTGTATCTGGATGTCACGCCGGAAGTCGGGCTAAAACGCGCCAGAGCGCGCGGCGATTTGGATCGCATTGAGCAGGAATCTTTTGATTTCTTTAACCGGACTCGCGCGCGCTATCTGGAACTGGCGGCGCAAGACTCGCGTATCCGCACCATTGACGCGACCCAGCCGCTGGATGCCGTCATGCGCGACATTCGCGCCACGGTGACGAAGTGGGTGCAGGAGCAAGCGGCATGAAATGGTATCCATGGTTACGGCCCGCCTATGAAAAACTGGTAGAAAGTTACCAGGCGGGACGTGGGCACCATGCGCTACTGATTCAGGCCTTACCTGGCATGGGCGACGAGGCGCTGTGCTATGCGCTGAGCCGTTATCTGTTATGCCAGCAGCCTGAGGGCCACAAAAGCTGTGGGCATTGCCGTGGCTGTCAGCTTATGCAGGCTGGCACGCATCCGGACTATTACACGCTGACGCCGGATAAAGGCAAAAGCAGCCTCGGCGTAGATGCGGTACGCGAGGTCAGCGAGAAATTGTACGAGCACTCCCGTCTGGGCGGCGCGAAGGTGGTGTGGATTGCGGATGCGGCGCTATTAACCGACGCCGCCGCCAATGCGTTGCTCAAAACGCTGGAAGAGCCGCCGGAGCAAACCTGGTTTTTCCTTGCCAGCCCGGAGCCTGCTCGTCTGTTGGCGACATTACGCAGCCGCTGCCGGCTGCATCATCTGGCGCCGCCGTCCGAATCGTATGCGATGTCATGGCTATCACGAGAAGTGACGGCGTCACAAGAAGCATTGCTCACGGCGCTACGCCTGAACGCGGGATCGCCCGGCGCCGCGCTGGCGCTGTTGCAGTCTGAACGCTGGGCGCAGCGTGAGGCGCTGTGTCAGGCGTTAATGGACAGTTTGCATACGGGCGACTGGTATGCGTTATTAACGGCGCTCAATCATGAGCAAGCCCCGGCGCGCCTGCATTGGCTGGCGACGCTGCTGGTAGACGCGCTGAAACGTCAGCACGGCGCGTCGTACCTGACAAACGTTGATGCGGACGCGGTTGTTGCCGCGCTGGCGGGGCCGCTATCCCCGGCGCGTATTCAGGCAATCCTGAACGATGTTTGCCATTGCCGTGATCAATTACTCCATGTGACCGGATTAAACCGCGAACTGGTATTAACCGATCTCATTCTCCGCATCGAGCATTACCTGCAACCAGGCACCTTGTTGCCTGTTCCTCATCTTTGAGAGAGACATTATGTTTTTAGTCGACTCACACTGCCATCTTGATGGTCTGGATTATCAATCTTTGCATAAGGACGTGGACGATGTGCTGGCGAAAGCCGCCGCGCGCGATGTGAAGTTCTGTTTAGCGGTGGCGACGACGCTGCCGGGGTATCGCCATATGCGCAAGCTGGTGGGCAAGCGCGATAATGTGGTCTTTTCCTGCGGCGTGCATCCGTTAAATCAGGATGAAGCATATGACGTAGAAGAACTGCGCCTCCTTGCTGCAGAAGACGATGTGGTGGCGATGGGCGAGACCGGGCTTGATTACTTTTACACGCCTGAGACCAAAATCCGCCAGCAGGCGTCTTTTATTCATCATATCCAGATTGGCCGCGAATTGCGTAAACCGGTGATTGTCCATACTCGCGACGCGCGTGCCGATACGCTGGCTATCCTGCGCGAAGAAAAAGTGACGGATTGCGGCGGCGTACTACACTGTTTTACAGAAGACAGAGAAACGGCCGGCAAATTGCTGGATCTGGGGTTTTATATCTCTTTTTCCGGCATCGTAACGTTCCGTAACGCTGAACAGTTGCGTGATGCGGCGCGCTATGTGCCGCTGGATCGGTTGTTAGTCGAGACCGATTCTCCTTATCTGGCGCCGGTGCCGCATCGCGGTAAAGAGAACCAGCCTGCGATGGTACGCGACGTCGCAGAATATATGGCGGTATTGAAAGGGGTTGCCGTTGAAGAACTGGCGCAGATCACCACCGATAACTTTGCTCGCCTGTTCCATATTGACGCGTCTCGCCTGTCATCAATCCGTTAAACGAGTTTTTTTAAAGCTCGTAATTAATAAGCAAAGCGCGTAAAGTTCACCGCCACAAAAGGGGCGGTGAGCGAGCTTATGGAAACATTCGGAAACTCATTTTGGCAGAATGTGATACTTTTTAGGCTATCTGGCGCTGAAACGTGATAGCCGTCAAACAAAATCAGACGTATTTATTTTACTCTGTGTAATAAATAAAAGGGCACTTAGATGTCCTGTCCACGGCGGGGTTCTCCCCCCTCGCCAATGCGTGAGAACGTAGAAAAGCACAAATACTCAGGAGCACTCTCAATTATGTTTAAGAATGCATTTGCTAACCTGCAAAAGGTCGGTAAATCGCTGATGCTGCCGGTATCCGTACTCCCTATCGCAGGTATCCTGCTGGGTGTCGGTTCCGCTAACTTCAGCTGGCTGCCAGCCGTTGTATCGCACGTTATGGCAGAAGCGGGCGGATCTGTTTTTGCCAATATGCCGCTGATTTTCGCTATCGGCGTGGCGTTGGGCTTCACCAACAACGACGGCGTTTCGGCTCTGGCGGCGGTAGTCGCGTATGGCATCATGGTGAAAACCATGGCTGTGGTTGCGCCGCTGGTTCTGCATTTACCTGCTGAAGAGATCGCCGCTAAACACCTTGCTGATACGGGTGTTCTCGGGGGGATTATCTCCGGTGCGATCGCAGCGTATATGTTTAACCGCTTCTACCGTATCAAACTGCCTGAGTATCTGGGCTTCTTTGCGGGCAAACGCTTCGTGCCGATCATTTCGGGTCTGGCCGCTATTTTTACCGGTGTGGTGCTGTCTTTCGTATGGCCGCCAATCGGTACGGCTATTCAGGCGTTCTCGCAGTGGGCGGCTTATCAGAACCCGGTTGTCGCGTTTGGTATTTACGGTTTTATCGAGCGTTGCCTGGTGCCGTTTGGTCTGCATCATATCTGGAACGTTCCTTTCCAGATGCAGATCGGCGAATACACCAACGCAGCGGGTCAGGTATTCCACGGCGACATTCCGCGCTATATGGCGGGCGACCCGACGGCAGGTATGTTGTCTGGCGGCTTCCTGTTCAAAATGTACGGTCTGCCGGCTGCGGCCATTGCTATCTGGCACTCTGCTAAACCGGAAAACCGCGCAAAAGTGGGCGGTATCATGATTTCCGCCGCGCTGACCTCGTTTTTGACGGGTATTACCGAGCCTATCGAGTTCTCCTTCATGTTCGTGGCGCCGATCCTGTACATCATTCACGCGATTCTGGCAGGTCTGGCATTCCCGATCTGTATCCTGCTGGGGATGCGTGACGGTACGTCGTTCTCCCACGGTCTGATCGACTTTATCGTGCTGTCCGGTAACAGCAGCAAATTGTGGCTGTTCCCGATTGTTGGCGCCGGTTATGCGATTGTGTACTACACCGTGTTCCGCGTGCTGATCAAAGCGCTGGATCTGAAAACGCCGGGTCGTGAAGACACTACTGATGACGCAAAAGCGGGCGCGACCAGCGAAATGGCGCCGGCTTTGGTTGCGGCGTTTGGCGGTAAAGAGAACATTACTAACCTGGATGCCTGTATCACGCGTCTGCGCGTGAGCGTAGCCGATGTAGCGAAAGTGGATCAGGCTGGCCTGAAGAAACTGGGCGCGGCAGGCGTTGTCGTCGCGGGTTCCGGCGTTCAGGCTATTTTCGGTACGAAATCCGATAACCTGAAAACGGAAATGGATGAGTACATCCGTAACAGCTAAGCAGTAATGATGTTGGGGAGAATTAAGGCAGCCATTCGGCTGCCTTTTTTTAATGGCGCTTTACATGCCGCTCTCCGACAGTCTGTCAGAACTGATAATTGGCGGTGAGGCTCACGTTACGCGGCGCGCCGTAAACAATGGAACCATCAATATTGGTGTCGTAGGTTTTATCGAACAGGTTATTGATGTTTCCCTGTACGGAGAAATTTTTCGTCACCTGATAGCGGGTAAACAGATCGACCAGCGCATAGCTGCCCTGTTCGGCGCGGAAAGTGCCGTACGGCGTCGTGGTATCTTTGTAAACCCGATTCTGCCAGTTCACGCCGCCGCCGACCGTCAGCTCCGGCATCGCCGGCAGACGATAGCGGGTGAATAACTTCACGCTGGTGCGCGGAAGATTAGGGTTCACGGCGTTACCTTCATTGTCCTCGGCAACATACCGGGTAGCCCCGAAAGTCATCTGCCAGTTATCGGTAATTGCGCCGTTCACTTCGAATTCGACGCCTTTGCTCACCGTTCCGTCAGTAGACTTCCAGGCAAACTCCCCATTACTGCCAGGGATGGGAATAGTGGTTGCCTGAGCGACGTTATCCTGCTCAATGCGGAACACGGACAACGTGGTGGTGAGGCGACTGTTCATCCAGTCGGACTTCAGACCCGCTTCATAGTTATTACCGGTAATCGGAGCCAGATATTGACCCGCTTTGTCGCGTTTATTCTGCGGCTGAAAGATAGAGGTATAACTGGCATAAGCGGACCAGTTGTCGTTGATATCATAAATCAGCCCGGCATACGGCGTGGTATGGTTTTTCTCCATGCTGTAGGTCAGTGTATCAACACGCCAGTTGGTATAACGAGCGCCAAGAATCAGATGCAGCGGGTCGGCCAGCGAAATGCGCGTAGCGGCATACAGCGATTTCATATGCGTGGTATCGTCCTGCGCCAGATTTTGTGGCGCCCAGTGGGTTTGGGGGAAATTACCGTTAAAGGCGCTGAAGTTGCCAATGTCGTCCGGAAAGACGTTCGCCCAGGCGCTAAAATAGCGGTTATTCTGTTTACTATAACTGCCGCCAAACATCATATTGTGCTGACGGCCAAACAGCTCATAAGCGCCATCGGCAAAGAGATCTATGGCATCTACTTTGCGCTTGCCGCTGTTCCAGCCCGTACCGCCGACCACGGGGTAGCTTGCGCCATAAGGACTCACCAGCGTACCTGTCTCTTTATCGACTAACGCATCGATATACATCATTTTACTGTCGAATTTGACCTCAGTATGGGTCGCATTCAGGGTCGCCTGCCAGCTTTCGGCAAAACGCTGCTTAAGCGTGACGAAGAATTTATTTATCTCTTTGTTGTTATAAGCCCAGTCCGGGGCGGTACTACGCGCGCGGTCATAGCTATTTTTGCTGCCATCGGTGTTCCAGCGCGGCAAACCGCCCCAGGTCGGGCTGTTGACATCAATTTTTTGATATTCATAACCGGCTGAAAGGCTGGTAGTTGCACCCAGATCGGCATCGATAATTCCGGAAAAGAACGCTTTCTCACTGTTATAGCGGTCCAGCCAGGAATCATTATTCTGATAACCCGCCACGATGCGCCCACGGACATTACCGTCTGCGGTGAGCGGACTTTGCAGATCCATGACGTAACGCTGCTTATTCCAGCTACCGTATTCTGTGGAGACGTTACCTTTGAACTCCCGACTGGTGGCGTGTTTACGGATCATATTAATTGAGGCAGAAGGATTGCCGGTTCCGGTCATCAGCCCATTCGCGCCGCGAACCACCTCCACGCGCTCATACAGCGCGGTATCCGTTAGCGCATCGCCCAGATTCCAGCGGGACTCAAAATACGTTGGAATACCGTCAACCATATAGTTGTCAATTTCAAACCCGCGCGAGTAATAGCTGATGCGATCGGAGTCAGCCTGGCTTCCGCTGATCCCCAGCGTATTGGTCATCACCTCGCCCAGGGTTTGCAACTGCTGGTCTTCCATACGCTGCTGGCTGACAATACTGACCGACTGCGGGATATCGCGCTGAGTCATCGGCATTTTGGTGCCCGCTGCGGTCGTTTTCACGCTGTAATCCTGTTCTTCGCGGTTTACGGCGTCAGCGGTCGTCGCGCCTTCGACAATAACGGTATCCTCAGCCGCGAAGGCGGCAGGCATAAATGCCATCGCCATACCCATAGCTAACAGCGACGGTGCGGCGGTGGACGGAAGGTGTTTGTCCCGGCGGTATTGAATGAAAGACATCTGAAAATCCTTGCTTGTTATTGGGGTAAGTTCAGGACGTATGACGTTGAACCTTTTCATTCTTTGCTAGTTAATGCGCATAAAAATGCAAATGAGAAATATACGCATTTGTATTAAATGTGTAAAACGGTATAACCAGGGAAACTAGAAATATTTTTTAAGCGTACAAAGGCGTCATGGCAGGGGGATATGGCGGTAAGTCCAGCATGTAGTCATTTTTCGCTTAATAAATCGTGGGTTAAAGTTGAAAGAGCGTCGGTAACTCGCTCATACTCTATACTCGCAGTATGGCTCGGCGTAGCATGTGCGCTGCAAGGGCTATTATGAAAAAGGAAAACGTCGTGGCAGAAGAAACTATATTCAGCAAAATTATTCGTCGTGAAATCCCTTCGGATATCGTTTATCAGGATGAGCTGGTCACCGCCTTTCGTGATATTTCACCGCAGGCGCCGACGCATATCTTGATTATTCCCAATATCCTGATCCCAACCGTCAATGACGTGACGGCGGAACATGAACAGGCGTTAGGTCGGATGATCACCGTGGCGGCGAAAATCGCCGAACAGGAAGGCATTGCCGAAGATGGGTATCGTTTAATCATGAATACCAACCGTCATGGGGGCCAGGAGGTTTATCATATCCATATGCACCTACTGGGCGGCCGCCCGCTAGGCCCGATGCTGGCGCATAAAGGCTTGTAAGTATGATCAAAGGATGCATCGCGGTTTCTCTGGGCTTGCTGCTGCTTACCGGCTGCCGGTCACACCCTGAAATTCCGGTAAGCGACGCGCAGTCGCTGGTGATGGAGTCCACGGTTCTGGCGGCGGGCGTCACCGCAGAGACGCCTGAACTGACGGCGTCTGATATCCAGCCATCAGCCTCTTCCCGCGTCTATAACGAAAGGCAAGAGCCCATAACCGTTCATTATCGGTTTTACTGGTATGACGCGCGGGGGCTGGAGATGCATCCGCTGGAGGCGCCGCGTAGCGTAACCATACCCGCGCGTTCGTCGGTAACGCTATTTGGCAGCGCCAATTATCTGGGGGCGCATAAGGTCAGGCTTTATCTTTATTTGTGAGGAGTGAATTTTGATGACAAAAATGCATCGCTACGCTGCCATTGCTGCGCTGGCGATATTTCTCTCCGGGTGTATGGCGCAACGTCAACCTGCGCCAGTTGAAGAGGTAAAACCAGCGCCAGAACAACCCGCGCAGCCGCCGCAGCCTCCTGTTGTGCCGTCTGTGCCAACCATTCCACAGCAACCGGGGCCGATCGAACATGAAGATCAAACGGGCCAGCCAGCGCCTAAGGTGCGCCACTATGACTGGAACGGCGCGATGCAACCGCTGGTCAGCAAAATGTTGCAGGCTGATGGCGTGACGGCCGGAAACGTATTGCTTGTCGACAGCGTGAATAACCGGACGAATGGGTCGTTAAATGCGAACGAGGCAACGGAAACGTTACGTAATGCGCTGGCGAACAACGGTAAATTTACGCTGGTCTCCGTACAGCAACTCTCGATGGCAAAACAGCAGTTAGGGTTGTCTCCGCAGGATAGTCTGGGAACGCGCAGTAAAGCTATTGGCATTGCGCGCAATGTCGGGGCGCAATATGTACTTTACTCCAGCGCATCCGGTAACGTTAACGCGCCTGCATTACAGATGCAGTTAATGCTGGTGCAAACTGGCGAGATAATCTGGTCAGGTAAAGGTGCGGTCCAACAACAATAATCCCTTAACGCGCGACGAGATCCTGTCGCGCTATTTTCCCCAGTATCGTCCCGCCGTCGCCGCATCGCAGGGGCTAAGCGGCGGGAGCTGTATTATTGCTCACGATACTCACCGTATCGTGCTGCGCCGTCATCACGACCCCGACGCTCCACCAGCCCATTTTTTACGTCATCACCGCGCCTTATCCCAATTGCCAGCCAGTCTGGCGCCGCGAGCGCTTTTTTATACGCCGGGCTGGATGGCGGTAGAATATCTGCATGGTGTGGTAAATTCCGCTCTGCCAGATGCCGACGAACTGGCGGCCTTACTGTATCATTTGCATCAACAGCCGCGTTTTGGCTGGCGTATCGCGCTATCGCCACTATTGGCGCAGTACTGGTCGTGTTGCGATCCGGCAAGGCGTACGCCGTTTTGGTTGCGGCGGCTCAAACAGTTGCAAAAAAACGGTGAACCTCGCCCGCTGCGGCTCGCGCCTTTGCATATGGATGTCCATGGCGACAATATAGTATTAACGTCCGCCGGGTTGAGACTGATTGACTGGGAGTATGCCGGCGACGGCGATATTGCGTTGGAGCTGGCGGCAGTATGGGTTGAGGATGAACGCCAGCACCGACAACTGGCAGACGCTTATGCCGCGCGCGCGCGAATCGACGCCCGGCAGCTATGGCGACAGATACGATTATGGCACCCTTGGGTCATTATGCTAAAAGCAGGGTGGTTCGAATACCGCTGGCGACAAACCGGCGAGCAACAATTTATCAGGCTGGCCGATGAAACCTGGCGCCAGCTACGTATGAAAGGATAAGGAGAGCAGTGTGGGCCCAGTAATGTTGAATGTCGAAGGATGTGAGCTGGATGCGGAGGAGCGCGAGATACTGGCGCATCCGCTGGTTGGCGGGCTTATTCTGTTCACGCGTAATTACCATGACCCGGAACAGCTGCGCGAATTAGTGCGCCAGATTCGGGCGGCATCGCGTAACCATCTGGTGGTGGCCGTCGATCAGGAAGGCGGGCGCGTACAGCGTTTCCGTGAAGGGTTTACCCGCCTGCCCGCGGCGCAATCTTTTTTTGCGCTGCATGGGCTGGAAGAGGGGGGACGACTGGCGCAGGAGGCAGGGTGGCTGATGGCCAGCGAAATGATCGCGATGGATATTGATATCAGTTTTGCGCCAGTGCTGGACGTCGGGCATATCAGCGCGGCAATTGGCGAGCGCTCCTATCATGCCGATCCCGCAAAAGCGTTGGCAATGGCAACGCGCTTTATTGACGGCATGCATGACGCCGGGATGAAAACGACCGGTAAGCATTTCCCCGGCCACGGCGCGGTCACGGCGGACTCCCACAAAGAGACGCCGTGCGATCCACGTCCTGAAACGGACATCCGTGGCAAAGATATGTCGGTGTTCCGCACGCTGATTAGCGAGAATAAACTGGATGCGATTATGCCTGCCCACGTGATCTACCGCGCTATCGATCCGCGTCCGGCAAGCGGTTCGCCGTACTGGCTGAAAACGGTGCTGCGTCAGGAGTTAGGCTTTGATGGCGTCATTTTCTCCGACGATCTGTCGATGGAGGGCGCGGCAATTATGGGCAGCTATGCTGAGCGCGCTCAGGCGTCGCTGGATGCGGGTTGCGATATGATTCTGGTCTGCAATAATCGTAAAGGCGCAGTCAGCGTGTTGGATAATCTGTCGCCGATCAAAGCAGAACGTGTTACACGTTTGTATCATAAAGGTTCATTTTCACGCCGGGAGCTCATGGACTCAGCACGCTGGAAAACAGCCAGCGCCCAGCTCAACCAGTTACATGAACGCTGGCAGGAAGAAAAAGCAGGTCATTAACTCGAGTTTTCGTGAGGGTGCCAGATGATTATTTATTTACACGGTTTTGATTCAAATAGTCCGGGCAACCATGAAAAAGTGTTGCAATTACAGTTTATCGACCCGGATGTTCGGCTGGTAAGCTACAGTACGCGGCATCCTAAGCACGATATGCAGCATCTGCTGAAAGAAGTGGACAAAATGTTGCAGTTGAATGTGGACGAGCGCCCTTTAATCTGTGGCGTGGGGCTGGGCGGTTACTGGGCGGAGCGGATTGGCTTTTTGTGCGATATCCGTCAGGTGGTTTTTAACCCGAACCTGTTCCCCTATGAAAACATGGAGGGGAAAATCGATCGCCCGGAAGAATATGCGGACATCGCTACAAAGTGCGTGACCAACTTTCGCGAAAAAAATCGCGATCGTTGTCTGGTGATCCTCTCGCGTCATGACGAAGCGCTGGACAGCCAACGCTCAGCGCAAGCGCTTCACCCGTTTTATGAAATTGTGTGGGATGAGGAACAGACTCACAAATTCAAAAATATTTCGCCGCACTTGCAACGTATCAAAGCGTTTAAAACGCTGGGGTAACGCCATCCGGCAATATGGCGTTATCAGTGACTGGATAACCAGCCTTGCGGCTGGTTTTTTTTATGCTCAATTCTCGCAAACTGTCTATCTTTTCAGCATGAAAACTTGATGCACATCAATTTTGGTATGACCAATGCACCGTTCATGCTATTCTCATATCAGAAGCTTATTCTCATTAACGTAACTTGTTGTTAATTAAAGGCTATACTAATAACTTTTAATTAACAATTGGTTAATAAATTTAAGGGGGTCACGTTGACTACACCATTAAAAAAGATCGTGATTGTCGGCGGCGGCGCTGGCGGGCTGGAAATGGCGACGCAGTTAGGCCATAAACTGGGGCGCAAGAAAAAAGCGAAAATCACGCTGGTAGACAGAAATCACAGCCATCTGTGGAAACCATTGCTGCACGAAGTGGCGACTGGCTCTCTGGACGAAGGCGTGGATGCGCTGAGCTATCTGGCTCATGCGCGTAATCATGGTTTCCAGTTCCAGCTGGGGTCGGTGATGGATATCGATCGCGAAGCGAAAACCATCACCATTGCCGAGTTGCGTGATGAAAAGGGCGAACTGCTGGTGCCGGAGCGCAAAATCGCGTATGACACGCTGGTGATGGCGCTGGGCAGCACCTCTAATGATTTCAACACGCCGGGCGTGAAAGAGCACTGTATCTTCCTCGATAACCCGCATCAGGCGCGCCGTTTTCACCAGGAGATGCTGAACCTGTTCCTCAAGTATTCGGCTAATCTGGGCGCGAACGGTAAGGTCAATATCGCCATCGTTGGCGGCGGTGCGACGGGGGTTGAGCTGTCGGCTGAACTACATAATGCGGTAAAACAGCTGCATAGCTATGGTTATAAGGGGCTGACCAACGACGCGCTGAACGTGACGTTGGTTGAGGCTGGCGAGCGTATTCTGCCTGCGTTGCCGCCGCGTATCTCCAGCGCCGCGCATAATGAACTGACCAAACTGGGCGTTCGCGTGCTGACGCAAACTATGGTCACCAGCGCCGACGAAGGCGGTCTGCATACGAAAGAAGGTGAATATATTCAGGCCGATCTGATGGTGTGGGCGGCGGGTATCAAAGCGCCAGATTTTATGAAAGAGATTGGTGGTCTGGAAACGAACCGCATTAACCAACTGGTGGTGGAACCGACGCTGCAAACCACGCGCGATCCTGATATTTATGCGATTGGCGACTGCGCTTCCTGCGCACGTCCGGAGGGAGGTTTTGTGCCGCCTCGCGCTCAGGCGGCGCATCAGATGGCTACCTGCGCGATGAATAACATTCTGGCGCAGATGAATGGCAAACCGCTGAAAGCTTACCAGTATAAAGATCATGGATCGCTGGTCTCTCTGTCCAACTTCTCTACCGTGGGTAGTCTGATGGGGAACCTGACCCGCGGTTCAATGATGATTGAAGGACGTATCGCCCGCTTCGTGTATATCTCGCTATACCGTATGCACCAGATAGCGCTGCATGGATACTTTAAAACCGGCCTGATGATGCTGGTGGGCAGTATTAACCGCGTCATTCGTCCGCGCCTGAAACTGCATTAATTTCTCTGCGCCTCACCGGCTGCTCGCGCCGGTGAGCGCTTCTCCATCTCTTGCTTCGGAGTTGTCCGAATCCTTCAGCTTTACCGCCTCATCCCGCATTTTTCATCCTCATTCCGATTGGCTTTGTTCGCATACTGGTTGCAAAATTGTTACCAATAGCAACGAAGGAGGAACTCCCGTGAATAAATCAATGTTGGCGGGTATAGGGATTGGCGTAGCGGCTGCGCTGGGTGTGGCGGCAGTGGCCAGTCTCAACGTATTTGATCGTGGTCCGCAATATGCGCAGGTGATATCGGCTAAACCGATTAAAGAGACGGTAAAAACGCCGCGTCAGGAGTGCCGTAATGTCACGGTCACGCATCGTAGACCGGTTCAGGACGAAAACCGTATTGCCGGCTCGGTGCTTGGCGCAGTAGCAGGCGGCGTGATTGGACATCAATTTGGCGGCGGTCGTGGTAAAGATGTGGCGACGGTCGTCGGGGCGCTGGGCGGCGGTTATGCTGGCAATCAAATCCAGGGATCAATGCAAGAAAGTGATACCTACACTACCACGCAGCAACGCTGTAAGACGGTGTATGACAAATCTGAAAAGATGCTTGGCTACGACGTGACCTACAAAATTGGCGATCAGCAGGGCAAAATCCGCATGGATAAAGACCCCGGAACGCAAATTCCCCTCGACGGCAATGGCCAACTGGTTTTGAATAACAAAGCATAAAAAAGCTGTACTCTGCAAGTTAGCCCCTCATTCGCTCAGGCTGAGGGGCTTTTTTTTATCCGAAGCCGCGTCGTTCAGGGCTTGAGCAGTTCAGGCCAGATGCGCAGAGTCGTACGCGTAATTTGCATCAGTTGTTCGAAGGTGGCACCTTCACGGGCGCTGATCGACATTCCCTGTAAAATACAGTTTATATATTCTGCGAGCGCCTGCGGGTTACAGTGCGCCGGAATTTCACCGCGCTCCTGACGTTGGCGCAGAAACTGGATGAGCGTCTGTTCCTGCATGGCGTGGCGTGATTTTACCGTGCGGGCGATATCGCGCGAGGAGGCGGCCAGGGTGGCGGACGTATTAATCATAAAGCAGCCAGCCGGCGTGTCTGTACTGGTAAAGCAGGCGGCAATTTCTGTGAAGTAATCTTCCAGCGCCGATTCCACGCTTTTCTCTTCACAAAAGAGCTGGGCTTCGTGCTTTGAGGCAAAGCGAGTGATGTAGCGATCCAGGACAGCGCGAAATAATCCTTCTTTGTTAGTGAATTCCGCATAGAGAGTAGGCGCTTTCGCCCCGGTAGCCTCTACGAGATCGGCAAGCGAAGTTGCTTCATAGCCGTGCTGCCAGAAGAGAGTCATGGCCTTATCAAGCGCAGCTTCCCTGTCGAACACTTTTGGTCGGCCACGGCTTTTCTTCGCGCAACTCGTGGTATCCGTTGTCATGATGCCGTTGTACCTGTTTAAAGAGCGGTCTCTCTATTATAAAAACAAACCACTTCTGGCTCCAGAGTATTCATTAGAAAAATAAATCAATTCTATTCACATGAAAAATAACATCTTTATAAATTATATAACGATCATTATAAAAAGAGGTTGACGTGTGATGTAGATCACATCTATGATTAATTTATCGATCGTTAAGTTAATGCTTACGACACCCATTCATCTGCTAAAGGTCATCACTATGAAAAACGTAAAAACCCTCATCGCTGCTGCGGTACTGAGTTCGCTCTCATTCGCCAGCTTCGCCGCCGTTGAAGTTCAGGCAACGCCAGAAGGTCAACAGAAGTTCGGCACCATTTCCGCGAATGGCGGCACGAATCTGGGCTCGCTGGAAGATCAGCTGGCGCAAAAAGCGCAGGAGATGGGGGCGAAGTCTTTCCGTATTACCTCTGTTACCGGCCCGAATACCCTCCACGGTACGGCGGTAATCTATAAGTAAGCATTAACCCTCATTAATGCCGCTGCGATTGCCACAATAAAAAGAGAAAGCCTCGCGATGCATCGCGAGGCTTTTTTGTCGGTCAGCTATTCACGCTTACAGCGACTGCGGTTTCGCCTCTGCTTGACGGGTTACATCCACCGGCATTCCGGAACGCACTTCCATAACATGTTCCATCACCGCAGCATCGGTCTGCGGCGCGTCCTTAAAGGCCTGCATCGGGCCATTCAGCACAATCGGCAGCACCTGCGGATCGTCGCCTATATTTTTAGACAGCGGCTGATGAACTTCCACCAGTCGCACGCCGCCTGGCTCCACCGAGGCTTTAATCGGCGTATTGATAATATTCACTTTGGTTCCCGGCGTGACCTGACGGAACAATGTCTCTATATCACCGTCGCGCAGACGGATACAGCCGGAACTGACGCGCATACCAATGCCAAAATCGGCATTCGTGCCATGTAACAGATAGACGCCGCCGTAGGCCGCTAAACGAATCGCGTGATGCCCCATTGGGTTATCGGGACCGGCAGGCACCACGGCGGGGAGATCGATGCCTTGCGCTTTATAACGGGCGCGAATATTGGCGGTCGGCGTCCAGGTTGGATTGGCGCGTTTATCCGAAATGGTCGTCACCATCGTTGGCGTCAGGGTATCGCCGCCCAGTTGGCCAATCCCGATAGGGTAGACCGTGACCGTATTTTTCCCCGGTTGATAATAGTAAAGCCGTAATTCCGCGAGGTTAATGACGATACCTTCACGTGGCGCGTCCGGTAGCAGCGTTTGCAGCGGAATCGTTAGCACGCTGCCTGCGCGTGGCACGTAAGGATCAATGCCGGGGTTGGCCTGTAACAGGGCTAAAAAGCCCACGTTATATTTTTTGGCGATCGCCTCCAGCGAGCCGCCGTCGTCTTCAACGACATGGAATTTATTTTCTCCCACCAGTCGACTGCCGGGGGGCGGAAGAGGCCACGTATTCGCCTGCGCGGGAAGGGCAAGCATGATGGTCGCGGTAAGCGCAAGCAACGCCCACCAGCGAGAGAGTCGCGTATTGTTGAACATTATAATAAACCCATGATTATTATGTGGTTATTTTTATAAAAGAGGAAATAAGAATTATGGCGGCTGGCTGTGTCTGGAACTGCAGGGAAGTGCAAAGAATTTGTAAAGATTAGGCCGGACGCAAAGTAATGACGCCCGGCCTGACGCTTATGCAATAGCGTTTTCTTCCAGTTGCTGCATAAACTGGCGTACCCAGTCTATACGCGTTTTACGTTCGCTTAAATCCTGAATAAACTTGAGGCGCGTCGGACCATCCAGACGGAAATGCTGCGGCTGTTTTTGCAGCAACCCGATAAGCCAGGCGGGGTCAACGTGGTTTTTGTCGGCGAACTCAATCGCTCCGCCTTTCTCGTTACCCTCCAGTTTTCGGATGCCGAGCTTTTGCGCCTGTTGGCGCAGGCGGGCGATATCCAGCAGATTACGCGCCGGATCGGGCAGCAGGCCGAAGCGGTCGATCAATTCCACTTTGATCTCCTCCAGCTCGTTTTCGTTCTTCGCGCTGGCAATGCGTTTATAGAATGACAGCCGGGTATTAACATCCGGAATAAAATCATCCGGCAGTAACGACGGCATTCGCAGCTCGACTTCCGTTTGCTGACTGGTGAGATCTTCCAGCGAGGGTTCGCGGCCTGCTTTCAGCGCATCAACGGCGTTTTCCAGCAGTTCCATGTAGAGTGAGAAGCCGATGGTTTCCATTGAGCCGCTTTGCTCTTCGCCAAGCAGTTCGCCCGCGCCGCGGATCTCCAGATCGTGGGTCGCCAGCGCAAACCCGGCGCCTAAATCCTCCAGCGACGCAATCGCCTCCAGCCGTTTTTGCGCATCGGTGGTCATGGCCTTAGGATGTGGCGTCAACAGCCAGGCGTAGGCCTGGTGGTGCGAGCGCCCTACGCGGCCACGCAGCTGGTGCAACTGCGCGAGGCCGAAATGATCCGCGCGTTCAATGATGATCGTGTTCGCGGTGGGGATATCAATCCCCGTTTCGATAATGGTAGTACACACCAGCACGTTAAAACGTTGATGGTGGAAATCGTTCATGACCCGTTCCAGCTCACGTTCGCGCATCTGCCCGTGGCCTATAGCGATTCGCGCTTCCGGCACCAGTTCCGCCAGCCGCTCTGCGGCTTTCTGAATATTTTCGACGTCATTGTACAAATAGTAAACCTGACCGCCGCGCAGGATTTCACGCAGAATCGCTTCCCTTACTACCAGGCTATCATACTCGCGGACAAAGGTTTTTACCGCCAGACGACGGGCAGGGGGAGTGGCGATAATGGAGAGATCGCGCATACCGCTCATCGCCATATTCAGCGTCCGCGGGATCGGCGTCGCCGTGAGCGTCAGAATATCGACATCGGCGCGCATCGCCTTAATTCGCTCTTTGTGGCGCACGCCGAAACGGTGCTCTTCATCGACAATCAGCAGGCCGAGGTCGCGCAGCTTCACATCGCTTTGTAGCAGTTTATGCGTACCGATCAGAATATCGATCTTACCCTCGGCGGCTTCCGCCAGGATTTGCGTCTGCTCTTTGGCACTGCGAAAGCGAGACAGCATCTCAATGCGTACCGGCCAGTTGGCGAAACGGTCGCGGAAGTTGTCATAGTGTTGCTGCGCCAGCAGCGTAGTCGGCACCAGTACCGCCACCTGTTTATGGTTTTCCACCGCCAGGAACGCGGCGCGCATCGCCACTTCGGTTTTGCCGAAGCCGACGTCGCCGCACACCAGCCTGTCCATCGCCAGCGGTTGGCACATATCGCTCAATACGGCGTTAATCGCCTGTGCCTGATCGGGCGTCGTTTCAAACGGGAAGCTGTCGCAGAATAACTGATACTGCTCACGATCATGCTTAAAGGCAAAACCCTCTTTTGCCGCCCGTTGCGCATAAATATCCAACAGTTCCGCTGCGACATCGCGCACTTTTTCCGCCGCTTTCTGCCGGGCGCGCGACCAGGCGTCGCCGCCCAGTTTATGCAGCGGCGCACTTTCTTCCGCGCCGCCGGCATAGCGGCTAATCAGATGCAATGAGGAAACCGGCACATACAGTTTGGCGTCATTGGCGTAGGTGAGCATTAGATATTCACCCTTGATGCCGCCAGCCTCCAGAGTGGTCATGCCGGCATAGCGTCCGACGCCGTGCTCCAGATGCACTACCGGTTGACCGACGTGGAGCTCCGCCAGGTTACGAATCAACGTATCCGGGTTGATCGTGCGGCGGGAATCCAGGCGGCGACGCGCCACCCGTTCACCCAGGAGATCGCTTTCACAAATCAGCGCCAGATTGCGTTGGGTGTCGATAAAGCCATGTTCTGCGGCGCCAATCATCAGATAGCGTCCCGCATCCTGCGCCTCGTCCAGGCGTAATATTCGCTTCGGCGCGATTTTTATGCGAGCCAGGAGCTCTCCCAGAGCTTCGCGGCGTCCTTCGCTTTCCACCGAAAAAATCACCGGACCGCTGAAAGATTCGAGGAATTTACGCAGCGCGTCCAGCGGCGCTTTCTGCTGCGCCTGGATAGCCAAATCCGGTAATTTCTGGAAACCAAGATTGGTATTGGCGGCTTTTTCCGGCAGATGGTCGGTTTTAAGCTGGAGGCGAGGCCAGCGTTTAAGCTCGGAAAAGAGCTCATCTACCCGTAGCCAGAGGGCTTCCGGCGGCAAAAGCGGGCGCATAGGATCGACGCCGCGATTTTCAAAACGCGCCAGCGTATCGGCCTGAAAGCGTTCGGCGCTGGTTTCCAGCGAGCCAGTATTCACCACCAGAGTATTGGCGGGGAAATAGCTAAATAATGGCGGTAACGGTTCGCTGAAAAAGAGCGGCTGCCAGTATTCGATCCCGGCGGGCAGGGTGCCTTTGCTGACCTGCTGATAGATGTGCTCGGCGTCGCGTTTTACCTCAAAGGTATCGCGCCACTGGCTACGGAAAAGCTCAATAGCGGCTTTGTCGGTAGGAAATTCGTGCGCGGGCAACAAATTGATGGCCTCGACCTCCTCCAGCGTACGTTGGGTATCCGCGTCAAACAGACGCAGGCTGTCGATTTCATCATCAAAAAAGTCGAGGCGATAAGGCTGTTCGCTGCCCATCGGAAAGAGATCCAACAGCGCGCCGCGCGTCGCGTATTCGCCATGCTCCATCACCTGATCGACATGCCGATAACCGGCGCTGTCAAGCTGCGCGCGCAGAGCGTCGCGGGACAGCCGCTGGCCTTTTTTCATCACCAGCGCATGACCATGCAGATAGCTATGCGGACAAACGCGCTGCATCAGGGTGTTTACCGGTACAATCAAGACGCCGCGCTGCATCGACGGCAACTGGTAGAGCGTGGACAGACGCGAAGAGATAATTTCCTGATGCGGGGAGAAGCTGTCATACGGTAGCGTTTCCCAGTCCGCCAGGTTCATCACCATCTGATCGGTAAACTGGCGGATTTCATCATGCAATCGCAGAGCATTTTGCATGTCAGGCGCTATAAGTACCACCGGACCGGCATGGCGTTCGGCTATCTCCGCCACCAGCGTAGCGCAGGCGGCACCGGTAAGTTCGCCCAACTGGCGCTGATCGCCCGCTTTTGTCGGCAGCGTGTAACGTTGTTTTTCAGGCATAACGGTTGTCAGTATCTCTTTTTGTTTTACGCCGCACTCTACGCGTCACCCTTCAGGCTGCTTCATGGTTGGCTGCGCGCCGGGACAGCATGAAGGACTCAGGTATTCAGGGGCATATGACTGATAAGCAATGTTCTTTATTATCCGCGATCGTTGTTTATTAGCAAATTGAATCCGCCGGATAACACGTCGAACAGGTAAAGTATGAACATGTAAGTGACTTGATTTGTCGGCCTTTTTCAGAATAGCGCTGACGAACTCTTACGGTTCAGACATTTACGCATTCCGCTTTCGCTTATATACTCGGGACTTTGCTAACAGCAACCAGACGGATTACATGTATCAACCTGTCGCTCTATTCATCGGCCTGCGTTACATGCGCGGGCGTGCAGCAGATCGCTTCGGTCGCTTCGTTTCCTGGCTTTCCACTATCGGCATTACCTTGGGGGTGATGGCGCTGGTCACGGTATTGTCGGTGATGAACGGTTTTGAGCGCGAACTGCAAAATAACATTCTTGGTTTGATGCCTCAGGCCATCCTTTCTGCTGAACATGGTTCTCTTAACCCGAATCAGATGCCGGAAAAAGCGGTGAATCTGCAAGGCGTTAACCGTATTGCGCCGCTGACGACGGGCGATGTCGTACTGCAAAGCGCGCGTAGCGTTGCGGTTGGCGTGATGTTGGGTATCGATCCGGCGCAAAAAGATCCGTTAACGCCGTATCTGGTCAATGTGAAGCAAAGCGAATTACAGCCGGGTAAGTATAATGTCATCCTCGGCGAGCAGCTCGCCGGACAGTTAGGGGTCAACCGCGGCGATCAGATTCGGCTAATGGTGCCATCTGCCAGCCAGTTTACGCCAATGGGACGTCTGCCCAGCCAGCGTCTGTTTACGGTGATTGGCACATTTGCCGCCAATAGCGAGGTCGATGGCTATGAAATGCTGGTCAATATTCAGGACGCGTCGCGTTTAATGCGCTATCCGGCAGGCAATATTACCGGCTGGCGTTTGTGGCTGGATGAACCGCTGCAAGTCGATACCCTCAGCCAACAGCCGCTGCCGCAAGGCACTAAGTGGCAGGACTGGCGCGAACGTAAAGGCGAGTTGTTCCAGGCTGTGCGCATGGAAAAGAACATGATGGGATTGTTGCTGAGCCTCATCGTGGCGGTCGCGGCTTTTAACATTATTACTTCGTTGGGTCTGATGGTCATGGAGAAGCAGGGCGAAGTGGCGATTTTACAAACTCAAGGGCTGACGCCGCGACAAATTATGATGGTCTTTATGGTGCAGGGCGCCAGCGCCGGGATTATCGGCGCGCTGTTGGGCGCCGCGCTGGGCGCATTGCTTGCCAGCCAACTGAATAACCTGATGCCGATCATCGGCGCGTTTCTGGATGGCGCTGCGTTGCCCGTGGCGATAGAGCCGTTACAGGTGATCGTTATCGCTCTGGTGGCAATGGCCATCGCGCTGCTTTCTACGCTTTATCCTTCCTGGCGCGCTGCCGCCACTCAACCCGCTGAGGCTTTACGTTATGAATAAGATCCTGTTGCAATGCGACAACCTGTGCAAACGCTATCAGGAAGGCACCGTACAAACCGACGTGTTGCACGATGTCAGCTTCAGTATCGGCGAAGGCGAAATGATGGCGATCGTCGGCAGTTCCGGTTCGGGTAAAAGTACGTTGCTGCATCTGTTAGGCGGGCTGGATACGCCTACCTCTGGCGATGTGATTTTTAGCGGCCAGCCGATGAGCAAACTCTCTTCTGCGGCAAAAGCGGAATTACGTAACCAGAAACTGGGGTTTATCTATCAGTTTCATCATCTCCTGCCGGATTTTACGGCGCTGGAAAACGTGGCGATGCCATTATTGATTGGCAAAAAGAAACCGGCGGAGATTGATGCTCGGGCGCGAGAAATGCTGCACGCCGTAGGGCTGGAGCATCGCGCAACCCATCGACCTTCGGAACTTTCCGGCGGTGAGCGCCAGCGTGTCGCGATAGCGCGCGCGTTGGTGAATAATCCGCGTCTGGTACTGGCGGATGAGCCGACCGGTAATCTGGATGCGCGTAATGCCGACAGTATTTTTGAGCTTCTGGGCGAGTTAAATCGTCTGCAGGGAACCGCGTTTCTGGTGGTGACTCACGATTTGCAACTGGCGAAACGTATGAGCCGCCAGCTTGAGATGCGCGATGGCCGCCTGACGGCGGAACTGAGCCTGATGGGGGCGGAGTAATGGCGTCGCCTTTATCATTGTTAATTGGCTTGCGTTTCAGCCGTGGACGGCGGCGCGGCGGTATGGTTTCGCTCATTTCCGTCATTTCTACCATCGGTATCGCGCTGGGCGTGGCGGTATTGATTGTCGGTTTAAGCGCGATGAACGGTTTCGAACGCGAGTTGAATAACCGTATTCTGGCGGTGGTTCCACACGGGGAGATTGAAGCGGTCAATCAGCCGTGGACCAACTGGCGTGAAGCGCTGGCAAAAGTGCAGAAGGTGCCAGGCATTGCCGCCGCCGCGCCGTATATCAATTTTACCGGCCTGGTAGAGAGCGGGGCCAATTTGCGCGCCATTCAGGTTAAAGGCGTCGACCCTAAGCAAGAGCAGCAGCTTAGCGCGTTACCGTCATTTGTGCAAAATCACGCCTGGGATCATTTCAAAGCGGGCGAGCAGCAGATCATTATCGGTAAAGGCGTCGCCGATGCGCTGAACGTGAAACAGGGCGACTGGGTGTCCATCATGATCCCCAATGCGAATGCCGACCATAAGTTGCTCCAGCCCAAACGCGTGCGTTTGCATGTCATTGGGATTCTGCAACTGAGCGGCCAGCTCGATCACAGCTTCGCCATGATCCCGCTTGAGGATGCGCAGCAGTATCTGGATATGGGGTCCAGCGTTTCCGGTATCGCGCTTAAAGTCCACGACGTGTTTAATGCGAACAAACTGGTGCGTGACGCGGGTGAAGTGACTAACAGCTATGTCTACATTAAGAGCTGGATCGGCACCTACGGCTATATGTATCGCGATATCCAGATGATTCGCGCCATTATGTATCTGGCGATGATTCTGGTGATCGGCGTGGCCTGTTTTAATATCGTTTCCACCTTAGTGATGGCGGTAAAAGACAAAAGCGGCGACATTGCGGTATTAAGAACGCTGGGGGCGAAAGATGGTTTGATTCGTGCCATTTTCGTCTGGTACGGGCTACTGGCGGGCTTGCTGGGCAGCTTGATTGGCGTGGCGATCGGCGTTGTCGTTTCGCTTCAGCTTACCGCCATTATTAATGGGATTGAAAAGGCGATCGGGCATCAGTTTTTGTCCGGCGATATCTATTTTATCGACTTCCTGCCATCCGAATTACATTGGCTGGACGTTGTTTACGTACTGGTCACGGCGTTGTTGTTAAGCTTACTGGCGAGCTGGTATCCGGCGCGGCGGGCGAGCAACATTGACCCTGCGCGAGTATTGAGCGGCCAGTAATCGCGGAATATAAAAACAAGGAGCGGTGATGTATTACGGGTTTGACATTGGCGGAACAAAGATTGCGTTAGGCGTATTTGACTCAACGCGGCGGCTGCAGTGGGAAAAACGGGTTCCCACGCCCCATACCAGCTATAGCGCCTTTTTAGACGCCGTGTGCGAACTGGTCGCGGAAGCCGACCAGCGATTTGGCGTAAAAGGGTCGGTAGGGATTGGCATACCCGGTATGCCGGAAACCGAAGACGGCACGCTGTACGCCGCGAATGTCCCGGCAGCCAGCGGTAAGCCGTTGCGCGCCGATCTCAGCGCCCGACTGGATCGCGATGTGCGTCTGGACAATGACGCTAACTGTTTTGCCTTGTCCGAAGCCTGGGATGATGAATTCACGCAATATCCTTTGGTTATGGGGCTTATCCTCGGCACCGGCGTCGGCGGTGGCCTGGTGCTAAACGGGAAGCCGATTACCGGTCAGAGCTATATCACCGGCGAGTTTGGCCATATGCGTTTGCCGGTTGACGCGCTAACGTTGATGGGGTTTGATTTTCCTCTCCGCCGTTGTGGATGCGGTCAGATGGGCTGCATTGAGAATTATCTGTCCGGGCGCGGGTTTGCGTGGCTATATCAGCATTATTATGATCAATCGCTGCAGGCGCCGGAGATTATCGCGTTGTGGGAGCAAGGCGATGAGCGGGCACACGCGCATGTTGAGCGCTATCTGGATTTACTGGCGGTTTGTCTGGGGAATATACTGACGATTGTCGATCCCGATTTATTGGTGATCGGCGGCGGACTATCGAACTTTACGGCAATAACAACGCAACTGGCGGAAAGACTGCCGCGCCATCTACTCCCTGTTGCCCGCGCGCCGCGCATTGAGCGTGCGCGGCATGGGGATGCAGGTGGGATGCGCGGTGCTGCTTTTTTACATCTTACCGACTAATCAAAAAAAGAGGTTGTTATGCAGTCGCGTCGGTTTCATCGATTAAGCCGCTTTCGTAAAAATAAACGTCTGTTGCGTGAACGTCTGCGCCAGCGGATCTTTTTCAGAGACAGAGTGGTGCCGGAAATGATGGAAAACCCAAGAGTATTAGTCCTTACAGGTGCAGGAATTTCTGCAGAGTCTGGTATTCGTACGTTTCGCGCGGCGGATGGCCTTTGGGAAGAGCATCGGGTTGAAGATGTGGCAACGCCGGAAGGATTCGCCCGTAATCCGGGGCTGGTGCAGACATTTTATAATGCCCGCCGTCAGCAGCTTCAACAGTCGGAAATACAACCCAATGCGGCGCATCTGGCGTTAGCGAAGCTTGAAGAAGCGCTTGGCGATCGCTTTTTGCTGGTGACGCAAAACATCGACAATTTGCATGAACGCGCGGGCAACCGCAACATCATTCATATGCATGGCGAGCTGTTGAAGGTGCGCTGTTCGCAAAGCGGCCAAATTCTGGAATGGAACGGCGATGTGATGCCGGAAGATAAATGTCACTGCTGTCAGTTCCCGGCGCCGCTACGTCCGCACGTGGTGTGGTTTGGCGAGATGCCGCTTGGCATGGATGAAATTTATATGGCGCTGTCGATGGCGGATATTTTTATCGCCATTGGCACATCCGGTCATGTCTATCCGGCTGCGGGGTTTGTGCATGAAGCAAAACTGCACGGCGCACATACGGTGGAACTGAATCTTGAGCCAAGCCAGGTCGGCAGCGAGTTTGAAGAGAAGCACTACGGCCCGGCAAGCCAGGTTGTGCCGGAATTTGTTGATAAATTCCTGAAAGGGCTGTAGTGCTGTTTGCCCGGTAACGCCTTATCCGGCCTACATTTCACGTTACGTTCATCTGTAGGCCCGACAGGCGCTTTGGCTGAATTAGCGTCCTGCTTTTAGCTTCTGATAATACTCTTCATAAATGGCGCTGGCGTCGCCGACATCGTTTTGCCACTCGCCTTTGCTGATGGTTTGCGCATCCGGATAGAGCGACTTATCATTGGCGACCTCCGGGCTTAACAGCTTACGCGCCGCCAGGTTGGGGGTAGGGTAGCCGATGGTTTCTGCCACCTCTTTCGCGACGTCAGGACGCAGCAGGAAGTTGATTAGCTTCAGCGCGCCCTCTTTATTTTTCGCGTTCGCCGGAATAGCCAGGCTATCCATCCAGAAAATACCGCCTTCCTTCGGCCAGACGACCTCCAGCGGCGTGCCAGCCTGACGAGCAACGAAGGCCGAACCGTTCCACACCATCCCCAGGTTGACTTCCCCTTCCATATACGGATTCGCCGGATTATCGGAGTTGAAGGCCGCTACGTTCGGCATCAGTTTTTTCAACTCTTCATATGCCGCTTCGATCTCTTTCGGATCGGTAGTGTTACCGGAATAACCTAGCTTGCGCAGCGCCATCTGGAAGACTTCTCGCGCATCGTCGGTTAAAAGCAGGCTGTTTTTATATTCCGGTTTCCACAAGTCAGCCCAGCTGGTAATGGTTTTTGGATCGATAGCATCGCTGTTCACGCCAATCGCCGTTGCGCCCCAGATATACGGGACAGAATAATCGTTGTTGGGGTCAAACGGTTTGTTGAGCATTTCCGGATCGAGGTTGTGGAAATTGGTTAATTTCGACTTATCGATCTTCTGGATCATGCCTTCTTTGCGCATTTTGTCGACATAGTATGTAGAAGGAACAACCAGGTCATACGCGCCATCTTTATAGGTTTTGAGTTTGGCATACATGGTTTCGTTCGACTCGTAGGTCGAATAAATCACCTTAATGCCGGTCTCTTTAGTGAACTGTTCCAGCAGGCCCGGCGGCACATACTCAGTCCAGTTATAGAAATAGAGCGTGTCGTTGTCGGAGGCATGAGCGGTACTCATACCCAGCGCCAGGGCGCCCGCCGCGAGCAGGTGGCGTGACCATTTTTTCATTTAACGTCCCCTGAATTACGGGCCTTATCGGCCCTTGGTTTTATCACGAGCAATAAGCTGGCTGGCAATGACCATTACCAGAGACAGCACCAATAAAACGGTCGCCAGCGCGTTCACTTCTGGTGAAACGCCGACTTTTACCATGGAATAAATCTTTAAGGGTAAAATTTCATAGCCCGGCCCGGTGACAAACGACGAGACTACTACATCGTCCATCGACAACGTAAAGCTCAGCAACCAGCCCGCCGCCACCGCCGGCATCGCCAGCGGCAGAATGATTTTGCGTAAAATCGTTACCTCACTGGCCCCCAGGTCTTTTGCTGCTTCCAGCATTCTGACATCAAAGCCTTTCAGGCGCGAATAGACCGTGACGACCACAAACGGCAGGCTAAAGGTGATATGCGAGAACAGCAACGACCAAAAGCCCAGTTGAATGCCGAGTAACATAAACAGCACCAGCAGGGAGATCGCCATCACGATATCCGGCGACATCATCACCACAAACAGCATCCCGCTGACGAATGGCTTCCCGCGAAAGCGGTAGCGATAAAGCGCCACCGCGGTTAACGAGCCAATCAACGTGGCGAAGGTCGCTGAAAAAATCGCCATCGTCAGTGAATGTTGAGCGGCCTGCAACAGACTGTCGTTATTGACCAGGAGTTCGTACCATTTAGTGGTAAAGCCCTGCCAGTTAATGCCGAACCGCGAACTGTTGAAGGAGTTCACGATCAGAATAATGATGGGAATATACAGATACGCATAGATGGCAGTCATGAAACCGCCACGGAGCAGCCGACCGATCATTCAAGTTCCACCTTCTTATTCAGAGGATGGGGTGCTTTTAGAGTATTGAAAATGATCAATTTTTTCTCTTCTCCAAAATCTCTCCAAAACGTCTCGCGGTTATCAGCAGCAAGGAAGAAGCAAGCTGCCGCTTGAAGCCGCGAATTTTACAACAAATTGCCAGACGAGCGGGAAAAAAAGGCCATTTAAATGACTATTCTCATCCGATCCGGTCATATGCGGCATTATTGCGCCAGGCAAGAGGTTACTCTGTAGGCAAACAGGAAGTACGTGAGTAAACCCTGAACGTGACGTCTGAGAAAGCGTCGTCTGATTTTATAAAAAACAACATAAGCAGCCGCTTTGTTGTTCTGAGCGAACGTGTAGCGTGGTTAACTGTTCTTCCGCCATTTTTTGTATAGCCTGGGGGTCTATTCTAAAAATGGCGTGAAAAACCTTATCAGAGATGGCTTCGATTATCTCAGCTAACATACTTTGGCTGGTGCTGGGATCCGTTACGAGGAACGCCTGAAACGTCTTATCCGCCAGTAAAACCTCTTTTACCATTTTTTCAATAGGTATGTGGGTATGCGGTGGTGGTATTTCAAGCTGTTTTAATCCACACATCGCCATTGTTTCTAAAAATGCGTTTTGCTGAGTCCTTTCGGATATATTCGCATGCTGTAAAATGCGCGTTGTCTTTTCAATCCCAGACTGAATTTTCGCTGCCAGGTAGGTTACCTTTTCTTGCGTTTTCCACTCATCTAAATGTCCTTTTCTCAATTCAGAATATAAATACCCCTCTATGTTGTCTAATGAAACCGATAATGTCGGCGCGCCAGCAAGATTGAGACATAATGTCGAAGGGAGGGGGTAATCTGCGATGTCGCTATATCTTGTATTAATCATGGCCGTCATTTGTGGATGCGATTTTAAAATATCCGGGCGATCTTTCATTAAAAAATAGACCTTCCCCATGACTTCACAGCTAAAGGTATCGGTATTTTGAGTGATACGTAACAATTCGTTCTCTTCGTTTTGATCCATGATACGAAGAATCATGGTGGCATCATTTTCATGAGGATTATGAACCTGAAATCTATCTCTTTGCGATGCGCAGGCTAATGCCTTCAACTCAAAAAAAATCTCTGTAAGCCGCTCTCGTGTGGGGGTGCAATCGGCAAACAACATCTCATGTAGACAACGGTCCGCTTTTGCTTTGCCAGTAGAAAAAAAGAGGTCTTTAATTTTTTCCCATAAAACTTTGCAACATGTTTCTTTCGTATTCCCTGGGGGATTGATAAGTATTTCGCTTTTTAAAAAACCATTCCCTATTGTAATCGGCATAATAATCTCACTTAAACTGGAGTAAAAATGACTACATAATTGATTAAATCGACCCTTTTTATCTCAACTGCGGGCGCATCAGATGTAATATAATATTTAAAAGAGACTTGCAATCAGTATAAAACCTGAGAGCTTCGCGTATAAACGCATTACTGTCTGTGATAGCGTCGCTACAGGTAAAAATAAAAGAAGGCCTGGCGCGGATGATGTTGTAGATTTGCAATACTGGCGGCAACTGCTTTCATGCGTTTTTTATGCCGGAGGCATGAAGTTTACCCTTGAATAAACTTCATGCCTGGATGCGTGTGGATTTGTTAGCGTTGCGCAATTAATCGCTTATATCACTCACCTTCTTATTCAACAAGCGGGAAGCCCGCCAGTAAATCAACAGCATGAGTCCCATCACAATGGTCAGCGTAATGCTGGTAGCCGCGCCAAACGGCCAGTCGCGAATATTCAGGAACTGTACCTTAATGACGTTACCAATCAGCAGGTTTTTCGCGCCACCCATTAAATCGGAGACGTAGAACAGGCCCATTGCCGGTAGCATCACGAGCAGGCAACCGGCGACAATGCCCGGCATGGTTAATGGAATAATGATGCGGATGAACGTTTGCATTTTACTGGCGCCGAGATCGCGTGCGGCCTCCAGTAGCGGTTTGTCGAGCTTCTCAATGCTGGAGTAGAGCGGCATGACCATAAACGGCAGCAAAATGTAAACCAGGCCGATAATAACGGCGCTCGGGGTGAACATGATGCGAATCGGCGTATCAATCACGCCCAGCCACAGCAGGAATTCATTGAGATAACCTTTAGTGCTCAGGAATATTTTCAGCCCATAGATGCGGATCAGTGAGTTGGTCCAGAAAGGAACGATCAGCAAAAACAGCAATAACGGACGTATCTTTTCCGGTAACTTCGCCAGGAACCAGGCAAAAGGATAGCCCAGCACCAGGCAGGAGAGGGTGGCGATCAGCGCCATATTCAGAGAGTGCAGGAGCACTTCAAAATAGAGCGGATCGAGCAGGCGTGCGTAGTTATCCAGCGTAAAGACCATCTTGACGAAACTGGCGTCGTCACGGGTCAGAAAGCTGGTGCCAATGATCATCAGGTTGGGCAGAAAAACAAATAACACAAGCCAACCGACGATAGTGACAATCACTACATTCTGGAATTTACTTGTGTTCTTCATCAGCCAGTACGACCTCCCAGCTTTCTACCCAACTAATGGCCATTTTTTGGTCAAGTGAATGGTCGAAGTCAGGATCGTCTTCGTTGAAGAATTCGCTGACCATCACCATTTTGCCATTTTCCAGTTCAACCACCGATTCCAGCGTCATACCTTTATAATTGCGCTCGCGCACGTAGCCGATAAGCCCTTCGATGTGGTTATCATCGTTGATCTCTTCGACGCGTAGATCTTCCGGTCGCAGCAGGACGTTCAGTTTTTGGCCCGGTTCGACAGCGAAATTAACGTATATATTGCACTCCCGACCTTCTACGCTGGCGCGGACGCGCTGTTCATCAAGCCGTTCAATGACGGTTGCGTCAAAGCGGTTAATTTCGCCGATAAAACCGGCGACAAACAGGTTTTTTGGCTCTTCATAGATTTCACGCGGCGTGCCGTCTTGCTCAATCACGCCATTACGCATTACCACGATACGATCGGACATGGTGAGCGCTTCTTCCTGATCGTGAGTGACAAAAACAAACGTGATACCGAGTTTACGCTGTAATGCTTTAAGCTCGTTCTGCATTTGTTTGCGCAATTTATAGTCCAGCGCGGAGAGCGATTCATCCAGTAATAACAGGCGAGGTTTATTCACCACCGCGCGAGCGATAGCCACACGCTGCTGCTGTCCGCCGGATAGCTGGTGCGGTTTACGTTGTGCAAACTCTTCAAGCTGCACCATACGCAGCGCATCGGTCACGCGAGGCGCTATCTCGGCGGCTGGCGTTTTTTGCATTCGTAAGCCAAACGCGACATTTTCAAACACCGTCATATGCGGAAATAAAGCGTAGCTTTGAAATACGGTATTTACATAACGATTTTCGGCGGGAACGTGGGTGATATCCTGGTTATCCAACATGATATGCCCGGCATCAACGGTTTCCAGGCCGGCAATCAGGCGAAGAACGGTTGTTTTACCGCAGCCGGAAGGGCCAAGCAGCGTGAGGAATTCGCCATTGTTAATGGTCAAATCCAGTTGCGAAATGACCTCTTTGCCATCGAAACTTTTGCTAATTCCAGACAAAAGCACCAGCGGTGAAAGCGAACGCGGTTGATTATTCAATTTCTTACTCTGTCCCATGTAAACGCAACGGATGGCTGACCGCTGCGGGGTTTGTGGTTAACCACCTTAATCACTCTTAATGAGGGCGGTCATTCTACGGCAAACCACTGTGATCGCCAATCCTTGTTGCGAATTACTGACTTAGCTTTATAGTCAGAAAGCGTGTCAAAGTGAAATATTCTTGTTTGCAGGGATAAAAGTGACCTGACGCAATATTTGTCTTTTCTTGCTTATTAATAATGTTGTCACGAAAAGTGAGGGTGACTGCATGGATAAACTACTTGAGCGTTTTTTACACTACGTATCGCTGGATACCCAATCAAAGTCGGGTGTTCGGCAGGTTCCCAGCACTGAGGGGCAGTGGAAGTTACTACGTTTGCTCAAACAGCAGCTCGAAGAGATGGGGCTGGTTAACATTACATTAAGTGAAAAAGGGACGTTGATGGCGACGCTCCCGGCCAATGTTGAGGGGGATATTCCCGCCATTGGTTTTATCTCCCATGTGGATACCTCTCCGGATTTCAGCGGTAAAAACGTTAATCCGCAGATTGTCGAGAATTATCGCGGCGGCGATATAGCATTAGGGATTGGCGATGAGGTGTTGTCACCCGTGATGTTCCCGGTACTGCATCAATTACTGGGACAGACGCTGATTACTACCGATGGTAAGACATTGCTGGGCGCGGACGATAAAGCCGGTGTTGCGGAGATCATGACCGCGCTGGCGGTGCTGAAAGGTAATCCTATTCCCCACGGCGACATTAAAGTGGCGTTTACGCCTGACGAAGAGGTAGGGAAAGGCGCGAAGCACTTCGATGTTGAGGAGTTTGGCGCGCAGTGGGCCTATACGGTCGACGGCGGCGGCGTGGGCGAACTGGAGTTTGAAAACTTCAATGCCGCCTCGGTGAATATCAAAATCGTCGGCAATAACGTGCATCCTGGTACGGCGAAAGGTGTGATGGTCAATGCGCTGTCGTTGGCGGCGAGGATTCACGCGGAAGTGCCGGCGGATGAAGCGCCTGAAACCACTGAAGGTTACGAAGGGTTTTATCATCTGGCCAGCATGAAAGGCACCGTTGACCGGGCCGAAATGCACTACATCATTCGCGATTTCGACCGTAAGCAGTTTGAAGCGCGTAAACGCAAAATGATGGAGATTGCCAAAAAAGTCGGTAAGGGGCTGCATCCGGACTGCTATATCGAACTGGTGATTGAAGACAGTTATTACAATATGCGCGAAAAAGTGGTTGAGCATCCGCATATTCTCGATATCGCCCAGCAGGCCATGCGCGACTGTCATATTACGCCGGAGATGAAACCGATTCGCGGCGGTACAGACGGGGCGCAACTGTCGTTTATGGGCTTGCCGTGTCCTAATCTCTTTACCGGCGGATATAACTATCATGGTAAACATGAGTTTGTGACGCTGGAGGGGATGGAAAAAGCGGTACAGGTGATTGTACGTATCGCGGAGCTGACGGCGAAGCGCGGCCAGTAGCGAATGTTACGCATTGTGGTGAAGCGTTTTATTATTTATGGCGGGATATTTTCCGCCATCAATTTTTCTGCCTGGAGCGCCGAATATCCGCCTTCCTGGTCCCAGCGCCAGCAACAATCTGCAGCATGTTTTATGACCGGCGATGAAACCTGCATGACGTTTATTGATGATGCGGTGAGGCTGGCCTCGCGGCAATATGGCAAACGCTCAATACAGCTTGTTCGTAGCCTGCTATTACAAAGTGATATTTATCAATGGCTGGGTAAACCTGAATTAACGCCGCAAATGCTGCTGCGAGCGCGGGCAATCATGAAAACATTTCCGGCGGGCACTTATCCGGGCGATCGGGCCGATATGTTTGAACACCTTGCGGCCTTTAATGTTTACAGTGACGATCGCCATATAGAGTATTCATCTACAGAGCAGTGGCGATACGAGATCAAGGTTGATTACCGTCAGCGAATAGCCTGGCAAGAGCAGGCATTAACGTGGCGTCTTAAAGACAAAAAGGCATCGACGGAAGCATTGGTTTATACCTTAAACAGGATGCGCGACGCTTATTCTGATGCGCTGGAAGAGCGGGATGTCGAATGTGATAGTGCGCGTAAAGCCTATTATTTGGCGAAGATAGACGCAACGGAGCGGCAGTGGCTGAACGTTATTTTACGGGATAAAACCTGGGATAATCGTGAGCGCGTCGCCTCTTTTTTGCAGCAGAAAGCGGATATTGCTTATAATGCAGGACATATTAGCGAGGCGATTAATGCGCTAAGTCAGGCGCTAAAAATTAAGCAAACGCTTTATGGCGCCGAATTCGGCGAAATGACGGTTGACAGCAATAATCTTGCTGGCTTTTATGCACAGGGCCATCATTATAAGGAAGCGAAAGATCTCTACCTTAAACTTATCGCGTATTACCAGAGCCGTTTAACGCCAATGGCGACGGTAATATCACGATTACGCTTTTATTTGCCCGAAAACATCGACCTGGACAGTACCTCCCCCTATCTCCCATTGCTGGAAGAATATAAACGTCGGCAGTCCGACGTATCCATGGTGTTGTATGGTATTTCGCTGCTTTATAAGAATAATCAACAGCTTGAACAAGCAAAAGACTTTGCGGAACGCGCCTTTACGCTTGATGCCGTAGCTTATCCAGCAAAGATGCAGTATGAACGATTACAGCAACTGGCTAATATTGCCGAAGGTCTTGGCGATAACGTACTGGCGCGGCGCTATCGGCAAATGTCATTTCGCCATCGAATGGCCCACTCGCTTTATCCGGGCGATCCGCAATATAACGATTTCGCCAAACCTGGCGGCGATCGTTGTGGATAGTTTGCGTCAGCCCGGCGGTCGCCGGGCATTGCGATGTTCTTATCCTTCGAAGAACCAGTACCCGCTATTCACCAGCGCCGCCAGCATCGCGAGGAAGGACGGGTCTTCCAGCGCATCGCCGAAGTTTTCAGCGGTCAGTGCAATATGACTGGCGAGCGCCTCCAGAGCGGGGCGATGCGGAGAGTCTATTTTTTCGCCATTCGCATAGACCTCATCGCCGATACGCAATACGCGAAGCCCGCCGAGACGTACTAATACCTCGCCTTGCTTTAAGGCATCGTAAATTTCATCAGGCTGATACGGCGGCTCCGGCGGCGCAATATCCAGTTCGTGGCGTGACTGAGAGAGAAACTCGCCAAGCCACTGTTGGAAATGCGCGGGTTGATTGATCAAATCGAGCATCATATTACGCAGTTTATCCATCTCCTGCGGCAGGATATCCGCCGGATGCTTGCGGGACGGCATATCCGGATCGCTGTAGTATGTATTGCCCAACTCCCGTTGCAGGACGTAATCGGCAAAACCGCTGATCAGATCACGGCTATTGGGCGCGCGAAAACCGACCGAATAGTTCATGGCGTTTTCCAGCGCATAGCCTTCATGCGGGAATCCTGGCGGAATATACAGAATGTCGCCCGGCTCCAGCTCTTCATCAATAATGGCCTCGAACGGATCGACTTGTAACAGGTCGGGATGTGGGCAGTGCTGACGCATTTGCAGCTTTTCGCCCACGCGCCAGCGACGGCGCCCGGTTCCCTGGATAATAAACACATCATACTGATCCAGATGCGGGCCAACGCCGCCGCCGGGAACGGAAAAGGAGATCATCAGATCGTCGATACGCCAGTCCGGCAGAGCGCGGAACGGGCGCATCAAGGCGGCGGTGGGTTCGTGCCAGTGGTTTACCGCCTGTACCAGCAGCGACCAGTTGCTCTCACCCAGATGATCGTAGCTTTCGAAAGGGCCATGGCTGACCTGCCATTTGCCATCCTGATGGCTAACGAGTCGGCTGTCGATTTCGCTTTCCATCGCCAGCCCCGCCAGCTCATCCGGCGAGAGCGGATCGATAAAGTTGCTAAACCCACGTTTTAAGACCACCGGGCGTTTTTGCCAGTGGCGTTCAAGAAAGTCGGGCCAGTTAAGAGTTAATTGGTATTCCATGTTAAGTATCCGCAGGCTGGTATCTGACACCGATTATAACGGATGCTTAACGAGATGCGTGGAAGAACGCACAGAAATGTTTATTCCTCTTTCTGTGTGGGATGCTGTCGGCCAAAAACGACCTCCATACGGGCGCCGCCGAGCAGACTGTCGCTGGCAATGATCTGCCCGGCGTATTGTTCCGTAATCTCGCGCGCGACAGCCAGCCCCACGCCTTGTCCTGGTCGTAGGGTATCGGCGCGCTGACCGCGATCAAACACCAGGGAACGTTTGCTGTGGGGAATGCCTGGGCCGTCATCTTCGACGAAAATATGCAAATGATCGTCGGTCTGGCGAGCCGAAATTTCGACAAACTCCAGACAATATTTACAAGCGTTGTCCAGTACGTTGCCCATTACTTCGACAAAGTCGTTTTGCTCGCCGACAAAACTGATCTCTGGTGAAATATCCATACTGATATTCACCCCTTTACGCTGATAAACTTTATTGAGCGCGGAGATCAGGTTATCTAACAACGGCGCGACGGGATGCAGTTCGCGGCTTAACAACACGCCGCTACCGCGCATACTGGCGCGATGCAGATAATAGCCGATCTGCTGGGAAATCCGGCTGATCTGTTCCAGCATCACCGGTTCAGCTTTGCTGACGCTCATCTTTTCGTTGCGTAAAGAGCGTAACGTACTCTGCAAAACCGCGAGCGGCGTTTTTAAACTGTGCGTCAGGTCGGTCAGGGTCGTGCGGTATTTGTTATAACGTTCACGCTCGCTTTTGAGCAGTTGATTAAGGTTGCGCACAAGGCTGGTCAGCTCACGCGTCGTCTCCGGATTGAGCATTTCGCGGTGATGATCTTCAAGCTCGCGGACTTCCCGCGCCAGCGCCTCGATAGGGCGTAAGCTCCACCAGGCGGCGATCCACAGTAAAGGAATGACTAACAGTAAATTGGCGGCCAGCACGTATACAAACCAGCTCCACACCATATAGGAGCGTTTTAGTTCTATCGGAATGGTATCGACCACCACGATGGTTAACTGCGGCATCCGCGCCGTGGCAGGATAAATATTTACCGCTACCGAGTGGGTCATCTCGGCATCATCGTCATCTTCACGTACTTCTTTGAGTTTTTCCTGCGCGGAATGGTCCTCGCTCAACAGCGTGCTGGTAGCGTCTACGTTGGTTTCAATTTCATGGAAGCCGTTCGTTTTTAACCATTCCGGTTGAATGCTTTTAATCAACCAGGGGATGTTGCGCTGCGCCCATAATAATTTGCCCGTTTCATCGTAAATCAGCGTCATGGTCGGGCTTTGCATGTCCAGATTTTCAGGCAGCTCAACGCTGATTTTATTATTTTCCCATTTGGCGAGGGTATAAAACAGGTTGCTTTCGCCGCGCAGCAGACGAAAGGTGGTTTTATCAAAACTTACGCTATAGCCGACCAGCGCCACTATGCCATATGCCAGAGAAAGCACCAGCACGACGCCGGCTGTCGCCAGCAAAAAACGAACCCGCAGCGACAGCGGCAGAAAATGGCGAGCAAATTTATTCATTAGCGCAATTCAAAAAGATATCCTTGTCCGCGTACGGTGGTAATGACATCGTGCGGATACTGGGCCTGTATTTTTTTCCGCAGACGCCCCATGAGAACATCAATGGTATGACTTTCCCGCAGTTCCGCATCCGGATACAGTTGAAGCATCAGCGAATCCTTGCTGACCACTTTACCGTTGTTACGGATAAGCGTTTCCATAATGGTGTATTCGAACGCCGTGAGTTTGATGACCTCTTCATTGACGGATAATTCCCGACGTGAGAGATCCACCTGGAAAGGCGGGATGTTGATCACCTGGGAGGCCAGACCGCTATTACGGCGCATTAACGCCTGCATACGAGCCATTACCTCTTCGATGTGGAATGGCTTCGTTACGTAGTCATCGGCCCCGGAGCTGAGAACCTCGACTTTATCCTGCCAGCCTTCGCGCGCGGTTAACACCAGAACCGGCAGTGAAACATCACTGCTGCGCCAGCGGCGTATCAAGGAAAGGCCGTCTTCATCCGGCAGACCTAAATCGACAATAGCGATATCCGGAAGGTGTTCATTAAGGTAGTAATCAGCTTCCCTGGCATCTTCTGCGGCATCGACCTGGTGACCTGAATCCTGGAGCTGAACCTTCAGGTGGTGGCGTAATAATGCATTATCCTCTACAACCAGTACGCGCATCATCTCTTCTCCCTTGTGTTAACAATAAGAACAGTCTAGCGTTGATTATGGTGCTTTGGGGATAAACAGTTAATAAACCAGACAAATAGTCACCCTCTTTCTGAAGAAAAGAGGGTGAGGCAGACATTATTTAAGTTCGTCGACCAGAGTCACAGCGCGACCGATATAATTTGCCGGCGTCATGGCTTTAAGGCGCGTTTTTTCTGCTTCCGGCAGGGCCAGACTATCAATAAACTGTTTCATTCCTTCGGCATCAACACGCTTGCCACGGGTCAATTCTTTCAGTTTTTCATAGGGTTTTTCAATACCATAGCGGCGCATGACGGTCTGGATCGGTTCGGCTAATACTTCCCAGTTGTGATCCAGTTCGTCAAGCAGATGATCGCGGTTTACTTCCAGCTTGCTGACGCCCTTCAGGGTGGACTGATAAGCGATAAGCGCATAGCCGATGCCGACACCCAGGTTACGCAGGACGGTTGAGTCGGTCAGATCGCGCTGCCAGCGGGAAACCGGCAGTTTGTTTGCCAGATGGTGCAACACTGCATTAGACAGACCGAGGTTGCCTTCTGAGTTTTCAAAGTCAATGGGGTTAACTTTATGCGGCATGGTAGAAGAACCGATCTCCCCGGCGATGGTTTTCTGTTTGAAATGGTTCAACGCAATATAGCCCCAGACATCGCGATCGAAATCGATCAGGATGGTGTTAAAGCGCGCGATACAGTCAAACAGTTCCGCAATATAATCATGCGGTTCAATCTGGGTGGTGTAAGGGTTCCACTGGATGCCCAGCGAGGTGACGAACTCTTCGCTGAACTGATGCCAGTCAACTTCCGGATAGGCGGCGATATGCGCGTTATAGTTGCCTACGGCGCCGTTGATTTTACCGAGGATCTCCACCTGGTTGAGCTGGCGGAACTGACGCTCCATACGATACGCCACGTTCGCCATCTCTTTACCCAGAGTGGAAGGCGTTGCCGGCTGGCCGTGGGTGCGGGAGAGCAGAGGGATATCGCGATACTGTACGGACAGATCTTTCACTGCGTCGATAAGCTTACGCCAGTATGGCAGGACTACTTCGTCGCGAGCGGTTTTCAACATCAGCGCGTGAGACAGGTTGTTGATGTCTTCTGACGTACACGCGAAGTGGATAAACTCGGAAACGGCATGCAGTTCCGGGATATCAGCCACTTTTTCTTTCAGGAAATACTCAACTGCCTTCACATCATGGTTAGTCGTACGCTCAATGGTTTTAATGCGCGCGGCATCTTCTTCATTGAAGTTTGCCACAAGCGTATCCAGGTAACCGTTTGCGTCGGCAGCAAAAGCAGGAACTTCCTTGATCGCTGCGTGCGCGGCTAATTTCTGCAGCCAACGTACTTCGACTTGTACACGAAATTTCAGCAAACCGTATTCGCTAAAAATTCCGCGCAGCGCGCTGACTTTATCGCCGTAGCGTCCATCGACAGGGGAAACGGCGGTCAGTGAGGATAATTCCATAGATCATAACTCCGGGGTTAAATGAGCAAGAATTTGTTTTGCCTGAGTCGTCAGGCGATGACGAGAAAACATAAGCTGTAGGCGACCACCGCCTACCTGATGCCAGAGCACGGCTGCACGGATGCCTGCCAGTAGCGAGGCGCGGACTTTGGCCTGCACCTGCGGACTTTGCAGAACGGCCGGGGAGCCCGTCACCTGAATGCGCGGGCCCAATGGGCTAATCACATCCACGTAGATGCCCGCCATGGCGCTCATTAACGTGTCTGACTGTAAATCAAAATGATCAAGCTGGCGCTGCAGGCCGTTAATGCGATCGCCTAACGTATTCAATGCGCCTTTGGCGGATGACAGCTTGCGCTCCAGCACCATCAGGCTAAGCGTATAACGCGTCAGTTCGGCGTTAAGTCCCTGTCGGCTGCTGGCATTCAGCACGCCGAGCAGTGTTTCCAGACCAAGACGCAGGTTGGCTTCGCTGCCGCCGAACACGCCCAGAGTAGAACTGGGATTCATATCAATGACACTGTTGAGTGAAACGTGCAACGCGTCGGCATCACAGTGTCCCTGGTGCGCCAGTTGTTGCACCAGGCGTGCCGACTGGCAAATGCCAGACAGCGCGAGGGTGATGTCATAATAATTCTTTGCCACAATCACTGCTTCCTTGTATCAAATAAAATACACTTCATCTTTTAAGCCGCTTTGAGGCGACTTGAATGATGTTGTGTATTGAATAATCAGACCGTCAGCGGCAGTCGCTGCTCGATAATGCCGCCGCCCAGGCAGACTTCGCCGCTGTAAAAGACAGCGGACTGGCCCGGCGTAACGGCGGCAACCGGCTCGTCAAAAATGACCTCGATACGATCGTCATCCAGCGCGTTAATCGTGCACGGAATATCGGTCTGGCGGTAGCGGGTTTTTACCGTACAGCGCAGGGTGCCGGTGAACGGTTCGCGATCGACCCAATGTAGCTGCTGGGCGATGAGGCCTACCGACATCAGGCGTGGGTGCTCATGCCCCTGGGCGACAATTAACACATTGTTTTCAACGTCTTTATCCACCACATACCAGGGGTCTTCGCTACCGTCTTTGGTGCCGCCGATTCCCAGCCCTTTACGCTGACCGAGCGTATGATACATCAGACCCTGATGCTCGCCGATTTCATCGCCGTCAACGGTAATGATTTTCCCCGGCTGCGCAGGCAGATAGCGCCCTAAAAAGTCGCGGAATTTGCGCTCGCCGATAAAGCAGATACCGGTAGAATCTTTTTTCTTTGCGGTTACCAGCCCCAGATCTTCGGCGATTTTACGCACCTGCGGTTTTTCCAGCTCGCCAACCGGGAACAGACTTTGCGCAATCTGCTCATGGCCAAGCGTATAGAGGAAGTAGCTCTGATCTTTGTTACCGTCGAGCCCGCGCAACAACCGGCTTTTGCCGTTTACATCCGCGCGGCGAACGTAGTGACCGGTGGCGATATAGTCGGCGCCTAAATCTTCTGCGGCAAATTCAAGGAAGGCTTTAAATTTGATCTCTTTATTGCACAGAATATCCGGGTTCGGCGTACGGCCCGCTTTGTACTCTTCAAGGAACAGTTCAAAGACGTTATCCCAATATTCTGCGGCAAAATTAACGGTATGCAGTTCAATGCCAAGCTTGTCGCACACGGCCTGCGCGTCAGCCAGATCGGCTGCCGCGGTACAGTATTCCTCACCATCGTCCTCTTCCCAGTTCTTCATGAACAGGCCTTCTACCTGATAACCCTGTTGTTGCAACAGCCAGGCGGAAACGGAGGAATCGACACCGCCGGACATGCCGACGATCACTTTTTTTGGGCTTTCTGACATTGGAATACTCGCGACATTGAACTTCAAGGCGGCGTATTCTATCACGCAGCCCTTTACTTGACACCCTCTGTAAACGGCCAGTTAAATTCGCCCACTATAGATAAGGGGTAACGTTGTCCCGTTTGATAACTGCGAATGCTTTCAGCCACCAGCGGAGAACGTAAATTCGGCGCGTTCAGAATCTCGTCGGCGCTCACCCAATGGCAGCAATCGATGTCATTGTCATGGGGGTTGGTCGCGCAAATATGATCAAGCTTGATAGCGAATAAAAAGCGCAGGAACGGGGTTTTATCCGGAGCAATCCACTGATGCATACGGATAAAATACTGTGGTTGCGCCGTGATGCCAGTCTCTTCCCACAGTTCTCGCGCGGCGGCCTGCGCCAGCGTTTCATCTGCCTCCAGGTGTCCGGCAGGTTGATTCCATAACGATTTACCGTTGATGGTCTCTTCCACCACCAGAAATTTATCTTCGGCATGTACGATGCAGGCAACGGTCACGTGCGGCTTGAACATAGGCATCCTTATTAAAGCGGTTTATCAATGTGGTCATAGATCGCGTCAAGCTGTTTCAGACGCTCGTTATAAGCTTTTGTCAGGCAGGTGACGTCGGCCTTGCACTGCTGACGCTGTTTAAGCCAGCTCTGCTGGGCGTCCTGCAGGGCGCCGCGACTGCCCATCGCGAACAACCCTTTCAGAAACTGATATTTGGTGTGCATTTCCACGTCTTTATCATTCAGCGTCAGGTGCGCGCAGATAGCCTTTTCATCCGCAGCCTGCGCTTTCTGGCAGTCGAAGCTGGCCGCATTAACGGATAACGGTGTTAATAAAGCAAAAGCAATGAGAAGCCGTTTCATCTGTCTTTCTCCTGTGCGATCTCGCGCCACTGTCCATTATCGAGGCCGTTGAGCGTGTAGTCGCCCATGCTGTAACGAATTAATCGTAGAGTGGGATGACCGACATGCGCTGTCATGCGTCTTACCTGGCGGTTGCGGCCTTCATATAAGGTGACTTTTAGCCAACTGGTGGGAATATTCTTCCGTTCGCGAATCGGCGGGGTGCGCGGCCACAGCCAGTCCGGCTCCGCGACAATCTCAATACCGGCAGGCAGGGTAGGGCCATCGTTGAGCGTGACGCCAGTACGAAGCGCCTGTAGCGCTGCATTATCCGGGATACCTTCTACCTGAACATAGTAAATCTTGCCGGTGCGTTTGCCCGGTTGCGTGAGGCGCGCCTGCAGCGCGCCGTCATTAGTCAGCACCAAAAGCCCTTCGCTGTCGCGGTCCAGGCGGCCTGCGGCATAAACGCCTTGCACAGGAATAAAATCTTTTAACGTGCGGCGACCTGCTTCATCCGTGAACTGCGGCAACACATCGTAAGGTTTATTGAACAAAACCACGCGTTTTGGCTGGTTTTCTTTCCGTGATTTAGATGCTTGTCGTGAGCTGAATCGCTTAACGTAGTGATTTCTAAAAGAAGTTTTTTGCATGGTGTTTTCAGAACTTATTAATTGCCGCATTATAGCGCAATAATGAGTGTCTTTCATGGCGGCAAACAATAGGGTAGTATTGACATGCTCATTACAAAACATTAACAAAAAATTGCTCTAACGCAGTCGTGCAGCAGGATGCCATTGCACATGCAGCGCGATGACAGACGAGCAAACCAGAAGCGCTCGAAGGAGAGGTGAATGGAAAGCAAAGTAGTTGTTCCGGTGGAAGGTAAGAAGATCACCCTGCAAAACGGCAAACTCAACGTTCCTGAGAATCCGATTATCCCGTTTATTGAAGGCGATGGTATCGGTGTTGATGTCACTCCAGCCATGCTTAAAGTGGTCGATGCCGCCGTCGAGAAAGCCTATAAAGGCGAGCGTAAAATTTCCTGGATGGAAATTTACACCGGAGAAAAATCCACACAGGTTTACGGCCAGGATGTCTGGCTTCCCGCTGAAACCCTTGATTTAATTCGTGATTACCGCGTAGCGATTAAAGGTCCGTTGACCACGCCGGTTGGCGGCGGTATCCGCTCTCTGAACGTTGCCCTGCGTCAGGAGCTTGACCTGTACGTTTGTCTGCGTCCCGTTCGTTACTATCAGGGCACGCCAAGTCCGGTGAAACATCCGGAGCTGACCGATATGGTCATCTTCCGTGAAAACTCTGAAGACATCTACGCCGGAATTGAATGGAAAGCTGACTCTGCAGACGCTGAGAAAGTGATCAAGTTCCTGCGCGAAGAGATGGGCGTGAAGAAAATTCGCTTCCCGGAGCACTGCGGTATCGGTATCAAACCGTGTTCTGAAGAAGGCACTAAACGTCTGGTTCGCGCGGCGATTGAATACGCTATTACCAACGATCGCGATTCCGTTACGCTGGTACATAAAGGCAATATCATGAAGTTCACCGAAGGCGCGTTTAAAGACTGGGGCTACCAGTTGGCGCGCGACGAGTTCGGCGGTGAGCTTATTGACGGCGGTCCGTGGCTGAAAATTAAGAACCCGAACACGGGTAAAGAGATCGTGATTAAAGACGTTATCGCCGATGCGTTCCTGCAACAGATCCTGTTGCGTCCGGCGGAATACGACGTTATCGCCTGTATGAACCTGAACGGTGACTATATTTCCGATGCCCTGGCGGCTCAGGTTGGCGGTATCGGTATTGCACCGGGTGCGAATATCGGCGACGAATGCGCGTTGTTTGAAGCGACTCACGGGACTGCGCCGAAATATGCGGGCCAGGATAAAGTCAACCCAGGCTCCATTATTCTGTCTGCGGAGATGATGCTGCGCCACATGCAGTGGTTCGAAGCGGCGGATCTGATTGTTAAAGGTATGGAAGGCGCGATTGCCGCGAAGACCGTGACCTATGACTTTGAACGCCTGATGGAAGGAGCTAAGCTGCTGAAATGTAGTGAGTTTGGCGACGCGATTATCGCGAATATGTAATATCGATAATTGTTAAAAACAAAAACGGGGACTTAACGTCCCCGTTTTTATTATTAGCATTCGAACGGTTATCAAAACTTTATCAAAAAAATTTATCAAAACTCCCTCAATTCTGACCGCAATAGTAATCCATCCTTTACCCCGATCGTCATGATAACCTGAGCCCCGCTGAAAGTTGATAGTTACCGATTTTGATTGTGGTGGTTTTCTTTATGATGTGTGGTTTGGCTATTTTTTGAAAGTGCCTTATCAGATTTGTTTTTATTATCAGGATAATATTTCAATAAAAGGTGATAATTTATTGCCTGCAATAGTGGGTAGATTAAGCATTTTATGAAATTATTAGTATGCTTTATTTGCACTTCTACAAGGCGGCTAAGAAGTGTTGAAATATCAGCCTGATAAAGAATACGTCAGCGAAAGTGAATACTATTAATCGTAAAAATTCAGGAGACATATGCTCAAGCCTATCTGCTATAGTGGAAGTGTAAAGGTTCCGGAATATCTGGAAACAGATAAGGAAAAAAATGTCGGACGTACTTCTCTGTCTTCAGATATTCAGCAAATTAAAAATGTTGTTGAAGATGTTCCGCCATTTCCAGAAAGCAGAGCGGCGAGCGGTTCTGTAAGCGCAGCGTACAGGCTTTCTTTTGACGAAGTGTTTTGCGGTCTCAGCAATGAAGAGCGTAAAAAGGTGTATGGTCGCCTTTTTGGAAAACAAGTACTTGCGTATATTCATTCCAGGTGTCAGCGCGACGCTGTCATAATAAGAGAAAAAGCGCTCAGGCGGATAAGCCGTGAGTGCGGTGCCGAAATAGATTGCGCTCTCTTGCTAAATAAGATGGTGGATGTTTTACAAAATGCCCGGCTGACAATAAATTTTAATGCAGCCAAAATTGACTTTGTCTCTCTCTTAAAAAATAAAGAATATCTGAACTCTTATGCATTAGGTTGCAGACCAGGAGATTTACCTGCTTATAATGTCGGACGTGATTCAGTTGAAACTAAAGCATTTGAACTGGAGAAGCTTGCAGATTCACCTTATGCCCCATATGGTCAGACAGGCGGTTTTTCCGTAGCATATACTCCCAACAGTAAAACTTTTAGCCCTACAAGCAGACCAATTTATGCTGCACTGGACTTTCTGAACGGTGAAAATGGAGGTGCCAGCGCCTATGGGAAATCATTTTTTGAATTAAATGATAATGTAAAAACAAATTGTACATTCTCACCTTTTGATATCTACGGCCACAGATTTGGCCTGGATACGAGTAAATTATCTACATTTTGCCATATGGAGAACCTGATTGCATCCTGTCAAAATGATTTTTTTGGTTATAATTGCTTTAAGAGTTTGGTTAAAATGGCTAAGGGCGAAAAATTTTTAGCTCATTCTAATTATGGTAAAGGCTATGAAGGGAATTATATAGAGGCTCATATTCATGGTGATGTATGTTTATTCAGAGATATAAAACACGTTTATTTGTCTTTGCAAGAAAATTCTTACTCGAAAAGTCAACTATATGATTATGCAAAACAAATAAACCAGGCGCTTAATAGAGACTGCATAATATTATATTGACAAGCTTATTATCAGTCTCTTTAAAAGAGCTTTAAATGATCATGAGCACATACTTCTTGAGGTAGGCAGTAACTGCTTTTATATTTATTATCTCAGGACCGTTCTGTCAGATACCTGTGTGGCACTTCAGTATGGCCTGAAAAATAGAGGAATATGGACCAGCAGAAGCGCCTGCTGGCTACTTTTCACTTAAATCGCTGGAATTCACCGGCGCTACAGATGAAGCGACCTTAACAGTCATCAGCTGTCCAGCATTACCACAGGAGTGATTTACTGGCTATCGATATTCCTGCTCATCAGGTTTTTACGCCATCTACGCACATTTATTCTGCTATAAGTTGAAATACTGCAAAAAATATTAAGGCTTATTATTTTTTCTTTAAGTAAATTTTCGTTCAACAAACTTAATTGTTTATTCAATGATGATGAAGCATGAGTTATGCTGAAAATGAGGAAGGTTAACAGCAAGGATAATCTTAATATTTACGGGTGATATTATGAGACATCGTGTATTTTTCCCATTGCTTCTGGTGTTGTCGGCTACAGCCTTTTCGGCATCGGCGATGGCTGCCAGTGATTCAAAACCCCCACCAGATAATACAAAACACGCCTCCCGTGGCTGGCCGTCAGGCCCCGAAGCATTTATTCGCCCAGAATGGTGTGACCATTATCCAGCAGGTGAGGTGACGCCACCGGGGTGGTGTGATATTTGTGGTTGTTAGTTTTTTACAGAAAACTATATCAACCATATCAGGACTGAGGGTATATCAGGCTATTATGTTTCATCAGCTCATCCTGAACTGAATATTACCTCAGGCTGGTGTGTTTTATTAACGCCAGCCTGATTTTTCACAACGTTATATTATTGGCTTACAGGCACATCAGGCCAGTCAGGTTTTGATGTGTCCACACGGTTTACCAACACCCTGTATTTTTCCATTCGTCGCTCATCATCTGTTGCCATCAATGACAGTATTGCGCTCTTTCCCGTACATTGCTCTCCCGACCAGCTCACGGTCCAGTACATGACAGTCCTCTTCCACTTCGCTACGCCTAATTTTTTGTTTTTGAGTTGCTCTGTTTTATTGCGCTGAATTTGTACCTCAAAACAGTAATTTTCAATACTTATTTGAATATTTTTTTATGATTTTTTCACGAAATGAGTAAAAAACAAAATGAAGAATGATATAAATAATTAATGCAATAAAAAATGATATCACACCAATTGATGGTCCTGTTTTGTATACGAATAACATGCATAAAAATATAGCAAATAGATCAAGGGAAATATTCGTGATGAAATCAGTAATTATTTTGAAAAAATTCTTCATATTACCTCTTTAAAATATCTATTTTATTCGTCATTTTTAGGTCGGGCAGTGCTCGAAATTCTCACGTACAACGTATACGCTCCGGTTTCTGCGCGCTGCCCGGCTTTACACTGGCTCCAACAAGTACGCCCGCTGGACCAGGTTCCTGGCGTCACATAACGTCACCTGGTTATCCAAAAAAGACTCAATAAATAAATATTTTGAGTACGAAAAATGACAGTGTCAGAGAATGAAATGGCGATTCGCTGTCTTCAGGCAGTGCCTTAGTACCTGGCACGCGTTCTTTCGCGCTATAATTTTTATCAATGTTTGTATCGCCTACTATTTTTTAAATGTCTGCTGTATTTCGTTCATCTTTTCAGCTGCTTTTTTACGCTGACTTTCAATGTCTTTTCTCGATTGTTCAACAAGTTGCTGTGCTTTTTCGGCTTCTTTTTTGGGGTCGAAAGGTTCTTTGGTCTCATATCCGGCAATAGAACCATCCTTATTTAAGGTCATTACCGCACGTGCTGTATTTTTAGCAGTAATGGTAATGTCATAGACGAATTCGCCATTATGAGCTATCTCTGCTCGTACAACGATATCGCTATCTTCCGTAACGGAAATGATGCCACTGGCGTTAGCGCGTTTAATTGTTTCCTTAATACGCTCTGGTATAATGCTGAAATTGATCGAGTCGAATTTGAATAAAGCTTCTTTTAGTGCTTCTTGTTTTTGCTCCTCTGTTATAGTGCCAAAGATGGTTAAGTTGACAGGCGAAGGTCCCCCCCAGTAGCCGTTGTTAAATTTAAACATCTCTACTTTAGCAGGGGTGTTAACGCTCTGTCGAATGAATGAATACCCGCCCTTGAAGAAACGGACTTCAATAATCGCAAGATTGGCTCCACCTTTTGCGTTGATATTGGCAATAGCTTTTTGCATTTCGGCTTTGTCGTAAAAGAACATTGATTGCTGGTGCTCTTTTTGCTGGATTTCTTGCATGTATTTCTCTTGATTTTTTTCAGCTTCCGCCATGGCATCTTTATCGTTATCACAGGCGCTAATTAGAGTTGCCGCGATGAAGGTAATCGGAAGTAAGAGATTTTTATATGTAACATGTATTTTATTCATGTGAAGTATTTCCCTTTTTTATATAAAATAGATAGTCTTGACTGGTCGAGACTATCCTGGAAACATAGTAATAATGCGTGTGCATATCTGCAGTAAGTTTTAGTTATGCTGGTTTTATTTCGGATTTTTACCTGTTACTTTTTGTTCGTAAATAGGTATTTTACGTATTGATGATAAGTTTAGAACCTATCCCAGTAGGCGTAATCGTTAAAGCCAGTTTGGCGAATAAAAGAGTCTAATGGGATAGGCTCTTAATAAACAACAAAACCAAACGTACTTTCAGATTTCAGGCTGGAATGCGCACAGCTGATTGTTGATAAGGGCTACTCATACCGACAGGCCAGTGAAGCGATGAATGTCGGTTCCGCATACCGGTCTGAGGTATCAACAACAACATGTTCTGAGTGGTAGCGTTTGCGTTATATCGTCACAGACAGCGCCTCAGGGCGCTGTTTTCGATCGGACATGTCGCTTTCGCAGGAGGGGACGTTATTCGGCGACCAGCCACATATCAGCCTCTTCAAACATCTCTTCCAGCATACGGTGCAGCCGTTCTTTCTCGGTTTTTGTACAGTCACTGTTTAATGCGTTCGCCTGCATTGGCTTAACTTTCACTTGCGCATCGGGAAAAAGTTGATGTACGCGTTTTGTGAGTTCATTGAGGATGATTTCGCGTGCGCCTGGCAGACCTTCAACATTTCGCTTGTCATAAACGAGTTCGACGAACATCGCCATTTCCTTTTTACTGGTTGGATGACCAGTATTTAATCTGGGTATACAACCCGTGTCAAGGTTTAGCCGCCGTTTTGTCATCCTGACGTTGCGGACGTAAATGAAATTGACCGTATATGGAAGTAAAGGTCGCTAACCTGTTAGCGTGTCATGAGGTTAGCGGCTCTCTCTTCACAGCGGTGTCCTGCTACCTGATGGTAAATTCCAGGGCGCGACTAAAATCGCAATCGGCCAACACAACAGGGTCGCCTTTTCTGACAATAATGCTATTTGTGCCCAGGCATTTTCGGCTCTGTTTCCCCTTAATTTTGTTATCATCAGTGAGCCAGCGCTGGTTATCATTACCCGTGCATGAATAAAGAATGATTGGTGTGCCTTCTTTTGTACCTTGTCCTGCGGCATCCAGACATTTCTCACCCTGCGTGATTCTGTCTCGGTGAAATGAGAAAAGCTGAGATTGCACATGCTTACACTCCCGCAGCGTCAAACGATTCTGTTGATCTGAACCTGTATCAAGGCACAGACCATCAGTTGTCCGAATTTGTTCCGCGTCATTTATGTAATAACCACCGGAATTAATTTGGTTTTGTGTAATGACCGGGAACGACAAATTAATACTATAAGGTGCGGGTAAGCCGTTCGCCGTACATCCACATAAAATAGAGGAGAGGCAGAGAACCAGTGTGGTTTTTCCTGAAAGCAAAGTCATTCAATTATTACCCTAAAAATAAATAGCGTTACAACTATATTGGCGATTTATACCCACTGAATATGACGTAGCATTGAGCGACAATAGAGATAATTCCGATAGAATCACATAAATACTTCGGTTAAACGCGCGCAGTCTGCCACTCCTGTGACGATGGGTATATAGCGTTAAATACTTTTGCAATATTAGATGCTATCACAGTGAAAAACGGCTGTACATTTCTTCACGTTAAACAAAGTGAGAAGGGGGGACACCCGATATATGATAAAAGAGGTCACAGGAGTCATTAGCAAAATAAATCCTTTAGATTTTCGCCACTGAAAACATTCTGCAGCCTTTCAGGTAAAGCCTCATAGCAGACTGCGGAGGTATACGGGCTCGCTAAATTTTTCTGAAAAAATGCCGAGTGACGAATTATGAAAGATAAACGTTGGCGGCGGTAGGTCCGCGGAGGCCATTAATACGACAAAACTCAACGCGTATACCGGGGATAAGCGCTTCTGTTTCGTGTTGGCGACATGCTGAAATGTGGACCTGAACATCTTTGCGTCCATCGGAGGGGGTGATGAGACCTTTACCGCTCTTACAATCAAAGGTTTTGACAATTCCTGTCATTTTACGAGACAAACAAATTCCTTAATGGGGATAACGGGGCGCACTATACACGTCAGGAAAAATAATGCCAGCTATATTTGATGGCAATCAAGATTTCCGGATGGCTAAAAGTGGTCGTTCGGCACCATTGTAGATAAATAACATTATGTTCTGGAGAAAGTATTCCCTTTCCTGGCGTCGTTGGTTGGTGCGGACATCATGGGTTTTGTCGTCGGGCAGGATGGTGAACTAATCTGCCTGGCTTGCTTTTTATCAGTATTTGTAGGTGGTTGCGGGGTTTTACTACCAAAATCGTAGATAAAAATATCCCATGATGCCTGTTGTAAACCAGAACAATGGCCTGAACTGGCCAAAACATGGAATGAAAAAATAAGTAATGACCAAAGCATAAAAGCATGATGTTTCATAGCACCTCCTGTTATATGTAATGACTTGTGAAGTTCATCTAATGAATTATGGAACGTCATTGGCATTTTTTATTCAACGAAGAGTTAACCACTCTTAATAATAATGGGTTTTATAGCGAAATAGACTTTTTTATTGCGTGTTCAATATTTGCGTCTGTTATTATTTTTCTGGAATGTAAATTTTCTCTCAACACGGGTGATATTTATGTTGGAATTGTGGTGTTGATTCTATTCTTATAACAAGAAATGTTGTAACTGATAGACATATTAAAAGATTAAAGCGGAGCGGGAATAAATCGTGCTAAGCATCATGGTGAATATGATTACGGTGCCAGCGATGGCATATAACGGTATTGCGGCTGGAGCTTCACGTGAGGACTGTGAAGCACAATGCGATATGTTCTGGTTATATGGCGAGTTTGCTTAATGACATGTTTTAGCCGTTCGGCGTCAGGTTTCTTAATGTGGTTTTGAGATTTTTTATTTAAATATCAAATAGTTGTATGGAGAGTTTGTTGTTCTATAGTGGCTAAACACTTTATGGTTTCTGTTAAATATATATGCGTGAGAAAAATTAGCATTCAAATCTATAAAAGTTAGATGACATTGTAGAACCGGTTACCTTAATGAGCGATAGAGCGCTTTGGTAGTAAAAATATCTTTCAGGAAGTAAACGCATCAGGAGCGATAGTGGTGAATTATTCGTGGTTTTGTCGATTCAGCATAGTGGCGATAACTGAATGCCGGATCGGTACTGCAGGTGTTTAAACACACCGTAAATAATAAGTAGTATTAAGGAGTTGTTATGAAAAATATTATTTTATCCACTTTAGTTATTACTACAAGCGTTTTGGTTGTAAATGTTGCACAGGCCGATACTAACGCCTTTTCCGTGGGGTATGCACAAAGTAAAGTTCAGGATTTCAAAAATATCCGAGGGGTAAATGTGAAATACCGTTATGAGGATGACTCTCCGGTAAGTTTTATTTCCTCGCTAAGTTACTTATATGGAGACAGCCAGGCTTCCGGGTCTATTGAGCCTGAAGGTATTCATTACCATGACAAGTTTGAGGTGAAGTACGGCTCTTTTATGGTTGGGCCAGCCTATCGATTGTCTGACAATTTTTCGTTATACGCGCTGGCAGGTGTCGGCACGGTAAAGGCGACATTTAAAGAACATTCCACTCAGGATGGCGATTCTTTTTCTAACAAAATTTCCTCAAGGAAAACGGGATTTGCCTGGGGCGCGGGTGTACAGATGAATCCGCTGGAGAATATTGTCGTCGATGTTGGGTATGAAGGAAGCAACATCTCCTCTACAAAAATAAACGGCTTCAACGTCGGGGTTGGATACCGTTTCTGAAAAGCATAAGCTATGCGGAAGGTTCGCCTTCCGCACCGCCAGTCAATAAAACAGGGCTTCTTTACCAGTGACACGTACCTGCCTGTCTTTTCTCTCTTCGTCATACTCTCTTCGTCATAATGACGCTGTACATAACATCTCACCAGCATAAGCACAGATAAAGGATTGTGGTAAACAATCAAGGTTGCTCAGGTAGGTGATAAGCAGGAAGGAAAATCTGGTGTAAATAACGCCAGATCTCACAAGATTCACTCTGAAAAATTTTCCTGGAATTAATCACAATGTCATCAAGATTTTGTGACCGCCTTCGCATATTGTACCTGCCGTTGAACGACTACTGAAAAGTAGCAAGGTATGTATTTTATCCAGGAGAGCACCTTTTTTGCGCCTGGCAGAAGTCCCCAGCCGCCACTAGCTCAGCTGGATAGAGCATCAACCTCCTAAGTTGATGGTGCGAGGTTCGAGGCCTCGGTGGCGGTCCAATGTGGTTATCGTATAATGTTATTACCTCAGTGTCAGGCTGATGATGTGGGTTCGATTCCTACTGACCACTTCAGTTTTGAATAAGTATTGTCTTGCAATCCTGTTACAGAATAATTTCATTTATTACGTGACAAGATAGTCATTTATAAAAAATGCACAAAAATGTTATTGTCTTTTATTACTTGTGAGTTGTAGATTTTTCTTATGCGGTGAATCCCCCTTTGCGGCGGGGTGTCCAGTCAAATAGTTAATGTTCCTCGCGAACCATATTGACTGTGGTATGGTTCACCGGGAGGCACCCGGCACCGCAATTTTTTATAAAATGAAATTCACACCCTATGGTTCAGAGCGGTGTCTTTTTACATCAGGTGGGCAAGCATAATGCAGGTTAACGTGAAAGATACGAGCAATAGCAGAAACCAGTGATTTCGTTTATGGCCTGGGGATTTAACCGCGCCAGAGCGTATGCAAGACCCTGGCGCGGTTGGCCGGTGATCGTTCAATAGTGCGAATATGAATGGTTACCAGCCGCTGCGAATTCTACCTGGGTCACTTAATAAAGCAAAACATTTAAACACTCAACAACGACAATTCAGACAGTTCGAACTTTTCTTTAAAAATAGGATTAACCATGTTTAAAAGTGGTTACTAATTAGCCATTATACTATGGTAGTGATTCACATATTCTTTAACGTTACGTTACAGGAAAGTTGAAGTGGAAATGCCTGATGAGCCTTCAGGCATTTCTTAAGGTTAGTTAGCTAAGGAACAGTTACTGAGAACAGGTTTATCATCACCTTCCACCAGTTCAGCCGTTTTGCCTTTGGTATAAAGTTTATAAGTATAATTTTTGTCTATGGCTTCGTAATTTGCTCCGGAGGCCATTTTCATTAACCGCATCGGGATCATCTCGTTTACCTGACTGATAATCGCATAGGCGTTTCCAGCCTCGGTGTTGACGTAAATCACCTCCATAACCTGGTTATCATTACAGGTGTATATAGATTTAGAAATCTCCTGCGAAGCTGCTATAGATGTGGAACTGGCGCTAAGCGCAGCGAGAAAGAGGGTAAATGGGATCAATTTACGTTTCATCATTAGTATCCTTTGTGCATAAAATTGTCGTTAATTCCCTGAAGAACGGGAGATAAAGCGGCATCAATACGATGAATGCTGTAGTATTCCTGTTTACTGACGAAAAGTGCGCCAGAAAAGCGTATTATAATTTATCCATCACTGACATATGTGATGAGTAGACAAATCTTAAAAGCATAAACTATAGGCTGCAAATCATTATGGTGCGATAGAAAATGATTGTCACCACTGCTCAATACTATGGCATAAAAACCGAAGAAAACGGTACTGTTCACTGTCTCGTTTCATACGGTATCTGTCAGTGAAACTATTTCTTCAAATGATGGTCTTTTTATTATCGATCAGATAATGGCATCAACAGGGGTTATTCAGGAGTATATGTGAAAAAGTGGCTTATAGGAGGGATATTGATCGCAAGTTTTCTGACCGGTTGTCTGATGTGGCACAACATTGATAAATGGTTTAATAAAGATATCGAATTTTTCTACGCCGGAGACGATGACTAAAATTCCTGTCAGTTGGCAACGGGTGTCATATCTTCAGGTATGGCGCCCGGAGTAGCCGGGCGCAAATTGTAGGTGTATAAAAGTCATTTCATTAAAATTTTAGCGACAACATGGACAGTCACTACCGCGTGCTAGCGGCCCTCTGAAGTCACAAGATGAATAAGCCAGTTTTTTGTTTCAGCGGTGACTGAAACATATTTTGTTCCTGGTGGGCTTACCGCCAGTTGCTGAAAAAGACAACGATGATGTGACTGTTGCAGAGATTGACGAATACGACGACCGTGAATTTTATTTTTGGCGACCATATTTCCTCCCAAAAGGCCGCCCGAAGGCGGCGCTGGGTTTGATAATGGAGAAGGGCGTTGGTCACTGCCATAACCAACCTGTATACACTAATGCAATTGATAATCATTATCAATTCTGCTGGTGAAGAAAAATTGTAAAGATGAAGGGACAGCGGAAATGGCAATGAACGGGATGAGACTTTTCGTTAACCACTTAAATTCGTGACTAAAAAAAGCTTTTATAGGCTTGAAAATGTTTTTTCCGTCCCTATGTAGTCAGTGGACAAGCAATGCTTGCCTTGATGTTGAACTTTTGAATAGTGATTCAGGAGGTTAATGATGGCACTCAGAACCTTGTCAGCACTTCCCGTGTTTGCTGATTCTCTTTTCTCTGACCGTTTCAACCGTATTGATAGACTTTTCAGTCAATTAACAGGAGATACGCCAGTCGCTGCGACGCCAGCTTACGATCTGCAAAAGCGCGATGCGAATAACTATCTGCTTACCGTGAGCGTTCCTGGCTGGAAAGAGGAAGAGCTTGAAATTGAAACGGTTGGCGGCAACCTGAATATTACGGGTAAACACACTGAAGAGACGGTAGAGGATCAGACGCACTGGATTTATCGTGGTATTCGTAAGGCGGACTTCCAGTTGAGTTTTTCTTTGCCTGAACATGCTAAGGTGAATAATGCGAAACTGGAACAGGGCCTCTTGTTGGTCGAGATTTACCAGGAGATCCCTGAAAGCGAGAAACCGAAAAAAATTGCCATAGAAAGTAAACCAAAGGCGATTGAACACAAATCATAATCGCGTTAATGAAGGCCCGTTTAGACGGGCCTTCATTGTCTGTAGCGAAAAGTATCCCGTCATGCTTGTAGGCACAGATCGCTAAATATTATAGCCCTGACCTCTATATTATCCCGTGCCACTGACCTCGTCGCCATTGGACGGCGGTAAGTTGGAATTATCCGCGAGGTCAGTCCAATTTTTGTCCACTCTCGACATTCTGCCTGTTATGGGCGCGATATCTGAACATAAATTCGTATAGCGGTTCATCGTTTTCACCGCGTTGATGCTATTTCTGCTAACACTACTTTCATACATAAAAAAGCTGATGCTTTTTACCTTATTTAATAGAGGCAGGTATGAAATTAGCGCTCGTCAATCGGCAGGTCATTTTACCGGAAAGCGGAACCGAGTCCTTTCAGTGCCATGCCTCTACGCTTGTTCGCTTACCGTGCGGTACGCTAGTGGCCGCATGGTTCGCGGGGTTGCGCGAAGGAAGCGAAGATACAGCCATCTGGCTATCTCGCTATGAACATAATCTCTGGACAACACCGCAGCGAGTGGCGGCACGCGAGGGGGAAGCGCACTGGAATCCGGTGTTATTTTACCCGTCGGATAAATTGTGGTTATTTTATAAAGTAGGCAGCGACGTACACGTGTGGAAAACCTGGTTTATCACCTCCAGCGATCGAGGATTTACCTGGAGTACGCCAGCTCCGTTGGTCAACGATGATATTTTGCCGCGCGGTCCCGTAAAAAATAAACTCCTGCTGGCATCAAATGGCGCCTGGATTGCGCCAGGGTCGATTGAAAGTCCTGAACGGTGGAGGGCATTTGTGGATCGATCCTCTGACGAAGGAAAACACTGGAATATCTCTTTTGTTCCGCTGGAGCCTGATAACGCTATTTCCGGGACAAACGTAGCGTTGTGGGATGGTATAAAAAAGGGGGTGTTGTGGGAATGTTGTCTGGAAAACCTCCTGCGCTGGGATGGCGTTATTCAGCCTACGCTGTGGGAGTCTTCTCCGGGGCATATCCATATGTTGTTACGAAGCACACGCGGGGCAATTTTTCGCAGTGATTCAATCGACTATGGCGCTACCTGGTCTGTTGCCCGCGCGACATCTTTACCGAATAATAATAGTGGTATCGATCTGGTTAGTATGCAGAACGGTACGCTGATTCTTGCGTTAAATCCGGTCAATGGCAACTGGGGAAAGCGCTATCCGCTTTCACTGATTGCTTCCCAGGATAATGGCGAATCATGGCTACCGCTACTGGACCTGGAAAGTGACCGCGGTGAGTATTCTTATCCCGCTATTATTAGCGAGGGGAGCGTCGTACATATCACTTACACGTGGAACCGGAAAAATATCGTATATTGTCGATTACAAACGGTATAAGGCGCTATCAGTCGAAACCGATAGCGCTGGAATAATAATGCCTTGCCCGGCGTGCTCTCTCACGCCGGGATGGCCGAAATAGTCATGATTTACCGGGTAACATCCTTGAAAATGTATCGTCTTTTTGTATGTAATGGTGAAACAACGCCGCTGCTGCATGCATGGCAATCAGGAAATAGCCGATATTGGCCAGCATTTCATGAATACGCTTTATATCCGATTTTAGGGTGCTATCTGGCGTCAAAAATACCGGTACAGTAAAACCAAAAAAGCTCCAGCTTTTCCCGCCTGACGCCATCATCGCGACGCCCAGCAGCGGTAAGGCGAGAAAAGTGAGATAAAGCGCGATATGCATTAATTTAGCGGCTACGAGCTGCCAGTGAGGAGGGGGAGGCGTAATGACCGGATCCGGGTATTTGTGTTTAAGATATAACCGTAAAAACATCAGCGCCCAGACCAGAACGCCCATGTCATAGTGCATGTCTTTCATAAACAGGTAAACGCTGGAGCCTTTTGGCGCCCACCCCCGTAACTCAATAGCCGCATATGCGATGCCTGTCAGGAGCAGCGTTAACCAGTGAAGCGTTATTTGCAGTCTTGAGAAATGTGCCATTATTATTATCCTTTATTAACAACTGCTTGTAGGGTATGCGTAAAATCTTAACAGAACCTTAAAGCGGGGGCTGAGTCGCAAGGAACAGACAGAGATAGCGGCACGTAAAATGGGATAAAAAGCCGGCGGCATCGCCGGCTTACTGTTGTTATTGTCCTCTTACGACAACACAGGTTTTACCATAAAACGGATATGAGCCTGTAGTTTCATAATCAACACTCGACACTAAAGAAATATCGCCCGCTTTTTTCGCTGAATCAATAGATGCGTCGCCGGTATTTACAATACCCAATACCGTTTGCGCACACGCTTTACCGGTTTTGGTTGCCGGGAGACTCGTGGCAGTAATTGGCCCTTTAACATCCGTATATAAGCCAATCCCTGTCGGTGATGGTCCTGTAGCACACCCCGTTAAAAGAGAACCAATAAAGATAATTGAAAAAATGTGTTTTTTATTTGTCATGGGATTAGTCCATTATAAATTAATAGAAAACTTACCGTCCGAAAATGTCCGGACAGTCATTTAAAAAGTGGTGTATATTAAATATGCGATATTACTCTTTGCACCCTCCTGTTGATGTCGTACCTGATGGACAAATATCCGTTGAAGCCGGATATATTCCCCATGCCGTGTTTTTATAACTTGCGCATCCTGTCAGCAATGAGAACAGTACGGCTAAAAAAATCATCACGAGCCCTGGCGGCGTTAACATTTTTCGGTTGGACTCCATAGCATGTCATTTCATCGGGTTGCCATATGACTGGCGTTCTGCTGGTAAGTTTCATTAACGCCCGGTTCGTTTAATATTGGTTTAGGTTTAAAGCCAGGAAGCGCTAATTACGATACCTTCTTACGTTTCAGTACTGACTAATAACGTTGAGAAAATGAACAGCGTCGGATGGGAAGACGTAATACAGAATAGAAAGGAAATAAGAGAATAAGATGGCGTTAATTAACCCGGTATTCCTGGCGTCATTTCCCTTGCGTTTTATCCCCGTCAAAAGCGGCCTTTAGCCCACGTTGGCGCTCCCGATGTTTGTGCGTATGATGTTTTTAAAAGATCGTCATACTTTCTGTTCTGCGTCAATTTTTTCATTACAAATGCTCGCCATAATGCCGTCCTCAGGAGGTCTCCCGACGTTTATGCTGCGCCGGGAGAAACAAAAACAACGCATAATCTGGGACAAATTGATGATTAAAGGCAAACTGGCGCTCGTGACGTGCGCGCTGACTCTGGTATTCACTTCGTCGCTTTTCGCCGCGTCGGACACGGCAGACGGTCGTACCCTGAAGCTGGCCATTGGCCCTGAGCCAACGGAAGGCTTTGATCCTATGCTGGGCTGGAGCCACGGCAGCTACTTATTGCTTCATGCGCCGTTGCTTAAGCAAAACGCCGACATGAGTTGGGGTAATTTACTGACGGAAAAAGTGGATACCAGCCCCGACGGTAAAATCTGGACGCTAACCTTAAAGCCCGGGCTGAAATTCTCCGATGGCTCGCCATTAACTGCCGAAGATGTCGTATTTACATACAACAAAGCGGCGAAGAGCGGTGGTAAAATTGACATGGGCAATTTTAGCCATGCGCGAGCGCTGGATGCGCGCCGAATTGAGATGACGCTGAGCCATCCGCAGAGCACCTTTGTGAATGTATTAGGATCGTTAGGGATTGTTCCGGCCAGCCGTTATGATGAAAAAACGTTCGCCCGTGAACCGATAGGCGCCGGTCCATACCGACTGGTCAGCTTTCAGCCGGGTCAGCAACTGATCGTTGAAGCTAATCCCTGGTATGCGGGTAAAAAGAATGACTTTAACCGGCTGGTTTTTGTCTTTCTGGATGAAGATAATGCTTATGCCGCCGCGCGCAGCGGACAGTTGGGACTGGTGCGCATTGCCCCTTCTATGGCGGTGGCCCCGCAGCAGGATAATCTTAAACTCTGGGTACGCGATAGCGTTGAAAACCGGGGCATTGTCTTCCCGATGGTGCCAGCCGGTAAAAAGGATGCTAACGATTATCCTGTCGGCAACGATGTGACCGCTGATGTCGCTATCAGACGCGCAATTAACTATGCCATTAATCGTAAGCAACTGGCGGAACAGGTGATGGAAGGCCATGCGATACCCGCCTATAGCGCGGTGCAGGGATTACCGTGGCAAAATCCTTCAGTGATATTCAGCGATGGCGATATTGCAAAAGCGCGCGCCATCCTGGAAGAGGCTGGCTGGAAAATAAACAGTGCGGGCGTGCGTGAAAAAGCAGGTAAAGAAGCGCGTCTGACCTTATGGTATGCCAGTGGCGACAGCACCCGACGGGATCTGGCCGAGGCGGTGCGCGCCATGTTGCAGCCTTTAGGCATTGTCGTCTCGTTGCAATCGGGAAGCTGGGAAACTGTAGAGCGCCATATGCACGCTAACCCTACGCTGTTTGGCTGGGGAAGTCTGGACCCGATGGAACTCTTCCATCACTACAGCGGGAAAGCCGCTGGTGTGGAATATTATAACCCGGGCTATTACAGCAACCCTGCGGTAGAAGCACATCTGAAACAGGCTATAGATGCGCCTGACTGGCAAAAGGCGATTCCTTTCTGGCAGCAGGTTGAGTGGGATGGAAAGCAGGGCGCGGGCGTCCAGGGCGATGCGGCATGGGCATGGCTGCTTAATATTCAGCATACCTATCTGGCCAACCCCTGTATTGATCTGGGAAAAGGCGCGCCAGAAATCCACGGTAGCTGGTCGGTGTTAAACAATCTTGATGACTGGACCTGGACCTGTCGGTGATGAAATTGTTCTTCAGTCATTTTTTGCGGCTGATTATTCTGTTGGTGCTGGTGGCTGCCGGCACCTTCATTTTGCTTAGCTTTTCGCCCGTTGATCCTATCCGTGCTTATATTGGCAACGATCTGCTCCATGTTCCGCCAGAACAATATGCGCGGATTGCGGCGCGCTGGGGGCTCGACCAGCCGCTGTGGGAGCGTTTCGGTCACTGGTTTTGGCGTTTGCTCCAGGGTGACATGGGGTATTCCATGCTGTTCAACATGCCTGTCGCCAACGTGATCCGGGAACGTTTTGCAACGTCATTCGCGCTGCTGGCAGGCGCCTGGCTATTGTCTGGTGTGTTGGGCGTGACATTGGGTTTTCTGGCCGGACGTTTTCTCTACCGCTGGCCGGATAAGATGATTTGCCGTATCAGCTACTTATTGTCATCGTTGCCCACTTTCTGGATAGCAATGCTGTTGCTGGCGCTGTTTGCCGTCCGCTGGCCGGTATTACCTGTTTGTTGCGCCTGGGACCCCGGAAATAATGCAGGAACAGCTCTTTTATCGGAACGCTTACGCCATCTTGTGTTGCCGGTATGTGCGTTAAGTCTGTTGGGCATGGGGCAAATTGCGCTGCATACGCGAGAAAAAATAGCCAGCGTAATGAAGAGCGAATTTATTCGTTTTGCGCGCGCTCAGGGGGATAAAGGATGGTCGCTGTTACGTCACCAGGTGTTACGTCATGCGATTACCCCAGCACTCTGTTTACAGTTTGCTTCTCTGGGAGAACTGATGGGGGGGGCGTTACTGGCAGAAAAAGTCTTTGCGTATCCGGGGCTGGGACAGGCCACTATCGATGCCGGCCTGCGTGGCGATGTCCCGCTACTCATGGGGATCGTTTTATTCTGTACGCTATTAGTGTTTGCCGGAAATACGATTTCAGCCTGGCTTGTGGTGGTGCTTAATCGATCGCTGGAGCGTCCCGATGCTCTATAATCCTGCCCCGACGTTGTTTCGTCTGATCCTCTCCGTTACCTGTCTGCTGTTTATTGCCGGATACGGTTATGCCACGTTGAGCCAGTCGCCAGAGGTTAATCTGCTTGCCCGGCATCTGTCGCCTGATATCCAGCACTGGTTTGGCACCGATAATCTGGGGCGCGATGTATGGCTTCGTTGCTTTCAGGGGGCCTTCACCAGTTTACAAATTGGCGTTGGCGCCGCGTTGTGCAGCGGCGTTATCGCGCTAATGATGGCGGCAGCGGCGCGCATTCATCCCCGGCTGGACCTCCTGATGCGGCTGATAACCGATGCTATGCTCGCCATGCCGCATTTACTTTTGCTGATCCTTATCTGTTTTACACTCGGCGGCGGTAAAAGCGGCGTCATTGCGGCCGTGGCGTTAACGCACTGGCCCCGTCTGGCGCTGATTCTGCGCGCCGACGCGGAGCGGGTAGCGCAGAGTGACTACCTGACACTGACCTATCGTCTGGGGCATGGACACCTTTATTGCTGGCGATATCACTATTTTCCGGCGCTATTGCCGCAATGGTTGACGGGAACGTTATTGATGTTTCCTCATGCGGTATTGCACAGCGCGGCGTTAAGTTTTCTGGGGTTTGGGCTGGCGCCGCATGAGCCTTCGCTGGGGCTGTTGCTGGCGGATGCGTTACGGTTTATTAGCCATGGAAACTGGTGGCTGGTGCTGTTTCCCGGCCTAATGTTATTCACGCTGGTGATGCTCTTCGATCAGTTTGCGCGCGCCATTCGGCGGCTGTGGCTAAGGAGTGACGTATGCTGAGTTTACAACAGGTTACGCTGGAAAGCGCGCGTTATCGCTGGTATGGCGCGAGACGCTGGTCGCCGTTATTACAGAATGTCTCTTTTGATATCGCGCCCGGCGAAATGGTGGCATTGGTTGGCGGCAGCGGGGAGGGAAAAAGTCTGTTGCTGCAATGCCTGCTCGATCTGCTGCCGGAAAACTTACGCTTTCGGGGGGAGATTACGCTTGATGGCAACCGGCTGGACAGACATACCATCAGGCAGCTTAGGGGCAATACGTTTAGCTACGTGCCGCAGGGGGTACAGGCGCTTAATCCCATGCTGAATATCAGAAAACATTTGAGCAGAGCATGTCATCTGACCGGACGCGCCTGGGATGAGACGCAGATGGTACAGCTATTACAGCAAAGCGATCTCGAACCGACAGTTCTGGAACGCTTTCCCCGCCAGCTCTCCGGCGGGATGGCTAAACGAATTCTGGCGTGCCACGCCTCGCTCAGCCAGGCACGTTATATTCTCGCGGATGAGATCACCGCCTGGCTTGATACGGCACTGGCAAACCAGTTGCTTGAGCACTTGCGAGGTCTCTGCGAGCGGGGATGCGGCGTGCTGTGGGTGACTCATGACCTGCTGCTGGCGGCGCGGTATGCCGATCGCATTGTGGCGCTGCATCAGGGTTATATCACGGACAATATCCGCTGCGAGCAGTTACAGCCGGAAGAGATGAGTGAGCCGTTAAAACGGCAATGGCAAGCATTGCCTGAACTAAGCCCGTTATTTATGCCGACCGGAGAGGGAATAGAATGTTGAGCTGCCGCGACCTCGTTATTCGTCAGGGCGGGAAAGTCTTATGGCAGAACCTGACGTTTACGATTTCTGCCGGTGAACGGGTAGGAATTCATGCGCCAAGCGGAACGGGGAAAACAACGTTGGGGCGCGTCCTGGCCGGATGGCAAAAGCCGACGGCGGGCGATGTTCTGCTGGACGGCAGCCCGTTACCCCTGCATCAGTATTGTCCGGTACAGCTTGTTCCCCAGCATCCTGAACTGACGTTTAATCCCTGGCGAAGCGCCGGAGACGCTGTGCGTGATGCCTGGCAGCCTGATCCGGAAACGATGAGGCGTTTGCATGTGCAGCCCGAGTGGCTGACGCGTCGGCCAATGCAGCTCTCAGGCGGGGAGTTGGCGCGTATTGCGATACTGCGCGCGCTTGACCCACGAACGCGTTTTCTGATTGCCGACGAAATGACGGCGCAACTCGATCCGTCTATTCAAAAAGCGATATGGGGATACGTGCTTGAGGTGTGCCGCAGCCGTTCATTAGGGATGTTGGTGATTAGTCATCAGTCTGCGCTACTTGATCAAGTCTGTACCCGCCATTTACAGGTGGAATAGCCGCAAGTCGTTTCTCCGCATTGCCGTGTCGCCGTTAACGCACCGGGAACCCATGGGTTCCCGGTATTGTCGGCAGAGATTTTACTGCATGACGCGTTTATCTGCGTTTTTTGCATCAGCGGTATTACTGTAGTCCCTGGTCTCTTCAACCTGTACAGGGGCTCTGACGACCAGACTTGGCAGCGCCAGTTCAATATCATTCTCAATGAGTTTTTCAATAATACGGATATTTATCTCTTGCTGAATATCCATGTATTTATTGTAATCCGCGGTATTGACGATATGTACCACCTCATAGGTCAGCCGATCCTGACCAAAGGCCAGTAGATGGGCGCGGTCGAATTGTGTTTCGCCGACATCGGTAATAATCTTTTTCACCATATCGCCGATGAGGCGTAACTTTTCCGGCGGTGTCGCAGTGGCGACGCCAAAAGTAAACACGATACGACGCGTTTGCATCCGCTTATAGTTGTGTATGGTTTGCTGCAACAACTGCGCGTTCGCACAAACGATCTGTTCGCCGCTGAGGCTACGGATGCGAGTGGTTTTCAAACCGATATGTTCAATCGTACCGGCTACATCATTAAAGACGACGAAATCGCCGATCTCGAAGGGCTTATCGAAACCAATCGACAGCGAAGCGAAGACATCGCTCAGAACGGTTTGTACCGCCAGGGCAATAGCAATACCGCCCACGCCGAGGCTGGCTACCAGTGCGGTAATATCCACGCCGACGTTCGCCAGGATGGAGAGCAACATCATAGACCAGACGAGCACGCGCAAAATCATACCAAGAATGACTAACGTCACCGGGTTTTTATTGGAGCCTGGGGCATACAGTAAATGACGCATCCATGACTGTACGCCCTGATCAAGCCAAATCGCCATTTGAATCGCAACCACTAAAAACCAGGCGTGAGAGAGGGTAGAGAATAACCGGTCGGGCAGGGCGACAAAGCGCAGGCTAAAGAGAAATGCGGCAAAAAAGATGAGCATCTTACTGGTCTTTTTCAGCATCTCGAAAACAATAGGCCGCAGCCGCCCATGAGCATCATCCTTTTTATCCGGGCGTTGTAGCGCTTTATAGACCACATTAAGTAGCCAGTTGATGAGCCAGTAAGTAATGAGGGTGACGAAAAAAACGACCGCCAGATTGATCCAGAACGTCGTTGACATCAGCATCGCAACGATATTTAGTCGTGCTAAATACTCCATTTTACCTCCGATGAAAAGCAGATGAACATTACAGTATAGACGTCACATCACGGAGGCCGATTTCCGGCTTTACTATTGCTGTTTTATTCAGCACTTTTGTTCAAAAAGTATGAAAAAGAGGGGTAGCCGTTTGGCTATCCCGGCGTTTCTGTGCAGACTTATCTACTCCTCTTAATAAAATAAGGAGTTATTTATGCAACAAGAACATCGTGAGTGTATTGAGCAGTGTTATGAATGCGCGGCGGCGTGTGATATCTGCGCCTCTTCTTGTCTGCGTGAAGATAACGTCGAAATGATGAAGCACTGCATCCAGTTAGATATGCAATGTGCGGCCATTTGTCGCCTGGCGGCGCAATTTATGGCATTGGAAAGCGAGTACTCACAAAAATTATGCCGCCTGTGCGCGGATATCTGCAAAGCCTGCGCCGAAGAGTGTGCAAGGCACGATCACGACCATTGCCAGAATTGCGCGCGGGCATGCAGCCAATGCGCAGACGCCTGCCTTAAAATGGCCGCGTAATTTTTCTTCCGCCATTAGCTCAACCGGATAGAGCATAGAGCTTCTACCTCTAAGGTTCGGGGTTCAATTCCTCGATGGCGGACCAGTTGATATCAAAAAAGGCCACCTGCGCGGTGGCCGCTGAGTTTCTGTTGAAATAAATGCAATGTTATAATATAACAATCATCTTTCTAAGAAAGATGAGGGTAACGTTTTGGTGATTCATTTAAAAAAACTGACAATGCTTCTGGGAATGCTGTTGGTAAATAGTCCTGCCTTCGCGCATGGTCATCATGCTCATGGCGCGCCGATGACGGAGGTTGAGCAAAAAGCGGCAGCGGGCGTGTTTGATGACGCTAATGTACGCGATCGCGCGCTCACCGACTGGGATGGTATGTGGCAATCCGTCTATCCTTATCTGGTCAGCGGCGAGCTGGACCCTGTCTTCAGGCAAAAGGCGAAGAAAGACCCGGAGAAAACGTTTGAGGATATTAAAGCGTATTATCGCAAAGGATACGCGACGAATGTTGAGACTATCGGCATTGAAAATGGCGTTATAGAATTCCATCGCGACAATAACGTTGCATCTTGTAAATACAATTATGCCGGCTATAAAATTCTGACTTACGCATCGGGTAAAAAAGGGGTGCGCTATCTGTTCGAATGTAAAGATGCGAATAACAAAGCGCCTAAATATGTTCAGTTTAGCGATCATATCATTGCCCCGCGCAAATCGGCGCACTTCCATATCTTTATGGGAAATACCTCGCAACAGGCATTGTTGCAAGAGATGGAAAACTGGCCTACCTATTATCCTTATCAGTTAAAGGCGAATGAGGTCGTTGACGAAATGCTACATCATTAAGTCTGATTGCAATGTTAAAAGCTCGCTATGAATAGTGAGCTTTTTTTCTGCCGTTATGCCATATTTCTGGCAACCAATATAAAAATACCTGCGCCCCCGGAGCGATGATGACGCTGTCCATACCGCCCTCGATTCAATGCCAAACGGAAGCGGCATGTCGCCTGATTACTCGTGTCACAGGCGATACGTTGCGTGCTATTCATTTATATGGTTCCGCTGTCGCGGGCGGTCTGAAGCCAAACAGCGACATTGATCTACTGGTGACAATATGCCAGCCGCTGACGGAGGCCCAACGCGCAACGCTGATGCAGGAATTGCTGGCGCTTTCATCGCTGCCGGGGGCGTCGGCAGAAAAACGCGCTCTGGAGGTCACTGTCGTGCTTTATTCGCAGCTGGTTCCCTGGTGTTTTCCACCTTCCAGGGAAATGCAATTTGGCGAGTGGCTAAGAGAGGACATTTGTCAGGGGATTTATGAACCAGCGCAGCAGGACTGGGACATTGTGTTACTGATAACCCAAATTCTGGAAACCAGTATACCGCTAAAGGGAGAACGCGCGGAACGGCTGTTCACGCCAGCCCCTGCGGCGCAGTTGCTGAAGGCCTTGCGTTATCCCCTCGACCTTTGGCAATCCACGGCAGATGTGCAGGGAGATGAGTATCATATCGTTTTAACCCTGGCGCGTATCTGGTACACCCTTTCTACCGGGAGATTTACCTCTAAGGATGCGGCGGCTGACTGGCTGTTACCTCAGTTGCCAGAAGATTATGCTGCTACGTTGCGTGCGGCGCAGCGTGAATATTTAGGTCTGGAGCAGCAGGACTGGCATATTTTGCTGCCTGCGGTCGTACGCTTTGTGGATTTTGCCAAAGCGCACATTCCCACGCAGTTCACATAAGATGCCCCAGGACGTCTGTCAGGTTGCGCAAACGGCGTTCCTCAACTACTACTTAATAGGTTCTCATCGCTGAAGTAAGCAGATGATCTTATGCGGGCCATCGAATGGATATTCCCACATGGCTCTCGTTTTGTTGAGGTGGATATGACTGGTTCCGCATCATCTGTTTTAAAGACAGATACAAGACTATTGAGCGAAAACCTGTTTCTTAATTATGGTCTGGAGTCCTTATTTAAGGACGTCGCAATAATAGCTGGTAACGTAAATTATATTATTTTTGATATCGACGATTACTACACCGTACAGCAGTATATTACTTCCACATTTAAAACGGTACTCATTGGAATTGTTACCCATAATGAATATAACTTTATTGATGAACATCATGTCATATATCGAATAAAGGTCGATGCCTCTATTGCTGAGTGGCGTGAGTTACTGATTTTGGCCGCTGCTGGTCAATTTTTTCCCAGGTCAGAGAAGGTCAGATTAACGGCGAATGAAAGAAATGTTTTGGCGATGCTTGTTAAAGGAATGGATATCCGACAAATAAGCTGTGAGCTGAATGTACATTTAAAAACTATTTACTCAGTACGCTACCATGTTCTGACTAAATTAGGTTGTAGAACAGTTCTGGATTATCAAATACTGTCCGTCTCTAAAGCCTTTACGCACTGGCTTACAATAAATAATGTCGATAATGTAATTTCCCGTGTAAATAGTAAGGTCATTGCTTAATAATGATTTGCTTCTGATGGCGTTTAGGTTCACTATGCTTTCTTACATCATCATGAGGCCAGACAGGCATGGCTACTTTTAGTATTAGCGCAATGGCGGCGCAGTGTGGTGTCACAACAGCAAATATCAGGTCCTGGGAACGCTATGGCCTGCTTCAACCTACCAAAGATGAAGCTGGCAATCGTTTTTATTGCATAGAAGATGCTATCAGAATACAGCATATTATCGACGCGTTAAGCAAAGGCTTCTCATTAAAAGAGATTAAACCTGCCCTCTATGGTGAAGAAACGCATTGCCGCTCGGGATGGTTATTCTACCAGGAAGAGATTTTAGCGCAGTGTAGAAAATTCGAACCCGCCAAATTGCGAAAATTACTCTGGCGTTATGGTCGGGAAATTCCGCCGTGTATCGTCATTGAGTCAATACTGCGTCCTTTACGGCTGTGGTTGTCCGCAGGCGATGATGATGCACGCCGATTTGAAAAGGCATTACTGGATACTGCGATTATTGAATACGCCACATTCCAGCTAAGTAGCGTACGAAAGGCGCCAGCAGGCACAATGCTTATTGCTGCGTTTTCGCTGAACGACCCCATTGAGCTATGGCTGGAAACGATTAAATATTGTAGTGAAGGTATGCGAGTTGAAGTCATCCCCTGGCAGGCGCCGATGCCCGATCTTTTATCAACGTCTTTCGAGCATATTGTTCTGTGGCATGATGAGACATTAACTCCCGCGCAGGAAAATCTTATTCAGGCTTTAAAAGAATCGGGTAAATTTAGTCTTCATGTGAAAAATGGTTCAGGTTTAACATTACTGCCAGCCGTATACCGGCAGCATGAGATGCCAGAAAGCATGCAGCATGTTGCACCGCAAATCCATGCAAACGGCTACGAAAAATCAGGCACCGCACGTTGAGGCATCTGCATTATTAACGAACAGGGGAGGAGTAACCCCCTCCCTTGTTTATACCTTTCATACTTCAAGTTGCTTATGTGTTGGCTACGGATTACTCGGCCCATCCATGGGCCTCGCCCTGACGGGCCGTCGCTCGCGACGTTCACATCTGCTCCCGGCAGATTTGTCGTTCACCCCAGTCACATAGTTATCTATGCTCCTGGGGACTCACTCCCTTGCCGCCTTTAAGCAACTCGCATTATTTTGGGTATATATTAGATGTCGTCAGGTGTCTGAAACAAAACGGCTTCTAAGGCATTACGGTAAATATCAAGCTGCACTACGTCTTTTTCTGTTTCCAGTTTTTCAATAAGTTTGGCGATGATATCCTTATTTGAGACATGCTGCTGCGATTGCAATAGTTCGTAAGTAATTTCCTGAATAGCTCGCTGTTCACATAACATATGTGCAGAAAAAGGATTGCCAGTACTATTTTGTTCGTTGACTAGTGTAATGGTAGTCATATTTCACCATATTCGATGTAAATTGAAGCCGATCTCCCTGAGCGGGGGAGAGAAATTAGTGACCTATTAAAATTAGACCTATATCATAAAACCGTAATAAAAAATCATAAAAACGTGATGTACATCACATTTGTGTGATTTGTTGTATATTTTATACACTTTAAGTGAAGGTGAAGATTCCGTAGAATCAACGGCCTGTTCTTTTTATCACTCCAGTTTAAACGAATAAGCATTAATACCCATCTGTAATAATTACTTAATGTTATCTTAATAAAGGTAAATTACTGTCAGGCCTCCGTAAAAGGAGGTTGATTAATGATTCGTCATATCGCCATTTTTCTTTGTTCTTTATTGATGTGCAGCACCACTTTTGCCGATTCGGTAACGTCGGTATCGCTTGGCGCGCTCTTAACCGCGCTCAATGAACGCATGTTATTAATGAAAGATGTGGCTGCTTATAAAATGAAGCACCATCTGCCGATAGAGGATTTCACGCGTGAACAAAATGTTTTTGCCGAGGCCGAAGAAGAAGCGAAAAATAACGGTCTGGACCCGCATTCGATAACCCCTTTTATTCGTTCGCTAATGGATGCCAGTAAAGCGATACAGTACCGCTATTTAGCGCAGTGGCGAACCGGCTCAGAACCCTCCTTTCCGATACAAACCTTGTCGGTCACCCGGCAACGTATTCGACAACTTGATAATCAAATGTTGATCATTATCAGCCAGCGCTTGATGGTCGGCGCTTTCAGCCACGAGGATATGGTGTGGCTGAGAGCGAAGTTTAATGCGCCGAATCTGAATGAGAGCGATATCAGTGATGTGTTGGCAGCCCTATCTCTGGTACGACGCGCGCGTTAATTCCCCATGAGGAAACGTGGGCCAATACCGGGTGATTGCCTGCGGGGGGCGCGATACAAGAACGTTTTTGGGTGATGGGGATATAAGCGTGGCGGAATAGCGGCTGGAGAGACGTGGTTTCGCTTCCCATCTTCCGGTGCATTCGTTAGCATACTGTTTCGCAGTTAAGCGTAAATGTTTTCAGGAAGAGGTTAATGTGTTCGCGGAGTATGGTGTTCTGAATTATTGGACGTACCTGGTTGGGGCGATTTTTATCGTTCTGGTACCGGGGCCGAATACGCTTTTTGTGCTTAAAAACAGCGTAGGACGCGGGGTTAAAGGAGGATATCTTGCCGCATGCGGCGTGTTTATCGGCGATGCGATATTAATGTTTCTGGCGTATGCGGGCGTGGCGACGCTGATCAAAACAACGCCGGTTCTGTTTAACATTGTTCGCTATCTCGGCGCGTTTTATCTGCTCTACCTTGGCGCAAAAATTCTTTACGCCACTCTGACCTCAAAAGGGCGTGCGGCGACGGAAACGGTAGTTCCTTTTGGCGCTATTTTTAAGCGTGCTTTAATTCTTAGCCTGACGAATCCTAAAGCCATACTTTTTTATGTTTCCTTTTTTGTGCAATTTATTGATGTTACTGCGCCGCATACTGGCGTGTCATTTTTTATTTTGGCCACCACCCTTGAAATCGTCAGTTTTTGCTATCTGAGCTTTTTAATTCTTTCTGGCGCTTTTGTAACCCACTATATTGGTACCAAAAAGAAACTGGCAAAAGTGGGCAATTCGTTGATTGGCCTTCTTTTCGTCGGATTTGCCGCCCGGCTGGCAACGCTCCAGTCTTAACCCCTGGACCCGTCGACAACGGCGGGTCATTGCTCTCCTTTCGGTTTTATCGCGTGGAAAACAGCAAAATAGTAACCAATAAATGGTATTTAAAATGCTGTTTTTGGAGCGTAACCTTTTTACGACAGCGATGAGATTATCGTTGAGTAACCTGCGGGAAGAGGGAAGCAAATGCGGCAAATTCCACAAAATCATATCCATACACGTTCCACGCCATTCTGGAACAAAGAGACGGCGCCTGCCGGAATTTTCGAACGCCACCTTGATAAGGGAACGCGACCCGGCGTTTATCCTCGTCTCTCGGTGATGCAGGGGGCGGTCAAATATCTCGGATACGCTGATGAACATTGCTCTGAGCCGGAAGAGATCATGGTGATCAATGCCGGCGAGTTTGGCGTGTTTCCTCCGGAAAAGTGGCACAATATTGAGGTCATGACGGATGATACCTATTTTAACATCGACTTTTTTGTCGCGCCGGAAGTACTGATGGAAGGGGCGACCTCACGAAAAGTCATTCATGCCGGGAGAGAATAATAATGGGAAAAGCTACTTATACCGTCACGGTCACGAATAATAGCAACGGCGTCTCTGTGGACTATGAAACGGAAGCACCGATGACGTTGCTGGTACCTGAAGTTGCAGCAGAAGTTGTGAAGGATTTGGTCAATACCGTGCGTTCCTACGATACCGAAAACGAACACGACGTTTGCGGTTGGTAAGGATCTTGTAGTATCTATTTGATATAAAGTGATTTTTTAAATCAGAAGCCGCATCGCGCGTCGCCAGCGTGATGCGGTTTTTGCGTATTGAAAAGTGCTGTTTATTTACATCAGACATGGGTTGAAAAGAAACATTAAGAAAACATTAAGAATATCGCATTGTTTGCTAATGAGAGCGTATTCATAAAACTTATGATTGGGTATTAAAAACCAGAAGAGTCTTATAATCATGAAACTCGATACCCGATTAACTTCGTCAGCACTTACTCTTGCGCTTGCCGCTGTGGTCATCCCGTTTACGGCGGACTGGCAATTGCCTTTGCTTAACGGCGTGGTGGTCCGATGGATTGAAAACGGACAAGCGTTATGGTTACTGTTTGGGGCGCTATTTACCGCCTGGTATATACGGCCACTTTCCCGTCCCGAAGGGGCAAAGCAGTTTTGGCTATGGGCTGTTGTCTGGTGGGTGGTGCTATTGGGTAGAAGCACCAGTTGGGGGCGTGACTATTTCCCTGACGAGCCGCGTATGCTGTTCAGAACGATTTCAGTGCTATTAATTGCTGCGTTAGTCTTGCCAGTCCTGTTTTCTGCCGGGCTCCGTAAGGAGATTGTTCGTCGCCTACGGGACGCTCCTCTGCCATTGTGGCTGTTTACCGTGACGGCATGTTCATATCTGATTTCCGACACTGTCGAGCATCATCGGTGGTTGTCGCCGATATTCCTGCATAACGCTCGTTACACAGATTTGATTGAAGAGCTTTATGAAGTGCCATTTATGATCGGTTTGTTTATGGTGACCGTGGTGTTTATGCAGCAGGACAAGCAGGATGAATGTACGGCGCTGGAGATGACCCCGTATCACGCAAAATAGCGCGGCTGAAAAAGACCATGAATTCGACATGGGATAGATAGCGGTTAGCAAAAAAAGCCCGCACTCGGTGAGGCGGGCAAATAATACTGGAAGCAATGTGAGCAATGTCGTACCGAACAGGTGGGTTATAAACTCAACCACTCGGTGTTGATAAAGATAATCGTTATCATTAATGATTGCAACCCTGATATTTATGCGCTTTTATCCACGACGCTAAAAGGTGATGGACATCACAAACTTCACTTTCCTGACGATGTGCTATTCTTTTTAACGGCAAATAAACCGCTAACGTAAAGACATAAGTGAGGAAAAAATGGGCATTCTTTCATGGATTATTTTTGGACTTATTGCGGGTATTTTGGCTAAGTGGATCATGCCAGGTAAAGATGGCGGCGGATTCTTTATGACGATCATTCTGGGGATCGTTGGTGCGGTAGTCGGAGGATGGATCAGTACGTTCTTTGGCTTTGGCAAAGTGGATGGTTTCAACTTCGGCAGCTTTGCAGTCGCGGTGATCGGCGCGATTGTCGTGCTGTTAATCTACAGAAAAATCAAAAGCTAAACGCAGAACTTTCAGAGATAATAAAGGCTACGACAGGTAGCCTTTATTATTCAAAATGAATTTACCACCAGCCCAGTTCGGTACCCGCCGCCGCAATTAGCGCGATGCCCATCAACACCATCGTTGTTTTCCTCATGGTTATGCTCCTGGCGCGGCGTAACCGCCAATAAAAAACCATGCCAAAAATAATATTGCCGTAATGAAAATGACGACAGGGAAGAGGATACCCACTCTCATGCTATTACCTTCACTGTTCAGGGGGCGCCAGAATAGCAGGGTTTTCTCAGCGACAAAAGGTCGGTTGCTTTGTGACAGGGCGTGGCTATTACTGACTTAACCCGGGATAAACACCCGCTAAAGCGCTGACAGAAAGTATGGAAATAGCGTACCCGCCAGGTTATCCTGGACAAAATATCGCTTTAAGGAGTCGTTATGAAATTTACGTGGATTGCGTTGCCAGGCGTATTGCTGCTGAGCGCTTGTTCATCGTCGCAACCCAACGCCCCCAGGCCGCCGCGTATTGGGATGCCTAATCCGGCAGCCGTCTACTGTGAGCAACAGGGCGGTACGCTGATGCCGGTGCAGACCCCACAAGGCGTGCGTTCCGATTGCAAATTGCCCAATGGCGAAATCATTGATGAGTGGACATTATGGCGCAGAGAGCACCCTGATACGAAAAAGTGACAACCTGCGGTCCGACGGGATATGATTAAGAACAATCTGATAATGAGTTTCATGCGGCGCAAGAAAATATGTTTCAGTTAAAGCCGGGCGCGTTGGCAATAGTTATTGGCGCTAAAACACCCGCCGGACGGCGGAATATTGGTAAATCGGTTGAGCTATTTTGCCTGTGTCAACCCGGAGATGAATTCATTAACCCGGTAAATGGACACGTCACCTTACTGCCGAAAGAAGCGCCTCGGGCGCTGTGGCTGGTCACGGGCGATGTAGCCTCCGCCGATGGCCAGCACGGTTTTGCCTGGGTGCGGGCAGAACATTTGATGCCGTTGTCCCCGGACAGACAACCAGGCCAGGCGGCGGCACGACAATCACAGCTCTCGTAGCCACTCTGCCAGCACAATGGCATGGTTCTGGCGAGTATCTTTAGTGGCGTATAGCAACGTTAGCGGCTGGTGTCGGGCAATATCCGCCAGACGTTTGCCTTCTTGATGCTGTTGCGCAAGTTCTGCCCGGTATTGCTGCGCGAAGTGGTTAAAATCAATCAGTTCGCTATGAAAGGCTTTGCGCAATTCGGTGGAGGGCGTAATGGCCTTATTCCATTCATCATAGACCAGCGCCGATTTTTTAATGCCGCGCGGCCATAGCCTGTCAACCAATACCCGATAACCATCGTCTTTTTCCGCCGGGAAATAGACGCGCTTACACTGGATTCGCATTTTTCCCTCCTGTGATGGTGTCGCTTACGGTACTTTTGTCGGATAGCGGTAATGATTTTAATGGATCAGGCCTGATAAACGAAGCGTCATCAGGCATTCAAGTGGGTATCAGGTTTATTTATGACGCTATCTCTCGATCGCGTCCGGCGTAGAGGCCGAAAATCGCCATGATGATAGCCAGAACCGTTACGCCCGATAGCGGCAGATACCAGCTACCGCTGGCATCATGAAGTTTTCCCATGACGGGCGGCCCAGATGCCGCCAGTAAATACCCGACCGACTGCGCCATGCCGGAAAGCGCCGCCGCCTGATGCGCCGAACTGGCGCGCAGGCCGATAAACGTCAGGCCGAGGATCATCGTCGCGCCTGAACCGAAGCCGAACAGTAGCGTCCAGATGATCGCCTGGCCCGGCACAAACCAAAGCCCCGCCGCACCCACTGCGCACAATAGTGAGACCAGCGCGGCAATCCAGCGTTGATCGTTAAAGCGATGCAAAATAAGCGGAATGGCTAACCCAGGCGCCGCGGTCGCCAGTTGCAGCAGGCCATGTAGCGATCCTGCCTGTGCTTCGCTGTAACCGTGGCTGATGAGTATTGTTGGTAACCAGCCGATAATCACATAATAAATCAGTGAGTTAAGCCCAAGAAACAGAGTAACTTGCCAGGCTAAAGGCGAACGCCAGATACCGCGTTCATGTAATGCCCGGGAGCTACTCAGGTTAGCTGAGCGGGTAGTGCGCCACTGCGGCAACCAGATAAGAAACGCCAACAGCGGAAACAGCATTAGCATTAACAGCGCGCCGCGCCAGCCAAAACCGTGCAACGCCAGCGGAACCACCAGCGCGGACCCCAACGCGGCGGCGGCGCCCATCGTCAATGAGTACGCGCCCGTCAGCCTGGCGACATGTTGTGAAAAATCGCGCTTAATCAATCCTGGTAGCAGCACATTACCCAGCGCGATCCCGCACCCAATAATGGCAGTTCCGGCAAATAACAATGCAGCGGAGGGCAGGGAGCGGAGGGCAATACCCGCGCAAATCAGCAGCATTGCGGCAAACAGACTGCGTTCCATCCCAAACCGGCGGGCAATACCGGCCGCCAGCGGCGAAACCAGTGCAAACGCCAGAAGCGGCAAGGTTGTTAGCAGGCCCGTCTGGGCGGTGGAAAGACCGTAATCCGAACGGATTGTCTCCAGCAACGGCGCAGCGCCGGTAAATGTTACACGTAGCGTAGTGGCTATCATCAAAATACCGGCAATCAGTAAAGCGCCCTGTTTGCCGCGTGGTGAAAGGGCTGTCGTCATCGTTTTCTCATCTTGTCAGGCGAGGCGATACCTTAACAGTTTTTACTGTTTGGATGAATCAAGCTAAAATGACAATTTATCGCTAAAATCGGACAATATAATGATTGGCCTGAGACTGGACGGTTACGATCCCGACCTTCACCACGATGCCGCTGTGGCCTTTTGTATTCGCGCCAGGGATGATGAACTGTTTAGCCCTCGCCATCAGCATCGCAAGGGACAGTTGATTCTCGCTCTGCACGGCGCGATTACCTGCGAGGTGGAAAATGCGATGTGGATGGTTCCGCCCCAGTATGCCGTCTGGCTCCCCGGCTCGCTGCCGCACAGTAATCATGTGACCGCAGGGGCGGAGCTGTGCTTTTTATTTATTGAACCTGCGGCGGTCGTCATGCCGGAGCGTTGCTGCACGCTGAAAATTTCGCCGTTATGCCGGGAGTTGATTTTGTCGCTGGCGCGCAGAACCGATCCCGAAAGAGCGCAAATGCCAACGCAGCGCCTTATTCAGGTGTTGTTTGATGAACTGCCGCAGCAGCCGCAGGAACAATTACAATTACCGGTATCGGGGCATCCGAAAATTCGCCAAATGGTTGAGACAATGGCGCAGGAGCCCGCGCGATGGAATACGTTAGGGCAGTGGGCCAGCGTATTCGCGATGAGCGAGCGTAACCTTGCCCGGCTGGTCGTCAAAGAGACGGGACTAAGCTTTCGTCGCTGGCGTCATCAGTTGCAATTAATCCTGGCGCTACAAGCGCTGATCGCGGGACGTAATGTACAACAGACGGCGCAAATGCTGGGTTATGATTCCACCACGGCATTTATTACCATGTTTAAAAAAGGCCTGGGGCAGACGCCAGGCCAGTATCTGACGGGCGAGTTACTGCTTCCCCACAATTAAAGAGACCAGCCCCGCCGCAATCAGTGGGCCGACCGGCACGCCGCGAAACAGCGCGACGCCAAGTACCGTACCGACCAGCAGCCCGGCGACGAGCTGCGGTTGGTTTCCCATCAGCGTAATGCCGCGACCGCCCAGCCAGGAGACGAAAACGCCGACGGCAATCGCGACCAGCGATTTCCAGTTCACAAAAGAGTGGATCAATGTGGAGGGCGGTAGGGTTCCGCTGGCGATGGGAGCCATTACGCCGATGGTCAGAATGATAATCCCGACGGTGAGTCCCTGTTTTTCAATCCAGGGAAAAAAGGTATTCAACGGGGTTACGCGGACAATAATCAGCACCAGAATTGAGACGGCGACAGTGGTGTTGTGGCTGATAAATCCCAGAGCTGCCAGTCCGAGCAGGATCAGCAGAGTGACATCAAACATTATGGTTTCCTTGCCAAAAAGTAAGCCTGACTACTTTACGCCCAAACGGCAAAGCGCACAGGCCTTTTTAACGATTGATGCGGATTTCAGGCAACTGCCTGAAAGACAATCTCTACGTGAAAAACGGCGTTGTCATTAAATTGCCATCAACGCCGCGTATTGCTAACAGGTGAACCGTCATTGTTGTCTTCCTGAGGATACAATTATGTACGATCCACCGTTTCTTGAAGCGCTGATGATTACGGCGTCGTTTTTCGCCATTTTTATCATTATCGTTGTGTCGGTATTGCTCCTTGAAGAGGGAGGGGACTAAGCCGTTGGCGATGACTGAAAGCGGCGGAAGACTGCCAGTTCTGGTCGGGCGATGCGCAGATAGTCCTGTGTATTCATAATGACTGATTTTTCCAGCAGGCCGGCATTAAAGGCAATTTCATCGAAACGCTCAAACAGGAGCGGATCGGCGACCAGTTTCAGATTAGGGTGAAAACTGAAAGGCGGGATCGCGCCAAAAACGCAGCCGGTCAGCATATCGACTTCCGCCGGGCTGGCAAGGGAAGCGCGTAAGCCGCCCAGATGTGAAGCAAGCTGAGAGAGGTCGGCTTGCTGATCGGCCGCCAGAATAGCAAGAACGTGCTGGTTGACGCCGTTGCCTTTGACTTTACAGACCAGCGCTTTTGCGCCCTGGCCCAGCGCAGTACCGCGTATTTCAGATACCGCTTCGCATTTTCCTACCGCTTCATGGTTCACCACACGATAGCGCGCGTTCTCCTGGGTTAATAAAGCCACTAAACGTTGGTGTGTAGCGACACCCTTCGCGACTTCAGTCATTTCGGCCATTTCTCACTCCTGGTGCAATATGAACATTTACTGCGAAGCACTATGATGAACGATGTTGTTTTTGTTGTTTGTTCAGATAGAGCTGCGCATCGGAAGCCTGGTAGGCATCATTAATCGTATCATTGGGCTGCATATTATAAATCCCGGCAGAAAAATGGACTGTCTTATCCGGTGCGATAATTTGCAGGTTACGAATAATACGCTCCGGCAGATGGATAGCCAAATCCGCCGCGTAATCAACAAGAATAATACAGAACTCATCGCCGCCGAGGCGAATGGCGTAATCGCTTTTACGAATCGATGTTTTAATCGCTTTCGCCAACAGGGTAATAATTCGGTCGCCTTCCTGGTGCCCCTGGGTATCGTTGATCAGTTTTAACCTATCGCAATCAATAGCGACAAATGTCACCGGCGTCCCGGTATTGACCAGGCGTTGCAATCGCTGCTCCAGCACCGGTGTTAATATTTTACGGTTGTAAAGCCCGGTCATGGCATCGCTAATATTTTCGCGTGTGACGTTGCGATAAAGCCGAAAGTGCATCCGTACCATATTAAGCAGGAGCGCCGTTGCCAGTAAGTAAAAGGCCAGCGCTTTCCAGGACGAGACAAGGAAATAGGTTAAATCAAGGGACAACGAAACGCGCAGTCCACCAGGGATATCATGGCTATAATTCACATATTGAAACAGATTATTTTTGCTTTGATTAATAATAATTTCTTTTCCGGAATCCAGATCCTTTAGTGTTACGTTAAGATAACGCCAAACCAGCGGACGATCCTGGGTATAAAAAATATTTTTTAAATTATCCTGGTTAACATCCACCATCACGATACCTTTTAACGTTCCCGCCAGATAGACTGGCGTTAAAAAGCTCATGACGTTTTCCTGGGTAATATCATCCATGTAAATACTTGAAATAACCGTACGGCCGGTAAAAAGTTTATCTATATCTTTTCTGTTAATACCCATTGTACCTTTTTGTAAAAAAGTCCAACGATGCATGGCGAAGCGCCGTGAGTTGATTAAATCATAGAAATAGACATAATGTTTATTTAAATCAACGTAATAACGGAATTTAAGCTCCAGTGTGCCCAGCCCGTGACTGTGGTCGTCCTGCGAACGGTTGATGCTTACCGCCTGATCAAATGCAGGCAGTAAAAGGGCGTCATCAAGATTATCGGTACATTGTGTAGCGGCAGTTTGCAGGGTGCCATGTAGCGCCGGGTAATTATGCCGGGTCAGGTTGACGCCGTGCGTACCGTTAATAGCCTCAAAGGCGTCGCAAAACGCGCGGCGTTTTTCTGCGGTGACGGGGTCTCCCGGCGCTTCAAAAGTTCGCATCAAATGTGCGGCGATGCTTTGATTCTGGTACTTATCGTACAAAAACGACGAATCGGCTCTCTCCATGATATAACGCATATAGGCATTCATTGCCCTGTCGCTGGCAATAAGTTCGTAAATCAGGAAGGACGATGTCAAAACGATGACGCTTGCCGAGATAAAGTGCCTGAGCGCTTTATGATGCAAATTCATGATGAACTACAGCCCTGAAAGTCGGATGCGTTAGTTTACCATAGCGATGAGAATTCCTCTAATAGACTGTTTAAAAATAAAACGTGTTGATGTTATGGAATAAAAATCATTCTCGGTTTAATTACGGCAATAATTCGATGTGTTGATATTTTCAATGGTTATTAATGGTAGCGAAAGTAAATTTTCAGGTAACGATGTTACGTTATTTCTTTTAAAAATAGGAAAGCCATTATTATTACAGTGAAAGGAGCGTCGAGCGGTAAGGATAATCTATTTATTCTCTTATTCCTGTAGGGGGAATGATGAAAAGTTGAAAGAAATGGCTGCTATCTCGCTTTTTACATTATTGGCGGCGGGTTTTTCCGCATCGGTTATGGCAGACGACCAGGCGCCTGAAAGAGTTCCAGCAGCTGAAGTTAAGCCCGTTGGTGAACATGTACACTGGTGTACTCTCTTTGATCCAGATGGTATGGAGTTGCCGCCGTTGCCAGGCATGGAATGGCCGTGGTGTTTGTAATATTAACGCAAAGGCATAGCGCTAACGAATCAATTTGTAACATAGGCCAGAACAGCTTTATTCATGCTATACGCGAATAATGATATCAGTCGCGAAGGGTGAACGTTAAGTTGCTAATAAACCTGCCCGTAATAACAACGGGCAGGTTTAGGGTTATACACTTTGATTGGCGCTCTGTTTCTGAAACAATTCGCGGAATACCGGATAAATATCCTCCTGATCGCGAATATGCTGCATGGCGAAGTTATCGAACGTCGCCTGCAGATGTTCATACTCGCGCCATAAGGTCTGGTGGGCGCGGCGGGTAATCTCGATATAGCTGTAATAGCGCACTACCGGCAGCAGCTTTTTCGCCAGAATCTCATGACACAGCGGTGAATCGTCGGCCCAGTTATCACCGTCTGACGCTTGCGCCGCATAGATGTTCCACTGCCCCAGGTCGTAGCGCTCTTTAACCACTTCATCCATGAGTTTAAGCGCGCTGGAGACAATCGTCCCCCCGGTCTCTTGCGAATAAAAGAACTCATGTTCGTCCACTTCCTTCGCCTGGGTATGGTGGCGGATATAAACCACTTCTACGTTCTTATACGTTCGGCTCAAAAACAGATAAAGCAGAATGTAAAAACGCTTGGCCATATCTTTGGTTGCCTGGTCCATCGAACCCGAGACGTCCATCAGACAGAACATCACCGCCTGGCTGGAGGGCTCAGGCCGTTTTTCATAATTTTTATAGCGTAAATCAAAGGTGTCGATAAACGGCACTCGTTCGATTTTAGCCCGCAGTTCGGCAATCTCCCGACGTAACCGCTCCTCTTCAAGCAGTTGCGCTGGTTCGCTGTGGCTGATGGTCTCCAGTTCCGTTTCCAGCGCGTGCAGTTCGCGGCGTTTTCCTGCCGTCATTGCTGTACGGCGCGCCAGAGAGTTTTGTAGCGAACGTACCACGCTGATATTGGCCGGTACGCCGTTTGAGGTGAAACCGGCGCGGTGAGTTTTATACTCGTTAAGCTGGCGATGCTGGTTTTTTTTCAGATTAGGCAGCGCTAAATCTTCAAAGAGCAGATCCAGATACTCATCTTTTGAAATCTGAAAAACAAACTCATCCTGGCCTTCGCCGTCCTGGCTGGCCTGACCTTGACCGCTGCCGGAACCGCCGCCACCGCCTTGCGGACGCTCAATGCGATCATTCTGGATAAAGTGATCGTTACCCGGATGGACGCGATGGCGCAGACCGCCGCGCCCCTGATGAAACATCGGTTCGCTAATATCATCGGTTGGAATAGAGACGGACTCTCCGCTGTCGACATCGGTCACTGAGCGTTTATTAATCGCTTCGGAAATCGACTGCTTAATTTGTGCTTTATAACGACGCAAAAAGCGCTGGCGATTCACCGTGCTTTTATTTTTGCCGTTAAGACGTCGGTCTATGAACCAGGTCATATGCCCCCCGTACTGCCAACTGAGCGCCTGTTCTGTTAGTGCCGGATAGCGCTAACGCTTAGCCAGTCTACAGAACATTACTTTGTAGGCCCGGTAAGCGCAAGCGCCACCGGGCATTAACATCACGACGATTTACGCACGCGCAGGTACCACTCGCACAGCAAACGAACCTGCTTACGGGTATACCCTTTTTCCATCATCCGATCGACAAAGTCGTCATGCTTTTTCTGCTCGTCAGTCGACGTTTTGGCGTTAAAAGAAATGACCGGCAACAGCTCTTCAGTATTAGAGAACATTTTTTTCTCAATCACCGTGCGCAGCTTCTCGTAACTGGTCCAGTTTGGATTACGGCCGCTATTGTTGGCTCTGGCGCGCAGGACAAAGTTTACTATCTCATTACGGAAATCTTTCGGGTTACTGATACCCGCTGGTTTTTCAATTTTTTCCAGTTCGGCGTTCAGCGACTCGCGATCGAACAGTTGACCGGTATCCGGGTCGCGATACTCCTGATCCTGAATCCAGAAATCCGCATAAGTCACGTAACGATCAAAAATGTTCTGCCCGTACTCAGAGTAAGATTCGAGATAGGCCGTCTGGATCTCCTTGCCGATAAATTCGGCGTATTTCGGGATCAGGTAGCCTTTCAGGAACTCCAGATAACGCTCAGCTTGCTCCTGCGGGAACTGCTCGCGCTCGATTTGTTGTTCCAGAACGTAGAACAGATGTACCGGGTTTGCCGCCACTTCCGCATGGTCGAAGTTGAATACGCGGGAGAGGATCTTAAAGGCGAATCGGGTGGAGAGACCGTTCATCCCTTCGTCCACACCCGCATAGTCGCGATACTCCTGGTACGATTTAGCTTTGGGGTCGGTATCTTTCAGGCTTTCACCGTCATAAACGCGCATTTTCGAGTAAATACTGGAATTTTCCGGCTCTTTCAGGCGGGAAAGAATCGAGAAGCGCGAAAGCGTTTCCAATGTGCCCGGCGCGCAGGGCGCATGAGCCAGCTCGCTATGATTAAGTAGTTTCTCGTAGATTTTGATCTCTTCGGAGATTCGCAGGCAATAAGGCACCTTCACAATATAGACACGGTCGAGGAACGCTTCGTTATTTTTATTGTTACGGAAAGTCACCCATTCAGATTCGTTTGAGTGGGCAAGTATGATGCCATTAAAGGGCAGGGCGGAAATACCTTCCGTACCATTGTAGTTACCTTCCTGAGTTGCGGTCAGCAAGGGGTGCAGCACCTTAATAGGCGCTTTAAACATCTCGACGAACTCCATGATCCCCTGGTTAGCGCGGCACAGCGCGCCAGAGTAACCATACGCATCCGGATCGTTCTGGGCGTGGTGTTCGAGTTTACGAATATCCACCTTGCCGACCAGCGCCGAAATATCCTGGTTGTTTTCATCGCCGGGTTCCGTTTTGGCGATGGCAATCTGCTCCAGAATGGAGGGCCAGACTTTCACCACGCGGAATTTAGTAATATCGCCGCCAAACTCATGCAGGCGTTTGGCCGCCCACGGGGACATAATCGTACCGAGATAGCGGCGCGGAATACCGTACTCTTTTTCCAGAATCTGCGCATCTTCCTGCGGATTAAACAGGCATAACGGATGATCGTTGACCGGACTACGCTCGCCGTTGGCGCTTAAAACATAAATTGGCACGCGCTGCATTAGCGATTTCAGCCGTTCAGCGAGCGATGATTTGCCACCCCCCACAGGTCCCAGCAAATAGAGAATTTGCTTCTTCTCTTCCAGCCCTTGCGCCGCATGTTTCAGATAAGAGACAATCTGTTCAATCGCGTCTTCCATGCCGTAAAACTCTTCAAACGCAGGATAGCGAGCAATAACCCGGTTGGAGAAGAGTCGGGAAAGTCGGGGTTCCTGGGCAGTGTCGACCATATTAGGCTCGCCGATAGCCATTAATAGCCGCTCTGCCGCGTTGGCATAAGCACTGCGATCTTGCCGACAAATGGTAAGAAAATCCTGCAGTGTGAACTCTTCGTCCTTGGCAGCTTCGTAACGCTGGCGATAGTGATCGAATATATTCATGATATGCCATCCTTTCGTTTTTTCGCACATGTTAAGAGCCGTTCATATGAATAGTAGAGGCTCCCGGAAGAGGTAGACTGAACGCCGTCTCTGCTAAGGAAAAAAAAGCAACTCTCATGCCATTTTATTGGTCAGAAGATCAACGTGTCCGGTGATACACCTTCTTAACATTAAGCGTAGATGGCATTTGCAAAACTTGCCTGTACGCGTCAGTGGATTTCGATGACATATCAATAACTCATCAGGTAGAAAAGGCTGGTGGATATCAGAAAAAGCGTTCCCGGTCACATAACGATCATCAGCCGATCATCTGAAAATAATCGGTTGTGGTGATATTAAACGGTTACATTGTGTAAAATAGTTGGGCTTACAGGTATTGGCGGTTACACTTTTGCCGCAGAACATTTGAATAAGGAATTATGGATTGTGACCAAACTTAAACTTCTGGCTCTTGGCGTGTTTATTGCAACATCCGCCAGCGTCGCGCACGCTGAAAGCAACCTGACGTTGGGCGCAGGCGTTGGTGTGGTTGAACACCCTTATAAAGATTACGATAGCGACGTTTATCCGATACCGGTCATCGCTTATGAAAGCGAAAACTTCTGGTTCCGTGGTCTGGGCGGCGGGTACTACTTGTGGAATGACAATGCCGATAAGTTGTCAATCATGGCATACTGGTCCCCGATGTACTTCAAACCGGGCGACAGCGATGACCATCAGTTGCGTCGCCTGGATAGGCGTAAAAGTACTATGATGGCGGGCGTTTCTTACGCGCACCACACCCAGTATGGATTCCTGCGTACCTCACTGGCAGGGGATACGTTAGATAACAGTAACGGTATTGTCTGGGATCTGGCCTGGCTGTATCGGTATACCAATGGCGGGCTGACCTTAACGCCTGGTATCGGGGTTGAATGGAATAGCGAGAACCAGAACGATTACTATTACGGCGTATCACGTAAAGAATCTTCGCGTAGCGGCCTGCGCGGCTATAACCCGAACGATAGCTGGAACCCGTATCTTGAACTGAGCGCTAACTATAATTTCGCCGGTAACTGGAGCGTATATGGTACTGCGCGCTACACCCGCCTGTCGGATGAAATTACCGACAGCCCGATGGTGGATAAATCCTGGACCGGTATCCTTTCTACTGGCGTGACCTATAGATTCTGATTGATTGAATTTGCCGGAAAAACCATGACAAAGCCTGCGTTATGCAGGCTTTGTGCTAACTGAAACGCGAACATGGCGGCTTGCATAAATGCGCTGTTGACCGGGGATGGCACAACCTTACGTGATTTATACTTTGTTACATCAATTTAAAAAACTAGCCTTTTATATGAAAAATCTAGGTGATTACAACTGCGCTAACAATTAGCGTAATAATTGTTGCAATGCTGGCTGATATCGCCCTGTCACGTCCCGCTTATGCTATACCCATTCTTCACAGCGAGTAAGACGAATGAGCATAGTATTCAATACCGTGGCCAAGCCCAGCGGCAGTCTGTGTAACTTATCCTGCAAGTACTGTTTCTATCTTGATAAACCCCGGGGCCAGCGCGTCATGTCTGACGATGTGCTGGAGACGTATATCCGCCGGGTAATTGATGATACGCCATCCTCAGAGGTCTCGTTTTGTTGGCAGGGGGGAGAGCCGACGCTATGCGGTCTTTCTTTTTATCAAAAAATGGTGTGCTTGCAGCAACGCTATGCCAACGGCAAAACTATTTACAACAGTCTGCAAACCAATGGCGTATTAATCAATGAAGAGTGGGCGGCTTTCTTTGCGCAGCACCAGTTCCTGATTGGTATATCGATTGATGGGCCGCAAGTCGTTCATGATAATTACCGGAGAACGCCGTCAGGGCGGGCGTCTTTTTCCCGGGTCGTGAATGCTATCCGCCTTCTGCAGGCAAATGATGTCGAGTTCAATACGCTCACTGTCGTGAATGATGCATCATGCCGTCATGGCAACGCTATTTATCATTTTTTGACGCAGGAACTGGAAAGTAAACACCTGCAATTTATTCCCATTGTTGAGCCGCTCGCGCAAAAAGCGCAGCGTTCTTTGACGTTATCTGACAATGAAGATTCGCCTTCGCTGATGCCCTTTTCCGTCACGCCTGAAGGGTGGGGCGCCTTTATGTGCGATGTTTTTGATCAATGGATACGTCACGATGTCGGACGCATATTCGTACAGCTTTTTGACAACTTACTTGGCGTCTGGATGGGGGAGCCCGCCACGCTTTGTACGATGCAGTCGACCTGCGGGCAAAGTTTGCTGGTGGAGCAGAATGGCGACGTGTTTAGCTGCGACCATTTTGTTTTTCCCGCCTATAAACTGGGCAATCTGCAGCAACACTCTTTAGAAGAAATGGCGGCCTCTCCTTTTCAGCAGCAGTTTGGCGCGGCTAAAGCAAACCTTTCTTCACGCTGCCAGAACTGTACGTGGCGCTTTGCCTGTCACGGCGGTTGTCCGAAACATCGAATTTGTATGGACGGCGGCGAACGGCAAAATTATCTCTGTAAAGGATATCTGGAGTTCTTTCAACATGTGACGCCCTATATGAATGTGATGCGTCAATTATTACTGAATCAGCGACCCGCCGCGCATATTACTCGCATCGTCGACATGATTGCGGATGACGTTCGTCAGTGACAAGAAAATCGCCCCCTTGCGCGGTATGATGCCGGACATTACCGTAGGGTCTAAGAGTCCTGTATTGTTTTACCGTCGAGTGACATTGAAAAGGAAATGAAATCAGTGAAAAACGTAACGTTTTGCGGACAGGTGACGCTTCCTGCTATCGGACAGGGAACATGGTATATGGGCGAGCGCGCGGATCAACGTCAGCGCGAGGTTTCGGCGTTGCGCGCGGGGCTGGATTTGGGGTTACGCCTTATTGATACAGCGGAAATGTATGCCGACGGCGGGGCGGAAAAGGTCGTGGGCGAGGCGTTAGCAGGGCGACGCAATGAGGCATTTCTGGTGTCAAAAGTGTACCCGTGGAACGCTGGCGGCCAGAAGATAGTTGCCGCCTGTGAAGAAAGCCTGCGTCGTCTGAAAACAGATTATCTCGATCTCTATTTATTGCACTGGGCCGGAAGCTTTTCATTCGAAGAGACCGTTGAAGGTATGGAGCGGCTAATCGCGCAGGGAAAAATTCGCCGTTGGGGAGTCTCTAATCTTGATTATGACGATATGCAGGCGCTGTGGCGCATCCCTGGGGGACAGCAATGCGCGACAAATCAGGTGCTCTATCATCTGGCGTCACGCGGTATTGAGTATGATTTATTGCCGTGGTGTCAACAACAGCGAATGCCAGTGATGGCCTATAGCCCGTTGGCGCAGGCTGGCCGGTTACGTAGCGGTTTACTGAATCATCCGGTGGTGAATGAAATTGCGCAAGCGCATAACGCAACGGCGGCGCAAATCTTACTGACGTGGGTGATTGCGCATCCGGGCGTGATGGCGATCCCGAAAGCCGGAAGTACAGAACACGTGAAGCAAAATGCGGCGGCGCTTGAGATCGCCTTGTCAGCAAACGAACTTGCCTTACTGGACAACGCCTGGCCTGCGCCAAAAGGGAAAACCGCGTTGGATATGGTGTGACGCCGGATAAAATGTGTAAGCGCCGCCATCCGGCAGGTCATGCCTGATGGCGGCTGACGCCTTTCAGATCCTATAGCAACGCCGTTATCCATTCACTTTTAGCGTTTAGCGACGCAGATAGTCTGCGCCAGACGAGAGGGTTTTTCTTCTGTGGCTTGTTGCGGCGCAGTAGCGTAAACCGTTTCAACGCAGACAAACGTTTTATAGCCGTCATCCGGCATGTCGCCCATGCTGACGGACAACGCCGGGCCAGGGTTCCAGCCTACGACGTTAAGGTGATGGTGGTGGACCACATCAATCGTGCGGTTTAATGTCGCATCGTGGATCACGCTACATGCTTCAGGATTGAGGTAAACGCGATCGGTACGGTCCGGAAAGGTTTGTATACCGCCGGCCAGGACACCTTCTTTAGCGTCGTTAACTTTATCAATAAACCGATCGCCGAGTCCGCTGACCTTAACGTTGGCGATGTCGCCAACGTTAAAATAGCTGTGGAGCGCGGATGTGGTTGCAAATTCGCCATGCGCTTCCAGTTCAATTTCACAGGTTTTACCCACTTTAAAACGTGCCAGCAGCGTGAAATCGTGCGGCCAGTATTTCCGGGTGGCCTCACTGCTTTGCAGCTCAAATGTCAGCATTACGCCATTATCATCTTCATTATGCGCTTTTAGCGCCCACGGAAGATTACGCGCAAAGCCGTGTGACGGCAGACCCTGTTGAGCCGCAGGTCCAAACCAGGGCCAGCAGATCGGTACGCCGCCGCGTAGCGCCACGCCGGTTTTGAAAGGCGTATTATTACTGAGCCACAATACCTCTTCCTCGCCAACGGGTTTCCAGGAGAGAAGGTGCGCGCCCTGTAATGCAAAAGAGGCTTTAACCTGCGGATGGTCAACGACGATCAGATCCAGGTCATCAAGCTGACGACGGGAAAGGACAGGGGTAAGCTGTTCGATAACCGGGAGGGCAAAAATTTTATTAATCATTACGCAATCCTCTTAACCCTAAATAATTCGAGTTGCATGACAAGGCGATTGTGCCTTGATCAGTGCTTGCGCTGGCCCGTAGAGGCGAGGACGCAGGCCGAGTAACGCGGCAAGTGAACGACAAATTCATCGGGAACGAATTTGAACAACCGTAGGTCATCTCCGGCCAGGGACATGGACATCCCTGATTCATCCCGATAAGTTCGACTTCCGTCAGTGATTCGGGTGAGAAAGCATAGCCAACACACCTGCAACTTGAAGTATGACGGGTATATCTTTAAGCAAAAAAAAGAGCGACCTGAGTCGCTCTTACCAATGACTGTGTCATCTCAACTTATTTGGAGATGTGAGCAATCAGGTCCAGTACTTTGTTGGAGTAACCGGTTTCGTTATCGTACCAGGAGACCAGTTTCACGAAGTTGTCGTTCAGCGCGATGCCTGCTTTAGCATCGAACACGGAAGTGCATACTTCGCCGTTGAAATCGGTAGATACAACGTCGTCTTCGGTGTAACCCAGAACGCCTTTCATTTCGCCTTCGGCAGCAGCTTTAACAGCAGCTTTGATCTGCTCGTAGGTAGCCGCTTTTTCCAGACGAACGGTCAGGTCAACAACGGATACGTTCGGAGTCGGAACGCGGAACGCCATACCAGTCAGTTTGCCATTCAGTTCCGGCAGTACTTTACCTACCGCTTTAGCAGCGCCAGTAGAGGACGGGATGATGTTCTGAGATGCGCCGCGGCCGCCGCGCCAGTCTTTGTGAGACGGGCCGTCAACGGTTTTCTGGGTTGCGGTAGTCGCGTGAACAGTAGTCATCAGACCTTCGATGATGCCGAAGTTGTCGTTGATAACTTTAGCCAGCGGCGCCAGGCAGTTGGTGGTGCAGGAAGCGTTGGAAACGATGTCCTGGCCTTCGTATTTGTCAAAGTTAGCGCCTTTAACAAACATTGGGGTGTTGTCTTTAGACGGACCCGTCAGAACCACTTTTTTCGCGCCAGCGGTGATGTGTTTACGCGCGGTTTCGTCAGTCAGGAAGATACCGGTAGCTTCAGCCACTACGTCAACACCAACTTCGTCCCATTTCAGGTTAGCCGGATCGCGTTCAGCGGTAACACGGATTTTTTTACCGTTAACGATCAGATGACCGTCTTTCACTTCAACAGTACCGTCGAAACGGCCGTGAGTGGAGTCATATTTCAGCATGTATGCCATGTACTCTGCGTCTAACAGGTCGTTGATTGCAACGATCTCGATGTCAGAACGTTTCTGAGCAGCACGGAAAACAATGCGACCGATACGGCCAAAACCGTTGATACCTACTTTGATAGTCATATATTCCACCAGCTATTTGTTAGTGAATAAAAGGTTGCCTGTAAAATTACAAAAACCTTACGCAGCGTCAAGCGGAATCGTGTCAATCATTGCGACAAATCAATCCTCTGCACAACCTTTGCGCGGCTGATTCGCCTCACTCTTCCTTTCGGCTTGAAACCACATGGGGGCGCCGCCCCGAATTTTAAAGGGCAACCGAGATAATAATGTGACATCAGTCACGATTCGTGAGCCGCCATTTCGCAATGATCAAGTTTAGAACAAAAGTTGGTACTGAGGTGTTAATGTTTTGTTAGAATCGGTCAGGCAATGTGAGCACGTTTAAAGTGAGATGTGAGCAAATGGCTAACCAACCTTCAGCAGAAGAACTCAAGAAAAAATTGTCCGAAATGCAATTCTATGTGACGCAGGATCGTGGCACAGAACCGCCATTTACCGGACGCCTGCTACATAATAAACGCGATGGGGTTTATCACTGCCTGGTCTGTGATACGCCGCTTTTTCACTCCCACACCAAATACGATTCAGGCTGCGGCTGGCCTAGCTTTTACCAGCCTGTCAGCGAAGAGGCGATTCGTTACATAGACGATTTTTCTCATGGCATGCAGCGTGTCGAAATTCGTTGCGGTAACTGCGATGCGCATCTCGGACACGTTTTCCCGGACGGGCCGCAGCCAACCGGTGAGCGCTATTGCGTTAACTCGGCCTCGCTGGCCTTTTCTGACGAGAAAAACGGCGATCAACTGAAAGGCTGAAAAAACGATTCAGCAAATTATTCCACAGGAGCGGACACATCATGAATCTTGATGAGATCATTAACAGCATGACGCCGGAAGTGTATCAACGTTTATCCACCGCCGTTGAGCTGGGTAAATGGCCGGATGGCGTGGCGTTGACGCCGGAACAGAAAGAAAACAGCCTGCAACTGGTGATGCTATGGCAGGCGCGGCACAATACCGAAGCGCAACATATGACGATCGATACTCACGGTCAGATGGTGATGAAAAGCAAGCAGCAGCTCAAAGCGGATTTCGGTATTACGTCAAAGCCGATTGCGACATTGAAAATGCAGTAACGGCAGCCGGATAAGAGGTAGCCGCCATCCGGCGGTTTCATTGCCAATGCGTTGTGCTTACCGGGCCTGCTCATTGCTGCCAGACACAGGCCCGCCATATTTTTACGAATAACGCTTAATGTCCAGCGAGTCCGCCAACTGTGTCGCTAACTGATTATTGTCATCGGTGCCTTATTCCCAGAACATTGCGCCAGCCAGCCCGCGCTTTTTAATCTGTTCCGCGTTGATCGCCACCGAGCGCGGATTTTCATAAGGGAGGGCAAACAGCGCTTTCCCCCGGCAGACTTCACTGTCAGCAGCAGGCCAGGCGTTTGAGTCATACGTATTGGCGTTGAAATACTGTGTGCCATAGGGCCATGTCGTAAGTCATCAGATTGATAAAATCGAGCTACGGGGCTATAGCTTTCACGTCCAGCCAGCTTTTCGGACTTTCCGCATTCGCGCCGACGACGAGGGTGACCCATTTTTGGGGCCCATTAGCTGACGAAGCGCTTTTAAATGCGACGTTAAACGAATATTCCCAGTCAAGATCGATCCCATCGAGACCATATTTGTCGACAATCTTCTGCGCCGGTTGAATAAACACCGCACAGGCTTCTTTAACGATCCTCTTCGACATCTAAAACAGAAACACGCCACAGAATGGGGTGGCGAAAAAATAACCGCAGCAGATTAGCATCTTCATCCATGGAAACCTGCGCAGGCGTTCACGCCGTCTTTCGCGATACGGCTTCCATCTTTTTGGTTTTATCGCCGTTTGTTTCGTTGAGTTTGTGATCTTGGTTGGCAAATACAGATCATTATCTGTGTTTTAAAGATTTGTCGTTGACCTTAAAGATTTTATGGTTAAGTATGATGAGCATTGATGCACACCAAACACAAAGGAAGATGCAATGAAAGCACTGGCGAGATTTGGCAAGGCCTTTGGCGGCTACAAAATGATTGATGTCCCGGAGCCGGTATGCGGTCCGGAAGACGTGATTATCGAAATCAAAGCGGCGGCGATCTGCGGCGCGGATATGAAGCACTATAACGTTGACAGCGGGTCCGACGAATTTAACTCCGTTCGCGGTCATGAATTCGCCGGACGTATCGCGCGGGTGGGCGAAAAAGTGAAAGACTGGAAAGTCGGCCAGCGCGTGGTTTCTGACAACAGCGGACACGTTTGCGGCGTTTGCCCTGCCTGTGAACAAGGCGATTTTCTGTGTTGTACAGAAAAAGTGAATCTGGGACTGGATAACAATACCTGGGGTGGTGGATTCTCCAAATACTGCCTGGTTCCGGGAGAAATCCTGAAAATCCATCGCCATGCCCTGTGGGAGATCCCGGAAGGCGTGGATTACGAGGAAGCCGCAGTACTGGACCCTATCTGCAACGCCTATAAATCTATTGCCCAGCAATCCAAATTTTTACCCGGCCAGGACGTAGTAGTCATCGGCACCGGTCCGTTAGGCCTGTTTTCGGTCCAAATGGCCCGCATTATGGGGGCGGTAAATATCGTGGTGGTTGGCCTGGATGAGGATGTTCCTGTCCGTTTCCCTGTGGCCAAAGAACTCGGCGCGACGGCGTTTGTTAACGGCTCCACGGAAGATGTCGTCGCACGCTGCCGGGAGATTTGCGGCAAAGACAACCTCGGTCTGGTGATCGAATGCTCCGGTGCCAACATTGCGCTTAAACAGGCCATCGACATGCTGCGGCCAAATGGTGAAGTGGTTCGCGTCGGTATGGGATTTAAGCCGCTCGATTTCTCCATTAACGACATTACTTCCTGGAACAAAAGCATCATTGGGCATATGGCCTATGACTCCACATCCTGGCGCAATGCGATTCGCCTGCTTGCCAGCGGCGCTATCAAAGTAAAACCAATGATCACCCATCGTATCGGTCTTTCTCAGTGGCGCGAAGGCTTTGACGCAATGGTCGATAAGACAGCCATTAAAGTGATCATGACCTACGACTTTGATGAATAACCCTTCTGCTAAAGGAACGTTATCGCATGGAACAGATAACAAAACCGCACTGCGGCGCCCGGCTGGATCGCCTGCCGGATTGCCGCTGGCATTCATCAATGTTTGCCGTCGTCGCCTTTGGTCTGCTTGTTTGCTGGAGTAATGCCGTCGGCGGATTAATTCTTGCCCAGCTCAAGGAGTTAGGCTGGACCGATAATTCCACGACAGCCACCTTCTCCGCCATTACCACGGCGGGGATGTTTCTCGGCGCGCTGGTGGGTGGCATTATCGGCGATAAAACCGGACGCAGGAACGCCTTTATTCTTTATGAAGCGATTCACATTGCCTCGATGATCGTGGGCGCATTTTCACCAAATATGATGTTCCTGATTGCCTGTCGTTTTGTGATGGGCGTGGGATTAGGGGCACTACTGGTCACGCTGTTCGCCGGATTTACCGAGTACATGCCCGGCAGAAACCGGGGAACCTGGTCGAGTCGCGTTTCGTTTATTGGCAACTGGTCATATCCATTATGTTCCCTGATTGCAATGGGGCTGACGCCGCTAATTAGCGCGGAATGGAACTGGCGCGTGCAGTTACTGATCCCGGCTGTGCTGTCGCTGATTGCTACCGCGCTTGCCTGGCGATACTTCCCTGAATCTCCCCGCTGGCTGGAATCGCGCGGGCGTTATCAGGAAGCCGAAAAGGTTATGCAGGCCATTGAAGCAGGCATCGAACGTCAGACAGGAAAACCGCTGCCGCCGGTTGTTATTGAAAGCAGCGGCAAGCCGCCGCGTTCCGTACCGTATTCAGCATTGTTCACTGGCGTATTACTGAAACGCGTTATTTTGGGTTCCTGCGTGCTGATTGCCATGAACGTTGTGCAATACACGTTAATTAACTGGCTGCCCACCATCTTTATGACACAGGGCATCAACCTCAAAGATTCGATCGTTTTAAATACCATGAGTATGTTCGGCGCACCGTTTGGCATATTTATCGCTATGCTGGTAATGGATAAAATTCCGCGCAAAACCATGGGTGTCGGTTTATTAATTCTGATTGCCGTGCTGGGATATATTTATTCACTGCAAACCAGCATGTTGCTTATCACCTTAATTGGCTTTTTCCTGATTACCTTTGTCTATATGTATGTCTGTTATGCCTCGGCGGTCTATGTGCCGGAGATCTGGCCAACAGAAGCGAAACTTCGCGGTTCCGGCCTGGCGAACGCTGTCGGCAGAATCAGCGGTATCGCTGCCCCCTATGCTGTGGCGGTATTACTCAACGGTTATGGCGTGACGGGCGTTTTCGTCCTGCTGGGCGCTGTCTCGATTATCGTCGCCGTCGCAATAGCGACTATCGGAATCGAGACCAAGGGTGTTTCGGTTGAAAGTCTGGGCATTGATAAGGTCACGAGTAAATAAAGGAATAAAAATGAAAAATTCAAAAGCGATATTAAAAACGCCGGGCACCATGAAAATTATCGCAGCGGATATTCCGGTGCCAAAAGATAACGAAGTGCTGATTAAAGTGGAATATGTGGGGATTTGTGGTTCAGATGTTCACGGTTTTGAGTCCGGGCCATTCATTCCGCCGAAGGATCCAAATCAGGAAATTGGTCTCGGTCATGAGTGTGCCGGAACGGTCATTGCGGTCGGCAATCGGGTAAGCAAATTTAAGCCAGGCGATCGGGTTAATATCGAGCCGGGCGTGCCGTGCGGCCACTGCCGCTATTGTCTGGAAGGAAAATACAATATTTGTCCGGATGTTGATTTTATGGCGACGCAGCCGAATTATCGCGGGGCCTTAACGCACTATCTGTGCCATCCGGAAAGTTTTACGTACAAGCTTCCGGACAATATGGACACTATGGAAGGTGCGCTGGTGGAACCTGCTGCTGTTGGAATGCACGCGGCAATGCTGGCGGATGTTAAACCGGGTAAGAAAATCGTCATTCTCGGCGCGGGCTGCATTGGTTTAATGACCCTGCAAGCGTGTAAGTGTCTGGGGGCGACCAATATCGCGGTAGTGGATGTGCTGGAAAAACGGCTGGCAATGGCTGAACGACTGGGAGCGACAACCGTTATCAATGGGGCGAAAGAAGATACTGTCGCGCGCTGCCAGCAGTTCACCGACGATATGGGCGCCGATATTGTGTTTGAAACCGCCGGTTCCGCCGTCACAACTCAGCAAGCGCCGTATCTGGTCATGCGCGGCGGGAAGATCATGATTGTTGGCACTGTCGCGGGAGATTCAGCGATTAATTTCCTCAAAATTAACCGTGAAGTCTCCATCCAGACGGTATTCCGCTATGCCAACCGCTATCCGGTGACTATTGATGCCATCTCCTCCGGGCGTTTCGATGTGAAATCAATGGTGACGCATATTTACGATTACAAAGACGTGCAACGTGCATTTGAAGAATCGGTGAATAACAAACGCGACATTATTAAAGGCGTTATTAAAGTTTGTGATTAATAAAAAACGGGAGAAACAGCGATGTTGGCAGATATAAAATATTGGGAAAATGATGCACAAAATAAACATTACGCGATTGCGCACTTTAACGTGTGGAATGCGGAAATGTTGATGGGAGTGATTGATGCGGCGGAAGAGGCAAATTCGCCGGTTATTATCTCCTTTGGTACCGGATTTGTGGGCAATACTTCATTTGAAGACTTCTCTCATATGATGGTTTCCATGGCTAAAAAAGCCTCTGTGCCGGTAATTACCCACTGGGATCATGGACGTAGCATGGACATTATCCATAATGCCTGGACGCACGGCATGAACTCGCTGATGCGTGACGCTTCATCCTTTGACTTTGAAGAAAATATTCGCCTGACCAAAGAAGCCGTTGATTTCTTTCATCCGCTGGGTATTCCGGTAGAGGCGGAGTTAGGGCACGTAGGGAACGAAACGGTGTATGAAGAGGCGTTGGCGGGGTATCACTATACCGACCCGGATCAGGCGGCGGAATTTGTAGCGCGCACCGGTTGTGACTCGCTGGCGGTCGCCATCGGCAACCAGCATGGCGTGTACACCTCTGAACCAAAACTGAATTTTGAGGTCGTGGAGCGCGTGCGCCAGGCAGTTTCCGTACCGCTAGTGTTACACGGCGCTTCCGGTATTAGCGACGCGGATATCAAAAAAGCCATTTCGCTGGGCATCTCGAAAATCAATATCCACACCGAACTGTGTCAGGCCGCGATGGTAGCGGTAAAAGAGAATCAGGATCAGCCGTTCCTGCATCTGGAACGCGAAGTACGCAAAGCGGTAAAAGCCCGCGCGCTGGAAAAAATCAAACTGTTCGGTTCAGATGGTAAAGCGGAATGATGATATGGACGAAATCGAAGTTCTTTGCATAGGGGCGGCCATTGTCGACATTCCTTTGCAACCGGTTAGTAAAAATATCTTTGATGTCGATTCGTATCCATTAGAACGAATTGCCATGACCACAGGGGGAGATGCGATTAATGAAGCCACGATTATTTCGCGTCTCGGGCATCGCACTGCGCTAATGAGTCGCGTTGGCGACGATGCGGCAGGATATTTTATTCTCGACCACTGTCGGAAGGAGAATATCGATATTCAGAGCCTGAAGCAGGATGCTGATATTGATACCTCAATTAATGTTGGGCTGGTGACTGATGATGGTGAGCGCACCTTTGTCACTAACCGTAACGGCAGTCTGTGGAAGCTAAATATTAACGATGTCGATTTTGACCGTTTTTCTCAGGTCAGGCTGTTATCACTGGCAAGTATCTTTAACAGCCCGCTGCTGGATGGCAAAGCATTAACGGCTATTTTTACGCAGGCGAAAGCGCATCAACTGGTTATCTGCGCTGACATGATCAAACCGCGGCTGAATGAAACTCTGGACGATATTCGCGAAGCGCTAAGTTTTGTCGATTATCTGTTTCCTAATATTGATGAAGCCAAAAAACTGACCGGGAAAGAGACGCTGGATGATATTGCCGATTGTTTTTTGCAATGTGGCGTAAAAACAGTGGTGATTAAAACTGGCAAGAAAGGCTGCTTTATCAAAAGCGCCGATATAAAAATGGAGGTGCCTGCGGTGGCAGGCATTACCGCCATCGACACTATTGGCGCCGGCGATAATTTTGCATCGGGATTTATCACCGCGCTGCTGGAGGGAAAAACGCTGCGTGAATGCGCACGGTTCGCCAATGCGACGGCCGCGATATCGGTACTCAGCGTGGGCGCCACAACGGGCGTGAAAAACAGAATGCTAGTGGAACAACTCCTGAATGAATACGAAGGGTAATAGCGGCAGATGAAAATGATACCTTTAGGTAATACAGATATAGCGCTTTCCCGTATGGGACTCGGCACCTGGGCTATCGGCGGCGGTCCGGCATGGAATGGCAACCTCGATATGCAGGTCTGCATCGATACTATCGTTGAGGCGCACCGTTGCGGTATTAAGCTGATTGATACGGCACCGGGCTATAACTTTGGCAATAGCGAAGTGATTGTCGGCCAGGCGCTGAAAAAATTACCGCGTAACGAGATGGTGGTGGAGACCAAATGCGGGATCGTCTGGGAGCGGGAAGGGAGTCTGTTCAATAAAGTCGGCGATCGCCAGCTTTATAAAAATCTTTCTCCGGACTCTATTCGTAAAGAAGTTGATGCCAGTCTCCAGCGACTAGGGATTGATTATATCGATATCTATATGACCCACTGGCAGTCAGTACCGCCGTTTTTTACGCCGATTGCAGAAACCGTTGGCGTGCTCAATGAGCTGAAAGCAGAGGGGAAAATCCGTTCTATCGGGGCGGCGAATGTAGATGTCAGCCATATCCGCGAATACCTTAAACATGGCGAGCTGGACATCATACAGGCGAAATACAGCATTCTTGACCGGGCGCTGGAAACGGAGCTGCTGCCTCTATGCCGCGAGCACGGCATCGTGGTACAGGTTTATTCGCCACTGGAGCAGGGATTGTTAACCGGCACCATTACCCGTGACTATGTTCCCGGCGGGGCGCGAGCGAATAAACTCTGGTTCCAGCGTGAGAATATGTTGCGGGTTATTGATATGCTGGAGCAGTGGCAGCCATTGTGCGACAAATACCATTGCGCCGTCCCGACGCTGGCGCTGGCGTGGATATTGCGACAAAGCGAATTGATTTCGATACTGAGCGGCGCCACGTCGCCGGAGCAGGTACGAGAGAATATCGCTGCGCTGTCCATCACCTTAACGGATGACGATGCGTTATTGATGAGACAAATGGCGGAAGCGCTGAACAATCCATAAGCAATACATTACACCTCTTTTTTGGCGAAATGCAGATAAAATCTGTTATTCAAACGGCTTATTTTGAAAGTAAACATAGTCTGTGAGATACTCAACGTTTATCATGACGTCGAAAACAGAGGTGTAATCGTGGCGGCGAAAGACAGGATTCAGGCGATCAAAAAAATGGTCGCTAATGATAAAAAAGTAACAGTCTCTAACTTGAGTTCAATTTTTCAGGTAACCGAAGAGACAATTCGACGCGATCTGGAAAAACTCGAAGATGAAGGCTTTTTGACTCGAACTTATGGCGGTGCGGTATTAAATTCGGCGGTGCTGGCTGACAATATCCATTTTTATAAGCGTGCAAAATCGTTCTATGAAGAGAAGCAAATTATAGCCCGTAATACGCTTCCGTTTATTAAAAACAAAACAACGATGGCCGCCGACTCCAGCAGTACGGTAATGGAATTGCTAAAACTCCTGAAAGACCGAAACGATCTTACTTTGTTAACTAATTCAGCGGAAGCTTTCCATGAACTGGCGCAATCGGACATTAATCTTGTTTCTACGGGCGGTGAGTTAAATAAAAATACGCTATCGCTGCAGGGGCGTATCACTAAAGAAATAATCAGCCGTTATCATGTTGATATTATGGTAATGAGTTGTAAAGGGCTGGATATGGCGAGCGGGGCGCTTGATTCTAACGAGGCGGAAGCTGAAATCAAAAAAACGATGATTCGCCAGGCCACAGAGGTGGCGTTATTGGTGGACCACTCAAAATTTGATCGCAAAGCGTTCGTGCGGTTGGTCGATTTTAGTCATATCCATTACCTGATAACGAATAAAACGCCAGGTGATGAATGGATCGCATTTTGCGATAAAAATAATATCCAGCTTGTCTATTAATCGATAGATTATCCTTGACTGGATTGTTTTCGCCTGGACTATGCCAAAAAAAACGGCAGATGATAGCAAGTGCGGCAAATACCCCTTTGCCGCGAGACAATAATTTATTATTTTGCTGCGTTAGAGGCCATCCAGATGGAAGACAATGATCATATCGGCGCCAGACTAGACCGCTTACCTTTATCCCGGTTTCATTTTCGTATTTTTGGAATAATTAGTTTTGGCCTGCTATTAACGGGGTTTTTGAGTTACTCAGGAAATGTGGTTCTGGCCAAATTGATAAACAATGGTTGGTCGAATAATTATCTTAATGCCGCGTTCACATCGGCACTGATGCTTGGCTATTTTATTGGTTCGCTTACCGGCGGTTTTATTGGGGATTACCTGGGGCGTCGAAAAGCGTTTCGCATTAATTTGTTGCTTGTGGGCATCTCCGCAACGGCTGCCGCATTTGTTCCCAATATGTACTGGCTGATTTTCTTTCGTTGTCTGATGGGGACAGGCATGGGGGCATTGATTATGGTTGGGTATGCTTCTTTTACCGAGTTTATCCCTCCCGTTGTACGAGGAAAATGGTCCGCGCGTCTCTCTTTTGTAGGGAACTGGTCACCGATGCTGTCTGCGGGGATTGGCGTAGTGGTCATTGCGTTTTTAAGCTGGCGGATGATGTTTCTTCTTGGCGGGATAGGGATGCTGCTGGCGTGGTCTCTTTCGGGGAAGTACTTTATCGAATCGCCCAGGTGGTTAGCAGGTAAAGGGCGGCAACGCGAGGCTGAACAGCAGCTTCTCATGATTGAATCGCAAATAGAAAAAGAAAAAAGTATTGTTTTGCCGCCGCATCAGGAAAGCAATAAATCCACGGAATCGCGCTTTGAAAACGGTACATTCTGGCTCTTATTCAAAGGACAAATGCTGCGGCGCACGTTAGTGGCGATCACTGTATTGATTGCGATGAACATTTCGCTTTATACCATTACGGTATGGATCCCGACAATTTTTGTTAATTCAGGAATTGATGTTACAAAATCCATTTTCATGACCGCCATCATTATGATTGGCGCGCCGGTGGGCATATTTATCGCCGCGCTCATTATTGACCATTTCCCCAGACGGTTATTTGGTTCGCTGTTGCTTATCGTTATTGCGGTAGTAGGATATTTTTACTCAATACAGACTGAGGAATGGGCCATTCTGCTTTATGGACTAGTAATGATTTCCTTTCTGTATATGTACGTCTGCTTCGCCTCGGCGGTTTACGTTCCCGAATTATGGCCTACGCACCTTAGACTACGTGGATCGGGTTTTGTGAATGCGGTAGGGCGGATCGTCGCTGTCTTTACCCCCTACGGCGTGGCGGTTTTATTGACCCGCTATGGATCTGTCACCGTTTTTGTTGTGCTGGGTATGCTGCTGGCGGCGTGCGCGCTGATATTATTTTGTTTTGGCATTGAAACGAGAAGAGTTTCGTTAGAAGCGCTCTCCAGCCTGCGTTGAGCTTTGCCTGGTAGCGATGCTGGCGTGACGTATCCGGCCCAAAGATCTATGCAATGGTCTCACCGTTGCGTGATGTATTGACCGGATACGATACCTGCTCCGCTACCTGGCGACAGCCTGGCCCTGCGTCTCTTCCCAGTCTGCCAGCGTATACAGCGTCGCGCCTGCCGCCGCCATCTCCATAAACGCGTGTGCGCTATCCTGCGGGTGAATATTCACGCCGCGACAGCCATCGGTGATAACGTTAACGGCATAGCCCAACTCTAGCGCATCCAGCACCGTAAATTTTACGCAGTAATCGGTCGCCAACCCCATCACGATAAGCTCGGTAACGTCATGCTCGCGAAGCCAGGTATCAAGGGTAGTTTTCTGCCGATGTTCGTTGTCAAAAAACGCGCTGTAGCTATCAATCAGCGGGTTTTCACCCTTATAGATGCAGGCGTCAATCGCATGTTGGTTAAGCAGGGGATGTAACGCCGCGCCGTCGGTATGTTGAACGCAGTGATCCGGCCAGAGCGTTTGCGGCAGCCCGTCCAGCTCTCCCTGACTATAGGGTTCCGCCTGATGCTGGCTGGCGAAGCTGCCATGCTGTGCGGGATGCCAGTCCTGGCTGGCCAGCACCGGAATCTGCCGGGGCTGGCACCAGTCAATAAGAGCGTTGGCGATGTCGATGGTGCTGTCGCCTTCCGCTACAGCCAGCGCGCCGCCGGCGCAAAAGTCATTTTGCAAGTCGACCAGTAATAAGGCCCGGTTTGTCATTATCTTCTCCTTGTCGTCGGGATTTTTTAATCATCCGGCGTCAATTCACCACGCAAGTTTTGCGCCATCGCGCTACGAATCGCCTGAGTGTCCAGACCCTGGCTTAACAAATAATGCAGTTTGGTTAAGGTGGCTTCGACGGTCATATCGGCACCGCCAATCACGCCAGCGTGCGCCAGCGCATTACCGGTAGCGTACCCGCCCATATTGACTCGCCCTGACATGCATTGGGTCAGGTTAACCACCACGATGCCGCGCGAACTGGCCTCTTTCAGCTCCTGTAAAAACGCTTTATTTTGCGGCGCGTTGCCTACGCCATAAGAGCGCAGAATCAGCGCTTTTACCGGCTGACGCAGAAAGTTACGTACTACCTCGGCGGAAATCCCCGGATAAATCGTCACTACGCCTATCGGCTGCGGCGTAATAGGGTGAACGATTAATTCACCAGAACCGTAGGGCGCGGGAGGCGTATTTAAACGGCGAATGTGAATTCCTGCTTCCAGCAAGGGCGGCAGATTAGGAGAGGCAAAAGCGTCAAAACCATCCGCATGGGCTTTGGTCGTGCGATTGCCGCGGAACAGACGATTATTAAAAAACAGCGTTACTTCATTAACAGGATAGTTGGCGGCGACATAAAGCGCATTCAGCAAATTAATTTGCCCGTCGGAACGCAGCTCAGCCAACGGAATTTGTGACCCTGTCACAATAACCGGTTTACCCAGATTTTCCAGCATGAAAGAGAGCGCCGATGCGGTAAACGCCATCGTGTCGGTGCCGTGCAGAATAACAAAACCGTCATACTCATCGTAGTGTGCTTTGATATCTGCAGCGATATGCTGCCAGTCTTCCGGCGTCATATCTGATGAATCCATCAGCGGGGCATATTCATGGATGGTAAAATCCGGCATCTCCGGGCGGTGGAATTCCGGCATCAGCGCCAGCTGGCGCTGAAGGTGCCCGGACACCGGGATATACCCTTTATCTGAGCGCTGCATACCGATAGTACCGCCGGTATAGGCAACGTAAATTGATTTCTTTTGCATGATAATGTTCAGTCGTGTCGCGAAGGACGTATTAATGATTACCGGATGGCGGCTATGAGCAGACGCCGCCATCCGGTATGGCTATTGATGAAGCATTAGCGAACGTTCGCGCAAGTCAAACAGAACGCATAACGGTTTTGCGGATCGTTAAATGCCGCCAGTTTATCCCCCTCGGCCTTCACCGTGTTGGCGGCGGAAACGAGCGGCGCCGGGAGCATCGCCTGAATGGCCTCCGGCAGCATGGCGCGTACTGATCCGGTCATACTGTCCATGACCATATCAAGGACCGTCGGTTCGTCCTGATAGTAATCAAGATGCCACTGTTTCAGTTTCGCCAGCTCCGCCGCTTTGGCGACGGCGTCGTCAAAGTCGCCGAGACTGTCCACCAGACCATTGGCTTTCGCGTCTTCTCCGGTCCAGACATGGCCTTGTGCGATTTTATCAATCTGCTCCGGCGTACGCTTACGCGCGTCTGCCACCAGTGTGATAAAGCGTTTGTAGCCGTACTCAATACTGAGTTGCATCATCTGCTGCACTTCCGGTGACAGCGCTTTGGTCATCGAAATATCCGCCAGCGGCGAGGTGGAAACGCCGTCGCTGTGTACGCCAATCGACGACAGGCTGTTTTCTACCGTATTGATGACGCCGAAGATGCCAATTGAACCCGTCAGCGTGCTGGGGCTGGCCACGATATAGTTTGCCGGCGTAGAGATCCAGTAACCGCCGGAGGCCGCCATGCCGCCCATTGAGACCACCACCGGTTTGCCAGCCGCTCTTGCCGCCGCCAGTTCGGCGCGGATAACTTCGGAGGCGTTGACGCTACCGCCTGGGCTATTGACGCGCAGCACAATCGCTTTCACTTTAGGATCAAGGCGTGCGTCGCGGATCTGCGATGCCGTAGTGTCGCCGCCGACATTCCCTGGCGTTTCTTCGCCATCCATAATCGCGCCATTGGCGAAAATAACCGCAATAGTACCGCCGGTATCCGCAGGCGTTTTCAGCGAATAATCGTAATAGCTGATCGCGCGATAGTTATTTTCGGTTTTGCTCCAGCCAAACTGCTTCGTCAGCGCTTTTTCAACATCTGCGCTGGAGGCGAGGGCGTCCACCAGTTTATGGTCGAGCGCATATTTGGCGGTGTCGCCGCCCACGCTAGTTAACCCGTCGATAATAGCCTGCGCGCCGGGGAAGAGTTGTTGCGGCGAAATCTGGCGATTGGCGGAAACGGTATGCAGGTAGTTCTGCCACAGTTCGCCTATCCAGCGGCTGTCGGCCTCGCGGGCGGCGGGCGACATATCGTCGCGGATAAACGGCTCGACGGCGGATTTATAGGTGCCGACCCGGAAAACGTGGGTAGAGACTTTCAGTTTATCCAGCAGCGTTTTGTAGTACAGGCCATTCGTAGCGAAGCCGTGAAGATCTACCTGACCCTGTGGGGAAAGCCAAATTTTATTGGCGAAACTGGCGAGGTAATACTGACCCTGGCTGTAGTTTTCACCCACGGCGAAAACCGGTTTGCCGCTATCGCGGAATTCGCGCAGCGCTTTACCGATATAGCGCATTGACGGCTGATCGGCGCCGGTGAAGTTTTTCAGATCCAGAACGATACCCGTGATGTTACGGTCATCTTTCGCCTGACGAATAGCGTTGACGATGTCAAACAGGGAGTTTTCCTGCAGACGGTCGGAGCTGGCGCCAAATAACTGGCGTCCCAGCGCGCCCAGACGGTGATTGGTGGAGGGTTTATCCACAATGATGCCGGAAATATCCAGCAGCAAAGCGCCGCGCGCCGTTTGCTCACTGTTGCTGCCGTTACCGATCTGCATCCAGATCCCAACGCCCACCAGAACCAAAAAAATAAAGAACAGGTTGAGTACCATTTCACGGACGAGGTTCAACACTCGCCACGTCCATTTAAAAAATCCGGCAATAAATCGCCACAGGGTTCGCATGTATTCTCCCTATCTGAGTAACAACGCTTATACCTTGGTGAGGATAAAGCATTAAGATGTGGCTATCGTAATGACCCATCAGGCAGTTGTCAGCAGGAATCACTGCCTGCGCTGTAACAAAATCCGCTCCCGTGTTAATTTTGTGAATAAATATCATTGCTGGAGTTAATCAAATGGATGCACTAGAACTGCTGGTCAACCGTCGTAGCGCCTCTCGTCTCGCAGAACCGGCGCCTGTCGGAGAGCAATTACAGAACATTCTGCGGGCGGGAATGCGTGTTCCCGATCATAAATCTCTACAGCCGTGGCGTTTTTTTGTGATTGAAGGAGAGGGGCGCGACCGCTTCAGCGCCGTGCTTGAACAAGGCGCTGTCGCTGCCGGGGGCGATGAGAAAGCGATCGAAAAAGCGCGTAATGCGCCGTTTCGCGCACCGCTGATCATTACCGTGGTGGCGAAATGCGAAGAAAACCATAAGGTTCCAGTGTGGGAGCAGGAGATGTCTGCCGGATGCGCGGTGATGGCGATGCAAATGGCGGCGATTGCGCAAGGGTTTAATGGTATCTGGCGTAGCGGCGCATTAACGGAGAGCGCTATCGTGCGGGAAGCCTTTGAGTGCCGCCCGCAGGATAAAATTGTTGGTTTTCTCTATCTCGGCACGCCGCAGCTCAAAGCGTCAACGACGATCAGTACCCCCGACCCCACGCCGTTTGTGCGTTATTTCTGACGCTGAGGGATAAAACTGTCTGGATTCTGAGCAAAGGCGCGGTAATTCAGACAGTGATACTTACCACATCAGGGAATGAGCGCTACCATAGCGCGAATGCAATGACAGGAGATGTCCATGAGCGAGCAAGCCATTCGTTTAACGCAATACAGCCACGGCGCTGGTTGCGGTTGTAAAATTTCCCCTAAAGTGCTGGAGACTATCCTGCATAGCGAGCAGGCGAAGTTCGTTGACCCGAATCTGCTGGTGGGTAATGAAACCCGCGATGATGCGGCGGTTTACGATCTGGGTAATGGCACCAGTATCATCAGCACCACCGACTTCTTTATGCCGATAGTCGACAACCCGTTTGATTTTGGCCGCATTGCGGCAACAAACGCCATCAGCGATATTTTTGCGATGGGCGGCAAACCGATTATGGCGATCGCGATCCTTGGCTGGCCGATTAATACCCTGTCGCCCGATATTGCGCGTGAAGTGACCGAGGGGGGGCGTTTTGCCTGCCGTCAGGCCGGTATCGCGCTGGCGGGCGGACACTCTATTGACGCCCCGGAGCCGATCTTTGGTCTCGCGGTCACAGGCGTAGTGCCGACCGAACGGGTGAAGAAAAACAGTACCGCGCAGGCGGGATGCAAACTCTTTCTGACCAAACCGTTGGGGATTGGCGTGTTGACCACCGCCGAGAAAAAATCGCTGCTTAAGCCTGAACATCAGGGGCTGGCGACGGAAGTCATGTGTCGGATGAACATTGCTGGCGCGGCGTTTGCCAATATCGACGGCGTAAAAGCTATGACTGACGTTACCGGTTTTGGCCTGCTGGGGCACCTGAGCGAGATGTGCCAGGGCGCAGGCGTGCAGGCGCTGCTTTGCTATCAGGACATCCCTAAACTGCCGGGCGTGGAAGAGTATATTGCTCTGGGCGCCGTACCGGGCGGCACAGAGCGCAACTTCGCCAGCTATGGTCATTTGATGGGCGACATGTCGCGTGAAGTTCGTAGCCTGCTGTGCGATCCGCAAACGTCAGGCGGTCTGCTGTTGGCGGTAACGCCGGACGCCGAAGACGATGTTAAAGCCACCGCGGCGGAATTTGGTATCGATCTGACCGCGATTGGCGGACTGGTCGAGGCCCGCGGCGGTCGCGCTATGGTTGAGATTCGTTAACCTGATGCGGTTGTTTATTGCCGAAAAACCGAGTCTGGGGCGCGCCATTGCGGATGTGCTGCCAAAACCGCACCGTAAAGGCGATGGTTTTATTGAGTGCGGAAACGGGCAGGTCGTCACCTGGTGTATTGGTCATTTGCTGGAACAGGCGCAGCCGGATGCGTATGACAGCCGTTATGCGCGCTGGAATCTGGCTGACCTGCCTATCGTGCCGGAAAAATGGCAGCTTCAGCCTCGTCCTTCCGTCACCAAACAGCTCAATGTGATTAAGCGCTTTTTGCATCAAGCCGGTGAAATTATTCACGCCGGCGACCCGGATCGCGAAGGGCAGCTTCTGGTTGATGAAGTGCTGGATTATCTCCAGCTTCCTGCCGAAAAGCGCCAGCAGGTGCGGCGTTGTCTGATAAACGACCTTAACCCGCAGGCGGTCGAGCGTGCTATTGACAGGCTGCGGGCGAACAGCGACTTCGTGCCGCTGTGCGTCTCCGCGCTGGCGCGAGCGCGAGCGGACTGGCTGTATGGCATTAATATGACCCGCGCTTACACGATCCTGGGCCGTAATGCCGGCTATCAGGGCGTGTTATCCGTGGGACGCGTGCAGACGCCGGTACTGGGGCTGGTGGTGCGGCGAGACGAAGAGATTGAGAACTTCGTCGCCAAAGACTTCTTTGAAGTGAAGGCGCACATCGTTACGCCTGCCGACGAGCGTTTTACCGCTATCTGGCAGCCGAGCGAGGCGTGCGAACCTTATCAGGATGAAGAGGGGCGCTTGCTTCATCGTCCGCTGGCGGAGCATGTAGTGAACCGAATCAACGGTCAGCCCGCGCTGGTAACCAGTTATAATGATAAACGGGAATCAGAATCCGCGCCGCTGCCGTTTTCGCTCTCGACGCTACAGATTGAAGCCGCTAAACGCTTTGGCCTGAGCGCGCAAAACGTGCTTGATATTTGTCAGAAGCTCTATGAAACCCACAAACTGATTACCTATCCGCGTTCCGACTGCCGTTATCTGCCGGAAGAACACTTTGCCGGACGGCAGGCGGTCATGAACGCGATTAGCGTCCACGCCCCGGATTTACTGCCGCAGCCTGTGGTTAACCCTGATACGCGCAATCGCTGCTGGGATGACAAAAAAGTGGATGCGCACCACGCGATTATCCCGACGGCGCGCAGTTCTTCTGTCCATCTGACGGAAAACGAAGCGAAAGTGTACACCCTGATTGCGCGTCAGTATCTGATGCAGTTCTGCCCGGACGCGGTGTTTCGTAAATGCGTTATTGAACTGGAAATCGCCAAAGGAAAATTTGTCGCCAAAGCGCGTTTTCTGGCGGAGGCCGGTTGGCGGACGTTACTGGGCAGTAAAGAGCGCGACGAGGAAAACGACGGTACGCCGCTGCCGGTTGTCGTCAAAGGTGATGAGTTGCTGTGTGAAAAGGGGGAAGTGGTCGAGCGCCAAACCCAGCCGCCGCGTCATTTCACCGATGCGACATTGCTTTCCGCGATGACCGGAATTGCCCGCTTCGTGCAGGATAAAGATCTGAAAAAGATCCTGCGCGCGACCGATGGGCTGGGGACGGAAGCCACGCGAGCGGGGATTATCGAGCTGCTGTTCAAACGTAGCTTTCTGACCAAAAAAGGGCGCTATATTCATTCTACCGATGCTGGCAAAGCGTTAATACATTCGCTGCCGGAAATGGCGGCCCGTCCAGATATGACCGCGCACTGGGAATCTGTTTTGACGCAAATCAGCGAAAAGCAGTGCCGTTACCAGGATTTTATGCAACCGCTGGTCGGCACGTTATATCAGCTGATCGAGCAGGCTAAGCGCACGCCGGTGAAGCGCTTCAGAGGGATAGTCGCGCCAGGCGGTGGAGACAAGAAAAAGAGCGCGCCGCGTAAGCGAGCGGGCAAAAAAAGCCCGCCTGCTGAGGAGACAGGCCGTCAGACCGAATAAGCGTAAAGCCATCTGGCCTGACGACGGGATTAAATGACGCCCTGCGCCAGCATGGCGTCGGCGACTTTCACGAAACCGGCGATGTTGGCGCCCTGAACGTAGTTGGTATGCTTATTATCGCCGCCGTACTCGACACAGGCGTGGTGGATATCCAGCATAATGTGATGCAGACGGGCGTCCACTTTCTCGGCTTTCCAGCTCAACCGCGCGGCGTTCTGCGCCATTTCCAGCCCCGATGTCGCCACGCCGCCCGCGTTGGCGGCTTTACCCGGCGCAAACAGTACGCCTGCCTCAAGGAAGAGATCGGTCGCTTCAATCGTGGTTGGCATATTTGCCCCTTCCGCCACGGCTTTTACGCCATTGGCAATCAGTACGCGCGCGGCGTCAACGTCCAGTTCGTTCTGCGTCGCGCATGGCAGGGCGATATCCACCGGTACGCTCCAGGGCTGCTGGCCTTCCAGATAGGTTAAGCCAAACTCACGGGCGTAGTCAGCGACGCGACCGTCACGGCTGGCTTTAATTTCACACAGACGCGCCAGCTTCTCTGGCGTGAAGCCACTTTCATCGACCACCGTCCCGCTCGAATCCGACGCGGTAACCACGCGCGCGCCAAAGGCCATCGCTTTCTCAATGGCGTATTGCGCTACGTTGCCGGAGCCGGACACGGCGACGCGCATCCCTTCGAAACCAAGACCATGACGTTTAAGCATCGCTTCAGTGAAGTAGACCAGGCCATAGCCCGTCGCCTCCGGGCGAATCAGGCTGCCGCCGAAGGAAAGCCCTTTGCCGGTGAAGACGCAGGAGCTGTTATTGGAAAGCTTGCGCATCATTCCCGCCATAAAGCCCACTTCGCGCCCGCCCACGCCGATATCCCCGGCAGGCACGTCGGTATCCGGCCCTAAATGGCGATACAGTTCAGTCATCAGCGCCTGGCAGAAACGCATCACTTCGCCTTCGCTTTTCCCTTTCGGATCGAAATCGCTGCCGCCTTTACCGCCGCCCATCGGCAACGTGGTGAGGGCATTTTTAAAGGTTTGCTCAAAGCCGAGGAACTTAAGGATGGAAAGGTTTACCGAAGGATGGAAGCGCATACCGCCTTTATAGGGGCCGATAGCAGAGTTGAACTGCACACGCCAGGCGCGATTTACCTGCACCTGGTTTTTGTCGTCCAGCCACACTACGCGAAACTGAATTACGCGCTCTGGTTCAACCAAACGTTCCAGTAAAGACATGTGGCGGTAACGGGGGTTTTGTTCAAGAAACGGCCACAGGGTGGTCATGACTTCACGGACGGCTTGCGCGAACTCGGTTTGATGCGGGTCGCGCTTTTGTACATGGTTGAGGAACGATTCCAGAGAACATGTCTGATCCATAGATATAAAAACCTCTTATATATTAATGTGGTTGTATTTGCGTTTTATCAGAATATGTATTTGCAGTTTTCGACTATACCATCAGCAATGTGACGGTAAGCAAGAAAAAAATGACGCTGCTAAGTAAATTCATAACGGGGCGAGGGTCATAACTAAAAGCGATGACAAAAGAGGATTAAAGTTTTCACGGCGGCTTACCGTTATACTGAGAATATACTTAGAAAAATAAGGAACTCCTATGTGCCGAAGCCTCGTGGTCGCCGTGATGGCGATAATGCCAATGGTCGGGCTGGCAAACCAGAACAGTCGTCCTGATATTCAGGTGAATGTCCCGCCGGAAGTTTTCAGCACGCGCGGTCAGTCGTCCCAGCCCTGCATTCAGTGCTGCGTTTACCAGGATCAGAATTACTCCGAAGGCGCGGTAATAAAAGTGGAAGGCGTCTTGCTCCAGTGCCAGCGTGACGAAAAAACCATCAGCACGAATCCGTTAGTCTGGCGTCGCGTAAAGCCATAAACGCCTGCAATAGCGGAATATCCGCCGGGGCGAGGGGGTATTCCAGCGCCTCTTCCGGCGTACACCAGGCTAAGGCCTGATGTTCCAACGCACGTATCAGACCGTTAAACGCAGGCACATGCCAGGCGTGCAAATGAATCCGTCGGCCAGACACGTCGCGTTGATGGCTGGCGATATAGACGCCGGGCGTGGCGTCAATCCCTAACTCTTCGCGTAGCTCGCGGATAAGCGCCTGCGGCTGGGTTTCGCCGGGTTCGACTTTACCGCCGGCAAACTCCCAAAAACCAGCTTGATCCGCATGAGCTGGGCGCTGGGCCAGCAGTATTTTGCCGTCGCGTTCAATGATGGCGGCAACAACATCGAGTTTTTTTATCATTGTCGTTAAGGTCGTTATTCCTGCCGGGAAGCGTCGCGCTATCCCGGCCTTACGGTTAATCAGAAAGCGGAATCAAACACGAAACGTCGCCCAGACCGGCGCATGGTCGGAGGGTTTTTCCATACTGCGAATGTCGTAGTCTATACCGGTTTCTGCGCAACGTTCCGCCAGCGGAGCGCTTGCCAGCAAGAGGTCAATGCGCAGCCCGCGATTATCCACGAAACCTTTTGAGCGGTAATCAAACCACGAAAATTTATCCATCGTTTGCGGATTCGCCTGACGGAACGTGTCCACTAATCCCCACTTCAGTAACCGTGACATCCATTCACGCTCCTCCGGCAGGAAGGAGCATTTACCGGTACGCAGCCAGCGTTTGCGGTTCTCTTCGCCGATGCCAATATCCAGATCGGTCGGGCTGATATTCATGTCGCCCATAATTAATACCGGATTATCACACTTGAGTTCCGTTTCAAGATAGTTTTGCAAGTTCTGGTAAAACTGCGCTTTCGCGGGGAACTTCAACGGATGATCCCGGCTTTCCCCCTGCGGGAAATAGCCGTTAATGACGGTAATATTACCCAGCGGCGAGGGGATTTCCGCCATGATAATGCGGCGTTGCGCCTCTTCGCCATCATCCGGGAAACCGCGTCTGACGGAAATGGGCGTGGCTTTTGTTAGCAGCGCGACGCCGTAATGGCCCTTTTGTCCATGATAGAAAACGTTATAGCCCAGCTTCGCGACCTCTTCGAGCGGGAACATTTCGTCGTGGACTTTTGTCTCCTGTAGACCGATCACATCGGGCTGGTGTTTTTCGACAATCGCTTCAAGCTGATGGGGACGGGCGCGCAGGCCGTTGATATTAAAAGAGACAAATTTCATAGTCACTGCCACTTTGCAAGGTGAATCGTGTTGGGATGGTAGCAGAAATTTTACCGGGTGACTGCCACTCATCGTCAGATTCGGCCAATGGAAGCGTATGGTGTTTTCTATAGCGCGAAAATGGCACAGTTTGCGTGCAGATGCGCCAGAACGGGGCGGTAATTTCCAGTAAATTTCGTATAAGATCACAATTCCAGAATTATATTTGGCAGCTGAATAATATTTCGCTTTTTCCTCTTTTTAGCCACCGATTATGCGGAAATATTCACTTTTCATGCAGTAAAAGTGAATATCGCTACGCTGTAACCCATTGATTTACCGTTTATCACTTCTGTTTATGCAATGTTAACGCTGGCTGGCACGAATGCTGCAATCTACATTTACAGCGCAAACACTCATATTAATTAACATATAAATAACTTTATTTTTACCAAAAGAGGTCGCTATGTCTCTGTCAGTTACGCGCGAAAACTTTGATGAATGGATGGTGCCGGTATATGTTCCCGCGCCTTTTATTCCTGTACGCGGAGAAGGCTCACGCCTGTGGGATCAGCAGGGGAAAGAGTACATTGATTTTGCTGGCGGGATCGCGGTCAACGCATTGGGACATGCGCATCCGGCGCTGCGCGAGGCGTTAAATGAACAGGCGAATCGCTTCTGGCATACCGGGAACGGTTACACCAATGAACCGGCGCTGCGACTGGCGAAAAAACTGATCGACGCTACCTTCGCCGAACGCGTTTTCTTTTGTAATTCAGGCGCTGAAGCAAATGAAGCTGCATTAAAACTGGCGCGCAAATATGCCCACGATCGTGTCGGCAACCATAAAAGCGGCATTGTGGCCTTTAAAAACGCGTTCCATGGCCGCACGCTCTTTACCGTCAGCGCTGGCGGTCAACCCACCTATTCACAGGACTTTGCGCCGCTGCCGCCGGATATTCGTCATGCAGCCTATAACGATCTGAACTCCGCCAGCGCGCTAATTGATGACAATACCTGCGCCGTAATCGTAGAACCGGTGCAGGGCGAGGGCGGCGTGATCCCCGCCACGAAAGCTTTTTTGCAGGGGCTGCGTGAATTGTGCGACCGGCATCAGGCGTTACTGATTTTTGATGAGGTGCAGACGGGCGTCGGACGTACCGGCGAACTGTATGCATATATGCATTATGGCGTTACGCCCGATATCCTGACGACTGCTAAAGCGTTGGGTGGGGGCTTCCCGATCGGCGCGATGCTGACCACGCAAGACTATGCCAGCGTTATGACGCCAGGCACGCATGGCACCACCTACGGCGGTAATCCGCTGGCGACGGCAGTTGCCGGAAAAGTACTGGATATCATCAATACGCCGGAGATGCAAAACGGCGTCAGACAGCGCCACGATGCGTTTATTGAGCGCCTAAATACCATTAATGTACGTTTTGGCATGTTCAGTGAAATTCGCGGTCTGGGGCTACTGCTTGGCTGTGTGCTACAGACGGAGTTTGCCGGAAAAGCCAAACTCATCGCCCAGGAAGCGGCAAAAGCAGGCGTGATGGTGCTCATTGCCGGTGGCGACGTGGTGCGTTTTGCGCCAGCGTTAAATGTGAGCGACGAGGAGATAGCCACCGGGCTTGATCGTTTTGCCCTGGCGTGCGAACGCCTTCAGACGGGAGGCGCATCATGCGGGTGATTCGTCCTGTCGAACATGCGGATATCGCCGCGCTGATGCAGCTTGCAGGCAAAACGGGCGGCGGCTTAACCTCGCTACCGGCAAATGAAGCGACGCTGGCGGCCCGCATTGAACGCGCGCTAAAAACCTGGTCCGGCGAGCTGCCAAAAGGCGAACAAGGGTATGTATTCGTTCTCGAAGACAGTGAAACGGGTGAGGTCGGCGGGATCTGCGCCATTGAGGTCGCGGTCGGTCTTAACGACCCCTGGTATAACTATCGTGTCGGTACGCTGGTTCATGCCTCCAAAGAGCTGAATGTATATAACGCGTTGCCAACATTATTCCTGAGTAATGATCACACTGGCAGCAGTGAGCTTTGCACGCTGTTTCTCGATCCCGAATGGCGTAAAGAGGGTAACGGCTACCTGTTGTCAAAATCGCGCTTTATGTTTATGGCCGCGTTTCGCGATAAATTCAATGAGAAAGTGGTGGCGGAAATGCGCGGCGTCATTGACGAGCACGGTTATTCTCCCTTCTGGCAAAGTCTCGGCAAACGCTTTTTTTCTATGGATTTCAGCCGGGCGGATTTTTTATGCGGTACCGGGCAAAAAGCGTTTATCGCCGAGCTGATGCCCAAACATCCTATTTATACCCACTTCTTATCTGAAGAGGCACAGGCCGTGATTGGCGAAGTCCACCCGCAAACGGCGCCAGCCCGCGCGGTGCTGGAAAAGGAAGGCTTTCGCTATCGCCACTATATCGACATCTTCGACGGTGGGCCGACGCTGGAGTGTGATATTGACCGCGTGCGGGCTATTCGTAAAAGCCGACTGGTGGAAGTCGCGGAAGGGCAACCCGCGCCTGGCGACTATCCGGCATGTCTGGTCGCCAATGAAAACTATCACCACTTTCGGGCCGCGCTGGTGCGTGCCGATCCGCAGACTTCACGACTTGTACTTACCGCCGCGCAGTTGGATGCGCTGAAATGTCGCGCGGGCGACCACGTTCGGCTGGTACGCCTTTGCGCTGAGGAGACAACCGTATGACGCTATGGATAAACGGCGACTGGATAACCGGTCAGGGCGAACGCCGCCGCAAAACGAACCCGGTGAGCGCGGAGATAATTTGGCAGGGGAATGACGCTAATGCGGCACAGGTCGCCGAGGCCTGTCAGGCGGCGCGTGAGGCGTTTCCTTGTTGGGCCAGACAGCCTTTTGCGGCACGACAGGCTATCGTAGAGAAATTTGCCGCCCTGCTGGAGGCGCATAAAGCCGATCTCACGGAGGTCATCGCGCGTGAAACCGGTAAACCGCGCTGGGAGGCGGCAACGGAAGTGACGGCGATGATCAATAAGATTGCCATCTCGATTAAGGCTTACCACGCCAGAACAGGCGAACAAAAAAGCGAACTTGTCGATGGCGCCGCGACTTTGCGCCATCGTCCTCACGGTGTGCTGGCGGTATTCGGCCCTTATAACTTTCCCGGCCATTTACCGAATGGCCATATTGTGCCCGCGTTGCTGGCAGGCAATACGCTGATTTTCAAACCTAGCGAGCTAACGCCATGGACCGGGGAAACGGTAATAAAACTCTGGGAACGGGCGGGGCTACCGGCAGGCGTTCTTAATCTGGTGCAGGGCGGCCGGGAGATCGGACAAGCGCTGAGTTCGCTCGACGATCTCGACGGACTGCTGTTTACCGGCAGCGCCAGTACCGGATATCAGCTTCATCGCCAGCTATCCGGCCAGCCGGAAAAAATCCTGGCCCTTGAAATGGGCGGAAACAACCCGCTCATTATTGAGGATGCGACAAATATGGATGCGGCGGTACATCTGACGCTGCAATCGGCGTTTATTACCGCCGGACAGCGCTGCACCTGCGCGCGACGCCTTCTGGTAAAACAGGGTGCGCAGGGAGATGCATTTCTGGCGCGGCTGGTTGACGTCGCCGGACGTCTGCAGCCCGGCAGATGGGACGACGATCCGCAGCCGTTTATCGGCGGACTGATTTCAGCGCAGGCGGCACAGCATGTGATGGAGGCCTGGCGTCAACGAGAGGCATTAGGCGGTCGCACGCTACTGGCGCCGCGGAAGGTCAAAGAGGGAACCTCTCTGCTGACGCCTGGCATCATTGAGCTGACGGGCGTCGCGGATGTGCTGGATGAAGAGGTGTTTGGTCCGCTGCTGAACGTCTGGCGTTATGCGCATTTCGATGAGGCGATTCGTCTGGCGAATAATACCCGTTTTGGTCTGTCGTGTGGGCTGGTGTCGACGGATCGCGCGCAGTTCGAACAGCTCTTGCTGGAGGCGCGGGCAGGGATCGTTAACTGGAATAAACCGCTCACCGGGGCAGCGAGTACTGCGCCGTTTGGTGGTGTCGGCGCGTCTGGCAACCATCGACCCAGCGCCTGGTATGCCGCCGATTATTGCGCCTGGCCGATGGCTAGTCTGGAGTCTCCCGAACTGACGTTGCCTGCGACATTAAGCCCCGGCCTCGACTTTTCTCGCAGGGAGGCGGTATGACGGCGCATGAAGTTAATTTTGACGGGCTGGTGGGGCTTACGCACCATTATGCCGGGCTATCCTTCGGCAATGAGGCATCGACCCGCCACCGTTTTCAGGTGTCGAATCCTCGTCTGGCAGTAAAGCAGGGGCTGCTAAAGATGAAGGCTTTGGCGGATGCCGGCTTTCCCCAGGCGGTGATCCCGCCGCATGAGCGGCCTTTTATTCCGGCGTTGCGTCAGCTCGGCTTCACGGGTAGCGATGAACAGATTCTGGATAAGGTTGCGCGTCAGGCGCCACGCTGGCTTTCCAGCGTGAGTTCCGCGTCGCCAATGTGGGTTGCGAATGCGGCGACGGTTTGCCCATCGGCAGACGCGCTGGACGGGAAAGTTCACCTGACGGTGGCGAATTTAAACAATAAATTTCATCGCGCTCTTGAGGCGCCTGTTACCGAAGCGCTGCTACGCGCCATATTTCGCGATGAAAGTCAGTTTTCAGTGCATAGCGCGTTACCGCAGGTCGCATTATTGGGAGATGAAGGCGCGGCGAATCATAACCGTCTTGGCGGCGAGTATGGTTCGGCAGGCGTGCAGCTTTTTGTCTATGGGCGCGAAGAGGAGAATGAAATACGACCCGCTCGTTATCCGGCGCGCCAGAGCCGCGAAGCCAGCGAGGCCGTGGCGCGTCTTAATCAGGTGAATCCGCAACAGGTTATCTTCGCTCAACAAAACCCGGAGGTCATCGATCAAGGCGTATTCCATAATGATGTCATCGCCGTTTCGAATCGACAGGTATTGTTTTGTCACGAAGCGGCGTTTGCCCGGCAGAAAGTGCTCATTAATCAGTTGCGTACGCGCGTTGACGGTTTTATGGCGATAGAGGTGTCCGCCGGAGAGGTTTCTGTATCAGATGCTGTGGCGACCTACCTGTTTAATAGTCAGTTGTTAAGCCGTGACGACGGCTCAATGCTGTTAGTGTTGCCGCGGGAATGTCAGGATCATGTCGGCGTCTGGCGCTATCTGAATAAGCTGGTGGCGGAGGATAACCCCATCAGCGCGATGCAGGTGTTTGATTTGCGAGAAAGTATGGCTAACGGCGGCGGGCCGGCCTGTCTGCGATTACGCGTGGTGTTAACAGAAGAAGAACGACGGGCGGTGAATCCAGCGGTAATGATGAATGACGCTCTGTTTACGGCCCTTAACGCGTGGGCGGATCGTTATTATCGCGATCGCCTGACCGCCGCCGATCTGGCCGATCCGTTATTATTGCGAGAAGGCCGGGAGGCGCTGGATGTGTTAACGCGTCTGCTGGATTTGGGGTCGGTTTATCCTTTCCAGCAAACGGGGGCGGCTGATGGATAACTTTCTGGCGTTGACGCTAAGCGGCACGACACCACGGGTGACGCAGGGGAAGGGCGCGGGTTTTCGCTGGCGCTGGTTAAGCCATGGTCTGCTTGAACTCACGCCCGATGCGCCGGTCGACCGCGCGTTAATTCTTTCTGCGGGGATACACGGCAATGAAACCGCGCCGGTCGAGATGCTGGATAAGCTGCTGTCGGCGCTGTATTCAGGCAGCTTGACGTTAACGTGGCGAGTGCTGGTGGTACTCGGCAATCCGCAGGCGCTGGCGGCGGGAATACGCTATTGTCACAGCGATATGAACCGTATGTTTGGCGGGCGTTGGCAGTCCTTTGCCGAAAGCGATGAAACGCGGCGGGCGCGTGAGCTGGAGCTAAGTCTGGATACCTTCTTTTCATCTGGCCAGGCGCGGGTACGCTGGCATCTGGATCTGCATACCGCCATTCGTGGCTCGCATCATTTGCGTTTTGGCGTATTGCCGCAGCGCGACCGCCCGTGGGAGACAGATTTTCTGGCGTGGCTGGGCGCGGCAGGACTGGAGGCGTTGGTATTTCATCAAGCGCCCGGCGGTACGTTTACGCACTTTAGCTCTGAACATTTCGGCGCGCTTTCTTGTACGCTGGAGTTGGGAAAGGCGTTGCCGTTTGGGCAAAACGATCTGACGCAGTTCAGTGTAACCTCGCAGGCGTTGTCGGCGCTGCTGAGCGGTGTCGAAACGTCAACCTCGTTTTCGCCGCCGCTACGCTATCGGGTGGTGTCGCAAATCACGCGTCACAGCGACAAGTTCGCGCTTTATATGGATGCGCAAACGCTGAATTTTACTGCCTTTGCGAAGGGAACGTTGCTGGCCGAGGAGGGGGATAAGCGCGTGACGGTGACGCATGACGTTGAATATGTTCTCTTTCCTAATCCCTCTGTCGCCTGCGGATTGCGGGCTGGATTAATGCTGGAAAGACTGCCCTGATAAATGTCCCTGTAAGCTCACGTTAGGGTTACAGGGATGATTTGGGATACAGTTTCATGCTATTACGGATTATTCCTGGAGAATTGCTTTATTAATAAGCGTTGCTGCGTTATAGTTCTGCATAATTTCTGCTATATCATGCTGTTGTATATTTCTCTTTCAACTCTGCGCAATTTATTCTTTTTTTCTTCACAATTGGCGAAAAAGTGTTTTTTATACTTTCATTGTTTTACCGTTGTTATGACTAATTGACGCTAAGACGGTTAAAGTTAATCACGACAACACGGCGCTGTTTTAAATATGCCGTAAAAATAACTGAAAGGAAGGATGGAAATATGCGTAAACTGACTGCTCTATTTGTTGCCTCTACCCTGGCGATGGGCGCTGCGAATCTGGCTCATGCCGCTGAGACTACCACCGCCGCGCCAGCGGATGCGAAGCCAATGATGCAGCATAAAGGTAAATTTGGCCCACATCACGATATGATGTTTAAAAACCTGAACCTGACAGACGCACAGAAGCAACAAATTCGCGACATTATGAAAGCGCAGCGCGAGCAAATGAAACGTCCGCTGCTGGAAGAGCGTCGCGCCATGCATGATATTATTGCCAGCGATACCTTCGATAAAGCCAAAGCCGAAGCGCAAATTACGAAAATGGAAGCGCAGCGCAAGGCCAATATGCTGGCGCATATGGAAACCCAGAATAAAATTTATAACGTTCTGACGCCGGAGCAGAAAAAGCAATATAACGCTAATTTTGAGAAGCGTCTGACAGAACGCCCGGCGCAAGAAGGTAAAATGCCTGCTGCGGCAGAATAACTTTCCGCATAATTTAAGACCGCCGGTCTTGTCGACAACACAATCGTTGAGGTGGACAGGATCGGCGGTTTTCTTTATGACTGGCGACAGTCGGTGTGCAGTTCAATGATCTCATATTGACCTGACATTAGTGGCTTACAGAGAATTTTATAGCCATCCTGATCAAAGCCCGCAGGGGTGCGCACCAGGGTGGCGGCCTCATCCAGCGAGGGGACCGCCCCCAGCCATAACCAGTTGTTGATAATATGGAACTGGGTCATTTGCGGGCGGCTCTCTTTTAACGCGATAGCGCCTTTCCAGGGCCAGCAAACCACACGTAACCGTTCCAGTGAGGCCTGCAGGCGAAGAAAATGCGCCTGCGGGGTTTCTTGCCCACAACACGCGCCAGCGCAGCGCTTCAGAGCGAAACGAAAACAGGCGCGCCCACGGCTTACCGATTCAAGCCCCAGCAGGCCATAACACAATTTTTGTTCATCGGCGAGGTTCTGTAAGCTTTGCAGCGCTGCCCGACGGTTGGCGAAGAGCCCAAACAGGTTCGGCTCATGGGAAAAATCGACGCTGCGGGCGGAAACGACCTCAATCTTTTGTTCGCTCAACTGTAGAGAGCAAAGCTGGCGATTACGCCGTAACCGCTTGTTAAACAGCGGCTGTTGTTCTTTGATCAGCCGCGCCTCCAGCAGCAACGCGCCCATTTCCCCAGCGGTGCAGATCCAGCTTATCCGCCGCGCCTGTCGCAGCATAGCGGCCTCGTCAGGCGTTCGCAGATGTGAAAGCACCCGGCTGCGAATATTTACGCTTTTACCGATATAAAGCGGCAGCGTATCGCTTTCGCTATGAAATATATAGACGCCCGGTAAGGCTGGCGCTTCGCTGAGGAAAGGACGTAAATGTTCTGGATATTCGTAAATGGCCGCCGCTTCAAACTCAAGGCGGGGGGCTGATTGACGCCGTACCACAGTGATCTCCGTTAACTGGTTATTCATCCAGTATAACAGCGGATGGGTGATTAAAAAAGAGGCTGGGAAGAGAGGCGGCCGGATAGACGAGCGATATCCGGCACAACAGTAGAAGTACGTTTACTTTTTCCAAAAGTCGTCGAATACCGTAATCGGTAAACGGCGCTTATGTTCAGTTTTTACATACCAGCCTTCGATAGTTTTAGCGATGGCGGAGTCCAGCGTTTTGCCTTCCAGGTAATCGTCAATATTGTCATACGTTACGCCCAGCGCGGCTTCATCAGGCAGTGAAGGGCGGTCGTCTTCCAAATCGGCGGTGGGGACTTTTTTATACAGATGCTCAGGACAGCCCAGCGCTGCGAGAAGCTGTTTGCCCTGGCGTTTGTTAAGGCGATGAAGCGGGTTAATATCGGTACCGCCATCGCCATATTTGGTGAAGAACCCGGTTATCGCTTCCGCCGCATGGTCGGTGCCCACCACGACGCCGTGAGTCATACCGGCGATGCTATATTGCGCTTTCATTCGCTCACGCGCTTTTTCATTGCCGCGAACAAAATCGCTCAGCTCAATTCCCGCTTCGCGCAGCGCCTGTTCGCTGGCGAGGACGGCGCCTTTAATATTGACGGTGAGTACTCTGTCCGGCTGAATAAAAGCAATGGCGTCCTGGCAATCCTGTTCATCGGCCTGCACGCCATAAGGCAGACGAACGGCGATAAACTGCAGCGCATTATCACCGGTCTCTTCCCGCAATTCGGTGATAGCCATCTGGCTGAGTTTCCCGGCCAGCGTCGAATCCTGCCCGCCGCTGATGCCTAACACCAGCGATTTCAAAAAGGGATAGGTTTTCAGGTACGCTTTAAGAAAATCCACGCTGCGGCGAATTTCTTCTTCAGGGTTGATATGCGGTTTCGCGCCAAGCGCCTGGATTATCTCTTGCTGCAGAGTCATTTAACCCCCTTCGACATTAAAAAAATGAATCTTTACCCTGTTAAAGCTAACCCTTCGCCGCTGAAACGACAAGGTTTGGCGGGCTAAGCGGTGTTTAAAACAACATATCGTTGCGTTAGAGAATTTTCCGAAAGGCTTTTTGTGGCGGGTCGCGGCTTGAAAAATATTCTGATGTATTCCAGGCTTACATAACACGCTGATAAACAAGAGGACGGAAAATGAACAAGAACGTAGCAGGAATTTTAAGCGCAGCGGCGGTAATGACTATGCTGGCAGGCTGTACGGCGTATGATCGTACAAAAGACCAATTTGTTGAGCCTGTCGTTAAAGATGTTAAAAAAGGAATGAGCAGGGCACAGGTTGCGCAGATTGCGGGCAAACCGTCATCTGAAGTGAGCATGATTCATGCGCGCGGTACCTGTCAGACCTACATCCTGGGTCAACGTGATGGTAAAGCGGAAACCTACTTTGTTGCGCTGGATGATACCGGGCACGTGATTAACTCCGGCTACCAGACCTGTGCGGAGTACGACACTGACCCACAGGCGCCGAAGCAGTAACAACTGTACATTGCCTGAACATTCAAGGAAACCGGCCTGCGAGCCGGTTTTTTTGTGCCTGCCATAACCTTATTTATTATCGCGAATTATTTGCCCGAAATGTGAGGGGGGTCATAACGCCAGGTCAATGAGAGACAATTTAGTGGGTCAAGGAAATACCATCCGGCGGTCCGATCCCGTATACTCATTTCAGCCACCTAAAAAAGTAAATCCGGTTACGCAAGTCGCCCAGAGTATGGATGCAGGTTGAGGCTTGCGGCGTATCTGGTTGACAGATAATCGCACATGAGGAAGGTTTTTATGGAAAAGAAACACATTTATCTGTTTTGTTCTGCGGGCATGTCAACATCGTTACTGGTATCAAAAATGCGCGCTCAGGCTGAAAAATATGAAGTGCCGGTGATTATTGAAGCATTCCCTGAAACCCTGGCCGGTGAAAAAGGCCCGGCAGCGGACGTCGTGTTATTAGGCCCGCAAATTGCTTATATGCTCCCCGAAATTCAGCGTTTATTACCCGGTAAACCGGTAGAAGTCATTGATTCAATGTTGTACGGCAAGGTAGATGGCTTAGGCGTGCTTAAAGCTGCGGTAGCGGCAATTAAAAAAGCCGCCGCGAATTAATTATTTTTTAATTTTTCCCGTCAAAGAGTTATTTCATACACTAACCGCAATATTTTATTGCGGTATTTAAGGGTATTTTTCTATGAGTAACGTTATTGCTTCACTTGAAAAGGTACTCCTTCCTTTTGCTGTAAAAATAGGAAAGCAGCCACACGTTAATGCAATCAAGAACGGCTTTATTCGTTTAATGCCATTAACCCTTGCGGGGGCGATGTTTGTATTAATTAATAACGTTTTCCTGAGCTTTGGGGAGGGGTCGTTTTTTTATTCCATGGGCATTCGGCTTGATGCCTCAACCATTGAAACACTTAATGGATTGAAAGGCATCGGCGGGAACGTCTATAACGGCACATTGGGCATTATGTCGCTCATGGCGCCATTTTTTATCGGCATGGCGCTGGCGGAAGAGCGCAAGGTTGATGCGCTGGCCGCCGGATTGCTTTCCGTGGCGGCATTTATGACCGTAACGCCGTATAGTGTCGGCGAGGCCTATGCCGTAGGCGCTAACTGGCTGGGTGGTGCAAATATTATCTCCGGTATTATTATTGGCCTGGTGGTCGCGGAGATGTTTACATTTATTGTCCGGCGCAACTGGGTGATTAAGCTACCGGACAGCGTACCGGCTTCGGTGTCTCGTTCATTCTCAGCATTAATTCCCGGCTTTATTATTCTCTCTATTATGGGGATTATTGCCTGGGCGCTGTCTAATTACGGTTCTAACTTCCATCAGATTATTATGGACACTATCTCTACGCCGCTGGCATCGCTGGGTAGCGTGGTAGGGTGGGCATATGTCATTTTTGTACCGCTGCTGTGGTTCTTTGGTATTCATGGTTCGCTGGCGCTGACCGCGCTGGATAGCGGCATCATGACGCCCTGGGCGCTGGAAAACATCTCTATTTACCAGCAGTATGGCTCCGTCGATGCGGCGCTGGAAGCCGGTAAAACGTTCCATATCTGGGCGAAACCGATGCTGGATTCTTATATCTTCCTCGGTGGCAGCGGCGCAACGCTGGGTCTGATCATCGCTATCTTCCTCGCATCCCGTCGCGCGGACTATCGCCAGGTGGCAAAACTGGCGCTGCCGTCAGGTATCTTCCAGATTAACGAACCCATCCTGTTTGGCCTGCCGATTATTATGAACCCGGTGATGTTTATCCCCTTCATTCTGGTTCAGCCGATTCTGGCGGCGATTACGCTGGTGGCTTACTATTTGGGTATTATTCCGCCGATTACCAATATTGCGCCGTGGACCATGCCAACCGGGCTGGGGGCGTTCTTTAACACCAACGGCAGTGTCGCCGCGTTGCTGGTTGCGCTATTTAACCTGGCAGTCGCTACCCTGATTTATCTCCCCTTCGTGGTGGTGGCTAACAAAGCGCAGAACGCCATCGAGCAGGAAGAAAGCGAAGAAGATATCGCTAACGCACTGAAATTCTAAACTCCGCGCCGGCATGGGATGCCATGCCGGGCTGAATCAGAGGAAAGACTATGTTTGATCTTGAAAATGTTGTAGATAACCAGACAGCGGCTGAGGAACTCGAAGAAGTCGTTATGGGGCTTATCATCAATTCTGGTCAGGCACGCAGCCTGGCATATGGCGCGCTCAGAAAAGCGAAAGAAGGCGATTTTGAGGCGGCGAAAGCGATGATGGACCAGTCGCGCATAGCGCTCAATGAAGCGCATCTTGTGCAGACAAAACTCATCGAAGGCGATCAGGGCGAAGGCAAAATGAAAGTCAGTCTGGTCCTGGTTCACGCTCAGGATCATTTGATGACCTCAATGCTGGCTCGTGAACTGATCGCCGAGTTGATTGAGCTCCATGAGAAACTGAAATAACAGGGGGCGGATGATGCAGCTACAGGTTAACGCAACGGAAATCAAAACGGTTTATGAGCAGCAGCTCTTCAATGGCAAAAATTTCCATGTGTTTATCTATAACAAGACGGAAAGCGTCACCGGGCTGCATCAGCACGACTACTATGAATTTACCCTGGTATTAACCGGACGTTATTACCAGGAGATCAACGGGAAGCGTGTGCTGCTGGAACGTGGAGATTTTGTTTTTATCCCGGTGGGGTCGAATCACCAAAGTTTCTATGAGTTTGGCGCAACGCGTATTCTGAACGTAGGAATTAGTAAACGTTTTTTTGAACAGCATTATCTTCCGTTACTGCCGTTTTGTTTTGTGGCATCGCAGGTATACAGGGCGAATAGCACCTTCCTTACCTATATTGAAACGGTGATTGCGTCGTTGAATTTTCGCGGCAATGGGCTCGACGAATTTATCGAAGTGGTGACATTTTATATTATAAACCGCTTACGTCATTACCGCGAAGAGCAGGTTTATGATGATATTCCACAATGGCTGAAAGCAACCGTGGAGATAATGCATGATAAAACGCAGTTTGGCGAACATGCGCTGGAAAATATGGTGCGCCTGTCGGCAAAATCCCAGGAGTATCTGACGCGCGCCACCCGACGTTATTACAGCAAAACGCCGATGCAAATCATTAATGAGATTCGCATTAATTTTGCCAAGAAACAGTTGGAAATGACCAACTATTCGGTTACGGATATTGCTTATGAAGCCGGGTATAGTAGTCCAAGTCTGTTTATTAAAACGTTTAAGAAGATGACCTCATTTACGCCGAATAGTTATCGGAAACGATTGACGGAAATTAATGAGTAACGGTTTGCATTGCTCGATTAATTACATTTCACGCTTGCCCCAATAGCGCGGGGAACGTCACGCTATTTCTTACGAGCGGGCATAGCGTAATACATATCAGTGTCATACACTGAAGGGAGATATTATGAGCCAGAAATTAAAAGTCGTCACTATTGGTGGCGGGAGCAGCTACACCCCTGAATTACTTGAAGGCTTTATTAAACGCTACCATGAATTACCTGTCACCGAATTATGGCTGGTTGACGTTGAAGGCGGGAAAGAGAAGCTGGGCATTATTTATGATCTCTGCCAGCGAATGATTGATAAAGCAGGCGTTCCGCTAAAATTGTATAAAACGCTGGATCGCCGGGAAGCGCTGAAAGACGCTAATTTTGTTACTACCCAGCTACGCGTTGGTCAACTCAAAGCCCGTGAACTGGACGAGCGTATCCCGCTTAGCCACGGCTATCTGGGGCAAGAAACCAACGGCGCTGGCGGTTTATTTAAAGGGTTGCGTACCATTCCGGTTATTTTTGACATCATTAAAGATGTTGAAGAATTATGTCCGAATGCGTGGGTCATTAACTTTACTAATCCGGCGGGGATGGTGACGGAAGCGGTTTATCGTCATACCAACTTTAAAAAGTTCATTGGCGTATGTAATATTCCTGTCGGCATGAAAATGTTTATTCATGACGTGCTGGCGCTGAATGAGAATGACGATCTTTCCATTGACCTGTTTGGTCTAAACCATATGGTCTTTATTAAAGATGTGCTGGTGAATGGCACCTCACGGTTCGCAGAATTACTGGATGGCGTGGCGTCCGGTCAGTTGAAAGCGTCAACCGTAAAAAATATCTTTGATCTGCCGTTTAGTGAAGGATTGATTCGCTCGCTGAACATGCTGCCGTGCTCTTATTTGTTGTATTACTTCAAGCAAAAAGAGATGCTGGCGATTGAAATGGGCGAATATTACAAAGGCGGCGCGCGCGCTCAGGTCGTACAGAAAGTGGAGAAACAACTCTTCGACTTGTACAAAAATCCTGAGCTAAACGTGAAGCCGAAAGAGCTTGAGCAACGCGGCGGCGCTTATTATTCCGATGCCGCTTGTGAAGTCATTAACGCTATTTATAATGACAAGCAGACTGAGCATTACGTTAATATTCCACATCATGGGCATGTCGAGAATATCCCGGCGGACTGGGCGGTGGAAATGACCTGCATTCTGGGACGCAATGGCGCGACGCCGCACCCGCGTATCACCCGTTTTGACGAAAAAGTGCTGGGGCTTATCCACACTATTAAAGGATTTGAGGTCGCGGCCAGCAATGCGGCGCTGAGCGGAAACTTTAATGATGTGCTGCTGGCGCTTAACCTGAGTCCGCTGGTGCATTCCGACCGAGACGCAGAAGTCCTGGCGCGTGAGCTCATTCTGGCGCATGAAAAATGGCTGCCTAATTTTGCCGCTTGCATCGAAGCGCTTAAAGGTAAGCACCACTGACAGAGGTAGGCTATGGAACGCGTGTTGATTGTGAATGCCGATGATTTTGGCCTGAGTAAAGGGCAAAATTACGGCATTGTTGAAGCATATCGCAACGGCGTTGTGACCTCCACGACGGCGCTGGTCAATGGCGAGTCTATTGACCATGCGGCGCAGCTTAGCCGCGAGCTGCCTGCGCTTGGGGTGGGAATGCATTTTGTTTTGACGTTAGGCAAACCGGTGTCAGAGATGCCGGGCCTGACGCGAGACGGCCTGTTGGGGAAATGGATCTGGCAAATGGCGGAGGAGGATACGCTTCCGCTGGATGAAATTGCGCATGAACTGGCGTGTCAGTATCAGCGTTTCATCGACGTATTTGGCCGCGAGCCAACGCATCTCGACAGTCACCATCATGTGCATATGTTCCCGCAAATTTTCCCCATCGTCGCCCGCTTTGCGGCGCAGCGCGGGATTGCGTTACGTATTGACCGCCAGACGGTGTTGAATGCAGACGATCTGCCGTCGGATTTGCGCAGCACTCAAGGATTTAGTAGTGAATTTTACGGCGAGGAGATCACCGAAGCGTGCTTTTTACGCATTCTGGACGCCTCGGCGCATCGAGGAGAAGCCTCTCTGGAGGTGATGTGTCATCCGGCGTTTGTGGACAACATTATTCGCCAGAGCGCCTATTGTTACCCCCGCTTAACTGAACTGGAGGTGTTGACGTCTGCGTCACTCAAGGCAGCGATTGCGGAACGTGGATATCGTCCTGGCAGTTTTCTTGATATTTAGCTCCTGAGTTTGCGGCGCAAGAATGCGCCGCATTTTTTGCTGTTTATGCAGGAATCGCGTTAATTTTCCCCGCACGCGACCAGACACGGTGTGCCGCCATCAGCGTCAGCAGAGTGTCCATAAAGTGGTGGTCAACGTTATCGGCCTCAACAAGTCCTTCTTCCCCCTGGCTATCAATGTTTAAAAGCGCCTTAAACCGTCGGGCGTCGCCTGCCAGTGCGATGGGCTTCAGATGTTTGTAGGCTTCCAGAAGGTAGTAACGGGCATCGCCGCAACTCTCGATATCGGCAATATTGCCGCACGGTACTATTACTGCATCGACCGTTAGCGACGGCGCGCCGGCAAAGGTTGCCGCAATAGTTAATGTTGAACCGTCATCAGCCGTTACTTCACCCATCCGTGAATAGAGCAGTTTTGCGTGGACGCCTTTGGCTTTTAAAGCCTGCAAAATGGTCAACAGTTCGGCGGCGTTAACCTTGTCGTTCAGCAGAATAGCGACCACGCGACCTTTAACATCGCCGTCCGGCACCGCATACAGGCTGAGCGCCGGATCTTTTTTCAGACCGTTGACATCAGGAGGCGGGGCAATTTGCGTTTGCTCATGGGTGAGTGCAAAACCGAGATTATGCGCGACGCCCTGAGCCAGCGTAACATCAATATGCGCTAACTGATCGACCACCCGCTCCCGAATATACGCGCGGGCGACTTTACCCAGTTCAAAGCTGAACGCGTCAATAATATGCTGCTGTTCTATCGGCGTCTGACTGAGCCAGAACAGGCGAGGATGCGAGTAATATTCACCGAAAGAGGGGCTGCGTTCGCGGATTTTATTGCCATCCACGCGTTCCTGATATGATTCGAAGCCGCCGCGTTTTGGCGCTGGCGGCGTTTCGCGTGGCCAGTTGTCATTAATGGAGTTTGGTTCATAGTTCGCCGGATTGGTGTCGATATCCATCCGGTGCATACCGTCACGCTGGAAGTTATGGTAGGGGCAGGTAGGGCGGTTAATCGGAATTTCGTGGAAGTTTGGCCCGCCCAGACGACTGATTTGCGTGTCGGTATAAGAGAACAGACGCCCCTGTAACAGCGGATCGTTGGTAAAATCAATGCCGGGAACAATATGCCCTGGATGAAATGCCGCTTGTTCGTTTTCAGCGAAAAAGTTATCCGGATTACGGTTTAACACCATTTTGCCGACGCGTTGTACTGGCACCAACTCTTCCGGAATCAGTTTGGTCGGATCGAGCAGATCAAAATCGAATTTAAATTCATCCTCTTCGGCAATGAGTTGTAGGCCCAGCTCGTATTCCGGGAAATCGCCCGCTTCGATGGCCTCCCACAGATCCCGGCGGTGAAAATCCGGATCGCGACCGGTCAGTTTTTGTGACTCATCCCACACCAGCGAGGCTTTACCTGCCAACGGTTTCCAGTGGAAACGGACAAAGGTCGCTTTCCCTTGTGCATTGATCAGACGGAAGGTGTGAATGCCGAACCCTTCCATCGTCCGATAACTCCGTGGAATACCGCGATCCGACATTGCCCACATGACGTTGTGCAGCGTCTCAGGCTGTAAGGAAACATAGTCCCAGAAGGTGTCGTGCGCGCTCTGTCCTTGCGGAATAGCCCAATGTGGTTCGGGCTTAACGGCGTGCACAAAATCCGGAAACTTATGCGCATCCTGGATAAAAAAGATCGGCGTGTTATTACCGACGAGATCGAAAATTCCCTCTTCGGTATAAAATTTGGTCGCAAAACCGCGGATATCACGTACGGTATCAGCAGACCCTGCGCCGCCCTGTACTGTCGAAAAGCGAACAAAGACCGGGGTAATTTTCTGTGGATCGCACAGAAACGCGGCTTTCGTGATGTCGCTCAGGTCTTTATATGGCTGGAAATAGCCGTGCGCTGCAGATCCGCGGGCGTGAACGATCCTCTCCGGGATACGCTCATGGTCAAAGTGGGTAATTTTCTCGCGCAGGATAAAATCTTCCAACAGCGTAGGGCCGCGGCTGCCGGCGCGAAGAGAATTTTGATCGTCGGCGATGCGCACGCCCTGATTGGTGGTCAGCGCATAATTTTCGCTGCCTTTACGAAAGGCGTCGAGGGCAGTGAGCTTATCATTCGCGGTCTCGGGCGCTTTTAAGCTGCCGGGGGCCGTTGGTTGCGCGCCCGGCGGCGTCGGTTCTGGCGTGGGGCGATGTGAACCGTCTGACGGCGCCAGGGAGTCCAGGCCGGGCTGTGATTCACGGGTATCATGCACGGGGGACTGATGGGGGGATTTCTCATTATGCGACATTGAACTCGTCTCCTGCTTTCATCACTGAAATGGGCGTGGTAGTAGTCAAAATCACTCTAACTATAGAACATTTCAGCAATTATGCCGGGGGAGAGCGGAACGGCAGACAGGGTACAACGGGGAAATCGCACGCGCGGAACAGGACGTCGGGGGCGAAGATCGGCTAAAATAGTGTTTTTCTGATTTTTAGCCTTAGCCTCTTTTAGTGAAGCATTAATGATGAAACCTCTTCGCCAGCAAAATCGCCAGATTATTAGCTATATTCCGCGTGTTGAACCCGCGCCGCCGGAACATGCGATAAAAATGGATACGTTTCGCGACGTCTGGATACTGCGCGGTAAATATGTTGCCTTTGTTCTGACGGGGGAGTCATTTCAACGGTCGCCCGCCTTTAGCGTGCCAGAATCGGCGCAACGTTGGGCGAATCAGGTTCGCCAGGAAAACGAAATCGCTGACTAAGAAAAAAACAAAACGCCGGTACTGGAGACCGGCGTTTTTAGTGACAGACATTTTGAGTTGCCGATCGTCGTGTCTCAGACGATGTGAACGCCCGATAATGTATTATCGATGCGCCAGTTCAGCGTCTTCTTCGCTATCGAGAATGGTTTTATCGGTCTGCTTCAGCCACTGGCTGGTCAGCGTACCCGCGGTCATTGAGCCACTCACGTTCAGTGCGGTACGGCCCATATCAATCAACGGTTCGACGGAGATTAACAGCGCGACCAGCGTGACCGGTAAGCCCATGGCAGGCAGCACAATCAGCGCGGCGAAGGTCGCGCCGCCGCCAACGCCGGCAACACCCGCCGAACTTACAGTAACGATACCCACCAGCGTGGCTATCCATACGGGGTCTAAGGGGTTGATGCCGACCGTCGGCGCAACCATTACCGCCAACATCGCAGGATAAAGACCGGCACAACCGTTTTGGCCGATGGTCGCGCCAAAAGAGGCAGCGAAGCTGGCGATGGACTCCGGCACGCCCAGGCGGCGGGTTTGCGCTTCGACATTAAGTGGAATGGAGGCGGCGCTGGAGCGGCTGGTAAAGGCAAATGTCAGCACCGGCCACACCTTGCGGAAATATTTCAGCGGGCTAATCCCGTTCACGCCCAATAGTATGCCGTGAACCACAAACATTATCGCCAGACCAAGATATGACGCTATCACGAAGCTTCCAAGCTTAATAATGTCCTGCAGATTGGAGCCAGCAACCACTTTCGTCATCAGCGCCAGTACGCCGTAAGGCGTAAGTTGCATCACCAGACGCACCAGCTTCATCACCCAGCTTTGCAGGGTATCGATAGCAACAAGCACACGCTCGCCTTTTGGCGCATCATCTTTCAGCAGTTTAAGCGCGGCCACGCCCAGGAATGCGGCGAAAATCACCACGCTGATAATAGACGTAGGATTTGCGCCAGTCAGATCCGCAAACGGATTTTTCGGTACAAAAGACAGCACCAGTTGCGGCACGCTGAGATCGGCCACTTTGCCGACATAGCTCGTCTCAATGGCATTCAGACGCGCGGTTTCCGCGCCGCCCTGAACCAGACCTTCCGCCGTCAGTCCGAACAGATTGGTGACCAGCACGCCCACCAGCGCTGCGATAAGGGTAGTAAATAGCAGTGTGCCGATAGTCAGAAAACTGATTTTCCCCAATTGAGAGGCGTTATGCAGTCGTGCCACGGCGCTTAAAATAGAGGCGAATACCAGCGGCATCACAATCATTTGTAGCAATTGCACATAACCGTTGCCGACAATATTGAACCACTGAATGGAGTCTTTTAACACCTGACTGTCAGCGCCATAAATGGTGTGCAGGGCCAGACCAAAGACCACGCCCATCACAAGGCCGACAAGCACTTTTTTAGCCAGACTCCACTGTTTATGACGGGCCTGCGCCAGTACAAACAGCAGAATGACGAACACCGCAATGTTCGCAATTAATGGAAAATTCATCCCCGTTCTCCTGATTTTTTTATTATGAAGCGCTGTGTTTTAGCGATTCTGTTCGCGCAAGATTAGCAGAACTGTGAGCTGGCTCTTATATTCAAATGGAATGGTTTATACCAAAAATGACTTTGGCGTTGATTTACTAATCAATCTGGTGATTTATAAAACGATTGAACTGCATTTGCAGGATAGTGATCATCTGCGAAGACCAGCGTATGACGTTGTTTTCCGGCATGGACTGCGGCATCCACACCGCCCAGGCAAACAACGCCATACATAAAAATCGCTCCAGCTGATTGCCTTTGCGCGGCGCCAGAATAGGCAGGCGGAAACGCCAGCGGCACGGCCACAGTAAGGGAACGCCTGCGGGGGTGAGCATATCCGCGACGATATGGCTTAAATAGCCAAGTACCATGCCTTGCAGCGCATCCGCCGGGATAATCCACGTATCCGGTACCTTGAGATAAAAGGTCGCCAGTAGGGCAAAGACCGCCAGCAGACTATGGGTAAACCCCCGGTGACCGAACGCGCGGGCGATTGGTTTTGATACCCATTTCAGGCGCTGACCAAGAAAAGATTTGGGGTGGTCGATATCCGGCAGCAGACAGGTCAAAATAGCCGAAGGAATAATATGCCACCAGTCGCCGTGCGCAAGGACGGGCGTTAACTCGGCATTCTTGGCGAAAACCGCGCTGGCTATAGAAAAAAGAAGATGTCCTTCCGCCGTCATGATAAAACCCATTAAACTGTCAATTCATACAGTATAGGGTTTTTATACAGTAGGCGGAAGTGGTGACGTTGTAACTCTTTGTCTCTGTCAAAGCCGCTTGCCGTCTGGCTCAGCGGCTAATTGCCCGTTGACTTTGTTTCGGAAACATCTTAACCGAGTAGATGCGCCGCCGTCAGCTCTGTCAGTGAGTTAAGTTTGACATTCGCCAGCGCAAAGCGCGGATCAGGCTGGTTTTCTTCTGCTGGCACCACAATGGCGCGCATTCGCGCCGCCTTTGCCGCGATTAAACCATTCACCGAATCTTCCAGCGCCACGCAGGTTAATGGATCAACGCCTAATTTGGCCGCACAATCCAGATAGACCTGCGGGTGCGGTTTGCTGTAGGGCAATTTTTCCGCAGAAGCCAGCGCGTCAAAACTGTCGCGCAGTTCAAACATGGTGAGCACTTTTTCCAGCATATGCAGCGGCGATGCCGAGGCAAGCCCCACTAATAACCCCTGCGCTTTACACAGTGCCACGGCCTCGCGCACACCCGGCAAAAGAGGGCGCGTCTCTTCGATAAGCGTAATCGCGCGGGCAATAACACGGTTTGTCACTTCCTGGCGATCGGGGCCGCTCCACGGTTGCTGCGCAAACCAGAGATCGACAACCATATCAATGCGTAGCCCAAGCGTGTCTGGTAACTCATGGCGCCGAGTAATATCTACGCCTAAACTTGCCATCACGTCCAGTTCAGCGCGATCCCAGAGCGGTTCGGAATCGATCAGTAGTCCATCCATATCGAAAATTGCAGCAAGAATTTGACGTGGGGTTGACATCACAACCTCTCCTGTTGAGATTAAAAAATAACGAATTAAGCGTTCATTATGACCATGTTCTTAGTATATCGCCCTTAAAGATCAGGCGAAAACGGGAATCAACAGGTAGACTTAGGCCAAAACGACGCGTCTTTATCAAGGGGAACTCATGACGTATCAACAAGCTGGACGCATTGCAATCCTAAAAAGAGTTGTTGGGTGGGTTATTTTTATTCCGGCACTGCTTTCCACGCTCATCTCAGTCCTTAAATTTATGTATGCGCACAGTGAAAAGCAGGAGGGGATAAATGCGGTAATGCTGGATTTTACCCACGTAATGATAGACATGATGCGCGTGAATACGCCGTTTCTGAATGTTTTTTGGTACAACTCGCCGACGCCGAATTTTCAGGGAAGCCTGAATATCGGTTTCTGGCTCATTTTTATTCTGATTTTTGTCGGGCTGGCGATGCAGGATTCCGGCGCCAGAATGAGCCGCCAGTCACGTTTTTTACGTGAAGGCGTGGAAGATCAGTTGATCCTGGAAAAAGCAAAAGGCGCGGAAGGACTAACGCGTGAGCAGATAGAGTCACGTATCGTGGTGCCGCACCATACCATCTTTTTACAGTTTTTCCCGCTCTATATTTTGCCGGTCATTATTATCGTGCTCGGCTACTTTTTCTTTTCCTTGTTAGGCTTCATGTAAACTGAAAAATGCCGGATAGCCCGTATCCGGCATGGGCTGTACCTATACCGCAAGCAGCCGATCCATCGCTTTTTGCGCAATAGCCAGGTGCTGACCGCCAAACAGCCTTGCCCGATTAAGCAGGGTGTAGAGCTGGTAAATCGGCTGCCTGTCGAGAAAATCCAGCGGTAGCGGCGAAACGGACTGATAGCCATCATAAATCTGCGGTGGCTGATCGGTATGCAGCGGTAGCATCGCCAGATCGCATTCTCTGTCGCCCCAATAGCAGGCTGGATCGAAGATATAGGGGCCGTCAGGGCCAAGCGCGCAGTTCGCCGACCATAGATCGCCATGCAAAAGAGAAGGCTGCGGTTGATGCGACGCCAGACGTTGCTGAACATGTTCAACAATGGCGTCAATATTACCAAAGGTAATGCCTTTTTCCGCGGCGAGTTCAAGTTGCCAGCCAATGCGCTGTTCGGCGAAAAAAGTCGACCAACGGCGTTGCCAGGTATTCGGCTGCGGCGTGGTAGAGAGCGCGTTGTCAAAATCGAGGCCGAATTGAGGTTGGTCGCTCCATTGGTGCAGGCGCGCCAGCTGTTGCCCAAGAATAAACGCATTATGGGCATCCAGCGGGCGGGGCGAGAGGTAGTCCATGACTAAAAAGCTGTAATCCCGATCCGAACCTACCGCCCATACCTTAGGCACAACAACGGTTTTACTGCGGGAGAGCAGCTCCAGCTGATCGGCTTCTGCGGTAAAACCGCGAAGCATTTCTCGTTCATCGCACTTCACGAAAAAATCATGGCCTGCATAACGTAAATGCCATGCGGCATGAACTTCTCCGCCTGGCAGTTCATTACGCAGTTCGATTTCGCCTTCACCGACTTGCTCGCTTAAAAGACGACTGATAGCTTGCCACATAATGTCTCTCCCCACGTTGTCTGCCAGATCATAAGGTTAGCGCAAAAATGCGGTTAAAAAATACGAACTAACGCACATCGCGGACGCGCCGCGGCGGGAATGGCACTTATTGTGCGTTTTTACTCCACGCCTCCCAGGTCGCCACGGTAATGTCGACATCCTTATCTAACGCGCTTTTCGCAAGTCCGGCGACAAGCGCTTTGATTTCATCAGCGCTCTGAGCGCTAACAAAGCCAAACGTATTGGTGCCGAGCTCATGCACATTCCCTTCATCGTCCGTTAATGTCAGCAAAAAACCGCTGCGCGTCAGATGATTATTGAGTTCGTTAATCTCGGTCAGGGAATCTTCATGGAAGGTTACGGTAATAACATAACGGGTAATATCGCCACTGGCCATCGTTCACCTCGTTGGGAGCAACTGTGTTTTTAACAGCGGCGGATGCGCCGCCCGTTAACCGATTTTCCGGTATCCCCCTCGGCGAGGGGGAAACGATTATTGCGCGGAAAGATAGGCGTATATTTTTTGGGTATCGTCACGAGAACACAGACGCGTACCTTGATTGAGCGTAGCGGCGCTGCCTGCCGCCACACCGAAGCGCACCATCTCTTCCAGCGACGCGTCTTGCGCCAGTTTTAACGTCATCGCGCCCACCATACTGTCGCCTGCGCCGACAGTACTTTGACTTTTCACCGGGGGAGGAACAACCTGGATGCAATTCTCACTGTCTATGCCCAGCGCCCCTTGCGGCCCCAGAGAGACCACTACCCGGCGAGCCTTGCCGCTTTGCACTAATTCCTGGGCCGCTTTACGCACATCATCAGGCTGCGTCAGATCGCGATTGACTAACGCGCTCAATTCTTTCAGGTTAGGTTTCACCAGTTCGATATCGCCAAGCGCCAACGCAGCGGTGAGCGCGTCGCCAGAGCTATCAATAATGCAGCGAATGCCTTGCTTCTGCGCGGCGGAAATCAGTTGCGTGAGTTTCTCGACCTTAACGCCGGGCGGAAGGCTGCCGCTGATAACCAGAATTGCCCCGGATTCAATTTCCAGTACCTGTTCTTCAAGCTGGCGAAATTCGTCATCGTCCAGCGTGGCGCCGGGCATAACAAAACGATATTGTTCGCCGCTGGACTCGACGTGAACGTGCAGGTTCTGACGCGTCCAGTCCTTCGCATCGACGGTAGACACGGGGACATTTTCGTCAGCCAGTAGTGCGACCAGATGTTCGCCGGTAGCGCCGCCAGCCGGGAAAATTGCGGTCGCGGTGCCGCCAAGATGCGCAATGGCGCGAGCGACATTAATACCCCCGCCGCCGGGTTCGAATACTGGCGCGGAGCACCGCAGTTTACCTTCGGGATAAATTTGCGGCGTGATTGTTGCGCTATCGAGAGAGGGCGCAAGCGTCAACGTATAGATACGTACCATCGTTACCTCCTGTTAGGCTGATTTCAGTCTGGCACTTAATCCCCGGAAAGTGAAGGAATTAACAATATGATTTTCCGGATCTTTATTTAAAGAAGTACGATGTAAAGTTATATAAATAAATGAATGCTTCGGGAGGGTTCTTATTCAAAAAATGAAATAGTAATTGATTGCTATGTTATTCGGGGCTTCTTATAATTCGCTACCTTTCCAGGGGCGTTTGTCATTGATCCCTATGAAAGTTTCCGGGACCGTCGTGGTCTCTTTTTTAGTTGTACGGACTCTATATAAATGAAGCTTTTGAAGGCAGTACCCGCTGTAGTTATGCTGGCGGGTGGCGTGTTCGCGTCTCTGTATGCCGCCGCCGATGATTCCGTTTTTACTGTCATGGATGATCCCTCCACCGCGAAAAAACCTTTTGAAGGTAATCTGAATGCGGGCTACCTTGCTCAGTCAGGCAATACTAAAAGTTCTTCCTTAACGGCTGACACGGCGATGACCTGGTATGGACAACGTACCGCCTGGTCATTATGGGGCAATGCCAGCAATACCTCCTCTAATGATGAGCGCTCTTCAGAAAAATATGCGATAGGCGCGCGTAACCGTTTTAATATGACGGATTATGATTATACCTTTGGCCAGGCCAGTTGGCTGACAGACCGTTTCAACGGTTATCGTCAGCGCGACGTACTGACCGCCGGTTACGGGCGGCAGTTCCTTAATGGCCCAGTGCACAGCTTCCGTTTTGAATTCGGTCCAGGGGTTCGCTATGACGAACATACGGACGATACCACTGAAACGCAGCCGTTGGGTTATGCTTCCGGCAGCTATGCCTGGCAGTTAACTGACAATGCTAAGTTTACACAGGGGGTGTCAGTATTTGGCGCAGAAGACACCACACTAAATTCGGAAACAGCCCTCAATGTCGCCATTAACGAACATTTTGGTCTAAAGGTGGGGTATAATTTAACGTGGAACTCGCAGCCGCCTGAATCAGCGCCTGAACATACCGATCGCCGCACTACGGTAACGCTGGGCTATAAGATGTAATATTGCGCCGGGTTACGTTACGTAACCCGGTTATTCCGTGGTGACGCCTCAGAAGAAGAAGGTGATGTCGCCGTTGATATAAGAATAGTCGTCTCCGGTGCGAAATTCCGACGTGACTTTGTTTAAAGAAAGAGAAAATGCGACGGGAGAATAGCCGATGGTGGCACCGACGCGATATTCATCCACGGTTTTATTAATATCCACCGTTTCCATTTTTGTTTGCAGCGTTTTCCCCTGTAACGTGTAGTTTTTATCAACTTCCCTGCGCTCAACGCCAGCAAATACTTTATAGATCAATCCCTCTTTTTGAGTGTGTATTAACCCTCGGCGGGACAGTAACCCAAACCCATTATCAGAGTTGAAGGTCTTATCATTTCCCAGCGCAACGGTTGCGCCGTACCCCAAATACTGGAAGAGATTGCCGCCGACAGCAGAGACTTCTGGATAGAAGCCCACATTGACACCCAGAATATCAATAGCTGGCGTAAGGGAGACCATTCCTTTTGCCGTGTAACCATAACGGTTTTCAATTTGATCCTGCCAGGCAGGGTATTTTTCTGTGCCTATTATTCGATGCGCCCGATTCTGAACCTCCTGACCGCCTGCGTCAGGACCAATAACGCCAATATCGGTACCTAAACGATAACGTAACCAATTGGTGGCTAATGAATTCCACTCCAGTCCGGTATGAAGAAAGGCGCTGAACGCGCGGTCGCCTTTGACGGCTTCAGGCTTTCTCTTATTGGCGCCTGATGGAGAATAAATATCTTGCGCGATATGAAAAGAGAGTTGACTGGCGTCAGTGAGATCGTGGCTGTAGCCTAAAAAGAGCCCGGCAGTATAATCACCCCGGTCTGCAGCCTTGTGCCCGTAAAGGGCATTTAAGGATGGTTGAAATATACCTGCATCATCATTCGCCACTGAAATAGCAAGGCTACTGGCATTGGCCATTGTGGTCGTACTGAGTATGGCGGCAATCATCGTTGCGCAATAGCTGTATTTGTTCACTTTTTACCCCTGAATATGAAAGTGAATACTCTTATTTTTACAAAGTAATAAGCACAGCAGCATGATGCGCAGTGCTTATTAAACCTTTAAATATAACTAAACTCCTGCCAGCAGCGAGTCATTGAGAGGATACGTTGCCTTAATGTTGAAAAATGGTGTTGAAAAACATGCGCCAGATATTATTGAATATCCATTTTTCATTCGCTATCTGAGTGCGAGAAATTATTGGCTTCACGATTATGCATATAATACGATGTTTTTTGGTATCAATATGAATATCACGTTGTATTCTTTTGAGCTCATTTTCTATGATGGCTTCGATGTTTATCTGTTATTAATTTTTACCGTGATAGTGTTGTCTTTAATGATGAGAGTATCTAACGGCTGGTAGGGTAATATAACCAAATTATTACTATCTGAATTATTAGGGCAGTTATTATTAAGGAAGCAAAAGTGAATAAGACCATTAATCTGCTAAAATTACTGCCCGTAGTATTATTAAGCGCATGTACTACATCGTATCCTCCCCAGGATACAACATCGGCACCCGAGTTACCCCATCGTAACGTACTCGTTCAACAACCTGATAACTGTAGCGTTGGCTGTCCTCAAGGAGGAAGTCAACAAACAATCTATCGCCATGTCTATACGCTCAATAATAATAGCGCCACGAAATTTGCCAACTGGGTTGCCTATAGCGTGACAAAGACCAGCCAGGCAAGCGGTCGCCCGCGGAACTGGGCGCAGGACCCCGATTTACCGCCCTCGGATACGTTGGCCCCTTCGGCCTATAAAAATGCCCATGCGCTATTAAAAGTCGACAGGGGACACCAGGCGCCGTTGGCAGGATTGGGCGGCGTTTCGGACTGGCCGTCGTTAAATTATTTATCGAATATTACGCCGCAGAAATCCGCCCTGAACCAGGGAGCATGGGCTGCACTGGAAAACCGGGTACGCGAACTTGCCAAACAGGCTGATGTATCTGTAGTGCACGTAGTGACCGGCCCCCTTTTTGAGCGGCATATCGCCACATTGCCAGAAGATGCGACGGTAGAAATTCCCAGCGGGTACTGGAAGGTTTTATTCACCGGAACGGCGCCGTCAAAAAGTGAAGGAAATTACGCTGCGTTTATTATGGATCAGAATACACCCCGTTCGGCGAATTTTTGCGACTATCAGGTTACCGTGGAGGCTATCGAACATAAAACGAAGCCAGTGCTGACGCTGTGGTCTGCCTTGCCTGAAGCGGTAGCCAGCGAGGTGAAAACAACAAAGGGGAGTCTGGCGCAGAAGTTAGGTTGTCGATGAGAAGCGCTATACGGCGCGTAGAAAGATAATGGAGAAACCCTGTCAAGGGTCTTGATTTGCTACAGAGTGATGCAATCTCCCTTTTTTTAGTGTTACCATCGTCATGCCGGACGAAAATAGCGATTTTCGTCTGTGTCGAAGGTTGTGCGCCAATTTAGCAATGGTTGGCTAGATGGATACACAACTCACTGTCAATAAATTCATTTTCTCTTTGTATGTGATCTTGCGTATAAGTACTATCCTTCATTCACATCCATTCACGTTCGTTTAAACCTGTTTCACCAGTTCCGCGTCATTACTGGTAATAACGCATGTATATGTTTCATACCGTTTCGCATTGATCCCTTTCGTGCCGTAAGATGTGTGTACCAAATTGCGTACCAAATCTAACTTAGGCAGGCAGGGAACTATGCCACTTAACGACACGAAACTTAGACGTATTGACGGAAAGCCCTATGATGGACCTGTTGAAATTCCTGATGGTGGTGGATTGTCTGTCAGGATCAGTCCCAAAGGACTTATAACATTCCAGTATCGCTATCGCTTCAATGGAAAGCCTGTACGTCTAAAATTAGGCGTCTACGGAAGCATGTCCATTAAAGAAGCAAGAGATGCGGTGGAGGTTTGCAAAAAGTGGTTGAGTGAAGGCAAGAATCCAGCCGTCTATAGAAAGCTGGACAAGAAAAAGAAAACTGAATCTCCCGATATCGCCACTTTGGTTAATGAATGGCTAGATACACCATCCGCTAAGGATCTGGTCAAATACGAATACTGGAAGAGGATGCTTAAACTTCATGTCACCGATCTGTATGGACAATTGATTGTCGACGACATGGACCCCACGCACTGGGAAAAGATTTTTCTCGCGATTACGAAATCCGGCTCTCCTGTACAGGCAGGAAACGTACTGGTGAAAATGAAACAAGTGATAAAGTATGCACTTCGTAGAAAACGGATTACGTCTAATTCGCTAATGCTTCTAGAACTGACTGATGTTGGTAAATTACCAGAAGACGGGGAGCGGTTTCTCAACGATGTTGAAATAGGGAAATTCTGGCTAGCTATCGATAAAACCAGAATGTCATGGCAGAACAAAATGGTAATGCGATTGCTTCTGTTAACTGGATGTCGTGGGGTTGAGTTAAGGCTTGCGAGGAAGGTGGATTTCGATCTTGATGGTAGGATATGGGTTATCCCGAAAGAAAACTCAAAGACCAGAAAGCGGTTTGTGCGTGGCTTGTCTGAGCTATCTGTTGAGTGTCTTAAGCAGGTATTCGAGGTTTATCCAGGCAATTCTATAGTTTTTCCTCCAGCGACACTACAGGAGGACAGGCCGATGGCTGCGGGAACAATTATTTCACTGGCAGAACAGGTAGAAACAATGATGGATTGTCCACACTGGTCTGCACATGATCTTCGGCGTACCTGTAAAACTAAAATGGCTGAATTGGGCGTTGCGCCACATGTTTCTGAAAAAATACTTGGGCATAAACTTACCGGGATGCTGGCAGTCTATGACCAGTATGATTACATCCCGGAGCAGCAGGAGGCAGCAGATAAATGGGCTCAGAAGGTACTTGATTGCGCATCAGCAATCAGCCCCTTATCTTTGCAGAACTGAATGACCTCAACATAACGGAAAAGAGCCCCTCCTTTTGGAGGGTGAAGTTCTGTTACTTCCTTTGGGAATGGGGTGCCTGTTTGCTCCCACTGTTTACGTTTGCGGTAGAATGTGGTTCTGGAGATGCCACCCAGCATCTCCTGTACGCGCTCCCGGTTTATAAGAACCGGTTGAATATTGATTGGTTGCATATTCAACTATCTCCATAAAACAAAACCCGCCGTAGCGAGTTAAGATAAAAGAAATCCCCGCGAGTGCGAGGATTGTCATTCATTGTCGATATTCACCTTTATCGCGAACACCTTTACCGGTTTATCGCCGAAGTGGGGATGTGTGATTGTCTTGATTTCATATCCGTCATACGGGACGTCAATTCTGCGGCTGGAGTCGTCGCGCTTCGGATATCCCTTTGTGATAATCAGGCGGTCATACTTACGGTTAACGAGGCGCTTTTCCCAGTAGTCATTACACAAGCGATACTCTTCCGTTTTCTCCCCGCGAATCATGGCATCGAAGTATTCACCTTTGACGGCAAGTTGCAGGTTAGCCACGGTTAACCTCCTGCGGCGGTTCTGGTAGCGGCATCCAGTGAGTTGCTTGCTCAATACCATTACCCGGCTTAATCGTTGCATCTCCGCGCCGAAAGGTGCTTCCGGTATAGCGTGCGGAGCATATTAGCGGTTCAACCAGAGAGCTATCGAAATTCACCGAAATAAGCACGTTCTGGTTCTTTTCAGGCATCCGCTCACTACAGCTTATCCAACCATCCGGAATTACCGGAGAGTTGCCAGACAGTGCGTTCTGCAATCGTTCCAGCTTAACGTATTCCTGAACCCTGTTTCCGTCGCACGCCTGAAGCCATTGCACAGCCTTTTGCGCATCAGTGTGAAAGGTACAAGTGCGACCGTCATCAAATTGCATTTCGTAGAGGTCAGCAACCTGTTTAAACTGCGTTTGTGGCAACTTGTAAGCCTGGCTTGCAGGTACGGCACCATAGAGCATGGCGGCGCGGCAGGCATTCCAGCCTCTCACCTCTGCAATAGCGGCAACAGCATCAACCGCGTACATTTTAAGAGGGTTAGGCATTGGTTTTTCTTCAGGTACTACTGGCACTGGAGGGGCGGCATAAACAGGAATAACGTCCGATTGCTCTTTATTGCTTTCATCCGTTAAAGCCCAGAATAATTTTCCAGCCGGATGTTTGAAAATATAAGCAACTGGTTCTGCTTCCAGCGATGCCAGTGCAATTCGTGCCAGTTCCATTTGTTCGCCACGGGTAAGCCCGTTTTCAAGCGGGGATTTAATGAACAATTCGATACGTTCTTTAGTGATAGTGCTCATATCACTCTCCTTTGATTCGAATGCCAGCGACGCGTGGCACATTAACTTCCACGATGCGCACAGTTGGTTTGTACATCTCAATCGCTGTCAGCCAGTCAGCGCCAGTCATGCGCTTTTCTGCATCGCCATTAGTCCACTTAACCGGTACACCAATAGCCTTCATCGCGATTTCTATTTCCCCGGCAATGGCGCTTTTCCCGCAACCAGTAAAACCAGAGACAACGACAAGAACTTCACCTTTGGCTGGTTTTATTTCCCGTGCTTCCAGTTCTGCTATGCGCTTTTCTGAGGCTTCAAGTAATGCCTGCTTATCGCGTAGCGCTTCTTCCAGTTCAGCAACATGGCATTCACTATCAATAAGGTTGTTATCTGCTGCTTCCAGCTCAACACGCAGCTTCCCTACCGTTAGCGCAATTTCCTCGTTCTCCTGGTCGCGGGATTTGATGTATTGCTGGTTCCTTTCCCGTTCATCCAGCAGTGCCAGCGCGATATCTGGCGAAAAGTGCTTCATAAAATCGTTAAGCGCATTAATTCGCTGATCGAAAGGCATTACAGGTGCTTCACCAGCAATTTTTGTTTTTTCAGCGATTTCACGAAGCTTTTGATAATCAATCTTGCTCACTGCTTGACTCCTTTACGCCACATCGCATTCAGATATTTGTTTTGATTCACTGATGGAAAAGAATTTCTCTTAAGCAATTCCTCTCTCGATGGCATTGGCTTTACGCGTTGGCGAATAATCATTTCTGCTGGAAGAATGCCGGGATTGTATGCAAGCCCTCTCATGGTAAATTCCTCTTTGTTAATTTATTCGTATGCCTGCTCTTTCTTCATCGAGTTTTTTTAGCTTGTATCGCATAGCTCTTACTGAATAAATTGATCGGCAGGTTGCAATTGCTATTTCTTCTGCGGAGAACTTACCGAAAAGTGATACTTCGGCTCTTGTCCATCGTCTTCCACGAAGTCGGCTAACAATGTCAGCGCCAATCCTTGTTGCTTTCGCCATAACTGCTTTTTCAGTCCTTTCCAGTTTTTCTGCGATAACTTCAACTGGCATTGTCGCCGCTACCTCGCGCAAGAAATCGACTTCCCATTTCTCCCATGGAGTCTTTTTCATAGGCGATACCGTTATTTGATAAGAAGTGAAGGTTTCCCAACTTTGAGTTGAGCGCCGGGGATATTTATTCCTGCTTTTAGTTGGTGTTTGATTGCCAGTTTGTCGGCTTTAATTGTCGTTTCAAACTCAACGTATTCAGGAGGAAGGGCGCTTGAGTCGATTATTTCTACAATTTCTGACGGTTTGCGGATTGTTACCTGGTGAATACCTGCTCGAATCTTTTTCTTGCCAACCATTTCAAGCGATGACGCTATATATGATTTGATGCTGTCAATCTTATTTTGGATTACTGCGGCTCGCTCATTAAGTGACTTTGCCTCTTCCTTGAGGCGTTCAGCATAACCAGATTCATTTTTAATGACGGAAAGAAGTTGCTCTATTTTATCGGTAAATTCTCCTTCCATGCCTTCTATTGTGTCAGCAATCATCTCTGGTTCTAAATCTGAATCCATCAATTTTGCGTATTCATTGGCTATTTCATACAGTTTGCTCACTGGCAACCTCCAGTTTCGCTTTGCATTCTATGTAAATGGCTTGTATGTTCTGCTGCAATTTCATTCCAGATGTCAGGCGATATGCTTCTGCAAAATATCTCTTCAAATCATCCATGTTTTCAGCCTGAGCCATTTCATCACAAAGAAGTTGTGCTTTATCCATTATTTCCTGCTGGCGTTTCCGTTCATCTTCGCGTATATCTTCCTCTGATTTGTGCGGCATAACTGGTTCCTGATGCATACCTTCATCTTCGTTAAGCAGGTGAATGGCATTATCCAGTCGCTGGGCTTTAGGCCAGTATTTGCTGGCGCGTTTAACTATTGTTTTACGCGCCATCTCTTCCCAGAATGTTTTCCACGGTCCATTCTTTGCCTTGCTCGTTGCTTCCACAGCTTTAATTTCTGCCAGACTCATTTCTTCAGTCAGGTAGTCACCATCTGCTGTTTTAACCGTGCAATAACCACCAACAATAGAGCCTCGCTCACCAAATGCGTTGTATTTGTGGGTTGGTGCTGAATCAAGGCCGTTTGATTCATAGGTGTCGTTTGAGTACACCAGTTTGCATTGCCCCCACTTAATTGATCCTGTCGACTGTGCAAGGTGAAGTAATCCCATATAGCTGATATCAAGGCAAACCATGCCGTCGCGCGGAACTAGATAAGCAAGTTTGCTGGCCGGGTTTAAGGTGATGCCGATCGCCGCAACATTGATGATGGCGTTCTGTGCGCTGGTTGGATTTGCCAGTGCCGTTTTAGCCAGGTAATCATTTTTCTGGAAATACTGAATTGCAAACTGGCTTTCCTTAGCCCATGTCACCGTCTGTTCAGTCAATGCTCCGCAGAATAACTGCTCTTGCTGTTTAACGAATTCAACGATATTGCTCATGCTGCTTCTCCAAAAATGTGTCTGCGTTTGAATATTGCGAAGGCATATTCAGCCTTAACTCTTTTGGTTATTGCATCCCAGAACCATTCAGCGGCTTTTTCCTGATAGTCACAGTCATCATCTTCCAGCCAGTCGATAGCGTCCTTAGTGTGTTCATCTGGTTTATATGAGCGAAGCATTTCGCTTATTGGTTCGCAATGTTTGCAAAGGCGATCAACTTCACTGTTAATTCGTTCATAATCATCATCGGTAAAACTTGCGATGATTTGCGTTATTTCACGCTTATCATTCAGAGTCAGAATCATCATCGTTCTCCTGTTCTTTCTGCTGATTGAGCATGTCCTGCATTAATCGGATAAAAGCATCATCTGTCCATGTGTCAGCGATGCTCATTTCTTGCGGTACCATTGAAAGTTGATTGCTGATTTCATTTCCTCGGTAGCTTGTTTCCACATGTGTCCGTCACCAAGAAAACGAGCGATAACAGCCTTGCTTTGTGCTGCAATTAACTTCTGGTGATTGATGGTTATTTGGCTTTGCATAACGCCTCCAGTTGCTTACGGACAGAGCGAATAAGGCGACGAATACGTTTTGATAATTCGGATTCAGCGGGGTAAAAAGCGGACATGACGCCGCTTCCCGCAAAGCTGAGTTGCATCATGGGAAGTTCCTTATGTTTATTTATTGGCATAGCGAAAACGCCTCGATATGAAGCGCTATTGATATACTGGCAAAAAAAAGCCGCCCTGACTGCGAGCGGCAAATAACATCAAGGGATGATTTTTCGATTAACCAGAACGAGTCGTCGTCCTCGTTTGGTTACGAGCGATATTGCTCGCAATGCGGAATCACAGAATCCGCATTAAGTGCATCACTCACACTCTACAAACTCACCATCTTTATCCAGTTGATACCATGTATTCGGCATAATACCGTTCTCGCCAACCTTGCTTGCTCGAATATGAATTAACTCGCCATCTTCATCTCGATAGCAAAGCACAATAGCTCCGCCTTCAGATGCCCTGGCTTTTCCTTCTATTCCGAGTGATGCCGCTACGGATTGCGATCCAGACACTTCCGCTGCTGACCGGTCGCCAGTGTTGGTTGCTGCTGACTGGTAGCCAGTGTTGGTTGCCGCTGACCGGTCGCCAGTGTTGGTTGCTGCTGACCGGTCGCCAGTGTTGGTTGCTGCTGACTGGTAGCCAGTGTTGGTTGCCGCTGACCGGTTGCCAGTGTTGGTTGCTGCTGACTGGTAGCCAGTGTTGGTTGCCGCTGACCGGTTGCCACACATGATCTGCTGCTCAAGAGACTTATCTATCTTGCTCCAAATCCATTCGATACCACGTTGAATGAACTGAGGAAGCGTTAACTCATCCTTAATTGTGATACTGGAACTGGCTATTTTAGTGTCACCTCCTTCTTCACTGTCTGTAATACCAAAAGATATTGTTTCCGCATAGCGGCTTTCTGCCGGCGGATAATAACTGAAAACATCGAAAGGACATTCACAGGCGTGAAATCCAGAACCGCAAGCCTCTACTTTTCCATCGTGATGGAAGGTTTCACCGATTGCAAACTGAAAGCCACGGCACTTTAGGTCTTTGTTAAATCCCTTGAATGTCACAATTTCTTTGGTCATGTTGTTATTCCTTAAATTTTGGCAATAAAAAAGGCCGCATTGCGACCTGATTAGATGAGATGATTTCTTCCTGAATAATTATCTAGCGGTAATTTGCCCACACTTACGATGACCAGCCGCGTAAAGTGCTACGTCTGGCAAACATACACCGGTTTCTGGTGGCTTATGACCAAACTCATTTGCGTACACAATGGCTGCCCGCTCCAGATTGCGTCTGTATTCTTCCAGTTGCCAGAATGCATCTTTCGCCATGAACTGAAGTGATTTTGCGTCTTCAATACGTTTTGGCGTTTCATGTTTTCCTTTGGCCTGAATCTGTACACGGCTAAGGGTGGGGCGGTGTAATACTTCTGAACTGGCTGTAGTCTCATTCTGAAGCGCAGCGCGACGTTCGCGGCGACGACCTGATGCTGAACCATTGAAAACTGTTCTGCGTGTCATAGTGACCTCCTGATGAACTTTGGTGAAAGCGCCGGGACCTGTTTCAATTCCCGGATTTCAAGTCGCTTCTCAGTCCGGCCCGATTTATTACTAGGCCTAAGCTCCACGACACGCTTTCCCAAAGCTCACTTTGGTCGTTCCGGCTTTTCAGCCGCGTAGATTCATCACTGAATCGTTGTATGTCCACCGTCCTGGTGAGTAGTGCGTCCTGTTGATGTGATAAAGATAACTTAGGTTATTGAGTTGGTCAATAACTTAATTTATATTTATGTGATATTTGTTATAAATATAAGATAACAAAAGGAATTTATTTTTAATAATCCTCTATGCCATACTGTTCTGAACAAAAAATGAGCGAGGTATCAGTGTGAAAAACGAGGAACTGGCGCAGTTGCGCTATCAGGAAATGTGCAGGATTGTCGGTGATGTCGTTTTTGCTATGGTTGCGGAGGGGCATGAGACTAAGCGAGTGGCTATAACTGACGTGATACGAACTGAGTTAGCGAAGGGGCTGGACAAGTGGGATATTGACCAGATTCAGGTTATGGAACTAGCGGTGAAGCTACTGGAAGAGTAGGTATCTGGGTGGTGACAAAGTGGCGGGCAAATGGATGAAATAGCGATGCGTTGGCATAATTATCAATGAGTTACGTTGACGGGCGAATGGTTGACGTAGGGATCGGCAGGAAAAGTAAACCCGGCGCGGTGGCCGGGTTACTTATGCAGCTAATTTTGGAAGCCATAAACTTCTGCTTTCGAATGGAAGAACTTGGCTTACGTCGTTGAACAGCAGTATCAGTTGCTGCATTTGCGAGCCGATAGATTCATTGTCAATAACTACGTATCGATTGTTAACAGCGTTGTTGGCCTGATAAAGATCCATCAGCTTTCCAAGCAATGAATATGCGCTGTTCCATGATCCACCTTCTTTAATGCTTGAGGTAAATATGTATTTGGGCATTGCGGTTTTAATGGTAACAGGTATGACAATATTGTGACCACTCATGCCACTGACTTCCTCTCGAAGGGACATTAAATTTGATAGTGAACTTTTTGAGATGAAATCAATCACTTCAGCTTCAAATCTTTTAGATTGGTTAGATGAATACCAATCGATGGACATAGCTGAAGCAAGAATACCAGCCCTAATAACATCTGATGTTACCTTTCCAAGCTCACCTTCATCATGAGCCCACTTAAGAATTTCGCCTCTTTCATTTAGCTCAGCGCCTTCTCGCGCGAGTGCCTGCCTGATCACATCAAGGCGACTTTGGTTAAGTGAAATTCCACGAGCCTCCATGTTCATAAGTGCGTCGCATCGATCAGTTACTTTGAAACTCCCATTAATATGCTGTACGAATGCGCCAACATGCTCCCCATCGTCACAATAGGGAAACGGACTGATTATTCTCAAGGACTCTTCACCTATGGGTAGGCATTCATAGCCGAGTCTGGAAATTATCGTTGAGCACATCATAGCAATGGAATTTGTCCCGAATCTTCTTGGGTCGGCAAAGGCAGTATTCCTTTGCATGTAACATTCAGTTTATAGCAGAAAAAGCGCCAGTGTCCTAACAAGTCATCCGGGGCTATCTTCTCGCGTATGATCAGACCTATTTCATACGGCAACGCTGATTCAAAGTAAAGGTGATAATGTGGGCCAAGAATGCTTTCAGCATAGTCAGGATGGCATACCCGGACTCTGTTAGTATGTCTATCATTTGGGTAAGAGTCCACACCAAAAATTCTTCGACCAAAGTAAAGCGCCACCATCTGAATTTTAGGGGAATCTCCGTATTCATCAGCTGGTCGCCACTGTAAAACAAACTTTAGGCCAGGCAAAGGTGAGCCATCCTCATAAGGTGTGATAGCCGTTTGTAACCACATCGGTGACCTGCCAGGTGGCGGCTTCTTACCCCATTTTATGCTGCTAACATCCACTATTTTCTTGGAGTTTATGACGCGATCAACATCCGACTGTAACAGAGGACTCTCGTTTTTCTTTGCCACTAGATATCCGTTTGCCTTTCTATGTTAGCCCATTGAATTAGTTAACAGAACCCAATCTTCTTGAATATCACCCAAACATCGCTTCAGTCCATCATCACCCGAATATCTCATCAGGCCACTGGCTACCAGCTATGAGATGACCAGAACACTCTTCCAATGACTCTTACGTTTTTGTGGAAGTCTTCTCTCTCCAGCACTTCATCAGGGTATTCCTCGCGATTTATCGATCTGATTATTACTGATGTTGGAGTAGCTATCAGTGTCTTTACTCGCAGCAGATCAGATTGACAAATTGCGTAGGTCTTGCCATCGCGTATGGTTGTGTCCTGCGTGTTTACCCCAACAACATCTCCATCGTTTAAAGTTGGCTCCATGCTTTGACCGCTTACCCGAACTAATTTTGCAGCGCTCTCTGGAACGCCCATTTTTTTGAGGTAATATCGACGGAATACCAAAGCAAAATCTGAAGACTCTTCCAACTCGCAACTCCCATTCCCGGCAGAAAGAGAAACATTTAATAAAGGGATTTCAACAAACTCCTCAGAGTCCCTGTTCATATCCTCCCAAATAGTAGCCTTAAGGGAAGATTCTCGGATATTTGATGGTTCTGGTCCTTCTGGATATCTCATATCACCAACCCCTGAGCTTAACCATTCAGGGCGTACTTTTAAGGCATTAGCTAACTCAACCATCTTTCTTGTCCCATTGGTTTTGCCTGAGGACATTTTTTGGATAGCTGGTTGCGATATTCCTACCTTTTCTGCCAACTGAGCTTGCGATAGCCCAGATGCAGACATGGCGGCGTTAAGTCTGTCAGCAAAAGTTTTCATATGCATAATCTATAACCGTGGTTATCAAAAGTAAAATAACAATGCTTATGGACAATCTTCATAACTTGAGTTATCTTTAGGTTCATCCAATAACCACGAGAGGCAAATTTATGAATTTAGTTATTCAGCGAGCCTTAAATATCGTCGGAAGCCAAAAGCGGTTAGCCGATGAATGTGGTGTAACGCAGCCAGCAGTTCATAAATGGCTTAAAGGTGGGATGGTATCTCCTGAGAAGGTATCCGCCATTGTTAACGCCACTGGTGGGCAGATCAAGGCATATGAGATACGCCCTGACCTACCACACTTGTTTCCTCATCCGAATCAGGCCGCGTAAGTAACACCACTCACAACGGACATTCGTCCTACGTCGCTGAAAAGCGAACTCCAGATAACAAATCAACCACAGGTTTATGCGCCAGTGCGCATAGCCACAACTAACTATTAACTACAGGAAATACTAAGTAATGGAACTCACAAGCACTCGCAAGAAAGCCAACGCAATTACCAGCAGCATTCTGAACCGGATAGCTATTCGTGGTCAGCGGAAAGTCGCTGATGCGTTAGGCATTAACGAATCTCAAATTTCACGATGGAAAGGCGATTTCATTCCGAAGATGGGGATGTTATTGGCGGTTCTGGAGTGGGGTGTCGAGGATGAGGAGTTGGCAGAACTGGCAAAGAAAGTTGCGCATCTGCTGACAAAAGAAAAAGCCCCGAAGAACGGCGAATTCTTCGAGGCCTGATGTAGAAAGACTGGATCAATCCACAGGAGTAATTATGCCAAAACGTAGTAAGAAATACCAGGAAAAAGAAGAGATTCGACACCCTGATTCACCTGAGGGATTAGTGGTAGCAGCAGCAAATAACAGGGCGTTCGCAGAGCGCTTTGTTGGTGTTTACAGACTAGCCAAAGCAGGAGTGAGACATGGGCGTCGTTAAGTTAGCAGACTACAGACCGTTAGAGCCGGTCGTGGAGCGTAATGTGGCAGATCTCGATGATGGTTACGCCAGACTATCAAATATGCTGCTTGAAGCTTATTCAGGCGCAGATCTGACCAAGCGACATTTTAAAGTGCTGCTTGCCATTCTGCGTAAAACCTATGGGTGGAATAAACCAATGGACAGAATCACAGATTCTCAACTTAGCGAGATTACAAAGTTACCCGTCAAACGGTGCAATGAAGCCAAGTTAGAACTCGTCAGAATGAATATTATCAAGCAGCAAGGCGGCATGTTTGGACCAAATAAAAACATATCAGAATGGCGCATCCCTCAAAATGAGGGAAAATCCCCTAAAACGAGGGATAAAACATCCCTCAAATTGAGGGAGTGCTATCCCTCAAAACAGGGGGACACAAAAGACACTATTCAAAAGAAAGAAATACAAGATAAAAACATTATGTCCGAAAGTGTTCGGACGAAGTGTGAAAAATCATCTGGCCATCACGAAGAAACCGACAAGGCATTCGAGGAAATTTTCTGGTGTGCTGGAATGCGGAAAGCCGGGAAGAAAAACGCAGCTTCGGCATTCAGAACACAGTTCAGGGAGTGGCGTAAAACCACCAGGGGGACGGCAAGCGAGTTTGCCACAATGCTGGCAGAAGATATCGCGTGCAGGAACGGTAAGCAGTTCGGATTCGACAGGTTGTTACCATCGAGCTACCTGAACGGTCAACGCTGGAACGACGAGAAGCCAGAAACCATTCAACCACAATCCAAACCATCATCCGCAATCACCGTATCGAAAACTGGCTACGTGTTTTTCGACAGGTGAACCATGAAATCAAAAATCAAATCGCTACTGGTCGCTGGTTATAACCACGGCTGGTTAAGTATTTCGTTTGTCGATTTCTGGTTTAAAAATCTCAATCTGAGGGAATTATGACACCGAGTGAACTCAGCGACCTGCTTTGGGCGCAGGTTGACAGGGTGGCTCCTCACCTGTTGCCAAACGGCAAGAAAGAGGGGCATGAGTGGGTTGCTGGCAACGTCAACGGCGACAAGGGGAACAGCCTTAAGGTCAACCTTAGCGGCAAGAAAAAATGGGCTGATTTCGCTGAGGGCGACGGCGGTGACATGCTTGATTTGTGGATGGCCTGTCGGGGAATAAATCTGCATCAGGCTATGCAGGAGGCAAAGGCATTTCTCGGTATCAAGGATGATGATCACCATTTCGACGCCAGACGTGAGAAGAAATTTTCCAGACCTGACCGCAAGAAAATCGTCCGTTACGTTACCAGAACAGAATCCCATCTTGAGTACCTGCAATCGCGTGGCATATCTCCAGAAGTCGTAAAGCGGTACGAGGTTGTCAGCGGCAAGGTGTGGAATGGAGAGCGAGAACTGGATGCTTTGGTGCTTCCGTACAAACGCGATGGTGAGTTGTTGCAGGTCAAGAGAATCAGCACCGAACGTCCGGACGGGAAGAAAGTCATCATGGCAGAAGGTGACTGTGAACCCTGTCTGTTCGGATGGCAGGCTCTCGATGCTGGCGTGAGGGCGGTTGTGCTTTGCGAAGGCGAAATTGATTGCATGAGCTATGCGCAATACGGAATTCCGGCGCTATCTGTCCCGTTCGGTGGCGGGAAAGGCGCTAAACAACAGTGGATTGAGTTTGAATACCATAACCTAGACAGGTTTGAGGAAATATTCATTTCGATGGATGTTGATGATGTAGGTCGCGAAGCTGCAAGGGAAATCGCAAGCCGACTGGGTGAACATCGCTGTCGTCTGGTTACACTGCCACACAAAGATATCAACGAATGCCTGATGAACGGCGTCACCGAGGATGAAATCTGGCAGTACATCGGGACAGCGTCATATTTCGACCCCGAAGAGCTTTACAGCGCCCGTGAGTTTTATCAGGACACCATCAATGCTTTCTACGGCAAGCAGCAGTATCTGTTTAACCCACCGTGGGAAACGCTGGCTTACAACTTCCAGTTCCGCGAGGCGGAGTTAACTCTTGTCAATGGCGTGAACGGTCATGGGAAAACGGAGGTTGTCGGGCATATGGCACTTGAGGCCATGAGACAGGGGGTAAAAACATGCGTCGCCTCGCTTGAACTGAAGCCCGGGATTCTGCTTAAACGCCTGACACGGCAGTCTACATGTTGCAAAATGCCACCAGTTCTGGAAATAGAATCAGCATTTAAGTTTTACGATGACCGGCTATGGTTATTTGGCCTTACAGGTACAGCCAAGGCTGAACGCCTGATTGAAATCTTCACATACGCCAGAAGACGCTACGGCATCCAGTTATTCATCATCGACAGCCTCATGAAGTGCGGTATTGGCGATGACGATTACAACGGGCAAAAGGCGTTTGTTGACGCGCTGTGCGACTTCAAGAATAAAACAAACTCTCACATTATCCTCGTCACTCACTCCAGAAAGGGAGACAGCGAGGAGAAACCTACCGGAAAGATGGACGTAAAAGGCTCAGGAGCGATTACAGACCTGACAGATAACCTGTTTATCATCTGGCGCAATAAAGCTCGCGAGAGAGCGTTACAGCGCGTTCAGGCTGGCGAGCAAATTAACGAGAAAGACCAGCAACTTCTTGCTGCGCCCGCATCTGTTTTAATGCTTGAGAAGCAGCGAAACGGGGAAGGGTGGGAAGGCGGTGTGCCGTTATTTCTTGACGAGCAGTCTCACCAGTTCCTGCAAATGGAAGGTGCGTCACCATACAACTACATAGCTAACATGCCGAAGTCGGAGTATGACGAAGTGTGGAGGCAGGAGAATGTTACGGAGTACTGAATGAACAACCAAATAATACCTGAAATGCTTTTGAATCCCCGCTTCATTGCTGTTTTGAACAGATGTATCGACGAAGAAGAGCTCATTATGCAATTTGAAAGGTTGTCAGGTGTCACTCTACCACCAAAGGGGCAACATCCAATAGAGCTGATGGTTGATAAAGCGACAGGATTTTCTGATGAGCAGTGGAAACGGTTTTTTGAGGCATTTATCCCGTTCGTCTATGAGTTTATATGGCTCACATGGAGAGACCGTGACAATGAGGAGTGCTGGCAATGACCATCTACATCACTGAGCTAGTAACAGGCCTGCTGGTAATCGCAGGCCTTTTTATTTGGTGGAGAGGGAAGACATGAAAAAACTAACCTTTGAAATTCGATCTCCAGCACATCAGCAAAATGCCATTCACGCAGTACAGCAAATCCTTCCAGACCCAACCAAACCAATCGTAGTAACCATTCAGGAGCGCAACCGCAGCTTAGACCAAAATAGGAAGCTTTGGGCCTGCTTAGGTGACGTCTCGCGTCAGGTTGAATGGCATGGTCGCTGGCTGGATGCAGAAAGCTGGAAGTGCGTGTTTACCGCAGCATTAAAGCAGCAGGACGTTGTTCCTAACCTTGCCGGTAATGGCTTTGTGGTAATAGGCCAGTCAACCAGCAGGATGCGTGTAAGCGAATTTGCGGAACTATTAGAGCTTATACAGGCATTCGGTACAGAACGTGGCGTTAAATGGTCAGATGAAGCCCTGTTAGCGCTGGAATGGAAAGCGAGATGGGGAGACAAAGCGGCATGACTATCAAATCAAACACCCCAGCACAGGACAAGGATTGCTGGCAAACACCGATTTGGCTTTTTGATGCGCTGGATATTGAATTTGGATTCTGGCTGGATTCGGCGGCGAGCGACAAAAATGCGCTTTGCGCTCACTGGCTAACTGAGTCCGACGACGCACTCAATTCTGAGTGGATAAGCCGCGGTGCAATCTGGAATAACCCACCGTACAGCAATATCAGACCGTGGGTGGAAAAAGCCGCTGAGCAGTGCGTACAACAGCGACAGACGGTAGTGATGCTTGTGCCGGAGGATATGTCTGTCGGATGGTTCAGCAAGGCTCTGGAGAGCGTTGACGAAGTTCGCATTATCACTGATGGGCGGATTAATTTTATTGAGCCATCAACAGGACTGGAGAAGAAGGGAAACAGCAAAGGCTCCATGCTGCTGATTTGGCGACCGTTCATCAGTCCTCGACGGATGTTCACTACCGTATCTAAAGCAGCATTAATGGCGATTGGACAGGGCGCCAGGAGGGCAGCATGAGACGACAGCGACGAAGTATCACCGACATAATCTGCGAAAACTGCAAATACCTTCCAACGAAACGCTCCAGAAATAAACCCAAGCCAATCCCCACAGAAAGCCAGGTCAAGACATTCGATTATGTCTATGGGTTGTTGCAGTCCAAATGGAACCGCATGAGGAAAACGCGATGATTGACCCAAATCGAAGTTACGAGCAGGAAAGTATAGCGAGAGCCTTATGCGCCGGATGTAACAAGCAACTGGCACCTGATGAAATTTACGCCTGTGCCGAATGTGTTAACGAATGGCTGGTATATCGCGATCCGAATGGAGATATGTCGAATGAGGAAGGTAAGGCGGCGTTGTAAGAACGAAGAGTGCAGGGAATGGTTCTTCCCGCAATTTCAGAACCAACAGTGGTGTTGTGTTGATTGTGGTACGAAGTTAGCACTCGAACGACGAAGCAAAGAACGCGAAAAAGCGGAAAAAGCAGCAGAGAAGAAACGACGACGAGAGGAGCAGAAACAGAAAGATAAACTGAAGATTCGAAAACTCGCCTTAAAGCCCCGCAGTTACTGGATTAAACAAGCCCAACAAGCCGTAAACGCCTTCATCAGAGAAAGAGACCGCGACTTACCATGTATCTCGTGCGGAACATTCATGTCCGCTCAGTGGGATGCTGGGCATTACCGGACAACTGCTGCGGCACCTCAACTCCGATTTGATGAACGCAATATTCACAAGCAATGCGTGGTGTGCAACCAGCACAAAAGTGGAAATCTCGTTCCGTATCGCGTCGAACTGATTAACCGTATCGGGCAAGAAGCAGTAGACGAAATCGAATCAAACCATAACCGCCACCGCTGGACTGTCGAAGAGTGCAAGGCAATCAAGGCGGAGTATCAGCAGAAACTTAAAGACCTGTGTGAAAGCAGAAGTGAGGCAGCATGACTCCATCTATCAAAACCATCCCAGAGTTACTCATTGAGACATACGGAAACCAGACAGAAGTAGCACGGCGCTTATCGTGCCACCGCAACACAGTCAGGCGTTATCTGTACGACAAAGAAGCCAGGTATCACGCCATCGTTAACGGCGTTTTAATGATTCATCAGGGCGGGAGAGGTATCTATGACCGTAACCAGCATTAACCAGGCGAAACAGCAGCGTGAACGTGACGAAGCTGAATTGCGCAGCGTCAGACAGATGACGGAGCAACACCAGAAGGCGATGGATTATCTGCATGAGCGAGAGCGTGAACTGGTGAACCGGCTTGGATTGAACAAGCCGTCGGGAGGCAATGCTGCATGAATTTGGAAAACACTGTGAAATTCCACTCTCCGAAGTCTCCTCAACTATCAGATTCACCGAGAGCAACGGCATCAGACTCACTGACTAATACCGATGTGATGGCAGCATTTGGTATGGCGCAAAGTCGCGCTCCGCTCGGGTTCAGTGCTTTCAGCGGCAAGATGAACCTGAGCGACAACGATAAGCGTAAGGCAATTCAGTTACTGGTACAGCATGGGATGAAGCATTGCGACAAGGTGGCTGCCTTGCGCAAACTTGATACCAATGTTAAAGGGAAAGTAGTGCAAACGCTCGCAACTTTCGCGTATCAGGATTACTGCCGGTCGGCAGCTAGTAATGTCATGTGTTCGTGCTGCAAGGGGCGCGGAGTATTAAGGAAAAAGAAGCGGATCGTTAAACATCCCGGGTGTGGAGAGAAAACTCCTGCAAAGACGGCTGTGGAGGTAACGGAATCACTATGCACTAAATGCAATGGCGCAGGTGTTGTATCTACATCTTGCGTTAAATGCCGCGGGCGTGGCGTAGCGCTGGACAGGAAGAAATCAGAACTACAGGGCGTTCCAGTTTATTCACCCTGCAAGCAGTGCTCAGGGCGTGGGTATGAGCGCATACCTGCAGCTTCATGCTTTCGTGCAATATGTCAGTTCACCGATGCAATTTCACCAGGCGTATGGGATAAGGCTATTAAGCCATTCTATGAGTCATTAATTAGCAAGGTTGAAATGGAGGAGTCTGCTGCAAATGTAGTTTTATCGAAAGTTACCAGCTAAGTTTTATTCCGATAACGATTGCATATTGCAAAATGACGAAAAGTAGAATATCATAACCCTAACAGTAGAAATCCGTCCTTTGTTAAGGTGGATTTGAAAGTAGGCCCTGCGGATTCCGTGGGGCTTTTTTATTTTGGGTCGGTCGTATAAAGGTTATTACGGAAGGCTGTTAACCTTCTTATCGTGGTTCGAGTCCACGCTGTCCCGCCAAACATGCTGGTTTAGCTCCAATGGTAGAGCAGTCGCCTTGTAAGCGAATGGGTAGCGGTTCAAGTCCGTTAACCAGCACCATAACTGAGCCGTAGCCACTGGCTATCCTGAATTCGTCAGTGATAGTTATGCTGCGTCCTTCTACACATGACCTTCGTGAAAGCGGGTGGCAGGAGGTTACGCTAACAACCTCCTGCCGTTTTGCCCGTGCATATCGGACACGAACAAATCTGATTACTAAACACAGTAGCCTGGATTTGTTCTATCAGTAATCGACCTTATTCCTAATTAAATAGAGCAAATCCCCTCAATAAAGGGGGTAGAGCATGTACCGTATGGACAAAATCAGAGAATGGTTCAGTTACAGCTTCGGAGGACTGACTGCGATGGGTGGCATTCTCTCCCTGAATGACTGGGCTGTAATCATTGGTATTCTTTGTACTGTCGGCACATTTGGCATCAACTGGTACTACAAGCGCAAAGAGCGCGAGGACAGATTGAATGGGAATGTCACCGGCGCTCAGAAATAGCGTAATAGCGGCGATAAGTGGCGGGGCTATTGCCATAGCATCTGTGTTAATCACTGGCCCCGGTGGTAACGATGGTCTGGAAGGTGTCAGATACAAACCATATAAGGACGTAGTTGGTGTGTTGACTGTTTGTTATGGCCACACCGGAAAAGACATCATGCCTGGTAAAACGTATACCGAAGCAGAATGTAAAACCCTCCTGAATAAAGACCTTGCCACTGTCGCCAGGCAAATTAACCCGTACATCAAAGTCGATATACCGGAAACAACGCGTGGCGCTCTTTACTCGTTCGTTTACAATGTTGGCGCAGGAAACTTCAGAACATCGACACTTCTTCGCAAAATAAATCAGGGTGACATCAAAGGCGCATGTGATCAGCTACGTCGCTGGACATACGCTGGCGGTAAGCAATGGAAAGGCCTGATGACTCGTCGTGAGATTGAGCGAGAAGTCTGTTTGTGGGGGCAGCAATGAGCATGATTTGCTTTTTCATGGCAACGTTGCTCGCATTCAATGGCAACGATGCGTGGCCGTGGTTTCTGGCCGTTGGGGTGTTGATGTCATGAGTCGGTTAACCGCGATTATCTCCGCTCTGATTATCTGCATCATCGTCTGTCTGTCATGGGCTGTTAATCATTACCGTGATAACGCCATCGCCTACAAAGAGCAGCGCGATAAAGCCACATCCACAATCGCTGACATGCAGAAGCGTCAACGTGACGTAGCAGAACTCGACGCCAGATATACAAAGGAGCTTGCTGATGCTAACGCGACTATCGAAAGTCTCCGTGCTGATGTTTCTGCTGGTCGTAAGCGCCTGCAAGTCGCCGCCACCTGTGCAAAGTCAACGACCGGAGCCAGCAGCATGGGCGATGGAGAAAGCCCAAGACTTACAGCAGATGCTGAACTCAATTATTACCGTCTCCGAAGTGGAATCGACAGGATAACCGCGCAGGTTAACTACCTGCAGGAGTACATCAGGACGCAATGCCTGAAATGATTCGTCAACCAATAAACAGAACATCCTGACTTCGGTCAGGCTTTTTTATACCCAAATTTCACCGCGCATCACACACGCACATCAAAGAGACGCTTTCGTCTGTAAGCAGGGTAATCACATGAACAAATCGCCCCGTATCTACGGCAGCAGATGGGACCGTGAGCGTCTCATATTTCTTCGTACTCATCCGCTGTGTGTCATGTGTCATGAGCAGGGAAGAGTGACGGCGGCAACGGTGGTCGATCATATCATTCCGCACAAACTGAAAGAGGCGCTGAATAGTGGAAACGCCGAAGCGATAGCGAAGGCACAAAAGCTATTCTGGAGCCGGAAGAACTGGCAGGGGTTGTGTAAGCAGCACCACGACTCTACGAAGCAACGAATGGAGAAACGCGGTGTCGTCGTGGGCTGTGACGAGAACGGTATTCCACTTGACCGTGCATCGCACTGGTTCAGACGATAACAATTCTCATATGTGTGGCAGCTATGAAGGAGGAGGGCGGGTTAAAAGTTCACAGCTTTGTGCCTGCGTGACCGCCCGCCCTCCTCTGTTTGCACAACCGCGAAATGAAAAGTTTTTTTCCGGGAGGTTCCGATGGCAGGACGGCGCCCGAAACCGACCCACCTGAAAGTGGTAACCGGCAATCCGGGCAAACGTAAACTCAACGATAAAGAACCCCAACCTGCAAAAGAAATCCCCAGCCCGCCAGCACATCTTAGCGACTGGGGAAAAGTTGCGTGGGGCAGGCTCACAGTTTTACTTGATGGCATGGGTATTCTTACAGTTGCCGATTCACTGGCGCTGGAGCGTCTTTGCGATATCTATGCAGATATCCTTCAGCTTCGTCTGACGATCGCGGACGAAGGGAGAACTTATACAGTCCAGACTGAAGGGGGATTTTTGATTAAGGCGAACCCGGCTGTTGCGATGCTGGCTGATGCCGATCGACGGTTTAAAAGTTACCTGGTCGAATTTGGTCTCACCCCGGCCGCCAGAACAAAGGTGAAAGTTGATGGTGGAGAAGAGAAAGAAGACCCGCTCAACCAGTTCTTCGGTTGACCCCACCACTCGTTATGCGATGGATGTGGCGTCCGGTAAGGAAATTGCCGGACCTGATATCCGCAATTCCTGCAAGCGTCACCTGAAGGATCTGGAGTCCTGCCATGCCCGCGGTCTGGTATGGGATACGGTAACAGCGCAGCGTGCCATCGACTTTTTCGCGAAAGTGCTGAAACTTAACGGCGGAGAACACGAAGGCAAGCCGTTCAATCTGTTACCCTGGCAGTGCTTTATCGTGGGGTCTGTATTTGGCTGGCAAAACTCAGACGGCTATCGCCGGTTTCGCATGGCGTACGTCGAATCCGGTAAAGGGTCAGGTAAATCACCGCTTGCAGCCGGTATCGCTCTTTACTGCCTTGTCGCCGACAAGGAGCCACGCGCGGAAGTCTACGCGGCCGCCACGAAAAAAGACCAGGCCATGATACTGTTTCGCGATGCTGTGGCGATGGTTGACCAGTCGCCAGCACTGGCACAGCGGATTAACAAATCAGGCGGTGCCGGGAAAGAGTGGAATCTGGCTTTTCTGCAGACCGGTTCTTTTTTCCGGCCTATCAGCTCAGACGACGGCCAGTCAGGTCCGCGCCCGCATTGTGCTCTGATAGACGAAATTCACGAACATAAAAATAACCAGGTCGTGGAAATGATGCGCGCCGGTACGAAAGGCCGCCGGCAGGCGCTGATTTTCATGATAACTAACAGTGGCCATGATAAAACCAGCGTCTGTTATGACTATCACGAATATGGCCGCAAGGTTGCTGAAGGTTCAGTTGACGATGACAGCTTCTTTTCTTTTATCTGTTCGCTGGACGAAGGGGAAGATCCCTTTAAGGACGAGACCTGCTGGAAAAAGGCTAACCCGTCGCTGGGACACACCTTTACTGAGCGCTATTTGCGTGAGCAGGTCACGCAGGCCCGCGGAATGCCGTCGAAGGAAAGCATTGTCCGGCGGTTGAACTTCTGCCAGTGGGTGGATGCCGATAATCCCTGGATGAGTAGCGATGTGTGGATGGGGTGCGAAGAGGACTTTGACCTGCAGGAGCTGCAGGGAGAAGAATGTTATGGCGGCCTGGACCTTTCAGGAACTCGCGACCTTACGTCTCTGGCGCTTTTTTTCCCTAAAAAAAGAAAGCTGCTGGTGGAGTTCTGGACACCAAAAGATACTTTGCTGGATAGAGCGAAAACGGACCGCGTACCTTATGACGCATGGGAACGGGGAGGGCATATTCATACTACGCCTGGAAAGGCGGTGAAATATGGTTTTGTTGCTGAACGTATTGCTGATCTTTCCATGTTGTTCGATATCAAGGCGATCGCCTTCGACCAGTACCGCATCAAATATCTTGAACCAGAACTGGAAAACGCTTCTGTATCAGTACCGCTTATTCCTCATGGGCAGGGATACTACAAGGCACAGGATTCAGGACTGTGGATGCCTCATTCCATCGAACTTTTTGAACAGATGCTCGATGATGGCGTAATCATTATTAAAACAAACCCCTGCCTCCGATGGAACGCTGCTTCCGCCGTAACCGAAGCCGACCAAAAAGAAAACCGCATATTCGCCAAGAAAAAGAGTACTGGTCGAATTGATGGTGTGGTTGCGTCGGCGATGGCAATTGGTGCTGCAGAAGGTTATGAGCCTGATGATGGCGATATAGAGGGCTTTTTTGACGATCCGATCATAGTGGGTATCTGATGGCTAAGAATAAACAGCAACCAGGGCGCGTTAAGAGCGCTCTTTTAAACTGGCTTGGTGTTCCCATAAGCCTGACGACCGGTGAATTCTGGCGGGAGTGGTACGGAACCAGCAGTAGCGGAAAAGTGGTTACCGCTGACAAAGTTATCCGGCTTTCTGCTGTCTGGGCGTGCGTAAGACTCTTAAGTGAGTCAGTTTCCACGCTTCCGCTTAAAATTTACGAGCGGCAGGCTGATGGATCGCGAAAGCTGGCCCAGAACAATCCCGCCTACCAGATATTATGCAGGCGTCCTAACCCGGAAATGACCCCTTCCCGTTTCATGTTGATGATTGTGGCCAGTATTTGCCTGCGTGGTAATGCATTTGTCGAGAAGCTATATATCGGCAGCAAACTGGTATCGCTGGTGCCGTTACTTCCGCAGAATATGGTTGTAAAGCGACTCGATAGCGGGAAGTTACAGTATACATACACGGAAAATAGCGTTAAGCGGATCATTCCAGTAGACCGGATGATGCATATCCGCGGATTTGGTCTTGATGGTGTGTGCGGGATGATTCCGACAATGGCCGGGGTTGACGTTTTCGGCGCTGCTATGTCGGTTGATGAAGCCGCAGCAAAAATCTTCGAAAATGGCCTGCAAAGTACCGGTTTCCTGTCTTCAAAAACGGCGCTTAATAAGGAACAGCGAGAAAGATTGCGTCAAAATCTTCAGTCTTTTATTGGTTCTAAAAACGCCGGGAAACTGATGGTTCTGGAAAATGAACTGACTTACCAGAATGTCACTATGAACCCGGAGGCCGCGCAACTCCTTGAAAGCCGTTCATTCAGTATTGAGGAAATTTGTCGCTGGTTTCGCGTACCGCCATTTATGGTCGGCCATACGACAAAACAATCCAGCTGGGCTTCGAGTCTTGAAGGGATGAACATGCTGTTCCTGACTCATACCCTGCGTCCTCTCCTGGTCAATATTGAGCAGGAAATATCGCGTTGTCTTCTGAACAGTGATGAGGACTTGTTTGCTGAGTTCTCCGTTGAAGGGCTTCTGCGCGCCGATAGCGCTGGTCGTGCTGCTTACTATACCAGCGCACTGCAGAATGGTTGGATGTCTCGCAATGACGTTCGCCGTCTTGAGAACATGCCGCCGATAGAAGGGGGCGATATTTACACCGTTCAGCTCAACCTGACGCAACTGAAAAATCTCGAAAGCAGCAACCCTGCCGTTCAGGCGCTGGCTCTGCGAGAGCTGCATAACCACATATTCCCCGACATTTCCTTTGAACAATCTCCGCTGAAACAGTCCGCTTAGGAGCACTTTCCTGATGAGCAAAAAACAACTTCCGGTGGCGCCGGCGGGTCGCCCCTGCGCGCGCGTTACCTGTGAAACATTACCGTCCGCACTGGACCGCTGGAACGGCGGGATCAAAGCTGCGGCCACCGACGATAACAGCATTTCTGTTTTTGATGTTATCGGGCAGGACTACTGGGGCGAAGGGGTGACGGCGAAACGCATTGCCGGTGCGCTTCGGGTGATGAATGGCGCTGACGTCACGGTGAATATTAACTCTCCGGGCGGCGACATGTTCGAAGGACTGGCCATCTACAACCTGCTGCGTGAATACCAGGGGAAAGTTACGGTCAAGGTGCTGGGCATTGCCGCCAGCGCCGCCTCTGTTATCGCGATGGCCGGGGATGATATTCAGATTGGTCGTGGGGCCTTCCTGATGATCCACAACTGCTGGGTGGTGGCAATGGGTAACCGGCATGACTTTGCTGAATTATCTGCCTCTCTCGAACCGTTTGATAACGCAATGGCTGACATTTACGCCGCACGCTCCGGGCTTGATATGGTCACAGTGCAAAAACTGATGGATGCCGAAAGCTACATCGGCGGTAGCGATGCCGTGGAGAAAGGTCTGGCCGACAGCCTTCTTTCTGCTGATGCCGTAAGTGACGGTGACGAAACTCCTGCTGCAGCGTTGCGTAAGCTCGATGCGTTGCTGGCAAAGACCAGCACTCCGCGATCTGAACGCCGGAAACTGATTAAAGCCCTGTCCGGTGGCATGTCTGGCGCTGCCACCAACCATGACGGCACGCCGGGCGCTGCCGAAGAAATAAAACCTGAAGTCATCAATTCTCTTGAAAACGCCCTCGCTGCGTTAGTCAAATAAGGACCTTTTATGTCTGAAGTAAATGAAATTCTGAAAAAAGTTACCGCCAGCATTGAAGAGGCGACGGATAAGTTTAATGCCAGGGCTGAAGATGCACTTAAAGAAGCGAAGAAGTCCGGCAAACTGTCAGAAGAAACAAAGGCAGCCGTTGACAAGATGGCGTCTGAATTTAACGCCCTGCGTGAAGCTGAAAAAACGCTGAAGGCGGCAATAGGGGAACTTGAGCAGCATGTTGCGCAGATGCCGCTGGCCAATGCAAAACATATTGTTGAGACGGTTGGCCAACAGGTCATTTCTGCGGAAGCTCTTAAAACATTTTCCGCCAGCGTGGAAGGAGGGAAACGCGTCAGCATCCCGGTAAACGCTGCACTTATCTCCTCCGGTGTCGCTGAAGGCGTGGTAGAGCCTCAGCGCCTGCCGGGTATTGATACTACCCCCAAACAACGCCTGTTTATACGTGATCTGATTGCACCTGGTCGCACATCATCTCCGGCAATCTTCTGGGTTCAGCAAACGGGGTTTACCAACAAAGCCGCCGTGGTTGCGGAGAACACCACCAAGCCGTACAGCGATATTGCGTTCGCCACGAAGATCACCCCGGTAACCACCATTGCGCATATGTTCAAGGCGTCAAAACAGATTCTGGATGACTTCGCACAGTTACAGTCCACCGTTGATGCCGAAATGCGCTACGGCCTGAAATATGTTGAAGAGCAGGAAATCCTTTTTGGTGACGGTACCGGCGTTCATCTGCACGGTATCGTTCCGCAGGCTTCGGCCTTCAGTGCAGAATTCAGGGTTGAACAGCAAAACGGCATTGATGACCTGCGCCTGGCAATGCTGCAGGCGCAACTGGCGCGCTTCCCGGCGTCAGGGCATGTTCTGCACTTTATCGACTGGGCAAAAATCGAACTCACTAAAGACACGCTTGGGCGTTATATCCTTGCCAATCCATCAGGTCTGACTGGCCCGACATTGTGGGGGCTTCCGGTGGTGGCGACCGAAGCTGCGGCATTTAAGGGCAAGTTCCTGACAGGCGCATTTAACGCTGGTGCGCAGATTTTTGATCGTGAGGATGCCAATGTGGTTATTTCCACTGAAAACGCCGACGATTTTGAGAAAAACATGATCTCAATTCGTTGTGAAGAGCGTCTGGCACTGGCAGTCAAACGTCCGGAAGCATTCATCTATGGTTCCTTCACTGTCCCGGCACCTGCTGGCGCATAAAACCTGCTGCGGCCTGCGGGCCGCTTTTTTATGGGAGTGAGCTATGAAAATAATTGCACAAAAGCCGCTGTACATAAACGGCGAAGTGGTTACCGAAGGCTCGGTATTCGAAACCATTGAGCAGCACGGACGCGAACTGATTAATAAAGGGTATGCACATCTGATTGAGGTCGATAACTCTGCGCAGCCGGAACAGCCGGAACAGCCGGAAGCAAAAGCAGACAAAAAGGCGAGAAAGTGATGCTTGAGCTTGTTGTGGTGAAACAGCATTGTCGCATTGATACCGATTTTACGGGTGATGATGCTCTGCTGGAGATTTACTCAGGTGCGGCAGCCCGGTACGTCCAGACATGGACGCGCCGCACGCTCTATGAAAATGAAAGCAGCCCAGGCTACGCAGAAGATCCGGACCAGATTCTCCTCAATGATGATGTTAAGGCGGCCATGTTACTGCTGATAGGTCACTGGTATGCCAACAGAGAATCAGTGGCCGTCGGTCAGACCGCTACAGATGTCCCGTTTGCAGTTGAAGCCCTGCTTCAGCCATACCGAATTTACGGTGTGTAGGAGGATTTTATGCAGGCCGGAAGACTGAGAGACAGGGTGGTAGTTCAGAACATCACAACATCCAGAGATCCTTCTGGCCAGCCTGTTGAAACGTGGCATGACGGTGCGAGTACATGGGCAGAAGTCAAAGGCATCAGTGGCCGTGAAATTGTAGCGGCCGGTGCTGAAACCGCTGTAGCCACTATCAGGGTTTGGACACGATTTCGTAACGATATAACTGCTGCGTCCAGACTCAGGGTTATCACTGGACCGTTCAAGGGTGCCATTTTGAATATCATTGGCCCACCGATTTCTGATTCTCGCGGTGTTCAGCTCGAAATTTTATGCAAGCAGGGGGCCGAAAAATGATTGAAACGAGCCTCGACTTTTCCGGGTTGAATGACATAGCAAAAGACCTGGAGTTACTTAGCCGCGCTGAAAATAACAAGGTTTTGCGTGATTCCACACGCGCCGGGGCAGAAGTGCTTAAGGAAGAAGTGATCGCACGCGCTCCTGAGAGAACCGGAAAACTGAAGAAAAACGTGGTCGTTTTGACTCAGCGCTCACGACGCCGCGGTGAAATTACTTCCGGCGTACATATCCGTGGTCGCAACATGCGAACCGGTAATAGCGACAACACCATGAAAGCCAGCGATCCGCGAAATGCGTTTTACTGGAGGTTTGTTGAGATGGGGACTGTAAATATGCCGCCTCATCCGTTTGTTCGCCCCGCGTTCGATGTTCGCCTGGAGCAGGCGACGGAGGTCGCGATCAGGCGTATGAACCAGGCGATTGACGAGGCATTAAGCAAATGACGGAAGACGATCTCTATCCTCTGCTGGCACCGCTGGCCGGAGGGCGGGTTTATCCCTACGTTGCACCGCTCGGCAGTGACGGGAAGCCCTCAGTCTCGCCGCCCTGGGTAATTTTCTCGATTATTACCGACGTGGCCGCAGACGTTCTCTGCGGCCAGGCAGAGTCATCTGTTTCGGTGCAGGTCGATGTCTATTCCAGCAGCATCACTGAGGCGCGCACGATCAGGAATATGGCGCTGGATGCTTTGCAGGTACTGAGGCCTGCAAATGTTGTTAAAACGCCAGCTTATGAGCCTGATCTGCGCTATCACCGGGCCACGCTCGAATTTCAGGTCACCGTCTGACCAGACCTAAACCATACCACCCGCTCCGGCGGGTTTTTTTATTTCAGGAGACAGTTATGTCCTCACTTTATGAAAAATCACAGGGCACGAAGATTCAGATCACTTCTGCCCCGGCAACGCCAGAAACGGTCGGTTCAGCAACGTATCTGGATTTGCAGTGCACCATTAAAGAGGTGCAATTCACTGGTGGCCAGAAACAGGATATCGACGTCACAACGCTGTGTTCTACAGAACAGGAAAATATTAACGGCTTGGGCGCTCAGTCAGAAATCTCAATGTCGGGTAACTTTTACTCTAACCCTGCACAGGATGCCCTGCGTGAAGCATATGACAACGACACCACCTATGGCTTCAAAATCATTTTCCCTTCCGGGATCGGCTTCCAGTTCCTGGCTGAAGTTCGCCAGCACACTTGGTCTTCAGGGACAAACAGCGTAGTGTCTGCAACGTTCTCGCTACGTCTGAAAGGTAAGCCAACGAAAATTGATAACGCGCTGCGCCTTACCACCGATCTGCCTGATACCAAATCCGTAACATCTGGATCAGCTTTATCACTGACGGTAGTAGCAGCGGGAGGAACCACACCTTATTCCTACGTATGGAAGAAGGGCGGTAGCGCAGTTAGTGGGCAGACGACTGCAACGTTCAACAAGTCAAACACTGCCGCAGGTGATGCCGGTGATTATGTTTGTGAGGTTACTGACGCCTCCACGCCTGCCGGGAAAGTTACCTCATCAACCTGCACAGTAACGGTGGCATAACTCATCTTCTTTAATCAGGGATAAAAAATGGCTAAAAGTCTTAAAGAACTGGCGCTGGCTAAAATGTCAGGCTTTCGTCATAAAATCATTACGGTCCCTGAATGGGGCGGTGTGAAGGTTGTTCTGCGGGAACCTTCTGGCGAAGGGTGGCTACGCTGGCAGGAAATTGCAAAATCAGGTACTGATGAAGAAGGCGAGGTATCTGTATCAGAAAAAGCACACCGTAATCTTTGTGCTGACGTGGTGTTGTTCATTGATGTCCTTTGCGATACCAACAAGCAACCGGTATTCAGCGTCGATGAAGAAGAACAGGTACGTGAAATTTACGGACCCGTTCATTCACGCTTGCTCAAACAGGCGCTTGACCTCATCAACAGTGCGGACGAAGCGCGGGAAAAGTCGCAACCCCCGGCGTAAAGTTTCTGATGTCGCTTGCGCTCCGCATGGGGCGCACGCTCTCAGAGCTTCGCCAGACCATGACAGCAAGCGAGCTACTGATGTGGATTGAGTTCGACAGGCAAAGCCCCATTGGCGATATTCGTGGTGATATCCAGGCTGCGCAGATCGTCTCTGCCATCTACGGCTCACAGGGGGCGAAAGTACCGCTGGACGATGCGATCCTGCGCTGGGGTGGTGATGAACAATCAGCACCGAAGGACCCGTTTGCAGGGCTTGAGGCTGCATTAACAGCAGCAACTCAGTGACATTGTAATCATTCCACATTAATATTTATTGCCTTCTAAACATGGAATAGGGATATGAATAAATTACTTCTGGTTGTTGCTATCGCTCTATTATCTGGATGTTCTACGCAGCCCGTTTCTACAGAACAAGCAAGAAGTGTTTCTGCTGACAGAATTTGGGATAAAAAAATCGTTAATAATTCTGCTGATACCGGGACAGTTGTCGTCAAAAGAGATTCCGGACTAATGGGTAGTGCGTGCCTTATCAGTATTTATATTGACGGAAATCCAATTGCAGATATTGATTCAAGGGAAAAAGTGACCTTCTACCCAAATCCAGGTCGGCATGTTTTAAGTGCCACTCCGCATGGCTGGTGTGCTGGTGGTATGGTTGAGGTTGGGGCTGAAGTAGTAAAAGATAAGGTATTAATATACCGGGTTGGATACGGGGCTAACGGCGATTTCAGATTTTCACCTACAGCCTTTTAAGTTAATTCTTGAATTAAAGACACCCGCCCAAAAAGCGGGTTTTTTATTAGGTGAAATATGGCGACACTCCGTGAATTGATAATTAAAATCTCGGCTAACTCCCAGTCTTTCCAGACGGAGATCGCGCGCGCTTCACGCACCGGACAAGATTATTACCGAACCATGCAAAATGGCGGGCGTCAGGCGGCAGCAGCATCAAGAGAAACACAGAAAGCGCTGGCGGAGGTAACCAGTCAGCTTAATTCAGCAAAGGCTTCTGCTATGGGCCTGGCTGGCGCTTTTGCAGGCGCATATGCCACTGGGCACCTTATTTCTCTGGCGGATGAATGGAGTTCGGTTAACGCAAGGTTAAAGCAGGCATCGCAATCGACTGATGATTTTAAAGAATCACAGCGTGCGCTGATGGATATCAGCCAGCGAACCGGCACCGCATTTTCAGATAACGCCAGCCTGTTTGCTCGTTCGGCGGCTTCCATGCGCGAATATGGTTACAGTTCAGAAGAGGTTCTGAAAGTAACCGAAGCTATTTCAACGGGACTTAAGCTGTCTGGCGCCAGCACATCTGAAGCTAGCTCAGTAATCACCCAGTTCAGCCAGGCGCTGGCGCAAGGCGTCCTTCGTGGAGAAGAGTTTAACTCTGTCAATGAAAATGGAGATCGTGTAATTCGTGCCCTTGCTTCAGGGATGGGAGTAGCCAGAAAAGACCTTAAAGCTATGGCCGATCAGGGGCAATTAACCGCTGACAAGGTGGTGCCCGCTCTAATCAGCCAGCTTGGATCACTTCGCGAAGAATACAGCGCTATGCCGCAGACAGTGGCGGCAGCATCAACAAAAATTGAAAATGCCTTCATGGCATGGGTTGGCGGGGCTAATGAAGCGACCGGCGCGACAAGCGCACTGACCGGTGTTCTCAATACCATTTCAGATAATATTAACACCGTAGCTGCTGCCGCTGGTGCTCTTGCCGCTATTGGTGGAGCAAGGTTTCTTGGTGGTATGTTCGGTGATCTCAGCGGGCAAACAGCACAACTGATCGATGCACGTAAAAATGAGATTGCGCTCGCTGCCGCCCGCGCCAGTTCAGCAACACAGTCTCAACGAAAAGCAGCAGCTGATGCAATTGCAGCTGAAAGAGCATATCAACTGGCCCAAATGGAACTTGAGCTTACCCGTAATACTAATGCAGAAGCGACGGCAACCCAGAACGTGATTGCCAAACGTCGCGCAATGATTACGGCTAATGCTGCACTGGTTCAGTCTAACCGCGCTGTTACTGCATCACAGCAGGCTCTTAACTCTGCGACATCTGTGATGGGACTAGTCAAAAGTGGAGCTACAGGGCTGCTTTCACTGGTTGGTGGTCTGCCAGGATTATTGATGCTCGGCGCTGGTGCCTGGTACACCATGTACCAGAATCAGGAACAGGCCCGACAATCTGCCCGCGAATACGCAAACCAGATTGACGAGATCAAAGAGAAGACATCGAAAATGTCTCTTCCTGAGTTGGACAGTAACCGTAGCCAGACTGTCACAGCACTGGAAGAACAAAAAAGGCTGATTACAGAACAGGAAAAAAGTGTAGCCAGCCTGAATCGCCGGATTAATGAACTCAATGAAGCGAGGAATGATCCAGCAATAAATCAGGAAAACGCCCTCAATATTCTTAAGTCAATTTCAATACTGACTGATCAAATCTCAATTGAGGAAGAAAAACTTGCTCAACTGAGAGAAAAATCTCGATCGGTATCGCAAGCTCTTGAGGAAAACGAAAGGCGGCGTAATGACCTGATTAAAGAGCGAGCCTGGCGACAGAACGCAGAATATCAGTCTCTGGTGAACATGAATGGGCAACATACTGAGTTCAATAGGTTGCTGGGGTTAGGTAATGAATTACTCAGGGCACGGCAAGGCCTGACTAACTCCCCGTTGCGTATTCCTCAGGCGACTCTTGATAATAAACAAACAGATGCGCTTGAAAAAAGTAGGCGTGAACTTGAATTATCTCGCCGTAAAGGTGAGGAGAGAGAACGCTTACGATTAAGTTATTCTGCTGATGATCTTGGCTTCGCTTCTAACGACCCTCGTTACCAGACCAGCCGTCAGGAGTTAATTAACAATGGCTTAGAAGAGTGGCGGAATAACCAGGCTAATAAACCGCAAAAGAAAGGACCAAAGAGCGATGAAGAAAAGGCGGTAGATACCTATGACCGTTTAATTAAGCAGCAAAAAGAGCAGATCGCGCTTGAAAGCCAAAATACTGAATTAGCGAAAGTTAAATATCAGGTTAGTCAGGGGGAACTCTCGACATTAAGTCAGTCGCAAAAAGCCGAATTAATGCGCAATGCTGCACTTATTGATCAGGTTAAACTACGTGAACAATTGCGTAATTACGAGGCAAACTTAGCTGATAGCAACGCCAGTTCACGCGCCGCTAATGATGCGGAGTTACTTGGTTATGGTCAAGGCACCCGTTTCCGAGAGCGAATGCGGGAACAGTTCAATATCCGCAAAGAGTTTGAAGAGAAGAATACAGCCCTGTTACGCCAACGCCAGGCTGGTGAAATTGACGAAACGTTTTATCAGGAGGGGCTGGCTCTGAATAAACGTTATCTCGATGAAAGGTTACGAGATCAGGAAGCTTACTACTCAGCCTCTGATGCCCAGCGCAGTGACTGGACAACGGGTATGCGTGAAGGTTTTGCGAACTGGGCTGACACTGCTTCTGATTACGCATCTCAGTCTGCTGACCTGGTGAATAACGCAATGTCCGGGCTGGTGGGTAACATTTCTGATGCACTGGCCGGTAATAAGGTCGACTGGGAGGACTGGGCCAGTTCTGTGCTTCAGTCTATGCAGAAAATTATCCTCAATGCGATGCTGGTGGATTCTTTACGCTCAACCAGTAACAGCGGTTTTTTCAGTTCAATCGGCGGTATGTTTGGGGCGGGCGCAGGCGCTGTATCTGGCAGTACTCCGTCCGGCGCTTACAACTCAGCAGCGTCAGGACTTCAACTTAACGCAAAAGGTGGCGCCTATGCTTCTGCAAGCCTCAGCGCATACAGTAACAGCATCGTCAGTTCGCCTACCTATTTTGCCTTCGCCAAAGGCGCAGGCTTGATGGGGGAAGCTGGGCCGGAAGCTATTATGCCGTTAACCCGCTCCGCTGACGGATCGTTAGGAGTTCGTGTGGTTGGTTCACAGTCTCCGGCAGCCGGAAATGGCATCACTCAGCACATCACCCAGCATTTCACCATATCCGGTAATGGTGATGCAGCACTGAAACAGGCAATGCTGGAAGCAGCCCGGCTGGGGGCGAACGATGGCGCTAAACAGGCGCGTCAGGATTTGCTTCAGGATTTTTCTAATCGAGGGCAGGCGCGTCGTTTGTTAGGCGTGTGATGGACTGCATCATTAATTTAATTAGCCGAAAGGAGGGAGATAATTATGACTTTAGAACAACGAGTTGAGCCACTTGAATTTACAGTAGGGTTTCCGAAAGAGAATGGAGTAAGAATTTCCTTCGGAGAAAATTTACGCATGTCATCGACACAACGCATTGGCAGTAATGTGTCGGTGAAAATTGGCAAAGAAACCTTAGCTACTATCCAGTACAGCGAAGACTTAACGCCAGAACTTACGCTTGAAGGGTACAATCAGCGGGCGAAAGAGCATGCTGAAAAAATGGTCTCGAAGATTTTTGAAGCGGCCCAAAATCAGGCCGCATTTGATTCAAATGTTAATGCTGCATTAGATAACGCAAAGCAAAATTTAATTTCCAATACCAGACAATTTCAGAGCTAAAGCTTTAGTTCTGGATATTGTATCAGCGAGTTCAGACGGAGCATTTTTTTCAGCTAACTCCCATCTCTTTTTTGTGTTGCTTTGAAAAGCAGATAGTTGTTCAGGCGTGAGCACACTTATTAGTTCTCTAACGACCGACTCAAGAGCATCAGTTCGGTCAAGGCTTCTTTTTAATACTTCAATATCCATTTTAATCCTTTCTTAGAGGTAATCAGCCATCCCTCCTTTTTTGAGTGCGCCAGTGTCCCACCACTGACGGGCTGAACCACACACTTTAACCAGGGATATTTATTAGTAACATCCTGACAAATGATCAGTACCGACGTTGCACGTATTTATCCAGGAGCATTTATGGCTGCACTTGAATGGCCGGAAGATGTCTGTCCCGCGTCGCTGACATGGCGACCAGAAAGTAATACCAAAACTTTTCGCTCACCATTCAATGGCTCATCGCAGACAGCTCGCTTCCCCGGTACCCGCTGGGTATGTTCCCTGACCTTCAATAACCTGACGGATGAAAAATCCAGGCGCATTGATGCTCTGGTGGCTTCACTCGATGGCGAGTATGGCAGGGTAAAAGTTCGCGACTGGGGGAGAAGTGGCAGAACACCAGCGGGCGTGCCTGTTGTTGATGGCGCTAACCAGACCGGAACCCAGATCCAGAGTAAGGGCTGGACGCCGGGAGCAGTGGTGCTCAGACAGGGCGATTATTTCACTGTTAATGACGAGCTGAAGATGGTTACGGCCGACGTGACGAGCGCAGCGAACGGTACCGCAATGATTGTATTTGCCCCGATGTTGCGTAGTTCGCCGCCTGCTAATGCAGCCATTGAAGTCGCGAAACCCTACGGCATTTTCAAACTGAAGGATAACCAGCAGGGTGCCGGTAACCGAGTGCCGGGTGTTTTTACCAGTTACACGCTGGAGCTTGAGGAGGCATTCTAATGCTGTATTCCCCCTTTTCTGATTCGATGGTGGACTGGTTATCCCGCGACAGGGTGACGGCCGCGATCGCCGCCAATATTCAGTTTGAATCCGGTACCGTCTATGTGCATTCCGGTACCGGGACACTGATTCTTGGTGGTTATGTCTATTACGGCATGGGCCGTATGGGTTCTGTTGATGATGCCAGTGAAACCAGCACGACCAGCCCCACGCAGGTCAAAATGACCCTCTCAGGGCTGGATATGGCTCTCTTTGCCACCATGCTGAATGAGCGATGTGTGGGCAGAAATGCCGAAATCTATCTGGTGGCCATGGATGATAACGGTGTTGTCCAGGTGGCCGATCTCCTGTTCAAAGGGCGCGTATCCAGCACAGGAGCGACCGCTGGCGGTAAGAACGCCCTGCAGTACACCATCAGTAATATTTTTGAAGACTGGCAGCGTCCTTTCCCTGATCGCTATACCGATGAATCGCAGCAGGCCGCTTATCCCGGCGACCGTATATTCCGGTATGTGGCGCAGATGGCTGAACGATCGATTTATTGGGGCAGTAAAAAAGATGCACCAGGATTTATCTATAAGTGAGGAAGCATGAAGCATCCGGACTGGCATAACAGATTAATCACCGTAATAAGGGCCGCTGAGAAGCGGCCATTTTTATGGGGCAGTCATGACTGCTGCCTGTTCGCTGCGGACTGCGTTCAGGCCATGTGCGGCGAAGATTTTGCGGAAGGCTGGCGCGGAACGTATGACAGCGAAATGGGAGCAAAAAAGGCGATTCTTCGCGGTGGCGGCTCACTTGAAAAAGTGTTTGCTCGATATCTCGATGAAGTACCGGTGAAGCTGGCGCAGCGAGGGGATATTGCCATTGTTGAAAATTCCGGGGCGCGGTGTGCCGGAGTGGTGTATTCCGGCGTTGTATGGGTTCCGGGAGAAAATGGTCTTGTCCGACTGCGGGTTAAACCGCTGAGTGTCTGGAGGGTACGTTAATGCCTGCTGCTGTTCCTATTGTTGCCACCATTGCCGCAGGTGTGGCAGCGGCAAATGAAATGTATGCCATTGCGATGGTTATCACCGTCGCCGCACAGATTGCCACTCAGGCGCTGACCAAGACCCCGTCGCTGAATTCCTACCGTGATACGTCTGAACGCAAACAGGTTCTGCGCGCTGCGGCCAGTGCCAAAACCGTTGTTTACGGTCGCTCAACGTCGGCGGGCACTTTGTTCTTTTCCGAAGAGCAGGCTGGCGAACAGGATGATGGCGAAATGCTGCATCTGGCCATTGCCCTGGCGGGACACCCGTTATCAGGTGTACAGACTGTCTGGTTGGGTGACGAACCGATCAGTAGCTATCCTGAGCATGCCTTTTTCGAGGTGCACACCAACCGACAGACGGCGGATCCTTACATGCTGGAAAACTGCCCGTCATGGAAAGAAGATATGATCGGGAAAGGGATCACCTGGCTGCGCGTATCCCTGAAATTCAATGCCGAAAAATTCCCGGCAGGTATCCCTAACATCAAGGTAGAAAAGCAGGGGCGGGCTATTTATGACCCGCGTACCGGGTTAACGGGTTACAGCAATAATGCGGCGCTGGTTATCCTGGACTATTACCGCAATTACCTGAAAGTTCCTGACACCGATATTCTCTGGGACCAGTTTAAGGAAGCGGCGAATATCTGTGATGAGGATGTGATTACTGGCGGCAATACTGTTGAGAAGCGCTATACCATCAACGGTGAGTTCGATCTCAGTGAAAACAAAGTCAGTATTCTGGAAGGGATGCTGGCAGCGTGCGCCGGGGATGTAACGTATACAGCTGGCAAACATGGCCTTCTGGTCGGGGCGTATTACGGACCAGCTACCGAAGTGATCACTGAAAGCCAGTTGGCCGGTGATATCGAAATCATGCCGGAAGTCTCTCAGGCGGAACGCGTTAACACCATCAAGGGGACGTTTGTTGATCCGCAACAGGGGTATACCGAAGCTGATTTCCCCTCTGTGTCTGTCGGTGAATGGGTGACGGAAGACGGAGTAGAAATATCGCAGGATATGAAGCTGCGATTTGTGACCTCTGAATTTCAGGCCCAGCGTCTGGCAGACGTGAAGTTAAAGCGCACTCGCATCGCCAGGACGATGAACGTAACGTTAAATCTGAGTGGGTACCGTTATCGCCCTGGAATGTATGTGAAGGTGAATTTCCCGTCTATCGGTATCGTGAATGTTGAGATGCGGGTAACTGACTGGAAGTTCGGCGTTCAGAATGGCGTCCAACTGACACTGAAGCAGGAAACAGCAGATGTCTGGGGCGATGTCATCGGTAAACCGATCGAGCGACCACCGTTTACTCAGTTGCCATCAGGCGGCGTGGCGCAGCCGCAGAACCTGAAATACACCGTGGAGGAAATTGGTCAGGTCGTACAGGGGATTTTGTCATGGCAGAACATCGGACAGGTGGTCTACAACAAAGTGATCATTCGTCGCAATGGCCAGATGGTCATGTCCGTCCAGGTCCCCGGGACGTTCACGCGTCTTAACGGATTACCAAAAGATACCTATACCGCTCATGTTATTGCTGTTAACCAGATGGGGGCAGAATCGCCGGAAGGTTATCTGGAGTTCAGCATTGAAGCGCCTCCGCCGCCATCGCACGTCGATATTGAGCAGGGGTTCTTTGCAGTCACGATGATCCCCAGACTTGCGGCCATAACCAACGTTTCCACGCAGTTTGATTTCTGGACGTCAGGGGAGGCAAAACTCCCCGATACATCCACTTCAACTGTTGAGGGAAATGCCAGCAGAGAGGGAGTTGGTACCACATGGACCAGCAATCAGTTACAGGCAGGTCACACCTATTACTGGTACATCAGGACGATTAACGCTTTCGGTGCATCAGCATTCGTTGAAGTGCCGGCATTATGCTCGATGGATACCGGTGAATTGATGGACCTTATTGATGACGGCATCCAAAAATCAGATGCATTCCAGAATGTTAAAGATGGGGTCGATACCAACCTCGAAGGAATTATGGAAAATTCGCTGGCGAACCACGGTACTGTTGAGCACCAGTATCAGCAGTACGGTGAGGTACGTGCCGATATCCTGGTCGTGAAAACCACGGTAGCGACTGCTGAGCAGGGACTTGCTGACCTGTCCACATATGTTCAGGCGCAGATTGGCCCTGAAGGTAGCCTTACATCAGCCGTTAACCAGAAGATGACAGCTGAGGTAAATAGTGATGGGACTGCAAAAGCCTCTTACACACTCAATATGGGGATTGTCAGGAACGGTGTGAAATATAACACCGGATTCGGCATGTCTATCGAGCCATCGGGGAATAGCTATAAATCTACCGTTGTATTTGCCGCGGAACAGTTCGGCATTTATTCCGGTAATAACCCCGGCAACTGGCAGGCTGCATTCTTCGTCTATAACGGACAGGTATTTATTCGTAGCGCATTAATTCAGGAAGCATCCATCGATTTTGCGAAAATTACCGATTCACTTCAGTCTGCAAACTTTATCCCCGGTGGTGGTGGACGCGGATGGAATTTACCAAAATCTGGTAGCCCAGAATTCCATGGGAAACTCTATGCCGACAGCGGTGAATTTGCATTTAACGGAGTGAATAACGTTACTCGCATTGACGGCAATGGGATCACAGTAAATCTCTCAGGAGGTGGTCGTGTTGTTGTTGGACGATGGACATAAGGTGAAATATGCCGGAAGGAATACTGATAGATTATAACGATGGCCGTCCTGCGATGGCGATTACAGCGGGGCTCCGTGCCCCGTCATTCTGCACAAGTTTTGCTGGTTACGGTACGGGGGCAAACCAGTTTCAGGTTAATACTCCATTAACGTCAGGCTCCACAGTTTTTGTTTTACCGACACGTCCGGTTGACGTTCAGGAGTTCGCAGACAATCAGACATGGATAGTTTTACCGATATATATGACATCCGTTACAAGAAACGGAGACAACGGTGTGACTGTTAACGGTACAAACAGGGGAAACTACCAGCGAATACCAAACTGGGCAGGAACTGTATTTGAAATTCTCCCTGCTGCTACTTACAACGAAGGACTTCTCGTTTCCAACTCTACTGATTTCACTGCAATTTCGAATCAGGCAAGATTAATGACATGTGCTTATGTTGGCACGGTGACAGTCAACGGCTCGATGGCGCTTCCCGTATCAGGAATACCATTCGGGAAGTGGGATAACAATAATGTGTCTGTAGGATTTGACGGAGCAAATATTATTGTAAGAGACATCAATTACTCAGGACGGGATGATGTTTCCGCATCTGTAACAATGGAACTGGTAATTTTCAATAATACCGCGCCTGTAGCCGGTGATGGCATTACCATGACTAATTCGGCTGGGCAGGTGACATTTTCAACAGTGAAGCGCCCATTTGTATATGACCAGCAGCTAACGGTAACAGACAATAATCAATACATAGGTGATAAATATTGCCAGATAGTATTTACAGGTGCGCAGTCAAGACGAGTGGATGGATATTTTAATATAAGGAAAAAGGGCGTGGTAATGTCAGGTGGAAGCATCCGGTCAGCGTATAATCAGGTTGTTGGTAATTACAATGACAACAGATTTGATATGACATTTAATCAAAATATCAATATGCCAATTCTTGTCCTTCCGGATATGTATTGAGGAAATATTCATGTCAGCAGGAACCTTAACTCTTACCAATGACACAGATGCTGTTACTGGCAGCGGCACAGCGTTTACAGCAGAACTTGCTGCTGGCGATTTTATTGTCGTAACTGTCGGCGGCATCCCTTATACACTTCCGGTTAAAGCAGTAAATAACAATACATCACTGACGCTGGTTAGTGTTTACACAGGCCCGACACAATCCGGCGCTGCGTGGTCTGCCGTGCCTCGTGTTGCTTTGAACATGGTCACGGCTGCCTTGGTGGCTCAAAGCGCTGAGGCATTGCGAGGACTGAATTACGATAAGCAGAACTGGCAGCAATTTTTCACTGCGGACGGTGATGTAACCATTACGCTTCCTGATACCAGCCAGACAACGGGGCCGTCAGCGAAAAAGTTAATCAACAGCGTCAGTGACAAGGCTAAAAAAGGGAACAACTCAGATATTACCAGCCTTACAGGACTGACAACGCCGTTAAGTGTTGCTCAAGGTGGGACGGGAGGAGCAACCCCTGCGGATGCGGCAAATAATATTGGCCTTGGTCAAAACAGCAGCCCTTTTTTTTCACAGGTAAACATTTCTACAACAGGGTACGCAATTCTTGGAGTACAGAATACTTCTCGAGGCGCAGCAGATGTTGGTGCTCGTGTCTCTCTTGAAGCTTCAGTTGCTGCCAATTCGAGAGGCTCAATAATACAAAAAAATAACCAGAATACCCCCGAAAACCAGATAGAGTCACTTCTGCCGTCATCGCCGGGAGTTCTTGCCGTACAGGGGACGTCCGGAAGGGAATACAAAAAGGATATAGAGGATGCAGACACCTGCGAAGCAATGCGGCGCATTATGGGGCTGCGTATGGTTAATTTCGTGTATAAGGACGATGAACTGGCGCGTGTCCGTTTCGGGATTATTGCAGAAGAAGCTGAAGATGTGGCACCACAATATGTCAAGCACAACCAATTTCCGGTACCTGGCAGTCAGGTTTACAATGAAGAAGGCCAGCTTGTCAACCAGCAGTATGCAGACCGTCCGTCTATAGACAACAACCCAATTGTAATGGATTTGCTAGGATGCATTCAGAACCTGCAAGCGCAAATTACAGAATTGAAACTTACTATAGCTGCTTTACAAAAATAAAAATCAACTGAATTGGCAGGTTAATTGCTTCCGGGATTGTACTTAAGCGATATGACGGTTCAGGGCGTTTAATCTGAAATCAGCCACATTTCAGCCTCTTCAAACTTTTCCTGAACAGTACGGCTTATCTGTTCCTTTTCATGTTTGCTGGCGTCAGTGTTGATTACCGGCATTGTCATCATCGGTTTAACCCGAATATCATCATCGGGGAAGATCCGGTGAACCATCTTGGTCAGTTCTCCCAAGATGATATTTTTTGCACCGGGCAAACCATCAAAAATCCTGGCTGGCCGGAGAAACCAGCCAGCCAGTAGCGATAATTTATGACGCGGGACTGTCAACGCTGTACAGAAAGTTCCCAGACTCTAAACTGGCTTAAATATGCGCATATGGCAATACCGCCAGAAAATTTACAAAACCCATAATTTGAATTGAGAGAGAAACTTACAAACGAAGAGATGAATAATTAAACAGCCGTAGCGACTCCTGTATCTTGCGCGTATATTCAAATGAAACTACTGTATATAAAAACAGTATTTGGGTATGGATTATGGAATTTTTCAGACCTACAGAGTTGCGCGAAATTATTTATCTGCCATTTTTCAGTTATTTAGTGCCATGTGGCTTCCCAAGTCCCGCGGCAGACTACATTGAGCAGCGTATCGATCTTAATGAGTTGCTCGTTTCTCATCCCAGCTCAACGTATTTTGTCAAAGCAACGGGTGATTCAATGATTGATGCAGGCATCAACGACGGTGATCTGCTGGTGGTGGATAGCTCACGAACTGCTGAACACGGCGATATTGTTATTGCAGCCGTGGATGGGGAGTTTACTGTTAAACGCCTGCAGCTGCGACCTACAGTTCAGCTCAATCCGATGAACAGCGCTTATTCGCCGATCATCGTCGGCAGCGAAGACACGCTGGACGTATTCGGCGTCGTTACTTTCATCGTTAAAACAGCGAGCTGAGTATGTTCGCACTTTGCGATGTTAATTCGTTTTACGCCAGTTGTGAAACTGTATTCAGACCAGATTTGAGAGGGCGTCCGGTTGTCGTACTGTCAAACAATGATGGTTGTGTGATTGCGCGCAGCACCGAGGCGAAGCAACTCGGTATCGCAATGGGTGAGCCATACTTCAAACAGAAAGAACGCTTCCAGCAATTTGGTGTTGTTTGCTTCAGCAGTAATTATGAGCTTTACGCTGATATGTCGAACCGGGTAATGACCACACTCGAGGAGATGTCGCCGCGGGTAGAAATTTACAGCATTGATGAGGCTTTTTGTGATCTGACGGGGATACGAAGCTGCCGGGATCTGACAGATTTCGGGCGCGAGATAAGAGCGACGGTTCTGAAGCGCACGCACCTGACTGTCGGCGTAGGCATTGCCCAGACGAAAACCCTTGCCAAGCTGGCTAACCATGCTGCGAAAAAGTGGCAGCGCCAGACCGACGGGGTGGTTGACCTGTCGAACATTGACCGCCAGCGTCGGCTGCTGGCCCTGATACCCGTAGAGGATGTCTGGGGTGTCGGCAGGCGCATCAGTAAGAAGCTCAATGCCCTGGGCATCAAAACTGCTCTCGAACTCTCTGAACAAAGTACCTGGTTCATCAGGAAACACTTCAATATCGTGCTGGAGCGTACCGTGAGAGAGCTTCGCGGAGAGCCATGTCTGGAGCTTGAAGAATTTGCGCCGGTAAAGCAGGAAATCGTTTGTAGCCGCTCCTTCGGCGAGCGGGTCACAGATTATGAGGATATGCGCCAGGCCATTTGTAACTACGCTGCGAGAGCGGCACAAAAACTCCGCGGCGAACACCAGTACTGCCGTTTCATTTCAACTTTTGTCAAAACATCCCCCTTTGCTCTGAACGAGCCATACTACGGGAACAGCGCTGCTATGAAGCTTCTCACCCCCACGCAGGATTCACGCGACATTATCAATGCTGCTGTGAAGTGCCTGGATAAAATCTGGCACGACGGCCATCGCTACCAGAAAGCGGGGGTGATGCTGGGTGACTTCTTCAGCCATGGCGTAGCGCAACTCAACCTTTTTGATGATAACGTGCCGCGTGCCGGTAGTGCGAAGCTGATGGAAGTACTGGACCATCTTAACGCAAAAGACGGGAAGGGGACGCTGTACTTCGCCGGGGAGGGCATTCAGCAACAGTGGGCTATGAAGAGAGAAATGCTTTCGCCTCGGTACACTACCAGGTACTCTGATCTACTGCTTGTCAAGTAGATATACTTCTTCAGCAAGAAGTTAGATTAAAAGTATAGTTCTGAGCCATAGGTATTATGAGTAATCATCTATATCGTTAAACTATGCGCGAGCCGGTGAGGTTGTTGGGATTCAGATGATATAAAACAGAAAGGTGCAATCTCCCTTTTTTTAGTGTTACCATCATTTGACCAAATGACAGATCCAGCGTAGCGGATTATCATTTGTGTACCAGATTGTGTACCAATTTAGCAATGGTTGGTTAGATGGCTACACAACTCACTGTAAATAAATTCATTTTCTCTTTGTATGTGATCTTGCGTATGGGTCACCACTGCAAATAAGGATATTACATGCCTGTTATTACTCTTCCTGATGGCAGCCAACGCCATTATGACCACCCTGTAAGCCCGATGGATGTTGCCCTGGACATTGGTCCTGGCCTGGCGAAAGCCACCATTGCGGGCCGTGTGAATGGCGAGCTGGTTGATGCTTCCGATCTGATTGAAAATGATGCGACGCTTTCCATCATCACCGCAAAAGATGAAGAGGGTCTGGAGATCATTCGTCACTCTTGTGCGCATCTGTTAGGTCACGCAATCAAGCAACTTTGGCCGCACACGAAAATGGCGATCGGCCCGGTTGTCGACAACGGTTTTTACTATGACGTTGATCTTGACCGCACGCTAACTCAGGAAGATGTCGAAGCGCTCGAAAAGCGGATGCATGAGCTCGCCGAGAAAAATTACGACGTTATCAAGAAGAAAGTCAGCTGGCACGAAGCGCGTGAAACCTTCGTGAAGCGTGGTGAAAGCTACAAAGTTTCCATTCTTGATGAAAACATTGCTCATGATGACAAGCCAGGCTTGTACCATCATGAAGAATATGTCGACATGTGTCGTGGTCCGCACGTGCCGAATATGCGTTTCTGCCATCACTTTAAACTGATGAAAACTGCCGGCGCATACTGGCGCGGTGACAGCAATAATAAGATGTTGCAGCGTATTTACGGTACGGCATGGGCAGATAAAAAAGCCCTGAACGCTTATCTGCAGCGCCTGGAAGAGGCCGCAAAACGCGACCACCGTAAAATTGGTAAGCAGCTCGACCTGTATCATATGCAGGAAGAAGCGCCGGGCATGGTGTTCTGGCATAACGACGGCTGGACTATCTTCCGCGAGCTGGAGGTCTTTGTTCGTTCTAAACTCAAAGAGTACCAGTATCAAGAAGTTAAAGGCCCGTTCATGATGGACCGTGTGCTGTGGGAAAAAACCGGGCACTGGGACAACTATAAAGATGCGATGTTCACCACATCCTCAGAAAACCGCGAATATTGCATCAAGCCGATGAACTGCCCGGGCCATGTTCAGATCTTTAACCAGGGTCTGAAATCCTATCGTGATTTGCCGCTGCGTATGGCGGAATTCGGTAGCTGCCACCGTAACGAGCCATCAGGCGCGCTGCATGGTCTGATGCGCGTACGCGGCTTTACGCAGGATGATGCGCATATCTTCTGCACCGAAGAGCAGATCCGCGATGAAGTTAACGCTTGTATTCGTATGGTCTACGATATGTACAGCACCTTTGGCTTCGAGAAGATCGTCGTCAAGCTTTCCACTCGTCCTGACAAGCGTATCGGCAGCGATGAGATGTGGGATCGTGCTGAGGCGGATCTGGCGGTTGCGCTGGAAGAAAATAATATCCCGTTTGAGTATCAACTGGGTGAAGGCGCATTCTACGGTCCGAAAATTGAATTTACCTTATATGACTGCCTCGATCGTGCATGGCAGTGCGGTACAGTACAGCTGGACTTCTCCTTACCGTCTCGTCTGAGCGCCTCCTATGTAGGCGAAGACAACGAGCGTAAGGTGCCGGTAATGATTCACCGTGCGATTCTTGGGTCGATGGAACGCTTCATCGGTATCCTGACCGAAGAGTTCGCTGGTTTCTTCCCGACATGGCTCGCGCCTGTTCAGGTAGTCGTGATGAATATTACCGATTCGCAGTCTGAATACGTTAACGAATTGACGCAGAAACTACAAAATGCGGGCATTCGTGTAAAAGCAGACTTGAGAAATGAGAAGATTGGCTTTAAAATCCGCGAGCACACTTTACGTCGTGTCCCTTATATGTTGGTCTGTGGTGATAAAGAGGTGGAAGCAGGCAAAGTTGCCGTTCGCACCCGCCGCGGTAAAGACCTGGGCAGTCTGGACGTAAATGACGTGATTGAGAAGCTGCAACAAGAGATTCGCAGCCGCAGTCTTCAACAACTGGAGGAATAAAGTATTAAAGGCGGAAAACGAGTTCAAACGGCGCGTCCGAATCGTATTAATAGCGAAATTCGCGCGCAAGAAGTTCGCTTAACAGGTCTGGAAGGCGAGCAGCTTGGTATTGTGAGTCTGAGAGAAGCTCTGGAAAAAGCTGAAGAAGCCGGAGTAGACTTAGTCGAAATCAGCCCTAACGCCGAGCCGCCGGTTTGTCGTATAATGGATTACGGCAAATTCCTCTATGAAAAGAGTAAGTCTTCTAAGGAACAGAAGAAAAAGCAAAAAGTTATCCAGGTGAAGGAAATTAAATTCCGTCCTGGGACAGATGAAGGCGACTATCAGGTAAAACTCCGCAGCCTGATTCGCTTTCTCGAAGAGGGCGATAAGGCCAAAATCACGCTGCGTTTCCGCGGTCGTGAAATGGCCCACCAGCAAATCGGTATGGAAGTGCTTAATCGCGTGAAAGACGATTTGCAAGAACTGGCAGTGGTCGAATCCTTCCCAACGAAGATCGAAGGCCGTCAGATGATCATGGTGCTTGCTCCTAAGAAGAAACAGTAAGGCCTTCAAGTAACAATTCTGTGAAGCCTTTGGGCTTCACAGGTTTTGTTCGCCTATGTTTCGTTTATTAACAATGCGAAGTGGAAGTTATTAAAATGCCAAAAATTAAGACCGTACGCGGTGCTGCTAAGCGCTTCAAAAAAACCGGTAAAGGTGGTTTTAAGCACAAGCACGCTAACCTGCGTCACATTCTGACCAAAAAAGCGACTAAACGTAAACGTCACCTGCGTCCGAAAGCCATGGTTTCTAAAGGCGATCTGGGCCTGGTTATCGCGTGCCTGCCGTACGCATAAGCCGTTAACGTTTTTAACTTTTTAATTAGAATAGATACAGGAGAGCACATATGGCTCGCGTAAAACGTGGTGTAATTGCACGCGCACGTCACAAGAAAATTTTGAAACAAGCCAAAGGCTACTACGGTGCGCGTTCTCGCGTATACCGCGTTGCCTTCCAGGCAGTTATCAAAGCTGGTCAGTATGCTTACCGTGACCGTCGTCAACGTAAGCGTCAGTTCCGTCAACTGTGGATTGCGCGTATCAACGCAGCAGCACGTCAGAACGGTATTTCTTACAGCAAATTCATCAACGGCCTGAAAAAAGCCTCTGTTGAAATCGACCGTAAGATCCTGGCTGATATCGCCGTATTCGACAAAGTCGCGTTCACCGCGCTGGTTGAAAAAGCGAAAGCAGCTCTGGCATAAGCCAGTGAAAAGAGGGAGCCTGGCTCCCTCTCTTTTATTTACTGTTCAGTGAGTTGACAATTGACCTGTAACCCTTTTCAATAAAGGATATTCGGTTTTACCACATAAGGTAACGCAAGCATGAACGCTGCTATTTTCCGTTTCTTTTTTTACTTTAGCACCTGATCCCAGGAGGCTAGCGCGTGAAAAACGAAACGAAAAACAGCGCAAAAAAGCCTCCTGATGGAGGCTTTTTTTGTATCTGAAATCGAGAGATTACGTCCAATGAACCGGTGTCTTCACCGACACAATGAGGAAAACCATGTCACATCTCGCAGAGCTGGTTGCCAATGCAGCGGCCGCCATTAACCAGGCGTCAGATGTTGCCGCGTTAGACAATGTACGCGTCGAATATTTGGGCAAGAAAGGGCATTTAACCCTTCAGATGACGACCCTACGCGATCTGCCGCCGGAAGAGCGTCCGGCAGCCGGGGCAGTCATTAACGCCGCGAAAGAGCAGGTACAACAGGCTCTTAACGCGCGTAAAGCCGAGCTGGAAAGCGCAGCGCTTAACGCCCGTCTGGCCGCTGAAACCATCGATATCTCCCTGCCGGGGCGCCGTATTGAGAACGGCGGTCTGCATCCGGTCACGCGTACCATTGACCGTATTGAAAGTTTCTTCGGCGAGCTTGGTTTTACCGTGGCGACTGGCCCGGAAATCGAAGATGACTACCATAACTTCGATGCGTTAAACATTCCGGGTCATCATCCGGCCCGCGCCGATCATGATACCTTCTGGTTTGACGCGACCCGTCTGCTGCGGACCCAGACGTCTGGCGTCCAGATCCGGACGATGAAAGCGCAGCAACCGCCGATCCGTATTATTGCGCCGGGCCGTGTATACCGTAATGACTACGACCAGACGCATACTCCGATGTTCCATCAGATGGAAGGTCTGATTGTTGATACCAACATCAGCTTCACCAACCTCAAAGGTACGCTGCACGACTTCCTGCGTAATTTCTTTGAGGAGGATCTGCAGATTCGCTTCCGTCCTTCTTATTTTCCGTTCACCGAACCTTCTGCGGAAGTGGATGTGATGGGGAAAAACGGCAAATGGCTGGAAGTGCTGGGCTGCGGGATGGTGCATCCGAATGTGCTGCGTAATGTCGGTATCGATCCGGAAATCTATTCTGGCTTCGCTTTTGGTATGGGAATGGAACGTCTGACCATGTTGCGTTACGGCGTCACCGACCTGCGTTCATTCTTCGAAAACGATCTGCGTTTCCTTAAACAGTTTAAATAAAGGCAGGATAAAACAATGAAATTCAGCGAACTGTGGTTACGCGAGTGGGTTAACCCGGCAATTGATAGCGATGCGTTGGCTAACCAGATTACGATGGCTGGCCTGGAAGTAGACGGCGTTGAGCCGGTCGCGGGAAGCTTCAATGGCGTTGTGGTTGGGGAAGTGGTTGAGTGCGCCCAGCATCCGAACGCTGACAAATTGCGTGTAACGAAAGTCAACGTTGGCGGAGAACGCCTGTTGGATATCGTCTGCGGCGCGCCAAACTGTCGTCAGGGGCTGAAAGTAGCGGTGGCCACCATTGGCGCTATTCTGCCGGGCGATTTCAAAATTAAAGCGGCGAAACTGCGCGGCGAACCGTCTGAAGGGATGCTGTGCTCCTTCTCCGAACTGGGGATTTCCGACGATCACAGCGGCATTATCGAACTGCCGGCGGATGCGCCGCTGGGTACCGATATCCGTGAATACCTGAAGCTTGACGACAATACCATCGAAATTAGCGTCACGCCGAACCGTGCGGATTGCTTAGGTATCATCGGCGTTGCGCGTGATGTGGCGGTACTGAACAAAGCGCCGCTCCAGGAGCCTGAAATGGCGCCGGTTACGGCAACCATCAGCGATACGCTGCCGATTACAGTAGAGGCCGCTGATGCGTGTCCACGCTATCTTGGCCGGGTGGTAAAAGGCATCAATGTTAACGCGCCGACGCCGCTGTGGATGAAAGAGAAACTGCGTCGCTGCGGTATTCGCTCCATCGATGCGGTGGTTGACGTCACGAACTATGTGTTGCTCGAGCTGGGTCAGCCAATGCATGCTTTCGATAAAGATCGCATTGATGGCGGTATTGTCGTGCGGATGGCAAAAGAGGGTGAAACCGTCGTCCTGCTGGACGGTAGCGAAGCGACGTTAAATGCGGATACGCTGGTGATCGCCGATCACCATAAGGCGCTGGGGATAGCCGGTATTTTTGGTGGCGAACATTCCGGCGTGAACGGCGAAACGCAAAATGTGCTGCTGGAGTGTGCGTACTTTAATCCGCTGTCTATCACCGGTCGCGCTCGTCGCCACGGTCTGCATACCGATGCGTCTCACCGCTACGAGCGCGGGGTGGACCCGGCGCTGCAATATAAAGCGATAGAGCGCGCTACTCGTCTGCTTCTTGATATCTGTGGCGGTGATGCGGGTCCGATAATTGATGTGAGCAACGAAGCAACGTTGCCGAAACGCGCCACCATTACGCTGCGTCGCAGTAAACTGGATCGCCTGATCGGGCATCATATTGCGGATGAGCAGGTCAGTGATATTCTGCGTCGTCTGGGCTGTGAAGTGACCGAAGGGCAGGACGAGTGGAAAGCCGTGGCGCCGACCTGGCGTTTCGATATGGAGATTGAAGAAGATCTGGTGGAAGAGGTGGCCCGCGTTTACGGCTATAACAATATTCCGGACGAGCCAATCCAGGCCGGTTTAATCATGGGGACGCACCGTGAAGCCGATCTGTCGTTGAAGCGGGTTAAAACCATGCTGAACGACAAAGGCTATCAGGAAGTGATTACCTATAGCTTTGTCGATCCTAAAGTACAACAGCTCATCCATCCAGGCGCAGAAGCGCTGCTGCTGCCAAACCCTATCTCCGTTGAGATGTCGGCGATGCGTCTGTCTCTGTGGAGCGGATTGTTGGCGACGGTGGTCTATAACCAAAACCGTCAGCAGAATCGCGTGCGTATTTTTGAAACCGGTTTACGTTTCGTTCCGGATACACAAGCCAATCTGGGTATTCGACAGGATCTGATGCTGGCTGGCGTGATTTGCGGTAACCGCTATGATGAGCACTGGAACCTGGCAAAAGAGACCGTTGATTTCTATGATTTGAAAGGCGATCTGGAAGCAGTACTGGATTTAACCGGCAAACTGGGTGATATCCAGTTTAAGGCGGAGATGAATCCGGCTCTGCATCCGGGACAGTCTGCGGCGATTTATCTGAAAGATGAACGTATTGGTTTTATTGGGGTTGTTCACCCTGAACTGGAACGTAAACTGGATCTGAATGGTCGTACGCTGGTGTTTGAACTGGAATGGAATAAGCTCGCAGACCGTATCGTGCCGCAGGCGCGGGAGATTTCACGCTTCCCGGCCAACCGTCGCGATATTGCGGTTGTTGTTGCAGAAAACGTTCCCGCAGCGGATATTTTATCCGAATGTAAGAAAGTTGGCGTAAATCAGGTAGTTGGCGTAAACTTATTTGACGTGTACCGCGGTAAGGGTGTTGCGGAGGGTTATAAGAGCCTCGCTATCAGCCTGATCCTTCAGGATACCAACCGTACACTCGAAGAAGAGGAGATTGCCGCTACCGTCGCCAAATGTGTAGAGGCATTAAAAGAGCGATTCCAGGCATCATTGAGGGATTGAACCTATGGCGCTTACAAAAGCTGAAATGTCAGAATATCTGTTTGATAAGCTTGGGCTTAGCAAGCGGGATGCCAAAGAACTGGTTGAACTGTTTTTCGAAGAGATCCGTCGTGCTCTGGAAAACGGTGAGCAGGTGAAACTCTCTGGTTTTGGTAACTTCGATCTGCGTGATAAAAATCAACGTCCGGGGCGTAACCCGAAAACGGGTGAAGATATTCCTATTACAGCACGGCGCGTGGTGACCTTCAGACCCGGGCAGAAGTTAAAGAGCCGGGTCGAAAACGCTTCGCCCAAAGAAGAGTAATCAGATCCAGGCATAACATCCATCAGGGTGTATTGCGGCAGATACGCTGCCATCCCGAAAGTAGATCAGCGGGATGACAGCGTATCTGTCAGCCTGAAAGATGACCCGTATAACTAAAAAGGCCGCATTGCGGCCTTTTTTCTTTCAAGTAGAGGATACCCACCGTAAAATCACGCTACCTCTTTTCAGCTGAATGGATAACATGCTGACTTTTGCCCGCCAACAACAGCGACGAAACGTTCGCTGGCTTCTGAGCCTGTCACTGCTGGTGCTACTGGCTACACTTCTGAGCTTATGCGCAGGCGAACAGTGGATTGCCCCCGGTGACTGGTTAAGCGCCCGGGGGGAACTGTTTGTCTGGCAAATTCGCCTTCCCCGCACGCTTGCGGTATTGCTGGTTGGCGCTGCTCTGGCGCTATCTGGCGCTGTGATGCAGGCGCTGTTTGAAAACCCACTTGCTGAACCGGGTCTGCTCGGCGTTTCGAATGGGGCCGGTGTTGGGCTTATTGCCGCCGTCTTACTGGGGCAGGGGCAACTGCCAGGATGGGCGCTGGGACTGTGCGCTATAGCCGGCGCGCTCATTATTACGTTAATCCTGCTGCGTTTTGCGCGTCGCCATCTTTCTACCAGCCGCTTGTTGTTGGCGGGCGTCGCGCTAGGCATTATCTGTAGCGCGCTGATGACGTGGGCTATCTATTTTTCCACCTCTTTCGATCTGCGGCAATTAATGTACTGGATGATGGGAGGATTTGGCGGCGTTGACTGGCAGCAGAGCTGGCTAATGATTGCGCTCATCCCGGTACTGATCTGGATATGTTGCCAGTCGCAACCGCTGAATATGCTGGCACTAGGGGAAACCTCGGCGCGGCAGCTTGGCCTGCCGCTGTGGTTCTGGCGCAATTTGTTGGTCGTCGCCACCGGCTGGATGGTGGGCGTCAGCGTGGCGATGGCGGGGGCGATTGGTTTTATCGGTCTGGTTATTCCGCACATCCTGCGCTTATGTGGTTTAACCGATCACCGGGTTTTACTTCCCGGCTGCGCGCTGGCCGGGGCTATCGCCCTGCTATTGGCTGATGTGGTCGCCCGACTGGCGCTGGCGTCGGCTGAACTGCCTATCGGGGTGGTCACCGCCACATTGGGGGCGCCAGTGTTTATCTGGCTGCTACTCAAATCCGCGCGTTAGCGCATCGGTAAACAACTGCTTTCATCATTCGCAGTCTATGATTAAAGGCTAACGATGAAACCCGCTATTCTACCGACATCAGGGAGACACCATGCAAAACTCGCTTCTTAATACTCACGTTACGACGATTGATGGAGAGGTCACTACACTTGAAAAATACGCCGGAAAAGTGCTGCTCATTGTAAACGTCGCCTCCAGATGTGGCCTGACGCCGCAATATGAACAGTTGGAAAATATCCAGAAGGCGTGGGCAGATCAGGGGTTTGTCGTGTTGGGTTTTCCCTGCAACCAGTTTATGGGGCAGGAGCCAGGCAGCGAAGAGGAGATTAAAACCTATTGTGCCAGCACCTGGGGCGTCACGTTCCCGATGTTCAGTAAAATTGATGTGAATGGCGACGCGCGCCATCCGCTGTATCAAAAACTGATAGCCGCTGCGCCAACGGCAGTCGCGCCGGAGAAGAGCGGCTTTTACGAACGGATGGTAAGCAAAGGGCGTACGCCACTCTATCCGGATGATATTCTGTGGAATTTTGAAAAATTTTTGGTAGGCCGGGATGGTCAGGTGGTACAGCGTTTTTCGCCGGATATGACGCCTGAAGATCCTATTGTGATGGAAAGCATAAAAATCGCGTTGGCAAAATAATGTCTCAATTGATGCAATTAAAGGATGTCGCCGAGAGCACCCGCCTGGGGCCGCTTTCCGGCGAAGTAAGCGCAGGAGAGATCCTTCATCTTGTCGGGCCGAACGGTGCCGGGAAAAGCACGCTACTGGCGCGTATGGCGGGGTTAACCTCCGGCGAGGGGAGCATCAGGTTTGGCGGAGCGCCGCTGGAGGCATGGGCGACGGCAACGCTTGCCCAACACCGCGCTTATCTTGCGCAACAGCAAAATCCGCCGTTCGCCATGCCGGTCTGGCATTACCTGACATTGCATCAACCTGATAAAACGCGAACCGGGCAGCTTAACGAGGTGGCCGATATGCTTGGATTGGGCGACAAACTGGGGCGAAGCGTGAATCAGCTTTCCGGTGGCGAGTGGCAGCGTGTTCGCCTTGCTGCCGTTGTACTACAAATTCATCCCGACGCTAATCCGGTCGGTCAATTATTGCTGCTTGATGAGCCGATGAACAGTCTCGATGTTGCGCAACAAAACGCTCTGGATCGGGTATTACATCATTTATGTCAGGCAGGAATTGCGATTGTGATGAGTAGCCACGATCTGAACCACACGCTGCGCCATGCGCATAAAGCCTGGTTACTAAAGCGCGGTAAACTCATTGCCTGCGGCCGCCGGGAAGAGGTGCTCACCCCCTCTTATCTGGCGCAAGCCTACGGTCTGCGCTTTCGACGACTCGACGTCGAGGGGCATCCAATGCTCATTTCGGCCACTTAAGTAAAATCGTTTCTTGAAAAGCAGGTAATTTCGACGCTAAATTAATACCAAAATAAAAACAGAGGATTGTTGCGGCATGCGTTTTTGGCTTCTTGTTATCACAGCATTGTTCCTGGCAGGATGCAGTACTCATCGGGCACCGGCGCCAAATGCCAGATTATCAGACTCCATTACCGTCATTGCGGGTCTGAACGATCAGTTGCAGTCCTGGCGCGGTACGCCATACCGTTACGGCGGCATGAGTCGCAGAGGCGTGGACTGTTCCGGCTTTGTGGTAGTCACTATGCGCGACAAGTTTGATTTGCAGTTGCCTCGTGATACGCGTGAACAATCAAAAATCGGCACCAGAATCGATAAAGATGAATTGCTGCCCGGAGATTTGGTTTTCTTTAAAACCGGTTCGGGCGAAAGTGGTTTACATGTTGGTATTTACGATACAAATAATGAGTTTATTCATGCCTCTACCAGTCGTGGCGTGATGCGTTCATCGCTGGATAATGTGTACTGGCGAAAAAACTTCTGGCAGGCACGGCGAATTTAACCTCGCAGACGATATAAATTTTATAGTCTATTTTTAACATATCGCCGGTTGAACTTATGACATCTGTTGTCATCATATATAATGATATAACCGTAGCATTTACAAACGTACTTTTATTAAAAACGGGCGTGTTCACGCCCTGTTAAAAGTACAAGATTGAATATTGGTTTATAATCAGAGTAAGTTAAAAAAAGGAACCGGTTCACCGGTAAACAAGAAAAATGATGACGCTTCAATTAGTATCTGAAGTTACGTCTGTTTCCGTCCGTAGTGACTGGATGGCGAATAGCGCCCTAACCATGGGACTGGCGTAATGATTGCTTCACTTGATGAGCTTTACCATTCCGAACTCTTTTTCCTTCCCGTCATGGATGAAAACGCTCGGCTTGTTGGTTTAGAGATTATTGCAACGTTTGCCGCTGAAGACGGCGCCGTGCGGATGCCGACTGAGTTGGTAGCGCCTCGCCTTTCGGTGGAGGAACAATACTGTCTGTTTGTTGAAAAACTGGCGTTGTTAGAAACCTGTCAGCACTTTTTTATTCAGCATAAACTTATTGCATGGCTTAATTTACCGCCTGCAATTAGTGACTTATTATTATTAGATAGCGAACTTTTTTCCCGGGCAGCGCGCTTTCCGTTTCTTGAATTAGCTATAAATGAGAATTATCCTGGGTTAAACCAGGGCAAAAACAATGAAACGTTAGCTAATCTGGCAATGCATTTCCCATTAATGCTGGCAAATTTTGGGGCAGGCGAGGCGTCGACTAAAGCTATTTTCGATGGGCTTTTCAAACGAGTCATGTTGGATAAAAATTTTATTCAGCAGCGAGCTGAAATGATCTCATTCGAACCATTCATGCACGCTATCGTTGCCCAGATCTCCTCCAGCTGCGAGTCGCTGATGATTGCCGGTATTGATACTGAGGCGATGTTTGCGCGCGCAGCGCCATTGGGGTTTAGCGCATTCCAGGGCGGACTATGGCCTCCGGTGCCGGTAAGCCAGCTCATTAAACTCGTTCAGCGATAACCTTTCTGTTTGCCGGTGTTTAACCGGTAATTAACCGTCTACACTGAAGACAGGAGGCCCTATGACCCTGTCTTTTACTGCCCGTTGGCGCGATGAACTGCCAGCAATGTATACCGCGCTTTTACCCACACCGTTAAAAAATGCGCGACTGATTTGGTATAACGACAAACTGGCGCAGCAGTTAGCCATTCCCGCTTCGTTATTTGACGCTACCAATGGCGCTGGCGTTTGGGGCGGCGAAACCTTATTACCCGGTATGTCGCCTGTCGCGCAGGTATATAGCGGGCATCAGTTCGGCATCTGGGCGGGACAACTCGGCGACGGACGCGGTATTTTGCTGGGCGAACAGCTCCTGGCGGATGGCTCGACCCTCGACTGGCATCTGAAAGGCGCCGGATTAACACCCTATTCGCGAATGGGGGATGGACGCGCCGTCCTGCGTTCAACCATACGAGAAAGTCTTGCCAGCGAAGCCATGCATTATCTGGGTATTCCCACTACGCGCGCGTTATCTATCGTAGCCAGCGATACGCCGGTTCAGCGAGAGACGCAGGAAACGGGCGCGATGTTAATGCGTCTGGCGCAAAGTCATATGCGTTTTGGTCATTTCGAACATTTCTACTACCGCCGTGAGCCGGAAAAAGTTCAGCAACTGGCTGATTTCGCTATTCGTCATTACTGGCCGCAATGGCAGGATGTCCCGGAAAAATATGCTTTGTGGTTTGAAGAGGTGGCGGCGCGTACCGGAAGACTCATCGCCGAGTGGCAAACCGTCGGTTTTTCGCACGGCGTTATGAATACGGATAACATGTCGATTCTGGGGCTGACCATCGACTATGGTCCCTTTGGTTTTCTCGATGACTACGATCCCGGCTTCATTGGTAACCATTCCGATCATCAGGGACGTTACCGCTTCGATAATCAACCGTCGGTGGCGCTGTGGAATTTACAACGTCTGGCGCAGACGTTAACCCCTTTTATTGAGATCGACGCGTTAAACAGAGCGCTGGATCGCTACCAGGACGCGTTGTTAACGCACTATGGGCAGCGAATGCGCCAGAAGCTGGGCTTCTTTACCGAGCAAAAAGACGATAACGCTTTACTGAATGAATTGTTTAGTCTGATGGCGCGCGAAGGGAGTGACTATACCCGTACATTTCGGATGTTAAGCCATACGGAGCAACAGAGCGCTTCCTCGCCGTTGCGGGATACGTTTATCGATCGCGCGGCGTTCGATGCCTGGTTCGACCGCTACCGGGCGCGATTGCGCACAGAGGCGGTTGATGACGCGCTGCGCCAGCAGCAGATGCAACGCGTGAATCCTGCGGTTGTGTTGCGCAACTGGCTGGCGCAACGCGCGATAGATGCGGCTGAACAAGGAGACATGGCGGAACTGCATCGGTTACATGAAGTTTTACGTCAACCTTTTACCGATCGAGATGATGACTATGCCAGCCGACCGCCGGAGTGGGGAAAGCGGCTGGAGGTCAGTTGTTCAAGTTAGCCTGATGCCAGCAGCATCGTCTGCTGGCGCAGCGCTATTTGGTTAACAGTAGCTTCCCGGCCTGAGTTTTACGCAACAGATACTCCTGACCGTTGTGATCGATAATGACTTTGCCGTCCGGACCTAATAGCGCCTGACTGTTGACGCGCCGTTCAGCGGCAGGGAGAAGCGTTTCATTGTCTATTTCCTTAGGGTGAGGCAGCTCGGTGTTATCCATACGCGACATGTTATTTATTAATAATCAAACTCACAATGATTATTATTATCAATAATTAATGCGATAACAGCAAGTGCTAATTCTGTGGAGTGATATACGCGCGGGGAGAGAAAAGGGTGGGTAACGCATCGAAGAAACGCCCATCCCGGCAGGATGGGCGAGCTATTAAAAGCGGCTGTCTACCGCTGCGGCAAGTTTTTCCAACAAAACTTCCGTATCTTCCCAGTTCAGGCAGGGATCGGTAATAGACTGACCATAGATTAATGGTTGACCGCTGATAATTTTTTGCGTGCCTTCCCGTAAAAAACTCTCGGCCATAATCCCGGCAATTGCCGTGGAGCCATTACGAATCTGCTGGCAAATATCATCACATACCTCCAACTGGCGGCGATGCTGTTTTTGACAGTTGCCGTGGCTGAAGTCGACGACCAGATGCTCCGGCAGATCAAATTCATGCAACGTGTCGCAGGCGGCGGCAATATCTTCAGCGTGGTAGTTCGGTTTTTTACCGCCGCGCATGATGATGTGCCCATACGGGTTGCCACTCGTCTGGTAGATGGTCATCTGTCCGTCTTTATCCGGCGAGAGAAACATATGGCTGGCGCGGGAGGCGCGAATAGCGTCAACGGCAATGCGAGTATTGCCATCCGTACCATTTTTAAAGCCGACCGGACAAGAGAGCGCAGAAGCCATTTCCCGATGGATTTGGCTTTCGGTGGTACGCGCGCCAATCGCTCCCCAACTGATCAGATCGGCAATAAACTGGCCGGTGACCATATCAAGAAATTCTGTGGCGGTCGGTACTCCCAGTTCGTTCACCTGCAATAGCAAGCGACGCGCCAGTTCAAGCCCATAATTGACGCGGTAACTTCCATTCAAGTCGGGATCGGAAATCAGGCCTTTCCATCCCACAACGGTGCGCGGTTTTTCAAAATAGGTGCGCATGACGATTTCCAGACGCGCCTGATGCTTTTGGCGTTGTGCCTGGAGCTGCGTCGCGTATTCCATGGCAGCATTCAGATCGTGAATCGAACAGGGGCCAATGACGACCAGTAGCCGTGGATCTTCACCATTTAAAATCTTTTCTATCCGGCGTCGGGAGTCGGTAACATGACTGGCGACGGAGGACGATACAGGATACCGCTGCGCGAGTTCGGTCGGTGTTACCAGGCTGTCGATACGCGCAGTACGGAGTTCGTCGGTTCTGTTCATTACAAGTCTCAGAAATTTGTTGCTTCAACGGCAGGACTACCGGGAAGTGATGGGCATCACGATAAACCAATCCCTGCTGATTTCAAGTGCGAGGCGTGTCACACCTCGCAGGCAGAACGGCATGATAACAAAAACCAACCCATTAAACTAGTTTGCTAGTACATCCTGCGGTTAAGCCCCATAATGTCGAGAATCTTGGTGGCTATCTCTTCAACGGAATAATTGGTGCTGTTCAGGCAGGGGATCTGATTCTTACGATACAGCGCTTCAACCTCCGCCACTTCCATGCGGCACTGACGCAACGAGGCATAGCGACTGTTTTCACGGCGTTCTTCGCGAATTGCCGCCAGGCGTTCAGGGTCAATTGTCAGGCCGAACAGTTTATGTTGTAGCGGTTTTAACGATGTGGGCAGTGTCAAATTATCCATATCATCGGCGATGAAAGGGTAGTTAGCCGCACGAATACCGAATTGCATCGCCAGATAGAGGCTGGTGGGCGTTTTTCCACAGCGCGAAACGCCAAGTAAAATGACCTGGGCCTGATCGAGGTTGCGCAATGAAATGCCATCATCATGCGCCAGGGTATAATCGATAGCGGCAATACGGGCGTCATACTTGTTCAGGTTACCCGGATTAAGCCCATGAGTACGATGAGCGATCGGTGTCGGATCCAGTTTCATCTCCTGCTGAAGCGGCGCCACCAGCGCCTGGACGATATCCTGGCAGAAACCTTCGCTCTGTAAGATGATGGCGCGAATTTCAGGTAAAACAATCGAGTAAAACACCAGCGGGCGAACGCCGGTTTGCTGATAAATGGCGTCAATTTGGTCTTTGACGGCGCGGGCGCGACTTTCGTTTTCCACGAATGGCAGCGTGATGCTGCTGATCGTCACCGGAAACTGCGACATAACCGCGTGACCCAGGACCTCGGCGGTGATGGCGGTACCATCAGAAATATAGAAAACATGGCGATCAACAACATTATCCATTCTGTTCATCCTGAAGAGTAAACATAATTATCTGAAAGCATAAATTAAAAGTAACGGGAAACGTATAACTTGTCGCTTATTTTATAAAATGACAGGCGCTTTTTATAATTAATGAAAAGCATGTTTCATTTCCTGGAAACGCAGTTTATACCGGGGGTGATTAAGGGAATGCCGTGCTATGCGCGGGTTTGCGCAACTACGTAAACAATCTGAAAAAATGAAAAAATAAATTTGCTTGAACGATTCACCGTTTTTTTCGCGGGTTTAAGTATGCCAGGATAAATACGCAACTATGTGTTTCTTAAACTCGTTCATTTATCACAAAAGGATTGTTCGATGTCCAACAATGGCTCGTCACCGCTGGTGCTTTGGTATAACCAACTCGGCATGAATGATGTAGACAGAGTTGGGGGCAAAAATGCCTCCCTGGGTGAAATGATTACTAACCTTTCCGGCATGGGCGTATCCGTTCCGAATGGTTTTGCAACCACTGCCGATGCGTTTAACCAGTTTTTGGATCAAAGCGGCGTAAACCAGCGCATTTATGAGCTGCTGGATAAGACAGATATTGATGATGTCTCCCAGCTGGCGAAAGCGGGCGCGCAGATCCGCCAGTGGATTATCGACACTCCTTTCCAGCCGGCGCTGGAAAACGCCATCCGCGATGCCTATGCGCAGCTTTCGTCGGATGATGAAAATGCCTCTTTTGCCGTGCGTTCCTCCGCCACGGCGGAAGACATGCCAGATGCTTCGTTTGCGGGTCAACAGGAAACGTTTCTTAACGTTCAGGGCTTCGATGCGGTACTGGTGGCAGTGAAACACGTATTTGCTTCTCTGTTTAACGATCGCGCCATCTCTTATCGCGTTCACCAGGGATATGATCATCGCGGCGTAGCGCTTTCCGCTGGCGTGCAGCGGATGGTTCGCTCCGATCTCGCCTCGTCAGGGGTGATGTTCTCTATCGATACCGAATCCGGCTTTGACCAGGTGGTCTTTATCACCTCGGCATGGGGACTGGGTGAAATGGTGGTGCAGGGCGCGGTTAACCCGGATGAATTTTATGTCCATAAGCCAACCCTGGCGGCAGGCCGTCCGGCCATCGTACGCCGCACCATGGGGTCGAAAAAAATCCGCATGGTTTACGCCGCCACCCAGGAGCACGGTAAGCAAGTGAAGATTGAGGATGTGCCGCAGGAACAGCGCGACATTTTCTCGCTCACCAACGAAGAAGTGCAGGAACTGGCGAAACAAGCGGTGCAGATTGAGCAGCACTATGGTCGTCCGATGGATATCGAGTGGGCGAAAGACGGTCATACCGGTAAGCTCTTTATTGTGCAGGCACGTCCGGAAACCGTGCGCTCTCGTGGCCAGGTGATGGAGCGTTATACGCTACATGCGCAGGGGAAAATCATTGCCGAAGGTCGCGCCATTGGTCATCGTATCGGCGCAGGTACGGTGAAGGTAATTCACGATATCGGCGAAATGAACCGTATTGAGCCTGGCGATGTGCTTGTCACCGATATGACCGACCCGGACTGGGAACCGATCATGAAAAAAGCGGCGGCGATTGTCACTAACCGTGGCGGGCGCACCTGTCACGCGGCGATTATCGCCCGCGAATTGGGCATTCCGGCGGTAGTCGGCTGCGGCGACGCCACCGAACGCATGAAAGATGGCGAAAAAGTAACCGTCTCCTGCGCAGAAGGTGATACCGGTTATGTTTATGCCGACATGCTGGATTTCAGCGTAAAAAGCTCCAGCGTAGATACCATGCCAGAGCTACCGCTGAAGGTCATGATGAACGTCGGCAACCCGGACAGGGCATTTGACTTTGCCTGCCTGCCGAATGAAGGCGTAGGTCTGGCGCGACTGGAATTCATCATTAACCGTATGATTGGCGTTCACCCGCGCGCGCTGCTGGAGTTTGACGACCAGGATGCCGCGCTGCAAAACGACATTCGTGAGATGATGAAAGGGTTTGACTCGCCGCGTGAATTTTACGTTGGTCGACTGACGGAAGGGATCGCGACGTTAGGCGCCGCCTTCTACCCGAAACGCGTTATCGTTCGCCTGTCTGACTTTAAGTCCAACGAATACGCCAACCTGGTCGGCGGCGAACGCTATGAGCCGCATGAAGAAAACCCGATGCTGGGCTTCCGCGGCGCGGGTCGTTACGTCGCAGAAAGTTTCCGCGATTGTTTTGCGCTGGAATGCGAAGCGGTGAAACGCGTGCGCAACGATATGGGCCTTACCAACGTCGAAATCATGATCCCGTTCGTGCGGACGGTCGACCAGGCGAAAGCGGTCATCGAAGAGCTGGCGCGCCAGGGGCTTAAACGCGGCGAGAACGGGCTGAAGATCATCATGATGTGCGAGATCCCGTCCAATGCCTTGCTGGCTGAACAGTTCCTCGAGTATTTTGATGGATTCTCGATTGGTTCTAACGACATGACGCAGCTGGCGCTGGGTCTGGATCGCGATTCCGGCGTGGTGTCTGAACTGTTTGACGAGCGTAACGACGCGGTGAAAGCGCTGCTGTCTATGGCGATCCGCGCGGCGAAAAAACAGGGCAAATATGTTGGAATTTGTGGTCAGGGTCCGTCCGACCATGAAGACTTTGCCGCCTGGCTGATGGAAGAGGGGATCGACAGCCTGTCGCTGAACCCGGACACCGTGGTTCAGACCTGGCTGAGTCTGGCGGAACTGAAGAAGTAGTGTAATACCGGATGGCGGCGTTAACGTCGCCATCCGGCAATTTATACCGCAGTGTGCTCCTGGCGCAGCCGCTCAATAATATCCTGCCGCAACAGAAACTTCTGCACTTTGCCAGAGGCGGTTCTGGGCAGTTTTTCTACGATGACGATCCGTTCCGGATATTTATACTTCGCTACCCGTTTTCGACTGAAAAAAGCGATCACCTCTTCCAGCGTCAGCGAAAGGTGCGGCGGTTTTAAGACTACATACGCGCATGAACGTTCGCCTAAGCGTTCATCAGGCATAGCAACGACGCAAGCATCGTGTATGCGGGGGTGTTGCAATAAAATATCCTCCACCTCGCGACTGCTGATATTTTCACCTCCACGTATAATAATATCCTTTTTGCGCCCGGTAATTTTGATATAACCGTCTTCATCCATGCGGCAGAGGTCGCCGCTGTAATACCAGCCCTCATTATCCAGTGCGCGGGCGGTAAGTTCCGGCTCGTCCAGGTATCCCATAAAAACGTTCGGCCCGCGCGAGGCTTCTTCGCCTTCGTGGCCTGCTTGAAGCGTATTGCGATCTTCATCCACGATTTTAATTTCTACACCGGTGGCGGCATAACCATCGGTGTTCATCATGCGTGAAGTCGAATCACCCAGATTAACCATCGAGTGTGGAGAACTTTCTGTAGAACCGTAAATACTCAATAATTTGATACCGCGCTGCTGGCAGTCGCGGGCAACCTTTTTGGGAATAGTCGTGCCGCCGCATAAGAAGAATCGCAGTGAGGAGAGGTCGGCAGGCTGTTGCTCAACGGCACAAAGCAGATCGTAAATAAACGGCGTCGCGCCTGACATACAGGTACAGCGTTGCTGCGCTAATAAGGTAAGGCAGGCTTCTGGGGTAAAGATGTCCAGCAATACGCTACGCGCCCCGATTAAAAAGGGTGCGGTGACGCCGTGTAAAAATCCGGTGGCGTGGCCCAGTGGCGCAGGCATCAGGAACACATCTTGCCAGGTTAAATTCAACCGCGCGCAATACGCCCGTTCGCTGGCAAGAATATTATTGTGGGTCAACATCACCCCTTTCGGCATTCCTTCTGTGCCGGAGGTAAACAGCACTGCCGCCAGCTCATCACCGTGAATGTTAATGTCTGACTGCAACGGTTCGCTGCGGTCGATGATTTGACTAAGCGCAAGCGCTGTGGTGGCAGGCGCCAGTTTATCCACGCCGACAATATGCGTCAGATGGCGCAGTTGATTTTGTAGCGGAAGGATAAGATCGACCGGACGATTCTGTTTGAATACGGTGGGGGCGAAGAATATTTTAGCCTGACATTTGTTCAGCACCCAAACCAGCTCTGCTTCTCGCCAGGCGGGAAGTAGCGGGACAGATACCGCGCCCGTTTTCAGGCAGGCCAGATAAATGAGAGTAAACTCACACCAGCCCGGAAGCTGAAAGGCCACGCGATCGCCCGGTTGAATCCCCTGAGACAGTAACCAGTTTGCCAGGCGGCTTGCCGCGCAGTCGAGTGCGGCGTAGGTCCAGGACGCGCCATGATTATCGACCACGGCGATTTTATCGGGTACGGCGCGTGCGGTTTGCCGCCAGTAGTCGCCCAGTGAAGCATCGCCCCAGTAGCCGGACTCGCGATAGGTTTTCCGCCTTGCGGCGTCAAACGTTAATGTAACACTCATTGACTTGTTCTCTATTAATACAAATGACGTAATCTCCGGGGGCAAGCCGAATAAGACGCCGTAGCGTCGTTATCCGGTGTTTCAGAGCGTCAGCCGTAGCGAAACTCAACGCCGAACGTTCCCGCCGGGTATTCCCATTTTTCGAGAAGAGTATTGCCGCAGAGAACCCTGCAGGTCCCGCACTCCAGGCAGCCCGCGGAGTCAAAATGAATATTTCCCGCATCGTCCAGCTTATAGAGTCCGGCAGGGCAGGCTTTTATTAATTTATTAAACTCCTGCATGTCAGGCGAGGAGCGCAAAATGATATGTGGGTGTCCTTCATCTACGTAAAATTTATTTACGCCCAATTTGACGTCAACATTCACCTTATTGTCCGAACTCATAATGCCGTAGCCCCTTTTATGCCGTCTTTTAATAGATTCACCAGTCCAATTTTTTTCGCATGTGACAGGATAGTTTTACGCAACGGTGGGACTGGACCGCCATCAACGGTGAACAGATCGCCCACAATGTTTGCCGCCATTCGCGGGTACTCGGTAAAAAGCCGTGGGTTTTCCATTAATCCGGGGAGTTTGCGGAAATGCCGCATATCGCGTAACACGCCGTTTTTCTCCAGCGCGCGTTTGTAACCGGCAAGACTCGCGGCGGAAAAATCTTGCCGCGCTTTAGCGTCAATGGCGGTTTGAGCGGCCGCTTGCGCGGACGCGATGGCTAAATCCATGCCGCGGACGGTATAACCGAGATTCAGGCAAAGACCGGCGGCGTCGCCGACAATCATCACGCCGTCATTTGCCAGCTCCGGCATCATTGCTATGCCGCCTTCGGGCACCATATGAGCGGAGTATTCAAGCAGCGTTCCCCCCTGAATCAAAGGGCGTATTGCCGGATGCTGTTTAAAATCTTCCAGCATTTGCGGTACGCTTTTGGTCGCGTGAGCAATGTCGCCCAGGCCACATACCAGCCCCAGAGAAACCGAATCGCGGTTGGTATAAAGAAACCCGCCGCCCATGAGCCCGTTGGAGGGCTCGCCAGCGAATAACCAGGCGGCGCCTTCATGGGACGCCAGATTAAAGCGCTCTTCAATAAGTGCCGGAGAGAGCCCAATCAACTCTTTTACGCCGACGGCATAGTGATGCGCAGAAGAGGCAGGCACCATGTCCAGTGAACGGCCCAGCATGGAATTCACGCCGTCCGCGAGAATCACAATATTCGCATCAAGAATATCATCCCCGGCCTGAACGCCAGTGACGCGATTGCCTTCACGTACCAGAGCGTCGACCCGTACACCTGGGATAAACTGCGCGCCAGCCTGCTCCGCCTGCGCCATTAGCCACGGGTCCAGTTTGTTGCGCAGTACGGTATATGACGTAAGGGGCGGAGTAGGGGGCGCGCGGTGAAAATCAAGTGTGACGGCGCTTTCTTCGGTTAAAAAGGAGATTTTTTCACGGGTAACGACACGTTCGATGGGGGCGGACGTTGCGAATCCCGGCATAATACTTTCGATACTGTGAGCGTAGAGCCGGCCACCGGTCATATTTTTGCTGCCCGCGCTGTTTCCGCGTTCAATAACCAGTACATCCAGTCCCGCTTTTGCCATCACATACGCGGCGACCGTTCCTGCTACGCCTGCGCCCACCACAATAGCGTCAAATTTATCATCCGACATGCTTTATGCTCCTTTCCCGCCGTATCGACGACGGGAGATGTGCGTTGAAAAAGGAATTAGCGGCTTAACTGGTCGATGAGGGCAGGAACAACCTTATAGATATCGCCCACCAGACCATAATCGGCATAATTGAAAATGGGCGCGTTTTTATCTTTGTTAATTGCGACAATAATTTTTGCGCCGTTTCCACCCACCATATGTTGAATTTGGCCGGAAATGCCCAGCGTCAGATAGAGATCGGATTTCAACAGAACGCCGGATACGCCAATATAACGCTCGCGTTCCATCCAGTTTTCACCTTCCGCAATGGGGCGGGAACAGCCCACTTCTGCGCCGAGGACGGTCGCCAGTTTATGCACCATATCCAGATCGCTTTGCGCCGCCAGACCTCGTCCTACGCCGATGACCCGTTTGGCTTTGCTCAAATCGACGCTGCTTAACGATTTCACGCGCCGCTGCTGGCACAATACCTCGTGGCGTGGGGCAATATATGCCAGCGTGGTCTGCGGGCAAGTATGACCGGGGAGAGGGGCGGCGGGTTCCAGCACGCCGGGTGCCAGCGTAATAATCGCCTGCGGACTGTTTAATTTCTCTTTGCCGAAAGCAAGTCCGCCGTACATGCGATGCTCTGCGTGTAGCGTCCCGTCGAGGAGGTCAATAGACGTCGCGTCGTTCACCATCACGGCGTCAAGCTGGATGCTCAGCCGGGCGCCCAGCGCTTTACAGCGCTTGGTCGCCGCCATGAGCAGCAGCCCATTTTTGTCGCCTAATAACGAGGCCAGTGTTTCGGCATAGTTTTCCACGCGCTGCAAATCCGTATGCGATTCAAGAATGACTATCTCATCAGCGCCAAGCGCTTTCACGTAGTCGATCTCCGTGTTTCCTTGCACGATGGCGTAAACTTTTTCTCCCCACTGCCGCGCGCCGGTCATTAATTCAGCATAACGCTCTACGTTATCGCTAAATACCCATACGTTAGCTAAATGATTCATGATAATTTTTCTCCGTTGGGTTTAGTTCAGGGATTTTTTCAAATGGTCGGCCAGTGCGGTAATGGCTTCCGGCGAATCGTTATCGAGAATGATATGCTTGCGTTCTGTCTGCGGCGGTACCGAGATGGCGACCAGTTCCGCCATTGGCGTGGTTGGGGTCCAGTGGATATCGCTCGCCAGCCACGACGTAACGGCTTTTTTCCCGGCGCCGAGAATGGCTTTCATTGACGGGATGCGTGGAACGTTAATATCTGAGGTCACGCAAAGCACCGCGGGCAGGGTGAGCTCGATAATTTCAACGTCTTCTTCCAGTGTGCGTTCAACGATGATTTTGTCGCCGTCGCGTTGAATATGGCTTACTGCGTTGATGACGGGGAGTTTCAGGAGTTCGCCAGTCAGCAGGCCCACCTGTTGGGCATAAATATCGCCGGAGCCCTCTCCAAAGAGCAGCAGGTCAAAGCCGATTTTCTCCGCCGCGGATGCTAGCGCCAGCGCGGTTTCTTTGGGCAGGGCGTGCTCCAGCTGCGCATCCTGAACCATAAAAAGCGCATCTGGCCCGCGGGATAACACATCTTTGCGGACTTTTGAATTTTGTAACAGAGAGCCGCCGACGGTGAGCGCGGCGATCTCGTCGCCATCGCCAGCTAACTGCGCGGCGGCCTCAATTGCATTTAAATCAAACTGGCTGATTTTGGCCTCGGCACGATCAAAATTGAGCGAATGCTCCGGGGTCACGGTAATGTCCTGTTCTTCAGGCACCAACTTAAAGCAGGTTATTATTTTCATTGCATCTCCAGTGAGTCGCGTGCGGATAAGTAACGTAAATCTGACTAAAAATAGTCTGCGGCAGTCTGAAGAGGTTTTCGATGGGTCAATCTGTTTTCCTTGCCAACAATCTTGCACGAAAAATCTGCGAACAGAGAATCGTTAGCAACCATCTGAAAAGGGCGTCATAAAAATATAAATACGGTAGTGAGAATAATAAGTGCGAAGCATATCATCATTTTTTAACATGAAACGTGCGATGTTGTTTCTGTGAGGTTAAAAGAAAACATCAAAGATATGTCGGCTATGTATTTTTGTCTGATAATACGCTATCGACAGGTAATCTGAGCTGTCTGCAAAAGAACATAATATCTTGCATTCGGAACGAATAATCTTGTTTTGCTGGTAATCTCCACGGTTGTACAACACTGACGCTCGCTTTATTTTATCCTGGTTATCTTTTTAAACCTGACAGAGGTTATTATGTATCAGCGCTGTTTTGACTCCGCCGCGGAGACGATTTTTGAACAGGACAAGACCCCTCGATTTTCACGTTTTGTCATTAGCGATGATCCAAACTGGGAGTCTGGCCATCATATGCATGATAATGAAACAGAGCTTATTTACGTCAAAAAAGGGATAGCCAGGTTAATTATTGACTCTTCACTCTACGTCGCGCATGCGGACGATATTGTCGTCGTTGAGCGGGGGCGGCTACACGCTGTAGCATCCGACAGCAATTCGCCGGCTACCACCTATACCTGTGCGCTGTATGGGTTTTGTTTTCCAGGTTGGGAAGAAAACCAACTATTGCAGAGTCATTCCTGTCCGGTGGTTTCCGTGGTTCAGGGAAAAGAGGTCATTAAAAGTATCTTTAATGAATTAAGCGTGTTACTTCCGCAGGGGAAAAACGTATTGGCTTCCTCTGTATACGATGCATTTGCTTACACTCTGACCGCACTTTACTATGAAAATTTTAAAAATGCCTATCGTTCTGAACAAGGCTACATTAAAAAAGATGTATTAATTAAGGATGTGCTTGTTTATCTCAATAATAATTATCGTGAAAAAATCACGCTTGACCAGCTATCGAAAAAATTTCGCGCCAGCGTCAGTTATATATGCCATGAATTTGCCAAAGAATATCATATATCCCCTATCAACTATGTTATTCAACGACGTATGACCGAGGCCAAGTTTGCGCTGACAAACACTGAGTCGCCACTGGCAGAAATTTCATGGCGGGTAGGATATGAAAATGTGGACCATTTTGCCAAATTGTTTATGCGGCATGTAGGATGTTCTCCCAACGATTATCGTAAGCAATTTAAAAATAGTCTGGTTGAGCAGGCGTATTTGCTGCCAAATACCTGACGGCGAAATATATCTGATTTATTCGGCCTGATGCCGTAAAGCAGTCAGGCCGAATAAGACGTTCCGGTACGATCCTTACTTGTTCTGATAGTCTTTCAGAATCTGGCGTCCTGCCACATAGATCATAATTTCATCCGTGCCGCCACCGATACGTTCGCAGCGAACATCGCGCCAGAAGCGGGAGACACGGGCTTCGTCAGTATAACCAAGCCCACCCATAATCTGAATCGCATCGTCAATCACTTCCATCGCTGTGCGTGCGCAGTACAGCTTAGCCAGTGCGGCGCTGGTACGCAGTGACTCTTCCCGATCGGCCTGCCAGGCGACTTTCAACACCATATTGCGCATGTTTTCGATTTTGATGGCCATTAACGCCAGCTTTTCCTGGATCATCTGGTTATGGCCGATGGGTTTACCAAAGGCGATACGCTGGTTGGCGTAACGGGCGGCATCTTCAAATGCGCATTCGGCGAAACCTGTACTGCGCGCCGCATTAATCAAACGCTCCATCTCAAAATTGTACATGACATTGAGGAAACCCATGCCTTCTTCACCGACCCGGTCGCTTTCGTCCACCTCGACATTATCGAGATAAACTTCGCATGTACTCAACATGTGCCAGCCAATTTTGTGCAGCGGATTAATCTTTATGCCCGGTTTATTTGAGTCCACCCACCAAAGCGTGAACGCTTTTTTAGGATCTTTTGGCTCCGTATCGCGCGCCAGAACCAGCATGTAAGGATATTCTTTTGCACCGGTGATAAATGTTTTTTGGCCGTTAAGATAAACCTTGCCGTTTTTACGCGTCCAGGTTGTTGTGGCGCTATTATTATCAGAGCCCGCGCCAGGTTCTGTTAAGGCTAGCGCATATGCTGGATCGCCGGTGGCCAGAGTACTTTCTGCTGTTTTACGCAGTTGTTCTGCGGAACCAAAACGGCGCATACTGTGAATGCATTGGCCGTTGGTAATCAAAAAGGCCGGAGCACCGCATTTTGAGATTTCCATCAGCGCCAGCATTTGCGTTACATAGTCAGCCGGAATGCCGCCGAATTCTTCCGGGACGCCCAGCATCGAAATACCGTTTTCCGCCAGCGCCTGCATAAATTCTCTGGGATAGGTGCCCGTTTGATCGCAGGTACGGAAATACTCTTCCGGAAAATTGCTGGTGATTAACTCGCGAATACTGGCCAGTAATAGTTCTTGTTCTTCAGTTAATGAAAAATCCATATTTGTACTCCTTTTAATGTGTTGCGTCAGGAAGCGTGAATCCCATAGTGCTATCGGTAAATAATCTTGTGTCCATCAGTTTTAAATCTGGTGAGATAACCGGTGAAAAATCCATCTTGTCAAGAATATCCCGCTGCAGATCGACGCCAGGCGCAATTTCAATTAAATGCAGGCCATCTTGTTTGAGAGTGAAAACCGCACGTTCAGTGATGTAACGCACGTCTAACCCGCGCTCAAGCGCAATTTTTCCACTGAACGTAATTTCCGGCAGTTCGCTGACGAATTTTTTCACGCGACCTTCTTGCAGAATATTTAATTTGCCATCGGTAATTTCAGTTTTTAAACTTCCGGCCGTCAGAGTTCCGCAGAAAATAATTTTTTGCGACGTTGCGCTAATATCGATAAACCCGCCGGTGCCCATAATTTTGCCGTTGAATTTATGTACACCGACATTACCGTGTTGATCCACTTCGGCAAAACTTAAATAGCAGACATCGAGCCCACCGCCGTGATAAAAATCAAATTGTGAGGTCATATCGAGGATCGCGCGGGTATTGACATTGGCGCCGAAGGCCACGCCCTGAGAGGTAATACCGCCCACCGGGCCGGTTTCTACGGTCAGCACGAAGTCATCGGCGCAGCCTTCCTCGCGAGCGACCAGACCAATACCGTCGGCAATGCCTACGCCCACATTGCCTACCGCGCCTTTACGCATTTCAAACAGCGCGCGTCGGGCTACCAGCTTGCGCTGATTAAGGGGCAGGGTAAGCTGGGTACTATCATCAAGAGTAAAATCCCCGGAGATAAATCGGTTCACCGGCGCGCCGCCATAGAGTTGCGTCTGGTCGGCGTCGACAACCACAATATCCACCAGATAGCCGGGAATACGCACGGATTTTGGATGCAGCGTGGCTTTTTTTACCATTTTCTGCACCTGCATCATTACAATACCGCCATTATTGTGAACGGCCTGGGCGATCACCAGCGCATCAAGATACATCACCTCATCTTCAAATGATGCATAGCCTTCGCTGTCGCAGGTGGTGGCGCGGATAAAAGCCACATTAGGCGCTATCGCTTTATAATAGAGATATTCTTTATTATCGATCTCTACCAGCTTAATGAGATCTTCTTTAGTCACGTCGTTTAATTTTCCGCCCTGTTGGCGAGGGTCGACAAAGGTACCAATACCGATATCGCTCAGAATACCCGGCTGGTGTGCGGCGCTGGCGCGCAGCGTCTGGGTTAATACGCCTTGTGGGTAGTTATAGGCGGCGATTTTATTTTGTTCAGCCAGTTCAGAAATACGGGGAGATTGCCCCCAATGTCCGCATAGCGCCCATTTTACCAATCCCTCCTGCGCCAGCGGGCTGATGCCGCGATCGGCGCGGTCACCTAATCCAGTAGGGCTAATAATAGATAAATCTCGTGGTGACTGGGTTGCTTGATATTTATCTGCCAGTGCGGTAATTAATGTTGTCGCTTCGAGAATACCGCCGCCTGCGCCCAGAATACATAAAGTGGCCTCATCTGGAATATAATTTACTGCTTCTTGTGCAGAGAGCACGGGAACGCGGCCATTAATGCGTGATGGCTTATTGATTTTCATATTTACTCCACTATTATCCCTGAAAGCAATATCGATATAACCGTGTTAAGGTAATAAAGACAGCGGCTTTCAATGAATATGGAACATATTCATATCAGATAACTATTTATTTTATTGTGGCAGAAAGAGAATATTCCGCCACACGATAAAGTATTACGCCTGGTGCAATATAGTTAATACGGTACGCAGATCGGCTACCGATATTTGTCCCGGCGCAGATGCTTTTTTCACCGCGCCAAACGTTGCTGCAGAACCGAATACTTCGCCGGCAAGACGAGATATTACCCCGGTTTTCGACATCGACATGGTAATAATCGGACGATCCGCATAGCGCTCCTGCATTTCTACAGTGGCGGTAAGTAAGGTCAGGACATCGGCTTTAGTCTGTGGCATGACGGCGATCTTCGGAATATCAGCGCCCAGTTCCTGCATTTTACGCAGACGCTGAACAATCTCTTCCGCTGCGGGCGTTTTATGAAAATCATGGTTAGACATGATCACCGCAACGTTGTGTTGATGAGCATAGTCGACGGTGGCTTTCACCTCATCGTCGCCGGTAAAAAGCTCAAGATCGATCATATCGACCAGACCGCTGTCAACCGCTGCACGATTCAGAGCGATATACTGTCCGGTGGTTAGCGCCTGTTCGCCGCCTTCTTTCGCGCTGCGGAAGGTAAATAGCAAGGGTTTATCGGTAATAATCTCCCGGATGGCACCGGCGGCCTCAAGTACGCTTTCTGCCGTCGTCACGTTGGCAAAATGGTCAACGCGCCACTCCAGAATATCGAAATCCGCTTCACGGTAGGCGAGTGCTTCCGATTTCACATCGGTAATGGTTTTTCCCATTAGCGACACAATGATCTTTGGCGCGCCTTCGCCAACCACGAGATCTCTTACAGTTACGGTTTTCATTTGGTACCCTTCATTGTCATTCGTCGCAATTATAATTTTACCGGTCAGGCTGTGAATCCCATCACCTGCTTCACATAGTCCAATGGAAATGCTTTTCCTGTCCACAGTTCAAACTGTTCGGCTCCTTGCCATAACAACATGCCGTAACCATCAATTGTTTTGCAACCAGCTTGTTGCGCCTGCTGCAATAACTTTGTCATATGCGGATTATAAACACATTCGGTGACCAGCAATTCAGGCCGGAGCAGGGAAACATCGCCGATCAGGGATTCGTTCTCCAATGGTTTCATGCCAACTTTGGTACCGTTCGTCAGAATATCTGCGCTGGCAAGCGCTTCAGTAAAAGCGTGCTGATCGGCAAGATCGGTGACGGTAACGACGCAATCGGTGTTTTCATTCACCCGCTTCGCAAAGGCAACCGCTTTTTCGAAAAAGTCATCTTTACGGTTAAACAGTTTAATTTCCTTAATGCCTTCAATGGCTGCCTGGGCGCCAATGGCGGTAGCCGCGCCTCCCGCGCCGAGCAGCACCATGGTTTTTCCCCGAATATCGAAACCGCTTTCTTTAATTGCCCGAATATGGCCCGTACCATCCGTGTTGTAGCCGCGTAGATAGCCGTCATCGTTAACAATGGTGTTGATAGCGCCAACCAGTTTTGCTGCTGGCGTTAATTCATCGACATACTCACACGCGAGCTGTTTGTTTGGCATGGAGACGCCCGTACCGCGCATTTTTAATGCTTTCAGTCCTTCAATGGCGCTGGCAAACGTCGTGTTATCCACTTCGAAAGCCATATAGGTATACGGTAGCCCCGCTTTTTCTAACGCTTTGTTTTGCATTTCGGGCGATAAGCTATGACGGATAGGATACGCCATAAGACCAATTAATTCATATTTTGCGGTAACATCCATTTTATACTCCTTAATAAGTGGACAGTGCAGAGCAGGGCGCATGCCTGTTGCGCATCGTTAACATTTTTACTGGAAATAACGCTCGCCAAATCGGACATCGTTTTGCGGGATCTTAAATACGCGATAATAGCGAATAAATACAATAATGGCGGTGATAAATGTCAGTAGTGCAAAGGCAAAATCTAACAAAATGATATATTGCAGGCCAATAGTAGAGAGATAACCGGTGATCAGTGGAATAATAAAGTTAGCTACGCCCCCCATCATCATATATATACTGGTGACTTTAGCTTTACTCTTAGGGAAAAATTCCGACATTACCGATACACCTAATTGTAAAATACCTCCAGCAGCGGAAAAACCAATCACGAAGGCGCCAGCATTACAGATCAGTGGAGAGGGATACAGGTAAATTGCCGCAGCGGTGAGTGTCGCCAGCCCGGCATTGAAAACATTGGCCCAGATAGGGCGAACCATTTTTTTCAGCAATGCGGCAAAAATAAACACGCAAACCAACGATCCCATACTGTAATAAGAGATGGTTTTCAGCGCGTCGGATTCCGCCATTCCGGCGAAGGCCATCGCATATTTAGGCATCCAGACCACAATCACATAGAAGGTTGAGAACGCGGCGACGCCAAATAAAACGGAAGCTACGCCTTCCAGCCAGACGAGGGGAGTACTGTTCATCTGGGGTAATTCTTTCGCAATACTGGCATCGACAAGTTGGCTGGGAAAACGGCTTTTCAACAGCATCAACGTGATGAGGACGAAAAGGATACCGGGGATTACCACCGCGTAGCCGTACCAGATATGGTTGACTAACAAGGCGCTGACGATAAGGGGGTAAATCATTTGCCCAAAAGAGACCATCGCTTTAACCAGAATAACTGCCGAGCCCGATGCTTTGGGAAAACACTCCATTAATGCAGGGTATCCGCCGGTATCCAGCGCGGAGTTCGCCACGCCGACACACACCGCTAATATGAAAGCGATCATCAGGTTAGGACTGGCGGGAATACCGAAGAAAAACAGCATATATAGTACGGCGCCAAGCAGTATTATTGCCCGACGGCCAAATTTATCGGACAGTACGCCAAAGAATAAAATACTGACCAGACGGCCAAGACCAATGCCAGAGATTAAATAGGCGATACCGGCACTATCCGTGGAGAATTTCTGTGCAAGGGAGGTCATGTTCTGGGCTAGTGTAATAACACTCATGCCGTGGAGAAAGTAACTAAAATAAATGCAGATAACAGCCAGCAAATATGGCATGTTGCGAGCCTTGTTCTGAGACATTTGTTCACAGCTCCTTGCTGATGGTTTGATTCAATGTCCTGCTTATTACTGCTTTACTACATGCAGCGATTGTTCAGTAACACTATAAGTCGGTACTGTCGTTATATGTACATAACATGGCGTTTAAAATGCCAGGTTTATTGCATTGATAGCATTTCATTTGTTAGCCAAGAAATATAAAAATTGCTGCGAATTTGTTGTTTAATACATATAACTCGTGATGCTCATCGCAATTTTTCTGATAAGTGTGAAGATAATGAATAATAATTAACACGAAAATTACATTTTTTGTTTCCCGGTGATAATGGCTAACGTTTTATTTTGCATAGCAAGGCAATAATATTGCAGTTGGCACGCTAACATTTATTGCGCAGTTGACGCTGCTTCAGCGTGATGTTGTGATTCAGCCCGACTTCGGTAACCGATGAACAGTGCGAGGAGAAATCCCACTGCGGCGATACCGGTATCAAACCACATAATATGTGCAATGCTCATTTCTGAAATCCGCGCTGTGATCAACGGAATAGTGAACGTCGCGATACTGCCGGCGCTGTAATAAATGCCGGTCGCTTTACCTTTCTCCTGTGGAAAACGGGCCGCCATCAGCGTCAGGCCGATTTGTACTACGCCACCGGCGGAAGAGAATCCAATGACGAATGCGAAGATCATAACAACATAGGCCTGAGGATGCAGGCAGACCGTCAGAAGCGCAATAAAAGAGATAAAGGTATAAAACATCAATAATGTGGTAGAGCGAATTGTTTTTCTGACCAGCGGGGCAGTTATAAAAACGCAGAGTAGCGAGCCGCAGGTATAAATACTTAACAGTTTGATGGATTGGGTATACGACATTCCTGCGACGAACTGTCCATACTGCGCCAGCCACTGGCTGATAAGGTAAAAGGTTGCCATCGAGATATAGCCATAAAGGGTGTAGCTGATAAGATCGATGAGGGAGCAATGATGTACGCCTGCGACAGGCGCTTGCGAGATTTTGGGTTTCAATATCCGACCTGGATAGGGTGGAAAAGGGCAGCGTAATAAAAACAGAGCATTAATAAGCATGATCGCCCCGGCAAGCAGGAAGGACCAGCCAAACCACATATTAGCCCAGACTAATAAACTGATAATAATGGGCAACAAGAATTGCCCGCCAGAGACAAATGCTTTGATCAGAATATTTGCCGTACTGGGGGAGCGAGGGAAGGCTTCCATCAAACTGGGATAGGTACCTGCATCTAAAAAACTGTTGGCCATACCCGCTAAAAAGCCACAGGCATAAGCGACAAAAATCGTCTGAGCATAAAGAATGCCAATGAAAAAAATCAGGTAACAGGCGGTCCCCAGAATGATAAAAGGACGGCGACCAAAGCGATCGGAAAGCATACCGGCGATTAACAAAACGCTTAGCCGGCCAATACCAAGCGAAGAGATCACAATAGATACGCCTGCGGAACTGGTATGCCATTGCTGTTCAAGCGATGACATGTTCAGGCTCATCAGAATAACCCCCATGCCATGTACAAAGTAATTAAAATACAACCCTACAGCGGTAGGGAAATAACGATTTTTCATATTATCTGACTCAGAGATGCCGCCTGAACGTTACAGTGGTATACACAGGCAGGAAGCATATTGGATAGGGTGACAAGTCAATGTCGTGATTGTGTGGTTTTCTATCCGGTATCAATACGATGCGGCGATAAAGTTTACGTCTAACACAGCCGCTCCAGATCATGTGCGAAAAGTTCGGCAGCAACAGATTGATAAATTTTCCACTCGATAAAATCACCCTCTGTATAAATGGACTGAAAAGAAGATAAATCAGGGAAGTAACGCATTGTATTATTGCCGATGCGGTTATTTATTTTGTCCACAATGGCGTTAATTCGTCGCTGTCTCCTGGCTTTCATTTCCTTCAGCCTGGCAATGATTTCTGGAGAGATGGGTATGTCGCCAGCTTCCCATCGTTGCCAGGTTGTCGAATTATTATCCTGGGTGATATAGATTGTGCATTCTTCAATCGTCATATCAAAAATACGCCGTAGTGCTTGTAGTTCTAACGCGTTCATCATTTTTTAGGCTTTTATATGAAAAAAGTGATGCTATAAATAGCACCACCGACACCGTTTCGACTTGAACAGAATCACACTATTTTGTGCAATATTATTTGTTCGTTGCAGATATCGCGGTGTTGAAGGAAAACGGGAGCTGGCTTATGTAACAATGCAGCGAAAAAAGTTAAAAAAAAAGCCCATCGTAGGAGACGGGCAAAGACTACACACAGCAATTCGTTGTTTCACTCAGGGGATTTCCATGCTTATAAATCAATGTGTTGATTTATAACCGTGTGCTAATAGTAGGCATGAGCACTTTTTGCGTCGATCAGATTCGTCTCAATAGTTTAAAAACTGTAACGGATTTGCGACAGAAATGAGATGCGGCGGGGAACAGACGGGCGAATCAAAATGGGGTGTGCGTTGAATTGATAAACGTCGCTAAAGCATCGGGCGGCAATGCCGCCCGACGGGATTATGACTGCTTGTTGGCTTCCTCGATGTCATCCAGCTCTTCAAGGATCTCCTCTGGTTCATTCGTCGGCGCCGGAACTTCATGTACCCATGCGGAGAACAAACGCCAGGTCACGGCCAGAAGCACCGGTCCAATAAACAGACCAATCATACCGAATGCAATCAGGCCGCCGATTACCCCGGAAAGGATCAGAAGCAGCGGTAAATCGGCGCCCATGCGGATGAGTACCGGGCGAATCACGTTATCCAGAGTGCCGACGACGGCGCTCCAAACCAGCAGCACGGTGCCCCAGGTGGTGTCGCCTGTCCAGTAAAGCCAGATAATGGCTGGAATCAATACCGGCAACGGCCCCAACTGAACCAGACACGAAAGGATCATCACTACCGTCAACAGGGTAGCGTAAGGCACGCCGGAAATCGCCAGTCCGACGCCGCCAAGTACCGCCTGTACCAGCGCGGTGACCACCACGCCAAGCGCCACGGCGCGGATCGCCTGGGCAGCCAGCAGAACCGCCGCATCGCCGCGTTTAGCCGCGAGACGACAGGCAAAATGGCGTATCCCCATCGCCACTTGTTCGCCGCGCCAGTAAAGCAGGGCGCTAAACAACAGCATCAGGGCGCAGTGCATCATAAAGCGTCCGATATGCGCCGCCTGACCGACAAACCAGGTCGTGGTTGTGCCGATATAAGGCCGCACTTTCGCCATAATAGCGCTACCGCCCATATCCAGCAGGCTATGCCATCCGGCATACAGTTTGGCGCCAACTAACGGAATATTATTTAACCATGCCAGATCGGGTAGCGTCATATCGCCGCCGGTCACTGCATGGATGAGCGGGCCGCTACCATCGACAATGCTGTTCACCAGCAAGGCGACGGGAATAACGAAGAGCAGCACTAACAGCAGCGTCATGACCAGTACGGCAAGCGAGCGGCGGCCCCACAATATTTTTTGTAATTTCAGCAAAACGGGCCAGGTCGCGATAACAATCGTACCTGCCCATGCAAACCCCAAAATAAAAGGCTGTACTATCCACAAACAGGCCACAATCATGATGGCTAAAAACAGCACCGATAGCAGCACTTGCGCAATATCCCTGGGCTGACGAACATTTACCATAAATACTTTTCACCTTTGTCTTTGCGCCAGAACGTTGGCGCGACGTGAACATGCAAACCACACCCTATAATGATGAGCAATTTCAGCGGTTTTTAACAGGCCGATTCTGCATGTAATTCTGTTGGGCGCACAGGAAAAAAATGTGATACAACAAATAACGCAACACGCAAACGATTAAGCATCCCTTCCTGTGCGTAGACCGCTCGCGCTCGCCGGGTTGGGCGCCACCGTTCACAACATAGACCGCAGGAAAAGGTCAATATAATGATTCCACAAATTTCTCAGGCACCCGGCGTCGTTCAGCTGGTGCTCAATTTTTTGCAGGCGCTGGAGCAGCAAGGGTTTACGGGCGATACGGCAACCAGCTATGCCGACCGTCTGACAATGTCGACCGATAACAGTATCTACCAGCTTCTTCCCGATGCTGTTGTGTTTCCCCGTTCTACGGCGGATGTCGCGCTTCTTGCCCGTCTGGCGGCGGAGCCGCGCTTTACGTCGCTGATATTTACCCCGCGAGGCGGCGGTACTGGCACGAATGGCCAGGCGCTAAACCAGGGCATTATTGTTGATATGTCCCGCTATATGAACCGCATTATTGAAATTAATTCTGAAGAGGGATGGGTGCGGGTAGAGGCGGGGGTGATAAAAGATCAGCTTAATCAGGCGTTAAAGCCGTATGGCTATTTTTTTGCGCCGGAACTTTCCACCAGTAATCGCGCCACGCTTGGCGGTATGATTAATACCGATGCCTCTGGTCAGGGTTCGCTGGTCTATGGGAAAACGTCAGATCACGTCTTAGGCATACGGGCCGTATTGTTGGGGGGCGATATCCTTGACACGCAATCGATGCCCGTAGAGCTTGCCCGGACGCTGGGTGAAAACACGACGATGCCAGGCCGCATCTATCAGACCGTCTATCAGTCCTGCCTGGAAAACCGTCAACTTATCCTCGATAGCTTTCCAAAGCTCAATCGCTTCCTGACAGGCTACGATTTACGCCACGTCTTTAACGATGACATGACCCGCTTCGATCTTACCCGCATCTTAACGGGGTCGGAAGGGACGCTGGCGTTTATTACTGAAGCCCGGCTGGATATTACCCCGATACCCAAAGTCCGCCGTCTGGTGAATGTAAAATACGATTCCTTTGATTCCGCGCTGCGTAACGCCCCTTTTATGGTTGATGCGCGCGCCTTATCCGTCGAGACGGTCGATTCCAAAGTCCTTAACCTCGCGCGGGAAGATATTGTCTGGCACTCCGTTAGCGAATTGATTACCGATGTGCCGGATAAAGAGATGCTGGGCCTGAATATCGTGGAATTCGCGGGTGACGATGAAGCGCTTATTGACGGACAGGTCGAGGCGCTGTGCCACCGGCTGGATGGCCTGATGGCGCGTGCGGAAGCGGGCGTGATCGGCTGGCAACTTTGTACCGATTTGACGGGTATTGAGCGTATTTACGCGATGCGTAAAAAAGCGGTAGGGCTGCTGGGTAATGCGAAAGGCGCTGCCAAACCGATTCCTTTTGCGGAAGATACCTGCGTGCCGCCTGAACATCTGGCCGATTACATCGCCGAATTTCGCGCCCTGCTGGATGGTCATGGCTTAAGTTACGGCATGTTCGGCCACGTGGATGCCGGGGTGCTGCATGTGCGTCCGGCGCTGGATATGTGCGATCCGCAGCAGGAACTGTTGATGAAACAGATCTCCGATGAGGTCGTCGCGCTGACCGCCAGATACGGCGGGCTGTTGTGGGGCGAGCATGGAAAAGGTTTCCGTGCGGAATACAGCCCGGCCTTTTTCGGCGAAGTTCTGTATGGCGAGCTGCGCAAAATAAAAGCGGCTTTTGATCCGCATAATCGACTTAACCCGGGTAAAATCTGTCCGCCGCAAGGGATAGAGGCGCCGATGATGAAGGTGGATGCGGTAAAACGCGGCACCTGGGATCGGCAAATCCCGCTGGCGGTACGGCAGACCTGGCGCGGCGCTATGGAGTGTAATGGTAACGGCCTGTGCTTTAATTTCGATGCGAAAAGCCCGATGTGCCCGTCGATGAAAATTAGCCTTAACCGGATCCACTCGCCGAAAGGGCGGGCGACGCTGGTACGGGAATGGCTCCGTCTATTGGCCGATCGCGGCGTCGATCCGCTGAAGCTGGAAAAGGAGTTGCCGGAAAAACGTGCCAGCTTACGCACGCTGATTGCCCGCACCCGGAATAGTTGGCACAAACGCAAAGGCGAGTATGACTTTTCCCATGAAGTTAAAGAGGCCATGTCCGGCTGTCTGGCGTGTAAAGCCTGTACGACCCAGTGTCCGATTAAAATCGATGTTCCGGAGTTTCGTTCACGTTTCTTACAGCTTTACCATACGCGTTATCTGCGTCCGGTACGCGATCATCTGGTGGCGACGGTCGAGACCTACGCGCCGCTGATGGCGCGTGCGCCAAAGACCTTTAACTTTTTTATTAACCAACCGGTGGTTCGCAATCTGGCGAAAAAACATATCGGTATGGTGGATTTACCTCTGCTTTCTGCCCCTTCATTGCAACAGCAACTGGTGGGCCATCCGTCCGCTAATATGACGCTTGAGCAACTGGAGCGCATGAGCGCCGAGCAAAAAGCGAAAACGGTACTGGTAGTTCAGGATCCGTTTACCAGCTACTACGACGCTCGGGTCGTAGCGGACTTTATCCGCCTGGCGGAAAAACTGGGCAGGAGGCCGGTATTGTTACCGTTCTCGCCGAATGGTAAGGCGCAGCATATTAAAGGTTTTCTTAATCGCTTTGCGAAAACGGCGAAAAAAACCTCTGAGTTCCTTAATCGGATCGCCGCGTTGGGGATGCCGATGGTGGGCGTCGATCCGGCGCTGGTTCTGTGTTATCGCGACGAATACAAACTGGCGCTGGGCGAACAGCGCGGCGATTTTCATGTGTTGCTGGTGAATGAATGGCTGGCGCAGGAAATAAATGCAAGACTGTCCGTCGAGGTGAGCGGCGAACCGTGGTACTTTTTTGGTCATTGTACGGAAGTCACGGCTTTACCCGGCGCGCCTGCGCAGTGGGCCGCCATCTTTGCCCATTTTGGCGCGAAGCTGGAAAATGTCAGCGTAGGCTGCTGCGGTATGGCGGGCACTTATGGACATGAACTCACCAATCATAAAAATTCGCTGGGAATTTATGAGCTATCCTGGCATCAGGCGATGCAACGTCTACCGCGAAACCGTTGCCTGGCAACCGGCTATTCCTGCCGAAGCCAGGTTAAACGCATTGAAGGTACGGGCGTGCGTCACCCGTTGCAGGCATTACTGGAGATTATAGGTTGATCTGGAAACGTGAAGTGACCCTCGATGCGCTTAATGCGATGGGGGAAGGGAATATGGTTGGCCTGCTTGATATCCGCTTTGAGCGTATTGGGGACGATACGCTGGAAGCGACAATGCCCGTCGATCATCGCACCAAACAGCCGTTCGGCTTGCTGCATGGCGGAGCGTCTGTGGTGCTGGCGGAAAGTATCGGCTCGGTCGCAGGTTATCTGTGTACGCAGGGGGAGCAAAAGGTGGTGGGGCTGGAGGTGAATGCCAACCATGTACGGTCGGCGCGTCAGGGGCGCGTACGAGGCGTCTGTAAAGCGTTGCATACCGGGGCTCGCCATCAGGTCTGGCAGATAGAGATCTTTGATGAACAGGGACGTCTGTGCTGTTCTTCGCGCCTTACTACGGCGATTGTGTGACGTTGTCACCATAAAAGTGTGATGCATATTGCTTTTGGTCAAAATGTGCGCAGAAAAAGGTGATATACTGTGCACGTTTACACATAAGCGAGGATGATATGTCTACTGATTTAGACCCAACCCAACTGGCGATTGAATTTTTACGCCGTGATAAAACCGAACTTTCTCCCGCGCAGTATTTGAAGCGTTTAAAACAGCTGGAGTTAGAGTTTGCCGATCTCCTCACCCTATCTGCAACCGAACTGAAAGAAGAGATCTATTTCGCCTGGCGGTTGGGCGTGCATTAATAAAGTCTATGTAGGCCGGATAAGGCGATAGCCGCCATCCGGCTATGTTACCAGGCAATCTCACCAGACCCTATCCCCCGGTAATAGATAACCCCCTTGATTTTGTTTAAAAAAAATACAGATCGCCATTTGTGCTAAAAAGGCGCGCTCTCTTTATGAGATTATTCTTATGCCCCTTCAAGAGCTAAGCCATTAAGAGTGCCGGAGATAAGCGCCGGATGGGGCCGGAACCCTTAAGCCTGTATTGAACAGACTTAAGGGTTTTTCTTTTCCGGGCGCGTAAAAAACTAAGGTCTGTTAATAACCGCTGGCATGTCGTCAGCCGTATGATTATTCAAAATACGGTTAGCCAGCACACCTGACATCATCGATCCGTTAACGTTCAGAGCCGTGCGGGCCATATCAACGATAGGTTCGATGGCAATAAAAATACCGACCAGCGCAACGGGAAAATTCAACGTCGACAGGACAATCAGCGCCGCGAACGTACCGCCGCCGCCGACGCCGGCTACGCCAATAGACCCTAGCGCAATGGCAGGCAACATCGCGGCCAGAAAATGCAGCGAGAGCGGATCAATGCCGATGGTGGGCGCAATCATCGCTACCATAATAGCCGGATAAATCCCGGCGCAGCCATTTTGCCCCATACTGGAGCCAAACGAGGCGGAAATATTGGCAATGGTGCTTTGTACGCCAAATTTTTCCTGGGCGGAAATGGCCAGCGGGATAGAGGCTGCGCTGCTGCGGGAAACAAACGCAAAGGTTAAGACGGGCCACACCATTCTGAAATAACGCGCTGGATTATTACCGCTGAGGATCAGCAAGATGGCATGCACGATAAACATCATAAAAATCGCGATGTAACAGGCGCCGATAAAACCAAGTAAGCTGGCGAATTGTTCAAAGTGGTATGATGAAAATACGGTAGTCATTAATGCCATGACGCCATAGGGCGTTAATGCAATAACGATACGTACCATCTTCATGACCCAGATCTGAATAGCGTTAATGCCTGCGCTTAATTTCTGACCTTCTTCCGGCGCCTCTTTTTTGACCTTTAACAGAGCGATCCCCGCTATTAGCGTGAAGATAACGATGCCGATAACGGAAACACTTCTGGCTCCCGTAAGATCAAGAAAAATATTAGTCGGGATCAGCGATGTCACTAACTGGGGAATCGACACCGCGGCAGTCTTATTGACTTCTTCCGTAGTTAACATTGACGGCATGTGCACAAAAGCGCTGGCGTCAAGCCCCAGCACATGAGCGGTCAGTAATCCGATAAAACCGGCAACCATCACCAGACATAACATGCATCCGACGATCGTCAGCGACATTTTTCCGATGCCGGCACTATTTTCCAGTTTATTGATGGCGGAAAGAATAGAAATAAAAATTAGCGGTATAGCGACCAGTTTCAACAGATGGACGTAACCATTGCCGACGATGCTGTACCATTCGATAATAGTTTTAGTGTGATTTGCTGAAATAAAATGCAGGGATAAACCAATAACAGCCCCTAAAAAGATAGCGATAAAAACGCTTTTCGACAGGGAATCGCTTTTTTGATTAATTCTCAAGGTGACCCACGAGAAAACCAAAAAAAGTGCGATATACGCGAGCGTAACAACCATATTTTAAGCCTCTTGCCTCATTCAGCACCTGAAATGCCGGAAAGAGTTTACATAAACCTATAGCTCAAACTGAGTTATAGAACCGCAGCGGATTATAAAGAGCGCAACGCCAGGTATCCATACAAAAAATGGGGTTCTGACCTCGCCGCCCGGCAATGTCGACAGCCTATTAATTAAATAGTCATTTTCTATACATCTTTTCGTTTTTGACCTGTCAGAACGGTTAATATCTTATAAATCATTAATTATCAAAAAGTTAAGCGATTTTTTGTCTGTCGTATGACCTGACGGACAGGGTCTATGCTTAATAAAAGGCGCTCAATATGACCATTTGTTGGAAAGCCCCTGCGGTTAAGGGGTTGAAGTGATAATCATTATCACTAACATGCTGTTATATCCTGGTGATTTAGAACGCGAGGTAACTCTATGGAATTGCATTCAGGCACGTTTAACCCGGAGGACTTCCCCTGGCAAGGGCTGACGCTAACGCCAGCGGCGGCAGCGCACATACGTGAACTGGCAGCAAAGCAGCCGGGCATGTTGGGCGTGCGGTTAAGCGTAAAACAGACGGGATGTGCCGGATTCGGCTATGTTCTGGATACCGTTCGGGAGCCGGATAAAGACGATCTGGTTTTTGAAGCCGAAGGCGCAAAGCTTTTCGCACCGTTACAGGCGATGCCTTTTATTGACGGAACAGAAGTGGATTACGTACAGGAAGGGCTGAACCAGTTATTTAAATTTCATAACCCCAAAGCCCAGAATGAATGCGGCTGCGGCGAAAGTTTTGGGGTATAGGCGGTACTATGTCTCGTAATACTGAAGCAACGGAAGAGGTCGGCATCTGGACAGGCGGACGCCTTAATTACAAAGAAGGATTTTTCACGCAATTACCCACTGATGAACTGGCAAAAGGCATCAGCGAAGAGGTGGTGCGCGCGATTTCCGCAAAGCGTAACGAACCAGAGTGGATGCTGGAATTTCGTCTCAATGCCTATAGAGCCTGGCTGGACATGGATGAACCGCACTGGCTGAAGGCGCACTACGATAAACTGAACTATCAGGACTACAGCTATTACTCTGCGCCATCATGCGGAAACTGCGACGATAGCTGCGTTTCCCAGCCGGGAGCCGTACAGCAAACGGGCGCGAATACCTTTTTGAGTAAAGAGGTTGAAGACGCCTTCGAGCAGCTTGGCGTTCCGGTTCGCGAAGGGAAAGAGGTCGCCGTCGATGCGATTTTTGACTCGGTCTCCGTAGCGACCACATACCGTGAAAAACTGGCGGAACAGGGCATTATTTTCTGTTCTTTTGGCGAAGCGATACACGATCACCCTGACCTGGTCAGGAAATATCTTGGCACCGTCGTGCCGGGGAACGATAACTTTTTTGCCGCGCTGAATGCGGCAGTCGCTTCCGATGGGACATTTATCTATGTTCCCAAAGGCGTGCGTTGCCCAATGGAGTTATCCACCTATTTTCGCATTAACGCTGAGAAAACCGGTCAGTTTGAGCGCACGATTCTGGTGGCGGATGAAGGCAGCTATGTGAGTTATATCGAAGGCTGCTCCGCGCCCGTACGCGACAGTTATCAGCTACACGCCGCGGTAGTGGAAGTCATCATCCATAAAGATGCTGAAGTAAAATATTCCACCGTACAAAACTGGTTCCCGGGCGACAACAACACGGGCGGCATTTTGAACTTTGTGACCAAGCGGGCGTTGTGCGAAGGGGAAAACAGCAAGATGTCGTGGACCCAGTCGGAAACCGGTTCGGCGATTACCTGGAAATACCCGAGCTGCATTCTGCGCGGTGATAATTCTATCGGCGAGTTCTATTCCGTTGCGCTGACCAGTGGACATCAGCAGGCTGACACCGGCACCAAAATGATCCATATCGGTAAAAACACGCGCTCAACCATTATCTCAAAAGGCATTTCCGCCGGCCACAGCCAGAACAGCTACCGTGGGCTGGTAAAAATTATGCCGACGGCGACCAACGCCCGAAATTTCACCCAATGCGACTCCATGTTGATTGGCGCGGACTGCGGCGCGCATACGTTCCCGTATGTTGAATGCCGCAATAACAGCGCGCAGCTGGAGCACGAAGCGACAACATCACGCATCGGTGAAGATCAGCTTTTCTATTGTTTGCAACGCGGTATCAGCGAAGAAGACGCTATTTCGATGATCGTCAACGGTTTCTGTAAAGACGTTTTCTCGGAACTGCCGCTGGAGTTTGCCGTTGAAGCGCAAAAACTGCTGGCGATTAGCCTTGAGCACAGCGTCGGTTAATGATGAAGGAAAACCCATGTTAAGCATTAAAGATTTACAGGTCAGTGTGGAAGAAAAAGCGATTTTGCGTGGCCTGAATCTGGAGATTCGCCCCGGCGAAGTTCACGCCATTATGGGGCCGAACGGTTCCGGGAAAAGCACGCTCTCCGCCACCCTGGCGGGACGTGAAGATTATGAGGTCACCGGCGGCTCGGTTACGTTCAAGGGTAAAGATCTGCTTGAACTGTCGCCGGAGGAACGGGCGGGCGAAGGGATTTTTATGGCCTTCCAGTACCCGGTAGAAATCCCCGGCGTCAGTAACCAGTTTTTCCTGCAAACCGCGCTGAATGCCGTGCGCGCCTACCGCGGGCAGGCGTCGTTGGATCGCTTTGATTTTCAGGATCTGATGGAAGAAAAGATCGCATTGCTGAAAATGCCGGAAGATTTACTGACCCGTTCGGTAAACGTCGGTTTTTCCGGCGGGGAGAAAAAGCGCAATGATATTTTGCAAATGGCGGTGCTGGAGCCGGAACTGTGCATCCTTGATGAGTCTGACTCCGGACTGGATATCGATGCGTTGAAAATTGTGGCGGAAGGCGTCAACGCGTTACGCGACGATAAACGCGCTTTTATTATCGTGACCCACTATCAGCGCATACTGGACTACATCAAGCCTGATTACGTCCATGTCCTCTATCAGGGGCGAATTGTCCGATCCGGCGATTTTACTCTGGTCAAACAACTGGAGGAGCAGGGTTATGGCTGGCTTACCGAACAGCAGTAAAGCGCTACAGCAATGGCAGCATCTCTTTGAAGAAAAAGGAGAAAGTCGAACTGAGCAAGCAAGACAACATTTACAACAGATGTTACGTCTGGGATTGCCGACGCGTAAACATGAAGACTGGAAATACACGCCGCTGGAGGGCTTAACCCATAGCCAGTTTATCCAGCAGTGTGCGACTATCAGCGCCGCACAGCGTGATGCGCTGGCGCTGCAAATCGATGCCGTGCGGCTGGTGTTTGTCGATGGTCGGTTTATGCCAGAGCTCAGCGATAGCACGCAAAACAGCGGATTTGACGTTAGCGTCAGAGATGAGCGCCAGACGCTTGCCGCGCCGGTACATCCCGAGGTTTTTCTGCATCTGACGGAAAGCCTGGCGCAATGTGTCACGTATATACAGGTCCGGCGAAATCAGCGTCCGACCAGGCCCCTACTGTTAATGCATATCACGCAGGGCGTGGATGGCGACGAGCTGAATACCGCGCATTATCGCCACCATCTGGCGCTGGCGGAAGGCGCGGAAGCGACGGTTATTGAGCATTATGTCAGCCTTACAGCGGCAAAACATTTTACCGGCGCGCGTCTGACGATGAACGTTGCAGACAATGCGCAACTGCGCCATATCAAACTGGCGTTTGAAAATGCGTCCAGCTATCACTTTGCGCATAACGATCTTCTGCTGGCGACAGACGCCTCGGCGTTTAGCCACAGTTTTCTGCTGGGCGCCGCAGTACTACGTCACCACAGCAGCTCACAACTGAATGGTGAAAACGCGACGCTTCGACTGAATAGTCTGGCGATGCCGGTGAAAAATGAAGTCTGCGATACGCGGACATGGCTGGAACATAACAAAGGTTACTGTAACAGCCGCCAGTTGCACAAGACCATCGTCAGCGACAAAGGACGCGCGGTCTTTAATGGCCTGATTAACGTGGCGCAACACGCCATTAAAACCGACGGCCAGATGACCAATAATAACCTGTTGTTGGGGAAACTGGCTGAAGTCGATACCAAACCGCAATTGGAGATCTATGCCGATGACGTGAAGTGCAGCCACGGCGCGACGATCGGGCGTATTGACGATGAGCAGATGTTTTATCTGCAATCACGCGGCATCAGGCAGCAGGAGGCGCGGCACATGATTCTTTACGCGTTTGCCGCAGAGTTAACGGAAGCTATCCATGATAGCGCCCTTAAACAGCAGGTGCTGGCGCGAATCGGCCAGCGACTGCCCGGAGGCCTGGTATGACATTTCCTGTAGAAAAAGTACGGGCGGATTTTCCCATACTGCAGCGTGAAGTTAACGGCCTGCCGCTGGCTTACCTGGACAGCGCAGCCAGCGCTCAAAAACCCAATCAGGTGATTGACGCTGAATCTGCCTTCTACCGTCACGGCTATGCTGCGGTACATCGAGGTATCCATACGTTAAGCGCACAGGCGACCGAAAGCATGGAGAATGTGCGTAAGCAGGCGTCGCGGTTTATTAACGCCCGCTCCGCAGAAGAACTGGTGTTCGTGCGCGGTACGACGGAGGGCATTAACCTTGTCGCCAACAGTTGGGGAACGGAAAATATTCGCGCCGGGGATAACATTATCATCAGCGAGATGGAGCATCATGCCAACATCGTTCCCTGGCAGATGCTGTGCGAGCGCAAAGGCGCTGAACTGCGCGTGATCCCGTTGCATCCTGACGGTACGCTGCGGCTGGAGACCTTAGCTGCGCTGTTCGATGACCGGACTCGACTGCTGGCCATTACCCATGTTTCCAATGTGCTGGGGACGGAAAACCCACTGCCGGACATGATTGCGCTGGCGCGCCAGCATGGGGCGAAAGTGCTGGTGGATGGCGCCCAGGCCGTGATGCACCATGCTGTTGACGTCCAGGCGCTGGACTGCGATTTTTACGTTTTCTCCGGCCATAAACTTTACGGGCCGACCGGCATCGGCATTCTGTATGTTAAAGAGGCGTTGCTGCAAGAAATGCCGCCGTGGGAAGGGGGCGGGTCGATGATCTCGACCGTCAGCCTGACGCAGGGAACGACGTGGGCGAAAGCGCCCTGGCGTTTTGAGGCGGGAACGCCGAATACTGGCGGCATCATTGGTCTGGGCGCGGCAATTGACTATGTGACGTCGCTGGGACTGGATAAGATTGGCGATTATGAGCAGATGCTGATGCGCTATGCGCTGGAGCAACTGGCGCAGGTGCCTGATATCACGCTATATGGCCCGGCGCAGCGGTTGGGCGTCATCGCGTTTAATCTGGGTAAACACCATGCTTACGACGTCGGCAGCTTTCTTGATAATTACGGCATCGCGGTACGAACGGGACATCACTGCGCGATGCCGCTCATGGCCTGGTATGGCGTGCCGGCAATGTGCCGGGCTTCGCTGGCGATGTATAACACCCATGAAGAAGTGGACCGACTGGTGGCAGGATTAACGCGTATCCACCGCTTGTTGGGATAACAGTGAGGTTTTATGGCTGCGTTACCGGATAAAGAAAAATTGCTGCGTAACTTTACGCGTTGCGCTAATTGGGAAGAGAAATATTTATATATTATTGAGTTGGGGCAGCGCCTGGCGGAGTTAAATCCGCAGGATCGCAATCCGCAAAATACGATTCATGGCTGTCAGAGCCAGGTGTGGATCGTGATGCGGCGAAACGCCAACGGCATTATCGAATTGCAGGGCGACAGCGACGCGGCGATCGTTAAAGGCCTTATGGCGGTGGTATTTATTTTGTACCACCAAATGACGGCGCAGGATATTGTGCATTTTGATGTCCGGCCATGGTTCGAAAAAATGGCGCTTACGCAACACCTCACGCCTTCTCGTTCTCAGGGGCTGGAAGCAATGATTCGCGCAATTCGCGCTAAGGCCGCCACTCTTAGCTAAACTGTACAGACAGCGTTCTACCTGATGTCAAATCCTTTGTCGGACGGCGACGTCGCTTTATCCAGAGTGGACAGAGCGTATATTTTGTTGTTCTGATAAGCGAAGCGCTACCAGTCGTCGCAGAGGGCATCACCAGGAATACAGGAGGTTTGGTATGAAACGTGCGTCTTTCATTACGCTAACTATTATCGGCGCGTATAGCGCGTTACAGGCAGCCTGGGCGGTTGATTATCCATTACCGCCCGAAGGCAGCCGTCTTATTGGTCAGAATCAAACCTATACCGTACAGGAAGGTGATAAAAACCTGCAGGCTATCGCCCGGCGTTTTGATACGGCGGCGATGCTCATCCTTGAAGCGAACAATACGATTGCGCCGGTGCCTAAGCCCGGTACGCTAATTACCATTCCCTCGCAGATGCTATTGCCGGATGCGCCCAGGGAAGGCGTCATCGTCAACCTCGCGGAGCTACGGTTGTATTATTACCCGCCGGGAGAAAACCGCGTTCAGGTGTATCCCATCGGCATCGGTTTGCAGGGACTGGAAACTCCCGTCATGGACACCCGGATAGGGCAAAAGATCCCCAACCCGACGTGGACGCCGACGGCGGGCATACGCCAACGTTCGCTTGAGCGGGGGATCACGCTGCCGCCGGTGATCCCTGCCGGGCCAAATAACCCGCTGGGACGCTATGCGCTGCGTCTGGCGCACGGTAATGGGGAATATCTCATTCATGGCACCAGCGCGCCGGATAGCGTGGGTCTGCGCGTGAGTTCCGGTTGCATTCGCATGAACGCGCCGGACATCAAAGCGTTATTTGCGCAGGTCAGAACGGGGACGCCGGTAAAAGTGATTAACCAGCCGGTGAAATTCTCTGTCGAGCCGAATGGCATTCGTTATGTAGAGGTACACAGGCCGCTATCGCCGGAAGAAGAGCAAAACGTGCAGACGATGCCCTACGTGTTGCCTGCGGAATTTACCGCGTTCAGAAACGCACAAGGGGTGGATAGTCGCCTGGTCGATAAGGCGCTATACCGGCGAGCCGGGTATCCAGTCAGCGTGAGCGCCGGGCAGACGCCAGCGGTAAATACGACCGCAGTCGAATCCGCTCAGAACGGTTTTGTCGGAGAAGAGGGGCAAACGCGCGTCACGCAGTAGCCTTCGCCGCAAACGACGGACAAAAAAATGGCGCACGATGTGCGCCATTTTATATCGTGCGTCAAATCATTTACAGATGCGGAATACTTTGTTATCCAGACGCTGGTTCGCGCGAGCTGCGTCGTCTTTAGCAGCCT
>NZ_JAMMZV010000001.1:550313-976433 GCF_051811585.1 Salmonella sp. NW177 | reverse complement strand
CTGAACGTCGGAACGCATTGCATTTACGTCATTACTCAGTTGCTCAACTTTAGCGCTCAGCGTCTGTACATCGGAAGATAACTGATCGATTTTAGCGTTGCTGGAACAACCTGCCAGTAACGTGGAACTCAGAACTACTGCACCTAAGATCAGTTTGTTAGTACGGGTCATAATAATATCCTTATATTATGAGTGGTTATGTGGGTAAAGAAAAGGCGCACGATGTGCGCCATTTTATATCGTGCGTCAAATTACTTACGGACGTGGGATACTACTTTGTTGTCCAGACGCTGGTTCGCGCGAGCAGCATCGTCTTTAGCAGCCTGAACGTCGGAACGCATTGCATTTACGTCATTACTCAGTTGCTCAACTTTAGCGCTCAGCGTCTGTACATCGGAAGACAACTGATCGATTTTAGCGTTGCTGGAACAACCTGCCAGTAACGTGGAACCCAGAACTACTGCACCTAAGATCAGTTTGTTAGTGCGGTTCATAACAATAACCTTGTATTTTGTGTGGTTATATAGGTAAAAAAAATGGCGCACGATGTGCGCCATTTTTATTACGCAGGTACTATTACTTACGGTATTTAGTAGCCTGGTTGTCCAGACGCTGGTTAGCGCGAGCTGCGTCGTCTTTAGCAGCCTGAACGTCGGAACGCATTGCGTTCACGTCGTTGCTCAGCTGGTCAACTTTAGCGTTCAGAGTCTGAACGTCAGAAGACAGCTGATCGATTTTAGCGTTGCTGGAGCAACCAGCCAGCAGAGTAGAACCCAGGATTACCGCGCCCAGTACCAGTTTAGTACGATTCATTATTAATACCCTCTAGATTGAGTTAATCTCCATGTAGCGTTACAAGTATTACACAAACTTTTTTATGTTGAGAATATTTTTTTGATGGGAATGCACTTATTTTTGATCGTTCGCTCAAAGAAGCATCGAAATGCATGAAAGTCCCTAAAAAACCGAAAGAAAACAGGGGGCTTCCATCGGATTCTTCTTAGATAATCCGCAATTAGATAGTAAAATCCGATTTGATTTTTTTATTAATAGTGGCTATCGATTAAATAAAAAAAGCGCCGGAAGGGCGCTTTTTTAAACAAATTAATTCACACAACAATTATTACAGTACGTGAACAGAGGCGGTGTTAGTGGTGCCGCTTGGAACCAGCGCGCCGGAGACCATCACTACGACGTCGCCTTTCTGGGCGAGGCCGCTTTGCAGGGCGACATCTTTGCCCAGACGGTAGAAATCATCAGTAGAATTGATTTCTTTCACCAGCTGCGATACCACGCCTTTGCTCAGTACTAACTGACGGGCGGTCACTTCATTGGTGGTCAATGCCAGGATGGTGGCGTCCGGGAAGTATTTACGCACGGCGCGAGCGGATTTACCGCCCTGGGTCGCTACCACGATCAGCGGCGCTTCCAGTTTTTCGGCGGTTTCTACCGCGCCGCGGCATACTGCTTCCGTAATGCGCAGTTTACGGCTGTCGTTGTTGTAGTCCAGACGGCTGTTCATGACGCGGTCGGTACGTTCGCAGATGGTCGCCATGATAGAAACGGCTTCCAGCGGGTATTTCCCTTTTGCGGATTCGCCGGACAGCATAACCGCATCCGTACCGTCGAGGATGGCGTTCGCAACGTCGCCTGCTTCTGCGCGGGTCGGACGCGGGTTTTTGATCATAGAATCCAGCATCTGAGTCGCGGTGATCACGACTTTACGTGCGCGGATACATTTTTCGATCATCATTTTCTGCGCAAAAATCACTTCTTCAACCGGGATTTCTACGCCCAGGTCGCCACGCGCAACCATGATGCCGTCAGAAGCTTCGAGAATTTCATCGAAGTTGTTCAGGCCTTCCTGGTTTTCGATCTTAGAGATAATCTGGATGTTTTCGCCGCCGTGGGCTTTCAGATGCTCGCGAATTTCGACAACGTCAGAACGTTTACGGATAAAGGACGCCGCAACAAAGTCAACGCCCTGTTCGCAACCGAAGATCAGGTCCTGTTTGTCTTTTTCAGCCAGCGCCGGCAGAGCAATAGAAACGCCCGGCAGGTTAACGCCTTTGTTCTCGCCCAGATCGCCGTTGTTCAGCACCTTACAAATGACTTTATTGCCTTCGATGGCGGTCACTTCCATACCGATCAGACCATCGTCAACCAGGACGGTGTTGCCAACGCTCAGGTCGCTGGTGAAGCCTTCATAGGTGACGGCAACGATTTCATTATTACCGACCACGGATTTGTCGGTGGTAAAAGTAAAGGTTTGGCCCGCTTTCAGCGAAACGTCGTTACCGCCTTCCAGTTTAATGGTGCGGATTTCTGGTCCTTTAGTATCAAGCAGAATAGCGGCTTTTTTACCAGTTTTGCTCATCACGTTGCGCAAATTCTGGATACGCTGACCGTGTTCTGCATAATCGCCATGAGAGAAGTTCAGACGCATCACGTTCATGCCCGCGTCCAGCATTTTGCTTAACATCTCTTCGGATTCGGTTTTCGGACCGATAGTACAAACAATTTTCGTCTTTTTCATGACAGTCTTAGTCTTTAAGTTGAGGAGGATATGGAAATCTGGCTTCGGGCGCGCACGGCCCGGAAGCTAAGCCTGTGTTGCTAAAGTGATGATGCCTCGCTCTAAGGATAGGTGACATCGAAAGAGCGTGCAGAGGAATGTGTGCTCGCGTTTCAGCCCAACGGGAAGGGGATAATTTTAGTCGTTGAGTTTTACAGTCCAATGCGCTGAAACCATTCAAGAGACAATTGGCGCGCATTATACGCTGAAATTTACAAAAAAGGAAAATGAAAACCCTGTTTCAAAAGACATCTGTGCAGATCCACAACGGTTTGTTATTACGCTGTTTACGATGTCGCTGGCGATGACGCCGCCCGAACAGGGGCGGCGTTGCGCAACAGTGGGTGTTGTTGCGCATAACATCAATCGAGCAACTTTTTGCCTTCCAGGTCGATGGCGATGTTTTGGTTGTGTGCTTTTCGATAGCACAGAATCGCTATCCCGATCGCCGCCCAGCTAATTCCGAGTATCAGAGCGTGAATGTTCATGTTTAAACAGACGTAGCCGATGACGATCATCCCCATGATTGGCGAAATGACATGGGCGAAAATGCGCCGCTGGGCTTTCATCCGGAAATTGAACAGGATAAACACACACAGGTTCACGACAAAAAAAGCGAAAAGCGCGCCAAAGTTCACCAGCGTGGAGATAGATTCAATCTTGCCGGAAAACAGGTAGCTGAGCAGCAGGGTGACGCCGCCGGTAAACAGAATGGCATAATCCGGCGTTTTACGCGTGGTATGGACGTGAGCGAGGAAGGCGGGCAACATTCGGTCGCGCCCCATTGAAAATAGCACTCTGGACACCGCCGTTTGCGCGGTAATAATGTTGCCGACGGCGCACACAAACGCCACAATGATGGAAAATGCCACTTTGAGCCAGATACCGCCAACGTTGCCGGCAATGGTGAAAAATGCTTCATTCGTCGCATTACCTTCCGCGAAGCGGTCGACATTACCGGTGGCGAAAGCCGCAAACGCTACAACGATAATAAACAGTACCGTCGCCAAAACTAACGCCAACAGCGTTGCTTTACTGACGGCGCGTCCCCCGCCTTCGCTTTCTTCACTTAATGTACTGATAGCGTCAAAGCCGAGAAAGTTCAGCGCAGCCACCGAAATCGCCGTCGCGATGAGCCCTGGGGTGAACCACTGTGAATCGAAAAAAGGCCGGAAGGAAAGCGTTATCTGACTACTGTCCTGCATCATCAGACGGATAATGAGTAGCACGAAAATCGCCAGAATACCGAGTTGAATAAAGACCAGTAACTTATCGAATTTCGCCGTTTGCTGTATCCCGAGATAGTTGACTCCGGTGCCAATAGCCACATAAATCAACGGCCAGACCCAGACCGGGATTTGCGGTAAAATAGCGTGGACCGCGACACCGCCCAGCACCGCTACGAGCGTAGGGAACAAAAGATAATCCAGCAGTAATATCCATCCGGTCAGAAACCCTACGGCGGGATTAATGCATACGCCAGCATACGCATAGGCCGAACCCGACGAGGAGATATGCTGCGATAAGGTAGAGTAGCTGTACGCGGTAAAAAACATCGCGATCGCGCCAATAATATAAACCAGCGCAACCATACCGTGCGAAAGATTATAAACGACGCCATAAAGAGAGACTGGCGCGATAGGCACCATAAACACCAGACCATAAAGCACTAAATCGGTAAGAGACAATTTTTTGACTTTTTTCATGATAAATACCTTAATGGCTTTTTATGCCAGATCGCGTAAAAACGCGCTTACCGCTGCGAGGCAGGGCGCGATATTTTCTTCATGCGGGTTATGGCTGCTGCCGGGAATAGTGACCGCGCGGCAGTCTGAAATGTGAGAGAGCAGCGGAGAGACGACGCGCTCGGTTGCCTGATCGTTTTCGCCGCGTAGTACCAGAACAGGACAGCGTATCTGGCACAAATGGGGCGTAATATCCCAGTCGGCAAGTTTGCCATTTGCCGCCAGTTCATTGGTTCCCCATAAAATGTGATAACCCGTAGGGTCGGCGGCGAACTGCGCATTAGATCGCTGAACATGAACGGCTTCTTCCGCGAGGGTATAAACGTGTCTGGCATAATAAGCGACCAGCTGTTCCGGTGGGTTTTGATAAATGACGGCGGGCATAATGACGTTTTTGATATCGTCATCGGACATTGGCGTCAGAGCGTTAAAGAGCCGTATGGCTTCCTGTTGCCACAGGGCGATACTGGCCGGCGAACTGGCCAGTATCGCCCCGCGAAGCCCGGCAGGCTGTAAGCAGGCGTGCTCTGCGGCAAGCATTCCGCCCCAGGAATGTCCCAGTATCGAATACCCTTGTCCGATACCCAGGTGATTAATTAATTGGGTTAATTGACGGAGATAACGCGCAATAGTCCAGAAAGACGCGTCGGCATGAGGAAAATGCGTTGAACGACCGCAGCCATATTGATCGTAAAATATTACCATGCGCCCGTCATCAGCCAGATGGCGATAATTTAATAAATAATCAAAGCCGCCAGAAGGGCCGCCGTGAAGGATAATGAGCGGCGTGAGTAATGATTTTCTGTCTCCATAAATCCGATAGCTTGTCAATATGTTTTCAGAAAACATTTCGCCATAGAGATAAGTATCATTCATATTCTTAATGACTCAGTGTGTGGCAGGGCAGGCGAAATTTATATTCGCCTGGGTAATATTATTTTTTTATTGTGTGTAAAACATTACACCAGAAGGTGGCGTAATGTTCCCATTGCAGAAACTGCGGGCTTCCCCAGTGCGGTGAACAATCACTGGCAAAGCAACATACTTTCCCTTTATGGTAAGTACCCATAACTAACAGTGGATCGCCATTAATTTCAGCAAGGACCTGACTATTTTCTTTGGCGATAAGCTTGTTATAGCCCAATAGCGGCGGCCATTCGCTAAATGGCTGGGTAATAACATGCTCTACCGCAGTATTTACTGCTTTACATCCTTGCGGTAGTTCTACGCGGTCATCTACATCCAGCATATCAACCGGCAATACCTCCGCCAGAACCGTATTTTTATAATTGGCTTTTGCTTCTATTCCCGTAAAGGATAAATACCCGCCGATCATTAACAGACCGCCGCCCTCAGCAACATAATCGGCGATAAGTTGTAATGCATCAGGAATAATGTCCATATTATAAAAGGTTCTGTTTTGTAGCAGGAACGTATTGCTACCGATATCACTGATGACGATCGCATCATAGCAGGCTAATGCTTCGGCGGTTTGTGGAAAACGAGTTTGCACAATATGGGCAGGCATGTAGTCCACATCGATATTACCCTGGCGTAAGCAGGATAATAAATAGTCTGCGCCTTCTTCATATTTGCTCGATGTAAAGCTATCAAAACCTTTAGAGTGAATCATATGAATGTGCCAGGATTCGCCAATAAATAAAATTTTCATTATGTCACCTGTTAATTAATGTTAATGACTTTATTAGATTGGGTACGCATTCGATGTAAAACCTGCAAGTGCTGAGGCATACTCGACGCACCGACTTGTTCCACCGCCAGAGAAGCGAAAGCGGAGGCATATTGAATGGCTGCGACCATATCTGCTTGTCGCGCCAGCGCGGCGGCTAAGGCGCCATTAAAAGCGTCACCGGCTCCAGCGGCATCTTTTACCACGGCGCTCCATGCAGGAATATACAACGTGCGGGCGTGCTCACAGAGCAGAGAGCCACGGGCGCCAAGGGTAATGATGACTTTTTTCACCCCGGATTGCAGAATAATATTCCCGGCTTTTTTCGCATCATTAATATCAGTAATGGTTACGCCGGATAAAAAAGAGGCTTCAGTTTCATTCGGCGTGATGATGTCAATATCAGATAATAAATGCGTCACCTGTTTCGTATAGGGGGCAGGATTCAGCATGATCATTTTATTTTCTTGTTTGCCCAGGCGAATAAATTCAGTCAACGCTTCAATGTTCGTTTCGAGCTGCATTAACATAACGTCAGACTCGGCGATATAACGGTGTTGCTCGTTAATCTCTTGCGTGGTGAGCATCATATTGGCGCCAGGGTAGATGGCGATAATATTATCGCCATCCACGGCGGAGACATAGATCAATGCGCTACCGGTGGGCGCTTTATCTGTTTGATACGCGCTGTATGAGGTGATGCCTGATTGAATAATATGATTCATAGCAAATGCGCTGAACTGATCTTTACCCACTTTAAAAATAAAATGCGCCGCAGCGCCGGCATTGTTTGCCGCTAAAGCCTGGTTGGCTCCTTTACCGCCAGGATAGAATCCAAATTGACTGGCCAGAATGGATTCTCCGCTTTGTGGAAACCACGGCACGGTTGCTGAAACATCAATATTGAAGGAGCCTAAAACACACACCTTGCCTGCTTTTTTTGTGTTTTCCCGGCGCAGTTTTGCATCCTGATGGATTGGCGTGGCGATAGTGCTGGAGATATCAATCTTATTTTCAGTGATAAGCTTACTCAGCGCGTCACGGTTTAAAATCCCTCCGCCATAGCAACGCTGAAGCATACCTGATTTCTGGAAATAGCGTAGATCGGAACGAATAGTCTCCTGGCTAACCTTATAAAGGTCTGAAAGTTTACTGACGCTAACACTATTATCCTTTATCAGTAAATTAATGATGGCATGACGTCTTTCTTCTTTAAACATATTGCCTCCGGGTAGTGAGTTGAATTGTATTTATGGCAATGTTGTCATGCGGTGAATTCAATCACAGATTATGCGGTCAACCGGAAGTAACCCCAAATGAATGTCAATAATCAGAAGCGCAGTCAATGTGTTAAATATTAATTGCTTACAGAAGGGGAAAATAGTTTTGTGAGTGTTGTCATATATTTTCTATGTAATATGACGAGGTGAACGTAAAATAGTTGGGCTTGCACGATTCAGTGAGTATATGCAGCCGGACAGCGTTCGCTTATCAGTCGCTACCCTCGACGAAATAAGACGATATCGCTCTCCGGCCCTGGGGTTATATACGCTCGATTTTTGCCGGCAGCCCCTGACGTACCGCCGCGCCAGAAACCCAGTCGAGCCAGGTGTTGGTAATGGTTCTTGTCGGATCGGCAAAGCCCAGATCGTTAAGATTTATGCCTGCCCTGATTTGTGGATCATACGGCATAGGCACGCCGTCCAGAGAGTGCTGCGTTGCGCCCATCTCGCGGTGGCCATATCCGTGTTCGATGGCGATGACGCCTGGCATCACGCCATTTAACAAACTGATTTGCGCCACGACCTGACCGCCCGGCGTAATGATCCGTACCCGATCGCCATGTTGCAGTCCATAACGCTCGCCGTCTTGCGGATTCAGCGCCACCAGGTTTGCTGGCTTCACATGGTGTAAGCGCGGGATGACGGCTGTTGAGCTGGACATGGTATTTGATTTAAATGAAATCAGTTTCAGCGGCCATTGCCCAATGGGAAACTGGTCGTCAATCGCACGACCATCTGACAAACGCGCCGGATACCAGACCGGGCAACCGCTGAAACGCTCCCCGGTGATGGCGTGACGGTGGGCGGCGACATCTGCATTCCAGATCTGTAAGGGTTTTTTCCACGCGTTACCTAACCGTTGCTCCGTATAGCCGCTATCCTCGGGCGCAAACCGGCCGCCACGCGAGTAGATAAACGCCACGCGACCGACCTCATCAGCTTTAAGCGTGTGCTGAATTGCTGGCAGAATGCGGCTGACGCCGGTAAGCGAAATATCTTCCTGATTTGCCAGCGCGACCGGCGTCTTGCCCATAAAGGCGATATTAGCGGCTACGCGCAGATAGAAATCTTCCGCCCGGTTCAGTGGAAAAGTATTGCCCTGCGGATCGGTTATCGCCCGGTCGCCGAAGCCAGGCAGACGGAGCCGTTTTGCTACCGCAATACAAAATGCTTCCATTGAGACAGGTTGCCCGTCCGCCGTTCGGTGAGTGGCGGGGGCGACAACCGGCCAGCGGGCGGTAGTGGCTTTACTGGCTACGCCGCCCCAGGGTGCCGTAAAGCCCCAGCTCTCAAAATTGTGCGTATCCGGCACAATGTAATCCGCCAGCGCCGTCGTTTCATTCATAAAGGCGTCAATCGCGATAAAGAGCGGCAGTCGGCGAGGGTCTTTTAGCTTTTCTTCCGCCACGGCGCGTAGACCGGGAACACCGTAAAACGGGTTGCTCATATTGGAAATCCAGGCTTTAAGCGGATAAGGATAGCCTTCGAGCGCGGAGGTCAACAGTTCGGTAAGCTGGCCTGCCACAAAGGGATACCACGGCGCTTTGGCTGGATAAGGGGATTGCCCGCCGGCAATTTTGTCGCGGTATTCTTCCGATGCTTCATAAGCGGTTTTGCTACGGGCAATACTTAACCCTGACGGTTTCACTTTTCCGGCAAAACTGTTCATGTTGTAGCGGGGGCCGTCGCTAACGCCGTTGAATTTGCCGCCGCCGACAAAGACGCCGCCGGACAAGCTGAGGTTGCCGATCAGCGCGTTAAGCATCATGACCGACCAGGCGTTATAAAACCCATTGCCGGCCATCATGCCGCCGTGACTGATGACCGCAGCTTTACGTCCGTGACTGGTAAAGGTTTCCGCCAGCGCGATAATTTGCGCTTCCGGCACGCCGCACTGTTCGCTGTATTGCGCCAACGAGAGCTTTTCTGCCGCCTCTTTCAGGCGTTGCAACCCGCTCTTCACCGTGACCCGCTGGCCGTCGGCGAGCGTAACGTACTGCGTCACGAAAAGCCGTGCCTGTCGGCAAGTGGATGCATCGACCAACTCGCCGTCGGTATTCAGTACGACAGGGGTCTCTTTGCCATCGGGCGTAAGATGGCGCAGCGTCAGGTGTTGTCCGGCAAGCGTCGGCAGTTCATCCGCAATGACCAGGTGCGTGGCGTTGGTCCAACTTTGCTCGCCGGCCTGCTGCATCGCCTGTACGCCGGGAATCGCCAGATAATCAGCATTATAACGTTGATTATCCATGATCCAGCGGATCATCCCCATTGCCAGCGCCGAATCGCTGCCGGGCATGACCGGTTGCCAGCGACCGCGAGGATCGGCGAGCACCGTTGATAAGGGGAGGGCGGGGGCGACCACGACGTATTGAAAATTCTCACGCAGCCGGGCGCTCGCCAACTGACGCGCCTGGCGTTTAAAGGGATTACCGGACTGTGCCGGGGAGGTGCCCATAAAGAGCGCAAACTCCACGTTTTCCCAGTCGGGTTTGACATGCGGGTTTTTATCCAGATCGCCCATCAGCGCCCCGGAGCCGGCCCGGTAAGCCAGTCCACAGTAGGCGCCATGCGCGCCGAAATTCTTGCTGCCGAAGCTATTTAGCGCAAAACGACGCAGAAACGCATCGCGGCCTTCGTCGCTGGTATTCGTGACCAGTAACTGATTGGTTTTGGGCCCGAAACTGGGGTGCTTTGCGTCAATTGGCGTATCCGGCGCATGAATAGCGCGCAGTCCGTCCACATGACCTTCGCCAAACAGATCGCCGCCTTCCACGACTTCTTCAATAAGCTGCTCAAAGCTGATGCGCTGCCATTTCCCTTCGCCGCGTTTACCCACGCGTTTCATTGGTTCAAGCAGTCGCAGCGGACTGTACAGGCTTTCCAGCAGCGTGGCGCCGCGCGCGCAGGCGGTTGAGCGGGCGTCAAGACCGCTTTCTCCCGCCAGTTGCTCCATGGCTTCGCTAAAAGGGACGGACGAGTCAATCGGGTGTTCCTGCGACAAGGGGTGATAGGGATTGCCGGCGATGCGTATCACTTTGCCATCGGCATTAACCCGGGCGCGGATACCGCACTGTGTCCAACAGCCGAAGCATTGCGTCATGGCGATGGTTTGTTGTGGATTTTGCTGCCAGTGCGTTTGCGCCTGCGCCTCCGGAATTAACGCATTGCCAAAGATGCGGTCGCGCGTTACCTTGCCGGACGTCCCGTTTAACAGGCCATCAATTGCGCGTTTCGCCACATCACGGTAGCTCAGACCAAAAGTGACCATCCCACCGACGGCGAGACCGACTTTTAGCCACTGACGACGGGTTAAATTAGCCATGTTGTAATCTCCTGGTGAGTCCGTTCAGCGTTTCACGAATAATAATCAGTAGCGCTATCCACAGGCCAAAGGTGCCGAGAATAGCCAGCCAGCCATCCGTTCCGCCTGGTAACGAGTAAGGGTTAAATTGCGCGTTAAACTTGGGTACGGTTTGTACCTGAATCAACAATGTCCAGCGCATCAGCCAACATAGCGCCAGCGCGCTCAGAACCAGCAGGACGCGTCTTAGCTGCGATAACGGATGACGTAGCGCCAGGCTACAGAACAGTAGTGTGAATACCCACAGCGCTAGCCAGCCGACAGCGTAATATTTGGCTGACAGGGCGACAGTAATCCACTGACGGATTGCCGTGCCGGAAAGCGTATCGCCGCTAACCCACATGGCCACAACCAGCCCCAGCGCCGCCAGCGTCCAGAGTTGTCCCCACAATATTTTTGGCAGCCTTACCGAGTCGCGTCGGGCGGCGACAATCATCAGCGCGAAGAACGCCTGTAAGGCGCTAAGAAACATCGCCACGGGGAAGGCGTAGCTAAACCAGATTGGACGCGCCAGCACAACGGAGACTTCGCGGCCGGTATAAATCAACAGGCCCACCGCGCAAAGTGCGCTGGCTAACGCCAACCATTTAGTGACGTTGTAACTTTTATTGAGTAATCGTTTTATCTGCTGCGCCAGGAACCACAGAGCGAGAAACCCGGTAAACAGCGGCAGGAACAACGCTCCCCAGGGCATCCACGACCAGGGCGTCGGCCAGGCATAGAAATGCCAGACGCGGGCGGTCTGGTGCAGATCCGCCGTCAACGCCAGCGGTGCGGTAATCGCACAGGTAATGGCAATCAGTAATGCCCGATTTTCTTCTGTTGCGGCGTCTTTTTTCCGCCAGTGAAGATAACAGGCAAACAGTGCGGCGCAGGCGGCAATGCCAATAAAAAAGAAATATTGTACCGCCCACGGCAGCCAGCTAATGTCCTGCGGGTGAGCCAGCACTTCTTCAATGATGAGTGAATGCGTCATTCAGACCTCCTGCCAAAGCGCGGGCTGCGCACGGCCCATTAATGGGGTGACAAAGGCGTCGTCCAGACCCAGATAGAAAACATGGGGCGACGTGCCGTTTTCCGGCTTTAATACCTTGATAGCGTCGCGATGTTGATGAAGCATGGTGGCGATGCGGCTATGGGGATCTTTGATATCGCCAATAATACGCGCGCCGCCGACGCAGGACTCTACGCAAGCGGGTAACAGCCCGGCTTCCAGACGATGGACGCAAAACGTGCATTTATCGGCAGTTTGCGTTTCATGATTGATAAATCGAGCGTCGTAAGGACACGCCTGGACACAATAGGCGCAGCCGACGCAGCGTTTGTTATCCACCACCACAATGCCGTCTTCCCGCTGAAAGGTGGCTTGTACCGGGCAGACCGGCACACAGGGGGGGTTATCGCAATGGTTGCACAGACGCGGCAATAGCACATTCGTGACTTCCTGACTACCTTCACGCTGGACCTGGTATTGGTTCACCGTCGTACGAAATGCGCCCTGCGGCGTTTGGTTTTCAATAGTGCAACTTACGGTACAGGACTGACAGCCGATACAACGCCGCAGGTCGATAAGCATGGCGTAACGGTGTCGGGGAGAGCCTTCATGCCGCTCCGGCGAAAAAGGAAATTTCGCTTCAGCCAGCGGAACCAGCGAGGCGCCAGCGGTCAGGACGCCGAGTTGCTGGAGAAATAGCCGTTTACTGCTGTCCATATTGACTCCCGTCCACATTGCCAACAATGAAACATTTGTCACGATGTTGGTTCATGTGTAATGAATAAAAAATGTTGATGATTTACAGTGTAAAAATCGAGACGGGGTGCACTCTATTGTGGTTAACCACATACCCGGCTTGTTGTTGATCTAAAACAACATAATTGACAGGGATATTGGGGTGAGAGGTAAAACCGTAAGGCGCCTGGCGGTGTTGGCGGCAGTAGGGCTACTTTGTCATGGCGCGTGGGCAGGGACGTGGAATATCGGTATTTTGGCTATGCGCGGCGAGGCGTCTACGCGTAGCCACTGGCAACCGTTGGCAAAGACATTAAGCCAACAGCTTCCAGGCGAAACCTTTCACATCCAGCCGCTGGATCTGCATCAAATGCAGGAGGCCGTTAACCAGGGAACCGTGCAGTTTGTGATAACCAACCCGGCGCAATTTGTCCAACTGAACAGCCATGCGCCGCTGCGCTGGTTAGCTTCCCTGCGCTCCACGCGCGATGGGAAAGCGGTGAGTAATGTTATTGGCAGCGTGATTTTGACCCGGCGCGATAGCGGCATCACCACGGCGCATGATCTCATCGGTAAGACCGTCGGCGCGATTGATGCTCAGGCATTTGGCGGCTATTTATTAGGCTATAAAGCGCTCAGCGACGCGGGCTTACGCCCGGAGCGCGACTTTCATCTTCGTTTTACCGGATTTCCTGGCGATGCCTTAGTCTATATGCTGCGCGAAAAAGCGGTGCAGGCGGCAATTGTGCCAGTGTGTCTGTTAGAAAATATGGATCAGGAAGGATTGATTAATAAAAAGGACTTTATCGCGCTGCTTGCCCGACCGACGCCCCTGCCTTGCTTAACCAGTACGCCGTTATATCCTGACTGGTCGTTCGCGGCGCTACCTGCGGTAAGCGATGCGCTGGCGGATCGCGTAACGCGAGCGCTATTCAACGCGCCCGCCGCCGCGTCATTTCACTGGGGCGCGCCAGCGTCGACCAGTCAGGTGGAAGCGTTGCTGCGTGATGTTCGTCAGCACCCTCAGCAGCGTCGACTGTGGCTGGATGTCAAAAGTTGGTTAATCCAGCACCAGCTAATGGTCGGCGGCGTGATTCTGGCGTTCCTGTTGCTCACGCTCAATTATATTTGGGTCATGCTGCTGGTGCGTCGACGTGGAAAGCAACTGGAACGTAATAGCGTAGTTCTTCATCAGCATGAGCGGGCGCTGGAAACCGCCCGGCAAATGAGCGTGTTGGGTGAAATGACCTCCGGGTTTGCCCATGAGCTTAATCAGCCGCTTTCCGCGATTCGACATTATGCCCAGGGGTGCCTGATTCGACTGCGCGCTGCAGATGAACAGCATCCCTTGCTGCCGGCGCTGGAGCAGATTGACCAGCAGGCGCAACGCGGTGCGGATACTCTGCGTAACCTGCGTCACTGGGTCAGCCAGGCGCAGGGCAACCCGGTGCTAACCGAAGCGTGGAAGGCCATAGCCATTCGGGAGGCGATAGATCATGTTTGGCAATTGTTGCGTATGGCGCAACAGTTTCCGACAGTGACTCTGCATACCGAGGTTAGCGCTGCGCTGCGCGTAACGCTGCCGTCAGTGCTGCTGGAACAGGTGCTGGCGAATATCATTCTTAATGCGGCTCAGGCGGGCGCCACCCATTTATGGATCGTTGCTGAACGCACTGAAAACGGCATCAGCATCGTTTTACAGGATAACGCCGGGGGAATCGATGAGGCGCTATTACGTCAGGCGTTTCAGCCGTTTATGACCACCCGCAAAGAGGGGATGGGCTTAGGGCTGGCGATTTGCCAGCGGCTGGTGCGGTATGGGCGGGGCGATATCAGCATCAGGAACCAGACCGCGCCGGACGGTCTGTCGGGAACGGTGGTCACGATACATTTCTTACATGAACATGGGGGCAGGGATGGCGACAATTCATCTACTGGATGATGATACGGCGGTCACTAACGCGTGCGCGTTTTTACTGGAAAGTCTGGGGTATGACGTAAAATGCTGGACGCAGGGGGCGGATTTTTTGGCGCAGGCCAGTCTGTATCAGGCCGGAGTCGTATTACTGGATATGCGAATGCCGGTACTGGATGGGCAGGGCGTTCATGATGCGTTGCGCCAGTGCGGAAGTACCCTGGCGGTTGTTTTTCTTACCGGGCATGGCGATGTACCGATGGCCGTGGAGCAGATGAAACGCGGCGCCGTCGATTTTCTGCAAAAACCGGTATCGGTAAAACCGCTACAGGCGGCGCTGGAGCGTGCGCTGACGGTTTCATCGGCAGCGGTGGCGCGCCGTGAGATTATACTGTGTTACCAGCAGTTGACGCCGAAAGAGCGTGAGCTGGCCAGCCTGGTGGCAAAAGGATTTATGAACCGTGAAATTGCGGAAGCGATGAATATCGCGGTGCGTACCGTAGAGGTGCACCGCGCCAGAGTCATGGAAAAAATGCAGGCCGGTAGCCTGGCGGAACTGATTAGGCGTTTCGAAAAAATGGCCTCGCCAGAGACCAGAATACGAACAACGTATGAGCCATGAATAATAAACTGCGTTATTTCTTTGATTTGCATCAAATTTTGTTTAATTGAGAAGACTGTTATATTCTGTTGGTTTGAGCTGGCGACGAGTAAAACGTATGACAAAACCGACAAAAGATGACGAACTGTACCGCGAGATGTGCCGGGTGGTGGGCAAGGTCGTGCTGGAAATGCGCGATTTGGGGCAGGAGCCTAAATATATTGTTATTGCGGGCGTGTTAAGAACCGCGCTGGCGAATCAACGCATCCAACGTAGCGCGTTAGAAAAACAGGCTATGGAAACCGTGATTAACGCTCTGGCGCGGTCATAGCCGCTATCAGGGTGGAAACAGTCTGTTGGCAATAACGACATCGCCTTTGAATTGTCGCGATTGTCACCATGGCGGGCAGGTTGCCCGCCGTTAGCGATGCGCAGGGTTATCAGGTGATGGCTAAGCGCAGCCCTAATGTATCAGGGTACGGCTCAAAATAATTCTGGCTGCGTAGATAGTCATCCGGATGTTCCGCCAGATAGTGCTTCAGCAGCGTTAACGGTGCCAGGATAGGTAGTCGGCCCGCCCGGTAGCCGAGAATCACCTCGCGTAATTCCGCGCGTTGCCTGCTGTTCAACGCGCGGTGAAAATAGCCCTGGATATGCATCAGCACATTGGTGTGATTTTTACGTGAAGCGGGGTGGCGCAGGATAGCCATCAGTTTTTCTCTGTATCGGACAAAGAAGGCATCCAGATCGTCCCACTCATGCAGACGCGCGACGAAAGGGCCAATTTCGCGGTAGCCGGCCTGGTGGTGGGCGAGAAGCTGAAGTTTATATCGGCTATGAAACGCGAGCAAACTGTGACGACTCAAGCCCAGCGCGCGTAGCGCATTTAATTCATGTAGCGCGAAAATACGTGCGATGAAATTCTCGCGTAGTACCGGATCGTGCAGGCGACCATCTTCCTCTATCGGCAGCCAGGGATATTTGTCCATCATCGCAGCGGTAAACAGCCCCGTGCCAGCTTTGCGGCCCCTGTTACCCTTTTCATCATACAGGCGAACGCGCTCCATTCCGCAACTGGGCGATTTTGCACACACAATAAACCCCGCCAGTTCGCCTATTGTTGGCAGAAACCGATCGGCAAAGGCATTCATTCGCTCGGTAACGTCATCGTGCGGGGCATGGCTATAGCGCATCCGAATGTCGCCACAGGTCGTCTGGATAAGACGCAGCGCAGGGCGAGGAACGGGCAGGCCGATCGCCACCTCCGGACAGATCGGTTTGTAGGTCACCCACGGCGCCAGAGAGTTCATGACAAAATCCATACGCTTATGTCCGCCATCAAAGCGTACCGCGGCGCCAGTCAGACATCCGCTAATGCCGACTACGGGTTTGTTATTCATGATTCCCCCTTATTGAAAGTACGACGACTGACGCCGATGGCGCAAAATGTTATCTCACGCTGATCTAAAACTTACACAACTTTGTTTTTTTGTCTAAGTTTTCGCGGAGATTTTTTTTGACGTAGCTAAATATCAATAAGATAGAATGAGGGGAAGAAATCTATTTCAGCGCTTATAGTGTGATAACCTCCAGCGAAGCGACCACGTTGCGCCACTGGGCAAGCTGTTTTTTCTGCCCGGCAGTGAGCTTGCCGGTGGTCACCAGGAACCATTTTCTCTGGGCGAACAGCTCGGGCGCCAGAACGGCTGGTGGAGAGGGAAGCACATTGAGCCGCAGCTCTTGTCCGGTACGAGTCAACGCTTCCAGCCAGATTTCACAGTGATCCGAGAGATGCCATCCGCTAATAAAGGCATTGTTGCCAGGCGCTTTTCTGTCGCCTTCAAGGCAAAAAGAGGTGTAGGCAATAATGATGCCATCCAGTATTTCGCGCAGCGTCATCACGGCGGGAAGATGCGCGGACACTTTGCTGCGCAACGGACGCAATAAATGGGTCACCAGTTCTGCGCGGGGATATTCCCGGCCACAGTCATAAATCAACTGCCGCAGCGCGTCAATTCGCCCTTCGTGGAGATGTTGAAGCATCGTCTCCTGAATCGTTATCCAGTTATCGCCCAGGCGAATGACCGGACGCGACAGTAAGGGTTTGACCTGACTTATCGGTACGCCTTTTCTCACCCAGTCGAGGATGCTAAGCGCTTGTCGAATATCGTCATCGCTGTATAAGCGATGCCCGCCATCAGTACGCTGCGGTTTCAATAAACCATAGCGTCGCTGCCATGCCCTTAGCGTGGCGGCATTGATACCGCATAGTCTGGCAAATTCGCCGATAGAATACGACATGGTAAAGCCCGTTAAATAAGGGGATTCTACTATATCATGATTAAATGAAGACTAAGGTAGTGATAAATGGTGCGGCATACCAGGGCATCCGTATGGATTTTGTCGATGATGAGCAATACTGCGTGGCGTAAGGCTCATCAAAATATGACCAATGCTTAATACCATCGGATGCCCCTGGTTAATACTCTATTAACCTCATTCTTCGGGCGCAGTTAAGTAACTCTGTCACTTTATGAACCTGTAGCTTTCTCATCATATTCATCCGATGTGTTTCGACGGTTTTTATACTGATATGTAGTTTTTCGCTGATCCCATGATTGGTATACCCCTCGTCAATAAGTTTAAGAACCTGACGCTCGCGCAAAGTAAGCAGTTGATGATTGGTCGTGTCAGCCTTTAATTCAGCCAGGATAGCTTCCCGATTCAACGTCGGGTCAATGTAACGCTTGTTTACTGCTACTGTTTGCAATGCCGCTAACAGAACTTGCTGACTACTGCTTTTTAAAACATAGCCATTAGCACCTGCGGCTAAAGTTTTAATGGTCATATACTCTTGTTGGTATGCTGTGTAAACCAGAATATTCATTGCTGGCCAACGCTGATGTAATTGAGGAATGATATCCAGGCCATTGATGCCAGGTAAGCTAAGATCAAGGATAAGTATGTCAGGCTCGTATGCGCAACAGGCATTATAAACCTCAAGACCATTTTTAACATGCTCTACAATTTTAAAATGAGGCCAGGGTAATAAGGCATTCATAATGCCGTTAATGATGATTTCATGATCGTCTACTAATAAGATCTTATATTCTTTCATTTTGCTGCCCTCGCGAAAATTAAGATAATATTAAGTAATGGTGTAGTTTTTGAAGATCATACGTATTTTCTGGCGTAAGTCGGTTAGTTCCTCCAGCGCGATGATTTTCCCCATTTTTACGCGATTCTCAATGTCTATGACATAGCATACCAATTCAGTCTGCCCTATTTGACCTAAACAGCCTTTTAATGTGTGAATTAACTGATCGATTTTTTGTCCAGCCGATACGGCATTTTCAATATCAGCCAGCAAGAGGTCCAGTGATTGGAAAATCTTGCTATTAATGACCATATCATCTGTCGCCAGTAGCGCTGAGCAGCGACTTGGATCCTGCTCCTGTAGCTCTATATTTCGTAAAAGTTGGTATTCTGCGGCAATACTGATATAGCGAGCTAAGGTAGCCAATGTCACTGGTTTGGTAATGTAATGATGAATCCCATTTTTTTTACAACGATGAATATCTTCTGTCGCTACGCTAGCGGATAGCGCCACAAACATGCAGTCAGGATCTAAATTATTCGGCTCATCGTGCCATAATTGTACACATTCAATACCATCTATTTCTGGCATTCTAATGTCAATCAGTACTAAATCGAATCGCTGCTGTTGTGATAAAGTCAGAGCCTCGTTACTACTGGCGGCAATAGTGACGTGTTGGCCCAGGCTGACAAGCATTTTGCCGATGATATCCCGATTAATATCGGCATCATCAACCAAAAGAATCTGCAACTGCCAGGGAGGTAACAAATTATTTATTACTGGTATATTTGGTGTACACAATATTAACTGTTGCGCCAGGTCGTAGAGTTTTCCGGGGAAATACAAAAGCTCAGCGTTGAGAAGCGCATTTTGCTGGTGGGGTGGTTCACCGCGTATTCCCCAGCAAGCCAGTTGCCGATGCAGGCAGAAAGGCGCTGACAGCGTCCCTTTAATTGGTTGAGGCGGCTGGTATTCTTGTAAGGGTAATACTAGCGAGACACAGGTTCCAACCCCGGGGACACTTTTTAGTGTCAGATTACCGCCCATCATTTTAGCCAGGCTTGACGCAATAGTCAGTCCAATTCCTGTACCTTGCGAATTTGTGTCTGCTTGATAAAAAGCAGTAAAGATTTGAGACTGCTGCTGTATTTCAATCCCTTTACCGCTATCGCTAACCAGAAATATTAATTGTTCCTCATGACGCTTGACCGTCAGACGTATCCCTCCGGTTTCGGTAAATTTTACCGCGTTCCCGAGTAAATTAACCAAAATTTGCCGTAAACGGATACTGTCGGTATGAAAATAGAGAGGGACATGTTGACCGACAAAAGTACGTAATGACAGTTTTTTGCTTTGCGCCGGCCCCTGGATGGTTTGCATAGCCTGGTCCAGTAACGGCAGTAACGCTGTTTCTTCCATATGTAATGTGAAATGACCAGACTCGATGCGTGAAAAATCCAGCAGATTATTAATAATAGCTAACAAAGACAGTGTACAATTCCTGGCGGTATCAGCTAATCCTTGCTGCTCTATGTTTAAAGGGGTGGTTTGTAATAATTCAATCGCACCGAGTACGCCATTCATCGGAGTACGTAACTCATGACTTATTACCGTAAGATGAATGCTTTTACGTTTGTTAGCTTGCTCAGCGCGTTTTTTTGCTTCATTTAGCGCCTGGGTGCGCTCTGCGACTTTGTTTTCCAGATTGTCGTATTGGACTTGTAGAGTATCAAGCAGTTGGTTAAAAGCACCGGCAATACTATCTAATTCATCCAGTCGTTGTGCTGGTAAACGTGTGCTCAGCGGTGAAGTTGCGGTTTTATTAATGACATCGACAAAACGCCATAACGGTTTGGCCAGTGAGCGATGTAGTAACCAGCAAAAAGCCGACGTCATCAACACCAATGCTGTTAATGTAAAGGGGATTTGTTGAAGGATAATTTTTAAGATGCGATTATGTAGATTACCGTATGGGTACAGCGTAACCAGACTCCATCCGGGGCCATGCAAGGTTGTGCGTAATATCAGAAATCCGGGAATTTGCTGCCATCCATCATGCAGCGTTACATTTTCTAACTGTGTACGTATTTTTTGCGGGATGTATGAAAACGGCAATAAGTGGTTGTTTTGATCCAGCCATACTCGAATACTATCATCTAATGGTAGGTGGCTCTTGGTAATGAGATCGGGAAGTTTAACCGTCACCCCAAAAAATACGCCTTGCTGATCGGCAACCACAACGGAAGCGTGCCATCCTTTGCCGTTTATGTATTCTGGTTCACTCCAGTAAAACCCGGCATGGGTTGGGTATAAAGGAAAGCTTTTTCGCGTTAAAGGCTGTAGAGTTGAATAATCTGAAGGGTTATCAGTAGATAATAACGAAATCTCATTTTTATGGTTAAGAATAAAACTATCGCGACGAAAGCTTTTTTCATCGATATCAGAGGACTGCAGAAAGAGACGGTGCTTCTCTCCGTTTAGCGTCGGCGTGCAATTTGAAGGACCGACAGAAAGATGCCGGCTCACCTCAGGGAAAATATCGTTATGATGAATCTCAGTCGCTAATGAGCATTGATACATTAAATTTTTAGCGTCACGTTCAGCCTCTTCAAACCGTTGATTGCTTAGTACAATATTCATCTCGGATAGAACGGATAAGTCCTCTATTATATGCTGCCGTTTCTGAACCATTGATATATAAGCTGCGGTAAGCACAGATAGCAGCCAAATAATTATTGTTGTTAATAAAAATAAAAAAGTTAGCCTGATTACTAAAGATGTTTGCAGCGTATTCTTGAGATTGAGCAAATTCATAATGCTTTCCTCCAGTTGCCTGTTGCAAAATCTTTGGCACTTGATCACTATCGCAGTACATATAGTTTCATCAGAAGATTAATCGATGGTGTTATCATTAGGAAGATAAATTTCTTCATATATAACCCAGTCGATGACTACAATTACTTTTTAATAAGGTGGCGATGTAAAAACATCGTAACAGTTTATTTAATAAATAATTTTTCAAATTGTAATTTTTTATGTCAATGCTGAAAGTGTAATTGTGAATTTATCGGAAAATCCGAATGATAGAATCGCCTGTGACAAGGTATATGTAGACAGCATCCTGATATTGTACAAGAAGAGTATAGTCGAAATAAATGTGAATCAGGCTTTTTACGGATGTGGTTGTGAGCGAATTTGATAGAAACTCCCATTTATGTCTGAGGAGGGATTCATGCTGGCAGTTTTAAAAGGCATTCCATTAATTCAGGATATCAAGGCCGAAGGTAATAGCCGATCCTGGATAATGACTATTGATGGGCATCCTGCCAGAGGAGAAATTTTCTCAGAAGCATTTTCTATTTCTTTGTTCTTAAATGACCTGGAAAGCTTACCTAAGCCTTGTCTTGCCTATGTGACACTACTGCTTGCAGCACACCCGGACGTCCATGATTATGCTATACAGCTCACAGCGGATGGGGGATGGTTAAACGGTTATTATACCACAAGTAGTAGCTCTGAGCTTATTGCTATTGAGATAGAAAAACACCTGGCTTTAACTTGCATTTTAAAAAATGTAATACGCAATCACCATAAACTTTATTCGGGTGGGGTATAAAATGGTAGTAAATAAACGTTTAATCTTAATTTTACTATTTATACTCAATACAGCAAAGAGTGATGAGTTATCATGGAAAGGTAATGACTTCACCCTTTATGCCAGACAAATGCCATTAGCAGAGGTTTTACATCTGCTCTCAGAGAACTATGATACGGCTATTACTATTAGCCCATTGATAACAGCTACATTTAGTGGAAAAATTCCGCCTGGACCACCGGTCGATATTTTGAATAACCTGGCAGCACAATATGATTTGCTTACCTGGTTTGATGGCAGCATGTTATATGTATATCCTGCATCGTTATTAAAACATCAGGTTATCACTTTCAATATTTTATCTACTGGACGGTTCATTCATTACTTACGCAGCCAGAATATCCTTTCATCACCGGGATGTGAGGTTAAAGAAATTACCGGTACCAGAGCTGTGGAGGTGAGCGGTGTTCCCAGCTGTCTGACTCGTATTAGTCAATTAGCTTCAGTGCTGGATAATGCGTTAATCAAACGAAAAGACAGTGCGGTGAGTGTAAGTATATACACGCTTAAGTATGCCACTGCGATGGATACCCAATACCAATATCGCGATCAGTCCGTCGTGGTTCCAGGGGTCGTGAGTGTATTGCGTGAGATGAGTAAAACCAGCGTACCGGCGTCATCGACGACCAATGGTTCACCCGCTACACAGGCATTGCCCATGTTTGCTGCCGACCCACGCCAGAATGCAGTGATCGTTCGTGATTATGCGGCCAATATGGCCGGGTATCGGAAACTCATCACAGAATTAGATCAACGCCAGCAGATGATAGAGATTTCGGTGAAAATTATCGATGTTAATGCTGGAGATATTAACCAGTTAGGCATCGACTGGGGAACGGCAGTGTCGCTGGGTGGCAAGAAAATTGCGTTCAATACAGGTTTGAATGACGGCGGTGCTAGCGGTTTTTCAACGGTAATCAGCGATACCTCAAACTTTATGGTGCGTTTGAATGCCCTGGAAAAAAGCTCTCAGGCTTATGTACTTTCCCAGCCATCTGTGGTGACTTTAAATAATATCCAGGCTGTGCTGGATAAAAATATTACTTTCTATACCAAACTGCAGGGAGAAAAAGTGGCTAAACTTGAATCCATCACTACGGGTTCTTTGTTGCGCGTTACACCTCGCTTGTTAAATGACAATGGCACGCAAAAAATAATGCTTAATCTTAATATTCAGGATGGACAACAAAGTGATACGCAAAGCGAAACAGATCCGCTACCCGAAGTGCAAAATTCTGAAATTGCTTCGCAAGCCACATTATTAGCCGGACAAAGTCTATTGCTGGGAGGGTTTAAACAAGGTAAACAAATCCACTCGCAAAACAAAATCCCTTTATTGGGCGATATCCCTGTCGTAGGTCATTTGTTTCGCAATGATACGACTCAAGTACATAGTGTAATCAGGCTTTTTTTGATTAAAGCCTCAGTAGTAAATAATGGCATATCTCATGGTTAATCCAAAGAGTTCCTGGAAAATACGTTTTTTAGGTCACGTTTTACAAGGCCGGGAAGTATGGCTGAATGAAGGTAACCTGTCACTGGGGGAGAAAGGATGCGATATTTGTATTCCGCTTACTATAAATGAAAAAATTATTCTGAGAGAACAGGCAGATAGTTTATTTGTTGATGCCGGGAAAGCCAGAGTTAGAGTTAATGGCCGCAGATTTAATCCAAATAAGCCGCTACCATCCAGTGGGGTTTTGCAGGTTGCGGGAGTGGCTATCGCCTTTGGTAAACAGGATTGTGAACTTGCTGATTATCAAATACCCGTTTCCAGATCGGGGTACTGGTGGTTGGCTGGCGTATTCTTGATTTTCATCGGTGGAATGGGGGTCCTGTTAAGTATTGGCGGTCAGCCTGAAACGGTAAATGACTTACCTTTGCGGGTTAAGTTTTTATTAGACAAAAGCAATATTCATTATGTGCGGGCGCAATGGAAAGAAGATGGAAGCCTGCAGTTGTCCGGTTATTGCTCGTCAAGCGAACAGATGCAAAAGGTGAGAGCGACTCTCGAATCATGGGGGGTCATGTATCGGGATGATGTAATCTGTGATGACTTATTGATACGAGAAGTGCAGGATGTTTTGATAAAAATGGGTTACCCGCATGCTGAAGTATCCAGCGAAGGGCCGGGAAGCGTGTTAATTCATGATGATATACAAATGGATCAGCAATGGCGTAAGGTTCAACCATTACTTGCAGATATTCCCGGGTTATTGCACTGGCAGATTAGTCATTCTCATCAGTCTCAGGGGGATGATATTATTTCTGCGATAATAGAGAACGGTTTAGTGGGGCTTGTCAATGTTACGCCAATGCGGCGCTCTTTTGTTATCAGTGGTGTACTGGATGAATCTCATCAACGCATTTTGCAAGAAACGTTAGCAGCATTAAAGAAAAAGGACCCCGCTCTTTCTTTAATTTATCAGGATATTGCGCCTTCTCATGATGAAAGCAAGTATCTGCCTGCGCCAGTGGCTGGCTTTGTACAGAGTCGCCATGGTAATTACTTATTACTGACGAATAAAGAGCGTTTACGTGTAGGGGCATTGTTACCCAATGGGGGAGAAATTGTCCATCTGAGTGCCGATGTGGTAACGATTAAACATTATGATACTTTGATTAACTATCCATTAGATTTTAAGTGAGTGGAAAATGACAACTCTGACCCGGTTAGAAGATTTGCTGCTTCATTCGCGTGAAGAGGCCAAAGGCATAATTTTACAATTAAGGGCTGCCCGGAAACAGTTAGAAGAGAACAACGGTAGGTTACAGGATCCGCAGCAATATCAGCAAAACACCTTATTGCTTGAAGCGATCGAGCAGGCCGAAAATATCATCAACATTATTTATTATCGTTACCATAACAGCGCACTTGTAGTGAGTGAGCAAGAGTAAAGTAAAAATATCTTAGAGCCTATCCCACCAGGCGTTATTGGCGCAGCCAGCCTGGACACGGACAGCGCGCAAAAACCGGAGCGTACACGTAGCACGTGAGGTTTGACTCGCTACGCTCGCCCTTCGGGCCGCCGCAAGCGGCGTTCAAAACGCTAACGCGTTTTGGCGAGCACTGCCCAGGACCAAAATGGCAAGTAAAATAGCCCTAATGGGATAGGCTCTTAGTTAGCACGTTAATTATCTATCGTGTATATGGAGGGGAATGATGATAAAGAAAAAGGCTGCGTTTAGTGAATATCGTGATTTAGAGCAAAGTTACATGCAGCTAAATCACTGTCTTAAAAAATTTCACCAAATCCGGGCTAAGGTGAGTCAACAGCTTGCTGAAAGGGCAGAGAGCCCCAAAAAGAGCAGAGAGACAGAGAGTATTCTTCATAACCTATTTCCACAAGGCGTTGCCGGGGTTAACCAGGAGGCCGAGAAGGATTTAAAGAAAATAGTAAGTTTGTTTAAACAACTTGAAGTACGACTGAAACAACTTAATGCTCAAGCCCCGGTGGAGATACCGTCAGGAAAAACAAAAAGGTAAAGCATAATGTCTTCAGGAAACATCTTATGGGGAAATCAAAACCCTATTGTGTTTAAAAATAGCTTCGGCGTCAGTAACACTGATACCGGGGGGCAGGATGACTTATCCCAGCAAAATCCGTTTGCCGAAGGGTATGGTGTTTTGCTTATTCTCCTTATGGTTATTCAGGCTATCGCAAACGATAAATTTATTGAAGTCCAGCAGAACGCTGAACGTGCCAGAAATACCCAGGAAAAGTCAAATGAGATGGATGAGGTGATTGCTAAAGCAGCCAAGGGAGATGCTAAAACCAAAGAGGAGGTGCCTGAGGACGTAATTATATACATGCGTGAACACGGTATTCTCATCGATGGTCTGACCATTGATGAATATATGGCTAAATATGGCGATCATGGGAAGCTGGATAAAGGTGGTCTACAGGCGGTCAAAGCGGCTTTGGATAACGATGCCAACCGGAATACCGATCTTATGAGTCAGGGGCAGATAATAATTCAAAAAATGTCTCAGGAGCTTAACGCTGTCCTTACCCAACTGACGGGGCTTATCAGTAAGTGGGGGGAGATTTCCAGTATGATAGCGCAGAAAACGTACTCATGAAAAAAGACCCGACCCTACAACAGGCACATGACACGATGCGGTTTTTCCGGCGTGGCGGCTCGCTGCGTATGTTGTTGGATGACGATGTTACACAGCCGCTTAATACGCTGTATCGCTATGCCATGCAGCTTATGGAGGTAAAAGAGTTCGCCGGCGCAGCGCGACTTTTTCAATTGTTGACGATATATGATGCCTGGTCATTTGACTATTGGTTTCGGTTAGGGGAATGCTGCCAGGCTCAAAAACATTGGGGGGAAGCGATATACGCTTATGGACGCGCGGCACAAATTAAGATTGATGCGCCGCAGGCGCCATGGGCCGCAGCGGAATGCTACCTCGCGTGTGATAACGTTTGTTATGCAATAAAAGCGTTAAAGGCCGTGGTGCGTATTTGCGGCGAGGTCAGTGAACATCAAATCCTCCGATTGCGTGCAGAAAAGATGTTACAGCAACTTTCTGACAGGAGCTAAAAATGAATCGAATTCACAGTAATAGCGATAGCGCCGCAGGAGTAACCGCCTTAACACATCATCACTTAAGCAATGTCAGTTGCGTTTCCTCGGGTTCGCTGGGAAAGCGCCAGCATCGTGTGAATTCTACTTTTGGCGATGGCAACGCCACGTCTCTGCTATTAGGGAAAATTAGTCTTCAGGAGGCAAGCAATGCGTTGAAGCAACTGCTTGATGCCGTACCCGGAAATCATAAGCGTCCATCATTGCCTGACTTTTTGCATATCAATCCCACTGTTTTATCAATGATGATGACGACATTAATACTCAACGTCTTTGGTAATAACGCTCAATCGTTATGCCAACAGCTTGAGCGGGCAACTGAGGTGCAAAATGCATTACGTAATAAGCAGGTAAAGGAGTATCAGGAGCAGATCCAGAAAGCGATAGAGCAGGAGGATAAAGCGCGTAAAGCGGGCATTTTTGGCGCTATTTTTGACTGGATTACCGGCATATTTGAAACCGTGATTGGCGCCTTAAAAGTTGTGGAGGGTTTTCTGTCCGGTAATCCCGCAGAAATGGCTAGCGGCGTAGCTTATATGGCCGCAGGTTGTGCAGGAATGGTTAAAGCCGGAGCCGAAACGGCAATGATGTGCGGTGCTGACCACGATACCTGTCAGGCGATTATTGACGTGGCAAGTAAAATTCAAGTTGGTTGTGAAGTCGTCGCGATGGCACTGGATGTTTTCCAGATTGGTCGTGCTTTTATGGCGACGAGAGGCTTATCTGGCGCAGCTGAAAAAGTGCTTGGCTCCAGTTTAGGCGAAGAAATGGTTGAGCGTATGGTTGGTGCAGGGGAAGCAGAAATAGAGGAGTTGGCTGAAAAATTTGGCGAAGAGGTGAGCGAAAATTTTTCCAAACAATTTGAGGCGATTGAGCGTGAAATGGTTTCGCCGGGCGAGATGGAAGAGGAGTCTGCTGAGTTTTCTCGTAAGGTAGAAAATAATATGACGCGAAGCGCGGGAAAAAGCTTTACGAAAGAGGGGGTGAAAGCCATGGCAAAAGAAGCGGCAAAAGAAGCCCTGGAAAAATATGCGCAAGAAGGGGGAAAGTTTCTGTTAAAAAATTTTCGTAATAAAGTTCTCTGGAATATGTTCAAAAAAATCCTGTATGCCTTACTGAGGGATTGTTCATTTAAAGGCTTACAGGCTATCAGATGTGCAACCGAGGGCGCCAATCAGATGAATACTGGCATGGTTAACGCAGATAAAGCGAAGCTCGAAAAGAAAATAGAGCAATTAATAACTCAGCAACGGTTTCTGGATTTCATAATGCAACAAACGGAAGACCAAAAAAAGATAGAACAAAAACGCTTAGAGGAGCTTTATAAGAGTAGTGGTGCCGCGCTTAGAGATGCATTAGATACCATTGATCACTATAGTAGCGTTCAGGCGAGAATAGCTGGCTGTCGCGCTTAATCTGAGGATAAAAATATGGAAGCGAGTAACGTAGCACTGGTATTACCAGCGCCTTCCTTGTTAACGCCTTCTTCCACTCCATCTCCCTCCGGGGAGGGAATGGGTACTGAATCAATGCTTCTGTTATTTGATAATATCTGGATGAAGCTAATGGAGCTTGCCAAAAAGCTGCGCAATATCATGCGCGACTATAACGTAGTAAAACAACAGCTGGCCTGGGGGCTACAGGTCAATGTTTTACAGACGCAAATGAAAACAATTGATGAAGCGTTTAGAGCATCAATGATTACTGCGGGTGGCGCAATATTGTCGGGCGTGCTGACGATAGGATTAGGGGCCGTAGGCGGGGAAACCGGCCTTATAGCGGGTCAAGCCGTAGGCCACACTGCTGGAGGCGTCATGGGCCTGGGGGCCGGTGCAGCGCAACGTCAAAGTGATCAAGATAAAGCGATTGCCGACCTGCAACAAAATGGGGCCCAATCCTATAATAAATCCCTGACGGAAATTATGGAGAAAGCAGCTGAAATTATGCAACAAATCATGGGCGTGGGGTCGTCACTGGTCGCGGTTCTTGCTGAAATACTCCGGGCATTAACGAGGTAAACATGGTGCAAGAAATAGAGCAATGGTTGCGTCGGCATCAGGTGTTTACTGAGCCTGCATATTTAGGGGAGACCGCCATATTACTTGGGCAGCAGTTTATATTATCGCCTTACCTGGTGATCTATCGTATTGAGGCAAAAGAAATGATTATTTGTGAGTTCAGGCGCCTGACGCCCGGGCAACCTCGACCACAGCAATTGTTTCACTTACTGGGACTTTTACGCGGGATATTTGTGCATCACCCGCAGTTAACATGTTTAAAGATGTTGATAATCACCGACGTTCTGGATGAAAAAAAAGCCATGCTACGCAGGAAATTATTGCGCATCCTGACAGTAATGGGAGCGACCTTTACACAGCTTGATGGCGATAACTGGACAATTTTATCCGCCGAGCATCTTATCCAGCGACGTTTTTAAATGACCTTCCTGACGTAAATCATTATCACGTGAAAATAACAATCAATAGGTATGATGATGAAAGAAGATCAGAAAAATAAAATACCCGAAGACATTCTGAAACAGCTATTATCCGTTGATCCGGAAACCGTTTATGCCAGTGGTTACGCCTCATGGCAGGAGGGGGATTATTCGCGCGCCGTAATCGATTTTAGCTGGCTGGTGATGGCCCAGCCATGGAGTTGGCGTGCCCATATTGCATTGGCTGGCACCTGGATGATGCTTAAAGAATACACGACGGCCATTAATTTCTATGGACATGCCTTGATGCTGGATGCCAGCCATCCAGAACCGGTTTACCAAACGGGCGTCTGTCTCAAAATGATGGGGGAACCCGGGTTGGCGAGAGAGGCTTTTCAAACCGCAATCAAGATGAGTTATGCGGATGCCTCATGGAGTGAGATTCGCCAGAATGCGCAAATAATGGTTGATACTCTTATTGCTTAAATAACAGAACGAAATATGAAAATTCATATTCCGTCAGCGGCAAGCAATATAGTCGATGGTAATAGTCCTCCTTCCGATATACAAGCGAAGGAGGCATCGTTTCCTCCCCCTGAAATTCCAGCCCCTGGCACCCCCGCAGCCCCTGTGCTGCTTACGCCTGAACAAATAAGGCAGCAGAGGGATTATGCTATACATTTTATGCAATACACTATTCGTGCGCTGGGCGCGACAGTCGTGTTTGGATTATCGGTTGCTGCAGCGGTAATTTCTGGCGGGGCAGGATTACCCATTGCTATTCTTGCGGGGGCGGCGCTCGTGATTGCTATTGGGGATGCTTGCTGTGCGTATCATAATTATCAATTGATATGTCAGCAAAAGGAGCCGTTACAAACCGCCAGTGATAGCGTTGCTCTTGTGGTCAGTGCGCTGGCCTTAAAATGTGGGGCAAGTCTTAACTGCGCTAACACCCTTGCTAATTGTCTTTCATTATTAATACGTTCAGGAATCGCTATTTCTTCGTTGGTTATACAACTACAGTTTCCACTGCCCGCCGCTGAAAATATAGCGGCCTCTTTGGACATGGGGAGTGTAATTACCTCCGTTAGCCTGACGGCGATAGGTGCGGTACTGGATTATTGCCTTGCCCGCCCCTCTGGCGACGATCAGGAAAATTCTGTTGATGAACTTTATGCCGATCCCAGTGCGTTATTGGCGGAACAAATGGCATCGCTCTGTCAATCTGCTACTGCACCTGCATTAATGGACAGTTCTGGTCATACATCTCGGGGAGAACCATGAAACCTGTTAGCCCAAATGCTCAGGTAGCAGGGCAACGTCCTGTTAACGCGCCTGAGGAATCACCTCCATGTCCCTCATTGCCACATCCGGAAACCAATATGGAGAGTGGTAGAGTAGGTCCTCAACAAGGAAATGAGCGGTTATTGGCCGGACTTGCGAAACGAGTGATAGAGTGTTTTCCAAAAGAAATTTTTAGTTGGCAAACGGTCATTTTGGGCGGACAGATTTTATGCTGTTCCGCTGGAATAGCATTAACAGTGCTAAGTGGTGGAGGCGCACCGCTCTTAGCCCTGGCGGGAATTGGCCTTGCTATTGCCATCGCGGATGTCGCCTGTCTTATCTACCATCATAAACATCATTTACCTATGGCTCACGACAGTATAGGCAATGCCGTTTTTTATATTGCTAATTGTTTCGCCAATCAACGCAAAAGTATGGCGATTGCTAAAGCCGTCTCCCTGGGCGGTAGATTAGTCTTAACCGCGACGGTAATGACGCATTCATACTGGAGTGGTAGTTTGGGACTACAGCCTCATTTATTAGAGCGTCTTAATGATATTACCTACGGACTAATGGGTTTTACTCGCTTCGGTATGGATGGGATGGCAATGACCGGTATGCAGGTCAGCAGCCCATTATATCGTTTGCTGGCTCAGGTGACGCCAGAACAACGTGCGCCGGAGTAATCGTTTTCAGGTATATACCGGATGTTCATTGCTTTCTAAATTTTGCTATGTTGCCAGTATCCTTACGATGTTTTTATTTTAAGGAAAAGCATTATGGATATTGCACAATTAGTGGATATGCTCTCCCACCTGGCGCACCAGGCAGGTCAGGCCATTAATGACAAAATGAATGGTAATGATTTGCTCAACCCAGAATCGATGATTAAAGCGCAATTTGCCTTACAGCAGTATTCTACATTTATTAATTACGAAAGTTCACTGATCAAAATGATCAAGGATATGCTTAGTGGAATCATTGCTAAAATCTGAAGTTATTAGCGACGATGTTCGACGGTTGCTGCTGGAAATCATGTTTGCGGGCGTTAACCATAGCCTGATTTCCCAGGTACATGCGATGTTACCAGCGCTAACGGTTATTGTTCCGGATAAAAAATTACAGTTGGTATGTCTGGCATTATTATTGGCGGGTTTAAATGAGCCGCTAAAAGCCGCGAAAATTTTATCGGATATTGATTTGCCAGAGGCTATGGCGCTGCGTCTGTTATTTCCTGCACCAAATGAGGGGTTTGAAAATTGAATATTTCTGATATGAGCGTAGTGCCTGTAAGCACTCAATCTTATGTAAAGTCCTCTGCAGAACCGAGCCAGGAGCAAATTAACTTTTTTGAACAATTGCTGAAAGATGATGCATCCACCAGTAACGCCAGTGCTTTATTACCGCAGGTTATGTTGACCAGACAAATGGATTATATGCAGTTAACGGTAGGCGTCGATTATCTTGCCAGAATATCAGGCGCAGCATCGCAAGCGCTTAATAAGCTGGATAGCATGACATGAAGGTTCAGCGTATAGTATTTCTTACTGTCCTTACGTTCTTTCTTACGGCATGTGATGTGGATCTTTATCGCTCATTGCCAGAAGATGAGGCGAATCAAATGCTGGCATTACTTATGCAGCATCATATTGATGCGGAAAAAAAACAGGAAGAGGATGGTGTAACCTTACGTGTCGAGCAGTCGCAGTTTATTAATGCGGTTGAGCTACTTAGACTTAACGGTTATCCGCATAGGCAGTTTACAACGGCGGATAAGATGTTTCCGGCTAATCAGTTAGTGGTATCACCCCAGGAAGAACAGCAGAAGATTAATTTTTTAAAAGAACAAAGAATTGAAGGAATGCTGAGTCAGATGGAGGGCGTGATTAATGCAAAAGTGACCATTGCGCTACCGACTTATGATGAGGGAAGTAACGCTTCTCCGAGCTCAGTTGCCGTATTTATAAAATATTCACCTCAGGTCAATATGGAGGCCTTTCGGGTAAAAATTAAAGATTTAATAGAGATGTCAATCCCTGGGTTGCAATACAGTAAGATTAGTATCTTGATGCAGCCTGCTGAATTCAGAATGGTACCTGATGTACCCGCGAGACAAACATTCTGGATTATGGACGTGATCAACGCCAATAAAGGGAAGGTGGAGAAGTGGTTGATGAAATACCCTTATCAGTTGATGTTATCGTTGACAGGACTGTTATTAGGAGTGGGCATCCTGATCGGCTATTTTTGCCTGAGACGCCGTTTTTGAGCCGACCTGATCCCGAGGTGTTGCAACTTTATCGTTATTTCTGGCAACCTGCTCGTTACGCTGTACCGGAATGGCTGGATAAGCTGGGTTTTCATCCTTCAAACTGCTGGCGTTATGGCGATCGGCCCGAGTTGGATCGTCTTCTTGACAGAGCGTTAAATAGACTAAGAGGAAGCTCTGTTATTCCAGCCTGTTTAAATGACAGGCAAAAACGGCAGGTTCGTCTTGCGCCGCGTATATCGGCATTTGCCTTTGGGCTGGGATTATTCAAACTCAGGTGTAGTGACTATTTTATGCTACCAGAGTATCGGCAATTGCTTCTACAGTGGTTTAGCGAGGATGAGATCTGGCAGCTATATGGTTGGTTGGGGCAAAGAGATGGCAAATTACTTCCTCCGCAAGTGATGCAACAAACTGCATTGCAGATCGGTACCGCTATTCTTAATCGGGAAGCGCATGACGATGCGGTTTTACATGCGCTATTAGTATTATTACCCCCTCCGCAGCGTATACTTTGGCCGAAGACTTCTCTTACCGAGATTATCTTCATGGAGCATTTGCTATGAGTTTTACTTCACTTCCTCTGACGGAAATTAACCATAAGCTACCCGCTCGAAATATTATTGAGTCACCGTGGATAACATTACAATTAACTTTATTTGCACAAGAACAACAAGCTAAGAGAGTTTCACATGCTATTGTGAGCTCCGCTTACCGTAAAGCTGAAAAAATCATCCGAGACGCCTATCGTTATCAGCGTGAACAGAAAGTTGAGCAGCAACAAGAACTAGCGTGGTTGCGTAAAAATACGCTGGAAAAAATGGAAGTGGAATGGCTGGAACAGCATGTAAAACATTTACAAGAAGATGAAAATCAATTTCGTTCATTGGTCGATCAAGCAGCGCATCATATTAAAAATAGTATAGAACAGGTTTTGTTGGCCTGGTTCGACCAACAGTCGGTAGACAGTGTTATGTGCCATCGTCTGGCACGCCAGGCCACGGCTATGGCGGAAGAAGGAGCGCTTTATTTGCGTATTCATCCTGAAAAAGAGGCATTGATGCGTGAAACTTTTGGCAAGCGGTTTACGTTGATTATCGAGCCTGGTTTCTCTCCCGATCAGGCTGAACTTTCCTCAACACGATATGCCGTTGAATTTTCACTTTCTCGTCATTTCAACGCGTTACTGAAATGGTTACGTAATGGTGAAGATAAAAGAGGTAGTGATGAATATTAAAATTAATGAGATAAAAATGACGCCCCCTACAGCATTTATCCCTGGTCAGGTTATAGAGGAACAAGAGGTTATTTCGCCTTCAATGTTAGCTCTCCAGGAGTTACAGGAAACGACGGGGGCAGCGCTCTATGAGACGATGGAAGAAATAGGAATGGCGCTGAGTGGTAAACTGCGCGAAAGTTATAAATTCACGGATGCTGAGAAACTGGAGCGCAGACAGCAGGCTTTGCTGCGTTTGATAAAACAAATACAGGAGGATAATGGGGCAACGTTGCGTCCGCTTACTGAAGAGAATAGTGATCCTGATTTACAGAATGCGTATCAAATTATCGCTCTTGCAATGGCGCTTACTGCCGGCGGGTTGTCAAAAAAGAAAAAACGCGATTTGCAATCGCAACTGGATACGCTTACAGCGGAGGAGGGATGGGAACTTGCCGTTTTTAGTTTACTGGAACTTGGCGAAGTGGATACCGCTACGCTGTCCTCGCTGAAGCGTTTTATGCAACAAGCGATAGACAACGATGAAATGCCCTTATCGCAGTGGTTCAGACGCGTGGCAGACTGGCCGGATCGCTGTGAGCGGGTCCGTATTTTGCTAAGAGCAATAGCCTTTGAACTTAGCATATGCATCGAACCCTCGGAGCAAAGTCGTTTGGCCGCAGCATTAGTACGTTTGCGTCGTTTGTTGTTATTCCTTGGCCTTGAAAAAGAGTGCCAGCGTGAGGAGTGGATTTGCCAGTTGCCGCCTAATACATTACTGCCGCTACTACTCGATATCATTTGTGAGCGTTGGCTTTTCAGTGATTGGTTGCTTGATAGACTTACCGCTATAGTTTCTTCATCGAAGATGTTCAATCGGTTACTCCAACAACTTGATGCGCAGTTTATGCTGATACCCGATAACTGTTTTAACGACGAAGATCAACGTGAACAAATTCTCGAAACGCTTCGTGAAGTAAAGGTAAATCAGGTTTTATTCTGATACCTGGCTTTCAATATTTAGGTAAATTGGCGTTCTGGCTCATCATGAGGCGGCAGGATGGATTGGGATCTCATTACTGAACGTAATATTCAGCTTTTTATTCAATTAGCAGGATTAGCTCAACGGCCTTTAGCAACCAATATGTTCTGGCGGCAAGGACAATATGAAACCTATCTAAACTATCATAACGGTCGTATTCACTTATGTCAGATACTCAAGCAAACCTTCTTAGACGAAGATCTGCTTTTTAAAGCCTTAACTCACTGGAAACCTGCAGCGTTCCAGGGTATTCCTCAGCGATTATTTTTGTTGCGCGATGGGCTTGCAATGAGCTGTTCTCCTCCTCTTTCCAGCTCCGCCGAGCTCTGGTTACGATTACATCATCGACAAATAAAATTTCTGGAGTCGCAATGCGTTCATGGTTAGGTGAGGGAATCAGGGCGCAACAGTGGCTCAGTGTATGCGCGGGTCGGCAGGATATGGTTCTGGCGACGGTGTTATTAATCGCTATTGTGATGATGCTGTTACCTTTACCGACCTGGATGGTTGATATCCTGATTACTATCAACCTTATGTTTTCAGTGATCCTGCTCTTAATTGCTATTTATCTTAGTGACCCTCTCGATTTATCGGTATTTCCGTCTTTATTACTTATTACTACATTATATCGTTTGTCACTCACAATCAGCACATCACGGCTGGTACTGTTACAACATAATGCCGGTAATATTGTGGATGCTTTCGGTAAGTTTGTCGTAGGAGGAAATCTCACCGTTGGGTTGGTCGTATTTACCATCATTACTATCGTGCAGTTTATTGTCATTACAAAAGGTATCGAGAGGGTGGCGGAAGTTAGCGCACGTTTCTCGCTTGATGGGATGCCAGGCAAACAAATGAGTATCGATGGCGATTTGCGTGCCGGAGTTATCGATGCAGACCATGCCCGTACATTAAGACAGCACGTCCAGCAGGAAAGCCGCTTTCTCGGTGCGATGGACGGTGCGATGAAATTCGTTAAAGGCGATACGATTGCCGGTATTATTGTTGTTCTGGTGAACATTATCGGCGGTATCATTATCGCTATCGTGCAATATGATATGTCGATGAGTGAGGCTGTTCACACTTATAGCGTACTGTCAATCGGAGATGGTTTATGTGGGCAAATTCCATCGCTGCTGATTTCCCTTAGCGCGGGAATTATTGTCACCCGTGTTCCGGGTGAGAAACGCCAGAACCTGGCGACAGAGTTGAGTTCTCAAATTGCCAGACAACCTCAGTCGCTCATATTAACCGCTGTTGTTTTAATGCTCCTCGCTTTAATTCCTGGCTTTCCTTTTATCACTCTCGCTTTCTTTTCAGCGTTGTTAGCATTGCCAATTATCCTCATTCGCCGCAAAAAGTCTGTGGTTTCCGCAAATGGCGTCGAAGCACCGGAAAAAGATAGTATGGTTCCCGGCGCATGTCCTCTAATCTTACGTCTTACCCCGACGTTACATTCTGCCGACCTGATTCGTGATATTGACGCCATGAGATGGTTTTTATTTGAGGATACCGGCGTCCCTCTCCCTGAGGTGAATATTGAAGTTTTGCCTGAACCCACCGAAAAATTGACGGTACTGCTATATCAGGAACCCGTATTTAGTTTATCTATCCCCGCCCAGGCGGATTATTTATTGATAGGCGCGGACGCTAGTGTGGTGGGTGACAGCCAGACGTTACCGAACGGGATGGGGCAGATCTGTTGGCTTACAAAAGAGATGGCCCATAAGGCGCAAGGTTTTGGACTGGACGTTTTCGCGGGCAGCCAACGTATCTCTGCCTTATTAAAATGTGTCCTGCTTCGCCATATGGGAGAGTTTATTGGTGTTCAGGAAACGCGTTATCTAATGAATGCGATGGAAAAAAACTACTCTGAGCTGGTGAAAGAGCTTCAGCGCCAGTTACCCATTAATAAAATCGCTGAAACTTTGCAGCGGCTTGTATCAGAACGGGTTTCTATTAGAGATTTACGTCTTATTTTCGGCACCTTAATTGACTGGGCGCCACGTGAAAAAGATGTCCTGATGTTGACAGAATATGTCCGTATCGCGCTTCGCCGTCATATTCTGCGTCGTCTTAATCCGGAAGGAAAACCGCTGCCGATTTTGCGGATCGGCGAAGGTATTGAGAACCTCGTGCGTGAATCCATTCGCCAGACGGCAATGGGGACCTATACTGCGCTGTCGTCTCGTCATAAGACGCAGATTCTGCAACTTATCGAGCAGGCGCTGAAGCAGTCAACCAAATTATTCATTGTCACTTCTGTCGACACCCGACGTTTCTTGCGAAAAATTACAGAAGCCACCTTGTTCGACGTACCGATTTTGTCATGGCAGGAATTAGGAGAGGAGAGCCTTATACAAGTGGTAGAAAGTATTGACCTTAGCGAAGAGGAGTTGGCGGACAATGAAGAATGAATTGATGCAACGTCTGAGGATGAAATATCCGCCCCCCGATGGTTATTGTCGATGGGGCCGAATTCAGGATGTCAGCGCAACGTTGTTAAATGCGTGGTTGCCTGGGGTATTTATGGGCGAGTTGTGCTGTATAAAGCCTGGAGAAGAACTTGCTGAAGTCGTGGGGATTAATGGCAACAAAGCTTTGCTATCTCCTTTTACGAGTACTATCGGACTTCACTGCGGGCAGCAAGTGATGGCCTTAAGGCGACGCCATCAGGTTCCCGTGGGCGAAGCGTTATTAGGGCGAGTCATTGATGGCTTTGGTCGTCCCCTTGATGGCCGCGAACTGCCCGACGTCTGCTGGAAAGACTATGATGCAATGCCTCCTCCCGCAATGGTTCGACAGCCTATCACTCAACCATTAATGACGGGGATTCGCGCTATTGATAGCGTTGCGACCTGTGGTGAAGGGCAACGAGTGGGTATTTTTTCTGCTCCTGGCGTGGGGAAAAGCACGCTTCTGGCGATGCTGTGTAATGCGCCAGACGCAGACTGCAATGTTCTGGTGTTAATTGGTGAACGTGGACGAGAAGTCCGCGAGTTCATCGATTTTACACTGTCTGAAGAGACCCGAAAACGTTGTGTCATTGTTGTCGCAACCTCTGACAGACCCGCCTTAGAGCGCGTGAGGGCGCTGTTTGTGGCCACCACGATAGCAGAATTTTTTCGCGATAATGGAAAGCGAGTCGTCTTGCTTGCCGACTCACTGACGCGTTATGCCAGGGCCGCGCGGGAAATCGCTCTGGCCGCCGGAGAGACCGCAGTTTCTGGAGAATATCCGCCAGGCGTATTTAGTGCATTGCCACGACTTTTAGAACGTACAGGAATGGGAGAAAAAGGCAGTATTACCGCATTTTATACGGTACTGGTGGAAGGCGATGATATGAATGAGCCGTTGGCGGATGAAGTCCGTTCACTGCTTGACGGACATATTGTGCTATCCCGACGGCTTGCAGAGAGGGGGCATTATCCTGCCATTGACGTGTTGGCAACGCTCAGCCGCGTTTTTCCAGTCGTTACCAGCCATGAGCATCGTCAACTGGCGGCGATATTGCGACGGTGCCTGGCGCTTTACCAGGAGGTTGAACTATTAATACGCATTGGGGAATACCAGCGAGGAGTTGATACAGATACTGACAAAGCCATTGATACCTATCCGGATATTTGCACATTTTTGCGACAAAGTAAGGATGAAGTATGCGGACCCGAGCTACTCATAGAAAAATTACACCAAATACTCACCGAGTGATCATGGAAACTTTGCTGGAGATAATCGCGCGGCGTGAAAAGCAATTACGCGGCAAACTTACCGTACTTGATCAGCAGCAACAGGCGATTATTACTGAACAGCAGATTTGCCAGACGCGCGCTTTAGCAGTGTCTACCAGACTGAAAGAATTAATGGGCTGGCAAGGTACGTTATCTTGTCATTTATTGTTGGATAAGAAACAACAAATGGCCGGGTTATTCACTCAGGCGCAGAGCTTTTTGACGCAACGGCAGCAGTTAGAGAATCAGTATCAGCAGCTTGTCTCCCGGCGAAGCGAATTACAGAAGAATTTTAATGCGCTTATGAAAAAGAAAGAAAAAATTACTATGGTATTAAGCGATGCGTATTACCAAAGTTGAGGGAAGTCTTGGGTTGCCATGCCAGTCTTATCAGGATGATAACGAGGCGGAGGCGGAACGTATGGACTTTGAACAACTCATGCACCAGGCATTACCCATTGGTGAGAATAATCCTCCTGTAGCATTGAACAAGAACGTGGTTTTCACGCAACGTTATCGTGTTAGTGGTGGTTATCTTGACGGTGTAGAGTGTGAAGTATGTGAATCAGGGGGGCTAATCCAGTTAAGAGTCAATGTCCCTCATCATGAAATTTACCATTCGATGAAAGCGCTAAAGCAGTGGCTGGAGTCTCAGTTGCTGCATATGGGGTATATAATTTCCCTGGAGATATTCTATGTTAAGAATAGCGAATGAAGAGCGTCCGTGGATGGAGATGCTTCCAACGCAAGGCGCTACCATTGGTGAGCTGACATTGAGTATGCAACAATATCCAGTACAGCAAGGGACGTTATTTACCATACATTATCATAATGAGCTGGGTAGGGTGTGGATTGCAGAACAATGCTGGCAGCGCTGGTGTGAAGGGTTAATTGGTACCGCTAATCGATCGGTTATCGATCCTGAATTGCTATATGGAATAGCTGAATGGGGGCTGGCGCCGTTATTGCAAGCCAGTGATGCAACCCTCTGTCAGAACGAACCGCCAACATCCTGCAGTAATCTACCACATCAGCTAGCGTTGCATATTAAATGGACAGTTGAAGAACATGAGTTCCATAGCATTATTTTTACATGGCCAACGGGTTTTCTGCGCAATATAGTCGGAGAGCTTTCTGCTGAGCGTCAACAGATTTATCCTGCCCCTCCTGTGGTAGTCCCTGTATATTCAGGCTGGTGCCAGCTTACATTAATTGAACTTGAGTCTATCGAAATCGGCATGGGCGTTCGGATTCATTGCTTCGGCGACATCAGACTCGGTTTTTTTGCTATTCAACTACCTGGGGGAATCTACGCAAGGGTGTTGCTGACAGAGGATAACACGATGAAATTTGACGAATTAGTCCAGGATATCGAAACGCTACTTGCGTCAGGGAGCCCAATGTCAAAGAGTGACGGAACGTCTTCAGTCGAACTTGAGCAGATACCACAACAGGTGCTCTTTGAGATCGGACGTGCGAGTCTGGAAATTGGACAATTACGACAACTTAAAACGGGGGACGTTTTGCCTGTAGGTGGATGTTTTGCGCCAGAGGTGACGATAAGAGTAAATGACCGTATTATTGGGCAAGGTGAGTTGATTGCCTGTGGCAATGAATTTATGGTGCGTATTACACGTTGGTATCTTTCCAAAAATACAGCGTAAACCTGATAAGAAAAATAATATGCGAACAATATAATAGCGTTCCAGGTCGTGTCATGAGAGATACAGTATGTCTTTACCCGATTCGCCTTTGCAACTGATTGGTATATTGTTTCTGCTTTCAATACTGCCTCTCATTATCGTCATGGGAACCTCTTTCCTTAAACTGGCGGTGGTATTTTCGATTTTACGAAATGCTCTGGGTATTCAACAAGTTCCCCCAAATATCGCACTGTATGGCCTTGCGCTTGTACTTTCCTTATTCATTATGGGGCCGACGCTATTGGCTGTAAAAGAGCGCTGGCATCCGGTTCAGGTTGCTGGCGCTCCTTTCTGGACGTCTGAGTGGGACAGTAAAGCATTAGCGCCTTATCGACAGTTTTTGCAAAAAAACTCTGAAGAAAAGGAAGCCAATTATTTTCGGAATTTGATAAAACGAACCTGGCCTGAAGACATAAAAAGAAAGATAAAACCTGATTCTTTGCTCATATTAATTCCGGCATTTACGGTGAGTCAGTTGACGCAGGCATTTCGGATTGGATTACTTATTTATCTTCCCTTTCTGGCTATTGACCTGCTTATTTCAAATATACTGCTGGCTATGGGGATGATGATGGTGTCGCCGATGACCATTTCATTACCGTTTAAGCTGCTAATATTTTTACTGGCAGGCGGTTGGGATCTGACACTGGCGCAATTGGTACAGAGCTTTTCATGAATGATTCTGAATTGACGCAATTTGTAACGCAACTTTTATGGATCGTCCTTTTTACGTCTATGCCGGTAGTGTTGGTGGCATCGGTAGTTGGTGTCATCGTAAGCCTTGTTCAGGCCTTGACTCAAATACAGGACCAAACGCTACAGTTCATGATTAAATTATTGGCAATTGCAATAACCTTAATGGTCAGCTACCCATGGCTTAGCGGTATCCTGTTGAATTATACCCGGCAGATAATGTTACGAATTGGAGAGCATGGTTGAATGGCACAACAGGTAAATGAGTGGCTTATTTCATTGGCTGTGGCTTTTATTCGACCATTGAGCCTTTCTTTATTACTTCCCTTATTAAAAAGTGGCAGTTTAGGGGCCGCACTTTTACGTAATGGCGTGCTTATGTCACTTACCTTTCCGATATTACCAATCATTTACCAGCAGAAGATTATGATGCATATTGGTAAAGATTACAGTTGGTTAGGGTTAGTCACCGGAGAGGTGATTATTGGTTTTTTAATTGGGTTTTGTGCGGCGGTTCCCTTTTGGGCCGTTGATATGGCGGGGTTTCTGCTTGATACTTTACGTGGCGCGACAATGGGTACGATATTCAATTCTACAATGGAAGCTGAAACCTCACTTTTTGGCTTGCTTTTCAGCCAGTTTTTGTGTGTTATTTTCTTTATAAGCGGCGGCATGGAGTTTATATTAAATATTCTGTATGAGTCATATCAATATTTACCACCAGGGCGTACTTTATTATTTGACCGGCAATTTTTAAAATATATCCAGGCAGAGTGGAGAACGCTTTATCAATTATGTATCAGTTTCTCTGTTCCTGCCATAATATGTATGGTATTAGCCGATCTGGCTTTAGGTCTTTTAAATCGGTCGGCACAACAATTGAATGTGTTTTTCTTCTCAATGCCGCTCAAAAGTATATTAGTTCTACTCACGCTCCTGATCTCATTCCCTTATGCTCTTCATCACTATTTGGTTGAAAGTGATAAGTTTTATATTTATCTGAAAGACTGGTTCCCATCTGTATGAGCGAGAAAACAGAACAGCCTACAGAAAAGAAATTACGTGATGGTCGTAAGGAAGGGCAGGTCGTCAAAAGTATCGAAATAACATCATTATTTCAGCTGATTGCGCTTTATTTGTATTTTCATTTCTTTACTGAAAAGATGATTTTGATACTGATTGAGTCAATAACTTTCACATTACAATTAGTAAATAAACCATTTTCTTATGCATTAACGCAATTGAGTCATGCTTTAATAGAGTCATTGACTTCTGCACTGCTGTTTCTGGGCGCTGGGGTAATAGTTGCTACTGTGGGTAGCGTGTTTCTTCAGGTGGGGGTGGTTATTGCCAGCAAGGCCATTGGTTTTAAAAGCGAGCACATAAATCCGGTAAGTAATTTTAAGCAGATATTCTCTTTACATAGCGTAGTAGAATTATGTAAATCCAGCCTGAAAGTTATCATGTTATCTCTTATCTTTGCCTTTTTCTTTTATTATTATGCCAGTACTTTTCGGGCGCTACCGTACTGTGGGTTAGTCTGTGGTCTGCTTGTGGTTTCTTCTTTAATAAAATGGTTATGGGTAGGGGTAATGGCTTTTTATATCGTCGTTGGCATACTGGACTATTCTTTTCAATATTATAAGATTAGAAAAGATCTAAAAATGAGTAAAGATGACGTAAAACAGGAGCATAAAGATCTGGAGGGCGATCCTCAAATGAAGACACGGCGTCGGGAAATGCAGAGTGAAATACAGAGTGGGAGTTTAGCTCAATCTGTTAAACAATCTGTTGCGGTAGTGCGTAATCCAACGCATATTGCGGTTTGTCTCGGCTATCATCCCACCGATATGCCAATACCACGCGTTCTGGAAAAAGGCAGTGATGCTCAAGCTAACTATATCGTTAACATCGCTGAACGCAACTGCATCCCCGTTGTTGAAAATGTTGAGCTGGCCCGCTCATTATTTTTTGAAGTGGAACGCGGAGATAAAATTCCTGAAACGTTATTTGAACCCGTTGCAGCCTTGTTACGTATGGTGATGAAGATAGATTATGCGCATTCTACCGAAACACCATAAATGCCTTTGGTATGCTTCTTCAGGCCACTGCGAAGGTTAAGAGGGGTAATACAGTATAGAGCAGCGCTTGACGATAAAGATGAGAGACTGAAAATAATCGCTTTTAGCCTGGCACAAGCACCAGATAGCGTATTTTAAAATTAAACAAGATAATGGATTGGTGCGTCTGAATGGACTCGAACCATCGACCCCCACCATGTCAAGGTGGTGCTCTAACCAACTGAGCTACAGACGCATTAAAATGATGGTGCGTTCAATTGGACTCGAACCAACGACCCCCACCATGTCAAGGTGGTGCTCTAACCAACTGAGCTATGAACGCAACGTTGTAGGTGACAACGGGGACGAATATTAGCGTCACAACTGCAATGAGGCAAGAGGGAAATCGCAATTTTCTTCCTGAAATCACCTGATTGCGGTGGAAATATGCAACATGTCGAGAAAATAGCCGCCATGCGACGGCTATCGTCGTATTATCGCGCAGCGCGCTGCAAAATGATGGCGGACGGCTGACGTTGTAGATAGCGCATCCGTAGCATCATTAACACCGCCGCCGAGGTCAGGCCGATGATGAACCCCATCCAGAAGCCTGCCGGTCCCATACGATCCACCACCAGATCCGTTAACGCCAGGATATAACCGCTGGGTAAACCTAACACCCAGTAGGCGGTAAAGGTGATAAAAAAGATGGAACGCGTATCTTTATAACCGCGCAGAATACCGCTGCCGATAACCTGTATAGAGTCGGAAATCTGGTAAACCGCAGCGAGCAGCATTAATTGTGCGGCAAGCGCCACGACCTCGGGGTTGTCATTGTAGAGCAAAGCAATATGCTTACGCAGAGTCACGGTAAAGATCGCGGTAACCACAGCCATACAAATGCCGACGCCTAAACCGGTACGCGCTGCGGTTTGCGCATCCAGCGTTGAGCCCTGGCCCAGACGATAACCCACTCGAATTGTTACCGCCGCAGCCAGCGACATCGGCAGTACGAACATCAGCGAGCTAAAGTTAAGCGCAATCTGATGGCCCGCGACATCCACAATACCTAATGGCGAAACCAGCAGCGCAACGACCGCAAACAACGTCACTTCAAAGAACAGCGCCAGCGCAATCGGCAACCCCAGTTGAATCAGGCGCTTCATGACGACGCTATCAGGTTTGCCAAAGCCTTTTTCATTACGAATATCACGCATTGAACGCGCGTGTTTAATGTAAGAAAGCATGGCGATAAACATCACCCAATAGACCGCCGCAGTCGCAACGCCGCAGCCGATACCGCCGAGTTCCGGCATACCAAAATGGCCATAGATAAAAATATAGTTCACCGGAATATTCACCAGCAGGCCCAAAAATCCCATCACCATACCCGGTTTGGTTTTGGCCAGACCTTCGCACTGGTTTCGCGCTACCTGAAAGAAAAGGTATCCTGGCGCGCCCCACAGCAGCGCGCGAAGATAACCCACGGCTTTATCGGCCAGCGCCGGATCAATATTATGCATAGAGCGGATAATGTATCCGGCATTCCACAGGACGATCATCACCAGCACGGAGACAAAGCCCGCCAGCCAGAACCCTTGTCGAACCTGATGCGCGATACGCTCACGACGGCCGGAGCCATTGAGTTGCGCAATCACAGGCGTCAAGGCCAGCAGTAAGCCGTGACCAAACAAAATGGCGGGAAGCCAGATAGAGGTGCCGATAGCGACGGCAGCCATGTCCGTAGCGCTATAGCCTCCCGCCATGACGGTATCGACGAATCCCATTGCGGTCTGTGCCACTTGCGCAAGGATCACCGGTATCGCTAACGCTAATAACTGACGCGCTTCACTGGTATACTTCTGCACGTATTCACCTTTTATTTTGTTGTTATATGAAAGACTAAAAAGCCGCCGTAGTGGCAGCCAAAAGAAATAGCAGGGGAAATTTCAGTCTATTGTAGCGGGGTATTACTATTTCTCCAGCGAAAAAACAGTTGTTAACGGCGCATTGCTGGCAAGCTGTTTTTCCACCTGCTATTGTGCTGAACAGTTCTGCTTTTATTTATTTCAGGAGTTGAAGATATGTTTACGGGGATCGTACAGGGTACCGCGAAACTGGTATCGATTGATGAAAAACCCAACTTTCGCACCCATGTGGTGACGTTACCGGACTACATGCTGGAGGGGCTGGAGACGGGGGCGTCGGTAGCGCATAACGGATGCTGTTTGACGGTGACTGAAATAAACGGCAACCAGATAAGCTTTGATCTGATGAAAGAAACGTTGCGCATCACCAATCTGGGCGCGTTGAGGGTAGGTGATGAGGTCAACGTAGAGCGCGCCGCCAAATTCAGCGATGAAATCGGTGGACATCTGATGTCGGGGCATATTATTACGACGGCGGAGATCGCGAAAATCCTGACCTCCGAAAATAACCATCAGGTGTGGTTTAAAGTGCAGGATGCGTCCCTGATGAAGTATATCCTGTACAAAGGCTTTATCGGCGTCGACGGCATCAGTTTGACTGTCGGCGAGGTAACGCCAACGCGCTTCTGCGTGCATCTCATTCCGGAAACGCTGGAACGTACTACGCTTGGCAGAAAAAAACTGGGTGAGCGTGTGAATATCGAGATCGATCCGCAAACGCAGGCGGTTGTCGATACCGTAGAACGCGTACTGGCTGCGCGAGAAAATGCGGTCAGAAATCAGGCCAACATTGGCTAACGGAAAATAAGATTCCCCCGCATGAAATGCGGGGGTGATGATTAGCGAGGAACGCGCAGACCGTTTTCAACGCCGCGCGTAAATACCACCTGCCAAAGCTGGATATCACGCGCGCGAAACGCACCCGCGCAGGCATTGAGATAATAGCTGAACATACGTTTAAAGCGCTCGTTATAATTGCCCGCAATCTCTGGCCAGGCATTGATAAAGCGCTCATGCCACGCCATCAGCGTCGTGTCATAGTCGGCGCCAAAGTTATGCCAGTCTTCCATTACAAAGTGTGATTCGCTGGCCTCGGCGATTTGACGAACAGACGGCAAACAACCGTTGGGGAAAATATACTTATTGATCCACGGATCGACATTATGATCGGTTTTTTTAGAACCAATAGTATGGAGCAGGAAAAGACCATCCGGTTTTAAATTCCTGTCAACGACCTCAAAATAGGTGTTGTAGTTTTTTGGCCCGACATGTTCGAACATGCCGACAGAGACGATTCGGTCAAACTGATCGTTAAGGTCGCGATAATCTTCCAGGAGAATGGAGACATCCAGACCTTCGCAACGCGTCTGCGCCATTTTTTGTTGTTCAGCGGAGATCGTTACGCCCACCACGCTAACGCCATAATGGGTCGCCATATATTGCGACAGGCCGCCCCAGCCGCAGCCGATATCCAGCACACGCATCCCCGGTTGTAGCTGTAGCTTTTCGCAAATTAATTTCAGCTTGGCTTGCTGTGCCGCTTCCAGCGTATCGGCATCTTTCCAGTAGGCGCAAGAATATTGCATATAGGGATCGAGCATACGGGAAAAAAGGTCATTACCAAGATCGTAATGTTCCTTGCCGACAATCCAGGCGCGTTTTTTACTTTGTAGATTAATCAGACGCGCGCCGAGGATACGGAGCGTATCTTTAACATGGTGGGGGAGTTGATTTTCAAGACCGGCACGTAAGACTTTGCTGAAGAAAATATCCAGACGCTCGCATTCCCACCAGCCATCCATGTAACTCTCACCTAACCCCAACGATCCTTCCTGAAGGACGCGTTTAAAAAAATCGGGATTCTTAACACGAATGTCAGACGGGGCGGAACCATTAATTGTAATATCCGCACGACTTAACAATTCGTTGGCGATTCGGTACCAGTTATCATCCGGTACGCTGACTTCTTCTATACACGATGAACTCATAGTTTCTCCATCACTGGACGGTGATCAGAACCTTAAAACAGCGTAGACGCTTTTTTGGCTTTGTGAGAAATCCCACGGACAATTCCGTGAGCCAGTTATCCGACGTAGAACAGAGGAAGGGAGGAACCCTTGCCGAAAAGGCCATCCATGGTGAATCGGGAACGCTCCGGTTCCCGTTAATGCCTAATAATTATCGTAATATAAACAACCGTGAATCAGTATAGGCCGCAATTTTTGATGATTCAACCGAAAATTGTTAGCGTGCTAATTACCAGCGGTTAACAAGCTTTTAGTGAGACTTGTCGTGGGCGACATTGGCATGAGGAAACCCGGTCTCAGCGCAATCTGCATGAGACTGCATTTTGTAACCTAACGCCGCCAGAACAACGGTAGAGAGCATTACGCTGGTGGTGGTCAGCAGCGGCGTGCTGATGAGCCATGAAACCACCAGGCTTGCCAGGAAACATAACCCCAGTTGCAGCGTATTTTGTAGCGCCGCAGCGCGCCCCGTGGCTTGAGGGAAAGGGCGTAACGCTTGCGCGACGACGATAGGGTAGATGGCGCCATTAGCAATCGCCATTACGCAGAAAGGAATCAGGATCTCCACCAGTGAGGCATTATTCAGAAGGCCCGCTCCCCATGTGGCGATAACGCTCAGCGCATACAGCCCTAACAGCCACGGAAGCAATTGGTAGCCCTGCCATTTTTGTAGCGCCGCGCGGCAACCATATCCGCCAATCAGAAAAGCGATGGTTTGCGGAACATAGCTCAGGCCAATCACTGCCGGGCTGTAACCCATCGCGCTGAGAATAAACGGGGACCCTGTTAGCCACGCAAAAAAGCTGGCGGAACAGGCGGCATAAATCAGCACATTACCGCGATAGGTTTTAGAGCGTAACAACGTCGCGAAAGTGAGTTTATCCTGTCCTTCGGTACGCGCTTTTACCGATGGTTTTAAGCGCAGCGCCGGCAACATCAGCAACAACGTAATCACGAACAGGGTGGCGAAAATCGCCTGCCATGAGAAATGCGTCAGTATCCAGCTTCCCAGTAAGGGCGCAAGCGCCGGGGATAATCCCACCAGTGGCATGATAGTGGCGAAGATACGATTAATTTTTTGCGAAGGATAATAATCGGTCACCAGCGCTTGCCAGATTACCGTTGCCGCACAAACGCCGACGGCCTGCACAAAGCGCAGCGTCAGCAGTGCTGCCGCGCTTTCTACCCACAGCATCCCCAGACTTCCGAGTGCAAAGATAGATAACCCCAGCAGTAAAATCGGTTTACGGCCATAACGATCCGATAGCGGTCCCCAGAGGAGTTGCGCGACGGCAAAGCCAGCTAAAAACAGGCTGAGGCTGGCGCTGACCGCGGCGGCAGGCGTTTGTAAATCCGCCTGTATGGCGGCAAACGCGGGCAGGTACATGTCCGTAGCCAGAAATCCCAGCACGCTAAGACCGGCTAACCAGACTAAAAAACCTTTTCCAGGTTGCATATTTGTTTCTCTTTCTTATCAGACAGACATTGTCGCAGAGTGTAGGGAGTGAAATTACGGTTGTGAAACGTTAATATTTGTCCAGTGAATTCAAAATTTTTGTAGGCAAATTATGTGGTCGGAATACTCGCTTGAAGTGGTTGACGCCGTGGCGCGCAATGGCAGTTTTAGCGCGGCGGCGCAAGAACTGCACCGTGTACCTTCAGCAGTCAGTTACACCGTTCGTCAGTTAGAGGAGTGGCTGGCCGTACCGCTTTTTGTACGACGTCACCGTGATGTTGAACTAACGCCTGCTGGCATCTGGTTTTTAAAAGAAGGGCGTTCTGTTATCAAAAAAATGCAGATCACTCGCCAGCAGTGTCAGCAAATTGCTAATGGCTGGCGTGGGCAGTTAGCTATTGCGGTGGACAATATCGTCAGACCAGAACGTACCCGGCAGATGATCGTCGATTTCTATCGTCATTTTGACGATGTTGAACTGCTGGTTTTTCAGGAGGTGTTTAACGGCGTCTGGGACGCGCTCTCCGACGGGCGTGTCGAACTGGCGATTGGGGCGACGCAGGCGATTCCGGTAGGGGGGCGTTACGCTTTTCGGGATATGGGGACCCTGAGCTGGAGCTGCGTAGTGGCAAGCGATCACCCGCTGGCGTCGATGCCTGGGCCGTTAAGCGATGATACCCTGCGCAACTGGCCGTCGCTGGTCAGGGAAGACACTTCGCGAACCTTACCGAAACGGATTACCTGGCTGCTGGATAACCAAAAAAGGGTCGTCGTACCGGACTGGGAGTCATCGGCAACCTGCCTGTCGGCAGGACTATGCGTGGGAATGGTGCCGACGCATTTTGCCCGACAGTGGATAGACAGCGGAAAATGGGTGGCGCTGACGTTAGAGAATCCGTTTCCCGATGCGGCCTGTTGCGTGACGTGGCAGCAAAACGAAGCCTCGCCCGCGCTGGCATGGCTGCTGGACTATTTGGGCGATAGCGAAACGTTGAATCGGGAGTGGCTGCGGGAGCCAGAAGAGGCTCCCGACAGCGGGGATTAACGCCGATAGTCGCGAAACGGGCCGTCAGCGACCGAGCGACGCTCAACCAGGCGTGGATGAACTTCAATAGACTGTGACTCTTCACGCTTATTGACGATGCGATCCAATAGCATATTAAATGCGGTTTCGCCTAAAGAGTCTTTGGGCTGGTGAATCGTCGTCAGCGCCGGGGTAAAGTAACGGGCGTTACGCACATTGTCATAACCGATCACCGAAACGTCCTGCGGTACGCGAAGCCCCATTTCGTCAGCCGCGCAAAGCGCGCCCATCGCCATAATATCGCCGCCGCAGAAAACGGCGGTAGGGCGATGTGACTGCGATAAAATTTGCTGCATCGCGTGGTAACCGGATTCCGGCTCGAAGTCGCCCTGAACAATCCAGTTGTCCGGCACGTTGATCAGCGCCTCCTCCATGGCTTTCATAAAGCCTGCCAGCCGGCCCGCGCCGGTGTTGCGCTCCAGCGGGCCGGGAATAACGCCGATATCCCGGTGGCCGCGCTCAACCAGATAACGACCCGCCATATAGCCGCCTGCAAAGGCGTTATCAATCACCGTGTCGGTAAAATCGGCCTTCGCTTCACCCCAGTCCATCACCACCATCGGAATATGGCGATACTCTTCCAGCATGGAAAGCAGAGGTTCTGGATACTCAGAACACATCACCAGCAGGCCATCCACGCGCTTTTGCGCCATCATGGACAGGTAGGCGCGCTGTTTTTCCAGGTTATTCCAGGCGTTGCCTAAAATCAGCGTATAGCCTTTCTGGAAACAGTTTTTTTCAACTGCCTCGATAATTTCGGCAAAATAGGCCGCTTCGCTGCTGGTCGCCAGTAAGCCTATCGACTTGGTATGGTTAACCTTCAGGCTACGCGCGACGGCGCTGGGAGAGTAGTGCAGCTCTTTAATTGCCGCCCAGACCGCGTTACGCGTTTCTTCAGCGACAAAACGCGTTTTGTTGATTACGTGTGATACAGTTGTAGTGGAAACGTTTGCTCGTTTCGCTACATCTTTAATTGTTGCCATTACATTTCACTCCAGACCCTCGCTAAGCTCCTGAGAAACGCCAGGTAAACGTTTGCCTACACACACCCTAATCGCAACATCAGGGTTGCGGCACGCCGGAAAAACGACACGGAACGTCAGGAAGGGGTCAATGGCCGTTACGCTAATTCAGTAAGCCTGGAATTTTGTCTGATCTTGAGGAAAAGGGGAAGCGTTAAAAACAGTTATCAATATAAAACATGAGAGATTTTTGTGCGGGAATGTGCAAAAATGCGCTATATCACTTTTTGTGTGGGAATAAAAAGGAGAAAACTTGATGAGTACCGACCTGAAATTTTCGTTGATTACTACGCTGATTGTTCTGGGCGTGATTGTCGCAGGTGGATTAACGGCCGCTCTGCACTGATTTCCTCTCTTCTGAGGGTGGGCGTCTCCTCTATTCTATCCCTCTCTAAAACGCAGAAGGCGTACCTTCTGCGTACTCAGACTTATGCGGCGAGATTTTTCGCAACAAATTCCCAGTTAACCAGCGCCCAGAAATGCTCCAGATAGTTTGGACGGGCGTTGCGGTAGTCGATGTAATACGCGTGTTCCCACACATCAACCGTCAGCAACGGCGTTGCATCCGTAGTCAGCGGCGTACCGGCATTTGAGGTAGAAACGATAGCCAGTTTGCCATCAGCGCTTTTTACCAGCCATGTCCATCCGGAACCAAAGTTTTTGATAGCGGCATCGGTGAACTGCGCTTTAAATTCCGCGAAGCTGCCAAAAGATGCCGCGATAGCATCAGCCAGTTTCCCGGTCGGTTCGCCACCGGCGTTTGGCGCCAGGCAGTTCCAGTAGAAGGTGTGGTTCCACACCTGAGCGGCGTTATTAAAGATGCCGCCTTCGGAAGTGCGCACGATCTCTTCCAGCGATTTGCCTTCAAACGCCGTGCCTTTGATCAAATTGTTAAGATTGGTCACGTAAGTCTGATGATGTTTGCCATAGTGATATTCCAGCGTCTCAGCAGAAATATGCGGCGCCAGAGCATCTTTGGCATACGGTAATGCAGGTAATTCGAACGACATTGCTTCTCTCCTTATTATTAATATTGCGCACGCACAATAACCCTGGTGCGCGTAAGGATAGGGTAGCAAATTGAGAGGTGGCGCAAAAGAAGAAGTTATCCTGTCGTTAAACGACAGGATAAAATATTAGCGAATTGTTTTAGGCGTCATCACCCGGCGGGCGCCGACATAATGACGCTGCCAGTACTCTTCGTTCAGTGAGGTGATCTTAATTTCCTGACCGCTGCGCGGGGACTGAATAAACTTACCGTTGCCGACATAGACGCCAACGTGATCGGCGGTGCCGCGCCCCTGCGTACGAAAGAACACCAGATCGCCGTTTTTCAACTCGCTACGCTCAATGGGCGCCGCGTCACGCAGGTGATACATCTCATTCGCCGTTCGGGGGATACGGATCTTCACTAAATCTTTATAGGCATAATAAACCAGACCGCTGCAATCAAAACCGGTGCGCGGCGATGCGCCTCCCCAGTGATACGGTTTACCAATCTGATTCATGAGCTTGGACATCGCGGTTTTCGTCGCTTTTTGTACTTTTGCACGATGCGCATCGGCAATAGAGACCGGCAATGTTCCTTTCCCCTTCACGCAGTGCGGCTTACGGCCTTTACGCGTCGTGCATTTTTCCGTTACGTCGAGGGCGGCGATTGACGTGGGCGCGGTTCTGTTACGACGATGCGTCGTATGACGAGATTTTGTGGAGGCGGTGGTACGTTTTGGCGTAGAAGCGGAAGAAGAACGGCTGGTTTTTGAGGTTTTTTTTACGTTTTTTTTGCTGGTTTTACTGATCTTTTTCGTTGTGCTTTTCTTTTTATCTGCCGTTTTCGTGACATGAGAAACAGCAGGCGTCGCTTTGGCTTGCCTGGAAGCATGGGCCATTGGCGTAAAGGGGAGAGTAGTAAAAAGTAAAGCACAGAGCGTGATCGAGATTTTGTTTATCCGCGCCACTGAGCAATCCTCTGTTAAAGGCAGGCGATTCATGCCTGCGTATGATTTACAAAACCTGATAATTCTAATCTACAAAAGCACAGATTGGTAATTGCTTTTGGTTTCTGAAGCTGTGTTTCGTTAACAGATGTAAAAAAATAGCAATTAATGCTAAACACGAACGCGTTATCTACAAATCACTGCGCGGCAACCCGCTTAAAAGATATTTTGTATACAACTTATTCCCGCAGACGGTAAAATAATAAGGCATGATGAAAATGTTATTTTCCGTTGCCAGCCTGACCCGTTACAATGACAGGCTTCGGTCGTAAAAGTAGTTTAAGGAAGCGAGACAATGAGCACCACTATCGAAAAAATTCAGCGCCAGATCGCTGAAAACCCGATTCTCCTGTATATGAAAGGTTCACCGAAACTGCCAAGCTGTGGTTTCTCTGCGCAGGCCGTTCAGGCGCTTTCAGCCTGCGGGGAACGTTTTGCCTATGTTGATATCCTGCAAAACCCGGATATTCGCGCTGAATTACCGAAATACGCCAACTGGCCGACATTCCCACAACTGTGGGTGGACGGCGAGCTGGTCGGCGGGTGTGATATTGTGATTGAAATGTATCAGCGTGGTGAGTTGCAGCAGCTTATTAAAGAAACTGCGGCAAAATATAAAACTCAGGAGCCGGACGCAGAGTAATCTGTGAAAGGGGAAAGCGACCTGTAAAGGTCGCTTTTTTACCGCCATCGTGAGCAAGAGTGGCGTTGTTAGCCTCGTTATTTGTCCGTCGGCAAAGGTAACGGCCAGCCGCCCAGGCGCTTCCAGCGATTGACGATTTCACAAAACAGCACCGCTGTCCGCTCGGTATCATACAAAGCGGAATGTGCCTTTTCACCGTCAAACTCCATACCTGCCGCCAGGCACGCTTTTGATAACACCGTTTGTCCCAGCGCCAGTCCGCTCAATGCCGCAGTATCAAAGGTGACGAACGGATGAAACGGGTTACGTTTCAGCGAGGCGCGCTCTGCGGCGGCCATCATAAAACTGTGATCAAAAGTGGCGTTATGCGCGACCATAATGGCGCGGCTACAACCGCTGTCTTTGATACCTTTACGCACCATTTTGAAAATAGCGTGTAGCGCCTCATATTCACTCACCGCGCCGCGTAGCGGGTTAGAGGGATCGATACCGTTAAACGCAAGCGCTTCCGGCTGTAAGTTGGCTCCAGCGAACGGCTCCACATGGAAATGCAGCGTCGTGTCCGGCATCAGCCAGCCTTGTTCATCCATTTTCAGCGTGATGGCGGCGATTTCGAGCAGCGCATCGGTTTTAGCGTTAAATCCTGCAGTTTCAACGTCGATGACGACAGGATAAAAACCACGAAAACGGTCGCACAGACCGGAAAGTTGAGCGTTATCGGACATCTGAGTCTCTTAATACGAAAAAATGCAGCGCGTATTATGGCAAATTTTACGCCGGGATGCAGTAAAACAACGGGCGCAGTGACCTGCGCCCGGCGGGGGATCAGTTACCCAGACCGCGGCCTGCGTCTTTAGCTTCAATCAATTCGATTTTATAGCCATCCGGATCTTCAACGAAGGCGATGATGGTCGAACCGCCTTTTACCGGCCCCGCTTCACGGGTCACGTTGCCGCCGTTCTGACGAATACGTTCACAGGCTTCAGCGGCATTATCAACGCTCAGCGCGATGTGCCCGTACGCATTGCCCATGTCATAGCTCTCAACGCCCCAGTTATAGGTTAGTTCGATGACCGCTTCTTCCGTTTCCGGACCATATCCCACAAAGGCCAGCGAGTATTTGTATTCCGGATTCTCACTGGTACGCAGCAATTTCATGCCCAGAACGTTGGTGTAAAAAGCGATGGAACGCTGCAAATCGCCGACACGCAGCATAGTATGCAATAAACGCATTTTCGTTGTCCTTAAAATAGTCAAGATATTCAAAGTATAGCGGCGATGTGCGGCCGCTATCAATGAAATTACAGAGTAGGGTAGTCAGTGTAGCCTTCCGCGCCGCCGCCATAAAAACTTTCGGGACGCTGTGGATTAAGTTCCGCTTTACGTTGCAGACGCGCCACCAGATCCGGGTTAGCGATGTAATCGCGACCAAACGCCACGGCGTCAATCAGCCCTTTTTCGATCAGATCTTCCGCTTTTTCTGGCGTATAGGCGCCAGCGCCGATGATGGGACCGTGGAAACGCGCGCGCACTTTTTCACGGAACGCGTCGCTGTACGGTTCGCCGCCCGCCCAGTCTGGTTCAGACATATGCAGATAAGCGATGCCGCGTTTGCCTAACGCTTCAATCAGATAAAGGGCGTCAGCTTCTTCATTCGGGCCGTTATCGACATTCTGGAAAGTGCCGACAGGAGAAAGGCGGATGCCGATACGGTCCGCGCCCCATTCCTTAATGCCGGCATCAACCACCTCCAGCACCAGACGGGCGCGATTCTCTACGCTGCCGCCGTACTGATCGGTACGGTGATTAGAAGACGGTGAGAGGAACTGGTGCAGCAGATAACCGTGCGCGGAGTGCAGCTCCACCAGATCGAAGCCTGCCTCTCGGGCATTGGCGATAGCCTGGCGGAAATCGTTGACGATCCCGGGGATCTCGTGAGTATCCAGCGCGCGCGGCGTGGAAGTCTCTACGCGGATGGCCTGGCCGTTTTCGTCACGCAAAGAGGTGCGGGTTCCCGCATTGATAGCGGATGGCGCGACGGGCGCTTGTCCGCCTGGTTGCAGGCTGGCGTGTGAAATACGGCCCGTATGCCACAGTTGCACCGCCATATGGCCGCCCTGGGTATGGACTCCCTGAGTGATTTTTTTCCAGGCGGCGATCTGCTCATCGCTGTGTAATCCCGGTGCGCCGGCATAGCCTTTCGCCTGTGCGGAGATTTGTGTGGCTTCGCTGATGATCAATCCGGCGCTGGCGCGTTGACGGTAATATTCCGCCATTAACGGCGTAGGAATGTCGCCCGGTTCAATACTCCGCAAACGCGTCAAAGGCGCCATAAATACGCGATTTGTCGCCGTGATGGCACCCACCTTGAGGGGGGTAAACAGTTTTGCTGATGACATAGTGGCTCCTGATGTAAGTAGACCGGTCGTCTTGTAATAAAGGAAATAAAAACGCCTGTTACTGCTCAGGCGTTGCAATGATGGTCTTAACATGCGCCAACGCATTTTCCAGCGGCGCGGCGCTACGGGATATTTTGGCCTGCAAATTGGCGCCCAGCCACAGGGCATAAAGTACCTGCGCCTGTGGCAACGGCTGGCCGGTGAAATGTAAACAGTGGCTATTACGGCCATCTTCCAGCGCGCGTGCAAGCAGTGCCATGATCTCCTGCGCCCCTTTATCCATCGTAGAGCGCATATCCTCCGACAGATCGCAGACTTCCGCTGACAGTTTCACCGTCAGGCAACCGCTGATGGCGCCTTGCTGGCAAAACTGCTTTAACGTTTCCTGATACCAGGCGAGAAGACGATCGCGATGATTACCGGGACCGGAGGTGAAGTGCGCCATAAGACGCTGATGATAGCAGGCATAATGTCGCTCAAGCATGGCGACGCCGAAGGCTTCTTTCGAGCGAAAGTAGTGATAAAACGACCCTTTAGGCACCTGGGCGGTTTTGAGCAACTCGCTAAGCCCCATGCCGGTAAAACCCCGTTGCATACAAAGCTGCTCGCCGGTGGCCAGCAGATGTTCGCGGGTATCGTGTTCGGTTTGCTTATTCATAGCAGGCAGTATAGTAGACCAGTCGGTCTACTGCAAGCAGAGTTGCCATAATGTCAGTTAGCGTCTTCAATAGTCATAAGCGCCAAACGTTGAGGAGGGGATGTGGCCGAGCAGTTGGAGTTTTTTCCTGTAGCAAGCCCATGTCGCGGTATCTGCCAGTCTGATGAGCGTGGCTTTTGTCGGGGCTGTATGCGCAGCCGCGACGAACGGTTTAACTGGCAAAAAATGAGCGATGCCGAGAAACAAAATGTACTGCGGCTTTGTCGCCAGCGTTTCTTGCGTAAAATACGCGCAAACAAGCCTCTCCCATCGGAAGATCCTCAACAACCTTCACTCTTTTAAACGCGGAATTGCGTATACTCAACCTCATTATTCTCTATGAGGAATCTGTTATGGTTCAGCGTGTCACCATCGCTCCACAAGGCCCGGAGTTTTCGCGTTTTGTCATGGGTTACTGGCGTTTGATGGACTGGAATATGTCCGCGCGTCAGTTAGTGAGTTTTATCGAAGAACATCTGGATTTGGGCGTCACTACCGTTGACCATGCGGACATTTATGGCGGTTATCAATGCGAAGCGGCGTTTGGCGAGGCGCTAACGTTGGCGCCGCATTTGCGGGAAAAACTGCAAATCGTTACCAAATGCGGTATTGCGACCACCGCCAGAGCGGAAAATAGGCTCGGTCATTATATTACCGATCGCCGCCATATTATTCTGAGCGCCGAACAGTCATTAAAAAATCTGGCGACAGATTATCTGGATATGTTGTTAATTCACCGTCCCGATCCGTTAATGGATGCGGATGACGTCGCCGAGGCGTTTCAACATCTGCACCAAAGCGGCAAAGTGCGCCATTTTGGCGTTTCTAATTTTACGCCAGCGCAATTTACGTTACTGCAATCGCGCCTGCCGTTCACCCTGGCGACCAACCAGGTGGAGATCTCGCCGGTTCACCAGCCTTTGTTGCTGGACGGCACATTAGATCAATTACAGCAACTGCGTATTCGTCCGATGGCCTGGTCATGTCTTGGCGGCGGTCGTCTGTTTAATGATGAGGCTTATCAGCCGTTGCGCCAGGAACTTTCCGTTATCGCGCAAGAACTCAACGCCAGTTCTATTGAACAGGTGGTCTATGCCTGGATTTTACGTTTGCCGTCGCAGCCGCTGCCGATTATTGGCTCGGGTAAAATCGAACGCGTACGCGCCGCACTAGAAGCGGAAACGCTGTCATTGTCGCGTCAACAGTGGTTCCGAATCCGCAAGGCGGCACTGGGTTATGACGTGCCGTAATCGCCAACTCGTTGACTTTCCGTTCATGTTTTCGCCAGTGGTTTACACTTAACAGGCGACCACATGTAACGGAGGTTTTATGAAGCGATTAAGTTTAGCGATGGTGACGCTGTTGGCCTGTGCGGGTGCGCAGGCCGCCAGCGAGAAAGTAGAGATGAACCTGGTGACGGCGCAAGGCGTAGGACAGTCTATCGGCACCGTCGTCATCGATGAAACCGAAGGCGGCTTAAAATTTACCCCACACCTTAAAGCGTTGCCGCCGGGCGAGCATGGTTTTCACATTCATGCCAACGGTAGCTGCCAGCCCGCGATTAAAGACGGCAAAGCGGTTGCCGCAGAAGCCGCTGGTGGTCATCTGGACCCACAAAATACCGGCAAGCATGAAGGACCGGAAGGCCAGGGGCATCTGGGCGACCTCCCGGTGTTAGTCGTTAATAATGATGGTATCGCCACCGAACCGGTTACTGCGCCACGTCTGAAGTCTCTTGATGAAGTGAAAGATAAAGCGCTCATGATCCATGTGGGCGGCGATAACATGTCCGATCAGCCGAAACCGCTCGGCGGCGGCGGAATGCGTTACGCCTGCGGCGTCATTAAATAACCCGGAGACAGTGTTCCCTGCGCTGGAGCCTGTTCCAGCTGCGACAGCGAACAGTGTAAACGCCAGATAATCGCCGCCAGCTCATGCGCGGCGGGTTGATGATGATGTGCGAGCGTGTCGCAGATACGCTGTAGTTCCTGTAGCGTGACGGCAAGCGGGCGTTGCTGCACGCCGCGCTCGCTCATCACATCGCGCAGCAGGGATATACAAATATCCCGCACCCGGGAAAGCGGATCGGAACGCGACTCCCAGGCGCGCAGCTGCCATACCACATGCGAGCAGTTCAGCAGTACCACTCCCCAACGTAATAACCACCGGCGCGCCAGCGCATCCTGGCTATTGCTGAGCTGACTGACGTGATGATAGGTCAGCGATTCAAACTCGCTTTCGCTATGGGAAGGGTGACGGCTAAGCTGATCGACGAAATCCCGGCGTAGCGCGCGGATATGACGGCGGCTTTTTACGGCATCGGAACCGGGGCGCAAAATCGCAAACGCCAGCCAGGAAATCGCGACGCCGACGATCTTGGCGGTATTATCGTTAAGGAAGTCGGCGAAGTCGTACACCGGCGGATTGGTCACGGCGATGAATGAGCCCATAAAAACGATAAGCTGCCCCCACAGTCCCGCCAGCTTAGGCATCTGCAGTTTAAGCAGTTGCATCGTGACGAACAGCGGGAAAAGGAAAAGTAAGAATTGCCACAGATCGGTGATTTGCACCATCAGGCCAAATTTCACCACGAAGCTGAATAAGGACAGCAGCACTAAAGTACGCATCAATAAGGTGAGCGACTTAAACGGCGTGGCGACGATGGAGTAGAGGACGCAACTGATCGCCGCCAGGGTTAATGCCCCGGGCCCTGATTCCCATTGCGCGCCAATACTCCAGGCGCCAATTACCGTGAGCGTGCAAAAGGTACGCACGCCGCTCCAGATGGCCTCTGCGTTATCCGTATGCCGCGCAAGGCCGGGAGTGCGGCGGATATGGATTTGATCCACCGGCGCGCCGCTTTCGATCAGATATAACTGACGGCTGCTGCGCAGATATAAGTGGCAAAAATAGCGTAATCGCTGCCAGAACGCGAGGTGACGATAATCCTGTTCATCCTGCGGGCGTAGCGGCGCAATAATCCGCGCCACGGTGTAGCTGTCCGCGCGCGGTTTCGCTAGCGCGGCTAAGAGTTGTTCAATAACTTCGCGGCTGTTTTCCGGCGGCGTCGGCCAGTTTAAAAGCATTCTACGCAGACTGGAGATCACGCTGGTTAGCCGTAATTGCTGGTGTAACAATGCATTTAGCAATGCATTCTGGCGGCGAAAACGGTAGTGACTCCAGAAGGCCTGAATACGCAGCAGGTTCATGGTCAGGATTTGCCCAATGACGCCCTCATGCGCGGAGCGGATGGCGTCGGTAGTCTCCGGCTGCCACAGTAGACTGGCATGTTCCAGCAAGCGCGCATGCATGTTTTTCAACGCGGTGAGCAGGGCAGTGCCATCCGATGTGCTGGGCAGGATCATCATCATCATGCCGCCACAGAGGATGCCGACGATAACTTCACATACGCGCGTTTGGGCGATATCCCACAACTGCGTGATTTCTACAATATTAACCATCGGGAACGCGATGATCGCCGCCGTGTAGCCGGACAACTGGAAAGCATAAGCGGCATTATTGGTAAAATGCGCGCAGGCCCAGGTACAAAAACCGATCCAGGCGGCCATGCTAAACAAGAACAACCAGGGTTCATTCAGCGTATGGCCAGCAATAATTAACGCGGCGGTTGCGCCGAGTAAACTCCCGGCAATACGCCCCAGACTTTTACTGATTACGCCGCCTACGGTCGGAAAGCTCACCACTGCGGCTGAAGTCATCGCCCAGTAGGGCTCATCCAGATTGAGATAATAAGCGAATGTCAGCGCGAGACACATGGCAATGGTATTGCGCAACGCGTAACGCCATTGGCCGGAGGTCGCTTTAAACCAGGGCGTATTTCGCAGTGCCGGCAGGGAGAGTTTCATTACCGCTGCCCAATGGCTACGCTGCAGGTAGTGCCGGAGACGAGCGTGATATCCTGCGGCAAAGCGTCAAATTCGATACGTACCGGTACGCGTTGCGCCAGCCGTACCCACGGTACGTTGGGTTTGATATCGGGCACTAAACCGGAGTCACTTTCTACGCTTTGGTCGTAAATAGCGCGCCCGATACTGCCAACGTGACCCTGTAACTTAACATTGCCACTATACAGTGTTATTAATGCAGGCTCACCTTCGCGGATGTGGCGTAGTTTGGTTTCTTCGAAATATCCCATTACATAAAATGAATGGCTATCTACCAGGGCGAAAAGCGGCTTACCGGTACTGGCATAATCACCGGTACGCGTAGAAAGGTTGGTCACCCAGCCGGATACCGGCGCTTTTACTTCCGTCTGGCTAAGCTGCCACTGCGCCTGTTTTAACGTTGCCAGTGCGACATCTACGCTGGCCTGCATCGCTTTAACATTCAGATTGGCGCTATCCAGATCTTCAGCAGAGATGTAGTTACGCGATAAATGTCGACGTCGATCGGCTTCATTATTCGCTTTTGCCAGATCGGACTGCGCTTTGGCCAACTGCGCCTGCGCGTTAAGTTCTGCAATATGGAAGGGCGTTTTATCAATGACAAAGAGAACGTCCCCGGCGTTGACGAACTGATTATCTTTGATATTGAGTTGGGTAATGCTGCCAGAAACCTGCGGCGTTACGCTGACCTGTTCCGCGCGGATTTTACCATCGCGCGTCCAAGGCGATTGCATATAGTAATTCCATAACCACCACGCGGCCAGAACGGCGACGACGGCGACAATGAGAGTAGAAAAATATTTTATTGTTTTTAACGACATATTTACCACGCGATCAGTAAAACGAGGCCCAGACATACGCAAAGCGTAAAGAGGGAGAGATCCATTAACAGGGGATGCCAGATTTCATCAGAGTATATCCGGTCACGCAGGAGTCGGTGAATAAACAACCAGATAACGAACCCAAGCGCAAAGGCTTTAAAGAATGGCGGAAAGTAAACAGATGCTCCCAACATGAGATCTTGTAAGGGCAATCCTGTGGCGTTGAGTATACACTTCACAAGCAATGTTCCTTTGCGTCAGACGTTGATGCTTTAGTTTTAGCCAAAACTGAAGCTACAGGTGCCAGGTGCGCACTATGTCTGAAAAAATGTCTATTGGTAAGCAAATTTAGCAATACATTTGTTTTGAGAATACAAATACTGCACACTATTCTAAAATCAGCATAATAACTTAGCAAGCTAATTATAAGGAGATGAAATTGGAATCGCCACTAGGTTCTGATCTGGCACGGTTGGTGCGCATTTGGCGTGCTCTGATTGACCATCGCCTCAAGCCTCTGGAATTGACGCAGACACATTGGGTCACGTTGCACAATATTCATCAATTGCCGCCTGACCAGTCGCAGATTCAATTGGCTAAAGCGATAGGCATTGAGCAGCCATCGCTGGTACGCACGTTGGATCAACTTGAAGACAAGGGGCTAATTTCGCGGCAAACCTGCGCCAGCGATCGTCGCGCTAAGCGCATTAAACTGACCGAGAAAGCGGAGCCGCTGATCGCTGAGATGGAAGCGGTCATTCATAAAACGCGCGGTGAAATTTTGGCTGGGATTTCTTCAGAGGAGATTGAGCTTCTGATTAAACTTGTCGCTAAACTTGAACACAACATTATGGAATTGCACTCTCACGATTGAGGTGCAGGGGCATACGTGTGGCCATGTGACCACACGTAAAGCCTGGTTTAGCGTGGAGAGACAGTAACCTGGCTGCCGTTGCTGGCCAGTACGACACGCTGACCTGCCGAGAAACGCGTATTTCCTTGTTTCTGCACAACCATAATGGTGTTGCCATCGTCTTTACGAATTTCCAGTTCCACACCCTGGGTTTTATTCATTGCGCTCTGGACGCCCTGGCCCGCTACGCCACCAGCCACCGCGCCTGCCGCGGTCGCCAGTGAACGACCCGTACCGCCGCCGATAGTGTTGCCGAGGAATCCGCCCAACACCGCGCCGCCGATAGCGCCAATCACGTTAGAATCATCACCGCCCTGAATTTGAACCGGACGAACGTTAACGATAGTACCGTACGTTACATTCTGAACTTGTTTAGCCTCGGATGCGGTATAAACATCACCCGAAAGGCTATCATTGTTAACACACCCAGCTAAGGATAACCCCATCAGTGAAACGGCCAGTACACGTTTAATCATTTACCCATCTCCTGTTCTTCACGAAACGCTATTTCAGCATCCCTATAGCTAAATTATATGGCATTTATGCAGTTAAGGTCATATCTTCTGCCGAAAGAATGTAAAAATCATAATCAGAAGTTAATTAACTAATCTTAAACGAAGTGGGAAGCAAGAAAAGATAGGTTATTGATATCCGTGGACGGCACGGCAAAAAACGTGACGCGGGCATCGCATTGCAAAATACGTTATGCCGAGTGTTAAGGCTTAACCCAGCTTAATAAGGAAGAGGTATGAAATCGGGCCGTTTTATTGGCGTTATGTCCGGGACCAGCCTTGATGGCGTGGATGTTGTACTGGCGGCAATTGATGAAACCATGGTTGCGCAACAGGCAAGTCTCACCTGGCCCATTCCCGTTCATCTGAAAAAAGGCATTCTCGATATTTGCCAGGGACAACCGCTTACGCTCTCGCAACTCGGCCAGCTGGATACCCAGTTAGGCCGACTTTTTGCACAGGCGGTTAATGCGCTGTTAGCGCAACAACGTTTGCAGCCGCGGGATATCGTCGCCATTGGTTGTCATGGGCAAACGGTCTGGCATGAGCCGACCGGCGAGGCCCCGCATACGCTGCAAATTGGCGATAATAATCACATCGTCGCCCATACGGGGATTACAGTGGTCGGCGATTTTCGGCGGCGGGATATTGCGCTGGGCGGACAAGGCGCGCCGCTGGTGCCCGCTTTCCATCACGCGCTGTTGGGACATCCGACGGAAAAACGTATGGTCCTGAATATCGGCGGCATCGCCAATTTATCTCTGCTTTTCCCCGGACAGGCGGTGCGCGGGTACGACACGGGGCCGGGTAATATGTTGATGGATGCGTGGATTTGGCGACAATGCGCGCAGCCCTACGACAAAGACGCGGCATGGGCGAAAGAAGGTCAGGTTATTCTTCCATTGCTGCAAAAGATGTTGCGCGATCCGTACTTTGCTGCGTCGGCGCCCAAAAGTACAGGACGCGAATATTTCAACTATGGCTGGTTAGAGCGTCATCTTACGGCTTTCCCTGGCGCAGACGCGCGCGATGTACAGGCCACGCTGGCGGAGCTGACGGCGGTCTCCATCGCCCAACAGGTGCTGCTCAATGGCGGCTGCGAGCGGCTGATGGTCTGTGGCGGCGGAAGCCGGAATCCGTTAGTGATGGCCCGTCTGGCGGCGCTGTTGCCCGGTATCGAGGTTTCGACCACCGATAAGGCGGGGATCAGCGGCGATGATATGGAAGCGCTGGCCTTTGCATGGCTTGCCTGGCGAACGCTCGCGGGCCTGCCGGGAAATTTACCTTCCGTGACGGGGGCTACAGAAGCCAGTGTTTTAGGCGCTATTTACCCGGCTAACCCAATAACTCAGAGTTAACTGAATTTTTCCCGGACCCTATATCGGTAAACTAGCAAGGTCAGGAAGGGGCGTTTGCCTTCCAGAAGCAGGAGAGCTTTCGGGATATGCCTATGAAAAAGATCGCAATAATGTGTTTACCTGTGCTGCTGACCGGCTGTAGCGTTTATCAACAATTTGTTGAACGTATGCAAACGGATACGCTGGAATACCAGTGTGATGAGAAGCCGCTTACCGTTAAAGTCAATAACCCGCGTGAAGAGGTCAGTTTTGTTTATGACAATAAGCTGCTGACCCTGAAGCAAGGAATCTCGGCCTCGGGCGCGCGTTATACCGACGGGATTTATGTTTTCTGGTCGCAAGGCGAGAGCGCCACGGTCTATAAACGAGACAGAATTGTGCTTAATAACTGTCAGTTACAAAATCCGAAGCGTTGAGATTTTCAGTATGGGGGCGCACAATAGCGCCACCCACTGATTATTTCTGATCAACGCCATGTCTGATAACGACCAATTGCAGCAGATCGCGCATCTGCGCCGTGAATACACGAAAGGCGGCTTGCGTCGCCGCGATTTACCCGCTGAACCGTTAACCTTATTTGAGCGCTGGCTTGGGCAAGCGTGCGACGCCAGACTGGCCGATCCGACGGCAATGGTCGTGGCGACCGTAGATGACAAGGGGCAACCGTACCAGCGTATTGTATTGCTCAAGCATTATGATGAAAAAGGCCTGGTCTTTTATACCAACCTGGGAAGCCGCAAGGCGCATCAAATTGAGCACAATCCGCGTATCAGCCTGTTATTTCCCTGGCATATGCTTGAACGCCAGGTGATGGTGACAGGCAAAGCCGAGCGTCTCTCCACTCTTGAGGTGGTGAGGTATTTCCACAGCCGTCCGCGCGACAGCCAGATCGGCGCATGGGTCTCTAAACAATCCAGCCGCATTTCCGCGCGCGGTATCCTCGAAAGCAAATTCCTGGAGCTCAAGCAGAAGTTTCAACAGGGCGAAGTGCCGTTACCCAGCTTCTGGGGCGGTTTTCGCGTGAGTATCGAACAGATGGAGTTCTGGCAGGGCGGCGAACATCGTCTGCACGATCGCTTTTTATACCAACGCGACGACGGCGCATGGAAAATCGACCGTCTTGCGCCCTAAAGATGCAAAAATCTTGTTTTAAGCACTGGTGCGGATGAATCCGCCGTTTTATGCTATGTCTCTTTCGCGTCTGGCGAAAAGTCGTGTACCGGCAAAGGTGCAGTCGTTTTATACATGGAGATTTTGATGGCAAGCAGTAACTTGATTAAACAATTGCAAGAGCGGGGGCTGGTAGCCCAGGTGACGGACGAAGACGCGTTGGCAGAGCGACTGGCGCAAGGCCCGATCGCGCTCTATTGCGGCTTCGATCCTACCGCTGACAGCTTGCATTTGGGGCATCTGGTTCCATTGTTATGCCTGAAACGCTTCCAGCAGGCAGGGCACAAACCTGTTGCGCTGGTAGGCGGCGCGACCGGTCTGATTGGCGACCCGAGCTTCAAAGCCGCCGAGCGTAAACTGAACACTGAAGAGACCGTTCAGGAGTGGGTGGCGAAAATTCGTAAACAGGTTGCCCCATTCCTGGACTTTGATTGCGGCGAAAACTCCGCCATCGCGGCCAATAACTATGACTGGTTCGGCAGCATGAATGTGCTGACTTTCCTGCGCGATATCGGTAAACATTTTTCCGTTAATCAGATGATCAACAAAGAAGCGGTGAAGCAGCGTCTGAACCGTGACGATCAGGGTATCTCTTTCACGGAGTTCTCTTATAACCTGCTACAGGGGTACGACTTCGCTTGTCTGAATAAACTGCACGGCGTTGCCTTACAGATTGGCGGTTCTGACCAGTGGGGGAACATCACTTCCGGTATCGACCTGACCCGTCGCCTGCACCAGAATCAGGTATTTGGTTTGACCGTTCCGCTGATCACCAAAGCTGACGGCACGAAATTCGGTAAAACCGAAGGCGGCGCTGTCTGGCTGGATCCGAAGAAAACCAGTCCGTACAAATTCTACCAGTTCTGGATTAACACCGCAGATGCCGATGTTTATCGCTTCCTGAAATTCTTCACTTTTATGGATATTGAAGAGATCAATGCCCTGGAAGAAGAAGATAAAAACAGCGGTAAAGCGCCGCGCGCGCAGTATGTGCTGGCCGAGCAGGTGACGCGCCTGGTTCATGGTGAAGAGGGGCTGGTCGCGGCGAAACGGATCACTGAATGTCTGTTCAGCGGTTCACTGAGCGCGCTGAGCGAAGCTGACTTTGAGCAGTTGGCGCAGGACGGCGTACCGATGGTTGAAATGGAAAAAGGCGCCGACCTGATGCAGGCGCTGGTAGACGCCGAACTCCAGCCATCACGTGGTCAGGCGCGTAAGACTATCGCCTCCAACGCTGTCACTATCAATGGTGAAAAACAATCCGATCCTGAATACATCTTTAACGATGAGGACCGTCTGTTTGGCCGCTATACCTTATTACGTCGCGGCAAAAAGAACTATTGTCTGATTTGCTGGAAATAAGGCATTAAGTAACAGGGAGTGAGAAATCACTCCCTTATTTTTGATGTTCAGGTAAAAAAATGAAGAATATCCTCGCTATCCAGTCCCATGTTGTTTTCGGACATGCGGGCAACAGCGCCGCCGAATTTCCCATGCGCCGTCTTGGCGCGAATGTTTGGCCGCTGAATACCGTTCAGTTTTCTAACCACACGCAATATGGTAAATGGACTGGCTGTGTCATGCCGCCCAGCCATCTGACTGAGATTGTCCAGGGGATTGCGGACATTGGCCAGTTAGCGCACTGCGACGCCGTACTTAGCGGTTACCTGGGATCTGCCGAGCAGGGAGAACACATTCTCGGTATTGTGCGCCAGGTTAAAGCGGCAAATCCGCAGGCAAAATATTTCTGCGATCCCGTGATGGGGCATCCGGAAAAGGGCTGTATCGTGGCGCCTGGCGTCGCAGAGTTCCATGTGCGTTATGCGCTACCCGCCAGCGATATTATCGCGCCTAACCTGATTGAACTGGAAATTCTCAGCAAACATAGCGTGAATAGTGTGGATGACGCCGTGCAGGCGGCGCGCGAACTGATTGCTCAGGGGCCAGAAATTGTACTGGTAAAACATCTCGCCCGCGCCGGTTACAGTTCAGAACGCTTTGAAATGCTGCTGGTGACAGCGCAGGAAGCCTGGCATATTAGCCGTCCGCTGGTGGATTTCGGCTCACGTCAGCCGGTTGGCGTTGGCGATGTCACCAGTGGTTTATTGCTGGTCAAACTTTTGCAGGGCGCGACGTTGCAGCAGGCGCTGGAGCACGTTACGGCGGCAGTCTATGAGATTATGATCGCCACCAAAACGATGCAGGAGTACGAACTGCAGGTCGTGGCGGCCCAGGACAGGATCGCTAACCCTGAACATTACTTCAGCGCAACGCGGCTGTAAGCATTGCTGCTAAAAAGAGGCCGGATGGCGGTACAGCGAGCTATCCGGCAACATGACATTAATTCAGTCCTTCCGCTTTAAGCGCTGCCGCAACGGTCGGTCTTTTTGCGACACGCTGCATATAACTTTCAATATGCGTTAACCCGTCCATATTCAGTTTTACGCCATAGGCCCAACGCAATACGGTAAACAGATAAGCGTCTGCAATGGTAAAACGCTGGCCGCAAATCCACTGGTCGTCTGAAAGCGACTCATCCACATACTGCAATTTCTTTTCCAGACCGGCGCGAACGGCGGGTTTAAGTGTTTCCGGCGTGTCAGGGCGGAACAGCGGGGTAAAGCCTTTATGCAGTTCCGTTGCAATATAGTTGAGCCATTCCAGCGTATGATAGCGAGCAAGACTACTTACCGGCGCCAGAAGCTGGCGGTCGGGAACGCTGTCGGCGAGGTACTGCATAATGGCGACGCCTTCAGTCAACAGTGTGCCGTCATCCAGCAGCAGAGCCGGAACCTGTCCTTTAGGGTTGACTGCCAGGTAATCATCACCGTTTTCCAGGCGTTTTTTTGCGAGATCGACGCCATCAAGCGTAAAGTCTTTGCCAATTTCGCGCAGGGTAATATGGGAAGCAAGAGAGCAGGCACCCGGTTTGTAGAACAGTTTCATCGGTAACTCCTTTTTGCTGAGGTTTAAAGTATGGTAGTGCGGGGACGAGCAAAAAAAAAGCCGCTAACGCACAGTTAGCGGCCTGAATGTTGTTTCCCGGAAAATTAAACTGTAGCGGCTTTAGAGCCTTTTTCAGCGGTATCATCGTCCTGGGTCATACGGTTCAGCTTAGGCGCTGTCAGCAGCATCAGGACGGCGATAACGGCGGTTGCTATGCCAATCTGCATAAATACGCGACCATAGACTTCCAGGGACATCAGTGGGTCAGTCACGTCGCTCGGCACAGCCATCAGGTTGGCGACATAACCGCCGATGATGTTAGCGCCTGCCGTTGTCAGGAACCAGCTACCCATGATGAAGCCCATCAGACGCTGCGGAACCAACTGTGCGACCATTGCCAGTCCCAGACCGGAGATCATCAGCTCACCGATACTTTGCAGGCCGTAGCTTGCGATCAGCCAGTTTACGGATACGATGCCGGCATCGTTCGCAAATTTGGCGCCCAGCGGCAGAATCAGGAACGCGCCGGAACACAGCACCATACCAATGGCGAATTTCATCGGCATCGGCAGCGTATCGCCCATCCTGTTATAGATAGCGGCCAGAATCGGGCTGCCGATAATGATCCAGAATGGGTTCAGCGCCTGATACTGTTCCGGTTCGAACGCGATACCGAGAATAGAGTGCTCGACGTTACGAATGGCAAAGAAGTTCAGCGACGTCGGCATCTGGCTGTACAGTACGAAGAAGATAATCGCCTGCAGCATCAAAATAAAGGCGACGATCATTTTACGGCGAGCCGCGCCGTGCATGGAAAACGCTTCTTTACCGAAGATAATGACGATGCCAAGAGCGATTACGCCCAGCACCATACGCGCGATATCCTGGTTGTGCAGCAGCCAGGTGGCGACCGCAATCAGAACGACAATACCCACGATTGTCAGCAGCAGATTACGGAAGTTGATCGGTTCAAAGTCGGGTTTGGAACCGTAGCTTTTCACCCAGCGCTGGCAGAAAGCAAAGTTAACGACGGTTATCAGCATACCGACGACGCTAAGCGCAAACGCGGTGCTCCAGCCATAACGCGCCGCCAGCCACGGCGTCGCCAGCATAGAGAAGAAGGAGCCGATGTTGACGGACATATAATACATCGTAAATGCGCCGTCGAGACGCGGATCGTCCTTCGCGTAACAGGTAGACAGCAGGGAAGACGGGTTAGCTTTAAACAGACCGTTACCCACAGCGATAGCCGCCATGCCCATATAGACGATGCCAGCGTCATGACCAGACCATGCGACCAGCGCATAACCGATAGCCAGCACCACGGCACCCAGCATAATAACGCGTTTGGTGCCCAGAATTTTATCACCTAACCAACCGCCAATGGCGACCAGGCCGTACACCAGCGCACTGAAGGAAGAGAAAAGGGTGATGGAATCCGCTTCTGACATACCCAGTTGTTTTACCAGGTAGACGGCCATAATGCCTTGCAGGCCGTAATAACCAAAACGCTCCCATAACTCTATCGAGAAGATGAGATAGAACGCCTTCGGTTGTTTGAAAGCGTTCAAACTGACGCTTTCAGTTGGTTTTTTGTTTGCAGTAGACACTTTTACCTCTTTTTTACGCCCCGTATTAACAGGGATTGTCTGGCGCGTGATGAGTCAGACTCATCCGTCCGATTGTTATATTGGAGGGGAAACGGCAGGTAATGTTCACTATCTTTCCTCTCCAGACAAGAGCTTTGTAATAATCTGTTACATATAACTCTTCTGGTTGAATCGTCCGATGTCAGAAATGTTATCCAGCGTTAAATTTCTTCATTTGAAGAATGGCAGATTTTTACACTGCAAAAAGGCCATTAGTTTGGGTGAAAGGCGATATCTTCTGCTATTTAAGGTGAAAAGCAGTGATATAGGCCATTATCTGAAAAAATGGCAGAGTAATGTTTTGTAGTGAAAACGGGGCGTCAGTCTATCCGGTTGTAAATGTAACCTTAGGTGTCATTAAATTTTACATGAAGTTATCAAAGTGATCCTGATCACGGATAGATAGAAATTTTTGCGATTAAAAAAATGATTAACCTGACGTGAAGGGAAAACGAAAGCACATTACATCAGAAAAAGGACAGAGACTGGAATGATTGATGGCTAAAATAGATCCAGGCCGAAGGTGGGAGCGCGCTGGCGTGACGGACGCACTCCGACCATATCAAATATCGACTTTTTCTTTGTATTCGCAAAGGTCTTCAATGAGGCAGGAGCCGCAGCGGGGTTTTCGGGCGATACAGGTATAGCGGCCATGCAAAATTAACCAGTGATGGCAGTCCACTTTGAACTCATTCGGCACCACTTTCAGCAACTTCTCTTCTACCTGTTCGACATTTTTACCCGGCGCGAACTGTGTTCGGTTGCATACACGAAATATATGCGTATCAACGGCGATGGTCGGCCAGCCGAAGGCGGTATTTAGCACCACGTTAGCGGTTTTACGCCCCACGCCGGGAAGCGCTTCCAGCGCCGCCCGATCCTCCGGCACTTCGCCATTATGCTTGTCCAGTAAAATACGGCAGGTCTTAATCACGTTTTCCGCTTTACTGTTAAATAAGCCGATAGTTTTGATATAGGATTTCACGCCCTCTACGCCCAGCTCCAGCATCGCGGCTGGCGTATTGGCGACCGGGTAAAGTTTGGCGGTAGCCTTGTTCACGCTGACGTCGGTTGCCTGCGCGGAAAGCAACACGGCAATCAGCAACTCAAACGGCGACGTGAAATTGAGTTCCGTTGTGGGGTGCGGATTGTTGTCGCGCAGGCGCGTCAGAATTTCCAGCCTTTTTGCTTTGTTCATCAGACTTTCCCTGTTTCACCTGCCGGAACAGCGGAAGGCGCGGTTTCGGCGCGGCGTTTCTTCATTTTTTCATCAATAAGATATTTTACCGCCAGCATGAGCCCCAGGCCGATAAACGCGCCTGGCGGCAGCATCGCCAGCAGGAAAGGCGAGTCGGTGTGAAATATCTCGACCCGTAATACTTTTGCCCAGCCTCCCAGCAGGCTATCCGCGCCATCGAAAAGCGTACCATTCCCGAGGATCTCGCGCAGTGAGCCCAGCACGAACATTGCGCCTGTCGCGCCCATGCCGATGGAAAAACCGTCCAACGCGGAAAGCCACGGTCCTTTTTTCGCGGCAAACGCTTCGGCGCGACCAACAACAATGCAGTTCGTTACAATCAACGGAATAAAAATCCCTAAAGACTGATACAAACCGAACGCATACGCATTGATCAGCATCTGTACTGCGCTTACCACCGAAGCAATGATCATAACGTAAATTGGGATACGGATTTCTGCCGGCGTCCAGCGACGTAGTGCGGACACCGTAAGGTTGGTCAGCGTTAATACCAGCGTCGTGGCCAGACCCAGACCCAGAGCGTTGGTTGCCGTAGACGTCACCGCCAGTAAAGGGCACAGGCCAAGTAGCTGCACCAGAGCAGAGTTATTTTTCCATAACCCCTGAACAACAATGTCTTTTATTTCGCTCATGGTTATTCTCCACAGGCGGTTAAATGGGGGAGCTGAGCGGGCAGTGATTCGGCGTACAGCCCGGCGCGTTTAACCGCATTCACCACGGCGCGCGGCGTTATTGTCGCCCCGGTAAATTGATCAAAATCACCGCCATCTTTTTTCACCGCCCAGTGCGTATCATTTTCACCGCTGATGGTTTTACCGCTAAAGTGGGTAATCCAGTCAGACAAACGGCGCTCAATTTTATCACCTAACCCTGGCGTCTCATGATGTTCCGTCACGCGCGTCCCCAGGACGGTACCGCTGAAATCTGCGCCAACAATAAGCTGGATAGCGCCGGAATAGCCATCTGGCGCGGTGGCCTCAATGATGGCCGCTACGGGTTTATCATCCTTGCGAGCGATAAAAACACGGTGTGTGCCTTTGCCGAGGGCGGGCGCATCGACCAGATAACAACTCTCTTGCAGATTATTATTGTAACGATCTGGCGGCAATACCTGATCAAACAAGGCATGTTGTTGTTGCAGCGCTTGTTCGTGGATGGTTGATTTTGTCATCTGATTAATCACCGCGGTCAATCCCGTAGAGCCTGCGGCAAAAAGCGCCAGCGTAATACCGTGTTTACGAATCGTTTTCAGCATGGTTTATCCTTTGCGATGTCCATAGACGCGGGGGCGCGTGTAGTAGTCGATCAGAGGAACCGTGATATTCGCCAACAGGACAGCAAAAGCAACGCCGTCCGGGTAGCCGCCGAAGCTACGAATCAGCCACACTAATACCCCAGCCAGCGCGCCGAAAATTAAACGTCCACGGTTGGTCGTGGAGGCGGTAACCGGATCCGTTAAGATAAAAAATGCGCCCAGCATGGTGGCGCCTGACAGCAGATGAAGCTGCGGCGAGGCCAGCGTAGCGGGCGACAAAAGCCAACCTAACGCGGCGCATAGCGCCAGCGTGAGCAGAAAACTGACCGGGATATGCCAGCGGATGGCTTTTTGCCACAGCAGGAATACGCCGCCGACAAGCCAGGCGAGGTTAACCCACTGCCAGCCCACGCCAGCCAGCGCGCCGCTGTATATCGGGTACTGCATGATTTGCTCAACGGAGTGCCCGGCGCGCAAGGACGTTTTAAACGTATCCAGCGGCGTCGCCTGGCTGATACCGTCAATACCGATACGTAGCAGCGTCATATCGCCGCCGCTGGCGGTATGCCCGGTAAAAATCATCCGCAACGTGTCCAGCATATCGGGCGTTGTTGCGGCTATTTCATAAGGCGGCAACCAGCTTGTCATTTGCACCGGAAAGGAAATTAATAGCACCACGTAACCGATCATGGCCGGATTAAAGGGGTTTTGTCCCAGCCCGCCATATAACTGTTTAGCGATAATAATGGCGAATCCGGTTCCCAGCACGACCATCCACCAGGGCGCGAGCGGAGGGATGCTGACCGCCAGCAAAAGCCCCGTCAATAACGCGGAATAATCCTGCAGGTGACTGGCGACCGATTGTCTGCGCAGCCTGAGGACAATGGCTTCCGCGACGAGCGCCGTGATAGCAGCCAGAACGATCTGGAAAAGCGTTCCCCAACCAAAAAACCACGTCTGCGCGGCAATCCCCGGCAGAGCGGCGATTACTACCAGCAACATGATTCGCGATGTCTGACGCTGGTTATGGGTATAAGGCGAGCTTGCGATTCTGAATACCATTTAATCCTCGTTAACAACCTGCTGCTGTGCTGCTTTTTTTGCCTGAACGCGGGCGATAGCCGCAGCAACCGCGGCTTTACGCGGGTCGGCCGGTTCGGCAGGTTCGCTTCCGGCCTGCTGCTCCTGCTTACGGGCTTTGGCGCGGGCGATGGCCGCTTCCACCGCGGCTTTACGCGGGTCGACCGCTTCGGCAGGTTCGCCTCCGGCCTGCTGCTCCTGCTTGCGGGCTTTGGCGCGGGCGATAGCCGCTTCCACCGCGGCTTTGCGCGGGTCGACCGCTTCGGCAGGTTCGCTTCCGGCCTGCTGCTCCTGTTTGCGGGCTTTGGCGCGGGCGATGGCCGCCTCCACCGCGGCTTTGCGCGGATCGACCGGTTCGGCAGGTTCGCTTCCGGCCTGCTGCTCCTGTTTGCGGGCTTTGGCGCGAGCGATAGCCGCCTCCACTGCGGCTTTACGCGGGTCGTCGCCGGGTATCGCGCTGTCAGCCACCGGATGAGCGGCTTGTTTAGCGCGCGCTTGCGCTTTACGCGCTTCACGGGCCGCGATGACGGCGCTATTGTCTGGCAGACTACCCGCCTGAATAACCACCGGTTGCGTGGCCTGCGCCTGTTTCTCTTTTACCCGCGCCAGCGCAGCGGCAATGGCGTCCTGATCTTTTGCCGCTGGTTGTACCGCCGCGCTCTTATGACGTGCAAGGCGGGCGACTTTTTCGCGCTCCAGTCTTGCCTGACGAGCCTCAAAACGCGCTTTTGCTTCAGCGGCGCGTTTTTCTTCAAGCCTGATCGCATTAATCTCCGCTTTTTCCTGACGGAAATATTGGACGAGCGGAATATTACTCGGGCAGACCCAGGCGCAGGCGCCGCATTCTATACAATCAGCAATATGGTGAGCGGTAGCCTTGTCATGCTGCTGCCCTTTGCTGAACCAATAAAGCTGCTGCGGTAAAAGGTCGGCAGGGCAGGCGTCAGCGCAAGCGCTGCAACGAATACAGCTTTTCTCTTCCTGAGGCGCTCCCATTTCAGTCACGGATGGCGCCAGCAGGCAGTTAGTGATTTTTACGACCGGTACGTCAAGCCAGGGAAGGGTGAATCCCATCAACGGGCCGCCCATGATGACCATCTGGTCAGCGGAAGGGCAGAACCCGGCATCGTTAAGCAAATGACGAACGGGAGTGCCGAGCCGCGCCCAGACGTTACCCGGACGGCTTACCGCTTCACCCGTTAAGGTGACGACGCGTTCTGTGATCGGTTCGCCGTCAATCACGGCGCGTTTAACGGCATACGCCGTACCGACGTTTTGCATCAGCACGCCAATATCAGAGGAGCGCCCGCCGTGGGGAACCTGTTTTCCCGTCAGTATTTGGGTGAGCTGTTTTGCGCCGCCGGAAGGGTATTTGGTTGGGATAACACGTAACGAAATGTCGTGAGCGTCAGCCAGTACGGCGCGCAGCATGGAAATAGCCTGCGGTTTGTTATCTTCAATGCCGATTAATACCTCACGCGGTTGCAGAATATGCGCCAGGATGCGAATACCTTCCACAATCTGCGCGGCGCAGTCCTGCATCAAACGATCGTCCGCCGTAATGTAAGGTTCGCACTCTGCGGCATTGATAATAAGCGTGGTGATTTTATCGCCGCCACCCTGCAATTTAACGCCGGTGGGAAACCCTGCGCCGCCAAGCCCGGCAACGCCATACTGATGAATGCGTTCAATGAGCGCTTCACGGCTGTGGGCGCGGTAATCAGACCAGCCATCACGCTCAATCCAGCGGTCCTCGCCGTCGGCATCAATGATGACGCTTAACTCCGCCAGCGCCGAAGGATGTGCCGTCGAGTGGGGGGCAATAGCGATAACCGTCCCGGAGGTGGGCGCGTGTACCGGCAGCATTCTCCCACGTCCACGGGTAAGCGCCTGGCCGCGTAGCACGCGATCGCCGACGCTAACGCACAGCTCGCCCTCAGCGCCAATGTGCTGTTTTAAAGGGATAACAAAGCGCGGCGCCAAAGGCACCTGGCGCAGCGGCGTGCCGTTTGACTGGGACTTCATTTCGGGCGGATGAATACCACCGTCGAAATCCCAGATTTTATCTTTTCTGAAAGCGGAAAATAGTTTAAGCATGTTGTTCCACGGGAATGATGCGAACGGGAATGGTGTTCAAATCCCATTTCCAACTGTCGGGCGTCTCATTCACCGGACGTAATTTGATGCAGTGCGTCGGACACGGATCGACGCACAGATTACAGCCAGTACAGAGATCGCTCATGACCGTGTGCATGGCGCGCGTTGCGCCAACGATGGCGTCAACCGGGCAGGCCTGAATGCATTTTGTGCAGCCAATGCAGTTATTTTCATCAATAACTGCCAGCATACGTACTGGCGCAGCCTGCTGTTCTTCACCATCGCATGGTTGCGGCTCTACGTTTAGCAACTCTGCCATTTTCAGCATGACGGTTTCGCCGCCGGGCGCGCAACGATTGATTTTCTCGCCCTGAAGACCCACGGCTTCGGCGTAGGGGCGACAGCCGGGATAGCCGCACTGACCACACTGACTCTGCGGCAAAATCGCATCGATTTTTTCAACAACCGGATCATCTTCAACCGCGAATCGGCGGGAGGCATAACCCAGAATGGCGCCGAACACCAGGCCCAGAAGGGTCAGGGCGCCAACGGCAATCCAGATAGTATTCATTACAACTTCACCAAACCACTAAAGCCCATAAAGGCCAAAGACATTAATCCTGCGGTAATCAATGCTATCGCGTTACCACGAAAAGGGGCGGGCACATCCGCCACGGCAAGGCGTTCGCGGATGGCGGCAAACAGAACCATCACTAATGAAAAACCGACGGCGGCGGAAAATCCGTACAGCGCCGACTGAAGAAAGTGATGACCGAGATTAATATTCAGTAACGCTACGCCCAGAACCGCACAGTTAGTGGTAATCAGTGGTAAGAAGATGCCTAACAAGCGGTATAACGCCGGGCTGGTTTTCCGCACAACCATTTCGGTAAATTGCACGACCACAGCAATGACGAGGATAAAGGCTAGCGTCCGCAGATAAATCAGATCCAGCGGAATAAGTATCCAGGTGTCGATAAGCCAGGCGCATATCGACGCCAGCGTCATGACAAAGGTCGTCGCGAGGCCCATCCCCATGGCGGTTTCCAGTTTTTTGGATACGCCCATAAAGGGACAAAGGCCCAGGAATTTGACCAGTACAAAGTTATTGACCAGTACAGTTCCGACAAAGAGCAGCAGGTAATCAGTCATGTTTCGGCCTGAAATAAAAAAGCCGCCTATTATCTGTCAAACTACCACAGGCGACAACAGGTTAACTGTAGGGTTATTACGGATTAACAAACGTTGTTTTAACGCGCGTTGAACGTTTGAGATAAGGCACAATGAGCGCCGTCGCCAACAGTGGGAAGAGTAACTGACGCACGGCAAAGGCATCTGAGACGGGCGAAAAGGCAAATGCTTTAACCGCCAGTAACACCGACACCAGCAGCCAGATAATGTAATGCTTCGGCACGCAGCGTCTGCGTTTGAAGAATGCGATTGTCAACCACAGGGTATAGTACCACATGGCGATAGCGGTAATAAATGAAATGCCCCATAGCAGTAAATTACCGGTTTCCTGTCCGCTAAGCGTCTTGAACGTTTGCGGTGTGGCAAGCGCCATAACGTAGAGTAATAACGCCAGCGAGGCGCTCAACAACGCGACTAACAGCCAGGCTAACGGGCCAAGAAGCCAGCCTCCAATTCGTTGTGGCGGTGTTGTAGTCATATCTTCTCCGGGGTTACGCGCGTTAACGGTCATGCCGCTCATTTTGGGGCAAATATTATAAGGTTTTTGATGTTAAACGCTACTTTCTTTATTGCACATAGCGCCAGACGGATTGCGGAACCTGACCTACATCAAACAGGCGTCCTCCGGAAACCAGTTCGGCACGGCGGTGATCTGCAGCGCGATACATATTAACAATATCCATGTCATCAGTAAGGGTATAGTTAAGGTGGTCGAACAGTTTTTCCAGACTTTCGAGCGAACTAATTTTGCGGAATTTTAATAGATAATCCTGAACAGTCATATAAAGTTGATCCATATTAAATATAATGCCAACGGAGTAGTCACTGATAAAAAATAAACAAAACCGCACCAGTGAGAGGTCAGGGGTGCAGGTAAAAAGGGAATATTCTTACCGGTAAAGAGTCAGGCGCCACATGGCGCCTGGGGCGAAAGGTTAACGCGCTTTCCTACAACAGGCAATAAACGTCAGACCAGATAGGACATATTTCGTTTTTTTTGCCGGTTTTTGACTTTTCATTGCACCCCCGGGGCGCCGCTTACCGTACCACGCGAAAATGCCTTTACATTATCTGACGCTTACTTCTTCTGAACGGAAGCCGTGGGCTCTGGTGGTTGGTAATTGTCAATATGGTTGGCAATACCTAAAAGAATGACTGAGATAACGAGAACTATCCACCCAGTTAATTCAATAAGACGATTCATTATTGACGACATTTGCTTTGATTTATCCATAAACACAGGGGGTAAATGTTACTTTCCTGGCGAACGGTCGGCAAGAGGGAGGGAAACGTTTTCAGCCTCTGTTCTGTAACAAGTTAATCATTTGATGCTACGTTGATGGTCAGGACGCTATTGCGGCTAATCGCACGATGGTGTGGAATAGCGATATCTAAAACCGGAGGCAGTGAGATGAATGACAAAATCCGCGTTGGGTTAATCGGTTATGGCTACGCCAGTAAAACCTTTCATGCGCCATTAATTATGGGAACGCCAGGGCTAGAGCTTGCGGCGGTGTCCAGCAGCGATGAAACAAAAGTGAAAGCAGACTGGCCGGCGGTTTCCGTGGTCTCTGAGCCCCGACATTTATTTAACGATCCGCATATCGACCTGATCGTGATCCCGACGCCCAACGATACCCATTTCCCGCTGGCGAAAGCTGCGCTGGAAGCCGGTAAGCATGTGGTGGTTGATAAACCCTTTACCGTGACACTGTCACAGGCGCGAGAGTTGGATGCGCTTGCGCGGAGCACTGGCCGGGTACTTTCCGTCTTCCACAACCGACGCTGGGACAGCGATTTTTTGACGCTGAAGGCCTTGCTGGCGGATGGCGTGCTCGGCGAGGTGTCCTTGTTTGAATCCCACTTTGATCGTTTCCGTCCCCAGGTGCGCGACCGCTGGCGCGAGCAAGGCGGGCCAGGAAGTGGTATCTGGTACGATCTGGCGCCGCACTTGTTGGATCAGGCCATTCAACTTTTTGGCCTGCCGGTCAGCATGACGGTGGATTTAGCGCAACTGCGTCCGGGCGCGCAGTCTACAGATTATTTCCACGCGATTTTATCCTACCCCCAGCGCCGCGTGATTTTGCACGGTACGATGCTGGCCGCGGCGGAATCCGCGCGATACATCGTTCATGGTTCGCGCGGTAGCTATGTAAAATATGGCCTCGATCCCCAGGAAGAACGGTTAAAAAACGGCGAGCGTTTACCGCAGGAAGACTGGGGATACGACATGCGTGACGGCGTATTGACCCTGGTTGAGGGAGAGACGCGCAAAGAAGAAAACTGGCTTACGTTGCCGGGTAACTATCCGGCATATTATGCCGCCATCCGCGATGCGTTAAACGGTAACGGTGAAAATCCCGTGCCGGCAAGTCAGGCGATTCAAATTATGGAGTTGATTGAACTGGGCATGGAATCGGCAAAACATCGCGCGACGCTGTGTCTTGCCTGAGATGTCGCATTTCTCCGCCTGGGATAGCATTAAACCGCAGGCGGAGAGAGGGCGTTAGCATCAATAAAGCAATCTTACGCCGCGGCCACTTTTTCGCGCAGCGCACGTTTTTCGCTATCGCTCAGAAAGGCGATTTCCAGACCGTTAATCTGCGCCTGGCGAATCTGCTCGCGGCTCAATCCTGCCGCTGGCGCGGCGACATGATATTCATGGATAATATCTACGCCCTGAACAGCCGGATCGTCCGTATTAAGACTGGCGAGAACGCCATGCTCAAGGAAGGTTTTGAGCGGATGATCTGCCAGCGATGCGACGGTACTGGTCTGAATATTCGAGGTCAGACAGGATTCAATACCGATACGCTGCTGTGCAAGAAAATCCATTAACGCGCGATCTTCGACAGCTTTTACGCCATGTCCGATACGTTCGGCCCCCAGTTCGCGAATCGCCTGCCAGATACTTTCCGGCCCTGCGGCTTCGCCAGCGTGAACGGTAATATGCCAGCCCGCATCGCGCGCCCGATTAAAGTGCGACAAAAACAGACTGCCGGGAAAGCCCAGCTCATCACCGGCTAAATCCAGCGCGGTGATTTTCTCTCTGTGCGCCAGCAGCGCATCAAGCTCCTGTAAACATGCCGCCTCGCCGAAGGTACGGCTCATAATGCCAATGAGTCGTGCCTCGACGCCAAACGTGTTACAGCCGTCGCGTACACCGTCGATAACGGCTTCAACCACGCCTGCGATCGGTAACTGATGCGCCATCGCCATATAGCCGGGCGAAAAGCGAAGCTCGACGTAATGCAGGCCGTTACGTGCGGCATCTTCAATATTTTCAAAGGCCACACGGCGGCAGGCGTCAAGCGATGCCAGGACTTTTACCCCCCAATCGAGCTTCGTGAGAAAGCTTACTAAATCAGGTTCGGTTGAGGTGACCTGGACATGCGGAATCAGCGTTTCCAGCGTTTGGGCGGGAAGGGCGATGTTGAACTGCCGACCAAGATCCAGAATTGTTTGGGCGCGAATGTTGCCATCAAGGTGGCGGTGGATGTCAGTCAAAGGAAGCGTAATATCAATCATGGGCGCACTCAATTTTTAATAAAAGTGCGCACCATTATACTACAGATCGATAATGCTCTGGAAATTTTGCAAAAACGGAGTCATTACGTTGCAACTTCGCGAGAGCGCGGGAGAAATTTTGTATCATTCTCTTTAACGCGCCCCCGGTCAGCTCACGGGGGCCGTCTCTGTTATCGCCTCTCAGGATAAAGGGGCAACCCCCCGCCTGTAGACAGTATCAGTGAACGGTGCGGATAGCGTTAATCAATCCGTTGACGCCTTTTTCAAGTTTCAGGCGAGGGCATCCGGCATTCAGACGCACAAATCCCCGGCCTTCTGCGCCATAGGTATCGCCGGACATAATGGCGACTTTCTCCTGATGAATGAGCGTGTGCTGTAATTTTTGATCGTCAATGCCGAGTGGACGGAGATCAATCCATGCCAGATAGGTCGATGGCGGCGCTTGCCAGTTCAACGTCGGAAAGGCGCCATTCAGCGCCTGCTCAATATAGCGCATATTAGCCGCCAGCGAGGCGCGTAACGCATCCAGCCACGGCGCGCCGTGCTGATACGCGGCAATATGCGCCGTGAGCGAGAGCACCGCTGGCGAAGAAGAGCGCAGGCCGACGCACAAGGTATTCCTGTCGTGTTTGCGTCACGCGCCAGCTATCTTGATGATGCGGATACCGTTCGGCCTGACAACATGCAGGCGGCGCAACTCCTGACGGAGTACCTTATTCGTCAGGGCCATCAGCGCATCGCCTGGCTGGGAGGACAAAGCGCATCTTTAACCCGCGCGGAGCGCGTGGGCGGCTATTGCGCGACGTTGTTAAAATACGGTCTACCGTTTCACAGCGAGTGGATCGTGGAATGCGCTTCCAGTCAGAAATAGGCGGCAGAAAGCATTACCGCGCTGTTGCGATACAATCCGACCATTAGCGCTGTCGTTTGTTACAACGAAACCATTGCGATGGGGGCGTGGTTTGGCCTGCTGAGAGCCGGACGACAGAGTGGCGAGAGCGGTGTCGATCGTTATTTCGAGCAGCAGGTGTCGCTGGCGGCGTTTGCTGATGTGGCGGAGAACGCCCTCGACGACCTGCCGATTATCTGGGCCAGTACGCCGGCGCGAGAAATAGGCTATACCCTGGCCGAACGAATATTGCAGCGTATTGCTCACGACGAGCACCATGTGCGGAGTCAAACGATAGCCGCTCGCCTGGTAACGCAAAAGTAGAGGCTGCGCGTCGTTCGGCGCAGACCGGGTGCAGCGTCGCGACACCCGGCAAGGCGATTATTGTTGAGGCAGCGCCGGAACGTCCGGAACGGAAAGCGCCGGCATCCCAAACAGGCCGACAAAGTCTTCCAACGGCATTTTTTGTCCGTTGAGCGTGATCTGGCCATTGGCGTACTGCAAACTGGAGGCGATAGTATTATCCTTCAGCGTTGTCAGTCGGAACATCTGACCCATTGCGGACAGCCCCTGCACCTGCTGTTTTGCCAGTTTTTCCGCATCATCCTGCTGATAGCCTTCCAGCTTTGCTATCTGCGTCATAAACTCGACCGCCATGTCCATTGGAATTGCCAGTTTCGCATCCAGCGATTTCACGGAGCGGTCGACTTCCTGCGCCAGCGTTTGCGGTTGTGCCGTTGTGGTTGCCGGATCTTTGAGGAACAGCGACAGATTCAGCGTGGTTTCCCCTTTGGCGTTTTTCCAGCTAAGCGGCGCCAGGGTCAGTACCGGATCGCCTTTTAACAGCACGGGGAGAGCGCTAAAGAACGCTTCAGTGACTTTTTGCTGATAAAGCTCAGGATTCTGCGCCACGTCCGGCTGATTCAACAGCGCCTGCGTTTGCGCATGATATTGCTGACTAAACTGGTGCCAGGCTTCGCCGTCGATTTGACCGACTTTCAGCGTTAATTTACCGCTGCCCAAATCCTGATTCTGCACTTTCAGGCTGTTAAGCGAGTAATCCAACTGGCTGTTAATGGTTTTTCCGTCGTTGACGAGATCGGACTTGCCGGCAATTTCCATCCCTTCCAGCACCGCCATCTCTTTACCCTCAATGGCGATGGACAGTTTATCCAGCGTTAACTTTTGGTCGCCTACACGCTCGCCAAAGCTTGCCAGCTTACTGGTACCGTCGGTTTTCAAATTATTAAAGGTGAGTTGGACCTTCTGATTATATTCGTTAACGGCATCGACCAGGCCGCTCTGCGCTTCGCCCGACAGCGAAACCACATTACCGTCTTTATCGGCGTTAAGCTGGAACTCGCCGCCGCTAAAGGCGACCTTTTCACCGGCATTCTCGTAGTTTAACGGCTTGAGAGAGATATCGGAGCGGGTATCGCCGCCATAACCAATGCGGGTATTGATAACAAAGGGCGTGTCGCCTTTCGCGATATCAAAGAGGGGTTTTGCCGCATCGTTATTCACCAGGGTGGTTTTTACCGACGCCATAGAAGGGAGCAGATTGAGCGTTTTGAGCTGGGCGAGCGGGAAGGGACCATGTGAAACGGACTCGTCCAGCACAATGCTTTGCCCGGGTTTCAACCAGGTAGTGTCTGCGCCGGCAACCGGTTTGACAACCAGTTGCAGATGGCTACTGAACACGCCACGCTGGTAGTTTTGATAACTTAATTCGACACCGGCCTCCGGCGCAGTACGCTTGAGCTGTTCATTGGCCTGAGTCACCATTTCTGAAAGATGGTTCTCCAGCTTTTTCCCCGTATACCAGGCGCCGCCTGTCCAGACGATGCCAAGTGCAATTACTACACCTGCAGCTACCAGTGTTTTTTTCATATCAATTGTCCATAAAAATGAAACCAGGCGGATTAAACCGCCTGGAGGAGTTTTACGTCTGTTATAAGCTTAGCAAGAGTTGTTAAAAAATTCAGTACGTTGCTACAGCTTGTTATAAACACGCGCTAAACGGCCTGTGCCGCTGGCGTTAACCGGAGACTCATCCGCGCCGATAAAGGCAGATTCACCCGGCTTCAGTACCAGACGCTGTTCATCTTTACGTAACACCGCCTCACCCTCAACGCAGAACAGAATCGCGGCGCTGTGTTGGCCGATGCTCGTCTCCTGAAGCGCCAGGTCGTGCAGTGAAAAAGCAAAATCGTCAACCGGAATTGGGAAGTCCAGCTCCGCGCCGCTTTTTACCGGGGCAGTCAGCAACTCGCTGGCAGGCTTAGGTTCGAACTTCACGTTCGCGACCAGCTCAGGGATGTCGATATATTTTGGCGTAAGGCCAGCGCGCAGAACGTTATCGGAGTTCGCCATGACTTCCAGCGCAACGCCCTGCAGATAAGCATGAGGCGTTTCGGCAAACAGGAACATCGCCTCGCCGGGATTCAGTTTGACCACATTCAGCAACAAAGGAGAGAAAAGCCCGCTGTCGTCAGGATAATACTCTGAAATCACGCGGATCGTTTGCCACGGTTCGCCTTGCTGGCTGTTAAGCGCCGCTTTGAGTACGGCTAACGCGCGGGATTTTTCTTCGCCTTGCATATTCAACAGGCTGGCGAAAAGCTGGCTCAGACGTTCAGCATTCGGCGCCTGCAAAAAGTGGGCGATAGCGGAATGCGCGCCGGCGACAGGTTGCAGTAAAGAGACAATGTCAGAAAATTCGCGGAACGCGTTCATCGCCAGGAAAGGCGTCAGGGCAAAAACCAGCTCTGGTTTATGATTCGGATCTTTATAGTTCCGCTCTGCGGCATCCATGGGGATACCCGCCGCATTTTCTTTCGCGAAACCGATTTCGGAGTTGCGTTTATTCGGGTGCACCTGAATAGAGAGCGGCTGCGCGGCGCACAGTACTTTAAACAGAAACGGCAGTTCGCCGAAACGGTTGGCTACCGCTTCGCCCAGCATGGCGGTTTTATTCTTTTCGATGGCGTCACGCAGGGAGACGGTTTCGCCGTTGGCGGTGGTGATTCGCGAGCTGCTTTTGGGATGCGCGCCCATCCAGAGTTCAGCCATTGGCTGCTGCTGCGGATTGGCGATGCCATAAAGTTCTGTTAACGCAGTTTTACTTCCCCAGGCATAGTTTTGCACTGAGTTAATGAGTTTTTGCATTATCAAGCCCTGTTTCAATGTGGAGATCAATGGGAGGTATTAAACCAAGAAACCCGCATGAAGTAACCTCCGGGCGTAAAAAGTCGTACTTGTCTCAGTTTTTGTTAAAAAATTGTGTAGGATAGTGTTACTCGCTTTGAGTCGGGCAATGGAACACCTGCCCAGAGAATAACCATACCGAGCGGTAAGTGAGAGCACAATGTCAAACAAACCCTTCTTTTATCAAGACCCTTTTCCCCTCAAAAAGGACGATACCGAGTACTACTTGTTGACCAGCGAACATGTTTCCGTCGCCGAATTTGAAGGACAAGAGATCCTGAAAGTCGCGCCGGAAGCGCTAACGCTGTTGGCGCGTCAGGCCTTCCACGATGCGTCTTTTATGTTACGTCCCGCGCATCAGCAGCAGGTGGCGGATATTCTGCGCGATCCGCAGGCCAGTGAAAACGACAAATATGTCGCGCTGCAATTCCTGCGAAACTCCGATATTGCGGCCAAGGGCGTGTTGCCCACCTGCCAGGATACCGGTACGGCCATTATTGTCGGCAAAAAAGGCCAACGCGTCTGGACTGGCGGAGGTGATGAAGCGGCGCTGGCTCGCGGCGTATATAACACCTATATCGAAGATAACCTGCGCTATTCGCAAAACGCGGCGCTGGATATGTACAAAGAGGTCAATACCGGTACTAACCTGCCAGCGCAGATCGATCTCTACAGCGTCGATGGCGATGAATATAAATTCCTCTGTATCGCTAAAGGCGGCGGATCGGCGAATAAAACCTACCTCTATCAGGAGACAAAAGCGCTTCTGACGCCGGGTAAGCTCAAAAATTATCTCGTTGATAAAATGCGTACGCTGGGCACCGCCGCCTGTCCGCCGTATCACATTGCGTTTGTCATTGGCGGCACCTCGGCGGAAGCGAACCTGAAGACCGTTAAGCTGGCCTCGGCAAAATACTATGATGCGCTACCAACCGAAGGCAATGAACACGGGCAGGCCTTCCGCGATATTGAGCTGGAAAAAGAATTGTTGCTTGAGGCGCAAAATCTTGGCTTGGGCGCGCAGTTCGGCGGCAAATATTTCGCTCACGATATTCGTGTCATCCGATTGCCGCGCCACGGGGCATCGTGTCCGGTAGGTATGGGCGTGTCCTGCTCCGCGGATCGAAACATTAAAGCGAAGATCAACCGGGAAGGGATCTGGATCGAGAAGCTGGAGCGCAATCCCGGTAAATATATTCCAGAGGCGCTGCGCCAGGCGGGAGAGGGCGAGGCGGTGCGCGTTGATCTTAACCGTCCCATGAGCGAGATACTGCAACAACTGTCGCAGTATCCGGTATCAACGCGCCTGTCGCTGAACGGCACAATTATTGTGGGCCGCGACATCGCGCACGCTAAACTGAAAGAACGGATGGACAGCGGCGAAGGTTTGCCGCAGTACATCAAAGATCATCCTATCTATTATGCGGGGCCGGCAAAAACGCCGGAAGGGTACGCCTCCGGGTCGCTTGGGCCGACTACCGCAGGACGGATGGACTCTTATGTTGATCAGCTCCAGTCGCAGGGCGGCAGTATGATCATGTTGGCGAAAGGCAACCGCAGCCAGCAGGTGACCGATGCCTGTAAGAAACATGGCGGCTTCTACCTGGGCAGTATCGGCGGCCCGGCAGCCGTTCTGGCGCAGGGCAGTATCAAGCGCCTGGAGTGCGTGGAATATCCTGAACTGGGTATGGAGGCTATCTGGAAAATTGAAGTGGAGGATTTTCCGGCCTTTATTCTGGTGGATGATAAAGGCAACGATTTCTTCCAGCAGATTCAGTCATCGCAGTGCGCACGCTGCGTTAAGTAATGTCGCCGCCCTGCGGGGCGGTAACATGATTCGCTATTTTGCCGGAGAACGGCGCAAGCGCCTTATCCGGTCTACACCGTTGTGTTGTTATCGTTAATACTCATAAGACCGCAAACATGTGAGCAATGTCGACACATGATCTCATCAACTTGAGTAAGGAGCAGGTAATGGTAACGGTACGCCGCGAGAAAGATTCAATGGGCGCGATTGAAGTCCCGGCAGATAAACTGTGGGGGGCGCAGACTCAACGTTCGCTGGAGCATTTTCGGATTTCCACGGAGAAAATGCCCGTCTCGCTCATTCACGCTCTGGCGTTGACCAAGCGCGCCGCTGCGAAGGTCAACCAGGACTTAGGGTTGTTGGCGGCGGAAAAAGCCAGCGCGATTATCCAGGCGGCTGATGAAGTGCTGGCGGGAAAACATGCTGATGAGTTTCCGCTGGCGATTTGGCAGACCGGGTCCGGTACGCAAAGCAACATGAATATGAATGAGGTGTTAGCGAACCGCGCCAGTGAAATTTTGGGCGGCGTTCGCGGTATGGAACGCAAGGTGCATCCCAATGATGACGTCAATAAGAGTCAAAGCTCAAACGATGTGTTCCCAACCGCCATGCACGTGGCGGCGTTACTGGCGTTACGCGAACACCTCATCCCGCAATTATCCGCATTAACGGATACGCTTCGCGATAAATCCCACGCTTTCGCCGATATTGTCAAAATTGGCCGTACTCACCTGCAGGACGCGACGCCGCTCACCTTAGGCCAGGAGATTTCCGGTTGGGTAGCCATGCTGGAACATAACCTCAGACACATTGAGCACAGTTTACCGCACGTCGCGGAACTGGCGCTCGGCGGAACCGCAGTAGGGACAGGGCTTAATACCCACCCGGAATATGCCCGGCGCGTGGCCGAGGAACTGGCGACGATTACCGCGGCGCCGTTTGTTACCGCCCCGAATAAATTCGAAGCGCTGGCGACCTGTGACGCGTTGGTACAGGCGCATGGCGCATTAAAAGGACTGGCGGCCTCGCTGATGAAAATCGCCAACGATGTTCGCTGGCTGGCGTCCGGCCCGCGCTGCGGCATTGGCGAGATTGCTATCCCGGAGAATGAGCCAGGCAGTTCCATTATGCCTGGTAAAGTGAACCCGACCCAGTGTGAAGCGGTAACGATGCTATGTTGCCAGGTAATGGGTAACGATGTGGCCATCAATATGGGGGGCGCATCGGGCAACTTTGAGCTCAACGTCTATCGTCCGATGGTTATTCATAATTTTCTGCAAACGGTGCGCCTGCTGGCCGATGGCATGGAGAGTTTTAATAAACACTGTGCGTCAGGAATCGAGCCAAACCGCGAGCGTATTACGCAGTTGCTGAATGAGTCGCTGATGCTGGTCACTGCGCTGAATACGCACATCGGTTACGATAAAGCGGCGGAGATTGCGAAGAAGGCGCATAAAGAAGGGCTGACGCTCAAAGCCTCAGCCGTGGCATTAGGATACCTTAGCGACGAGGAGTTCGACGCCTGGGTACGTCCGGAGTTAATGGTTGGCAGTATGACGCCGGGACGTTAATCCGCCACATACAGGTGCAGTCGCGGAATAATCAGTCGCAGCGGCTGCGCCTGTGGTTTAAAACGGTGCTGAATATTATCGGCGTCATAGTTTTCCAGCCCGCCAATATCCGGCACGCCTGCGCCGTTGTCCGTGTTGATTAATGCGATAATCGGCGTGGGGCAGGCGTGTTGTACCTGTTTTTGCTGGCCTTTATACCAGATGCGGGCGATCGGCTGTACTTTAACCGGACGCTTAATCTTGAGTCGGGCCTGCTGCGGTAAGGCAGCGATATCCTGATATTCCCGTTCCAGCTTGAATTGCCATTGTTCGCGCGTCCACGGCGGGACGCTGCGCGGCGACGCGAGGCTTTTTTTCAACTGGCTCAGAACCTCATCCCGGCTTAAATTTTTAATAATATGTTTATTTGCCCAGCCGAAACGTATGGTAGCGGGGTTATTGATAAGCGTCAGCGTGCGGTAAGCGTTCAGCGTAATTAAGCCGGGTAGATGCCGATGCACCCACTCAAAACGTGCCGCTGAGGGAAGACCGGACTCTACCGTAACCATCTGCTCGAAGGTGGTTTTCAACTGGTTAATGCGCTGTATCTGATTTTCCAGATCTAACTGTGTCGCATTATCCACTTGATAGCATAAGACGCCAGGCAGGCGGACGGCGGCTTTACTGCTGCGGTTTTCGGACTGCTGTTGAATAAACAAATGGCGATAGTGACGTAGCGCCAGCGTTTCGGCCTCTTTCCCCAGATGTTGCGTTACCTCGATAGTATCCAGCGGCGCATGTTCCGCCTCTTTGGTCACCTGCGGCAGTGAAAAGACACGGGCGATAAGTAGCGAATGCTGCTGTAGATTATCCGTCAGCGCCGCCAGGTGTTGTTCTATCTGGCGAAAAGTGCCATTCAGGCGTTCAACGAGATCGTAGCGGGACATGGTATCACTCACTTTAGTTACAACATACTATCTGTATAGCACAGTTCCCGCCGCTCAACCAGCGTGCAAAATACGTCAGGCAGCGGTCACGTTGGGCATCGCGTGCCAGACCGGCCAGTGAAAGCTAAATTTTGCGCCGCCCAGTTCGCTCTCGTCACAGACGACGCTACCGCCCATCGCCAGGGCGATAGAGTGTACGATGGCGAGTCCAAGCCCGCAGCCGCCTGTCGCCCGGTCTCTACTGGGGTCGAGTCTGACAAAAGGTTCAAATATGCGCTCACGCGCATCCGCTTCAATGCCGGGGCCATCATCTTCGACTATCAACGCTGCCTGACTGCCGTCGAGTAACAGACTGACCTGAACGGTGGTACGACTGTAGCGCAACGCATTATTCAGCAGGTTATCCAGCACTCGCGACATTAACCGCATATCAAGCGCGCCATAATCGCCGATTACACATGTGAGAAGGTTTACGGCACGTTCCGGGGTCACGCTCTGCACATCCTGCAAATGCGCGAGCAACCAGGCGGGGAGGTCGGGTTCGGTCAACATCAGTTCATTTTGTGGTCGGTCAAGGCGCGCATAGGTGAGCAGTTCTTCAATCAGCGCTTCCAGCTGACCAATATCGCGATTGAGCGCCTGTGATTCCGGCGGTGTCAGATTTTCACTCATTTCAAGCCGATAGCGTAAACGTACCAGCGGCGTGCGAAGCTCATGGGCGATACCGTCAATCAGCTGTTTTTTACTGGCGATCAGAGCATTAATGTTATCCGCCATCTGGTTGAACGCGACGCCCAGACGTTCGAAACTGGAGCCATTATCGAAGTGCAGGCGTTCAGTCAAATGACCCTCGCCAAAGCGCTGCGCGGCGGATTCGAGCCTGAGCATTTCTTGCCAGTGCGGGCGCATCCAGATAAACACAGGAAAGGCGAGAGAAAAGGCAATGAGCGCCATTAAGGCGATATCCAGCAGTCGCATTTGATGCAGGAAATAGAGATAGGGAACCGGGCCAACCGCCAGGACGTAATGACTGCGCGGGATACGCTGAATAAAGGTGTATTGATCGTCAAGCGCGACAATATCGCCTTCACGCAGTCGCTGCGTGGTGGCGGCATCAAGCTTATAGTGATTTAACGGTTCAACGCGTAAATCGAAAGAGAGGTTCAGGTCCATCTCTTTTAACGTTTTCCCCCATTCACGCGGCGGAATTTCCCGCAGTTCGCTGCGCATCAGATAGAGCGAACTTTTCATCAGATCGTCGAGCGATTGTCTGCCCGCGCGTTCGGCGGTGAATTTGTACACCAGTCCGACCAATAAGGTCATGACCAGAAAACAGACGAACAGCAAAAGGTAAAACTGCACAAACAGCTTTTTCATCAACGCCCACCGGATATCAACACATTAACTCTATCGCGGCGCTGGCGGAAAAGATTTCTCGTCAGCGCCGCTGGTGGGTTATAAAAGCAGGCTTTGCGTCAACTGACAACCTCATTGTCCGGCGTTAAGGTCCGGACTTTCGTGAACAATGCGTCCATCGACAAGCGTCAAAACAGCGCGAATGGTATCAATTCTGTCTTCGGGCATCGTCATAAATGGCTGATTGAGTACCGCCAGATCGGCCTGTTTTCCGACGCTAAGCTGGCCCCGGTGTTGTTCGGCAAAGGCGAGCCAGGCGGCATGACGTGTATATAACGCTAGCGCTTCCAGACGCGTGAGCCGCTCGCTGGCGGGTTTACGCACGGAACCGCCTGACGCTATACCGGTGATATGATATTCGATAGCGTGCCAGACACCGGCAATGCCAATACGCGTCGAATCGGTGCCGCCAGCTACGACAAGCCCTTTATCCAGCGCCAGTCGAACCGGCGGCGAATTGTCCGTCGCGCCGGATGGATTGGCGTCACGGATGGCAAGCCCCTCAAAGTAAGGCCCCATTTGCACAGTGTATGCCAGACCCAGCTTACGCATTCGCTCAAGCGTCTGTGGCGAACCGGTATTCAGGTGCGCAATAGACCAGCGGAGAGGGCGCAGATCGTACTGCTGCGCTACCTGCTCAAAAATCGTCAATATCGCGTCGGCGCTGTCATCGGTATAGGCGTGGATCTCAAGCGGTATTCCCCGTTTTGCCGCAAGCGTCGCGACCTGGCGAAGCGCGGTTTTGTCTTGCTCTGAGGAAGAAAAACCTGGGGCCATCCGCACGCCGTCATTCATTCCGGCCACCAGGCTTTCCCCCAGACCCAGAAAAGCCAGTTGCCCGTCATCGGCACGCGCCGGGCGAAAGGCCATCAGGTTGCTGAACCACTGCGCTTCATGACCTTTCGCTTCTGGCTGTACCGGAATGCGATACCCCACGCGCAGCGGTAAATCCCCCTGGTTTCGCATTGCAAATAAAGGCTCATAAGCGGCGGCAGGCCCGGCAGAGGGGTCAATGATGCCGGTCACGCCGCGAGCGTTCATATCAGCGAAAAATTGTCGCAGACCGCCCTCGCGATCGGCGTTACTACTTATGCTGGCAAAAAGCTGGTTAAACGCGGCGATGTCACCAAATAATTTCCCCGTGGCGCTACCTTTTGCGTCGCGCTCTACGCGGATTCCCGCTAAATCAGGAGGAGGGGTGTTGTTAAGGCCAAGTACGTCTATACCGCGCTGATTCACTAACGCATAGTCGTAAAGATACTGAATATAAGCCGGATGATCGGGAAGGGCGTGGCTCAGTTCGGCTACCGTCGGCGCCCGGTTTTCTGCAAATTGCGCCGGTATCCACGATCCCACTACGGCTACCCATTGATCGTGGGGACGACGGTTAGCGTCGGCGCGTAATTTATCCAGCGCGTCTTTAAGCGAAGGGCTGTCGTACCAGTAGGTTTCGAATGTCCAGGTTTGTCCGCCGCGAATGGCGTGGATATGGGTATCGGTCAGACCGGGTATCACGGTTTTACCCTGTAAATCGATGGTACGGGTATGGTCGCCGCGCCATTCATCTGTCGCCGTATCATCGCCAATCGCCACAATCCGCGAGCCGGAAATCGCCAGCGCGCTGGCCTGCGGCTGGGCATCATTCAGAGTGATGATATTACCGTTATGCAAAATAATATCCGCTGCCGGGCGGGCGGCGGTGGCTGCGCCTGTGGCCGTGAGCAGAAAGAGAAGCGCGGTTCTGGAAAGCAGAGGCGGGACGAGACTGATCATTAGCATGTTCCTTTTGTCGGGCGATAAGCAAACCATAGAGAGCGAACAAGAATTGTTCAATCTGTGCCCAGGGAACAGTGCGTTCTGTTTTTAGAACGGTGGTGATAAAAAAAGAAAAGCCCGCCGAAACGGCGGGCTTGAGAAGAATTAATGAATAATTAGAACTGGTAAACCATACCCAGCGCGACGATATCATCAGTGCTGATACCGGCATCTTTATAGAACTGGTCGTCATCATCCAGCAGGTTGATTTTATAATCAACATAGGTGGAGAAGTTTTTGTTGAAATAGTAGGTAGCACCTACATCAGCATATTTAACCAGGTCTTTATCATCGCCATTAACGTTGTTATAGGTCAGATCTTTACCTTTAGACATCAGGAAAGAAACCGCCGGGCGCAGACCGAAATCAAATTGATATTGGGCTGTAACTTCGAAGTTTTGCGTTTTGTTTGCTACGCCGCCAGCATAACCCGCATCCGTTTTACCATAAGGCGTCATATTACGGGTTTCAGAATACATAGTCGCTAAATAGATGTTGTTGGCATCATATTTCAAGCCAGCTGTCCATGCATCCGCTTTGTCGCCGCCAGCAATCGTGCCGCCAGCATTGACTTGCTCATTAGTACGATCGGAAGTGGTATACGCAGCGCCTGCGCTGAAGCCCATGCCAATATCATAGGTAGTAGAAATACCGAAGCCATCACCGTTATCGTAACGAATATCGTCGCCATTATTACGGTTATTGGTACCGATATTTACATCGTCAGCGCTTTGGCTTTCATTTTTACCCTGATATTGCAACGCGAAGTTCAGACCGTCTACCAGACCGAAGAAATCAGTGTTACGGTAGGTGGCCACGCCGTTAGCACGACCGGTCATGTAGTTGTCAGCGTAAGTATAGGAGTCGCCGCCGAACTCAGGCAGCATATCGGTCCAGCCTTCCACGTCGTACAGGACGCCGTAGTTACGACCATAGTCGAATGAGCCGTAGTCGCCGAATTTCAGGCCGGCGAATGCCAGACGAGTCCAGGAATTAGCGCCTTCGCCTTCGGTAGTGTTAGCCTGAACGTTATATTCCCACTGGCCGTAACCGGTCAGTTGGTCGTTAATCTGTGTTTCGCCTTTAAAGCCGACACGCATATAGGTCTGATCGCCATCTTTAGAAGAGTCATCAGAGAAATAGTGCAGGCCGTCTACTTTCCCGTAAAGGTCCAGTTTGTTGCCGTCTTTGTTATAAATTTCAGCGGCGTGTGCTGCGCCAGCAGCCAGCAGAGCCGGGATGACAAGTGCCAATACTTTTCTTTTCATTTTTTTATCCTTAAAAACTTAACTTATTTGCAAAAGATTGAACTTCTACAGATTCGTTGAATCAAAGGCATCCTAATCTGAATAATATTATTTCAGCAAATGCTAACTTTTCTTATATGTTATTAATTAATACAAAAGTTACTATCGGAAACGCATATATTTATGGTGAATATATTTGTTATTATATATTCATGGTTGTGATTTGTTTTATTTCACAATTTGCGAAAAAAGATGGCAATATAGCGGCGGGCAGATATTCTGTTATCAATTTTGTGAACTGGCTTCGAGTTTTTTTAATTTAATTTTCTTGAGCGAAAAAGACGTAATGATGAACCACAACGCAGAGAAAACGGTAATAAAGGGGCTGTTCCGACTAATAAAAATAGCATCCATGTATGCAATGCCTGTTTTTTGAACAGTGGCGGTGATGAGCATCGCCACTATGACTTGATAAAGGCAGGTAAAATCTGTCGGCTAACTTATCCCGTCGTTTCGTCCCAGGCATGAGGGGCAAAAAGATAGCCTTTATTGCGAATGGTCTTTATACGATAGGGCTCAGCAGCGCTATCCAGCAGTTTCTTACGCAGGCGGGAAATCGCCACATCCACGCTGCGATCCAGACCATCATAATTGACGCCGCGCAGCGTTTTTAGCAACGCGTCGCGATCCATAATTTGTCCGGCGTGTGTCGCCAGTTCCCAGAGCAATTCAAAATCGGCGGTGGAGAGCGATATGAAATCGCCATTGAGCTGGACCGCCCGGTTAAGGGGATCGATGGTTAACGCGCCAAAACGCAGCGCTTTATGCGGCGTAAGCGCGCTCTCCTGAAGACTTTTTGCCTGTTGCGTTTGTTCGCTTTGCCGCAGGTGTAAGCGCAGACGCGCCAGCAAAACGGCCGGAGGCGTGGTTTTGAGGATGTAGTCGCAAGCGCCCATCTCCAGCGCCAGAATATGATTCATATCACTGTCCAGCGAGGTGAGCAGGACAATCGGGCCTTGCCAGCGGTGGCGCAGATCGCGGCATATCGTCATGCCATCTTTACCTGGAAGCATAATATCCAGTAAAACCAGATCGGGCTGAGTGGTGAGGATAAGATCCTCCGCCCGGTCACCACGCGGCTCAACAATGACATCAATATCATGTTTCGCCAGATAAGCGGCAATGAGAGAACCCACTTCAGCGTCGTCTTCAACAAATACAATGCGGTTCATATTATAAATGGAGAATAGAAAACGCCAACATACACCGCCTCTGTTTTCCCTTCCATAAATCTTTTCTAAACGAGAGCGGTTCCGTTATGCTACACGCTGTTGTTATTAGCATGTTAAGGCAAGGTAATGGGACTCGTGATTAAAGCTGCCCTGGGGGCGCTGGTCGTCGTATTGATTGGTCTGCTGTCAAAAACGAAAAATTATTATATCGCCGGATTAATTCCTCTGTTTCCAACGTTTGCGCTTATCGCGCACTATATCGTGGCCAGCGAGCGGGGCATCGACGCGATGCGTACCACCATCGTCTTTAGCATGTGGTCGATCATTCCTTATTTCATTTATCTTGCAACGCTATGGTATTTCAGCGGCGTGATGCGCCTGCCCGTCGCGCTTGGCGGTGCGGTGGTCTGCTGGGGGCTAAGCGCGTGGCTGCTGATTTTTTGCTGGATTAAATGGCATTAATATTGGCAAAGACCGTGGTTTCCCCATCGTAATGCAGACGGATATTACGATGGGGAGGTTGTTAACCCACCAGCATCCACGTAGCCGGAACCGCCGCGACCAGCAATAAACCAATCAGCACGACTTCCTGACGATTTAACACGTTGTCATGCTTGTGCGTCCGACGCGCATACAGGAAAACCAGTAATCCAGGCGCGTACAGCACGACGGACAGCAGCAGGTGCATGGGACCCGACGCATATAATAACCATAAGCCATAAATACAGGCTCCGATACCGACCGCCCGATGGAGGGGACGTGTTGCAATCTTCAGCAGAAATGCGCCGACCAGAAAGTAGGGCACCAGAATCATTTCTGACGCAATCGTCAATAGCGTGTTGTAGTCCGAACCGGTCAGCCAGATCAGCACCAGACAGATTTGCACACAGATATTGGTGAGCCATAACGATGCAGAAGGCGCGCCTTGCGCATTTTGTCGCGCGAAGATGCCCGGGAAGGATTTATAGGCTGCCGCCAGAAACGGCACCTCCGCCGCCATGATAGTCCAGCTTAGATAAGCCCCGCAGACAGACACAATCAGTCCCGCTGCAATAATAATTTCTCCCCACGGCCCCATCATTTTCACCATCAGACCGGCCATCGACGGGTTGCGCATCTCCGCCAGTTCCGGACGCGCAAGAACGCCAAGAGAAAGCAGCGTGACCAGGAGATATATTCCCAGCGCTGCGAGTACCGCCAGTAGCGTGGCGCGGCCTACATCGCGTTTATTTTTCGCTCGGGCCGAGACGACGACGGCGCCTTCAACGCCAATAAACACCCACAGCGTAATAAGCATGGTGTTCTTGACCTGTTCCCATACGGGAATACCGAGTTCAACACCGGTGAAGTCCAGTGTGAAGGTATCCAGTTTGAACATCATGATAGCCAGCACAATAAACGCGCCGAGCGGCAACAGTTTCGCCAGAGTCGCGACCAGATTGATGCTGGCTGCCGTTTGTACGCCGCGCAGGATGAGGAAATGGACAATCCAGAGCAGGACTGAAGCGCCGACAATAGCCTGCCAGGTATTACCGTCGCCAAACAGACGCAGCGCAGGCGTATCGGTAAAGAAACTTAGCGCTGAAAAGACGATAACCAAATAGGATACGTTGGCGATGACCGCGCACAGCCAATAGCCCCAGGCAGAACAAAAGCCAATCAGTTCGCCGAAGCCTTCGCGGGCGTAAGTAAAGATACCGCCGTCAAGCTCGGAGCGAATGCGTGTAAGGATTAACATGGCGAATGCCAGTAAGAGTATCCCCACGCCGGTAATGGCCCAGCCAATTAACAACGCAGCCGGACTGGCAACGGCGGCCATATTCTGGGGCAGACTGAAAACACCTGCGCCAAGCATTGAGCTTAAAACCAGCGCGGTCAGCGCGCTCAGTCCCAGTTTTTTTTCCATTGGTATCCAGCTATAAAAATGAAATTGGAAGAATAATTATTATGGCAAAACGCATAAAAATGGTGAAAGCCACTAAGGCGCGGGATTTTACGGAGAGAAGGGACCGCATGCAACGGCCTGGATAAGATTTATCGCCAAAAAAGCGAAAAGTGAGATTCATCGCGATATTTGACGGAACTGGCATCCCGCGAGAAAGTGCCGGATGGTGGCTTATCAGGCCTGCCGTTGAACGATCGTGTAGGCCTGATAAGGCAGGTATGCCGCCATCCGGCGAGAAAGCCTGATGGCGACGCGCGCCTTATTTATAGAGGTCGGCGCTGATGGTGATGTTATTGCCGCGCTCCTGCCACTGACGCGTAATATGATAATACTTAGCGCCTTTCTTCGCCGCGCGTTTGGCGACCTGATAGGAGATTTCTGTCATATTGCCGTAGTTGCCGGTGAACTTAACGCTGTCGAAAGGCACCATCATCGCAGCCGTCGCTTTATTCAGCTCCTCAACTTTTGTGCCATCCGGAAGTGTGACAGTGTAACGTCCGCCTTTGGAGGATTGCGTTTCGAAGAAACGGCCTACTTCGGCGCTCGGCGAGGCTGACGTGGCGACGCCTGGAATTTCGACTTTCTTCGCAGCTTCGCCGCCCTGAGCCAGCGCGGCGCGGCCAGCTTCAGAGTCTGCCGGAATAGCGTCCGGGCTCTGGACGATGCGTTTTTTCGCATCTTGTTTATAGATAAATGCAGTGATGCGCTGGTTTCCGCCCTGATTCGCATCTATCTGACGAACAATATAGAAAGCGTATGCGCCTTTTTGTTTCGCCGCTTTCGTAATGGCATCGTTAACTTCCGGCTGGCTACGGTAGAAGCCCTGAACGGTGACGGTGTCATACGGTTCTAATTGTACGGCCTGGTCTTTCGGTAATTCCACGATGCCATTAATGACACGATTTTTGGGCGCGTCGGCTTTCGGCGCGTCGGCTTTATACACGTCCGCCACAACACGCCAGTTACCACTGTTGCCGAACTCCGAGGTGTCGACAACATAGAAGGAGGCTGCGCCTTCTTTATCTGCGCGGCGGGACACGGCGGAGACCGCATCGCCAATAGCATTAAAACGACCGGTAATAACGATGCGGTCATAAGGTTTTAGTGCAGCCGCTTGCTCCGGCGTCAGTTCTGTTGCTGCATGGACAGAAAAAGCAGCCGCAGAAAGCAGAGCCGACGCCAGGAGAGTGTTCTTAAGCTTCATAAAAATAATCCTTCGCCTTGCGCAAACCAGGTACTGGTATTGTTATTGACTAGAAACGTGGCTGATTATTGCATTTAAACCATATGGATGTCTGCGGGATTTTTCACGCATCGTGTCATGTATCCTATCTTTGATGATAACATTTACCGATATGTCGAAAAAAACGGCGTCCGGGCGGCTAAGCTAATGAAGCGCATAAATTTAATAAGTTAATTTAATGTTAATTTCTTGATCTCGCCAGGGGTTTAATGATGTTTTGCTGTCAAATTTGAGCGAATTATCAGCCCTCGCAGGCCATTTTCAAGGCATTATGGCTGCTTAGCGGCTGAATCGTTCATGTTTTGCAAATTTGATAAAAAATTCTGTTTTTTGGCGCTAGATCACAGGCGTTATTTTCAGTAGGTTATAGAGAGTTTGTAACGGTTTTATTCTGCTGGGGTAACATTTACCTCAAACGCGGGCAGGCGTACGCTTCTCGCGCTTACTGACAAACCATCATCAAAAATACCGATGGAAGGGAACATTTATGCGAATTGGCATACCAAAAGAGCGGTTACCCAATGAAACCCGTGTCGCTGCGACGCCGAAAACGGTAGAGCAGCTACTGAAGCTGGGGTTTAGCGTCGCTATCGAAAGCGGGGCGGGTCAACTGGCAAGTTTTGACGACAAAGCGTTTGCGCAGGCTGGCGCGGATATTGTAGACGGCAATGCTATCTGGCAGTCGGAAATTATTCTCAAGGTTAATGCGCCTGAAGAAGAGGAAATCGCTTTACTGAACCCCGGGACTACGCTGGTCAGTTTTATCTGGCCTGCGCAAAATCCTGGGTTAATGGAGAAACTTGCCGAACGTAAGGTCACGGTGATGGCGATGGACTCCGTGCCGCGTATTTCCCGCGCGCAGTCGCTCGACGCGTTAAGCTCAATGGCGAATATCGCGGGTTATCGCGCCATTGTGGAGGCCGCGCATGAATTTGGGCGCTTCTTTACTGGGCAAATCACCGCCGCCGGGAAAGTGCCGCCGGCGAAGGTGATGGTGATTGGCGCGGGCGTTGCCGGTCTTGCGGCTATCGGCGCGGCAAACAGCCTGGGGGCGATTGTCCGCGCGTTTGACACTCGTCCTGAAGTCAAAGAGCAGGTCCAGAGTATGGGGGCTGAGTTCCTCGAACTGGATTTTAAAGAGGAAGCCGGTAGCGGCGATGGTTACGCCAAAGTGATGTCCGAGGCGTTTATCAAAGCGGAAATGGCGCTCTTTGCCGCCCAGGCCAAAGAGGTCGATATCATCGTTACCACCGCGTTGATTCCGGGCAAACCAGCGCCGAAGCTGATTACCCGCGATATGGTCGATTCTATGAAGGCCGGCAGCGTGATTGTCGACCTGGCCGCGCAGAATGGCGGTAACTGCGAATATACCGTCGCCAATCAGGTTGTGACGACGGACAATGGCGTGAAAGTAATTGGCTACACCGATCTACCGGGGCGTTTGCCGACGCAGTCATCCCAACTTTATGGCACCAACCTGGTTAATCTGCTGAAGCTGCTGTGCAAAGAGAAAGACGGCAATATTGACGTGGATTTTGACGATGTCGTGATCCGTGGCGTGACGGTTATTCGCGACGGCGACATTACCTGGCCTGCGCCGCCAATCCAGGTTTCCGCGCAGCCACAGGCCGCGCCTAAAGCAGCACCTGCGCCAAAAGAGCCGGAAAAGCCCGCTTCACCCTGGCGGAAGTATGCGTTAATGGCGCTGGCGATCATTCTTTTTGGCTGGCTGGCCGATGTCGCGCCAAAGGAGTTCCTCGGCCATTTTACCGTGTTTGCGCTCGCCTGCGTGGTTGGTTATTACGTGGTGTGGAACGTGTCTCATGCGCTTCATACGCCATTAATGTCGGTGACCAACGCAATTTCAGGGATTATTGTTGTCGGGGCATTATTGCAAATTGGTCAGGGCGGCTGGGTCAGCTTCCTGAGCTTTATCGCGGTGCTTATCGCCAGCATTAATATTTTCGGTGGCTTCACCGTGACTCAGCGTATGCTGAAAATGTTCCGGAAAAACTAAGGGGTAACACATGTCTGGAGGATTAGTTACAGCTGCATACATTGTTGCCGCGATCCTGTTTATTTTCAGTCTTGCCGGGCTTTCAAAGCATGAAACGTCCCGCCAGGGGAATAACTTCGGTATTGCCGGGATGGCGATCGCGTTGCTGGCGACCATTTTCGGGCCGGATACCGGCAACGTGGCATGGATTCTGGTCGCCATGATTATTGGCGGCGCGATTGGCATCCGCATGGCGAAAAAAGTTGAGATGACCGAGATGCCGGAGCTGGTCGCGATTCTGCACAGTTTCGTGGGCCTGGCGGCGGTACTGGTTGGCTTTAACAGCTATCTGTACCATGACGCCAGTTTGGCGCCGGTGCTGGTGAATATCCATCTGACCGAAGTCTTCCTCGGTATCTTTATTGGCGCAGTCACTTTCACTGGATCGATCGTAGCGTTTGGTAAACTGCGCGGCAAAATCTCTTCTAAGCCGTTGATGTTGCCTAACCGTCACAAAATGAACCTGGCGGCGCTGGTTGTTTCTTTCCTGTTGCTGCTGGTTTTTGTTCGTACCGAAAGCGTGGGTCTACAGGTTCTGGCGCTACTGCTGATGACCATTATCGCGCTGGCGTTTGGTTGGCATCTGGTCGCTTCTATCGGTGGGGCGGACATGCCGGTGGTTGTTTCAATGCTGAACTCCTATTCCGGTTGGGCTGCCGCGGCGGCTGGCTTCATGTTGAGCAACGATTTGCTGATTGTGACCGGCGCGCTGGTCGGTTCGTCAGGTGCGATCCTGTCTTACATTATGTGTAAAGCGATGAACCGCTCTTTCATCAGCGTTATTGCTGGTGGGTTCGGTACTGACGGCTCCTCAACGGGCGACGATCAGGAAGCTGGCGAACATCGCGAAATCACGGCGGAAGAGACCGCTGAGATGCTGAAAAACTCCCACTCCGTCATTATTACGCCGGGGTACGGGATGGCGGTGGCGCAGGCGCAGTATCCGGTGGCGGAAATCACCGAAAAACTGCGTGCGCGCGGTATCAACGTGCGTTTCGGCATTCATCCGGTGGCGGGTCGCCTGCCGGGGCATATGAACGTGCTGTTGGCGGAGGCGAAAGTGCCTTATGACATCGTGCTGGAAATGGACGAAATCAATGATGATTTCGCCGATACCGATACCGTGCTGGTGATTGGTGCGAACGATACGGTGAACCCGGCGGCGCAAGACGATCCCCGCAGCCCGATCGCCGGTATGCCGGTTCTCGAAGTGTGGAAAGCACAGAATGTCGTGGTCTTTAAGCGTTCAATGAATACTGGTTATGCTGGTGTGCAGAACCCGCTGTTCTTTAAAGAGAATACGCAAATGCTGTTTGGCGATGCCAAAGCCAGCGTGGATGCAATTCTGAAAGCGCTTTAATCTTTTAAACGTGCGGCGGCCTCTTCGGAGGCCGTTTTTATACACTTCATCCTTTAAGCTGCCTCTTTGTTGGCTGCGCTCAGAAAACCCGGTCACATCGTTATCTATGCTCCCGGGGATTTCTTCCCTTGCCGCCGCGAGGCATCTTGAATGATTTTGTGTATGTATTGCATTTTATCTTTTGTTTAAATCGCTAAGCAGAACGGCGATACTCTGCCCGCCGGTGGTCTGTTCGAGGGCGATTTTGACAATGATGGTTAACGGAACGGAGAGCAACATACCCACCGGACCTAATAGCCAGCCCCAGAAAATTAACGACAAAAATACCACTAAGGTTGAAAGGCCTAAACCACGTCCCATGATTCGTGGCTCAAGGATATTGCCGAAGACCAGATTAATCAGCAGATAGCCTGCCAGCACCAGCAGCGCATCATAAAACCCGTTAAATACCAGCACCTGAATAATGGGCGGCAGGGCAGCGAGCACCGATCCAATATTAGGAATATAGTTCAGCGCGAAGGCCAGTAGACCCCAGACAAAGGCGAAGCGGACATCCAGCGCGGCCAGCATGCCCCATGCGACCAGCCCCGTCACGATACTGATCGCTGTTTTTAACACCAGATAATGGGAAACGCTATCAAGCGCGCGTTGAATTGCCGCCATGCCTTCCACCGGACGGCTCATCATCTGCTGCAGTTTTTCAGGCAATTGTGGAACCTCCAGCAGCATAAATACCACGGTCAATAACAATAAAAAGATGGACGACATGGCATTGGACAGCTGGGTGAGCAGGTTCGTTACCAGAGTCATGGCGGCGTTTGGATCGATATATTTCGCCAGCTCATCAACCGACACGCCAATGCCTGCTCGCTGTAACCACGGTTCAATACGTTGCAACGGTATCACCAATGAGGAGCGATATTGCGGTAGGGTACGAGCCAGTTCATTTAATGATGTCCCCAAATAGGCCAGTAGCAGTACCATTAACATAACAATAATCACAATGAGCAATGATACGGCGATAACGCGCGGAATTCGGCATCGGGTCATCCGTTGCACAACGGGATTGAGAACGACTGCAATAAATAACGCCAAAATAAAGGGAACAATGATATCTGCGGCGAAGCGGATACCGCTCAGAATAACCACCAGCATTCCCAGCATAATGACGATTTTTAGACCATTGAGCGTGATGATCGGTTTTGCCATATCAGTCCCTGTTTTCTGATGCCGACACGAATAATAATGTGATGTCGGTCGACCTGTTCTGGTTAAAATCAAACACTTCAGGTAAAGAAGTGAAAATATTTTGAGTTAATTCCTGGCTTATGATACAAATCAGGCGTGTTCAACTACCGAGGACAATTATCATCCGCGATGACGAGAAGCAACACTGCGGATAATTGTAATATTATGGACAATATGTTCAGCGCTTTTTTCTCCACGCAAACGCATCTTCACTCTACCTCCTTTTTCCTGCTTATCGGCGAGCAGCACTGGCGTAACGCACTTTAGTCTCTCACTTCTGCCTGAGCTGGCGCAATGCGCTGTGCTAACTGATTTTATTTTTTAGTTTGCTGCGTGCAGCAGACTCGAAAGAGTATATTCTCATGCAGGAGAAGTGTCATGTTTTACTGGATTTTATTAGCTCTGGCTATCGCGACTGAAATTACCGGCACGCTCTCAATGAAATGGGCTAGCGTGGGTAATGGCAATGCGGGTTTTATTTTAATGCTGGTGATGATCACGCTGTCATATATATTTCTTTCTTTTGCGGTAAAAAAGATTGCCCTGGGTGTAGCGTATGCCTTATGGGAAGGGATCGGCATTTTATTTATTACCATTTTTAGCGTGCTGCTATTTGATGAAGCATTATCAACCATGAAGATTGCCGGCTTGCTGACGCTGGTCGCCGGCATCGTATTGATCAAATCAGGGACGCGTAAACCCGGCAAACCGGTGAAGGAGGCGGCTCGTGCAACAATTTGAATGGATACACGGCGCCTGGCTTGGGCTGGCAATAATGCTGGAAATCGCGGCTAACGTACTGTTGAAATTTTCGGACGGCTTTCGCCGTAAATGCTATGGCATCTTATCGCTTGCCGCTGTTCTGGCCGCCTTCAGCGCGCTTTCCCAGGCGGTAAAAGGGATAGACCTGTCGGTGGCGTATGCGTTATGGGGCGGTTTTGGTATTGCCGTCACGCTGGCGGCGGGCTGGGTGCTCTTCGGCCAGCGCTTAAACCCCAAAGGCTGGGTTGGCGTGATATTGCTGCTCGCCGGAATGGTCATGATCAAATTTGCCTGAGACGATCGCTGCCTGTCGGTTCAGGCAGCGATTCCCGCATTAATCCTGCGCCAGAGCTTTCAGCTTATCGCGAAAGCCGGTGACGGATATAGCGCGGTTATCGGCGCGCCAGCGATCTTTAGCCGCAGGGGCGGAGCTTTGTACGCCAATGAGCTGCCATCCGCTATCCGTGTGCAATAATAACGGCGAGCCGCTGTCGCCAGGTAACGTGTCGCACTGGTGTGAGAGTACGGCATTCTGCGCCCAGCCGGTCACGACGCAATCCTGATGGGAATAGAGCGCATTCAGATGATCTTCCGGATAACCGGACTGCGTGACTTTTCGGTCTGCGGCTTTCAACGCCGCAGTGAGCGCCGCTTTATCGCCGGTAAATAAAGGCACTGGCGTGATACCGGAAGGTGGGTAGCGCAATATTATCAGACCAAAATCCCAGCTTGCCGCGGCAGGCGGCACAATCCAGCCATCGCCATCCGCTTTCAGGCGTCGGCCCAGCGACGGTTCAACGCGGCCTTCAATGCCGTGGATTTCATAGCGCCATACTCCTTTTCGCGCCACAAAACGCAGCGCAACCGCCTTGTCTGGTTTTCCTTTCGGTGGCGTTAGCAGGCAGTGACCTGCTGTCAGGGCGATATGCGGGGAGATAAGCGTTGCCGTACACAAATTACCGCTGGCGGTCTCTAGTTGCCCGATGGCATCCCACGGCGATTGGGTAGGATCGGCGACGGGCACCCGATCGTCATGGTTAAAAAAAAGCGTTTTGACGTCGCTGGCATCCGTGGCGTCTGTTTCAGCCCCCCTGGCTTTCGCCATAACCGGTAAAAAACACACTATGCCCAGTAATACAGCAATGGTTTTATGCATATCACACTCTGGTGGGTAATTATGATTATTAACAACAAACCCTCAGTACTACTATAGACGTGACGGTAAGAAAGTGGGAGTAAAATCAGATAACTACACTCAGGAAAGATAGAAATGCGTGGCAATAACGGCGCATAAAATAAGCACGATAAGAATGAGCTCAAAGCGGTAGCGAGACACTTTTTTGCCCTCCCGGAAGGCGGCGCTAAACCAGAACAATTTAGCGCCGTAAAAACGGGCGCGGGGGCGCGCCGCAGCATGTTACGACTTACGCAGCCGGTTGAGTAGTTGGTTTTGACGTGGTTTTGGCTGGCGCTTTACCACCTTTTTTCTGGTGCTTTTTAGCTGCCTGCGCTTTTTGCTCAACGGTTTTTTTATGCTGTTTTTTGTGGTGCTGGGTGGTCTGGGTTGTTTTGGCAGGCGCTGCGGTTTTCGCAGGCGTTGCAGTCTCAGCCGCGAATGCTGCGGAAGAGAGACCCATTGCAGCGGCAACAACCAGAGCTAATACTTTTTTCATTTTGATACCCTCGATTTGGTTTTCATTCAACCCCACTGCGGGGCCGGTGAAATGACTATATCGCTGTTATCAAAAGGCTTCCGTGAGTGATTGGTTTCGGCATGTAACGCTATGTACAATCCCCCGGTAACGCGATGTAAGCCCCCACCATAATAGGTAGCTTTACGTTACCGGCCGTTATTTTTGGTCGCAGAGTCGGTAATATCCGCCCTCCAGAATAACAGGCACACCGTATATGAATCCGATAATCTGGGTGGTATTTACGCTTCTGGCGCTGGATGCAATCAGAGAAGTTATGGGCGTATCAAGCCTGACAGGTCTATGGTGAACAGTGAGTCGTGGCGTGAAACCAGCCCGGCGATAGCGCACGTTGCTATCGCCGGATTATTTCTTTTCAGGCGTGAAGACGATGATGTAACCGCGTCCCGACCAGGATGGCCAGCACCAGCATTAGCGCGATAAAACCGCCTACGCCGTTCCAGCCGTAGCTATGCCAGAATACGCCGCCTAGCGTCCCGGCGATACTGGACCCCAGATAATAGCTGAAAAGATAAAGTGACGAGGCCTGTCCCTTCGCCCGGCGCGCACGCGGGCCAATCCAACTACTGGCCACGGAGTGCGCGGCGAAAAAGCCGGCGGAAAAAAGCAGCATCCCGGCAAAAATCAGCCAAAGCGAGGTAAAAAGCGTCAGTAAAAGCCCGCCCAGCATTACTGCGGTAGAGAACAGCATCACCGGCCCCCGGCCATAGCGTGAGGTCATGGCGCCAGCTTTCGGCGAGCTCCATGTGCCGGTGAGATAGGCTACGGATAACAGTCCGACCACGGCCTGGCTTAATTCCCAGGGGGAGAGCATCAGGCGATAACCAATGTAGTTAAACAGGGTGACGAACGCGCCCATCAGTAAAAAACCTTCTGCAAACAGCAGAGGTAACCCCCGATCGCGCCAGTGGAGACGGAAATTAATAAATAGCGTTTTAGGCCGTAGCGACGTGGGACGGAAATGTTGCGAGGCGGGTAAAATCTTCCAGAACATCAGCGCGGACGCAAGCGCAAAGCATCCGATGGCCGCCAGCGCGATGCGCCAGTTAAAAAAGTCGGTCATGACGCCGCTTAATAAACGCCCGCTCATCCCGCCGATGGAATTACCGCTAATATAGAGCCCCATGGAGAAAGCGACAAAGCTGGGATGGATTTCTTCACTCAGGTAGGTCATTCCCACCGCGGCGACGCCGCTTAACGACAGACCGATCAGCGCACGCATAATCAGAATACCATGCCAGCTGGTCATCATGGTTGATAACAATGTGCAGCAGGAAGCTAATAACAACGCGGTGACCATCACCGGTTTACGGCCTATCGCATCAGAAAGCGGGCCGGTAAAAAGTAAGCCGATAGCCAGCATGGCGGTAGAAATAGAAAGTGAAACGCTGCTGCTGGCGGGGGAGACGCCAAACTCCTGGGAAAGTACCGGTAGTATAGGCTGAACGCAATAAAGGAGCGCGAAAGTCGCCAGGCCCGCGGAAAAAAGGGCCAGCGTGACGCGCATGAAAGGCGCTGTACCGCGTTTAATAAATTGAACCGGCTGAGAATGGCGTTGTTCGTCGATATCGCTCGCCGTGGCGTCATCGAGAATAGTTGTACGACTCACGTTAAATCCTTGCTTTACATCTCCGTCAACAGGAGACGGGTATAACCGACATGTAAAGCATAGAAAAAGCAAAATATTCTGTCTAATATATTAATTGTCTCAAATAAGACGTTAAAAATATGAATATCGAATTACGTCATTTACGTTACTTTGTGGCGGTAGCAGAAGAGCTGCATTTTGGTCGCGCCGCCGCGCGCCTCAATATCTCGCAGCCGCCGTTGAGTCAGCAGATACAAATTCTGGAGCAGCAGGTCGGCGCGCGATTACTGGCGCGGACCAACCGCAGCGTAGCGTTAACCGCCGCCGGGCGACAGTTTCTGGTGGATAGCCGACACATCCTGAGTCTGGTAAACGACGCCGCCGCTCGCGCCGAGCGGCTGCATCAGGGCGAAGCGGGAGAAATCCGTATTGGCTTTACGTCTTCAGCGCCTTTTATTCGGGCGGTATCGCATACCTTTTCGCTGTTCCGCCAGTCCTATCCGGGAGTGCATATGCAAACGCGTGAAATGAATACACGTGAGCAAATCGCGCCGCTCAACGAAGGCGTACTGGATATTGGCTTGCTGCGGAATACGCCGCTGCCCGACACACTTAATCGCGAGGTGATTTTGCATGAGCCGCTTATGGCCATGATCCCGCGCGAACATCGGCTGGCGCAAAAGCCGGTCGTCAGTCTGACAGAACTGGCGGAAGAACCTTTCGTCTTTTTCGATCCACATGTCGGGACGGGCCTCTACGACGATATTCTCGGCCTGATGCGGCGCTATAACCTGTCGCCGACCATCACGCAGGAGGTTGGCGAGGCAATGACTATTATCGGTCTGGTGGCGGCGGGACTGGGCGTCTCGATTCTGCCGGCATCCTTTAAGCGTGTACAGATGAGCGAGATGCGCTGGGTTCCCCTGGCAGAAGAGGACGCCGTATCTGAAATGTGGCTGGTATGGCCAAAGCATCATGAACAGAGTCATGCCGTACAGCGGTTTTGCCAACTGCTATTACTGGCTGCCCGACGGGATTAATTACGCTTAAAAAGGGTGAAAATGTGCAGTTAATCACACGGCTAAGCAAAAAGTTGACGGCGAGTATTGAAGTGTTTCACCATAGCACACAGATTATTTCGGAGCGCGAAAATAAAGGGAGTGAGCGGTGGTTGCTGATAGTCAGCCTGGGCATATCGATCAAATTAAGCAGACCAATGCTGGCGCAGTGTATCGCCTGATTGATCAGCTCGGACCGGTATCGCGAATTGACCTGTCTCGTCTGGCGCAGTTGGCGCCTGCCAGTATTACGAAAATTGTTCGCGAAATGCTGGAAGCGCATTTGGTTCAGGAACTTGAAATTAAAGAGGCGGGCAGTCGTGGACGTCCCGCCGTCGGGCTGATGGTGGAAACGGAAGCCTGGCACTATTTATCTATTCGTATTAGCCGTGGCGAAATTTTCCTTGCGCTACGCGATCTTAGCAGCAAACTGGTGGTAGAAGAGTGTCTGCCGCTGCCGTTAACCGAAGCCACGCCGTTGCTTGAGCGAATTATTACGCACGTTGATCGGTTTTTTACCCGCCATCAGCAGAAACTGGAGCGTCTGACCTCTATTGCCATTACGTTACCGGGCATTATCGATACCGAAAACGGCGTTGTGCACCGGATGCCGTATTACGAAGATGTCAAAGAGATGCCTTTGGGAGATGCGCTGGAGCGGCACACTGGCGTACCGGTTTACATTCAGCATGATATTAGCGCCTGGACGATGGCAGAGGCGCTTTTTGGCGCCTCACGCGGCGCGCGCGACGTTATCCAGGTGGTGATTGATCATAATGTGGGGGCGGGCGTTATCACCGACGGTCATTTGCTTCATGCGGGCAGTAGCAGTCTGGTAGAGATTGGGCATACCCAGGTCGATCCTTATGGTAAGCGCTGTTATTGCGGTAATCATGGCTGTCTGGAGACCATCGCCAGCGTCGATAGCGTGCTGGAACTTACGCAGCTTCGGCTTAATCAGTCGATGAGTTCAATGTTGCACGGCCAGCCGTTAACGGTTGATTCACTGTGTCAGGCGGCGATGCAGGGAGATCTATTAGCAAAAGATATTATTAGCGGCGTTGGCGCGCATGTCGGACGCATTCTGGCTATCATGGTGAATTTATTTAATCCGCAAAAAATTCTTATTGGTTCGCCGCTAAGTAAAGCGGCTGATATCCTTTTTCCGGCCATTGCTGACAGTATCCGTCAGCAGGCGCTGCCCGCCTACAGCAGGAATACGGTAGTGGAAAGCACGCAGTTTACCAACCAGGGCACGATGGCCGGGGCGGCGTTGGTAAAAGACGCGATGTATAACGGCTCTTTGTTGATTCGTCTATTACAGGGTTAACATTTTTTAACTGTTGTACAAAAATTTGCGCTAACTCAAGCTGATTGCCCTTGCCATATCTTAGACTTTCTCCACTGTATTATTTTCCTGGCTTATATTTTCGAAGCATAACGGTGGAGTTAGTGATGCTGAAGCGTTTCTTTATTACAGGTACAGACACTTCTGTTGGGAAGACGGTGGTTTCCCGCGCATTACTACAAGCGTTAGCGTCGAGTGGTAAGAGCGTTGCAGGGTATAAACCTGTCGCTAAAGGGAGCAAAGAGACTGCAGAAGGGATGCGCAACAAAGATGCGCTGGTATTGCAAAGCGTCTCTTCGCTGGAGTTGCCGTATGAGGCGATTAATCCGATCGCGTTAAGCGAAGAAGAAAGCAGCGTCGCGCATAGCTGTCCTATAAATTACACCTTGCTGTCCAACGGTCTGGCGAACCTGAGCGATAAAGTGGACCACGTGGTTGTGGAGGGCACTGGCGGCTGGCGTAGTTTGATGAATGATTTACGTCCATTGTCCGAATGGGTGGTACAGGAACAGTTACCGGTATTGATGGTGGTAGGGATTCAGGAGGGGTGCATTAATCATGCGCTACTGACTGCGCAAGCTGTCGCTAACGATGGACTGCCATTAATTGGCTGGGTGGCGAATCGTATCAATCCTGGGCTGGCGCATTATGCTGAAATTATTGATGTGCTTGGGAAAAAACTGCCAGCGCCGCTGATTGGCGAGTTACCGTACCTGCCGCGCGCCGAGCAGCGTGAGCTGGGGCAGTATATTCGTTTGTCAATGCTCGGCAGCGTGCTGGCGGTAGATAGAATCATGGCGTAACGTTCGCGAGAGCACTGACGCGACTACACAGGCAATCAGCAGACCGGGGAGTAACTGATACTCGCCGGTCATTTCACAAATCATCAGGGTGGACATTATCGGCGCATGGGTTGTCGCCGCCAGTAGCGTCGCCATACCCGCCAGCCCCAATAAAATCGCTATTTCATCCGAGCCTGGCAGCCAGAATCCCCATATCCGACCCAGAAACATTCCAATGGATAATCCGACAAATAATGTTGGCGTAAAGACGCCGCCCGGCGCGCCAGACCCGCTGCTGGCGAGCACCGCCAGGATTTTGCACGCAAAAATTCCGCCAATCAGCGAGAATAGCGGTGGGGAGAGCAGAAATGATTGTACGACGCTATAGCCGTTTCCCCATACCGTGGGCGTGAGTAACGACAGTAATCCGACAATAAGCCCGCCCAACGCTAGTTGCCAGGGCGGCGACAGTTTTAAACGTAAGAAACTATTATGGCTGGCTGTCATCAGCCACATCAGCAACGGGCCGCACAGACCGGCGACCAGGCCGGTACTGACTATCATGACGTACTCCCGCGCGTGGAGATCAACGGTCAGATGTACGGTATAGAGTAGTGAATCGCTACCGTTTAATACATGGGTGGTTAGCAGGGCGACGACGGCGGAAACGACAACCGGGCCGAGGGAAGCCAGCATTAAGGTACCGAACAGGATTTCCGCGATAAACACGCTGCCCGCCAGCGGCGCATGGTAAGCGCCCGCCATGCCCGCAGCGGCGCCGCTGGCGATCCATAATTTCCATTCCTCACGCGGCGTGAAGCGTCGGGCAAAGCTGGATGCCGCCAGCGCGGCGAGGAGGATCATTGCGCCTTCGCGACCAATTGCGCTGCCGCTGACCACGACCAGCAGCGAGGCCAGCGATTTCACCAGACTGGCGCCAACGTCAAATTGCCCGTCGGTTTGCAATGCTTCCATATAGTCAGTGGGCGCATGGGGGCGCTGTTGGTTCATTTTTTGCCACCCCCACAGCAACAGACCAGCGGCCAGGCCGCCAAGCGCCGGCGTAATCAGCCTTCGCCAGGGCGAAAGCCCCTCAGCCGCATTCACCAGACTGCCGGTGTCATTACTCAGGAAAATCCACTCCAGCAATTGCATCGCATGACGGAAGGCGGCGACAGCCAGCGCCGCGAGAATACCGATGAGCGTAGCGATCAGCAGGCGACGAAACATCGCGCGCAGATCCGGGTAAGCGTGTAAACGATGCATGAGCGGGTAAACAGGGAGTTTCAGGATAGCCTATTCTGCGGGGAAATGGCGTCAGACGCAAAAGCACTATGTGCGATATAATATTGCGTACAATAATGATACTGCCGGATAGCGAGAGGCCATCCGGCGGTAGCGTTAGCTGTTTTCGTGAATATTTAGCGCCCGACGCGTGCGGCCTGAGCTGAGATAGTCGGCGATGTAATCCTGAGAGATTTCACCATTATAGCGCCCGTCTTCATCAACGATCGGCATCCAGCTGGTATTACTTTCGTACAATCTGGACAGCACAATACGCAGATTATCTTCCGCTTTGCCCGTAATACGGAAAGGATGGGTGATATCGGCGCAGATTCCGCTGGCGTTCCGAGCCTCCCGGCGCTTCACAAATCCCAGTGGCTTACCGTCGTTGTCAATGACGGTAATGGCGCGAATATCGTGATCATCCATAATGCCGAACGCCTCGCTTAACGGCGTGGAAGGCCGCGCGGTAATGGTTGGCTGTTGGTCGGTAACATCGCCTGCGGAGACCAGTAGCAAACGCTTTAACGTTCTGTCCTGACCGACAAACGACCCGACAAACTCGTTAGCCGGTTTGGCCAGCAGTTCATCAGGACTGGCGCACTGTACAATTCGCCCCTGACGGAACACGGCGATACGGTCGCCGAGTTTTAGCGCTTCGTCGATATCATGGCTGACCAGCATCACGGTCTTTTTTAGCTTACGCTGCATATCCAGAAACTGGTTCTGGATCACTTCGCGGTTAATGGGGTCCACCGCGCCGAAGGGCTCATCCATCAGCAGTACCGGCGGATCGGCGGCCAGAGCGCGGATCACGCCAATACGCTGTTGCTGTCCCCCGGACATCTCCTTTGGATAGCGATGCAGAAATTTTCTGGCATCCAGCGCCACCATGTCCATCAACTCTTCGGCGCGTTGCTTGCAGCGCGCTTTGTCCCAACCCAACATGCGCGGCACAACGGTAATATTTTCTTCAATCGTCATATTAGGAAACAGGCCGATTTGTTGGATAACATACCCAATATTGCGGCGTAGCGTTACCGTATCCATATCGTTGGTATTCTCGCCGTTGATAAGAATATTACCGCTGCTGGGCGCGATCAGCCGATTGATCATCTTTAACGTGGTGGTTTTGCCGCAGCCGGAGGGACCGAGCAAGACGCACATTTCGCCTTCCGGCACGTTCAGGTTGACGTTGTCGACGGCTTTTAGCGGCTGACCCTTTTTCTGTACAAATTGTTTGGTGAGATTTTCCAGTTTTATCATTATCGTATCCCCTTAGGTGTCAGTACGACTTGCAGACGATGCAACAGCCAGTCAAGCACAATCGCTAGTAGACAGATCATCAGCGCGCCGGCAATTAACATGCGAATATCGCTGCCGCTAATGCCGTTTAACAGTAGCAGTCCCAGACCGCCGGCGCCGATCACCGCGGCAATCGCCATCACGCCGATATTCATCACTACCGCGGTGCGGATACCCCCGAAAATAACCGGTAGGGCCATTGGGATTTCGACCCAGCGCAGCCGTTGCCAGAAAGTCATACCGATGCCGCGTCCCGCTTCACGCAGACCGGGCGGCAAACTATCAAGCGCAGTATGGGTATTACGGACAATCGGCAGTAAAGAGTAGAGAAAAACGGCCGTCACAGCGGGCAGAACGCCAATACCATGTCCGATCAGCGAAAAGAGCGGGATCATTAATCCAAACAGCGCGATAGACGGAATGGTAAGAAGTAGCGTGGCGGCGCCCAATACCGGCGTTGCCAGCCATTTGTGGCGTACAATCAAAACGCCTAACGGTACGCCGATGATAATCGCCAGACCGACGGCCAGCGCGACCAGCCAGAGATGCTGAAAGGTAAGGCTGGCGAGATAGCCTGCGTTATCCAGCATATAATGTATCGTATCCATAGGCGCTCCTTACAGCAGACCTTTGTCCTGCAAAAATTGATGGGCTACCTGTTGCGGCGTGCGATGCTCGATATCGACCTGGGCGTTTAGGGTCGATATCACATCGTTATTGAGCAGGCCGGAAAGGGTGTTTAAGGCGTCATCAAGGCCAGGATTGGCCTCCAGCACCTCTTTACGCACCACGGGCGTGACAGCGTAACTTGGAAAGAAGCCTTTATCATCTTCCAGCACTTTCAGATCAAACCCTTTCACCCGTCCGTCGGTGGTATAGACCAGCCCGGCGTCAACCAGCCCATCCCGAACGGCGTTATAGACCAGCCCTGGGTCCATCTGTCGTATTTGCGGGCGATCGAGCTGCATTTGGTAGGCTTGCTGAAGGGGCTTCATCCCATCGCTGCGCCCGGCAAATTCCAGATCGAGACCGAGCATCCAGTTGTGGTCAGGATCGTTCTGCCGGACCTGTTCGATTTTTGCCACCATTTGCGAGATGGTGGTGATATTTTCCGACTCGGCGCGTTTGCGCTGCATCGCGAACGCGTAAGTATTGTTCATGTCAGCCGGTTTGAGCCATACCAGGCCCAGCTTCGCATCCAGGCGTTTTACCGTGTCGTAGGTTTCCTGTGGACTCATGCGCTTATCGATACGGTTGAAAATAATCAGCGATGTACCGGTGTATTCCCAGGTAATATCAATTTGTTTATTCACCATCGCATTACGTGAAATCACCGCGGCGATATTGGTTTGCGGCTGAACCTGAAAGCCTTTTTTCTGCAAATACTGAACGGTCATAGCGGAAAGAATATGCTGCTCGGTAAAGCTTTTGGTAGCGAGAACCAGCGGCGCGGCCTGCGTCTGGCTACTGAACAACAGCGTTGCGGCAAGCCATCCTAACAGGTGTTTTTTGAATCTCATTTAACGCTCCTTATTGTTATTTATGCGTTCAGACGGTATGAGGGCTAAGGCGTCGCCCAAACCAGGCAAGCAGAGTGTCAAGAATCAGCGCGAATAACGCCGTGGCCGTTGCGCCGAGGATCAACGTCGGAAAATCGTTGAGATAAATTCCCGGGAAAATCAGCTCGCCGTAGCTGCTGGCGCCAATCAGAAAGGCCAGCGGCGCGGTGCCGACATTGATGGCGGTCGCGATGCGAATACCGGACAGCATCACTGGCCACGCATTAGGTAGCTCTACCTGGCGAAGTCGCTGCCATTTTGTCATCCCAATCCCGTTCGCCGCTTCAATCAGTGAGGCGGGAACGGAACAGAGGCCCGCATAGGTATTGCGGACGATAGGCAGAAGGGAGGCCAGAAATAGCGCGACAATGGCGGGCGTATCGCCGATCCCGATAATCACCATCGCTAAGGCCAGGACGGCCAGCGGCGGCAAGGTATTACCAACATTAAAGATTTGCATGACATATTCAGCAAATCCCTTTGCCGCAGGACGGCTGAGTAAAATCCCACTCGGGATACCGACCAGTAAAGCAAAAAACATGGACGTAAATACCAGCATCAAATGCCGTTGTCCGAGATACAGCAGATCGACCTGACGCGCTTTCAGCGTCTCCAGACCGATTCCCCAGATAAACAGCGCCAGTAACAGCAAAATGACGATAGTGAACCCAAGTACACGTTTTAGGGTGAGGGTGTGCATTGCGGTGTGTCTCCCTGTTTGCATGTGTTATGGCGACGTTAAGAGTCGCGTGTTGTTATGCCATGTTCCGGCAGGGTGCTTTGAGCTATAGCAACAGGTTGGGAAGGATTCCAGCGAAGCGTGATGTTTAACACTATTAAACATCTATTAACAATTATGGTTTGCCCTTATGCGGCTTAGCGTGAACATTCACGATAAAGAATTATCTTAAAAATAGAAGCGTAGTGTGACGTTGTCACTTTTTGTAGATAAAAATAGGCCGCAATGGGAGAAAAGGCAGGTAAAATCCTGCCTTTTGTGGGGATTAACGGAATAACGGTTTTACAGCGACGGGAATAATGAGTTGAGCTTGCCATTGCGCCAGCGTCAGACGCGCCAGTTGCCCCAACGCCTGATAAAACGGATGCCCGGCATGATCGATAAATACGTCCAGAAAGCGGGACGACCACGGAAACAGATGCCAGGCCAGGAGTTGTTCGCATTCATGATGACGGTCGTTCTCGGCAAGCCAGGCCGCCAGTAGCAACAGCGACCCAAAATGATCTTCTGGCTCGTTTTGCTGCATTTCAAACTGAATTCCGTTTTCGCGCATCCACTGACGTAGCGCCAATGTAGAATCGCCAAATAATACGCTCTCACGATCCAGCCAGACGGAACCCCACGGCGGAGACGGCAGAGCGTAAGGGCCGATAAACAGACGCTGCCAGGCCTGTGGCAACGACTCTTCGCTGTGGGACTTAAACATAGCCGCCACAGGCGCAAGCGCCTCGGCATCAAGCGGCCACTGCGCCTGCCAGTCGTCGGTTAATAGCGCCTGAACCAGAGGAGCGGTTTCGTGGCTTTCCGGCGAATAATAAAACAACGCGCCGAGAACACGCGCCGTTACTGCAAAATCATCACGTTGTAAAAAAGTGGTCATTCAAACAATCCCGAAAGGTGCGGGTCGCCCCGCACGCATAAATTAACCTGCGACGGCCATACCTACAGTCATATGCAGGCCATAAAAAAGTCCGCGGCCAATAATTTCGCCTGCCAGCACCAGCACGACACCGAGCAGCAAACCAACGGTATGCGGTTCGCGGCGACGGATTAGCGGACATAGCCAGCAGCCTAATCCGGCAGCAAGCAAGACAATGCGCCAGACCTGTAGCATACCGTAATCCGGTGCGAGATGGCTGGCCTGTTGCACGGAACTGTGAATGGTTGAGAGAGACAGTCCTTGTAGTACGATGACCGTCACGCACACCACCAATGCCAGGCCGCTAATACTGGCAAACGTCACGCTGCAAAATGGGACGCGCGCGATGCGTAGCAGTAACGCCGCAAACACCGGGCCGCACAGGAATGCCGTGAGGAAAAAGGCCAGCGTGGTGTAGCCATTATACCAGGTTGGCACGGTATCTATCTGATAAACGAGCGTCATTGCCCAGATGAATGCAACGCCGAGCGCCATACTGATCAGCAGCCACACTTTACCCAGCACCGGGGGCATTTTACCGAGTACCGCCACCAGCCACCAGATGCCGCCTACGGCAAAGAACACCGATCCTGCGGCGATTTCATTACTCAGTGCGGAAGCGCCTACGCGGTTAAGCGAGTTAAACGCGCGCATCGGCGAGCCGAGATGCATAATCGACGCGAGGAATCCCAGTCCCATCACCAGCCACAGAAAAAACATGCTACGCACGATGCGCTGACGGGCGATGGTATCGTCTTTTGCCGTCAGCCAGCCCAGTCCGCTAACGATTAACGCGCCGACCACGCACTGACCAAAGACCGTGAAGATCATCAACGGCCATTCATGCCATCCACTTCCCATCTTATACTTCCTTCGGATTGGCCAGATAACCGGTAGTGTCCCCGGTCGGGCGGCTGTTGGCGTTGGGTTTAATCACAATATTCGGCTTCGTGAAATGCGCGCGCGGCAGCGGCGCGACGGCAGCCAGCTCACCGTGTTTTTTGCGCAGTTCGTCTATCGGGCCGAAATCCAGCGCCCGCAGCGGGCAGGATTCCACGCAAATTGGTTTCTTGCCTTCCGCCACCCGGTCATAACAGCCATCGCACTTGGTCATATGACCTTTGGCCGCGTTGTACTGCGGCGCGCCGTACGGGCAGGCCATGTGGCAGTAGCGGCAGCCGATACAGACCTCTTCGTTCACCACCACAAAACCGTCATCGCGCTTGTGCATCGCGCCGCTCGGGCAGACTTTGGTACAGGCCGGGTCTTCGCAGTGGTTACAGGAGATGGAGAGATAATAGGCAAAGACGTTCTGGTGCCAGACACCGTTATCCTCCTGCCAGTCACCGCCAGCGTATTCATAAATGCGGCGGAAGCTGACATCCGGGGTCAAATCTTTGTAGTCCTTGCAGGCCAGTTCGCAGGTTTTGCAACCGGTGCAACGACTGGAATCAATAAAAAATCCATACTGGGTTGTCATCGGTTACTCCTTACGCCTTTTCAACCTGAACAAGATTACTGTGTGACGGATTACCTTTCGCCAGTGGGGAAGGCCGGTGCGACGTCAGAATGTTAATGGAGCCGCCGCGATCGACTTTGTCGCCAAACATGTCGGCATTTAACCAGGCGCCCTGGCCGATAGCGGTGACGCCAGGCAATATGCGCGGCGTGACTTTTGCCGGAATGAGCATCTCTCCATTCTGGTTAAAGACCCGCACGGTGTCGCCGTGCTGAATGCCTCGCGCTTGCGCATCAATCGGGTTGATCCAGATCTCCTGCGGACACGCCTGTTGCAGGACGTCGATATTGCCGTAGCTGGAGTGGGTACGCGCTTTATAGTGGAAGCCGGTTAGCTGTAGCGGGTAGCGCTGACGAAGCGGATCGTCCCAACCGTCAAAGCCTGGCGTATAGGCGGGTAAAGGATGGATAATCTCATCTTTCTTCAGCTCCCACGTGTTGGCGAGGGTTGCCAGACGCTCGGAATAGATTTCGATTTTACCGGACGGCGTTTTCAGTGGGTTGGCGGCAGGGTCTTCGCGGAAGGCGCGGAAAGCGACGTAGTGCTCCTCCGGGCATTTTTTCTTGAAAATTCCTGTCTGTTTCATCTCTTCGTAATCCGGCATTTCCGGGTTACGCGCTTTGGTTTTTGCGTGCAGGTATTTGACCCACTCATGCTGCGTGCGGCCTTCTGTGAAGGTCTGGTATACGTCCGGACCAAGCCGTTTAGCCACTTCACTGAGCGTCCAGTAAATGGGCTTTCTTTCAAATTTCGGCGAGGTGGCGGGCTGACCAAGAATGACATAGCCCATATTGCCTGCGGATTCGTGGGAAATCAGATCTTCCTGCTCGGTCGGCATTAAATCAGGCAGCAGAATGTCGCAATATTTTGCCGACGCGGTCATAAAGTGCTCGATGCCGACGATCATTTCACATTTACTGTCGTCCTGAAGCACCTCGTGGGTGTGGGCGATGTCGCCATGCTGATTGATCAGCGTATTACTGGCGTAGCACCACAAAAATTTGATCGGCACGTCGAGCTTGTCTTTTCCCCGCACGCCGTCGCGTGTGGCGGTCATTTCCGCGCCATGATCGATAGCGTCGGTCCAGGTAAAGACCGAAATCTGGGTTTTTACCGGGTTCTCCAGCATAGAAAACCATTCGACGCCCAGATCCCAGGTGCCTTCGCGCACGCCGGAATTACCGCCATTTATGCCGACGTTACCGGTGAGTACAGACAGCATGGCGATTGCGCGTGCGGTCTGCTCCCCGTTAGAGTGGCGTTGCGGTCCCCAGCCCTGGCAAATGTAAGCCGGTTTCGCCGAGCCGATTTCCCGCGCCAGTTGAATGATTTTTTCCGCCGGAATACTGGTAATCTGCGCGGCCCATTGCGGCGTTTTAGCGATACCGTCGCCGCCCTGACCCAAAATATAGGCTTTATAGTGCGCGTTACGCGGGGCCGAGGCGGGCAGAGTGGTTTCGTCGTAGCCGATGCAGTATTTATCCAGAAACGGTTTATCAATAAGATCTTCGGTAATCAGCACCCAGCCGATTGCCGCCGCCAGCGCGCCATCGGTACCCGGGCGAATCGGCAGCCACTCGTCTTCGCGGCCGGCGGCAGTGTCGTTATAACGCGGGTCAATGACGATCATCCGGGCGTTGGAGCGTTCGCGCGCCTGTTCGACATAGTATGTCACGCCGCCGCCGCTCATACGTGTTTCCGCGGGGTTATTGCCAAACATCACCACCAGTTTTGTATTGGCGATATCATCCGGACTGTTGCCGTCGTTGCCGCCGAACATATAGCTCATGGCCGCGCTGATTTGGGCGGTGCTGTAGCTACCGTAACGGCTGAGATAGCCGCCGCAGGCGTTCATCAGGCGATACGGTACGTTAGAATTGGTAATATTGCCGCCGTCCACGCCGGTACCGTAAAGGACATGTACCGCTTCGTTGCCGTAATCCTTGAGGATACGTTTCAGGTTATCGCCGATGGTATCCAACGCTTCATCCCAACTGATACGTTCGAATTTGCCTTCTCCTCGTTTACCAACGCGTTTCATCGGATATTTCAGGCGATCGGGATGATTCATCCGGCGACGAATAGAACGACCGCGCAGGCAGGCGCGTACCTGATGGTTGCCATATTCATCGTTGCCCGTGGTATCTGATTCAACCCAATATACGGTGTCATCTTTTACGTGCAGGCGCAGCAGGCAGCGGCTGCCGCAGTTAACGGTACATGAACTCCAGACCGCTTTTTCTGCCACATTGCCAGATGCGAGGTCTGCTGCGGCGTGGGCGATGCGGGAGAACGGAAGGGTGAAAGCGCTACTGGCAAGCGCAAGGCTACCGATAGCGGAGGTTTTCACCAGGCTTCGTCGGCTGATACTGGCCGCCATTAATGCCTCAGGGTTGGTGATTTTCATAACAGCTCACTATGCTCATCCAAAAAAGAGTTTTAAATGTTGTTGTGTTCGCAAAACGGGGAGCTCCGGGCGCGTAAAAACGTCCCGGAGCAGGCGGCTTAGATTTTTTCGATTTCCACCAGATTTGTATGTTGAGGATTCCCTTTTGCCAGGGGGGAAGGACGCAGCGTCGTGAGCGTATTGATGCAGGCGCCGTGGTCAATTTTATCGCCAGCCATATCCGCATTATGCCATGCGCCCTGACCCATCGCGCTGACGCCCGGCAGAATACGCGGCGTGACCTTGGCGGGTAGACGCACCTCTCCACGATCGTTAAAGACGCGAACCCTATCGCCATTCGCGATACCGCGTTTTTGCGCATCGAGCGGATTTATCCACACCTCCTGGCGACAGGCGGCCTGCAGAACATCAATATTGCCGTAGCTTGAATGGGTACGGGATTTATAGTGAAAGCCAAACAGCTGTAGCGGGAAGGTGCTCCGCTTCGGATCGTCCCATCCTTCAAAAGTAGGGGTATAAATCGGCAGTGGGCTTATCACGTCGCCTTCCGCCAGCTCCCAGGTACTGGCGATGTGAGCGAGTTTGCTTGAGTAGATTTCGATTTTACCGGACGGCGTTTTTAACGGATTGGCCTGCGGATCTTCACGAAATTTTTTATAGGCGACAAAATGGCCGTTGGGATCTTTACGTTTATAGATGCCCATTTTTTTTAGCTCGTCATACGCGGGCAATGCCGGATCTCTTGCCTGCATTTTAGCGTACAGATATTGCAGCCATTGCGCCTGTGTACGGCCTTCGGTAAACCGCTGATACACATCGTCGCCGAGGCGTCTGGCGATTTCGCTGAGTACCCAGTAGATGGGCTTACGCTCGAACTTAGGCGTCGTCGCCGGTTGGATAAAAATCAGATATCCCATATTGCCGGCGTAATCATTGGGGATGATATCTTCCTGTTCGACGGTCATGAGATCCGGCAGTAAAATATCGGCGTACTTCGCGGAAGAGGTCATAAAATTGTCGATGACCACAATCATTTCGCATTTCGCTTCATCCTGAAGAATTTCATGGGTTTTATTAATATCCGAATGCTGATTAATCAGGGTGTTGCCAGCGTAGTTCCATAGAAATTTGATCGGGACATCCAGCTTATCTTTGCCGCGTACGCCGTCGCGCAGGGCGGTCATTTCCGGGCCGCGCGCAATGGCGTCCGTCCAGCTAAAGCAGGAGATGGCGGTTTTAACGGGATTCTCCAGGACCGGCAGACGTTCAATGGTAATGGTGTAAGTGGATTCGCGTGCGCCGCTATTACCGCCATGAATGCCGACGTTGCCGGTCAGAATCGGTAACATGGCGATGGCGCGAGCGGTTTGTTCGCCGTTCGCCTGACGCTGCGGTCCCCAACCCTGACAGATGTAGGTCGGCTTGACGCTGCCTATCTCGCGCGCCAGTTTGATAATTCGATCGGCGGGGATGCCGGTAATGTGTGACGCCCACTGCGGCGTTTTGGCGATACCGTCCTCGCCCTGGCCCAAAATATAAGCCTTATAATGGCCATTGGGGGGCGCGTCAGCCGGAAGGGTCTTTTCATCGTAGCCGATGCAATAGTTGTCGAGAAAAGGCTGGTCAACGAGATTTTCGTTAATCAATACCCAGGCAATTCCCGCCACCAGCGCGGCGTCGGTGCCGGGGCGAATAGGTATCCACTCGTCTTCACGTCCGGCAGCGGTATCGGTATAGCGCGGATCTATCACGATCATGCGCGCATTTGAGCGTTCACGCGCTTGCTCCAGAAACCAGGTAATGCCGCCGCCGCTCATGCGTGTTTCAGCCGGATTATTGCCGAACATGACCACCAGTTTACTGTTTTCGATATCAGACGTGCTGTTGCCGTCGTTGGAGCCATAGGTGTAGGGCATGGCGCAAGAAATTTGCGCGGTACTGTATGAGCCGTATTGATTCAACGAACCGCCGTAGCAGTTCATCAAACGCTTCACCGGCGAGGCGGCAGGCGACGAGCGGGTTATGTTGCCGCCTACGATGCCGGATGAATAGTGGATATAAACGGCTTCATTGCCGTAGGTCTCTACGGTCTTTTTCAGGCTGGCGCTAATGGTGTCCAGCGCTTCCTGCCAGCTAATGCGTTCAAATTTGCCTTCGCCGCGGCGGCCAACGCGTTTCATGGGATAGTTAAGGCGATCCGGATGGTTAATGCGCCGACGGATTGAACGGCCCCGCAGACAGGCGCGAACCTGATGATTGCCGTAGACATCGTCGCCAGTGTTATCAGTTTCAACCCACCAGACTTCATTATCTTTTACATGCAGACGCAGGGCGCAGCGACTGCCGCAGTTGACCGAACAGGCGCCCCAGACGATTTTATCTTCTTCGTTGCGCATAGCCTGCTGCACCGCCGCGGCCGCGGTACGCATCCCAAACGGTAAAGATACGCCTCCGGCAGCCAGCGCCAGTGAGCCAAGCGCCGCTGATTTCACTAACGTCCTGCGGCTAACGCCTGTTTGTTGCTTTTCTCCGGGCATCACTCACTCCATTGTCGTTATTATTTCGCTATATATTGATAACTATAACGAAATTATTAACATGCTAATGATGTAATGAGTTTACCCCTTTGGGAGTAAGGATTATTAATCCATGTCAAAGAGCGTTACCCTCCGGACCCGGAGGGCAGGAGGAGGTTATTGCGGTTCGGCGGATGAACCGTCCTGAGCGGGAGAGGTATTGGCTGGCGCATTGCCGCTGCTGGTGCGGGTATAAAGAATTTTATGCGTGTCGTTCGCGCAATGGCCCACCACCTGTGAGTCCGGCTGATCGGCCTGGTCGTTAGGAACGATAGTGAGCGTAAAATTATCCGCCGGCACGCCGTTATTGATGATACGTTGTTCAATATCGCTTTTTACTCTCTCGCACGATCCCGGTGCCGCCATTACTAGCGAGGGGGCGCTGACTAACGCCAGAGCGGCTATTGCAGTTGCGATTTTCATCATGAACTCCTGTGATTAATGACGATGTTCTAAGCTTAGCATTTTTCGTGTAAATAACTGTATTTGCTAATATGATGATAAATATCTTTTCATCCTGGTGATACGTGTGAAGAAACCCCTTTTACTGACGTTATTGTGCATGATACTGGCAGGTTGTGATAACCCGAAATCCCTTGAGTCTTTTACGCCGGAAATGGCCAGTTTTTCGAACGAATTTGATTTTGATCCATTACGTGGTCCGGTAAAGGATTTCAGCCAGACATTGATGAGTGAGAATGGCGAAGTGGCGAAGCAGGTCACCGGTACGCTTTCACAGGAAGGCTGCTTTGATACGCTTGAGTTACACGATCTGGAGAATAATACGGGGCTGGCGCTCGTGCTGGATGCCAATTATTACCGGGATGCTCAGACGCTGGAAAAAAAGGTGCAGTTACAGGGTAAGTGCCAGCTGGCGGCGTTGCCTTCGGCGGGCGTGACCTGGGAAACGGACGACAACGGTTTTGTGGTATCGGCGACGGGCAAAGAGATGAAAGTCGAGTATCGCTATGATAGCGAAGGTTATCCGCTAGGTAAGACAACCATAAACTCGCAGAATACGCTCTCTGTGACGGCAAAACCCTCCGCGGACCCGCGTAAAAAGCTGGATTACACGGCAGTCAGCCGGGTGGATGATCGACAGGTCGGCAACGTCACACAGAGCTGCGAATATGATGCGTACGCGAACCCTGTTGACTGCCGGCTTGTTATCGTCGATGAGAGCGTTAAGCCGGCAGTGTCCCACCATTACACCATTAAAAATCGTATCGATTACTACTAAACCGGGCGCGGTGCGACTCTCCGTGACTACCGCGCCGCGTTTACTGCGCGGTGGGTTTCAGGAGCGTAGAACCGGACGTTTTATGTTCATCCAGATACTGCTGCTGGAAGATACACATGCGGATGGTGTTACGGTATTCGCCGTTAATGAAGAACTCATGAATCAGCTCGCCTTCTACTCTAAACCCGAGTTTACGGTAGATGTGAATCGCTTTTTCATTCTCTTTATCGACGATCAAATACAATTTATAGAGATTGAGTACGGTAAATCCGTAATCCATCGCCAGTTTGGCCGCGCGTGACGCCAGGCCTTTTCCCTGGTACTCCGGCGAAATAATAATCTGAAATTCCGCCCGCCGATGCACATGGTTAATTTCCACCAGTTCTACCAGCCCGGCGTTTTCACCATCGCATTCGACGACAAAGCGCCGTTCGCTTTGGTCGTGGATGTGTTTGTCGTAGAGATCCGACAGTTCGACAAAAGCCTCATACGGCTCTTCAAACCAGTAACGCATAACGCTGGCATTATTATCAAGCTGGTGGACAAATCGTAAATCTTCACGCTCAAGCGGGCGCAGTCTGACCTTGTAGTCACTTGTCATACTGTATCTTTACACTTCCTTTTAGTTATCCTGCATCAGGGCGTAATAACGCGACCTGTACGACGATCCAGACACCGCAGCGTATTGGGTTCCCAATAGGCGTTGATGTTGGCGCTTTGCTCGCATTTATCGCGGTTATCAAAGGCGGCATCGGCTTTGTCCCACTCTTTTTCTGCGCGGGTATTCACTTTCTGACGCAGACTGCGAGTGTCGTTCCATTGTTCCTTTTCCATCGCCGCTTCCTGACGACTTTGTGCGCTATCTCCCGATTCAATCACCAGTTTACTGGTTTCAGCGAATGCGGAAGTAGTATATACAACGGCCGCCAACGTAAGCATTGCCGTCAGGCACAGGCGTTTGCTCAGCGTATTGTTCATCACAACATCCTTTCATTAGAGGGGAAAAAGCGGTAAACCACCTGTAAATTCTACACCAATCCTTATGCCTGGCATATACACAAGAATGGCCGGATAACTGTAACGATATTCTGTTGTATTATCACTTATCATTTCGTAACCAAATGAATCTCATGCTAAAGACGACTCTGCTTTTCTTTGTCACCGCCCTCTGTGAAATCATTGGATGTTTTCTTCCCTGGCTATGGATTAAGCGCGGCGCCAGCGTGTGGTGGCTTCTGCCTGCTGCCGCGTCACTCGCGTTATTCGTCTGGCTTTTGACCTTGCATCCGGCGGCGAGTGGGCGGGTTTATGCGGCTTACGGTGGGGTATATGTCTGTACTGCGCTCCTGTGGTTACGTGTTGTCGATGGCGTCCGGCTCACGGTTTATGACTGGTGCGGCGCGCTGATCGCGCTGTGTGGAATGCTGATTATCGTCGTCGGATGGGGACGTACGTAACATTGCCGCGCGACCAGAACATTTTGTGATCTGGCAGCGCTTTTTACATCAATATACTTGTATGGTAGTAGCTCAGTTGGGTAAATTTCCTGCATCCCATAATGCGATGTAAGGAATAAAAATGAAGATTGTAGGGGCTGAAGTTTTTGTTACGTGTCCAGGGCGTAACTTCGTCACCTTAAAGATAACCACGGAAGACGGGATCACCGGTCTGGGGGATGCCACCCTGAACGGACGCGAGCTCCCGGTGGCCTCGTACCTTACCGATCACCTGTGCCCACAGCTCATCGGGCGGGATGCTCGCCGCATCGAAGATATCTGGCAGTTCTTCTACAAAGGCGCGTACTGGCGCCGTGGCCCTGTCACCATGTCCGCCATTTCCGCGGTTGATATGGCGCTATGGGATATTAAAGCCAAAGCCGCCAATATGCCGTTGTATCAGTTACTCGGCGGCGCTTCGCGTGAAGGCGTCATGGTGTATTGCCATACCACAGGCCACACCATCGACGATGTGCTGGAAGACTACGCGCGTCATAAAGAGCAAGGGTTCAAAGCAATCCGCGTGCAGTGCGGCGTTCCGGGGATGAAAACCACCTACGGCATGGCGAAAGGCAAGGGGCTGGCCTATGAGCCCGCGACAAAAGGCCAGTGGCCGGAAGAACAATTGTGGTCAACGGAAAAGTATCTCGATTTTACGCCAAAGCTGTTTGACGCCGTGCGTAATACGTTCGGGTTTAATGAACATCTTCTGCACGATATGCATCACCGACTGACGCCTATTGAGGCTGCCCGCTTTGGCAAAAGTATTGAAGACTATCGTTTGTTCTGGATGGAAGACCCGACGCCGGCTGAAAATCAGGCGTGCTTCCGCCTCATCCGCCAGCATACGGTCACGCCGATTGCCGTAGGCGAAGTCTTTAACAGTATCTGGGATTGCAAACAGCTCATTGAAGAGCAATTGATTGACTATATCCGCACCACGCTTACCCATGCCGGTGGTATTACCGGGATGCGCCGCATTGCCGATTTTGCCTCGCTCTACCAGGTGCGTACCGGTTCGCATGGGCCGTCCGATCTGTCGCCGGTTTGTATGGCCGCTGCATTACATTTCGACCTGTGGGTGCCTAACTTTGGTGTGCAGGAGTTTATGGGCTACTCCGAACAGATGCTGGAGGTTTTCCCGCATAACTGGACGTTCGAGGGCGGCTATATGCATCCGGGCGACAAGCCAGGACTGGGCATTGAGTTCGATGAAAAACTGGCGGCGAAATATCCGTACGATCCAGCCTATTTGCCGGTGGCCCGCCTGGAAGACGGCACACTGTGGAACTGGTAAGGAGCGAAAAATGAAAAGCATCGTAATCGAAAAACCGAATACATTAACTATCGAAACGCGCGCGCTTCCGCAGCCTGCGCCGGGCGAAGTTCGTATTAAAGTGAAACTGGCGGGTATCTGCGGTTCCGACAGTCATATTTATCGGGGACATAATCCCTTTGCAAAATATCCCCGTGTCATAGGCCATGAATTTTTCGGTGTCATCGACGCGGTAGGCGACAACGTCAATCGCGACCGGATAGGAGAACGGGTATCCGTCGATCCGGTGATCAGTTGCGGGCATTGTTACCCTTGTTCAGTCGGTAAACCCAATGTGTGTACCTCGCTGGTGGTGCTGGGCGTGCATCGTGACGGCGGTTTCAGCGAGTATGCGGTGGCGCCGGCCCGTAATGCTCATCGCATACCGGACAACATCGCAGATCATCATGCCGTCATGGTTGAGCCGTTTACCATTGCGGCAAATGTGACGGGGCAGGTGAATCCAACCGAGCAGGACGTGGCGCTTATCTATGGCGCTGGCCCGATGGGACTGACGACCGTACAGGCGCTGAAGGGGGTTTATCAGGTTAAAACGGTCATAGCCGTTGATCGCATTGAAGAGCGTTTAGCGATGGCGAAGCAGAGCGGCGCTGACTGGACCCTCAATAATGGTCAACATTCACTGGCGGAATTTCTACAGCAGAAGGCGCTAAAGCCGACCTTGATTGTCGATGCCGCCTGTCATCCCGCTATCCTGCAAGAGGCGATTACACTTGCATCGCCTGCGGCACGCATTGTCCTGATGGGATTTTCCAGTGACCCGTGTGAGATTGTACAGCAGGGTATTACCGGAAAAGAGCTGGCTATTTATTCATCGCGTCTTAATGCCAATAAATTCCCGGTCGTGATTGACTGGCTGAATAAAGGGCTTATTGATCCGGATAAGCTGATAACGCATACATTTGATTATCAACATGTCACCGACGCGATTGAGCTTTTCGAGAAAGACCAGCGTCAATGCTGCAAAGTCTTACTCACGTTTGCGAAATAATATAAATAATTGCGAGTAAGTGGTACGCATCTTACCTCTTAGAGATTGCCTATATGACACAAATAAAGCATGAACGATCGACTCAGGATTTAGTGCGCGCTGCCGTATCTGGCTGGTTAGGCACCGCGCTTGAATTTATGGATTTTCAGTTATATTCACTAGGCGCGGCTCTGGTCTTCCATGAGATATTTTTCCCGGAACAGTCTGCCGCGATGGCGCTTATTCTGGCAATGGGCACCTATGGTGCAGGTTATATAGCCAGAATTATCGGCGCCTTTGTTTTTGGTAAAATGGGCGACCGCATCGGACGAAAAAAAGTATTGTTTATTACCATCACCATGATGGGGATCTGCACCACGCTGATTGGCGTACTGCCGACGTATGCGCAAATCGGCATTTTTGCGCCAGTATTACTGGTAACATTGCGAATTATACAGGGGCTGGGCGCCGGGGCGGAAATTTCCGGCGCGGGTACCATGCTGGCCGAGTATGCGCCGAAAGGAAAGCGTGGCATCATTTCCTCGCTGGTCGCGATGGGCACCAACTGCGGTACGTTGAGCGCGACGGCGATCTGGGCGGTGATGTTCTTTGCGCTTGAACGCGAACAACTGATCGCCTGGGGATGGCGTATTCCTTTCCTGGCGAGCGTCGTTGTCATGATATTCGCGATCTGGCTGCGAATGAATTTGAAAGAAAGTCCGGTATTCGAAAAAGTAAGCGAAGGCGAAAAATCGCCAGCGTTAACGCCTGCGTCAGAAAATACATTGGGCGCGATGTTTACCAGCAAATCTTTCTGGCTGGCCACCGGTTTACGTTTTGGGCAGGCGGGGAATTCTGGGCTTATTCAAACCTTCCTTGCCGGATATTTAGTTCAGACGTTATTATTTAACAAATCTATCCCAACCGATGCGTTAATGATAAGTTCCGTAATTGGTTTTATCACTATCCCACTCTTGGGGTGGTTGTCCGATAAATACGGTCGTCGGCTGCCGTATATAATATTGAATATCTCCGCGATTATTCTCGCCTGGCCGATGCTGTCTATTGTGGTAGATAAAACGTATAGCCCTGGCGTAATTATGGCGGCGCTCATTGTTATTCATAACTTTGCCGTGCTGGGATTATTTGCGCTGGAAAACATCACCATGGCGGAAATTTTCGGATCGCGTAATCGCTTCACCCGGATGGCGATTTCAAAAGAGGCAGGGGGGCTGGTGGCGGTCGGTTTTGGCCCCGTCCTCGCAGGGATCTTTTGTAACATGACCGATTCCTGGCTGCCCATCTTAATTATGCTGGTGCTCTACTCGTGTATTGGTCTGATTTCTGCGTTGTTGATGCCGGAGGTCAGAGATCGCGATCTGAGCTTGCCTGAGGATGCGGCGGAAGCGACAGCGGCAGAGAAGTTACGCCACTCCGCAACTCAGACGAGTTAAATCGTGTTGGCGGTATGGCCGGAACGCTAATGCGGTTTCGGCCATGCTGTCCGGTCACTTTTGTTTAATTAGCGTAAATCCAAATGCACCAGGGCAGGCGTTACTCTGCGACTGTTCCGCTTTCAGAATATAGAGGTTATAAAATGCAAAACAGGCTTTTATCGGCAAAGGCGACGCTTCCTGATTACGATCGCGCGGCGCTGGCGGCGCGGATGGTCCATCTCGGTTTTGGCGCGTTTCATCGCGCGCATCAGGGGGTTTATACAGATATTCTGGCTGCGGAGCAGCATAGCGACTGGGGCTATTATGAGGTTAATCTTATTGGCGGCGAACAGCAGATTGCCGATCTAAAGCAGCAGGATAACCTCTATACCGTGGCGGAGATGTCGGCGGATGCCTGGACGGCGCGTGTGGTGGGCGTCGTCAAAGCGGCGTTGCATGTTCAGGTTGATGGTCTGGAACGTGTGTTGGCGGCGATGTGCGAACCGCAAATAGCGATTGTGTCTCTGACCATTACCGAGAAAGGGTATTGTCATTCGCCAGCCACGGGCCAACTTCTGCTGGAACATCCCATGATTGCCGCCGACCTGCAAAATCCGCATCAACCGCTAACGGCACCGGGTATTATTGTCGAAGCGTTAGCGCGTCGTAAAGCCGCAGGCTTACCGGCATTTACCGTGATGTCCTGCGACAACATGCCGGAAAATGGGCATGTGACGCGTCAGGTTGTGACGGCTTACGCCCGGGAGGTGGATGCGGAACTGGCGATATGGATCGAGCAAAACGTGACATTTCCGTCAACCATGGTTGATCGGATTGTCCCTGCGGTCACGCCGGAGACGCTGGATAAAATCGAACAACTGACCGGCGTGCGCGATCCGGCGGGCGTCGCCTGCGAACCGTTTCGTCAGTGGGTGATAGAAGATACGTTTGTGGCGGGGCGTCCGCAGTGGGAAAACGCGGGCGCGACGTTGGTCGCCGACGTGGTTCCGTTTGAAGAGATGAAACTGCGAATGCTTAACGGCAGTCATTCATTCCTGGCTTATCTGGGGTATCTTGCCGGCTATCAGCATATTAATGACTGCATGGCTGACGACAACTATCGTCTGACCGCGCAGGCGTTAATGTTACGCGAGCAGGCGCCAACGCTGAAAGTCCAGGGGGTAGATTTACAGCGTTATGCCGATCAGTTGATTGCGCGTTACTGTAACCCGGCGCTGCGTCATCGTACCTGGCAGATTGCGATGGATGGTAGCCAGAAACTTCCGCAGCGTATGCTGGACTCCGTTCGCTGGCATCTTGCTAATCATAGCGATTTTGATTTGCTGGCGCTGGGCGTAGCGGGGTGGATGCGTTACGTTGGCGGCGTGGATGAGCAGGGTAAGGCGATCGACGTCAGCGATCCGCTATTACCGGTTATTCAGCGCGCCGTGGCAAACAGTGAAGAAGGCGCCAGTCGTGTTAAGGCGCTGCTGGGAATGGCTGAAATTTTCGGCAACGATTTGCCGCAGGCGGCGCGGTTTACGCAAAAAGTGCAAGAAGCCTATGACAGTTTACTGACATATGGCGCGAAAGCGAGCGTGGCGAAATATGCCGAGCGGTTGAAGTAGCGCAACAGAGACCCGGTAGCATTATGCTACCGGGAAGGCCGGAGCGGTTCTTAGCGGCCAGTGGTATCAGTTCATGCCAAGACGAATCAGTTCGACCGGCGCGAATTTACCTTCACAACCTTCGACAATCACCGTTTTGCCGCGGCGAATTTGACCTGCATCCAGACCTTCGCTCTCAATGGCTTTGATAATCCCGGTATGACCCGTGCCGCTTATCATGACCCGGCTACCGGTAGTGATTGCGTTACGGTTACGATCGTATGTCATCATGGTGTTTTCTCCTTTCAAACTTACAGCCAAAGCCCGCAGGTTTCCCCGCATGACGGGCGTCATATAAATACGCTTATCGTTGCGAATTTTTTTTGTTTTTGATCAAGCTCACGGCTTTTTAGGCGGGAATGTGCAGGGTGAGAAAGCGGAGAAGGCGTCTCACCCCGACGTTAAAGGGGGGTTAGTCTTCGCTAAACCAGCCGCTGTTTTCCTGACGGATAAGCTGGACGGATTCGCTAATTTCCTGCAAATGCTGGGTCATTGCGCTCTCAACCGCATTGCCGTCACGATTTTCCAGCGCGGAGAAAATATCATGGTGCTGGCGCAACAACATCTCCGGCGGAGAAACATGATCCAGACTCATATAGCGAACCCGGTCGATTGTCGCTTTGATATTTTCAATGGTATCCCACGCTAACTGGCAATCGGCGATCTGCGCCAGCTTTTGGTGGAAATCGTCATCAAGCTGGAAAAAATCATCAATCTGTTTGCGCTCGATGGCAATATGTTGCAGGTGCAGGTTTTGCGCCAGTTGATAGCACTGGTTGTCGGTGATCATCGCCGCAGCACGGCGGACCACCGCGCATTCGATCGCCTGCCGTACAAAACAGCCATTCTGTACCTGAGAAAGCGAAATCTTATTCACATAACTACCGCGCTGAGGGCGGATCTGAATCAACCCATTTTCCGCCAGCTTTATAAAAGCCTCGCGCACCGGTTGACGCGAAACGTTAAAACGGGTTGAGACCTCTTTTTCTGATAGCGGCGTGCCAGGCGGGATAAGACAATGCACGATATCACGCCGAAGAATACGGTAAATTTGCTGGTTGACAGGCTGTGTAGGGTTAAGCTGCGTTTCGACGGTCATTCATTCTTACTTTTTAGGCGGTTGACCCGGATACTCTACCACTTTTCCGTGGCGGTCTATACCGATCATGTTTCTGGTTGCAGATACGTTTGCCAGGGATTACCCGGCCCGCAGACCGGGTATAACCCCTTAGCTACGGTGGACGCTGAGCCCTGCGAAGGATTGGGTAACAGGCATCATTTCAACGGTATTAATATTCACATGCGCGGGGAGCGTGGCCACCCACCATACCGCTTCGGTAATGTCTTCTGGCGTGAGCGCGGTGGTATTTTCGTAAGTTTTACCCGCTTTCTCATCGTCGCCTTTGAAACGGACGCTGGAAAACTCGGTACCGCCAACCAGACCCGGTTCAATGTCGGTCACGCGAACCGCCGTGCCGTGTAAATCCGTGCGCAAATTCAGGCTAAACTGGCGCACAAAGGCTTTCGTCGCGCCATAGACGTTGCCACCAGCATAAGGCCAACTGCCGGCGGTTGAACCGATGTTAATGATATGACCGCGATTACGTTCGACCATTCCTGGCAGCACGGCGCGGGTCATATAAATTAAGCCTTTATTATTAGTATCGATCATAGTTTCCCAGTCTTCTACGCTGGCTTTATGCGCCGGTTCAAGACCCAGCGCCAGACCGGCGTTATTGACCAGCACATCAATATCGCGCCACTGCGCAGGCAGAGAGGCCATCATCTCTTCGATGGCCGCGCGGTTGCGCACGTCCAGTTGGGCGGTCAATACGTTCTCGCCAAGCTCATCTTTTAACGCTTGCAGGCGTTCATGACGACGTCCCGTGGCAATGACTTTATGTCCATTCTCAACAAAACGGCGTGCAATGCACTCGCCAAACCCTGCGGTTGCTCCAGTTACTAAAACGATCATCACACAGTTCCTCAACGCTTTTTGTGTTGTATTACCATAGCACGCGGCGTTTATGAAAGGGTAATCCTGGTTAACACGGTTGCGGTCAGCATAGGGGGAAGCTTACTCTTATGATCAACCTATTTTCAGGAGTGAAAAATGTCGACGAATCCTTTGTTAGACCAGAGTATGTTGCCCTATCAGGCACCGCGTTTTGATCGGATCAAAGATTGCCATTATCGTCCTGCTTTTGATGAGGGCGTGCGGCAAAAACGCGTGGAAATCGAGGCCATCGTCAATCATCCGGCGGCCCCTGACTTTACGAATACGCTTCTGGCGCTGGAGCAAAGCGGGGCGCTTCTGTCACGCGTCACCAGCGTTTTTTTCGCGATGACGGCCGCGCACACTAACGATGAACTCCAGCGGTTGGATGAGGCCTTTTCTGCCGAGCTGGCGGCGCTCTCCAACGATATTTATCTGAATAGCGCGTTATTCGCTCGCGTGGACGCCGTCTGGCAACAGCGTCACTCACTGGGGCTGGATGATGAGTCGCTACGGTTGGTCGATGTGATCCATCAGCGTTTTGTGTTGGCAGGCGCGCAGCTTGTCGAAGAGGATAAAGCGCGACTGAAGGTATTGAATACTGAATCCGCGACCTTAATGAGTCAGTTTAATCAGCGTCTGCTGGCGGCAAGTAAAGCGGGCGGGCTGGCGGTCGATGACGCGCATTGCCTGGCAGGATTAAGCCCGGAAGAAATGACCGTCGCTGCTGAAGCGGCGCGTGAAAAAGGCCTGGAGGAGCGCTGGTTCATTCCGCTCCTTAATACGACGCAACAGCCTGCGCTTGCTACGCTGCGCGATCGCCAGACCCGCGAAAATTTATTCGCAGCGTCATGGACTCGGGCGGAAAAAGGAGATGCCCACGATACCCGCGCTATCGTTCAGCGTCTGGTAGAGATTCGTCGCTGTCAGGCAAAACTGCTGGGTTTCCCCAATTATGCCGCATGGAAAATGGCCGATCAGATGGCGAAAACGCCGCAAGCCGCACTGAGCTTTATGCGTGGCATTGTGCCGCCAGCGCGTCAGCGTGTACTCAATGAACAGGCGGAAATTCAGAACGTCATTGATGGTGAGCAGGGCGGCTACACCGTTCAGGCCTGGGACTGGATGTTCTATGCCGAACAGGTACGGCGGGAAAAATATGCGTTAGATGAAGCGCAACTGAAGCCCTATTTTGCCTTAAATACGGTGTTGCAAGAGGGGGTTTTCTGGACCGCCAACCAGCTATTCGGCATCACCTTCGTCGAGCGTTTTGACATTCCGGTGTATCACCCTGATGTTCGGGTGTGGGAGATTTTCGATTCCGATGGTGTCGGCATGGCGTTATTTTATGGCGACTTCTTCGCGCGGGACTCGAAAAGCGGCGGCGCGTGGATGGGGAATTTTGTCGAGCAATCCACACTCAATGAAACCCGGCCCGTTATATACAATGTATGTAACTATCAGAAACCGGTTGATGGGCAGCCTGCATTACTGCTTTGGGACGACGTTATTACGCTCTTCCATGAGTTTGGTCATACGTTACATGGTTTGTTTGCCGTTCAGCGCTATGCTACGCTTTCAGGTACCAATACGCCCCGCGACTTTGTCGAGTTTCCCTCCCAGATTAATGAGCATTGGGCGAGCCATCCACGTGTGTTCGAACGCTACGCGCGTCATGTCGACAGCGGTGAAAAAATGCCTGCTGATTTACAGGAAAGAATGCGCAAGGCGAGTTTATTTAATAAAGGTTACGATATGACTGAATTGCTCGGCGCCGCATTGCTGGATATGCGCTGGCATATGCTGGAGGAGAGCGTAGCAGAGCAGTCTGTCGCTGAGTTCGAGCAGCAGGCGCTGGCCGCCGAGCATCTTGATTTACCGGCAGTGCCGCCCCGCTATCGCAGCAGTTATTTTGCCCATATCTTCGGCGGCGGCTACGCAGCGGGATACTACGCCTACCTGTGGACGCAAATGTTAGCGGATGACGGTTATCAATGGTTTGTAGAGCAGGGCGGCCTGACGCGTGAAAACGGGCAGCGTTTTCGTGATGCTATCCTTTCCCGGGGGAATAGTACTGATTTAGAAACGCTTTATTCAGCCTGGCGGGGACATGAACCGCATATTGACCCCATGTTGCAATATCGTGGGCTCGATCGCTAAGCTGATACGGTTGTTCGGCACTGTCGAACAACCGCCTGAAAATGAATCCTGCACTTCTGATGACAGCCAGTTAAATTTATGGGGTTAAATTGTCTGAATATAAAGAGGGCGTGCATTCGGATTTTTCTACTTATTTTCCCGTGGTGGCTTGATTGCCAAAGATTTATTACCGCTTCGCTGTTGATGTTTTCAAAAAATATATTTTCCGCCATGTATCGGCGTTATGTAAATAATGCAGAAATGAATTTGACACTGCGCACAGGGCGACTAGATTTAGAACTGTATCACATGATATGAGAAGACATATCATATTTAAAACGCAACATCATCATGAGGATTATATTATGGCAGAACATCGCGGCGGTTCCGGTAATTTTGCAGAAGATAAAGAGAAAGCCTCAGAAGCAGGTCGTAAAGGCGGCCAGCATAGCGGTGGGAACTTTAAAAACGACCCACAGCGTGCATCTGAAGCGGGTAAAAAAGGTGGCCAGAATAGCCACAGTGGCGGACGGAAATCCGGCAATTAATTTTACTGCTGATATTTCGTAAATATATTCTGAAATATTGCGCATACGATGCGGGCCATAGGCTCGCATTTTTTTATTCTGACCGGGAGTTATTCTGACCGGTCAGATGAAATTATTTTTTATGCTTTCTTCGTTAACAGAAAAAGCAATTCAGCGAGGGCGAAGCGTACGCATTTTTCCAATACTTCCTGACAATCTCCGTTGAAATGTTGTCGGCTTGTAAAAGTTGTATTGTTAATATTCCAGGCAAACCAAACTGTGCCCGCCGGCGTGCCATCTTCGCCGCCTTCCGGACCGCCATAGCCGCTGATTGCTATGCTGATATTGACCTCAGCCTGATCCTTAGCGCCCTGTGCCATTTCAGTAACGACCGCTTCGCTGACGGCGGTATGTTCGGCAAGACTGTGGCGTTGTACGCGTAAGATTTTTGCTTTGGCTTCATCAGTAAAGGTGACATAACCCACACCGTAAAATGAGGGCGTATCTTCTGCTGCGCACAATGCTGAAGCCAGTTTCCCGCCAGTGCAGGATTCTGCAGTGGTCAGACGGAGTTTCTGGTTAACCAGTAAATCACCAAGTTTTTTTGTCAGGCTATCGACGGATTCGGCTTCATCAAGGGTGACAATATCGTGCTGTTCTAATCTCATCGTTTATTTTTCCGTTACAGAGACAAATGAAATCTGTTCGTTCTTCTCAAGTATGGCATATTTATTTTATGACATTGTCAGTGAATGATTATTTTATCCAGTTACCAACAAACCCGCTGTTGCATAACTTGCTTACTTTCCTGCGGCGATGACTGTCATTGATTATGCGTAAGGCCATTATCCTCAAAAAATAAAGCCGATTATTCTGAATTGCTATCCAGACGTTGATGCATATGACTTCAGCGATGTGGCAAGTTAACTATTACGCCGTTACGCTTTCGCGCTCACCGGCGCTGATGTCGGTTGCATATTAATCCGGATGGGTTGATTTTATTGCTTAATATTCTGCGGGTAAATTCATGTTTGTAAAAATTAAAAATAGCGGCCAGACTTAATACGTCAAATAGACGTTATTAAGGAGAGAGCATGAAACTACAGGTGGCTGCATTTCTAAGTTTTCTGATAATGCCTTACGCGCTAGCGGATGATCAAGGGGGATTAAAAAAAGACGTGGCACCGCCGCCGCCTCATGCTATTGAGGATGGTTATCGCGGTACGGATGATGCAGAAAAAATGACCATCGAACAGGCAAAAACCCTGCATGATGGCGCGACCGTTTCGCTGCGCGGCAACCTTATTGATCATAAAGGCGACGATCGCTATGTATTTCGTGATAAATCCGGCGAGATTAACGTGATAATTCCTTCCGCCGTATTTGATGGGCGGGAAGTTCAGCCGGATCAAATGATCAACATTAACGGTAGTCTGGACAAGAAAGCGAAGGAACCGCTTGTTCGCGTGAATCGATTGCAAAAATAACGCGCGCTAACCGGCAATCTCCAGGTCAGCCATACGGGGCACGCGGCTGGCCTGATACCATGGGTCTTGTAAAAGCGCCTGGGGGACAAAAGGTCCCATAATGTCTTATTCAGGTCTGGTTGCGTATCGTTTAAGCTTCATTGATATTGACGGTGCTACAGTCGTTAGCGATCCGTTATCCTCGCAAGAATTTGCCCGGTAGCGTATAAGCAAAACACAAATCTATCCATGCAAGCATTTACCGCTGGTGAACCGGCGGTTTTTTTTGCCTGCCATCCAGACAAAAGCGGCCCCTTGCGCAACGATGCAGCAAGGGGCCGGCTCTGCGAGGGATTATCTCCGTTCATTAATCATCCCATTTGTGACTGAACCAGGCGGCCAGAAATCCGGAAAATAAAATAATTCCTAATACAACGATAAAAAGGTTAATACTGCCTAACATCTCGTTTCTCCTTATTTTAGCGTGCATCCTCTTTTTTAAAAAACCTCGTACAGACTATAGTACTAATTTATACTTAAGCAAAGTCTGAATTGCGTATTTATTTTACTGGAAGGGTAAAGCATTAGAATATTTTCGTCAGCGCCCAGGAATATTCCTGAATTACCGCAGTGACAGCAGATAATTAGCCTGCAATATATAGGGTTAACCCGGTGCGCCAGAAACTGCGCACATCACTGGCTGCAGATAATTAACAGGTGATAGCCTGTTGCGTAGGGGTAATCCGCATTCCTTTTAACATCAGTGCCCAGGCGAACACAATGGCGATTATCAGGACAACGAAAAGCGACCAGGCGGGAAGCGTCGTCAGGATGACGCCGCTGGCCAGCGGGTTTACCGCCGCACCCAGCCAGCCCAGCGATTGCGCTGAAAAATAGCTGGCTTTCATCCCGGCAGGCGCAATGTTGTCAATTAACATATATTCGCCGGGGGCATAAATAATTTCGCCAATCGTGAATACTGCCGCTGAAAGTCCCCAAAAAAACAGATTGTCGCCTGAAAAAATAAATCCGATGAGCCCGGCGATAAAAAAGACGGTGCCGGTCGTCATCATTGGTCGAATATTGACGGCGGTAAGTCGACGGCCCACGGCGTATTGCAAACTGACCACAATAACCGCATTAACCGGCAGGACGACGGCTACCACTTTTTCCGCGAAGCCGCTATCGGCAACGACCATAACGTACTGTGAAATACAGGACGCAAAGGCGCCCCCCACAAAGGAGGCCAGAAATGCCGAAAGCGTAAACCACAATAATGCTTTGTCGCGCAGCAGAACGGAGGGAGACCAGATAGCGGCATTTTTCCCCTCGCTGGCGGCAACCGAACGTGTCACCCATACCTGAATAAAGACCAGCGGAAATGCGGAGCAGATGGCGGCAAGCCAGAAGGGTAAATTGATGCTTTGCATCACCAGCAGCGTGCCGAGCGGCGGGCCAACCGTCCAGCCGATATTGAGTACGGTATAGTTGAGCGAAAAAATCCGTGTTTTTGTTGTCGCGGTGAGATTATCGGCGAACCAGGCCTTCAGGACGGTAGAAAAAACCGAATAGGCGCAGTTAATAAGCGCAAAAAGCAGGACAACCAGTACGACATTATGCACCATTGGGATGGCGATAAATCCACAGGCGAAGGCGATAATCGCGAGTAACATGTAGCGCTTTTTATCAAACTTGTCCGCCAGAATCCCAAAGCCAAGACTAAAGACGACGCCAATCGTTAACGCGCTGGTCAGCGCGTAGCCAATCAGATCCACGCCTAAACCGTACTGACGGTTAAGATAGATGGTCATAAAGGGGAGCGTGGCCCCGCGTCCAATTGTCAATAACAGCGATGAGGCGAGTAGAGCCAACGTCGAACGTCTCAATCCTGGATTCATTTTTCCTGCCTGAAATGGAGGTTACGTATCGGGACGTTTTAATCTACCGTGCCCGCAAAAGCATGATGTCTGTACGCTATAGCGTAGTCTTAACATACCATAACGCAGGATTTTGCCCATCGTGTGTTGTTCAATGCCATGCTCACGGTAAAAAGAAAAGTCCTGTTATGGCGCACTGATTTCCGATAACTTACCTTTTTACAAAATTTTAATAATGACAGGGGCCGATGATGTCGCGTAAAGACGGTTTTTTGGCGTTACTGGTGGTTGTCGTATGGGGGCTCAATTTTGTTGTCATTAAAGTAGGCCTGCACCATATGCCGCCATTATTGCTGGCAGGATTACGATTTTTACTGGTGGCGTTTCCGGCAATTTTCTTTGTCGCCCGGCCTAAAGTCCCGCTTACGCTGTTGCTGGGCTATGGGCTAACGATAAGCTTTGGGCAGTTCGCCTTTCTCTTTTGCGCGATAAAGTTTGGTATGCCCGCAGGACTGGCGTCGTTGGTATTACAGGCGCAGGCCTTTTTTACCATGGCATTGGGGGCGTTTGTTTTTAGCGAGCGGTTACAACGTAAGCAGTTGGCGGGGATCGCCCTGGCGATTATAGGTGTACTGGTATTGATTGAAGCCAGTCTCAACGGACAACATATAGCGATGTCGGGATTTATGCTGACTCTGGCGGCGGCATTTAGCTGGGCCTGCGGCAATATCTTTAATAAAAAAATTATGCAACATAGTCCGCGCCCGGCGGTGATGTCGCTGGTGGTCTGGAGCGCGCTGATCCCGATCCTGCCGTTCCTGCTGTCATCGCTGCTACTGGAGGGGGCGGATCACATTACGCAAAGCCTTATTACCATCGATATGACGACGATATTGTCGCTGCTTTATCTGGCTTTTGTCGCCACTATACTTGGCTACGGCATCTGGGGCACGTTACTGGGGCGCTATGAGACCTGGCGCGTGGCGCCGTTATCATTGCTGGTGCCGGTAGTCGGGCTGGCGAGCGCTGCGGTGTTACTCGGGGAAACGTTGACCGGGATGCAGCTTGCGGGCGCAGTACTGATTATGGCTGGACTCTATATCAATATGTTTGGATTTCGTGTGCGCCGTACTGCGCGCGTCAGGGGATGAGGCATTATGTTACTAAGAAGACAAACGCTAATTTCAGACCATGCCGCGAGGTAATAGCGGCGGACTTGTCATCGCCAGACAGTACTAAAAAAATGCCCCGCAAAACGGGGCAAAGAGGTTAAAGGTGTTGGTCGTTATAATAGGGCACGCCTAATTCATCTGACTTATCGCTGTTCACGCTCACGGGGTGAAGGTCATTTGGCGGATCGCCCACACAGGGCAGAAGCATCACATCGCGGCTATTTTGCGCCACAGGTAACAAAGTTTGTTCTGCAATGCCATATCCGGAGGCGATAAGTAACAGACCCGGCAGGGCGGGAAACAGCATTTTCATGGTGCTCTTCGCGTGGCGCATAAACAAACTAGTAGTTGCCATGGTTCAGCGGCAGCATATACCGTGATTCGCCATGCATATTGGTGATCCGGTATTTGTGTGGCGGCACATCAAAATAGTTTTTGAACGTCCGGGTCAATGTTTGCTGTGACTCAAAGCCATAGCGTTCCGCCAGATAGAGAATGGGCTCGTTGCTCTCTTTTAATTTTTGCGCGATTTCCGTCATCTTACGGCTGCGGATGTATTGACCTAATGAATGACCGGTCTCTTTTTTAAACATCCGTTGCAGGTGCCATTTGGAATATCCTGAACGCTCAGACACTTTTTCCAGTGAGAGCGGCGACTCCAGGTTATCCTCGATCCAGTCCAAAATGCTATGAATAGTAATAGCGTCAGTGTTGCGTCTGGACATCGTCATACCTCTTTTTTGTCTACGGCAGAATTTTCTTGAGCAAATACTCAAGCGTTGCCACTTCGTCCGCCGTTAAGTTTTTTGTTAATTCCTGATGCAGGTCTTGCCCTGGTCGTTGATGACATTGCTCACAAATTGCCGCGCCGTCCGGCGTTAGCTTCACCAGTACGCCGCGTTTGTCATTAGGATTCGGCAGTCTTTCGATCCAGCCTTTGCACAGCAGGCGGTCGAGCATCCGCGTCAATGCGCCGAGATCGACAGACAGCACTTTTTTAAGTTCAACCGGGGTAATACATCCCGCGCAGCGTATCGAGCACAGCACTTTAAACTGTGTTGCGGTGATATCCAGCGGGGATAAATAGTTATTTAACAGGCGATCTTTTTTTTGATTTACCATGTAGATCAAGCGACCCAGCGGAATGATTTCATTGAACAGATCACTGGTGCTTTTCAAAATGGTTGCCCCGGCAAGTAATTAATTTCGTCAGATACTATTGCCCAGGCAAGTATAAGTCAACTAAATGAATTGGCCGATGCCACGATTTGCTAAAAGGCGTCCGGAGTATTGTGCTGTGATAACTTGTAACTAATTGATAATTACAGGTTATAGGTTGTAGAGGATATTAATTTGCACACTGGCGAAATGGCGCGCCTGGGCAATTTCACTTTATACTTCCGGTTCATGAAACGCTGATGGGTAAGAGATAGTATTATGATGGATTTGTTTAAAGCGATTGGATTGGGGCTGGTCGTACTGCTCCCGTTAGCCAATCCGCTAACCACCGTGGCGCTGTTTCTTGGCCTTGCGGGCAATATGAATAGTGCGGAACGCAACCGGCAGTCCTATATGGCTTCGGTTTATGTCTTCGCTATTATGATGGTGGCGTACTACGCCGGGCAGTTAGTTATGAACACCTTCGGTATTTCGATTCCAGGGCTACGGATCGCCGGGGGGTTAATCGTGGCGTTTATCGGCTTCAGAATGCTTTTCCCGCAGCAGAAGGCGCATGAGTCGCCGGAAGCGAAAAGCAAATCGGAGGAGCTGGCAGACGAACCGACGGCCAATATTGCGTTTGTTCCACTGGCTATGCCAAGCACCGCAGGACCGGGGACCATCGCAATGATCATCAGTTCCGCTTCCACGGTGCGTCATGGCGGCGAGTTTCCCGACTGGGTCATTATGGTCGCGCCGCCGATTATTTTTCTTGCCGTGGCGGTGATCCTGTGGGGATGCTTACGCAGTTCTGGCGCTATTATGCGGCTGGTGGGTAAAGGGGGGATTGAAGCGATCTCCCGCTTAATGGGATTCCTGCTGGTGTGTATGGGCGTGCAATTTATTATCAACGGCGTGTTGGAAATTATTAAAACGTACCACTAAGGCGCATTGTCGTCTGCCGGAAACCTGTTCCCGGCAGACGAATGTCTTAATGCGGTTGTTCTTCCAGCGTCACTGGCCATTTGCGGAATATGAGCACAGCCCATACCAGCGCGGCACAGGCGGGTATGGCGCCAATATAGCCGATGGCCGACATTGACCAGTGCAAACTCACCTGATTACCTACCAGCGCGCCAGCGCCAATACCAATATTAAAGATGCCTGAAAATAGCGCCATTGCGACATCGGTCGCGTCCGGGGCCAGCGCCAGTACTTTCACCTGCATACCGAGCCCTATCACCATAATCGCGATGCCCCAGAAAATGCTCAGTATGGCCAGATGCGCTTCGCTATCCGCCGCAGGCAGCAGCAGAAGCAGACAGACAACCAGCAGGGCAATAGCGATACTGACGAGCGACGAGGCATGACGATTACCCAGTTTACCAAACACAAGGCTGCCGATGATCCCGGCGCCGCCGAGGATCAGTAACAGGACGGTAGCAAAATTCGCACTGAGCCCGGCGACATTCTGAACGAACGGTTCAATATAGCTATAAGCTGTGTAATGCGCAGTCACCACAACGACGGTCAGTACATAGAGGCTCATCAGCGCCGGGCGTCGGAATAGCAAAGGTAAACTTTTTAGTGAGCCGGAATGCTCGCTCGGCAATTTCGGTAGAAGCTTAATCAGACATAGCAGCGTAATTAATGCGCCCATGCCGATGGCAAAAAAGGTGGTGCGCCAGCCAAAATACTGACCAACAACGCGACCTATGGGCAGCCCAAGCACCATGGCCAACGCGGTGCCGGTCGCTATCAGACTTAATGCCTGCGCGCGTTTCCCGGCAGGGGCCAGGCGGATCGCCAGCGAGGCGGTTATCGACCAGAAAATAGCGTGGGCGAAAGCGATACCAATACGGCTAATGACCAGCACGGTAAAGTTCCATGCCAGAAAGGAGAGCACATGGCTGGCAATAAACAAAACAAACAGACAAATGAGTAGCTTACGGCGCTCCATTTGACTGGTAAGAAGCATAAAAGGCAGCGACATGACGGCAACTACCCAGGCGTAAATGGTTAGCATGATGCCGACCTGCGCGGTTTGCATATGAAAGCTTTCAGCAATGTCTGATAGCAAACCAACCGGCACAAATTCTGTGGTATTGAAAATAAAAGCGGCAATAGCAAGCGTAACTACCCGTAGCCACGCGACCTTGCGGGAAACTGGATTGATTGTCATAAAAATATTTCGGGTTAGTTGCGAGAAGGTGAGACCGCGATCTTAAAACGTTTACTGGCGAAAAGACAATCATTTTGTGACCTGCTTCTCATTTACTTCCCAGGCCGTTTCGTCTTCAGTCGACGCTCGCCAGTTGGGCGTTAAGTAACTCGATAAAGGCCTCAAGCTGACGCGTCATCGCCCCGCGCCGCCACATTAGCCATGTGTTAAGCCAGCGCCACTTCTCCGCCAACGGCCAGGCTTCCACCTGATGATGTCCTGGCATACTGTTGAGCATACTTGCTGGCATCAGCGCAATACCTGCGCCGGCAATTACGCACGCCAACATTCCATGATATGACTCCATTTCGTGAATCGTACCGGGGGTCGCGCCATCGGCATGAAACCAGCTTTCGAAATGCCGTCGGTAAGAACAGTTGGCGCGAAAAGCATAGATGTTATAACCATTCACCTCGCTGGCCCGCGAAACGACGGAATGGCCGTGTGGCGCGACGATCATCATCTCTTCCTGGTAAGCCGGTATACCTTCCAGCCCCGGATGCATTAGCGGGCCATCAATAAAGGCGGCGTTCAGCTTTCCTTCGAGCACGCCATCCAGCATGGCGCCGGAAGGACCGGTCGTTAACGCGAACTGAATTTTAGGGTAACGCTGGTTATAACCCGCCAGCAGCGCGGGGATACGTACGGCGGCAGTACTTTCTAACGCGCCGAGTGAAAACAGTCCTTGCGGTTCCTCTCCGGCAACCACCATGCGGGCTTCATCAACCAGCGCCAGGATCTGCTGGCTGTAACGTAAAAAGTTATGCCCGGCTGGTGACAGCCTGAGTCGCTGGTTTTCGCGAATAAACAGAGAGACGCCCAGGTCGGCTTCAAGCTGACGGATACGCGTGGTCAGGTTGGACGGAACGCGGTGCACTTTTGCCGCCGCCTGCGTAATGCTGCCCGTCAGAGCGACAGCGTTAAACATTTCCAGTTGCGTCAGGTCCATGGTTTTCTCAATTCGTGAATAGTCTGGTTAATATTATTCATTTTTCAGAAAGGGTAAAGGGCGTCATGATGGTACAACTCCCCTGATAACGAGAGAAAGAACATGACCATGATGACTGCAACACAGGCGTTATCCGTGAATCCTGCGACCGGCCAGACGCTGGCGGCAATGCCCTGGGCTAACGCGCAAGAGATTGAACATGCGCTGAGTCTGGCGGCGAGCGGTTTCAAAAAGTGGAAAATGACATCGGTAGCGCAACGGGCGCAAACATTACGCGATATTGGTCAGGCGCTTCGCGCTCATGCAGAAGAGATGGCGCAATGTATTACGCGTGAAATGGGTAAACCCATAAAGCAGGCGCGTGCGGAAGTGACGAAATCCGCCGCGTTATGCGACTGGTATGCGGAACATGGCCCGGCAATGCTGAATCCTGAGCCTACGCTGGTAGAAAATCAGCAGGCGGTGATTGAATACCGTCCGCTGGGCGTCATCCTGGCGATAATGCCGTGGAATTTTCCTTTATGGCAGGTGTTACGCGGGGCAGTGCCGATACTGTTGGCGGGGAATAGCTACTTGTTAAAACATGCGCCCAATGTCACGGGGTGCGCGCAGATGATAGCCCGAATCTTGACGGAAGCCGGTACTCCCGCTGGCGTCTATGGATGGGTGAACGCCAATAATGAGGGCGTGAGTCAGATGATTAACGATCCGCGAATCGCGGCGGTGACGGTGACCGGTAGCGTGCGCGCCGGCGCGGCGATTGGCGCTCAGGTTGGGGCGGCGCTGAAAAAGTGCGTACTGGAACTGGGTGGCTCGGATCCGTTTATTGTACTCAATGATGCCGATCTCGAACTGGCGGTAAAAGCCGCAGTTGCCGGACGCTATCAAAACACCGGACAAGTCTGCGCCGCCGCCAAACGTTTTATTGTCGAAGAGGGCATTGCGCAGGCGTTTACCGATCGTTTTGTGGCGGCTGCCGCAGCATTAAAGATGGGTGATCCTCTGGTTGAAGAGAATGACCTGGGGCCGATGGCGCGCTTTGATTTGCGTGATGAACTCCATCAACAGGTGCAGGCTTCCGTCGCCGAAGGCGCACGGCTACTGTTGGGCGGGGAGAAAATCGCCGGGGAGGGCAACTATTATGCCGCGACCGTTTTGGCGGATGTCACACCTGACATGACGGCATTTCGTCAGGAACTTTTTGGGCCTGTTGCCGCCATTACCGTTGCAAGAGATGCGGCGCACGCCCTCGCGCTGGCGAATGACAGTGAGTTTGGCCTGTCGGCGACGATCTTTACCGCCGACGATACGCTGGCCGCGGAGATGGCGGCGCGTCTTGAGTGCGGCGGGGTATTCATTAATGGGTACAGCGCCAGCGATGCGCGTGTGGCATTCGGCGGGGTGAAGAAAAGCGGCTTCGGTCGCGAGCTTTCGCACTTTGGTTTACACGAATTTTGTAATGTGCAGACCGTCTGGAAGAACCGCGTCTAATCGCCCTGACGTCGCGTGGCGCCCTCTGCTATACTCGCAGGCCTTTTCAGACCTGCGAGCAAGGAGCATGTTGTGGCCAGGGCCATGGATAATGCAATTTTAGAGACGATTTTACAGCGCGTTCGCCCCCTCATTGGCCAGGGCAAAGTCGCTGACTATATTCCGGCATTAGCGTCCGTCGAAGGTTCAAAGCTGGGGATAGCGATTTGTACCGTGGACGGGCAGCATTATCAGGCGGGCGATGCGCACGAACGCTTCTCTATTCAGTCTATTTCGAAAGTGCTCAGTCTGGTGGTGGCGATGCGTCATTATCCGGAAGAGGAGATCTGGCAGCGCGTCGGAAAAGATCCTTCCGGCTCGCCATTCAATTCGTTGGTTCAGTTAGAGATGGAACAAGGCATCCCGCGTAATCCATTTATTAATGCGGGCGCGCTGGTGGTATGCGACATGTTGCAAGGGCGGCTTAGCGCGCCGCGTCAGCGAATGCTGGAAGTTGTGCGCGCGCTTTGCGGCGTATCGGATATTACGTATGACGCTACGGTCGCGCGCTCTGAATTTGAGCATTCCGCCCGTAACGCCGCTATTGCCTGGCTGATGAAATCATTCGGTAATTTTCATCATGATGTGCCTACCGTGTTGCAAAATTACTTCCACTACTGTGCGTTGAAAATGAGCTGCATGGAACTGGCGAGGACGTTTGTCTTTCTGGCGAATCAGGGCGAGGCGTTTCATCTCGACGAGCCGGTAGTTACCCCCATGCAGGCCCGGCAGATTAATGCGCTAATGGCGACCAGCGGTATGTATCAGAATGCCGGAGAGTTTGCCTGGCGGGTGGGATTGCCCGCTAAATCCGGCGTGGGCGGCGGTATTGTCGCCATAGTGCCGCATGAAATGGCGATTGCCGTCTGGAGTCCGGAGCTGGATCCTGCGGGAAACTCTCTGGCAGGTATCGCCGCGCTTGAGCAATTAACACAAACGTTAGGACGTTCGGTATACTGATGAATGCGCTTGAACCGCTCTTTGCCCGCCTGGCGCGATCGACATTTCGTTCGCGTTTTCGTCTCGGGATAAAAGAAAGACAATATTGCTGGGATAAAGGCGCGGAGGTAATTGATAAACACGCCGCCGATTTTATCGCCCAGCGACTGGCTCCAGCTCACCCGGCGAATGATGGTAAGCAAACGCCGATGCGGGGCCATCCGGTATTTATCGCGCAACATGCGACGGCAACCTGCTGTCGCGGGTGCCTGGCGAAGTGGCACCAGATACCTCAGGGAGAACCGCTGAGCGAAGCGCAGCAACAGTATATTGTCAGCGTTATCCATTACTGGCTGGTCATACAAATGAATCAGCGGTAGAGCAGCGCGTCGTTGCTGACGCTTTCCCCGATAAATCACCCTATACCACTGATAGCAGCCGTTGACCGTCATATATCTCATGTGCTGAAGTGTCTTTTTAGTTACAACATACATTTGGTTGTTTTTTTTCAACGCCTGTCAGCACTGTGCAAAAAAATGTTCTACAGGGCAGGGGATCCGTGTATCACCAGAAGCTTGCAACCTTGATCTGGATCACGTTTAATGACAGTGCTTTTTTACCTGCTGAAGATAATCATGATCGTTAGACCACAACAGCACTGGATTCGCCTGATATTTGTCTGGCATGGTTCCGTGTTATCTAAAATCTTTTCACGACTGCTCCTTAACTTTCTTCTTTCTATCGCCGTTATTATCATGCTGCCCTGGTACACAATGCTGGGTATTAAGTTTACCCTTGCGCCGTTTAGCATACTGGGCGTCGCTATCGCCATTTTTCTGGGGTTTCGCAATAATGCCTGTTATGCGCGTTACGTCGAAGCGCGACATTTGTGGGGGCAGTTGATGATCGCTTCACGCTCAATACTGCGAGAGGTGAAAACAACCTTGCCTGATGAACGCGGTATCGAGGATTTTGTTCGGTTACAAATCGCTTTTGCCCACTGTTTGCGTATGACATTGCGTCGACAGCCTCAGGCGCAAGTTTTGGGCAACTATCTTGACCAGGACACGTTACAGAAAGTTGTCGCTTCCCATTCCCCCGCTAACCGTATCTTATTGCTGATGGGAGAGTGGCTGGCGATTCGCCGCCGCAGCGGAAAGCTTTCCGATATTTTATTTCATAGCCTCAACAACCGCTTAAATGATATGTCGTCAGTGTTGGCCGGCTGTGAACGCATCGCCAACACACCGGTGCCTTTTGCCTATACGTTAATTTTGCATCGTACGGTTTATCTTTTCTGCATTATGTTGCCGTTTGCACTGGTGGTTGATCTGCACTATATGACGCCGTTTATTTCGGTGCTGATTTCTTATACGTTTATCGCGCTGGATACGTTAGCAGAAGAGTTGGAAGATCCGTTCGGTACTGAAAATAATGATTTACCGCTGGATGCGATATGCAATGCGATAGAAATCGATTTACTGCAAATGAATGATGAAAGGGATATTCCGGCAAAACGGATACCAGATAAGCGCTATCAACTGACCTGAGATCGTCTTAACTGGCGCAGAATGTTCATCTGCGCCATAACCTGAAGAGCAAAGCTTAATAGCCTTCTCCAACGCCGGTTTTGGCTGGACCGGAGTAGTGGACATGAACGATTCGCCATCCTGTGTTTGGTATCTTCGCCCACACCTGGCTTTCGCGGCCTGCCGTGTGTTGAGTCTGCCCATTATCACGGCGTACCGCGGTAAAATGCCAGTCGAACTCTGCAACGGCGGCATTGCCATACACATGAATAGCAGGGGGAGCGTCCAGTTTTAATGTGCGTTTGCTGAAGGTTTTACCCATAGTGGTGCCATAAAAATTTTCAGCGATCTGCGACCATCCGCGTTCGTGACCGCGTGGATGAATAAAACTGGTTTCCGGTGAAACATAAAAGAGCTGCTTGCCTAACGTTGGGTCTGCCTTATCTATTGAATAAAGGTAGCGGTTAATACCTTCTGTAATTTCTTGTTTAACGGTCGACGTAGCTTCATTTTGTGCGGCGGTTGGCGTTGCCGCTGATGCCGATGACGCCATCAGAGTTAACGTTATCGCGGCGGCCGAAAACAATAGTGACGTTTTTTGCATAATAGTTATACCCATATGGTCTGTTTTTGAGACGCTTTATCTTTCCTGTTACGTTCACCTTTATACTAAAGGAGCATGGCTCACGAACAAAAAAAAACATCCTTCTATAAAATTACCCCGAAAAGGGAGTAGTGCAATTAAGAATATCGTATTTGTTTGTAACGGCATGACTCAAAATATCAACATTTAGAGTTTCAGTATTGTTGTTGTCCTTTGACTTATTTTTATGTTTATTACCACTGGTAAATAGTTAATCTTATGAATAGTGATACACAAATGACCGTTTGCGCTATGTGATAATTAACCATAGTAAAAATACACGAAGCGAAGAAGTGCTATTTCAGTAGTACTGATATTTTCATAACGCTAATTTAAAAATAAATGTAAACGTAACAAATTATACACAAAAATAAGAAGGGCTGTGGTCTCAACTGACTTGATTATGATTCCGTCTTAACGAATGTCAGCCGAGTGTTCAGTGCCATTCTCGCCCTGGCATCCCCGACCGTAAGCCAGTTCTCTAAGGGTAACCCCCTTGTTATTACAGCAGAAAACAGGGCATATCATTGATGTAGCTATGCTTAACTTGCATTTTAACATCACTAATATATAGCAAGCTAATATTACACTTTGAAACTTAACGCACGGTAATTGTTAGTGATATTGTCCTGGACAGTTCCGCGAGCAGGTTTTGCGGAAAGTCCAAAAATAAGACAAACAAGGCATATAAAATGAAAAAAGTAGTGGTGTTATCTGCGGTAGCCGCAGCCGTGATGATGGCTGGAGCCGCCAACGCAGCAGAAATCTATAACAAGGATGGCAATAAACTGGATTTGTATGGCAAGGTCGACGGCCTGCATTATTTTTCCAGTAATCATAGTACGGATGGCGATCAATCTTATATCCGTATGGGTATTAAAGGCGAGACTCAAATTACCGATCAACTAACCGGTTTTGGACAGTGGGAGTATCAGGTCAACGCCAATCGTCCGGAAGATGGTGACTCCAGTGGTTCCCCGCAAAGCTGGACGCGTCTCGGTTTTGCTGGTTTGGCATTTGCCGATATGGGGTCTGTTGATTATGGTCGTAACTATGGCGTGTTATACGACATTGGTTCATGGACTGACGTACTGCCTGAATTTGGTAATGATTCGTATGAAGCTTCCGATAATTTTATGACCGGACGCGCGAATGGCGTTCTGACTTATCGCAATAATGATTTCTTTGGTCTGGTTGATGGTCTGAATATTGCGTTGCAGTATCAGGGTAAAAATGACGGCCTGTCGAAAGAAGGCGATCCTTTAAGTAATAATGCCAGAAAAAGTATCGCGTACCAGAATGGCGATGGTTTCGGGGCATCAGCGACATATGATTTGGGCATGGGGGTGAGCCTGGGGGCAGCCTATACCAGTTCCAAACGCACGCTTGATCAGATGACGCAAGATAAATACGACAATGGCGACCGTGCTGAAGCCTGGACTGGCGGCGTGAAGTATGATGCCAATAATATTTACCTGGCGGCAAACTATACCCGTACTTATGATATGACCTATATGGGTGATACATTGGGCGGCTTTGCACATAAAACCGATAACTGGGAAATGGTAGGGCAATATCAATTTGATAATGGCTTACGCCCGTCACTGGCGTTCCTGCAATCCAGAGCCAATGATGTTAATGGACTGGGTTCGTTCGACCTTGTGAAATATATTGATGTGGGTTCCTATTACTACTTCAATAAAAATATGTCCGCGTATGTTGACTACAAAATCAATCTGCTAAAAGATGGCAACCCATCGAATCCTAATACAGACAACACCGTGGCGCTCGGCTTAGTCTACGAGTTTTGATAAAACTTGCTGATTAAGACAGTTTAGGGATACCCTCCTTTTCCCAAAACTGTGTCACTGCTTAACCTTTATTATTGTTAATTTATTCTTTTATTATTTCAGGACGCTTCTGGCGTCCTTTTTTATTGACTATTCGTTGACTATTCGACTTCGATCTCGCGAATGCGCATTCTGCTACTGTCATCTATCTGCACTTTGCCTGAATGACAAAAGGGACAACAGAGTGTGGATGTTTGAGAGGTGAAGGGTTGATTACAGGACAGACACCAACCTTGCGCCGGTGCGATAGTGATGTGGAAACGCGCATTGTCAGCAAGGGTATGACGAGCGGCGACGTCCAGGCCAAAATGCAGCGCCGGCACCTCAACACAGGCCATAACGCCAATCTCCAGCCAGACTTGCTTTACCTTGCTGAACTGGTGATTTACTGCCTGTTCCTCCAGCAATTCGATAATATTTTGCGCCAGGGCTAATTCATGCATGGGCCAGCTCCTTCATTCAACAATATTTACGGCGACACAAGGATCAATTACCTGTAACTGTTGCGACCACAATGAGAGCGGAATAGTGGCCAGTTCGCGAGCAATGACGCCGTCAGATTGGGCGTGACGTGTGGTAGGCGAGATAATACGGTAATCAAGAATATTGCCTGACGTCGTCAGTCTGGCCTGATGAACTAACCATCCTCGCGCGGTTTCCACTACCGCTATTTTCCATTCGCCATCATCAAAACGATTCCAGCGCAGGGTAGGAAGGGCGCTCAAACTTCGGGCGAGCGTAATGCAGCGGGCCAGCAGACGTAGCGCAGTCGTTTTTCCGCTAAGACAACAGGCTGACAGTAGCGGATATTCGATAGCCAGAGGCGAGACATCCAGGGGACCATGGGTTATTAACGTATGGTCCGGGGACGACGCCATCGGTAGTGTAGGTGTAATGATATTCTGTACTGCCGCCAGCCAGCGGGCGGTTTCAGAACGCTCTTGCAAAAACCAGGCTTCCCAGCCCTTTACGCCAGCGGCAAGCCAGGCCTGAGGATCATCGTCAAAAAAGATTGTGCTTGCCAGCGGGGATAACTCTCCGCGACGTAACAACGCCCATTCTTCAGCGGTTGCCTGTCGGTGGCTAAACAGGGGGAGCCAGTCGGTCAACGCGCGACGGAGCGTTTCTCGCGCCAGCTCTTGTTGTGCGGCCTGCATATCTGGCTTCTCTTCAGGAAACAACAGTAAAGCCGCCGCTGCGCTGTGCGCCTGAGCGCACAACGTAAACAAACGTGAAATAAGCGTTTTTGCGTATACCGGCGTTGCGCCCTGTAGCAAACGACCGATCGGCGCCTCCTGCCAGATAATCCGTAGCGGGTGAGAATAGACGGTCAATCTTTGCACGAATTATTACCTTCATCGATCACCATAAACCCGGACTTACTGGTTTCGCAAACCGGACAGCACCAGTAATCAGGTAACTGATTGAAGGGCACGCCGGGTGGAATTTGCCATACGTCATCGCCCAGCGCAGGGTCGTAAACCCACCAACATACTTTGCACTCCATGCGCACCACTGGCTCATTTTCTGTGACCGGGTATTCTTTCAACCATTCCAACGTATTTTTTAGCCCCGCGTAGGCATCTTCGATATCATCGATGCCTGCAACGGCGATATCAGGAATGTCCGCTATCTCAATCATATCTTGCAGTAATGTGTTCATATCATTGAAATAATTGACCCGCCATACGCCGGGAAAATGCGTGCTTACAATCCGGCATTTACCATATCCGCGTGAAAAAATAGCGCTACAGCCTTCGCCTAAAAAATGATCCAGATACTCGCGGTCGGCATCGTTTACTGGCAACAGCGTTAAATTAATGATGTGCGGCTCTTTTACCGGCTGTTTTACGCGCTCGGCTATTTCATGCGCGATAAAGGCGCCATTCATCAATCCCGCCGGTTGCGGCGGCAATTCTGGCGTAATCGGCGGCTGCGGATGCGTCTGCCAGATGCTCTCCGGGATCGGGCCAATGATAATTTCATCGGCAACCCGTTGCTGGTCAGCGTTATATTCACGCACACGCCAGACGCCCGTAAAAACCGTCTCCTGAATACGCTGTTCTTTTCCATCGGGTAATAGTACCCGGGCGGATATTTCACCTTCGCCGAGCAGTTGATCCAACAAACCGCTATTCTGTTGCTCAGTGGCATTCAGCTTATAGCTCAGGGGAAAGGGGAGCGTTGCCACCGGGTTATCCATATCGCGAATAAGCGTAGTCAGGATGTGTCTGGCAACACGAAGCTCAGCGGGCAGCACCTGTTCCGGTAAAACCGGCGTCAGTGGGAGATTAATGCCGGCGGGGATAGGAAGAAAGTTAAAGTCTTCCTCTTCTGGCTGCGAGCCTGGTCCGGCAATATTAACGACTGGAATAGTTCTGGAATGATTCACGTGTGTTACCTTTCATTCTATTGCGTGATAACGGGAATATCCTGACGATAGCCCGGTGTGGTCAGCAATGCGGCCACCCGCTGAGAGTATTCTTGCCAGCTATATAATCCCGCCAGACTGCCGACAAAACGGTGCTGGCGAAAGAAAAGCAGCGCCGGATATTTCAGAATGCGATACTCCCGGGCGATCAGTTCACTCTGTTCGCTATCCGCAAATGCCGCGGTATAAGACGTCGCCGGAAATTGCTTGAGGATCTCCGGGATAATGACCCAACTGTCGGCGACTTCCGGATGTTTGTTGGGGTCGCTTTGCAGCAAAACCAGCAGAGTCGGATGCGCATTAATCAACGACGGGAGCGTTTGCGCATCGGTAACCAGAAAGCCTTTATCCGCCAGTGGACAAACAGGATTTTGGGGTGAGATAGTCATTTTTTTAAATGCTCCGGTAATTCAGGCGAGCGAGACAATAAATCGGCAAAACCGGTCAGCGGATCGCTTTGCGTGAGCATGGCCTGTTCCAGCGAGTCCAGCGCCGCCAGTACCTCAACGGCTTCCGCTTCGTCCATTTCTCGTCGTGCTGCGCCGCCAAATGTCAGCAGCCATGCGCCTGCTAAGGGGGGAGCCACAAGCCGAATATCAACGTCGATAAGCTCGCCGTGTCGGTCGCGGCATTTGGCGAACCACTGACCGGGTGAAATAACCTGCACAGGAACGCCAATACACATTATGATTTCTCTCTCTGTAGCACCCGAATATCGCCGACCCGGCAAGCGCTTTGCGCATCTGGCCGTTCATCTTCGTAGCGTTCCATACACAGGCTGTAATGATTGAGTCTTTCAGTGGGCAAGGCCGCTGAAGAGGCGGTGATACCCCATTGCGCCAGCACTTCCTGCGCGAGATAGACCGCAGGCATCAGTTGCGCCTTTACCTGCGGCGTGAGACTTCCACCATAGTCATCCAGACATTCCGGCTGCACGCCAATCAGCACAATCTCCGATAACTGGCCGCCGGTTAATTGCAGCAATGCCAGCACTTCAGAAAAACTGGTCTGATGTAAACTGAGTTTTTTCGCCGTCAGATAGGCGGGAACCTGTTCATCACGAAACATCGCCAGCGAACCTGGCGCCATACCAAAATCGATAGCATCCATGATTAACAGTTTTTCGGTTTGTTGCAGCCAGGGCAGCAGCGCCAGCCCCTGCGTACCGCCATCAACAACGTCAACTTTCTCGTTATCGGCATACTGTTCAAACAGCTTTTCCGCCGCTCTGACGCCAAACCCTTCATCTGCCCAAAGCAGGTTGCCAAGCCCTAAGATTGTTACTTCTGCCATTGTTATCACCTGAACCAGCGCCAGCCGCTTATCATGACGGAAATCACGCTTTGTCGGCTCATAATGTCTTCACGGATAGCGGTATAAACATGCGCAATGACGAAGGCGATAATGAACCACATGCCCAGCCGGTGCCAGAAATGTAGCGCGAGGCTATCGTTGCCAGTCAGGCGAATCATCCAGCCAAACCATTGATACGCCCAACTGTCTGTTCCAAGTCCTTCGCCATAGAGCGCAAAGCCGCTACACACCATCAGTACGGACATCCAGAAATAGAACATTACCGCCAGTCCCGCTACCGGATTATGTCCATAGTAACGATGGGCCTCTTTTTCGAGGAAAAAATACCAGCGGATTTCGCTGATAACGCCTTTACGCCAGGCGCGGCGCCAGAACGGAACCAGAAACATCTCCCTGGCGTACTCATTGCCGACACATGCCCAGTAAATACGAAACAGCAGCGCGACAGTAAAAATATACGCCGTGGTAAAATGGATCAGTCGTATCCAGCCCATCCAAAACATAAAGGTCGCTTCACCTTGAATCGATGGCAGGGGGCGGCCAATGAAATATCCTGTAACAGCCAGGACGACAATGGATAACGCCGTGATCCAGTGCCATAAACGGACCGGCGCTTCATAGATATAGTACCCCTGCCTGGTTATTTCTTTGAGATGCATTGAGACCTCCGAATCGTCGTCATCGTACCTGAACCCTGACCAGCTCCCCTCCATGATTATCAATAACATGGGTGGAGCAGGCCAGGCAGGGATCGAAGCTGTGCAGAGTACGTAAAATCTCCAATGGTTGATCGGGAACGGCGAGTTTAGTCCCCATTAACGCCGCTTCGTACGCGCCAATTTGACCTTTATCGTCACGTGGCCCGGCATTCCAGGTTGTCGGTACCACACACTGATAGCTGTCGATTTTCTGATTTTCAATTTTTATCCAGTGCCCCAGCGCGCCACGCGGCGCCTCGCTGAAACCAACGCCTTTTGCCGATGTAGGCCAGGTATCGGGTTCCCAGAGCGTGACGTTTGCCGTCGCCGTATCGCCGGACTTGAGGTTACGCATCAGACGATCGAAGAAATATTGCAGCGTATTGCCTGCCCATACGGATTCCAGCGCACGCGCGGCAGTACGTCCTAATGTAGAAAAGAGCGCTTCTTTAGGCAGCTTTAATACACTCAGCAGTTGATCCACGGGCTCTTTAAATTCCGGTTTATTTTGATGATATCCAATCAGATAACGCGCCAGCGGACCTACCTCCATCGCATGTCCCTTCCAGCGCGGCGATTTAATCCATGAATATTTAGCGGACTCATCCACCTGTTCGATAAAAGTTTTTGTGCCTTTATAGTGTTCGCCCATGACCAGTTGCGGTTCGGTCAGACCATCCCAGGGATGCAGGCCCTTATCGTTATTGCCGTTACCATAGGTATACCAGGAGTGAGTGACAAACTCCTGAATCTCATCGGGGGCGGTTAAATCGACAGGATGAATTTCGTCGAAACGACCGTTAATGATAGCCCCACGCGGAAGCAGAAGATTACTGGCGGAATAATCGTTAGGGTTATCCGGAAACTCGCCATAAGCCAGCAGGTTCATGCTCGATAACCCGCCGCCGATTTTTGCCCAGTCTTTGTAATAACTGGCAATCAGCAAGACGTCCGGAAGATAAACCTGTTCGCAGAACTGGCGAGCTTTTTGGATGATGGAACTGACAAGGTTCAGGCGTTCCATATTCACTGCGCCGACCGCGCCCGTTTCGTCAAGGTTGATGGCGCAAGGAACGCCGCCCACCAGCCAGTTAGGATGCGGGTTTTTACCACCGAAAACGGTGTGAATTTTTACGATCTCTTTTTGAAAATCGAGCGCTTCAAGATAGTGGGCGACCGCCAGCAAATTGGCTTCCGGCGGAAGTTTCATCGCCGGATGTCCCCAGTAGCCATTACGGAAAGGGCCAAGTTGACCGGACTCGATAAACCGCTTCAGTCGATTTTGCAAATCGCGGAAATATCCCGGCGAGGATAGCGGCCATGCGGAAAGGCTTTGCGCGATGGCGGAGGTCTGATGCGGGTCGGCTTTCAGGGCCGCAACCACATCAACCCAGTCCAGCGCGTGCAGATGATAAAAATGCACCAGGTGATCGTGAACGTGTAGCGTAGCCTGCATCATATTACGGATACAGTTTGCGTTGTCAGGAATCGCGATTCCCAGCGCATTTTCTACGGCACGGATTGAGGTCAGAGCGTGTGTACCGGTGCAGACGCCGCAAATGCGTTCAACGAATGCCCAGGCGTCTCGCGGATCGCGACCTTTCAGGATAACCTCCAGGCCGCGCCACATGGTGCCGGTCGACACGGCGTTAGTAATAACATTATTACTGTCGATATTCACTTCGCAGCGCATATGCCCTTCGATGCGAGTAACCGGATCGACCACAATTCGCCGTCCGCTATTGTCCAGCGTAAAACCCTGAGTCTGATAAGGATATGCCATAATTATTTTTTCTCTTCCGGAGCGTTTTCTGATGACGTGTTGTTTTTATTGCGGGCATGTTTTATGGCGCTCACCGTGGCGTGAGCGATGGCGGCAGCGCCCGCGACGCCAGCAACGCCCAGTCCGATTTTATCGGCGGTAGCCTCAATGCCGGTTTGCGGAATGCCCGTTGCCCGGCTGTAAAAAGAACCGTAATCCCAGAATCCATCTTCCGAACATCCGAGGCATCCATGACCCGACTGGATAGGAAAAGACACGCCATCATTCCAGCGAACGGTTGAACAGGCGTTATAGGTGGTCGGGCCTTTACAGCCCATCTTGTACAGGCAATACCCTTTTCTGGCGCCTTCGTCATCCCACGCTTCCACAAACTGACCGGCATCGAAATGCGCGCGTCGGTAACATTTGTCATGAATTCGCTGGCCATAAAACATTTTTGGTCGTCCAAGACGATCAAGGGGAGGGATGCGATCAAATGCCAGCATATAGGTGATAACGGCGGACATCACTTCAGGTATAGGCGGGCAGCCTGGCACTTTAATAATGGGTTTATCGGTAATTAATTTGTGAACCGGCGTGGCTTTAGTTGGGTTGGGACGGGCTGCCTGCACGCAGCCCCATGATGCGCAGGACCCCCAGGCGATAATCGCTTTAGCATCCGCGCTGACGCGTTTTAACTTCTCCAGGAACGGCTCGCCAGCCAGTATGCAAAACATCCCATCTTCATTCAGCGGCGCGTTACCTTCCACGGCAACGATATAATTTCCTTTGTACTCACGCATCACATCCGCCAACGCCTGCTCGGCTTGTTGCCCTGCGGCGGCCATAATGGTGTCGTCATAATCCAGGGAAATGAGCGACAAAATGGCATCTTTTGCCAACGGGTGCGCAGAGCGAATGAAAGATTCGGTACAACAGGTACATTCAAGACCATGCAGCCATATCACTGGCGTACGCGGTTTATTCTCCAGGGCATAAGCTATTTGAGGAATCATCGAACTGCTCAGGCCTAAAGACGTTGCGGTAAGGCTGCAAAACTTGAGGAAGCTACGCCTTGTCACGCCGTGTCTACGCATAACTTGATAAAATGTATCTTGTGTTTGCATAACGTTTATCCCAAACCACTATAGTTAGTGTGGGCATCATATGTTGCATTTCTTGTCTTTCTCAACGTGTTTTAGTAGCAATTATGTTTCTAATTCGTAACAACCGATTACATGTGTGCTACTCACATTACTCAAAAACATAAATTAATTTAATGTTATTGGTGTTGTAGAGTAAATATAGCGTTGTGAAGATATCTCTTAATGTTGATAAGAAACCGTGTTTTTTATTTATAACATGGTGGGATTTTTTAAAATGGTCACACGAATAACGCGTTTCATGTTAGTTCGCTGTGTTTAACTCTCCTTTAAACCCGTCAGTTAAATTTATTAGCTTGTAAAATAAGATCACAATTAATTACGTGCCGCATAACCATTGATAGGTTTAATTTAATATATTCATCCAATCCATTTTACAAACAAGGAGAGCATGATGAAAAAAAGTAAAGCAATGTTATTTATCGCTCCGGCGCTGTTTTCATACGCCCTGGCTGCACAGGCCTGCACAACCCTTGCTATTCAGGATAAACAAGGCGATATTTTTCATGGGCGTACGCTGGAATATATGCAGGATTTACCCTCATGGTTAACGTATTACCCGGCGGGAACACAGTTTGATAAAAAAACGCCGGATGGCAGCCAGGGGATAAGCTATCAGGCGAAGTATCCGATACTGGCCATTACTTCCACCATTACTGATGGCGATAGCAGAGACATACTTGAAGGCATGAATAGCGCGGGATTGTCATTTAGTGAAAACATGATCATGAATGCGCAGTTGCCGCCATTGCCCGCGAGTGAATATAAACAGGCAATTCCTGTCACCTCGTTGGGAGAATGGGCGCTGGCCCGTTTTGCTACTGTCGGCGAGGTAAAACAGGCAATAAAAGAGGGCAAATTCTGGTCACCGGAACTGCATCGGTTTGGCGATCTGAAATCGCCATTTCATTATGCGTTTTACGACAAGAAAGGAGGAAGCATTGTCGTTGAAGTGGAAAATGGCAAATTCCATGTCTATGACAATCCCACTCGCGTGATGACAAATGGTCCCGCATTCCCCTGGCATCTGACAAATCTGAATAATTATACGCAATTAACCAATGTGGACCGCTCTTCAGGCACACTGGGCGGGATAAAAGTGATGCAGCCTGATAGCGGGATTGCTATTGCAGACTTGCCATCGTCCGATACGTCGGTTTCCCGTTTTATACGCGGCGTTTATTACACCACATATGCGCCGCAAGCGACATCTGCCCACGATGCAATGAATACGCTTGCGCATATTATGAGCCGTTTCGATCGTCCGAAAAATATTACGGTTGACTATATGGGGAGTGAAGGGGAAGGCAACGCCACCCGCAAACCGGTCTCAGAATATACGGTCTGGACAACGCTGTCTGACTTAACGCACGGTGAGATGATGGTGCGCGGCTACAATGATATCAACTATAAAACCTGGTCTCTTTCTCAGTTTAAGAACGCGACAGCGCCCGTGTTCGAGAAAATCAACGTCAAAGGATAAATAGCTCATCTCGGTTTAGTTTCCCCGGTAGTCTCGGCGAAGGTAATGGAGGCTACCGGCGGTTGCTTCTCTTTATCATGCACGGTAATTAATTATCACGATCACCAGCGCCAGGATGGTATGCTAAATCCATTCAAAATCCCCTGGATATGGATTGGAGGGCGCATGGTTATACCTGAGGTCAGGCAGGAGAGGCTCTATCAGAAGATAGCCAACCTCATCATTAAGCTGATCAATGATAATATTTTTCCACCGGGAACTTTTTTACCGCCAGAACGCGAACTGGCAAAACAGCTTGGCGTGAGCCGCGCCTCCTTGCGAGAAGCCCTTATTGTACTGGAGATCTCCGGATGGATCGTGATTCAGTCCGGTAATGGGGTTATCGTTTCAGATAAAAAACACCTTGCCAGCGACTATACCATCGAAGAAATTCTCTCTACTCGCGAGCTGGTCGATAGCCATTGTGCGCGCTTAGCCGCACAAAACGATAACGTTGACGTCATCAATCAAATAGAGGCGATTTATCATCGTATGGATCAAGCCATTAACGATAATAACGTCCACGGCTTTTACTCGCTGGATAAAGAGTTTCACCTTGCGATCTCTGAGGCCAGCCGTAACCGGGTGTTGTTCGATATGTCCCGTATGTTATGGGAACAACGGATTAATATCCCTTATGCCGGGCTCGATGAGCAGTCTGGAGACAGAAATGTTTTACTTAATCTCAACAAACAACATAAAGCGATAGTGGATGCGATGCGCCAGTCTGATGCTGACAGCGCCTATGAGGGATCTCTGGAACATTTACGCTATGTGAGAAAGATTGTCGGCGGCTAAGTTTGTCGGTAAATAACACCGCATGGCGGATATGCCATGCGGTAGAACTCGCCGTAAATCAATGGAAAACAGCATTAATCTTTAAGTAGCGCTCCGGATAGCGATCAAGTTCTTTAACTGCATCAGGGATCTCATCAAGATTGACGACCTTACTGACAATATCTTGCGGATTAATCTCCAGCGTTGACAGCATGCGTAATGCCTCATCAAATTCACCGGCACTGGTGCGGGAACCGCGTAAATCCAGTTCTTTGTAGGTGATCAGGTTCGTCGGCAGCGACGTTTCCTGTTTTGGCCATCCGGTAAACGAAATACGACCAGCAAACGATGCTAAATCAAGCGTATTTCGAATAGCGCTATTTGCGCCGGAGGCTTCTATCACGACCTGCGCCATGGTGCCGTGGGTGATATTTTTAATAGCGTCGATAACCTGATCGTCAGCGGCGTTCAGCACATAGGGAACGCCAAGCTTTTGCGCATAGCGTAACCTTTCTTCCACAATATCGATCAGAATAGGCGTTGCCTTGTAATGTCGCGCGCTTAATGCCGCCATAAGACCAATGGCCCCCGCGCCGATGATGGCAACATATTCCCCAGCCTTAACGTTTGCCCGGTGCAGCGCGTGCAGAGCGATGGTCAGCGGTTCTGCCAGCGGCGCCATTTCAGAAGGCACATTATCTGGTATTTTATGAATTAAATGTGCGGGATGAGTAACCACCTCCTGCATTGCGCCATCGACATGCACGCCAATGACGTTTAAATTTTCACAACAGTTAGTTCTGCCGACAGAGCAAGGGTAGCAGTGACCACAATAAATATAGGGGTCAACAATCACGCGGTCGCCTTTTTTAATATTGTCCGGCATTCCGGTACCTTCCTGAAGAACAATTCCGGTCACTTCATGCCCAATAATTCTTGGGTAAGTAACCAGTGGGTTCGTTCCACGAAAAGCCCCGATATCCGATCCGCAAATGCCTGCGGCATCAACCTTAATTAATACTTCATTTTCTTTCTTATGGGGATAATCCACCCAGCGGGTTTCAACTTCACCAGGCTTATTAATGAACACAGCTTTGACTTTCATTGGCTTTGAATCCTTTACTTTTTACAAACACGAAGACCAACAGGCTTGAAACGATAGCGATAGCACCAGCCAGATAGAACGCATAGTCATATTTACCGCTAAATTGAACGATAAAACCGGTGACAAGCGGACCGATAATGCCAGATATATTAGCCAGGCCATGCATGGCTCCGCCGACGCTCCCTACCTTATCTTTATGAACAACATCCTGAATAACCGCCCAATAAATTGGGCCCGTTAAATAGAGCAGGAAGAGTGAAACTGACATGAGCGTAATTGCGCTGCCGATAGTGCTAACAGTACCGGAAACGGCAACACATACCGCCGCGCCTGCCAGACATACGCCCAGAATAAGTCGACGTGAGAGCAGAGCATTACCGGTAATCCGATAAATTACATCAGAACAGACGCCGCCGAGCACCATACCAATGGCACCGATGACCCAGGGAATTACCGTGGCGATACTAATTTCTTTAATATCGAGATGTAACGAATGGTTCAGGTAACTTGGGAACCAGGTCAGGAAGAAAAAAAGAATATAGTTGTAGCTGAAAAAAGCCAGAGTTGTCGCCCATACCATTGGTTGTTTCATGTAATAGCCGAGTGAAGGCGTAGCCCGGCCATCATCAGATAAAATAACGTCCTCATGATTTTCAAAATCAATGCGTTCTTCCGGCGCCAGGCGTTTACTCATTGTTGGCTTATCGCTAACGATAAAGTACCACAGCAGTACCCAGACCAGGCCAAATAAGAAAATAATGCCAAATGCGGGGCGCCAGCCTAAGGATAACGCCAGCAGGCCCACTATCGGCCCGGACACCGCGCCGCCGAGCGGGGAACCGGCGCTAAAAATTCCGATCGCCGTGGCAGACTCCTTTCGGGAAATCCAGTTATTGATGATTTTATTTCCGGCAGCGCTGACCGGTCCTTCAGCCATACCGAAAAGAACGCGCACGATAAGCATTGTCCACAATCCGGTGACCAAACCAGTTAAGCCACAAAATACAGACCATAGTAACGCTGCGATGAGAAAAACCGTTTTTGGCCCAACTTTATCGCTGGCCCAGCCACCAATAAAATTAAACAGGGCGTATCCGATAAAAAATGCGCTGAAGATCATTCCCATCTCCGCGGCGTTAAATCCTAACTCCTTTTCGATCAAGGGGGCAGTTATCGACAATGCTGAACGATCCATATAGTTGAGCATGTAAACTATAAATAGAAGAAAAACGATAAGCCATCCCATTGTTTTTCTTTTCATGATTAATCCTCTTATTGTGGTCTAGCGGCCTGACCACAATATTTTAAGGTTATTTTCAAATCACCTCTCTTGTGGTTAGAACGTGATCAATATAACAAAAATTTATCGCAGAGGATTTTTATCCATCGCAAGCGTGATGGATAAAATTCTTTAAAATCAGACAATTACTTGAAAATTCAATCGGGGCTATCGTTTTCCCCTAATCCACGCCCCGGTAACGTTTGACATGCGGCGTTAACAGAAGGTGGCGCTGTCTGTGGGTATTTTTCATCGGGCGTAATATAAACCTGACTCGTGGCGACATAGCCATCATTAAAAGTGGCTTCGATATAGGTAGCTTCCCAACCTGTCTTCGGTTCATTTAACGTAATACTGATCTTATTGTTGGCGGGAATATCTATTGTAAGCGGCTGATAGCGGATGCCACAGGCATAACGGAAATCACGCGCATTTGGATTGTTGGCTGTCCAGCGAACGACTTTTACCGGCGCTTCTGAGAAATAGACCGTAAGAAGATGGTGGTGAATAAGGCCGATCAACTGTGGTAATGTTTTTTTACTTTGAAGCCTATTAATAAATGGAACGAGGCTTTCTTCAGCGAACTGGTTAATTGAGTAGTGGTTCATATTAGGCACTATACGTAATGATTTTACGCCAGGAAGTTTGCTATAATAAAAACGAGTATTATCTGGTACGAAAAAATCATCGCCACTTGCATTAATAATATATTTCGGTATTGCAAGGCGGGGTTGATAAATAGTGTTGAGATATCTTAGCGGATCTATTATTTGCCTTAGCTGGGTAAATGTGGGGGATTTTATTTTCTCATCTATGCCTTGCTGGTAGTAGGGGTAGAATGTAATGGGCCAATTTCCACCGTATGATTGATAAATATGCTCAAGTGAAGCATCAATATCAAGTAGATCAATGGCGAAGGGAACAATTGCTTCAACATCAGGATCGGCAATAGCTGACAACCAGGTGGTCCACCCACGCTTTGAAATACCTGTAATGATAAAGGAATTTATATTCCATTGCGTTAACTCCTTTTTTGCTAATCTCATCGCTTGCGATATGGCAGTGACCATAGGAATATTTAAAGGCATTAACTCACGTTGCTCCGGCGCTTCCATAAATAATGCCCAGCTTCGGGAAACGCTCTCGTCCTCTTTCAGTGGTTTTTTATCATCCTGAAAGGTTAAATATTGGTTAGGTATATCACTCACTGATATTACGATGGTATTCGTATCACGGGCGATGCTTGCCAGTGTTTCCTGAGGGAAATCACCGGGTTTACCAGTGATTTGTACGCCTTTATCATAATTAATTCCGTTGTTTACAACCACCAAAGCATGGTGCTCTTTTGCCGTTTCAGGGATATAAATATCAACGTTATGTCGCCATTGCGCAGGGGTTACCATGTCATCTGGCGACCAGTGTTGCGATAGTAATTCATAGTGTCTGACTACCACCTGTGCTAATGGAGTTGTATTAATCAAGGTATATTTTAGCGGTGTGCCTGAAATCTGCTCCCGGTAGTCGGGGAGAACATGAGACAAATCACACTCCGGGCTGTTTCGACAAAAGAAGATGTTGTTATGAAGTAGTGTATAAACTTTTGTAGAAATGAAAAACAGTACGATAACAACGAGATATATTTTTTTCATGCTTTCCCCGCGCGTTACAAGGGCAAATGCCAGCCAGCATAATTTCCATAAATACCTCCTAAACATTCAATATAAGCACAATACTTTTGATAAATAAGGGGAGAAGGGAGTAATAATATTTGTGACGTTGTCACATTATTTTGTTTCTGGTTTCACTATTAGCGGTGAACTTTTTGAAAGGTAAATCATTGCCGTCACCAGACCAATAATGGCGACAGCGATAGCTATACCGATCCAGACGCCATACAGGGCATAACCCAGGACCAATCCGCCCAATACGGGGGATATAAAATCAGCGATTGCGATTAATGCCTGTGCCGTTCCGATGACGATACCTTGTCGGGCAGGCGATACATGGACGGACAAGGCGGCAAGATAAGTGGGTTTGGCTAGCGCATCAGCGATGCTAATACAAACGATAGCAAAAATAAGCACTGGTATGGTCGTGGCGATACCCGCAGTGAGAAATCCAGTACAAAGAAGGGCGAAGATGAGGATAATTAGCTTTCGCTCCGAAAAATATTGGCTCACCCAACCTAACAGAAATAGCTGAACGAAAATATTAATAACCCCGTCCGCCATTAACAGGTAGCTTAACGCTTTTGGCCCAAAGGGAAGCCCATTCCAGATGAAGGTGTCAGAAAGAAAAACAGGTAATTGTGAAGAGTACATGCCATAGGCGAAGAAATGACAAAGCATTACGATGATTAAGACGCGAAGGACTGGCATCTTTAAAATAGCGCGGGCAGAGAACGACGCTATTTTATCTGTGGTACGTGATGTTGTGGAAGGGTCTTTTAACCCCCAAATCGCGACCAGGGCAGACCCAAGGACAAGTATAAAGGCGGCGTAGATCGGCGCGCTCAGACTGATACGCGATAGCCACCCGGAAACGCCTGCCCCGACAATACCGCCTAAACCAATGCAGCCTGTGAGGATACCGATTGCCTGGCGCCGATTTCTGACGTGCGTACAATCGGCAATATAGGCTGCGGCGGCTGACAAATTCCCGGCGCTAATGCCAAAAAGCGTGCGGGCGAGCAGGATAAACAGGATACATTGCGCGTTGGCGAGTAATAGTAGACTTATCGCCGCAATAGCCAGCGTGACAATCAGTATTCGCTTGCGGCCAACGCGATCGGAAAGGTGGCCAATCAGGGGCGCCGCACAAAATTGGCTAAAAGCTTCAGTGGCGATGATGATTCCAATGATAAGCGGCGAACCGCCCATCTCGCGGATATAAAAAGGCAGTACCGACATCACAGCCGCTGTACTGGCGGCGTAAAGGCCGACAAGCAGGAAAACAGGCAAAATATGACGCTTGTTGAGCGAGGTGATAGTTTCGCTGTCGGTGTTCTCATAGACATTAGTATTCATCTTTAATCCCTATGGCAAAACGAGAGAGATAATTTTCAATATCGTTGCTCTGTTTGCCGTGAAAGAATGCGCCGACATAGCCATCGGGTCGGATCAGCACGCATTGACCCGGGGCCAGATGATAGGACTCCCGGAAGTGCCCCAGGGTATCGATGAGCTCGTCCTGCTCGCCAATGTGATGAATACGCAGACCTCGCCGCGCATCGATGACCTTACCGTGGGTTTCGTAGGCCAACAGATTCCAGTCCGGACCCTGGAGTAACTGAAATAATCGTAATGATTGGCCGCCGGCGCCCAAAAGAGGAGCATCCGGAGCTCTTTCTCCCGCTTGTAACCCATGCTGACGTTCGGGCAACGTGTGGGCTAAGGGGGAGTTGGTATACTGGATGTCAAGTTGTTGAACGTCGCGTTCTCGTTTGATGCCACCCTGTTTTTGAGAGTCAAGTAATCGGGTAGAAAGGTGGAGCAGTGATTCGGCTACCGGGCGGCGTTCCTGTTCATAGCTATCGAGAAGCTCTTCTCCTGCGCCCCGCAGCGAGGCTGCCATTTTCCATCCCAGGTTATAGGCATCCTGGATGCTGGTATTTAACCCTTGCCCACCCGTCGGCGGATGCACATGAGCGGCATCACCGGCTAAAAATACCTTACCCACACGGTAATGTTCCGCTATGCGCGCATTCATCTGGTACTTCGATACCCAGGGAATCGAATGGATGCGAACATCCGTCCGCCCGATTCGCTCAGTAAGAAAAGCCGTGAGCACGTCGGCTGAGAAATTCTGCGAGTCGTCCGGGGCCAACAACGCCTGGATTTGAAAGAGCTGCGTGCCGGCGAGAGGGCAAATCGTTATCATCCGCGCCATATCGCCATCGTTAAAATGGTGCCATACATCCCGGTTCAGACCGGAAAGTGAAGCGTCAGCCACAAGCGCATGGATTCCCAACGTACGGCCGGGAAAGCTGACGCCTAATTTTTTTCTGACAAAGCTTCCGCCGCCATCCGCGCCTATCAAATAATGCGCGATGATGACCTCTTCTCCAGCCGGCCCGGCAACATACGCGGTGACCGTGCGTGGGGTTTGCGCAAAATGTCGTAACTCGCAGCCGAACTCCACCCGATGTCCCCATGCTTTTAATTGCTCCCGCATAATCGTTTCTGTCACGTTCTGTGGAACCATCAATGGCAGGTGGTAGGGTTCGGCGTGGGTCGGTTTTGTATGATGCGCAATATCTGAATCTACGTAGCTTCCGTCGTGACGGTAGGTTCGTAATCGGGGATAGAGCCCGCCGGCAGCGACCACTTTATTGAGTATCCCAAGATCCTCGAAGATTTCTTGCGTTCGCGGCTGAATACCTTTACCGCGGGAGCCGATAAAAGGCGTCGTTCTTTTCTCAATCAGGCGAAATGAGACCCCGTGACGCGCCAGTTCGATGGCTAAAGTAAGCCCGGTAACGCCAGCGCCGCAGATCAGTACATCTGTAGTGGTGTATCTTGTCATCGTCTCTCCGATATGTGTATTATGCACATAAGAGGAGACATGCTATGTCAGAAAATAAAAATGTGCAAGATACACATATTTCCGAGCAAATGAAGGCGCTTCACGGTGCGTTGATTCGCGTGGTGAGCGCGCTTAACCGGCCTCGTAATGATGAGAAATTAATTGCAGAGGCGGGGATTCAACTCGATCGCGCGCTATTTTCGATCCTTATTAGTATCGAACGTTTAGGGCCGATTGGCGTTGTTGAGTTAGCCGAACGTGCCGGTCGTGATTATACGACGGTAAGCCGACAGGTCGCCAAACTGGAGAAGCTGGGATTGATAATACGGCAGCATAATGCCATCGATCGTCGTATACGCGAGGCCGTTATCTCCCGGACAGGAAAGGCGATGACGGAGCGTATAGACGCTGCTCGAGAGCAAATGGGCAAAGTTGTTTTTAAAGACTGGCCTCAGGATGAACTTGATGTCTTTGTTCGGTTAATGCAAAAGTTTGCCGATGCAATGGATAGCGATGCTTCAATGCCGGAATAAGCAAAAGAAAAGGGCGGTCAAATCCGATCGTCCAGCTTAATATCGGTATCTGACATTGATTAAATAGCCAGCAAAGTAAATATAACAACAACATTTATTGAGTTAATTTTCACCCTTTGAAAGGCCAACGTATAATGCAGAATACGGCTATATAACAATCGCCGTATCAATGGTTTTTCAAAGGGTAAATATATGCTTACCGAAAAATATGATTTTCGCATTACCGATCAGATGACTATCCCACTCAGACCTCATTGGATAGCCAATGATTCATACAGGGAAAAGTGTAAAATGCTTGTCCTCAACCGGAGTAAAGGGGAAATTCATAAGGTAGACTTTAGTAAATTAACAGATTATATCAAAGAAGGTGATGTAATCTGTTTTAACGACAGTACTATAATAAACCATATGTTTATCTGTAAAACAAGACAGAATAGGTTAATTAAAATTGTTTTAGAGGGATTTTTACCAAATAATAGAGTAATTATTTCCGGACTTTTAAAAGAAAGGCTTAACGCGAATGATGTTTTCTATTTGGTTGATAATCCTGAAATTTCCATTAAGGTAGAGCAAAAGTTTAGCGAAGAGAGCCGGTACCGGGCCGTCGTAGAAAATCATGATGCCTTAATTTGCTATTTAGCCAGTCATGGTGAGCGTCTTGATGAGTATGTGGATTCCAGCTTATTTTATAAATATCCAGATGCTTACCGTTCCGTTTTTTCTAAAAAGTATGGCTCTTTGGAAATACCTTCTGCCGGCATTCATTTTACCTGGGATCTTATCCAAAGAATCAAAGATAAAGGTGGGTTAATATCCTTCATCACTTTACATGTTGCATCAACAGAAATGTTGTCCAATAGAAAAATACAAACAAAATGTGTAGAGGAAGTGACTATCAACGAAGAATACTACGAGGTTCCGCAAGCAACAGCGGATATCATTAATACTGCGAAGCAAAATGGCGGACGTATTTTTGCCGTAGGAACTACCGTTACACGATGTCTGGAATCCGCGTATTCGAGAGAGCACAATTGCCTAAAAGCAAGTTCTGGCTGGACTGCGCTTTATATACATCCAGGTTATCAACTGAAAGTGGTTGACTGCCTGCTAACGAACTTACATCAGCCAAAAACGACGCATATGGTGTTAACTGGTCAGTTTGCTGGGGTTGATCTACTCATGAAGGCCTATGCCTCAGAAGATATCCAGTCATGTCAGTTCGATATGTTTGGTGATTGCATGTTAATCATACAGGATGAAGGGCAGGGATGAATAAAATAAAACCGGTACAATGCTACCGGTTTTACCGAGAATAAGCATCAGGGGATTCGGGCAATAACCTTTATTTCGAAATCAAAGCCGGCCAGCCAGGTAACGCCAACAGCGGTCCAGTTAGGATAAGGGGGATGGGCAAATATCTCCTGTTTCACCGCCATCACGTCGTTAAGTTGTTGCTCTGGATCGGTATGGAAGGTGGTGACATCCACTATGTCATCGAATGTGCATCCTGCTGCAGTCAGTGTTGCTTTCAGGTTTTCAAAAGCAAGCCTCACTTGTTTTTGAAAATCAGGCTCCGGCGTTCCGTCTGTGTGACTGCCTACCTGGCCTGAAACAAACAGTAAATCACCAGAACGGATGGCTGCGGAATACCCATGTTCCTCATACAGAGAATGGCGGTCAGCAGGAAAAACCGCGATACGTTGCGTCATAATGTTATCCTCAGATAGCGTAAACACTTCGGGCGGGAATAAAATGAATGTCACATACACAACGTAGGCCATAGTTTCATATACGTGGCATATGTCAAGGTGCCGTCACATAAAAGAACTGAGCCTGTTTGTCGTATCGTTTGACGGGAAAGAGAGCATTTTCTGAGTGATTAGCTTCTGTGTCGTGTCATTTTGTAGACGGCATCATTTTCACGCTTTCCAACACCAATGACAGTTACCGTGATAATTTCATCTTCGACGCTGTACACCAGTCTGTATCCTGCACCACGCAGCTTAATTTTGTACTGATCCTTTCTTCCATGTAATTGAGAAGCCGGAACCCAAGGGTTTTCAAGCCGTTCCCTTAGCTTTTTTTTAAACTGTTCCTGTATGGTATGACCCAGTTTTTTCCACTCTTTTAGTGCTGATTCGTTAAATGCCAGCTTATAAGTCATCAATGTTGACCTCAATGACGCGTTCATTCGCACGCTCATCGATAATACGACCGAGTTCTTCATCCTCAAGAATATCCATAAGATGAGCATAAAGTGCCGGAGGCACACAGTAGAAAGCCGGTTCATTACGGTTAAGAATGGCAACTGGAGCGCCATCTCCGGCATTGAAAGTTCCCATTGGATCACGTTTCAGTTCTGTAATGCTTGCTGCAGTAGTCGTTAAAATTTGAAATGCCATAATTTACCTCCTGGTTGATGACTAAATATAGCACCTTTAATAGTACTAATAAAAGCATCCTTCACGAAGGGGATTCAGCTCCAGCCCGGTCAGTGATGCGGGCAGCTGACGGTTTTTTCAAGGCTAATTTCAGATGTCCAGAACCTCGCTTAGAGCGTCCACATTATGTGAGTAAGATCACACTCGGAAGTGACGGACAGAGATACCCAGGCGCAGCGCGGCCATCTGGGTGCTCAGGACACTGGTCGACAAACCTGGACAAAAATGGCTACAAATAGGCATTAGCATTGGGCCTCTACAATTTAAATGCGCATAATGTACGGCTGTTGAAAAGGCCGCTGCGAAAATCGGATCCCGCAACGGCCTTTTTAGCATAACGTCATTGGGCGAACCAATTGCTATTTTCCAATACCTAATCACCCCTAGAATGATAATAATAAAGATATGCCAATCCAACTGGAGCGATAAATATTGAAAATATCCAACATAAGCACATTGTGATGACCTTAGCCATTAACATCACTATCGCATTGATGAAGAAGACATTTTCACCCATTATGAACGAAACAACCTGCTCATATACGAATCTTGCATATGGATAAAGTAACGCATTGATAACAAAGAATATTACATTGCCCACCTTCATCCCAGAAGGATTCTGCATAGAGATGTAAATAAAGAATGTTGAAATTATCGCGCCAAAAATGAAATGGCGAATATAATAACTTGCTTTTAAACCCCCTAAAGTTTTTCGGAATAACTCCATATTTAATAAGCTCCCTTTTCCTTTGTGAGGATTAAAACACCTTCGGTATAAGAGTAACCATATCCGTAACCATATCCACCTCTGCCGGTTCCATTGTTGATAGACCCTGAGTCATATTTAAATCCCCAGTTTCCGGACGTTACTGGCGTTATGCTAATAACTTCAAATCCGTCTTGGTTGAGCTTATCTACTGTGCGTGTAATATCTTCATTCAATCTTTCACCATCAACCTGGCAATCTGACCATCCTTCCTGCACTACCTCTTTTTTGCGGATTTTTTCCTCAATATCAATAAATCCAAGAAATCGTTTTGTATTTCCGGTGGGAACTTTGACCGTTACCTCTTTGTAGATAGGTTGGAAGTAGCTTGGTACATACACGGTTTTGTTCATAATTTACCCTTTCCTTGTGTTTAAAAATCACCCAACCAAGAACATTCAGTGTTGGTAATACTGCACGTTTGTCTCATTCCTGAGGCTGTTAATTTTTTTACACCTCTCCAGACATCGCTTTTTTCATAAATCTTTTGTACTAGTGGTGTATGATTCTCGTGTATCAGGTGCAGATTTACCAATAGCAGCAGGATGATATAGTGAAGTGGCGAATATAATAACTTGTTTTTAAACTCCCTAAGGTTTTTCGGAAAAACTCCATGTTTAATAGTTATCTACTGCGCGTGTAATATCTTCATTCAATCTTTCGCCATCAACCTGGCAATCTGACCATTCATCCTCAATATCAATAAATCCAGGAAATCATTTCGTTGCCATCAAAACAGTTGAGCAGCAGGATATGGATATGAAGGCTCTTCGAAGCACTCGTCAGTTGATGGTGGAGCAGCGGACTGCACTGGCAAACTTCAGAGGAGTGCGGGGAGTGGGAGGGGGCTAACATTTAAGGCTGGTTCTGAACTCTTCAGGATTCACTGGCCCAGGATTAATGGTTCTCAATTACTTCTGAAACACCTTTGGCGTACAGAGACAAAATCTGGCTGTCCATCTGCGTAAATTGCATCGTCCTGACCAGGATCGGTATCAAAGTAGTCATACGTATGACGAAGACATGTTAAAAGATCCTTTTTTGCCTTTTTTGGTCCTGCCGTAAAAAGAGAGAAGAAGGGATAGGTAACACATATCCATATGTCCTGCAAACTGGGAAGCAATGCAAGTGCGTGTTGATCCTGTCTATCTGGACTTTTGCCAAAACATTTTATTGTCATCAGATGATGAACTAGTCCGCACCGGATTGATTACGCTATGCGATAAGCATCTTGAGTGGACTGATTTTCATAATAGCGATAAGCGTTGTTGCTTGACTGGCTATGAAATTCAGCGTCAGGATCTATTACTCTGGCCATTTGAATATCAGGCGGTAAAAAACTGGCGAGCACGTCAAGGGTTAAGTACACCAATGATTGAACATCCATTGATGAATAGTCCGATGACGACAGCGAATTGTCCTGACTTTTCGCAGTGGCAGCGTCCAGAGTGGTTCAATCCGTTAGTTGATTTTTTGGCGCAGCGCAGGCCTGAGCTGGCATTTTTACGACATCTCTTTATTTAAGTGAGCGATTATTGTCCCGTTTTCTCTGGACCTGGCGCGCAACTTCAAGCACATGACCCAGTCTTTTATTATCAATAATTGCGACGGGGTCCACCTCCGATAACAGGTCGAAGGTGGAATAGGGGAGCAGAACGTCATTCAGCCGCAGCTCCTTATGCTCGTCAGTATAATGCCAGACTTCGATATATTTACCGATGGCCCGGCGACTGTGCTCGCTGTCCTCAATCTGTGGATTCAGATTTCACAAACAGCAGGTGCATCAGGCGACTGGTGGCATCGTCAACATAGACAAGAGCAGTACAGGGTCGCCCCCGGTTTTCAAACCAGTGATGGTCACAGCCATCAATTTGTATCAGTTAGCCAGTACAAGACCGCCGGTAACGAGGCTGATGAATTTTCGGCGCACGTTGTCTGCGAGGGATCCAGATTCCGGCTTTTATCATGAGGCGTCGGATAGTTTCCTTGCCAAGAACCAGACCGTGAACTTCCTCCAGATTTTCCCGCGCCAGCGTGGGGTCAAAATCACGGTAGTGCTCCCGGATTATACGGAGTGCCTGATCTATCAGTGAAGTTGGCAACAGACGGTTACCAGCGCGGCCACGACTATGGTTGCTCATGCCAAGTGGTCCGAGTTGACGATAACGTTTCAGCAGCCGGCTGCAATGGCGTGGCGTAATGCCGGGCATCTCAGCAGCCTGACCGGGACGTAAATTGCGGTCGATGACATCCTGCAGGATTTTGAGGCGGTTGATTTCTTTCACTGGTGAACATCCCGGCGTCATGTATAGCCATAGAAAACGTCTCATCAGGAAAATGCGAGTCGTTGTTTAGATATACAGATCTGAGAACTATAGCCTGGACATTCCTATAAAATGAGCCACAAATAGACATTAGCATTGAGCCTCTACAAGATTAGTGCGCATAATGTATATTATGTTAAATGCACCAGAACATTTAAAAGACATGTTAAGGCGGCTGGATTCGTGCATGCCAAAAAACTTCTGGCCCATAAGTTTGCTCCCTTCCCTGCCGTGACGCTGCGCGAATTCTGTTGATTTGCACCCGCTATCCTGCACACGATTTCACGCAGCACACGCCGCGCAGGCATAAAAAAACCGGCCATTGTGACCGATTCGTCACTGTCAGTATGTCAGTCCAGGATGAAATCGTCGCGCAGCGTATCAGCGAGCGCGGTTGCAGATAACACGGCATCGCCTAGGACTCAACAGCCATTTCCGACAGTTCCCGTTTTAATGACGGGCTTTTTTCCAGATGACGGGCAATTTTCCTGCGCTGCGCTGACATGGACTAAAAAATCAATGGGAACCTCATTTCATGAGGTTTGATTATTCACTGTCTGCCATTGTCTTGCATTCATACTCGCCACCTACACTGGCGGCGGTCAAACATAATTCATCGGTTATCAGTTCGTATTTTAACGTCGCGCCTGGCATGACCTGCACATGCGTAACCGTATCGCCTGGCCTGTTTGTTTTTGTATACGACGCCGCCGAACATCCAAAAAAGTTGCGAAGAATTGGTAGCGATTCTACAAATGACATGTCTTACCTCAACCACCCGGTAAAAGTCATATATCGATAGCAGTATGTTACTCCAGATGAAACAATCGGTTCAGAAAGGGATATGTTCCAGCAGACAGGAATGTTATAAGGAGCTTCCCCCTTCGACACAAATAATGGTTGAGGACTGAGAACAGATGCAGCTGAATATGCTGGAAGCCATGAATATTTATGTCAATGTGGTAGAGCAAGGGAGCTTTATCCGCGCGGCGGAAGTGCTTGAGCTGCACCGCCCTGCTGTTACCCGCGCCGTTCAGAATCTGGAACATGATCTGGGCGTTAAGCTCCTGCACCGTACAACACGACAGGTCAGTATGACGGATGAAGGGGAAGAGTTTTACCAGCGTTGCCTGTCGCTCTTAAGCGAGCTGGACGACGTCCGGCGATTATTTTCCAGCACGCAACCGCCGAAAGGCCGCCTGCGCCTTGACGTCCCTATTACGCTCGCCCGGGCAGTCATCATTCCGGCTCTTGGAGATTTTCAGAACCGATACCCGGATATTGAGATTGTACTTGGCACGTCCGATCGCAAGATTGATTTGATTGCCGAGCGTGTGGACTGCGTCATACGACTTGGTGAGCTTAATGACTCCAGTTTTGTTGCCAGACGTCTGGGTACGGCAGCCATGGTGACTTGTGCTGCGCCATCTTATCTTGCGAAGCATGGCACGCCGCACTCTATCGATGAGCTGATGAAGTCCCACCGGGCTGTAAATTTTTTCAGTAATCACAGCCTGCAGATAATGGAGTGGAAATTCACGGTTGATGGCAGTATCGCGTCAATAAAAATTCCCTCCAGCATCCTGGTAGACAATTCAGAAGCGTTTCTTTCATGCGGGCTGGCGGGGTTGGGTGTTCTACACGGATTGCGTCCGTCTCTTGCACCCTTTATTGCCAGTGGAGAGCTGACAGAGATCCTCACTGATTTCCCGCCCCCGCCAAAACCGGTTTCACTGCTTTACCCGGATCGTCGGTATCTGGCACCTAAAGTCCGCGTATTCATCGACTGGCTGTGCGAGGTTTTTGGTCCGGATGCACATCTCTGATAACGCTCTTTCGTGCATATCCGACCTGACTATTGTTACTTTATCAGTAATTCTGTTTTAAAGATTGGATGGTTTTTCGTAACAATAAAGAGGCTTAAGATCTTCTTCAGATTAATTAACTACCACAGCTGCCTAAAAGGCTGGCTGAAAATTTGTTCGAAGGAGATCACGTCATGAAGTACAACCGTATCTGCCAGATCCTGGGTATCGAAAAACCTGTTATACAAGGCCCACTGTCCTGGCTTACCGATGCAAGACTGGTTGCAGCCGTAAGCAACGCCGGTGGTTTGGGTGTGCTTGGCCCAAATGCGGGCTTAACAGCGGAAACTGCTGTATCAACGCCTGAAGAAACAGCAGAAAAAATGCGTGAAGAAATTCGTAAAACCAAAAAACTTACCGAAAAACCATTCGGGGTGAACCTTATTCCAACCCCTGAAAACGACATCTGGACTCCGCCTATCCTACAGGTAATAAAGGAAGAGGGAGTAAAAGCTGTTGTTTATACCGGTTACGGAGAAGGAGCTATTATCACTTCGCTGTTTAATGAACTAAAAGAGTCGGGTATTGCAATTATTTACCGCGATATTAATCCGACACCTGAAAATACACGTTTAGCGGAAAAAGCCGGCGCCGACATTATTGTTGCAACAGGTTTTGATGAAGGTGGCACATTGCCTGGCACCGCGCTTGGCACCTTTTCGATCGTGCCGCTGATTGCGGACTCGGTGCAAAGTGTTCCCGTCATGGCTGCAGGCGGGATTGCCGATAGCCGTACCGCCCGTGCTGCCCATGCGCTGGGAGCAGAGGGTGTCTTTGCTGGTTCGGTGTTTATTGGGACAGAAGAAAGCCGTGTGCCGCAGTCAGTAAAGGATAAAATCATTAATGCTAACGGCCTGGATTTGCTGCTTTTCCGTACCCTGCCAGATTACTACCGCTCACTTCCTGGCAAGCTGGCTGACAAGCTCGTGTCGATGGATAAAGCTGGTGCAAGCAATGAAGAACTGGCCCAGACGATGGGAGGTTTACGAGGGTTGCGTATCGGCATGCTGGAAGGTAATACAGATGAAGGATACATTGCGCTGGGCACGGGCATTGGAAATATCCGCAGCATCAAGAGCGTAGCTGAGGTCGTGAACGAGCTGGCTATTTGTTAAGGGCAGTACTGACTGCAAAAGCAATCGAACTTTGCGAAACGGCCTGGCGCGCAGCGGCCCTCTGACACAAGATGTGGTAGTGTTTTCAGACATTGAAACGCCATAGGATGTATTCCTCCCCTACCCTGTGACTACCGGCTCACCACCGGACAAGCCGCTGTGCTTATCAGCAAAGCCGAAATGATTGTTTGAGTAACTTTACGACAATTGCTTCAAAAACTGACTTCCGCTACCAGACGGTATACACAGTATGACTATTTCTTTTTATATGCCCCATACAAAAGCGATACGGGTGTTTTTTCTAATATCTGGATTTCATTTTTATGTGCTTTATGTTCACTAAAAATATCTGCCAGACTTTTACCTCCAAAGGCCAGGCCAATTCCCGTTGCTGCTGCTGAAAGTAATGTCAATTGCGGCATGGCAAGTGAAGCTATACCTAACGTGGCTGTTCCTGCAAAAATTAATCCAGATGAGATCTTTTTTTTCTTTGAATTTTTAATGGCTGATTCATGCGACTTTCCATACTCTTCGACCACATTGATTAAATGTTTTGAAAAATTATTTGCCGCATCTTGCATTTGATCTGGTGTTTTTCCTTGCAAGTCATGCCTTGAGATTCTTAGTTCATGCCTTAAGGATTCCAGTTGACCTCTTTCTCTAATCTTTTTTAATTCCAGATCGGAAAGCGCAGTAAGGAATTTTACTTCCGCGGCTGAAAGACCCATTGTAATCGCTTGCTCTTCAGAAGAAAGAGGATTTAATTTACCATAATCCTTGACCAACTGCTCCGTAGTCCATTCATGTAAAAACATATGGTTACTATAAATAACCGGATCAATGCCTAATAGTGTTGCCGATAATTGAGTTGATCGTTGTGCATAAATTGCACCTTCAACCTTACCCAGTAAGGTTGCTATAGCTGACGGCAGATCGTAATCCAGAAGATCTACCTCTCTTGTTGTAAAACTCTTTAAATCTGTATCGTAAACCCAGACTTCTTTTTCGATGTTATTGAAATTATTAAGCAATGTTTTTAATAATTCTTTATTTGTTAGGATCTTCTGGAATGTTTCTTCATTTCTCCCAAAGTGCTCAAGAAACGCTAAATAAGTAGCGTAATCCATTTTTCTATCTTTAAAAAAGAGCTGGCTTAGAAAAGCGGCAGATTGTTCATGATTGCGTTCTTTATCAAAATCCAGTAATTCAGGAACGATTAGAAAAATTGGATAATCATCATCAATAGTCATAAACGGGATGGCGCGAAATAGATTAGAAACATGTTCAAGTAATACCAACCTGCGCATGCGGACATAACTATTATCTGGTGGCAATGACAAAAATGAATGCAGAGAGCTAAGAGAAGGAAAATGTAATGGATCAACCATTATGATGCTATCAAAATAAATTCCAAGAGATCTAAGATGATTAGATATGTTATAACCAAAGCGTTGAATCGGAAGTAATAATCGATAACTTTTAGACGCCCGAACTTCTGTTATAAGCGCCGCGGCGTGAGTATCCCAAAATTTATTTAGCAACACAATTAGGTTTGTAAGTTGATTATCTAACTCGGGAGAGCTAATTAGCTCTTTCAGGATGAATCTACGTAATTCTTTTAGTTCTAAATTTCTGAATGCATATTTATATTTTTCAGAAAAAGCGTTTTCCATCAATAAAACATATTCATTCTGTATGCTTTTTGTAATACTACTCATCATCTATCTCCGAACCACCACGCAACGATTTCCCAGTGTAGTGGTTCTTATCATGTGTATATTGTTAGTCATGTTATCGTAGAAAATTCAGTGGTCAATAACTCATTGAGGTAGCTACTAAAATTTGCAGTTACCAGGATTTAGGATGATTTTAAAAATGTTTATAAATTCAGGCTGCGCCGCAGTGATTGCACTGATTTCCACGTAACATGATAATCAATGGCTTTGATACCCTTTAAACGAACAAATATGAGCTTAACATGGCGACAATAAAGGATGTTGCATCTTTGGCCGGTGTATCAACCGCGACTGTATCACGTGTCATTAACCAGACCGCGTGGGTTGAACCCGTCACGCGCGAACGTGTAGAGAAAGCCATGCGCGATCTCAATTATCGCCGGAATGCCGCCGCTATCGCGCTGGCGAAACGTAGCGGCGATATGCTCGGATTGTTAACCGGCAATCTGGCTGATCCTTTTTTTGCCCACCTTGCTCGCGGCGTAGAAGATGTTTCTCGTAAGCAGCAGTATCGCTTGATGGTATGTAGCGGCGGCCACGACGAAGAAATGGAAAAAGCGGGACTGGATTTTCTGGTTAATCAAGGCTGTGAGGCTATTGTTGTACACGCCAGCCGATTACCGGATAAAGAGCTGCTGCGCTACGCAGCCCACTTTCCAGCGCTGGTTGTTGTTAATCGTTATATCGCCGGTATGGCCAACCGGTGTATCTGGCTGGAAAATCGCAGCGCCGCCAGGGAAGCGACCCGATATCTCCTGGCGAACGGGCATCGGCGCATTGCCTGTGTGACATCTGACTTGCCAATTATCGATCGTCAGGAACGCCTTGATGGTTACCGTGAGGCGCTGGAAGAATATGGTATTTCTCCAGACCCTCGCTGGGTGATTAGCGTTCCGTTTAACGAAGAAGGCGGCGAGCGGGCCGCGCATCAACTTATTAATAGCGGGCTTCCCCTTACGGCAGCGGTCACGTTTAACGATGTGATGGCCGCTGGCATTATGCGTATTCTTCATCAACGCGGCGTTCAGCTTCCGCAACAGCTCTCTATTGTCGGCTTTGATGATGTGGTGCTGGCCCGGTATCTTTATCCGGCGTTAACAACAATGCATTATCCGGTCGAACAAATGGCGCGTTGTGCCGCGCAACTGGCGATACAGTTATACCAGGGCATTACGCCGCCGCCCAGCAGCAATCATTTCAATGCCGAACTGGTGATCCGCGATTCTGTCGCGCCCTATTTTTCACGATGAATGCGTCGTCAACAGTAAAAACTGTGATGACTATCAAATTAACCCTTCTCATGTAATCGGTTACATGGACGAAAGTAATGGATCACAGTAGTGAGAAGCGTATCCCCCTACCCTTGAGCTACCTTACTGACCGGAGCTCCATTATGAGTGCATCACAAAACAAGAAGAAAACGCTGTCATTGGGTTTAGCGCTAATCCCAGTCATCTCCATGTTGTTATTGTTGATTATCGGTTACGGCATCATGGGGCTACGTATCGAACCGCTCCTTCTGTGCTCTGCGGCGGTAGCGGCAGGCATTGCATGGTGGCAAGGATACTGTTGGGAAGACATCATCAACTCAGTGGTGGATAAGCTGGCTAAAGCAATGCCGGTTATCATGATCCTGATCTGCGTGGGTGGTTTGATTGGCACCTGGATGTTTAGCGGCACCATTCCCTACATGGTGTACTGGGGGCTAAAACTCATAAGCCCGGAATATATTTTGATTGCAGCCTTCTTTTTAACCAGCGTGGTCTCCGTCTGTACCGGTACATCGTGGGGGTCCGCCGGGACGGTTGGCGTTGCGTTAATGGGGGTTGCCGCCGGGCTGGACGTGTCTCTTGCAGCAGCAGCTGGCGCCGTCGTTTCTGGCGCTTATTTCGGCGACAAAATCTCACCGTTGTCCGACTCGACTAACTTTGCCGCGATTGTCGCAGACACTACTCTGTTTGAGCATATTCAGCATTTACTTTGGACGACCCTGCCAAGTTTCCTGCTTGCCGCCGTGGTTTATCTTATCGCCGGACACAGTAATATGCTGGGCGAGGTGGCCACGCCGCAGCGCGTTACGGACATCATCCACTCGCTGGAGTCGCTATACCATTTTAATATTGTTCTTATTTTGCCGCCGGTGATCGTACTGTGGGGCGCAATTCGCAAGAAGCCTGTCATCCCATTAATGTTAAGCGCCTGCGTACTTGCCTTGTTCCTCGGCGTCATCATGCAGGGACTGAGCATCAAACAGGGACTGGACGCTTTCATTGATGGATTTGATATCGCCATGTTCCCACAAGGCGCAGAAGGTGTCGTGGCCGATGTTCCGCGCCTGCTAAACCGGGGCGGAATGTTCTCGATGATGGGAACAATACTGTTAGTTTTCTGCGCTTTTTCATTTGCCGGAGCGCTAACGTTAACCGGCGCGTTAACGATCATCATTAACCGACTGCTGACCATTATTCATAGCGTTGGTCAACTCATTGCCGCCACTATCGGCACCACAATTTTGGTCACAGGAGCGACCAGCGACGGTAAACTGGCATTGTTAGTTCCCGCCGAACTGTTTAAAGATGCCTATCGTCGTATGGGGCTGGATACTAAAAACCTTTCACGGACGATAGAAGATGCCGGTACCGTTATCGAACCTCTCCTGCCGTGGACCTCGGCTGGCGTCTACATGGCAACCACGCTGGGCGTTAGCACGCTTGATCTTCTGCCCTGGGCTATCCAGTGCTATGCGGCAATCTTCTTCGCATTAATTTATGGTTTTAGCGGAATTGGTATTGCCAGAACCGCCCCCGCCTCAGAAAAGTCGCCGCAATCGTCAGTGACGGAATAATAAGGAAACAAGATGGATTTTAACCAGATTATCAATCGCAACAATACTGGTTCGGTAAAGTGGGATTTTATTGAGCGCCACTTTGGCGACGGCGCTGGAAAACTGCTGCCGATGTGGGTTTCTGATTTCGATTTTGCCTGCCCGCCTGAGGTTCAGGCGGCATTACATCAGCGAATCGAGCACGGCGTATTTGGCTATAGCGAACGCGATGAGGCCTATTTTAACGCCCTGCTTCACTGGTTTTCGTCACGCCACCAGCTCACGTTAAAACAGGAATGGGTATGCAGCGTGGAAGGCGTCGTACCAGGGTTGGCGCTCTTAGTGCAAATGTTGACGCATCCAGGCGACGGCGTAGTGGTACAGGGGCCATACTATGGCTCCTTCGCCAAAGTAATCACGCTTAATGGTAGAAAACTGCTGGAGAATCCCCTTAGCGAGTCGCCGGACGACGGCTACCAGATGGATTTTTGCCAACTGGAAAGGCTGTTTCGCCATGAGCGCCCTCCGCTGATGATTTTGTGTAATCCACATAATCCAACCGGGCGTTGCTGGTCGGCCAACGAGCTGGAGCAACTGCTTTTATTATGTGAAGCTTATGATGTCACTCTCATCTCGGATGAAATATGGGCCGATCTATTGCTGCCCGGCGAAACCTTTACCTCGGTACTGCATTTAGGGGAGCGCTGGCATAAACGGGTCATCTCCGCCACTGCGGCCAGCAAAACGTTTGGCTTATCGTCGTTGCGAATTTCTAATTTTCTCATTCCCGAGCCTACGCTTCGCCAGCGTTTCCTGTCTCGTCTGGACGCTCATGGGTTGGACGTCTTTAACGCTCTCTCCGTTCAGGCGGCGACTACCGCATGGAATGAAAGCAGACAGTGGCTGGATTCGCTACTGGATTACCTGGCGGAAAACCGCCGCTGGTTTGTTGAACAGGCGACAGAGCACCTTCCCTGGGCAAGAATTGTCCCGGCGCAGGGAACCTATTTATTATGGATGGATTGTAAAAAACTGGGACTGGATGACGAACAGCTAAAATGGGTGATGGCGGATGTCGCGGGTATTGCTCCTTCAATGGGCAGCGGCTTTGGCCCGGCGGGCAGCGGTTTTATCCGTTTAAATCTGGGATGTCCACGTACCTACCTTGAAATGGCAATAGACGGCCTGAAGCGAATATCGGTGAAGACAATCAAAGGAATACCAACAGGCGGATGAATTTTTCGGGCGGTAAACTGACAACGGTGTTATTTCTGCGGCATGATATCGCCTGAGCGCCAGTAAAAAACCGGCCATCAAGGCCGGTTGGGTCCGGAGCGCGGTTTCACTATCAGGGGCGTCTGAATAACACGATGCTGCGCCCGGCCAGATCGAAATCCATTTCTTCGGTAATCCGCATTCCCTGCTGCGCGTTATCGGCAGTCGTCAGTTCAAGTACCCAGCCGCCTTCTCCCCACATCGGAATACGGAACGGTACGCTGCCTTCAAACGGATTGAAAAGCAGTAAGGCGTCATGCCAGATCCCCGCTTCCGGCTGGAGATCGGGACGACTAATGCATACGCCTATGGTCGATCCCTCATCCCATTGTTCGGATTGCTGCGCCCCTCCGCCGGCGTTAAACCAGCGGATCTCCAGACCGTCACGCCAGCTCTCCCGGCGCAGCAACGGTTGCGTGGCGCGCAGTTGAATCAGATGACGGGTAAACTCTCGTAGCGCATTGGCGGTTTCCGGCAAATTATCCCAGTGGACCCACGATATTTCACTGTCCTGACAGTAGCCATTATTATTGCCCATCTGACTGCGGCCAAACTCATCGCCCGCTAATAACATCGGCGTGCCGTGCGAGAAAAGCAAGGTGGTCAGGAAATTGCGTTTCTGTTGCTCGCGTATCGCATTGATGCCCTCGTCGTCGGTTGGCCCTTCTGCGCCATAGTTACAGGAGCGGTTATCATTATGCCCGTCATTATTATCTTCGCCATTGGCTTCATTATGTTTGTCGTTATAAGACACCAGATCGTTCAGCGTGAAGCCGTCATGGGCAGTAATAAAGTTAACGCTTGACCAGGGGCGACGGCCGCGCAAATCATAGAGATCGCCGGAACCCAGCAGGCGTGCGGCGAAATCATTTGTGACGTTGTCACCTTTCCAGTATTCGCGTACCGTATCGCGGTATTTATCATTCCATTCGCCCCACCCTGGTGGAAAGCCGCCAACCTGATAGCCGCCCGGTCCGATATCCCAGGGTTCGCCAATCAGTTTCAGTTTTGCCAGCACCGGGTCTTGCGTTACCGCATCAAAAAAGCCGCCTCTCTGATCAAAGCCTTCCGGCTCACGACCAAGAATGGTGCCCAAATCAAAACGAAAGCCGTCGACATGCATTGACTCCGCCCAATAGCGAAGGGAATCCATCACCATTTGCAGTACCCGTGGATGAGAGGTATTGACGGTATTACCTGTCCCTGTATCGTTAATGTAATAGCGATGCTGATCGGGCATCGTGCGATAGTAAGAGAAGTTATCGATACCTTTAAATGACAGCGTGGGGCCAAGTTCATTCCCTTCTGCCGTATGGTTATAGACCACGTCCAGTATCACTTCGATGCCGGCATCATGGAAAGCGCGCACCATATCGCGGAATCCCTGAATACCTTTTGGACCATAGTAGCGCGTCGCTGGCGCAAAAAAGCCCAGCGAGTTGTATCCCCAGAAATTTTTCAGCCCTTTATCGAGCAGATGCTGATCGTCCGGGAACCAGTGAACGGGTAAAAGCTCGACGGAGGTAATCCCCAGACTTTTAATGTAATCCACGCTGGCTTTATGCCCCATGCCCTCAAACGTACCGCGTAGAGGCTCAGGGATCGCGGAATTAAGCTGGGTAAAGCCTTTTACATGCGTTTCATAAATAATGGCGTTCGACCACGGTATGGAAGGCCGTTGTCTATCCTCCCAATTCGCCTCAGCCGGATCAATCACCCGGCATTTAGGCGTAAATGGCGCGCTATCCTGGTCATCAAAGGTCAAATCTTTATCGTCATGAAGTAATTGATACGCGAAATGCGCATCGTTCCACTGAATATCGCCCACCAGCTCACGGGCATAAGGGTCAATAAGCAGCTTGTTGGGGTTAAAACGATGACCATTTTCCGGGTCATAAGGACCGTAAACGCGGTACCCATACAGCGCGCCGGGCTGCAACTTCGGGACATAGCCGTGCCATATTTCGTCGGTATATTCCGGTAACTCCAGACGAGCGATTTCATGCTCCCCGCTCGGATCGTAAAGGCAAAGCTCGACGCGTTCCGCATGGGCGGAAAAAATAGCGAAATTCACGCCTTCGCCGTCATAATTTGCGCCAAGCGTATGGCTGTATCCTGATCTGATTTCAAAAGCCCTGTTTGTTGTCATTCTCTTTCTCCACCCACGGTAAACGTTGTCCTGTCACGGCACATCAACACATAAACTCAGTCGCTCATTAAAACCAGTACGCCGCCCTGATGTGAGGCCAACGACAGGCGTTCACCAGGCATTAACCTCTCCTGGGTAAGCACATTGCGATAATGATGCTGATTAAGCTGTCCGGGTATAATAATGTCGGTTCCTGCCCAGAAACCGCTATGCGATTGTGACAATAAGCCGTCACATTCGGCGAACACTAGTCGGGGCGCAACAACAATCAGCGCATCATCATGATTGACTCTGGCGTAAGCGATGACCTTGTCGGCACGCTGACCAACAGCCCGCAGCGGTATATAGTCGCCAAAACGGAAGAGCTCATGATTCTGCTGACGCAAACGCAGTAATGCAGCTGTGACATACTGATTCACCTGCCCGTTCAGCCAACTCTCTTCGCGCGAGAAAACTCCCGGCGTTAGTTGGTCTAACTGCTGCGCCAGCATGGCGAAATCCGGTTCGCGGCGGTTGTCGGGATCGACAAGACTAAAATTCAACGCCTCGCTCCCCTGATAGATATCAGGTACCCCCGGCGCGGTTAATTTGATAACGGTCTGCGTCAGGCTGTTAACCAGCCCTGCGCGGATGAAGGGTTGCAAGGAACGATAAAAATCCTGCAAAAATGTCTGATTATCCGGTGCCAGTAAATAACGGGCGTAATCAAGCATTGCCGTTTCGTAAGCCTCATTACTGTCCACCCAATCGGTACGCAGCTTCGCTTCGCGTAGCGCTTTCTCCACAAAGGCTTCAAAGCGTGTTTTCAGCGCGTTTAGGCCTGTTTCGTCCTGTGGTTGTAGCACCGGGGGCCAGACGCCGGTCAGCGCCTGATATAACATCCACGTATCCGCCGATTTTGGCGCAGTGCCATCATTCAAAAATTTGACATGGGTCTGGTTCATCTGCCGCCAGCGGGCAAGGCATTCGCTCCACTGCTCCGGCGCTTCGGTAAGCGTATACAGCCGTGCTCGCGCATCCTCGCCTCGCTTGGTATCGTGGGTCGACGTACCGGATAACGCATCAGGCTGTCGCGCCTGTCGGGTTTTCATCTCATGGTGAAAGCGTTCGATGGAGAAGTGATGCGTGACGGGCTCGGCGCCGACTTCATTTAACGCCAGTCCCATGTTTTGACGAAAGAAAAGCGTATCCTCTACCGATTTCGCCATCAGCGGACCGGTGAGTTGTTGGAATCGAACGCGAAACTGTGTCGCCTCCTCCTGGCTGGAGGCGGGAACATCGCCGGTAAGAAGGTGGCTCAGAAATGTAAGCGCTTCTGGCTGCGGAGGATTTTCAAGCGTCTTTACCCGTTCCACAATACGGTGTAACAGGCAAATATCGGTCGGCGGTAGCCCTTCTGCCGTGCCGTAAGTGCGATATACGGGAAAGGCAATTAATAACTCGCGTAACGCCTGCCGAACGACGCTCTCTTCCTGTGCGATCTGTAGCTCGCTGGCAATCGACAGCGCAAGCGCGAGCAGCCGGGTAAATTCCCCCTCGAAATTGCGATCGACCATCAGCAATTTAGCCGCCCGTAATTCCGCCCGCATATCCACTGGCGTGCCTTTAACGGTCTCGTAAGCCTGGCGCAGATTGTCTATCTGCTCATCGTCAACCAGCACCTCCGCCAGAGAGGCGATAAATTCATAGCCTGTGGTGCCGGAAACCGGCCAGTCATCAGGAAGTTGCTCGCCTTTAGCGAGAATTTTTTCCACGGTGATATAGCACGCCGGCCCCACTTCCTGACGTAAACGCGCAAGATAGGCTTTCGGATCGGCAAGGCCGTCGATATGATCGATACGTAAACCGTCAACCGCCCCTGTTCTGACCAGCTCCAGAATCAGCCGATGTGTATCGTCGAAAACGGTTTTATCTTCCACCCGCATTCCTACCAGCCCTGTGACCTCAAAGAAACGCCGATATGAAAGCGAGCGAGCGGCATCGCGCCAGGACATTAATTTCCACGGCTGGCGCTCATGCAAATCAGCAATAGCGGCTTTATCGGTAAGCGCCAGTATTTCGGCCTCGCGCCCCTGCCATGTCGCCGGCGCAAGCGGATAATAGTTATCATAATAGGCGAACGCGGGTTTACCCGTAGCGGGATCGGGCTTGATCGCAATTTCTCCGTTTTCCAGCACGGCGTCAAACGTGTCGCCTAAAAAAGGCAGCGTCAGTCGGCGCGACCAGTCAATATCGAAATGGCGCGCGTAACGGCTCTCCTTGCCATATTCAAGCACGTCGCGCCACCAGGCGTTTTCCAGCGAGCTGGCCATGTGATTAGGCACAATATCGATGATCAATCCCAGCCCTTGCGCTTTAAGTTCGGCCACCAGTCTTTCAAATCCTTCGCGCCCGCCAATAGAGGGCTCAATCTCATTCGCATCGGTGACATCATAACCATGCGTTGACGCTTTGGTGGCGGTAAAGATGGGTGAGGCATAAAGATGGCTGATACCCAGATTTTTAAGGTAAGGCACCAGCGCCGCAGCGCGGTCGAAGGTCATGCCATTGCGAAACTGAAGACGATACGTTGCAGTTGGGATCATGATGCAGACTCTCCCTGGGCTAAGCGGACAATAAGAGAATGTTGGGAAAGCGACCCGGTGGATTCATTCGGCCAGGCGAAGAGGGTCTTACCCGGTAAATCGGGCAGCAATACCGTCGTGGCGCTAATATTCAGCGCCAGTGACAGTGTTCCTCCCGGAAAACGCCAGCTAACGGCAATAAACCCGGGCGCGGTTTGCAATACCGTTCCTGAGCTCTCACGGGCAGCGGACAACAGCGGCACGATATGCTTCTGGCGCAAAAGCAGTAGTTCGCGGGTAAACGCCAGCCACGCTTTACCCTCTTCACTGTGCTGTTGCTTCCAGTTAAGTTTTGAGCGTTGAAAGGTCTCTGGCGCATTCGGGTCCGGAACATTTTCCCCTGCATGATCGGCAAACTCTTTTGCGCGACCTTCACGAACGGCGCGGGCTAAATCCCCATGGAAATCGGTAAAAAAAAGAAAAGGACGGCTTTCGCCATACTCTTCGCCCATAAAAAGCAGCGGAATATGCGGTGAAAGCAGCAACGTGGCGAGCAATACTTTTGTTCGTTCAGCGCCCGCCAGGGTTATCAGTCTGTCGCCCTGGGCGCGGTTACCGACCTGATCGTGGTTCTGAATAAAATCCACAAAGGCGACCGGGGGTTGTCCGGTACTTTTTACGCCGCGAGGTTCGCCGGTTTGCGGTGAAATTTCTCCCTGATAAGCGAATCCTTCGGCCAGCGCTCTTGCGAGGTGTTTTTCCGGGGCATCAGCAAAATCATTGTAGTAGGCCTGGGTCTCTCCGGTCGCAAAAACGTGGACGGCATTATGAAAATCGTCATTCCATTCGGCGGTAAACAGCGGCGCATTGCCATCCTGATCACGGGGATGCAGAGAAATAATATTGCGGCTATCTTCGGTAGTCAGATGAATGGGTCTGTCGGTAATGTCTTCCCGAATACGTTGTGCGATTTCAACCAGCACATGCCTGGCGCTACTGTCCTCAATCTGATCGATAGCGTCAAAGCGTAAGCCGTCGAGATGGTATTCTGTCAGCCAGTATAACGGCGCCTCGATGATATAGCGCCGCACGGCGTCGACATCATAGGCGATACCATTTCCCCACGGTGTCATGCGCTCTTTGTGGAAAAACGCCGGCGCCAATAGCGGTAAATAATTTCCCTCCGGGCCGAAATGGTTCAGCACAATATCCAGGACGACGGAAAGACCATACCCATGCGCGGCGTCAATAAACGCTTTGAAATCATCCGGCGTCCCATAGGCAGAATGCGGCGCGTAAAGCAGTACGCCGTCATAGCCCCAGCCGCGCTCGCCGCCAAATTGCGCAACGGGCATCACTTCAATAACGGTAACGCCGAGTTCAGCGAGATAAGGCAGCTTCGCTATTGCGGCGCGGAAGGTGCCTTCCGGAGTGAACGTGCCTGTATGCATCTCATACACCACGGCCTGCTCCCAACGGCTACCTTTCCACCCGGTGTTGCGCCACGCGTAGCTGCCTGGATCAACCACATATGACGGACCGTTGACGTCAGTTTTTTGGGCGCGGGAAGCCGGATCGGGGACCACCATGCCATCGCTGAGTACAAAGTTATACTCCGTACCTGGCGTCACCCCGGAGACGTCCAGCGTAAACCAGCCGTCACCACTCGCCTGCATTTCCTGGTCTTTACCCGCAAGCCTGAGCATAACCTTTTGCTGACCGGTGGCCCAAAGACGAAAGCGGACGACATCAGCGGCGATATATTCAGCTCCCCAGCTTTTGCAAAAAATTTTTGAACTCATTTGTCGCTCCGTTTAACCCATAACCTCTACAGCATCCGAAAAACAAGCATAGACTATGGGGCTAATTTTTACGTGACACTGTCACTTAACAGGCATTCTTTTTCCTATCTGCGTGTAAAACCGTGGAATTATTGTCGGGATTGCTCAGATGTACCGAAGTGCGCGGTATCGCCTCGCCCGTGTTCGCCAGAGCCCTGAACACGCTGTAGCTGGATAACCTCTCCCTGCTCCCAGGCGTTAGCCCCTTTAACAACGGGATGTTCAGGCAGATCCTGCCGCTCGCGTTTAATGGCCTGGGTATCAATTCCCAGACGGCGATCCCGATCGGCCAGCAGCGCGGGGTCAAGCTGCCCGTCGCCAGTAAAGCCCATCATCAGCGCAGGGATACCCATTGGCAGGGTTTTATCCCGGTCGGTATGCCAGGTGTGCCAGGTCTTGCCATAAGTATTAACAATCTTACTCATCAAGGCCTTATCAGCGACCTGCGGTAAGCCAGGCGCCACCAGGCTACCGGATTTCACCTCGTACTGGTGGCTGTGCCACAGTTTTTTCTCCTCGGGAGGAAGCGTTTTAAATAAACGTTCGCTGATAATGTACTCCACCCCCATCAGGCGCGCGTTTTTCGTGTTGCCGTCGTAAATCACCGCCTGCATGACATCTTCGTTCAGGACGGTAACGTAATGGTGCGCTTCCATCTGTCCGTTTTTATCACCGCTATAAAAATGGAACCCGTCAAGGTAGGTACTGATGGCATCGACAGGTGGTCTGGATTGAATAGCCGCCGCGCCTGTTTCCAGGGTACGTAATTTGGCAGAGGTTTTTTCCCCGGGAATAGGCGTTTGCGGCGGCGTATTATTGGCGCCGCATCCGGCCAGAAAAGGAATGATAAAGAGTGCCAGCGGTAAAATTTTCATTAGGTCTCCATATAGTGAAAGGGCTCTAATGAAAATAGTGCAATACCACGTGATTGGTAGAAGAAATGGAAGATGTTATTTGTGACGGTGTCACAAATAGTAAAACCCGACACACAGGCCGGGTTTTGATATCAGTTTACTCTTATTTTGAGAGTTCTTTCTTGATTTCGTCTTTTATTTTGCTTAATTCACTCTGCGGGTTTTTCTTACAAAGCTCAACGGCTAGCGGCACTGCTGTCGTCTCAGTTTCCTGGAAATCTACGTAGTCCCCGCCTTTAAAATCTTCATCTTCATTCAGCACCCAGAAAGCGACTGGCGCCATCGTCTGCGGATTGAGGTCAACAAACTCCTGGCAGCTCATACCTTTAGGCGTAACGTTTGTTTTAGTAGTATCTGTTGCCGCATTCACGCTAACACTGGTTACCAGCGCTGCCACGATAATACCTGCTGTAGCAAGGGAGAATTTATTCATTGTTGTTGCTCCAATAATTATATAAATAACCTCTACATCTGCGCGTTAACCCGTTAATGTAGAACGCAGAAAATAATACCCCTCCTCTCTCAGGAATAAAGATCACCCTCCGCGATATGGCTATTATTGATATTTACGTTGACTGATTTTGATGTTTGATGAATAAAGCAACATGGCGAGCAGATTTTAAGGCGAAAAAGTAGACCACGACAATAGCCACAGACGTGGTCTACGGCACGTTGAGGTGATAGAAATACGGCAGGATCTCAGATAGACCGGGAGCGAGCCCTCCGCCTGAAGGTATATTCATCAGCCCGATAAACAAGAGTCGTTACCGGGCTGGCGAGGTTATCAGGCGTTAAGCTGGTAGTCGAGGGTGATTTCCGCATTCAGAACCTGCGATACCGGGCACCCGGCTTTTGCTTTCTGGATGATTTGATCGAAAGTTGAAGCATCAATATCTGCTACCGCAACTTTGCTTTGTAGCGCAATTTTGGTAATGGCGAAGCCCGCCTCCACCTTATCAAGCGATACGTCGGCGGTTGTGTCAATGGATGTCGGCGTAAATCCAGCCTCTCCCAGCATGAGTGATAGCGCCATGGAGAAACAGGCCGCATGTGCGGCGCCAATTAGCTCTTCCGGGTTGGTTCCCTGCGCGCCTTCGAACCGGGTATTGAATCCATACGGTTGTTGATTAAGCACGCCGCTTTCTGTTGATACAGTACCTTTACCTCGTTTGATGTCGCCTTCCCAGTGTGCCTGACCTTTCTTATGGATTGTCATTTTTGCTCTCCTGTTGGCTCAAAAAATAAAGTATAGACCATGCTGCTAATCTGCGTTGTCCATGCCGATGGAGGTAGCATGTTGTCGATTACCCGTATTTCAGATATAGAAAATAGTTGTATGCTTTTTCAGTGATGAATATTAAACCAACAGGCCTCCCTTTCTTTAAAGAATATATCCTTCTTTTTATCCTTACTTTTTCTTTCGGAGGCGTATTCCATTATGTATATTTTTATTCAAATTAAGATTTGTCTTATCTCGTTGTAATAAAGGATAAAAATCGCAATAAGTAGCCTTTTAAATGTATATTAATTGACCGCCACTAGTATGAGGATATGTAATTGGCAAACGTAATATATTTTCTTGTGGGGTAAGCAATTAGAGTTCCGCCTTGCGTTAAAATAACTCCAGGACTAATCTTAACCACAGCCGCAAAAATATTTGCCATGCTGAATACGAATTAATTTTCTGCGAGCCGTACTAAATAAATACATGTTCACGGAGGCATTATATGTTTACTTATCACTCAGCAAATACCTCAGCAGCACAACCGGCCCTGGTCAACGCGATTGAACAAGGATTACGCGCGGAGTTAGGCGTTGTCACTGAAGATGATATTTTAATGGAGCTGACCAAATGGGTTGAGGCTTCCGACAATGACATCCTCAGTGACATCTACCAGCAGACCATCAACTATGTGGTAAGCGGGCAGCACCCGACTCTGTAAAACCTGCTATGCTGTATCGGCAACCTTAGGGGTTACGTTTCTTTCGCGTAAGCGAATTTGTCCTTAAAACTAGCAACAGGATTGAGGAGTTAACATGAAATCGAACCGTCAGGCTCGTCATATACTTGGACTGGATTACAGAATTTCCAACCAGCGTAAGGTTGTTACTGAAGGCGACACCAGCAGCGTGGTGAATAACCCAACCGGCAGAAAGCGCCGCGCCGACAGCCAAAAGTAATCGTACAGTCCTGAAATGACGTTAAACACCATTGCATCTGCAATGGTGTTTTTGTTTATAGGAATGACCTTAACGTCTCACAATGCTTTATACTCAGGGTCGGTTCCCTGGTGGAAGGCAATATATGATGATAAACGACGGTGCCAGGGACAGTTATTCGAAAAAGAGTGAGTAACATGGAAACTACAACCAAGAAAGCACGTTCCCTTTATATCCCTTACGCTGGCCCTGTATTGCTGGAATTCCCCCTGTTAAACAAAGGCAGCGCTTTTAGCGTAGAAGAGCGCCGCAACTTCAATTTGTCAGGGCTGCTGCCGGAGGTCGTCGAGTCGATTGAAGAACAGGCCGAACGCGCCTGGCTCCAGTATCAGGGGTTTAAAACAGAAATCGATAAGCATATTTACCTGCGTAACATCCAGGATACCAACGAAACGCTCTTTTATCGACTGGTGCAAAACCATCTTGAAGAGATGATGCCGGTTATCTATACCCCGACCGTGGGCGCGGCCTGTGAGCGCTTCTCTGAGATTTATCGCCGGGCGCGCGGCGTATTTATCTCTTATCCGAACCGTCACAATATGGACGACATTTTGCAGAATGTGCCTAACCACAACATTAAAGTTATTGTGGTGACGGATGGCGAACGGATTCTGGGGCTTGGCGATCAGGGCATCGGCGGGATGGGGATCCCTATCGGTAAGCTGTCATTATACACCGCCTGCGGCGGCATTAGTCCGGCCTATACCCTTCCCGTTGTGCTGGATGTCGGCACCAACAATCAACAGTTACTCAACGATCCGCTTTACATGGGCTGGCGTCATCCGCGCATTACCGACGATGAGTATTATGCGTTTGTCGATGAGTTTATTCAGGCCGTTAAGCAGCGCTGGCCAGATATCCTGCTACAGTTCGAAGATTTCGCGCAGAAAAACGCAATGCCGCTGTTGACGCGCTATCGTGATGAGATTTGCTCCTTTAACGATGATATTCAGGGCACCGCAGCCGTGACCGTCGGTACGTTGATCGCCGCCAGCCGCGCTGCCGGCAGTCAGCTTAGCGAGCAGAAAATCGTTTTCCTCGGCGCGGGTTCCGCCGGATGTGGGATTGCTGAACAAATCATCGCGCAGACTCAGCGTGAAGGTTTAAGCGAAGATGCCGCCCGACAGAACGTTTTTATGGTCGATCGCTTCGGCCTGTTGACGGACCGGATGCCTAATTTATTGCCGTTCCAGGCAAAACTGGTGCAGAAATGCGACAATCTCCAGCACTGGGATACCGAAAATGACGTGCTGTCGCTGCTGGATGTGGTGCGTAACGTGAAGCCGGATATTCTGATCGGGGTTTCCGGCCAGACCGGGCTCTTTACTGAAGAGATCATCCGCGAGATGCATAAGCATTGCCCTCGCCCGATCGTCATGCCGCTCTCTAATCCCACCTCTCGCGTGGAGGCCACGCCACAGGACATTATCGCCTGGACGGAAGGCAACGCGCTGGTGGCAACCGGCAGCCCATTCTCGCCGGTCATCTGGAAAGATAAGGTTTATCCGATCGCACAATGTAATAACGCCTATATTTTCCCCGGCATCGGACTTGGGGTTATCGCTTCCGGCGCATCGCGCATTACTGATGAAATGCTGATGTCAGCCAGTGAGACGCTGGCGAAACATTCTCCGCTGGTGAATAACGGCGAAGGATTAGTGTTGCCAGCGCTTAAAGACATCCAGGTCGTGTCGCGCGCTATCGCTTTTGCCGTAGGTAAAATGGCGCAGCAACAAGGCGTAGCGGTGAAAACCTCTGCGGAAGCGCTGCAACAGGCGATTGACGATAACTTCTGGAAACCGGAATACCGCGACTACCGTCGGACTTCCATTTAATACGTACCCGGCGGTGAATGCCGCCGGATATCACTTTCTTCTTTAGTTTTGGTGAGTCTGTCGACACACCTGAATTCCTTTCCCTGCTTATTTGTCAAGCTACTAATATTAGCCACCTTTATGTATTGAACGGGGATTTATCAGGATAATCCTGGCTAAACTATTACATTGTATTTCTGCCGCCTTGCATAACTCATCAGAAATATTAATCCTAAAGAGGTAATAGCGCCTTACCTGCTATTACTTACCTGCTATGCAGTTCACTATTAATAAAAGGAGAAGGTTATGAAAGCTGCTGTTGTCACACAAGATCATCAGGTTGATGTTACTGAGAAAACGCTGCGTCCCCTTCGCCACGGTGAAGCTTTGCTAAAAATGGAGTGCTGCGGCGTATGCCATACCGATCTACACGTGAAAAACGGCGATTTCGGTGACAAAACCGGCGTTATTCTGGGACACGAAGGCATTGGCGTCGTGGCGGAAGTCGGTCCTGGTGTCACCTCGCTGAAACCCGGCGATCGCGCGAGTGTCGCGTGGTTTTATGAAGGATGCGGACACTGTGAGTATTGCAATACGGGCAATGAAACCTTATGCCGCAACGTGAAAAATGCCGGTTACACGGTAGATGGCGGCATGGCCGAAGAGTGTATTGTCGTCGCGGATTATGCGGTGAAAGTACCGGAAGGTCTGGACTCTGCAGCGGCAAGTAGTATTACCTGCGCGGGCGTTACCACCTATAAAGCGGTGAAGATTTCTCATATTAAACCTGGCCAGTGGATTGCCATCTACGGTCTGGGCGGTCTGGGTAATCTGGCCTTGCAGTACGCGAAAAACGTCTTCAATGCGAAAGTGATCGCCATTGATGTCAATGATGGACAACTGAAACTGGCCGAGGAAATGGGCGCAGATCTGACCATTAATTCACGCACGGAAGATGCGGCTAAAATTGTGCAGGAAAAAACCGGTGGCGCGCACGCAGCGGTGGTTACCGCGGTCGCTAAGGCGGCGTTTAATTCCGCAGTAGATGCCGTTCGCGCCGGAGGTCGCGTGGTGGCAGTCGGGCTGCCGCCAGAAGCCATGAACCTTGATATCCCTCGCCTGGTACTGGATGGCATTCAGGTTGTCGGTTCGTTGGTGGGGACACGTCAGGATCTGACCGAAGCCTTCCAGTTCGCGGCGGAAGGAAAAGTCGTACCAAAAGTCGCTCTACGTCCGCTTGAAGATATCAACGTTATTTTTAAAGAGATGGAACAGGGACAAATTCGTGGCCGTATGGTCATCGATTTCCGTCGTTAAACGATTTGCTGTGGTCGTCTGAGTATACAGACAGCAGATGAAAACAAGGCGCTACCAGGATAGCGCCTTGTTTATCAGATCGCGAAAGAATTACTGAATACCTTTTTCGCTCTCTTTTTTTGCTTCCGCCTTCTCGATTTCACGATACCAGCGTGGATGATGTTTCTTCGCCCAGCGACGGCTGACCTTCCCTTCGATCATGCCTTTAATCGAGCCTTTCACCCAAAATGCCATATACATATGGATGAGGATCGCGTGCATTAAAATAATGCCCGCCGCCGCATGAATTAACAGGCTATAACGCACCACCTGCATGGGGAAATACTGCGCGAAATACGGACGCCAGATAATCACGCCAGTCACCAGCAGCACAAAAATCATGCTCATAATGGACCAGAACATCATCTTCTGTCCGGCATTGTATTTGCCGACATCCGCCACCTTATGCTCATTGCCTTTCAATACTTCGACAATATTTTTCAGCCACGGAATGTCTTTTTTATCCGGGATGTTGTGGTGGACGAAACGCACGAACATAAACATCAGCGCGATGAAAATGGCAATACCGAAGAACGGGTGCAAAATACGTCCCATCTGCGGCGTGCCGAAGGTTTGCGTCAGCCATTGTAGCGTCGGGAAGAAAAACGAAATCCCCGACAGCGCTACCAGGAAGAAACAGATCACCACCGTCCAGTGACAGGCGCGGTCGACAAATTTCGTGCGCACAATCATTTTCGACTTACTCATGATGATCCTCCTCATCGTCGTCCGTTTCTTTATTCGGGCCAATACCGATGTAGTGGTAAATCAGACCGGCGAAAGTGGCGATAAAGCCCGCTGCGGCCAGCGGTTTTAGCGCCCCTTTCCACAGATTGATTGAGGTATCGATCTGCGGATCTTTCGGCAAGCCGTGGTACAACTCCGGCTGATTGGCATGGTGCAGCACATACATGACGTGCGTACCGCCGACGCCCTGCGGGTTGTAGATACCGGCATGTTCAAAGCCGCGCGCTTTTAACTTCTCCACGCGTTGCTCACCCAGTTCCAGCATCTCTTTTTTGGTGCCGAAGTGAATAGCCCCGGTCGGACAAGTTTTGACGCAGGCCGGTTCCTGGCCCACGCTGACGCGATCGACGCAGAGCGTACATTTATAAACGCGGTTGTCCTCTTTGTTGAGGCGCGGAATATTAAACGGACACCCGGCGATACAGTAACCACAGCCGATACAGTGTTCAGATTGAAAATCAACAATCCCGTTCGCGTACTGGATGATAGCCCCGGCAGATGGACAGGCTTTAAGACAGCCTGGATCTTCACAGTGCATACAACCATCTTTACGAATCAGCCACTCCAGCTTGCCGTTCTGCTCGGTTTCGGTAAAGCGCATCACCGTCCAGGACTTGGCGCTGAGATCGGCAGGGTTATCGTACACCCCGACACAATGACCAACGTTATCGCGAATATCGTTCCATTCAGAACAGGCTACCTGGCAGGCTTTACAGCCGACACAGGAGGAGACGTCGATCAGTTTTGCGACTTCGGCTTTGTAATCACGCGCCTGCGGAGGCGGCGTGATGGCGTTTGTTGCGGACCGTTTAATAATGTCCTGCGTTTCCATAGACATATGTTCGCCTCCCTTACGCCTTCTCGATGTTAACTAAAAACGCTTTGTATTCCGGCGTTTGCGAGTTGGCATCACCGACATTTGGCGTCAGAGTATTGGCGATATAGCCTTTGCGCGCGACACCCTCAAAGCCCCAGTGAATCGGGATCCCCACCGTTTCAACCTGCTGACCGTTGACATGCAGGGTGCGAAGACGACGAGTTACCACCGCGACCGCGCGAATAAACCCGCGTTTACTGCTCACCTTCACATAGTCGCCGTTAGCAATACCTTTCGCTGCCGCCAGCGTCTCACTGATCTCCACAAACTGTTCCGGCTGAGCGATAGCGTTAAGTAGCGCATGTTTGGTCCAGGTATGGAAATGCTCTGTGAGACGGTAAGTCGTGCCCACGTACGGAAACTGCTCCTTCTTACCCATGCGCAGCGCATCTTCTTCATACAGACGCGCCGCCGGGTTCGAGACCACATTCGGGTGCAGCGGGTTAGTGCCCAGCGGCGTTTCCATCGGCTCGTAGTGTTCAGGGAACGGCCCTTCCGCCATTTTATCAATAGCAAACAGACGTCCCAGCCCTTCCGGCTGCATGATAAACGGATTGGTCCCGCTCCCCGGCGCCGCGTTGTTAAAGTCCGGAATATCGTTCCCTGTCCACTTCGCGCCGTTCCACTGGATCAGCATCCGTTTTGGATCCCACGGTTTACCCTGCGGATCCGCCGAAGCGCGGTTATACAATACGCGACGGTTTAGCGGCCACGCCCACGCCCAACCCAGTGTATTGCCAAGCCCTGACGGGTCGGCGTTATCACGTCTGGACATCTGGTTGCCCTGCTCCGTCCAGCTACCGGTATAAATCCAGCAGGAGGAGGATGTCGTACCGTCATCGCGCAGTAATGCAAAACTGCTCAACAACTGGCCTTTCCTGGCAAGCAGTGTACCGTTGGCGTCATAGAGATCTTCCAGCGCATAGCCGTTGTTCTCTTTCGCCACTTCTTCCGAATGCGGTTCATCCGGCTGCTTGTAGTTCCAGCTCATCTTCAATAGTGGTTCGGCGCCTTTACCGCCTTCTGCGCGATACATTTCACGCAGACGATGGTAAATACCGGCCAGAATCTCGCCGTCGTTACGCGCTTCGCCCGGCGCGTCCTGACCTTTCCAGTGCCACTGTAACCAGCGACCGGAGTTAGCGATAGAGCCATCCTCTTCCGCAAAACAGGTAGACGGCAGACGGAAGACTTCGGTCTGAATCGTTGTCGGATCAACATCATTAGATTCGCCGTGGTTCTGCCAGAACGTTGACGTTTCAGTCACCAGCGGATCGATAACGACCAGATACTTCAGTTTGCTTAAGCTTTGCACCACTTTGTTTTTGTCCGGGAAGGACGCCACCGGGTTAAAGCCCTGACAGAAATAGCCGGTGACTTTCCCGCTATCCATCATGTTGAAATATTTGATCACGTCATAGGACTGATCCCACTTAGGCAGCCAGGCAAAGCCCCAGTCATTCTCTTTCTGCGCCGCATCGCCATAGAAAGATTTCATCAGGCTGACGAAGAACTTAGGATAATTACCCCAGTAGTTGACCTGATCGGCCAGCGTCGCTTTGGGGGTATTCGCGGCCAGATAAGTTTGCAGATCGGCCTGTTTTTCCGATGGCAGCGTCAGGTAGCCCGGCAGGCTGGTGGAGAGCAGTCCTAAATCCGTTAAGCCCTGAATATTAGAGTGGCCGCGCAAGGCGTTCACACCGCCGCCAGCCATCCCCATATTGCCGAGCAGCAACTGGATCATCGCCATAGTACGGATGTTCTGCGCCCCGACGGTATGTTGCGTCCAGCCCAGCGCATACAGGAAGGTGGTAGTGCGATCCGGAACGCTGGTAGAGGCCAACACCTCACACACCTTCAGGAAGTCTGCTTTCGGCGTACCGCAAATGTTTTCCACGACGTCCGGCGTATAGCGCGAAACGTGCTGCTTCAGCAGATTCCACACACAGCGTGGGTGCGTCAACGTTTCATCACGTTTGGCATAGCCGTTTTCATCGAACTGGTAGTTCCAGGAGGATTTATCGTACTGACGCTTTTGGGCGTCATAGCCGCTGAAAAGACCGTCATCAAAGGCAAAATCATCCCGCACCAGCAGGCTGGCGTTGGTGTAATGCTTAACGTATTCAGCGTTGATTTTGTTATTTTCGATCAGGTACAGCAAAACGCCGGACAGAAAGGTAATGTCTGTACCGGAACGTATTGGCGCATAGATATCCGCCACCGACGCCGTACGCGTAAAGCGTGGATCAACGACAATCAGCGTCGCATCGTTATTGTTTTTCGCTTCCATCGCCCAGCGGAAACCCACCGGATGCGCTTCTGCGGCATTGCCGCCCATCACCATCACGACGTTGGCGTTTTTAATATCCACCCAGTGGTTGGTCATCGCACCGCGACCAAATGTTGGAGCAAGACTTGCTACCGTTGGTCCGTGTCAGACGCGCGCCTGGTTATCTACCGCCAGCATACCGAGAGAACGCGCAAACTTCTGCGTCAGCATACCCGTTTCATTGCTGGCCGCCGAGGCGCACAGCATTCCGGTAGAGAGCCAGCGGTTAACCGTGACGCCCTGCTCATTCTTTTCAATAAAGTTGGCGTCGCGGTCGGCTTTCATTAATTTAGCAATACGAGTGAAAGCGTCATCCCAGCTAATGCGCTGCCACTTGTCGGAACCCGGCGCGCGGTATTCCGGATAGCGTAGGCGATCTTCACTGTGAACATAGTCCAGCAAACCGGCCCCTTTCGGGCACAGCGCGCCACGGCTTACCGGATGATCCGGGTCGCCTTCAATATGGTAAATCGCTTCTTTCGCGTTTTTTGCCCCATCTCCCAGGCTATACATTAATAGCCCGCAACCTACGGAACAGTATGTGCAGGAGTTACGGATCTCTTTTGCGCGCAACAGCTTATAGTTTCGCGCCTGAGCCAGGGCCATTTTAGGGGTAAAACCCAGTGCGGCCACCGTTGTTCCCGCCATACCGCCCGCGCAGATTTTAAAAAATTGTCTGCGGCTGACGTCCATTGCTTTCCTCTTTTTTCCACGGATGCACGCCTCCTTCGAACTGCAGCAAAACCTCAGTCCAGGATGCGTGTATAACTTCGCGAGGAAACTAACAGCAAAATCGATAACTTTTTTGCGTCAAATCAATATTGAAACGGTTCCGCTACTAAATAGCCCTATTTTTAAACTGCAATAACTCCAGGGAGGTACTAAAAAATGACACTGCATGGCATCGCCCTCGGAAAAAGTGCTATAAGTGGCAGTTTATTTTGCGCGGTATTCAGGACAGTCACAAAGCATGACATCACAAAAAGCAACGCTAATAGGGCTTGTTGCCATCGTTCTGTGGAGCACGATGGTTGGGTTAATTCGCGGCGTCAGCGAAGGTCTCGGACCGGTAGGCGGCGCAGCCATGATCTATTCATTAAGCGGCCTGCTGCTGATTTTTACCGTCGGATTACCTGATATCCGTCGTTTCCCGGGGCGATACCTCATCGCAGGCAGCGTACTGTTTGTCAGTTATGAAATATGCCTGGCGCTTTCTCTCGGTTATGCCGCCACTCGCCATCAGGCTATCGAAGTCGGCATGGTTAACTATTTATGGCCCAGCCTGACCATTCTGTTTGCCATTCTTTTTAACGGGCAAAAAACTAACTGGCTTATTGTTCCTGGATTGCTTATTGCACTTACTGGCGTTTGCTGGGTTCTGGGGGGCGAGAATGGTCTTAATGCCGGAGAAATTATCAACAATGTCGCCACCAGTCCGCTAAGTTATTTACTGGCATTTCTTGGGGCGTTTATATGGGCGACATACTGCACCGTCACAAATAAATATGCGCGTGGTTTTAACGGTATCACCGTCTTTGTGTTACTCACCGCCGTGGCGCTGTGGTTCCACTATTTTCTTACACCGCAACCTGCCATGATATTTAGCCTACCGGTGATTGCTAAACTTTTTACCGCGGCATTAACGTTGGGGTTTGCCTACGCCGCATGGAATGTAGGCATACTTCATGGCAATGTGACTATCATGGCCGTAGGGTCTTATTTTACACCCGTCATGTCCTCTGCTCTGGCAGCGCTGTTACTCAGCTCGCCACTGTCATTCTCCTTCTGGCAAGGCGCAGTCATGGTTTGCGTAGGCTCGCTACTTTGTTGGCTGGCAACGCGGCGGCGCTAATAGCGACGGGCGGGCCGATGTTGATATTAAATCGACCCGCTGCACCTTGACACTCTTCATAACACAACTACGCTTTTATCTATCGCCTGTGTGTATTTGACGATTTTCCATTTTCACGTGCTCCTCCTGCGCCATACCAGGATTGCGCTGGTAAAAATGAATTTTATAAAACCGTTAAATATGTTAATGCAATGATGCAATTATATTAATAAATATATAATTAACGTTAGCTCGCAACTGTTATTAGTGCATATAATAATCAGTAGTTACTACCAAAAATAAAACCATAAACAGCCCAATAGTCCCCTCTGAAAATATATCTTATTAGACAGTCCCTATTTGAATTAATACTCTCAAATGTATTAAGGAGATCTCGATCACACAAATTAAAATAATTTGTAATCTTATGAAACTTATTATTGAACTTATGCCACTCCGTCATTTAAAAATAGTCTGCCATTGACAAACGCCTCGTTTAACAATGGTTGAGGAAACACGCTAAGAAAATTATAAGGATTATTAAAATGAAACTTAAGTTAGTGGCAGTGGCAGTGACTTCCCTGTTGGCAGCAGGCGTTGTAAATGCAGCCGAGGTATATAACAAAGACGGCAATAAACTGGATCTGTACGGTAAAGTTCACGCTCAGCATTATTTCTCTGATGATAACGGAAGTGATGGTGACAAAACTTACGCGCGTCTGGGCTTTAAAGGCGAAACGCAGATCAATGACCAACTGGTTGGTTTTGGCCAGTGGGAATATGAATTCAAAGGCAACCGTACTGAATCTGAAGGTTCCGACAAAGACAAAACCCGTCTGGCATTCGCTGGTCTGAAATTCGCTGAATACGGTTCTTTCGACTACGGTCGTAACTACGGCGTTGCTTACGACATCGGCGCATGGACCGACGTTCTGCCAGAGTTCGGTGGCGATACCTGGACCCAGACTGACGTATTCATGACCCAGCGTGCTACCGGCGTTGCCACCTACCGTAACACCGATTTCTTCGGTCTGGTTGAAGGTCTGAACTTTGCCGCGCAGTATCAGGGCAAAAACGATCGTGACAATGAAGTAGAAGCAAACGGCGACGGTTTCGGTCTGTCCGCAACGTATGAGTACGAAGGTTTTGGCGTGGGTGCGGCCTATGCGAAGTCTGACCGTACTGACCGTCAGGTGCGCAACGGCACCAATGGCCTGTATGCTTCTGGCCAGAATGCGGAAGTGTGGGCTGCTGGTCTGAAATATGATGCGAACAATATCTATCTGGCGACCACCTACTCCGAAACGCTGAATATGACCACATTCGGTAAAATCGACGGTATTGCTAACAAAACTCAGAACTTTGAAGCTGTTGCTCAGTACCAGTTCGACTTCGGTCTGCGTCCGTCCATTGCTTACCTGAAATCCAAAGGTAAAGATCTGGGTGCTTACGGCGACCAGGATCTGGTTGAGTACATCGATGTCGGTGCTACCTACTACTTCAACAAAAACATGTCCACCTTCGTTGATTACAAAATCAACCTGCTGGATGACACCAACTTCACTAAAAATGTTGCGCAGATCAGCACTGACAACATCGTTGCTGTTGGTCTGAACTACCAGTTCTAATTTTGTTGTAGTCTGAATACAAAGCCAGTCCTTTCAGGGCTGGCTTTTTCTCTTGATGTAGACTCGGTCATAAGGAGTATGCCGTGCAGACGTTCACTGGTCGTTGTCTTTGCGGACAGAGCCATTTTACCGTTGACGTCGAAATGCTGGATGTCTATGCCTGCCATTGTACGCTGTGTCAAAAATGGTCGGGTGGAATAGCCATGTATCTGGAAGCCTGCGGGCAACCACAGCTAGCCCCCCTTTCCCCGGAACCGCCATACTTTTCATCCTCTTCGCGCGGCGAACGCTACTTCTGTTCCGGCTGCGGGTGTCCGCTGTGGTTTCGGCTTACCGATACCGATCGCTATTTTATTCCCTGGACCTTACTGGAACTGAACGAAGTTGATCGCCGTCGGCTGATTCTGGCTGCGGAAATCTATACCGAAACCCAGCCTGCCTTCTGGCGACTGACGGGGCAATACGCACGCCTCAGCGGTAAAGAGGTTGAGGAAATGGACTCCCCCTGCCAGCTAGCGCATTAAGCGCTTATCTCACCAGGCGTTATGTTATCGGCGTTGGGCTTTTGCCAGGCTGAACCACATCCCTACCGCCAGCAAAAGAAGCATACTCCCGGCGCTGCTTAACGCCACGCTATGCGACCAGATAAAGGCATGTCTGGCGGCGTCCAGTATTGCCTGCCCCTGCGTGGGCGGTAGGCTATTCGCCAACTGCACGGCTTCTCCCATTGAAGATGACGCTCTGGCAATCTCTTGCGCCTCAAGCCCGGCAGGCAGACGGATAGACGCGGAGAAGCTACGGCTTAACAACAGACCGAAAATGGCAATGCCCAGTCCCGCGCCCAGTTCATAAGCCATCGTTTCTATCGCGCCGGCCGCCGCCGCTTTTTCTGCCGGCGCAGCGGCCATAATTGCCGACGTGGAAGCCAGCAATGCGCTGGCGGCGCTAAATCCCAGCAGCGCCATCAGCCCCCAGGCCTGCCATTGTTGGGTGCTGAAATCCGTCATCGCCAGGCCATAAAAACTCAGCGAGCTTAACGCCATGCCGCCCGTCGCGACCAGCCGTAGTCCCAGACGCGAGACCAGCACGCCCGCAATCGGCCCGCTGAATCCACTGGCGACCATCACCGGCAGCATAAATACCCCGGCCTCATAAGGTGATAGCCCGTGAACAAACTGTAGCTCTTGCGCCATCAGCAGCTCAAAGCCCACCAGAGTGATCATCGCGGTCATCGCCATCACGACGCCGCTCAGGATAATGCGATGGGTAAATAGTCGCATATCAATCATCGGACGCGATGTCGCAAGCTGTGTGCGGATAAAGAGTCCCAGGAGCAGCGCGCCGGTAAGCAGGGTAAGCGAGATGACCCACAGCGACAGATGCCCTTTCAGCGCGGTTTTAGCGCTATAGACCAACAGCAAAATGGCAATAATCAGCATCACCGCATGGCCAAGATTGAGCGGTTGATCGCGACGGCCCGCCTGGCGAGGAACATAGCGGGCGGTTAAGCCCATGACGACCAGCACAATCGGCACGTTGATCAGGAAAACCGATCCCCAGTAAAAATGCTCTAATAATATGCCGCCGATGAGCGGCCCAAACGCCGCTCCGCCCGAACCTACCGCTGCCCAGACGCCCAGCGCCATGTTGCGATGCTTCTCTTCACAAAAGGTGGCGCGTATCCCGGCCAGCGTCGCCGGTACAATCATCGCCGCGCCAATAGCCAGTAATACCCTGGTGGCGATAAGCCAACTGGCGGTATGCGAAAACGCCGCCGCCAGTGACGCCAGGCCAAAGAGCGTCCCGCCCAGCATCAGCAGGCGTTTAAAACCGATACGATCGCCAAGCGCGCCCATCGGCAACACCATGCCAGCCATGACCAAAGAATAAATATCAATGATCCACAGCAGCTCGTTGCCGCTGGCCCCCAGTGTCATACTCAGTGTCGGCGCGGCGACATGCAAGACCGTGGCATCAATGGCGACAGGAATATAGACCAGCACAATAATGACTAACGTTAACCACTGACGAAACATAACTCTCCCTTCAAAAACTCAAATTTGGACGCTTGTCCAGCTTCAGGATCCTACGGTAAGTTGAACGAATGTCCAGCTTTTTGTTACACTGCGCGCATTGGCTAATGTGGGGAAAATATGAGTTACCTTAACCGGGATGAACGCCGCGAAGTGATCCTGCAAGCGGCGATGCGCGTGGCGCTGGCAGAGGGGTTTGCCGCCATGACGGTGCGACGAATCGCATCAGAAGCCGATGTCGCCGCCGGCCAGGTGCATCACCACTTCAGCTCGGCGGGCGAGCTCAAAGCGCTGGCCTTTGTCCATTTGATCCGCACCCTGCTTGATGCCGGGCAAGTTCCGCCGCCCGCCACCTGGCGTGCACGGCTTCACGCTATGTTGGGTAGCGAAGACGGCGGCTTTGAGCCTTACATAAAATTGTGGCGAGAGGCGCAAATTCTGGCCGATCGGGATCCGCACATCAGAGATGCTTATCTCCTCACGATGCAGATGTGGCATGAGGAAACGGTCACAATTATCGAGCAGGGCAAACAGGCAGGAGAATTTACGTTTACTGCTAACGCCACGGATATCGCCTGGCGGCTTATCGCACTGGTGTGCGGGCTGGACGGTATGTATGTGCTGGGTATTCCGGAAATGGCCGATCCCGCGTTTAAATACCATCTGGATCGTATGATTACGCTTGAACTCTTTGCGTAAAGTTACAAATAATTTAATAAAAATCACTTTTAATTTACAAATAGTAACAATTAAGAAACATCATATCTCCTCATCGCGCCGCGCTGGCCTGGTTTTTTATCTATTCTTTCACTCAATATTCTAAAAAAACTTCAATAAGTTCTCAAAAGAGCGCGTGACGCTCTGTCTCTTTTTTGTGTTTTTCTTCAAATGATATGCGCATGTGAGGGGTAAAATGACACGACAAAACGAGAATTATAACCGTTATCTCTTGAGTGACTGGCGACCCGAAAATCCAGCCTTCTGGGAGAATAAAGGGAAAAGCATCGCCAGAAGAAACTTATGGATTTCAGTAAGTTGTTTGCTCCTGGCATTTTGCGTCTGGATGTTGTTTAGCGCTGTTGCCGTCAACCTCAATAAAATTGGATTTAATTTTACCACCGACCAACTCTTTTTATTAACCGCATTACCTTCTCTTTCCGGCGCAATATTACGCGTCCCCTACTCCTTTATGGTGCCACTGTTTGGTGGCCGTAAATGGACCGTATTAAGTACCGTAATATTGATTATTCCCTGCGCCTGGCTGGGATTCGCCGTGCAAAATCCCGCCACCCCTTTCGGGGTATTTATGCTCATCGCTCTGTTGTGCGGTTTTGCGGGGGCAAACTTCGCGTCCAGTATGGGCAACATCAGTTTTTTCTTTCCAAAAGCCAGACAAGGTAGCGCGTTGGGTATTAACGGCGGCCTGGGAAATCTTGGCGTCAGTGTGATGCAGTTGATTGCGCCGCTGGTTATTTTTCTGCCGATATTTACTTTTTTAGGCGTCCAGGGCGTGCCGCAACCTGATGGCTCCCTGCTCGCCCTCACTAACGCCGCCTGGATCTGGGTGCCGTTACTGGCTGTCGCGACGCTTGCCGCCTGGTTTGGTATGAACGATATCGGCAGTTCAAAAGCGTCTGTCGCTTCGCAATTGCCGGTGCTAAAACGTCTGCACCTGTGGCTGCTTAGCCTGCTGTACCTGGCGACATTCGGGTCATTCATCGGCTTTTCCGCAGGTTTCGCCATGCTCGCCAAAACGCAATTTCCCGACGTAAACATTCTGCAACTGGCGTTCTTTGGCCCTTTTATCGGCGCGCTGGCGCGATCGGCAGGCGGCGTGATCTCCGATAAATTCGGCGGCGTTCGCGTAACGCTCATTAATTTTATCTTTATGGCGCTGTTTACCGCCCTGCTATTCCTCACGCTGCCAGGCTCCGGCGCAGGCAGCTTTAGCGCGTTCTATCTTGTTTTTATGGGCCTGTTTTTGACAGCGGGTCTCGGCAGCGGTTCTACCTTCCAGATGATTGCGGTGATCTTCCGTCAGATCACGCTCTACAACGTCAAACTGCGCGGCGGGAGCGATGAGCAGGCGCAGCGCGAAGCGGTGACGGATACCGCCGCCGCACTCGGTTTTATCTCCGCTATTGGCGCTGTGGGCGGCTTCTTTATTCCAAAAGCGTTTGGCACCTCTTTGGCCTTGACCGGCTCGCCGGTGGGCGCCATGAAAATCTTTTTGCTGTTTTACATCGCTTGCGTCCTGCTGACCTGGCTGGTCTACGGGCGTCGTAAGCCTAAACAACAATAACAACATACGCACCTGTAGGACGGCCATCCGGCAATGGTTTAACGCCAAATCGACAGGATGGCGGAAAATTTATCGAAGCAGGAGAAATGTCATGAGTAAACTGTTGGATCGCTTTCGTTACTTTAAACAAAAAGGCGATACCTTTGCCGACGGCCATGGTCAGGTGATGCATACCAACCGCGACTGGGAAGACAGTTATCGCCAGCGCTGGCAGTTTGATAAGATCGTGCGCTCAACCCACGGCGTCAACTGCACGGGCTCCTGTAGTTGGAAAATTTATGTCAAAAACGGTCTGGTGACGTGGGAAACCCAGCAAACCGACTACCCGCGCACGCGTCCCGATTTACCGAACCATGAACCGCGCGGCTGCCCGCGCGGCGCCAGCTACTCCTGGTATCTCTATAGCGCCAATCGTTTGAAATACCCTCTGGTACGTAAGCGGCTGATAGAACTGTGGCGCGAGGCCCTTTCCCGGCACAGCGATCCGGTGCTGGCATGGGAATCTATAATGAACGACCCGCAAAAATGCCAAAGTTACAAACAGGTGCGCGGACATGGCGGCTTTATTCGTTCGAACTGGAAAGAGCTGAATCAGCTCATTGCCGCTGCTAACGTCTGGACAATCAAAACCTATGGTCCGGATCGTGTGGCGGGGTTTTCACCTATTCCGGCAATGTCGATGGTTTCTTACGCCGCCGGAACACGTTATCTGTCATTGCTTGGCGGTACTTGTCTGAGCTTCTATGACTGGTATTGCGATCTTCCACCCGCGTCGCCAATGACCTGGGGCGAGCAGACTGACGTGCCGGAGTCCGCCGACTGGTATAACTCAGCCTACATTATTGCCTGGGGCTCTAACGTGCCGCAGACGCGTACCCCGGACGCCCACTTCTTTACCGAAGTGCGCTACAAAGGCACTAAGACGATCGCCATCACCCCGGACTATTCCGAAGTCGCTAAACTGTGCGATCAGTGGCTGGCGCCAAAGCAAGGTACCGACAGCGCGCTGGCGATGGCCATGGGTCACGTTATTTTAAAAGAGTTTCATCTCGATAATCCCAGCGACTATTTTCTTAACTATTGCCGCCGTTATACCGACATGCCAATGCTGGTCCTGTTGGATGAGCGCGCAGACGGTAGTTATGTACCGGGGCGTATGATGCGCGCGTCGGATCTGGTGGATGGACTGGGAGAAGCCAATAATCCGGAATGGAAAACCGTCGCGTTCAACAGTACGGGCGAACTGGTCGCGCCCAACGGTTCTATCGGTTTTCGCTGGGGAGAAAAGGGAAAATGGAACCTGGAACCGGTGGCGGCAGGCGTCGAAACTGAACTGTCGCTCTCTTTACTTGGTCAGCATGATGACGTGGCGGGTGTCGCCTTCCCCTATTTTGGCGGTAACGGAAACCCACATTTCCGCAGCGTGCGGCAGGAACCGGTGCTGGTACGTCAGTTACCGGTGAAACGCCTGGCTCTGGCGGACGGTAGCGAGCGGATGGTCGTCAGCGTTTACGATCTGGTGCTGGCTAATTATGGGCTGGATCGTGGTCTGGATAACTGCCATAGCGCCAATAATTATAACGACGTAAAAGCCTACACGCCGGCCTGGGGCGAACAGATTACCGGCGTGCCGCGTCGACATATCGAAACTATTGCGCGTGAATTTGCCGAGACCGCCCATAAAACTCACGGTCGCTCGATGATCATCCTCGGCGCGGGAGTGAATCACTGGTATCACATGGATATGAATTACCGTGGGATGATTAACATGCTGGTGTTCTGCGGCTGTGTTGGACAAACCGGCGGCGGCTGGGCGCACTATGTCGGCCAGGAGAAGCTGCGGCCGCAAACCGGCTGGCTGCCGCTGGCCTTCGCGCTGGACTGGAATCGCCCGCCGCGTCAGATGAACAGTACCTCGTTTTTCTACAACCATGCCAGCCAGTGGCGCTATGAAAAACTGACTGCGCAAGAGTTGCTGTCGCCGCTGGCCGATCCGGCTAAATTTTCCGGACACCTGATCGATTTCAACGTGCGCGCGGAACGTATGGGCTGGCTACCCTCGGCGCCGCAGCTTAATCTTAACCCGCTCAGCGTGAAAGCGAGCGCCGATAAAGCCGGGCTGTCTGTGGCGGATTATACCGTGCAGGCGTTGAAATCAGGCGCTATCCGTTTTGCCTGCGAACAGCCTGACAGTGGTCATAATCACCCGCGAAATTTATTTGTCTGGCGCTCTAACCTGCTCGGCTCCTCCGGGAAAGGTCATGAGTACATGCTCAAATATCTGCTGGGCACCGACAGCGGTATCCAGGGCGAAGCGCTGGGTTCCAGCGAAGGAATTAAGCCTGAAGAGGTGGAATGGCAGTCCGCCGCGATTGAGGGCAAGCTCGATCTGTTGGTCACGCTTGATTTCCGTATGTCCAGTACCTGTCTGTTTTCCGATATCGTTTTGCCGACCGCCACCTGGTATGAAAAAGACGATATGAATACCTCGGATATGCATCCGTTTATCCACCCCCTTTCCGCTGCGGTCGATCCTGCCTGGGAATCCAAAAGCGACTGGGAGATCTACAAAGGTATCGCCAGCGTCTTTTCTGAAGTGTGTGTCGGACACCTCGGACAGGAAACCGATGTGGTGCTACACCCGCTCCAGCATGATTCCCCGGCGGAACTGGCGCAGCCATTTGATATTCTTGACTGGCGTAAAGGCGAGTGCGAACTTATTCCGGGCAAAACCGCCCCCAATATCGTCGTGGTTGAACGCGATTATCCGGCCACCTATGAACGTTTTACCTCGCTGGGTCCCCTGCTGGATAAATTAGGCAACGGCGGTAAGGGGATTGCCTGGAATACGCAAGATGAAGTCGATTTCCTCGGTAAGCTCAATTACACCAAACACGATGGCCCGGCGAAAGGACGTCCGCGAATAGACACCGCGCTGGATGCTTCGGAAGTGATTCTTGCCTTAGCGCCGGAAACTAACGGTCAGGTGGCGGTGAAAGCCTGGCAGGCGTTGGGCGAGATGACCGGGCGCGAGCACACCCATCTGGCCATCAATAAAGAAGATGAGAAAATTCGCTTTCGTGATATCCAGGCGCAACCGCGCAAAATTATCTCCAGCCCGACCTGGTCAGGGCTGGAAAGCGAGCATGTCTCTTATAACGCCGGCTATACCAACGTACATGAACTGATCCCGTGGCGCACGTTGTCGGGGCGGCAACAACTCTATCAGGATCATGCGTGGATGCGCGCTTTTGGCGAAAGCCTGGTGGCATATCGTCCGCCGATTGATACCCGCAGCGTCAGCGAAATGCGAGAAATTCCGCCCAACGGTTTCCCGGAAAAAGCGCTTAACTTCCTGACGCCGCACCAGAAATGGGGAATTCACTCCACCTACAGCGAAAACCTGCTGATGCTGACCTTGTCGCGCGGCGGGCCGATTGTCTGGATCAGCGAAGCCGATGCCCGTGAATTGGGTATTGAAGATAACGACTGGATTGAAGCCTTCAACGCTAATGGCGCCCTTACCGCTCGTGCGGTGGTCAGCCAGCGCGTTCCGCCGGGTATGACCATGATGTACCACGCCCAGGAGCGAATTATGAATATTCCGGGCTCGGAAGTGACCGGGATGCGCGGCGGGATCCATAACTCCGTGACCCGGGTCTGTCCAAAACCGACGCATATGATCGGCGGCTATGCGCAACTGGCTTACGGCTTCAACTATTACGGAACCGTGGGTTCGAATCGCGATGAATTCATCATGATCAGGAAAATGAAAAACATTAACTGGCTGGATGATGAGGGCCGGGATCAGGTACAGGAGGCGAAAAAATGAAAATACGCTCACAGGTTGGGATGGTACTGAATCTCGATAAATGTATTGGCTGTCACACCTGCTCCGTCACCTGTAAAAACGTCTGGACCGGACGTGAAGGGATGGAATACGCATGGTTCAATAACGTCGAAACTAAACCGGGCATCGGCTATCCCAAAAACTGGGAAGACCAGCAGGAGTGGCAAGGCGGTTGGGTTCGTGATGTTAATGGCAAGATAAGGCCCCGTCTGGGCGGCAAAATGGGGGTAATTAGCAAAATTTTCGCCAACCCGGTGATTCCGCAAATCGATGATTACTATGAACCCTTTACCTTCGATTATCAGCATTTACATCATGCGCCGGAGAGTAAGCATCAGCCCACTGCCCGCCCTCGTTCACTGATTGACGGAAAACGGATGGACAAGGTGATCTGGGGGCCAAACTGGGAAGAGCTGCTCGGCGGCGAGTTTGAAAAACGCGCCCGCGACCGTAACTTCGACAACATACAAAAGGAGATGTACGGTCAGTTCGAAAACACCTTCATGATGTACCTGCCGCGTCTGTGCGAACACTGCCTGAACCCCAGTTGTGTTGCCACCTGCCCAAGTGGCGCTATTTATAAGCGTGAAGAAGACGGCATCGTGCTAATCGACCAGGATAAATGCCGGGGCTGGCGTTTGTGTATCAGCGGCTGCCCGTACAAAAAAATCTACTTTAACTGGAAGAGCGGCAAGTCTGAGAAATGCATATTTTGCTATCCGCGTATTGAATCCGGCCAGCCGACCGTTTGCTCGGAAACCTGCGTCGGGCGCATCCGTTATCTTGGCGTTCTGCTCTACGACGCCGACAGGATTGAAGACGCGGCCAGTACCGAACACGAAACAGATTTGTATGAACGTCAGTGCGATGTGTTTCTCAATCCGCACGATCCGGCGGTCATCGAAGAGGCGCTTAAACAGGGCATCCCGCAAAACGTCATCGACGCCGCCCAACGGTCGCCGGTGTACAAAATGGCGATGGACTGGAAGCTGGCGCTTCCGCTGCACCCGGAATACCGTACCCTGCCGATGGTCTGGTACGTACCGCCGCTATCGCCCATCCAGTCATACGCCGACGCGGGCGGGTTGCCGCACAATGGCAATATTCTGCCGGCGGTGGAGACGCTGCGTATTCCGGTCCAGTACCTGGCCAATATGCTCAGCGCGGGCGATACCGGTCCGGTCATTCGGGCTCTAAAGCGGATGATGGCGATGCGCCACTACATGCGCTCGCAGACGGTTGAAGGCGTGACGGATACCCGCGCCATTGAGGAAGTCGGTCTGAGCGTACAACAGGTTGAAGAGATGTATCGCTACCTGGCGATTGCCAATTATGAAGATCGTTTTGTCATTCCCACCAGCCACCGGGAAATGGCGCGCGATGCCTTTCCGGAGCGCAACGGCTGCGGCTTTACTTTTGGCGACGGTTGCCACGGGTCGGATACCAAATTCAACCTGTTCAACAGTAGCCGTATTGATGCCATCAATATCACCGAAGTACGTGATAAAGCGGAGGGGGAATAATGCAAATCCTCAAAGCGATTGGCCTGTTGATGGAATATCCGGACGACGAGTTGTGGGAATGTCGGGATGAAGCGCTTGCCCTTATCCAACACGATGCGCCAATGCTGGCCGACTTCACTCGCGAGCTGCTTTATGCGCCGTTACTGGATAAACAAGCAGAATGGTGTGAAGTGTTTGACCGAGGGCGCGCCACTTCATTGCTGTTATTCGAGCATGTTCATGCGGAGTCCCGCGATCGCGGCCAGGCGATGGTCAATTTGTTAAGCCAGTATGAAACCGTGGGCCTCCAGCTCAACTGCCGCGAACTGCCGGATCACCTGCCGCTCTATCTGGAGTACTTAAGCGTGTTGCCGGAAGTGGAAGCTCGCGAGGGATTACAGAATATTGCCCCTATTCTGGCGCTGCTGGGCGGTCGTCTGAAACAGCGAGGAGCGCCGTGGTATCAACTGTTTGACGCCCTGCTGACGCTGGCGGGTAGTACGCTTACAAGTGACAGTGTCACCAAGCAAATTATTCAGGAATCGCGGGATGATACCCGTCAGGCACTGGATGCCGTCTGGGAAGAAGAACAGGTGAAGTTTATCGAAGATAACGCCACGACCTGTGACAGTTCACCGTTACACCATTATCAACGACGCTTTAGCCAGGACGCGGCGCCGCAGTACGTCGACGTCAGCGCGGGAGGCCCGAAATGATACAGTACCTGAACGTCTTTTTTTACGACATCTACCCCTATATTTGCGCCACGGTATTCTTCCTTGGCAGTTGGCTGCGCTATGACTACGGACAATATACCTGGCGCGCGTCGTCCAGCCAGATGCTGGATAAGCGTGGGATGGTGATATGGTCGAATCTGTTCCATATTGGCATTCTGGGGATCTTTTTTGGCCATCTGTTCGGGATGCTGACGCCACACTGGATGTATGCCTGGTTCCTGCCGATTGCGGTAAAACAGCAGATGGCGATGATCCTCGGCGGCGTGTGCGGCGTATTAACGTTGATCGGCGGCGCGGGATTACTGTGGCGTCGTCTGACCAATCAGCGTGTGCGGGCGACATCCACTACACCAGATATTATCATCATGAGCATTTTGCTGATTCAGTGCCTGCTTGGCCTGAGCACCATTCCGTTTTCGGCGCAATATCCGGATGGCAGCGAAATGATGAAGTTGGTGGGCTGGGCGCAAAGTATTGTCACCTTCCGCGGCGGGTCTTCGGAAATGCTGAGCGGTGTGGCGTTTGTTTTCCGCGTTCATCTGGTGCTGGGAATGACTATTTTCCTGCTCTTCCCGTTCACCCGTCTGGTTCATGTCTGGAGCGCGCCGTTTGAGTATTTCACCCGTCGCTACCAGATTGTTCGTACCCGCCGCTAATTCTCTTTGCCCGGGGGTACGCTTACCGGGCAAAGAAAAACGCCTGGGCGTCGTCATTCGGCAACGCACAGGCTATGATGATTCTTCAGTCAAAGGAGAACATCAATGAAACCGCAGATTTACCATGTTGACGCCTTCACCAGCGAACCCTTTCGCGGCAACTCTGCTGGCGTTGTCTTACATGCGGATACGCTAAGCGACGCGCAGATGCAGCTGATTGCCCGTGAACTTCGTCACTCGGAAACCGCCTTTTTGCTAAAAAGCGAAGAGAGTGATGTGCGCATACGCTATTTTACACCGACAGTAGAAGTCCCCATCTGTGGTCATGCCACCGTGGCCGCGCATTATGTTCGGGCAACGGTACTGGGGTTGGGAAACACCACCGTCTGGCAAACCTCGTTAGCGGGCCGTCATCGCGTTGAAATTCATGCCGAACACAACGACTATCGCATCACGCTGGAACAAGGTCAGCCCTCTTTTGAACCACCGCTAGTCGGAGAAATTCGGGCTGCCATCATCACCGCGTTGAACCTGACTGAAGATGATATCGTGCCGGGAGCGCCAATTCAGGTGGCTTCAACAGGACATGCAAAAGTGATGATCCTACTCAAACCAGACGTTGATATTGATGCCCTTTCTCCGAATCTGGCAGCCCTGACGGCAATCAGCCAGCAAATTGGCTGTAACGGCTTTTTTCCTTTCCAGATTCGTCCGGGAAAAAACGAAACCGATGGGCGAATGTTTTCTCCGGCGATAGGGATTGTGGAAGATCCGGTAACGGGAAACGCCAATGGCCCGATGGGTGCATGGCTCGTCCATCATGGTCTGATGGCGCATGACGGTAAAACGCTGCAGATTCAAGGCCATCAGGGGCGCGCTTTAGGCAAAGAAGGTACTGTTGATGTTACCGTCACCATTCGCGATAACCAGCCGGAAAACGTCACCATCTCCGGCCAAGCGGTCATTCTGTTTCATGCCGAATGGGCCATTACTTTTTAATCTTTGTCAGGCCCGCAAATCCTCGCGGCAAAAAATTATTTTCCCGCCTCCGGATGGGTATCAAATGCAGCCATTACCGCGGCCAGCTCCGCCTCGGTAAAACCGTGCTTTACATCATTTACGCCGAGACCAAACTGCTGCTGAAGTAACTGATACAACGACGGTACATCCGGTACATTGACCTGTTCAACGGCATGTCCCTGGTGGTAACGCGTGAAGTGGAAATTCGTTAATGTCAGCTTGCCGCCATCAGGCAAATGGCGGCACATCAACAAATGATGACGAAAATGGGATTGCGGCCAGTGAGCCGACCAGAAATTGCCCATCACATGATCGCTCTGCTGCTGCACCCCCAGATCAAAACAGTACATCGACTGCCAGTGCTCATGGTGGCGGAATTGTAAAATCCATGTGCTCCCCTCCTGCATCAGGCGGTATTCGCCATGCGGCGTTTGCTGAGCAATTTCAGCCTGCAGACGAAGCGGCGCGGTTAGCGTTTGGCCGCCAAACCCCACGTCAGCGATCCACTGCTCATCCTCAACATCAACCAGCAGCAAACGGTGCGTGCGTGGCGGTAAACTGGCGGGATGAGACAGAATGACCCGCCCCAATAAGCTTCGGACGTTAAAACCGATGTCGCGTAACGCACGTTCAAACAGGCCATTCAGTTCAAAACAGTATCCACCGCGTCGGGCATAAAGCAGTTTCTCCTCTAATGCCGTCTCATCGAGCTGTATTTCACGAGGCAGTAGCACATCCAGATTTTCAAAAGGAATCGCGCAGTTGTGCGCTAAGTGAAGCGTTCTGAGCGCTTCAACCGTAGGAACCCCCAACGGCTGACAATGTAATCGCGTAAAATAAGCATGTAAAAAAGGGGTCATCTGAGGCTTCCATTAACATTAATGCTTGCGTTCGGCACACAGGCTGAGGCGGATATCGCTGCGCAACAGGATACCCTATCCGTGGAATAGCGTTGGATACTTTTGAAAAAAATAAGACAGGCCAGCTACAGCGCCGGAGGTACGTGGGATTTTGGCCTACAAACGGAAATCGGTTCTGAGAATCTCTTTGCGGCACGCCGCCAAAATAGCGGCGTGTTAAAATTTTTAACGCCAGCTCAGCGAATCTGATTTCTAACAAAACTGGCTAAACATAAACGCTTTTTAATACTTGTCCAAATAGTTATGGTAACGATCTTTTATGTCGGCCGCCCATTGCACTTTCGCCTCCTGCATGTCGCTGGCCCGAGCGATATAATGTTCTAAACTCGGAATGGCGCCTAATGCCTGAGGTAAGGCATTATATTCTGCTATTCGCTCTCTGACGGTTTTATATTTTTCATCAATATCATAATGATAGTACGCTGGCGCTTCAAAAAAGCCCTCTTCCAGTCTCATACAGATCTCTTCAAAGGACCCCTTAACCTCAACGGTATGTTCGCCATCCGATATCCTGACGATTGGCTCACGTCCAGCCATCAGCGAGAGTTGTTCGAATGTTAACATCCGACCATCAGAAAGCTCGACATCTATAATAAATTGTTCATCACGTACAGCATCTGCAAGGTGATTATGGATAGTCCCTGCATTGGCACAGAACTCCGCAACTTTAGGCGTAACATTGCAATAATGTTCAATTACTCTTGTAAATCCGTAGGCTAATCCTGCTGTAAGCACATACAAGATGCCTTTCATGATTTTTGTTGATAATTTATTTTCGTAATCTCCTGCAGCAACATGAGGTAGCTTATTTCCTGATAAAGCTCTGGCATAGGTAGAAACTGATGTATGTGGCATATCCTGCTCCTTCAAATTTTGCTCAATAGCTTTATATGTCCTACTCCTCTCTCATTATGTCGATATGTCAATCAACAAAATTGCTCAAAAGCATACATTTTCAGGAGAAAATGAGAATAACAGGCGCAACGGCCTGATCTTATGCTGCTTCAATATCGTCAGGTGGTTTATCGTTCGAGGTCATATCTATGACCATAAATCCCTGCAGGGATTAACCCTGATTAATTATTGCGCAACGCAATCACTGCGGATTTGTGCTGAAAGCTTATCTGGCTGAATCGTGACCACACCGCACCACATCTGACCGCACAAATAAACACGACATCCTCATTTTCTTCTTTCCGTATGTTTTGCGTCATTTAACAATTGCAGGTAGGATGCTCCGCCGGCGGTTTTATCCCTGTCACAGAATCAGGGAAAAGCGGCATTCGCCATTGCAGGCAATCGATTGGTGAGCGCCCGTCGCGGCATAAGGAATTTTTCTGTCAGGACAGGCTATAACAGGTAACGTAATGAAAACACAGACTACGCACGCCGCAGAACAACATGCGGCGAAACGACGCTGGCTGAACGCCCATGAAGAGGGGTATCACAAAGCGATGGGGAATCGTCAGGTTCAGATGATTGCTATCGGCGGCGCGATTGGCACCGGTTTATTTTTAGGTGCAGGCGCCCGATTGCAAATGGCCGGACCGGCACTGGCGCTGGTCTATCTGATATGCGGCATTTTTTCTTTTTTCATTTTACGCGCGCTGGGCGAACTGGTATTGCATCGCCCTTCCAGCGGGAGTTTCGTCTCCTACGCCCGTGAATTTTTGGGTGAAAAAGCGGCCTACGTCGCAGGCTGGATGTACTTTATTAACTGGGCGATGACCGGGATCGTCGATATCACCGCAGTGGCGTTATATATGCACTACTGGGGCGCATTTGGCGACGTTCCGCAATGGGTGTTCGCGCTCGGCGCGTTAACCATTGTCGGTACCATGAACATGATCGGCGTAAAATGGTTTGCCGAAATGGAGTTCTGGTTCGCGCTGATAAAAGTACTCGCCATTGTTATCTTCCTGGTGGTAGGCACGATTTTTCTCGGTACCGGTCAACCGCTTGAGGGTAATGCCACCGGTTTTCACCTGATTACAGATAATGGCGGCTTTTTCCCGCACGGCCTGTTGCCCGCGCTGGTACTGATTCAGGGCGTGGTGTTCGCTTTTGCGTCGATTGAACTGGTCGGTACCGCCGCTGGGGAGTGCAAAGATCCACAGACGATGGTGCCAAAAGCCATCAATAGCGTGATCTGGCGTATTGGTCTTTTCTATGTAGGATCGGTCGTATTGCTGGTTTTGCTGCTGCCGTGGAACGCCTACCAGGCGGGGCAAAGTCCGTTTGTCACCTTCTTTTCTAAACTTGGCGTGCCTTATATCGGCAGTATTATGAATATCGTGGTGTTAACCGCCGCGCTTTCCAGCCTGAACTCCGGGCTTTACTGTACGGGGAGAATTTTACGTTCAATGTCGATGGGGGGTTCCGCGCCGAAATTCATGGCGAAAATGAGCCGTCAGCATGTGCCCTATGCGGGTATTCTGGCGACTCTGGTGGTTTACGTGGTCGGCGTGTTCCTGAATTACCTGGTCCCCTCCCGCGTGTTTGAGATCGTTCTTAATTTTGCCTCGCTCGGCATTATCGCGTCGTGGGCGTTTATCATGGTGTGCCAAATGCGTTTACGCCAGGCGATAAAAGAAGGCAAAGCCGCAGACGTCAGTTTTAAACTGCCCGGCGCGCCTTTTACCTCCTGGCTAACGCTGCTGTTTTTACTAAGCGTGCTGGTACTCATGGCGTTTGACTACCCGAATGGAACTTACACTATCGCCTCGTTGCCGCTGATCGCCATTCTGCTGGTCGCCGGCTGGTTTGGCGTGCGACGTCGTGTGGCGGAGATCCATCGCACTGCGCCAGTGACGGCGGATTCGACAGAGAGTGTCGTATTGAAAGAAGAAGCAGCGACATAACATTCCCCTTCCCCGGCAGCCCCAGGCCTGCCGGGTTTAATGCGCGTTGCCGCCAACACCGCATCGCGCCCAATACTTAGTCAGCCTTAATCAACTGCGCCACATCATTGCTGTTAATTTCCCGCTGGTTGCCTTCCTGATCGGTATAACTGGTCATCCCCGTCTCTTTATCTAACTGCGGCTTACCCTGAGTTACGATCGTTTGCCCATTCTTCGTCGTCATCACATAGTTGGTTGTACAACCCGCAAGCATAAAAAACATCATGCCCAAACCTGAGCATATAAATAACTTTTTCATATTTTCCTCGTGAATATAATGAGTTAACTACAGCAAAAAGGCAGTGTAATTCTCACAGAATCATCAGGCTATCGGCGGGGTGTAACGAGGCGTATCGGTGCGTTTAAAGAGATGACTGGAGGGGTTTCCCCCTCCATACCCTATTTACAGAGCAATGCGAATAACATCATCCGGCTGCGTCGCTTCCTGTTCACGTGTCGATTTCTGCTTCACGCTGACGTAGAGCGTTTTACCGTCTGCCGATAGCGCCAGGCTATTCGGGTACGTCGGCGTATCGAACGTTTTAACAACGTTATAGGTCTTCGCATCGATCACGCTGACCTGACCTGCCTGACGATGTGTCACATACGCCTCGTTACGTGTCGGGTTAAACAGGACGGCCAAAGAAGCAGGCGCCGCGATTTTGGCAAGAATATTGCCATTACGGGTATCGACAACCAGAACCTCAGTCGCCTTCGAGTCGGTGATAAACGCGCGATGACCTGCGGTATCGAGACTCAGGTTAATAAAGAAGTGTTCTTTACCGTCATCCAGCAACTTCTTACGACTGAGAATTTTATTGCTGGCGGTATCGATGGTGATAAATTCGCCATCCGCATTGGTGGTGTACAGGCGTTGCGCTTTACTGTCGAGCGCCAGACCCGTACTCATTTTGCCGGTATTTTCGATCGTCGTTTTCAGTTTGATGGTTTCGCCATCCACTACCCAAATAGCACTCTCTTTACCAACACCGCTAATGTAGATCGTGTTGGTAGACGCATCGGCAACCAGCTCACGGGGCTGTAACGGACGAACCTCTTCAGTACGTTTGCGCGCATCAAGTACCAGACGACCTTTTACATCACCCGTTTTGGCATCAATCGCGGTAACAGCGCTGTTAATGGTATTGCCAAACCACAGCGTTTGGGTCGCGGCATTGATGGTGGCGCCGAACGGCTTGAGATCGTTATGAATCGCTTGCGTGATTTCCAGCGTCACCGGGTCGAGACGATAAACTACGCCGCCTTTATCCAGTTTACGGCTTTGCGATGTAGCCAGCCAGAGCGCGTTTTCTTGCTGACTCCAGGCCATCTCATAAGCGCCTTTGCCTACCGCTTTACGCAGCATGTCTTCCGCCGCCAGCGTGCTAAATGAGGATGCGACGAGGAGCGAACCTAACAATAAAGAACCACGCAGGCGCGGCGAAAAAAGATGACGTAAGTGCATGACGACTCCCTTTGATAAAAACGTGTATAGCTGCTTCACACTACTTCACTGCGCGGGATCTTCGTTCCGCACTTATTATAAGTTGAGAATAATAATCATTATTTATCAGAAAGTGGAGCTTTTCCTCGCCTGCGAATGTCATGGCTCTTAAATAACGCACATTTTCTTAACTTAATGTGCGATTAAAATTTCAAAACTTTACATATTGACTACCCTTAATGTCACGTTTTCCGTTGATACGCTTACAATTATCCGGCATTTTCATGAAAATTATTTCCGTTAGACTGCGACTTTATCCCGCCCTCTTATTGCCTCTGACCTTCTCCCCGGTCCTTCAGGCCGCCAGCGCGTCCAATGAACAAACCATGATAGTCACCGCAACGCCGCAAACCGTATCCGAACTGGATACACCTGCCGCCGTTAGCGTCATTGAGGGAGAAGACATGCGTCTGGCGACGCCGCGCGTCAATTTATCTGAGTCTTTAACCAGCGTCCCGGGATTGCAGGTGCAGAACCGGCAGAACTACGCGCAGGATCTGCAAATCTCTATCCGTGGATTTGGCTCGCGTTCCGCCTTTGGCGTGCGCGGCATTCGTCTGTATGTTGATGGCATTCCCGCCACCATGCCGGATGGACAAGGCCAGATTTCGAATATTGATATTAACAGCATACAAGACGTTGAAGTGTTACGCGGCCCCTTCTCAGCGCTATACGGCAATGCTTCCGGCGGCGTGATAAATGTCACCACCGAAACCGGGAGACAGCCGCCCACCCTTGAGGCCAGCAGCTACTACGGCAGTTATGGAAGCTGGCGCTATGGGCTAAAAGCCACGGGCGCGATGGGTGACGGCACACAGCCAGGCGACGTGGATTACACGGTATCGACTACCCGTTTCACCACCCACGGCTACCGCGATCACAGCGGCGCGCGAAAAAATCTGGCTAATGCCAAACTGGGCGTGCGCCTTGACGATGTCAGTAAACTCTCGCTGATTTTTAATAGTGTGGACATTAAGGCGGACGATCCCGGCGGACTTACCGAATCTGAATGGAAAGCCGATCCGCAACAGGCGCCCCGCGCTGAACAGTACAATACGCGTAAAACCATCAAACAAACTCAGGCAGGATTGCGTTATGAACGTCAGCTCAGCGCGCAGGATGATATCAGCGTGATGGCCTACGCCGGAGAGCGGGAAACCACGCAATACCAGTCTATTCCCCTGGTGGCACAGCTAAAACCTGCTCAGGCTGGCGGCGTAATTACACTGCAACGCCACTATCAGGGCATTGATTCCCGCTGGACTCACCGGGGAGAATTAGGTGTGCCGGTCACCTTCACTGGCGGAGTAAACTATGAAAATATGAGCGAAAACCGCAAGGGTTACAATAATTTCCGTCTCAACAACGGCACCCCTGAGTTTGGGCATAAAGGCGATTTACGGCGGGATGAGCGTAACCTGATGTGGAATGTCGATCCTTATCTGCAAACCCAGTGGCAGCTTACGCAAAAACTCTCGCTGGATGCTGGCGTGCGCTACAGTTCCGTGTGGTTCGATTCTAACGATCACTATATCGCGCCCGGCAATGGCGATGACAGCGGCGACGCCAGCTATCACCACTGGCTACCCGCCGGATCGCTAAAATATGCGTTAACTGACGCCTGGAATCTCTATCTTGCTGCCGGTCGCGGATTTGAAACTCCCACTATCAATGAGCTTTCTTATCGCGCTGACGGCCAAAGTGGGTTCAACTTTGACCTCCAACCGTCGACCAATGATACGGTGGAAGTCGGCAGTAAAACGCGGATTGGCAATGGCTTGTTGACCGCCGCGTTATTTCAAACCGATACCGATGATGAAATTGTTGTCGCCAGTAGTATGGGAGGACGCACTACCTACAAAAACGCGGGCAAAACGCGCCGCCAGGGCGCAGAACTCTCGTTGGACCAGCGCTTCGCCGGCGACTGGCGGGTGAAAGCATCATGGACCTGGCTGGATGCGACCTATCGCAGTAACGTTTGTCAGGGGCAAAACTGTGATGGAAACCGGATGCCCGGCATCGCCCGTAATATGGGATTCGCCTCATTAGGTTTTATCCCGGATGAGGGGTGGTACGCCGGAACAGACGTTCGGTATATGGGCGATATCATGGCCAATGATGAAAATACCGCCAAAGCGCCTTCGTATACCGTTGTTGGACTAAATACAGGGTATAAATTTAATTACAGCCAGCTTACCGTCGATATTTTTGGGCGGGTAGATAATCTATTTGATAAAGAATATATCGGTTCGGTGATCGTTAATGAATCTAATGGCCGATATTATGAGCCAGCGCCAGGGCGTAACTATGGCGTGGGGATTAATCTGGCATGGCAATTTGAATAAATATCCGGCAAATATCCGGCAATAGCGGGGAATCCCCGCTATTGATAAGTCATAGTTTCATGAAGGTTACATGAAGTACTGATTTTTAATCGTCGCTACGTTTTGTTGCAAAACGTTCTGTAGGCAGTGGCGACTGGCTTCTTTATCACCAGTCACTAACGCATTAAGCAATTTTCTGTACAGATTAACGCCGTTTTGATAATCATCAAGTTTAAAATTATCATATAAAAAATGCAGGCTTGGCCCCAGGCGTACCCATAATTGCTCGATCATGGCATACAGCGTTGGCATATCCGCGTAGTGGTAGATCTCAAAGCGGAATGCGCGGTTGGCCAAAAGAATTTTCTCCATAACGCCACTTTCCAGCGCCTGTTGAAATTCATCTAATAGCGCATTCAGCGTCTGCTCGCGATCCGGGGTAATCTTACCCGCAGCGGCGACCACCGCCATCTCCTCCAGGGCAGTACGAATCGTATTAATTTCCAGCAAACTTTCCAGCGAGATCTCCGGCACCATAAACGCCTGTGCTGGCGCCACCGCCAAAGCACTGGAAGAGACCAGCCTTAACAGGGCCTCACGCACCGGCGTAATACTGACGCCTAACTCTTGAGCGATATTTTTAGTGATAAGCCTTGCGCCTGGTTTTAATGCGCCAATAGACAATTGATGCTTTAACCGATTTTCAACCTGTGTGGTCAGGCTTATATGTTGTGTTTTTTCCGTACCCGGCATTTTCCTTCCTTCACCTCTTGGCAGAACAACATCGCAATCGAGTCCCGAAGAAGTTTCGAAACTTAATTGTAAAAAAGATAATCCAGGCCTGAACGGCCAAATAAATAAAAGTGATAATTTACTTGCGTGATATTCTCATCTTTTACAACAATACAGGTTTCTTTATGGCAACCGTTTTATCTCCGTCATTCCTTCATGTATCGAGATTTTTGACCGGTTCAGGCCGCTGAGGAAGATAAGCTGCCCCACCGCGATCTGAATGATGAATATAAGTAAAGCCGCAATTTTAAAATTTGCACATTTTTATGGCGACATAATGCCGCCATTTTTTCTTTACGCATCGTCCGCTAAACGTATCACGACTTTGCCAAAGTTCTTCCCCGCCAGCAGCCCCATAAACGCTTCTGGCGCATTTTCCAGCCCATCAGTAATCTGCTCCCGGTAATGTATTTTCCCTTCTTTGATCCAACGCCCCATTTCTTGCTGAAACTCATGTATCCGGTGACCATAGTCCTGGTTGATGATAAAGCCTTGCAGACGAATACGCTTTTTAAGTAATGTCGCCATCAGCAGAGGCAGTCTGTCTGGACCGTCCGGCAACGCTGTCGCATTGTAGCCGCTGACCAGACCGCAGAGCGGAATCCGCGCCGATGTATTCAGTAGCGGTAAGACGGCGTCAAAGACTTTACCGCCGACATTCTCATAATAGATATCGATTCCCTGCGGGCAGGCCTGCGCAAGCTGTTGTGGGAAATTATCAGCGTGATGATCAAGGCACAGATCAAATCCCAAAACGTCTGTCGCATGACGGCATTTTTCCGCGCCGCCGGCAATACCCACGACCCGGCAGCCCTTCAGCTTGCCAATTTGTCCAACCGTTGCGCCTACGGGGCCAGTGGCGGCGGCGACAACCAGCGTTTCGCCCTCTTTCGGCTGGCCGATATCCAGTAACCCCATATAGGCGGTAAACCCCGGCATTCCTAAAATCCCCAACGACCAGGAAGGATGTTGCGGATTATCACCCAGCTTTACCAACCCTTCGCCATCTGAAATGTCATAATCCTGCCAACCATTGTAACTCAATACCCATTCGTCTGGTCGGTAATCAGGATGGTTTGACGCGACAACGCGACTGACCGTACCGCCAACCATAACGCAGCCAGGTTCAACAGGCGGCGCATAAGAGGGTTCATCGCTCATGCGGCCACGCATATAAGGGTCGAGTGATAAAAAAACGGTACGCAATAGCACCTGCCCTTCACCGGGCGTCGCGACGTCATCTTCTTCGAGGCGGAAGTTATCCATCTGCGGCGCGCCGTGGGGACGCGAGGCCAAAACCCAACGACGATTTCGGTTGGTCTGTTGCTTCATTCTATTCTCCTCATGCCTGGCATAATCCATCAATAATAGTCGAACATTCGCTATCTGAGGGAGTTAAACACTCTCAGATATCAGGCTGTGCGCTTTTATGAACGACTTTCTTTCCCCTCTCGCTAAATATGAATTCTTGCGCTAATTCGTTGATTTATGCCGCCTTCAATAGTATTTCTAACACTATCGTAAACATTCCCTGGGGTTCCCTATGACGATTCGCTTTGCCGATAAAGCAGACTGCGCCGCGATTACCGAAATCTATAACCATGCGGTATTACATACTGCGGCCATCTGGAACGATCGGACGGTCGATACGGATAATCGCCTTGCCTGGTATGAGGCCCGTCAATTACTGGGCTATCCGGTGCTGGTAAGCGAAGAAAATGGCGTGGTGACTGGCTATGCATCATTTGGCGATTGGCGCAGTTTCGACGGTTTTCGCTATACCGTCGAGCACTCGGTTTATGTTCATCCGGCGCACCAGGGGAAAGGACTGGGGCGAAAGCTGCTCAGCAGACTGATCGACGAAGCCCGACGCTGCGGCAAGCATGTGATGGTGGCCGGTATTGAGTCACAGAATGCCGCCTCGATACGCCTGCATCATTCGCTGGGATTTACCGTTACCGCGCAAATGCCGCAGGTCGGCGTAAAATTTGGCCGTTGGTTAGATCTTACGTTTATGCAGCTCCAGCTTGATGAACACGCCGCGCCGGACGCCTGCTGATGAACCAGTCTTTGACGCTTATCTTTTTGATCGCCGCCGGCGTCGGGCTGGTGGTACAAAACAGTATTATGGTGCGTATTACGCAGACATCATCGACGATTCTGATCGCTATGCTGTTGAACTCGCTGGTAGGGATCGTTTTATTTGTGACGATATTGTGGTTTAAGCAAGGCGCTGCGGGTTTCGGCGAGCTGGTCGCCAGCGTTCGCTGGTGGACATTGATCCCCGGTCTGCTGGGGTCATTTTTTGTATTTGCCAGCATTAGCGGGTATCAGAACGTTGGCGCCGCGACGACTATCGCGGTACTGGTCGCCAGCCAGTTAATCGGCGGACTGGCGCTGGATATCGCGCGTAGCCACGGCGTCACGTTACGCGCAATGGTCGGGCCGGCGTTTGGCGCGCTGTTGCTGGTCATTGGCGCATGGCTGATTGCGAAGCGCCAGTTTTAATGGGTTACAGGATCGTGCCGCCTTTGGTGAGCTGCTCGCGGCGCGCGTCCCGATCTTCTTGATATTGTCTGCCGTGATGCGCGATAGCCGTGCGCAAACGCTGCTGCTGCACATAACGATCTTCACGACGTAATTCAGCGTCATCGCTCAAGGCAATCAGCAATTCATTCATATGGGCAATTACGCTCTCCGCGATGGCGGCATCCACGCGGGCGCTCACTTCCTCCAGGTGCGACATAAGCTCTCCTACTCTTTATTCTGTAATAGCATGATTCGCCTATTATACGCGTTATTGTCGCCCGATGCGGTCATTCGCCGCCGCCATCCTGATTTAACTTACGTCAAGTGAAAACACGGGGCTTAATAGACCGAGAATTCGCGCCTTTTTGCCTTTCTTCCGCCGTTTGCTTGCGTATAGACCCCGTAAAGTAGACGCGTGAAGAAGTCTAAGGGATAACAACGTGGCAAAATCTCTCTTGCGCAGCGGCAATCTGGATGATTATCAGGCCGTGGGCGGCGGCGGTCAGGCCGTATTTGAATCAGCATTGCAAATTCGCGAAACGCTTCGTCTGCGTAAACAGCAGGCGATGGTTGACTGTCTGGCGATTCCGCAACTTAACGATAATGGCGATCGGGTTGACTGGTATTCGCCGATTGAAGGTCAGGCGATAGCGTGGAAAGCGGCTGACGAAGAGACACGTTCTCGGGCTTTACGTTATTTAGCCAGCACTTTTGAAAGCGCGGCTGCACTCAGTCGCAAAAGTCTGCAATCCGGTAAAACAGCGCTCCAGCTATTTGGGTCGCTACTTGAGAAAGCGACGCAATTTCCCGGCGAAAATCATGTTTTCCTGGTTAACGGCAAACCGGTTATCACCTTCTGGGGATTCGTTAATCTCAACGAAAATACACGCGATGATGTGCTGGACTGCCTGCGGGTAACCGAGGCGATCCCCAACATCCCTCTGGTCGAGCCGGAGCCGGAGCCCGAAGAAAAGCCGCTGGTAGAGGCGGCATTTAGTCAGGCGGATGAACCTTTGTTAACGTCTGTCATTGAGCCGCCGAAAATGCCGGAGGAACCTGCTGCGCCGCCCGTTATCGTTAGCGAGCCGAAGCCTGCCGCACCTATCCCGGTTGCTGAGGCGAAAAGAGCTCGCCGTCTACCGCTGTGGAGCTTACCTGTCGCTGCCGTGGTTATCGCCGCCGTCGCCACGCCTTTTTTCTGGCCATCTTCATCCGTTGACGGGGCCTCTCCTGTTCGCGCCGCGCCTGTCGCTACCGCGAAAACTGACGTTACCCCCTTGCCTGAACTCACCGCGCATTTGCCGCTGCATCGCGCTGAGGTGACGCCCGCCCCCAAAGCGGCGCCGCTGCCGGAAGCGCCTGTTATCATTGCCGCTATCCCCAAAGACGCGCTGGTGATGGACAGTACGCAGATGAAGCTTGGAACCACGCGCTTTTTAAACGGTAGCTGGCGGGTCAGCGTGGATGTCAAAGATCCGATTACCGGCAAGCCGCCCTCTCTGCGTTATCAGATCCAAAATAACAAAGGTATCGCGCGCGTAGTACATGGCGATAACGTGGTTTGTCGGGCGGAAATTTTCTCTGGTCTGCATCAAACGGGCGAGCTGATGATTAAAAGTCGCGGCAATGCGCGCTGCACCGACGGCTCACGTTATCCGATGCCGGAAATTACCTGTAAAGCTGGCGTCAATGACGTCGCAACCTGTACCGCCCGTTATGGCGACCACGCGGCAATTCCGTTGACGTTTAAAAAGATAGGTGCCTGATTTTATGTTGGTCAATCTGTGTGATTACAAACAGAGCGTCACGCTCATTGCAAACAGCGGCGTCCAGTTTCTTGATTTTGGCTTAACGCCGCAAGAGTCGGCCCACTACGGACGTTTTGTGCGCAAAACGGCAAACGGCCCGCTACTGCGCCTCGATTTTGATCTGACCAGCGGGCGCTACACGTTGCCTGGACGTGCTGGCGGCCAACCCGAAGTCGTGAAACCGGAAAGCACTCAGACTCTGCACTATTCTCTGGATGTACTCGACGGAATCTGGCTCCCCCTGCCGTTCCTGCGTTTTAATCCGCCGCGTACCTTTATTGACGGGCCGGATAACTGGGCGCGCATTCAGGTACGTAAACTCAGCGAGCCAGATAGCGCCGGAAACACACACCGCATCACCCTCGCCTTCGACAGTCAACTGGCCAAAAATATGCCTGCGGCGTTGGCGCCTTGCGAAAACGATCTGCTCAATGGCACACGTTTTGCGCTCGCCTGGCGCGATGAAGAAGTTGCCGATTTTCTTGACCAGACATGGATTGACGGCTGGCTGCGCGAGTCGTTTCTTCAGTATGCCTCACAGGTGGAAAACCGTCCGGAACAGGCCATACAACAAGCGCTGCGTAGCTTTGAGTATCAGGCGCACTGGTTGAATTTACTGACGCTGTTAGGCGAACAGCTTACGGTGCCGGAAGTGAAGTTTGTGACACATACGTTAAGCACGCCCGCAATCCCGGTCGATCTGATTCTGGATGTCGGCAATACGCATACCTGCGGCGTCTTGATCGAGGATCATGGCGATGCGAATGACGGGTTACGCCAGACGGCAGAGCTTCAGGTACGTTCTTTAAGCGAGCCGCAGTATCTGAACGATCCTTTATTTACCAGCCGGGTAGAATTCTCGGAAGCGCGCTTTGGCAAGCAGCACTTTTCTGTCGAAAGCGGACGAGACGACGCTTTTGTCTGGCCTTCCATTGTGCGTGTGGGCGACGAGGCTCGCGCCCTTGCTATGCAGCGTGTGGGCACCGAAGGCAGCAGCGGTATCTCCAGCCCGCGCCGCTACCTGTGGGATGAAACCCCCGCCTTGCAAGACTGGCGTTTTAGCCAGATCCACGGTAAAACGCAGCGCGAACCGCTTGCCACCGCGTTTCCGCTGATGAATCTGATGAACGATGACGGACAGCCGTTATTCCGCCTGCCGCATGAAGAAAGGCTACCGGTTTTTTCGCCGCAATACAGTCGTAGCACCTTGATGACGCATATGTTGTGCGAAATTCTGGCTCAGGCGCTGGGGCAAATTAACAGCGTCGCCACCCGGCTGCGGCTCGGCTTTCCCGCCTCGCCGCGCCAGCTACGCACCCTGATTTTAACGCTGCCTTCCGCCATGCCGAAACAGGAGCGAGAAATTTTCCGCCAGCGAATGTTTGAAGCGCTGGCGCTGGTCTGGAAAGCCATGGGCTGGCATCCGCAGGATGAGGATTTCACCACGCCTAAGCAACGTGAAAAAAGCGTGGTGCCGGTACCAGAAATACAGATGGAATGGGACGAAGCAAGTTGCGGCCAACTGGTATGGCTTTATAACGAAGCCATTTCGCATTACGCCGGGCGTACCGAATCCTTTTTTAATGCGCTGGCCAGACCGGATCGCCAGCCTGAACCCGGCGTCGTCCCCGGGCGCGCGTTGCGCGTGGCATCGATTGATATCGGCGGCGGCACGACGGATATGGCGATCGTTCACTATCAGTTAGATGACGGCGTGGGGGCCAATGTAAAAATTACGCCTCATCTCCTGTTTCGCGAAGGTTTTAAAGTCGCCGGGGACGATCTGCTATTGGATATCATTCAGCGCTGTGTACTCCCTTCCCTGCAAACGGCGTTGCAACGGGCAGGCGTTACGGATGCCGCCGCCCTGCTGGCGACCTTATTTGGCGATTCGGGACGAATTGATACTCAGGCCATTTTGCGCCAGCAAACGGCGCTGCAATTATTTATGCCGCTGGGCCATGCGGTACTTTCCGCCTGGGAGCAAAGCGACATTAACGATCCGTTTGCTGGTTTACATGCAACATTTGGCGATCTGCTGATCCGCCGCCCAACGAGCAACGTGATGAACTATATCCAGCAGGCGATCGATCATGCCTTACCGTCTGGTTCGCCGACATTTGATATATTCAATGTGCCGTTGCAAATCCAGTTTAGCCAGCTTCAGGAGGCTCTGCTGGCCGGTCAGTTTACGCTGACAACGCCGCTTCATGCGGTCTGCGAAGCGATATCCCACTATCACTGCGATATCTTGCTGGTGACGGGGAGACCGACCTGCTTACCCGGCGTACAGGCGCTCATCCGGCACTTACAACCGGTGCCGGTTAATCGCATTGTGTGGATGGATAAGTATCAGGTACATGAATGGTATCCCTTCAGTCAACAAGGGCGTATCGGTAATCCAAAATCCACTGCCGCGGTGGGCGCGATGTTATGCAGCCTGGCGCTGGACTTACGTCTACCGCGTTTCAATTTTAAAGCGGCTGATATCGGCGCGTATTCGACTGTGCGTTATCTTGGCGTACTGGATAATACCGTTAATACCCTTCGCGATGAAAACATCTGGTATCACGAGATCGATTTGGATAAACCCGGCGCGACGCTGGACGCTCGCCTGCATTTTCCGCTACGCGGCAACGTGACGTTGGGCTTTCGTCAACTGGCGAACAGTCGCTGGCCGGCAACCCCACTCTATTGCCTGAGCATTAATTCCGCCGAACTGGCGAAAACCATCGCTGGCGACGGCGTACTGAATGTGCGACTGAAATTACGCGGCAGTAGTAAAGATAGCGCCCCGGAATCGTTCATATTAAGTGATGCCTGGCTCCAGGACGGGACGCCGGTCGCCGCCGATGCGCTGACATTAAAATTGAATACGCTGGCTGACCGTCGCCACAGCGGCAGCCACTACTGGATAGATAGCGGGAGTGTATACCTGAAATGACAAAACCGTTAAACGCCACCCAGGCTGTTATCGAGTGGGTTAACAACACGCGCCGTTACGCAACGCGACTGGATGACGAAGCCGACGCTCTGCTGGCGCAACTTACGCTTGCCGCGGCGGATGAGTCAGCGCTCAACGCCGCCTGCGCATCACATGGCTGCGTCGGTCTGTACGGGTATGCGCAATCCGCAAAAGCGCATCTGTTAACGACGCTATGCGGTAACGAGAATGGCAAGCTGGAAATTATCACGCCGGACCGTGACTATGATTATTTCAGCCACATCAATCCGGGTCATGCGCCAGCGAATATGGCTATTCGCTTTACGCGCGACATTTTTTCAAACGAGAGCGGCTGGCCGTTGCGCCTGCGCTTGATCAGTGAAGCCGAACTGGTGCAGATCTTTATTGCCTGGACCAGCTCGTCCCCCGTTTGTCGCCAGGTCGAAAAATCCATTATCACATCACGCCTGGAGAAATGGCAATCGCTTCGCCAACCGCAGCCCGTCCCCGGCGTTACCGCTGAAGAGGTAGCGACCATCGCGAGTTTCTGGCGCTCTTGTCTTCCGTCCGCCAGACAACATATTGATGATGCGACATGGCAACACTTTGCCTCGCTCTTGCCTGCGCTGGATCTCACGACACGGGCGCACGCCTGGGCATTACTGTGGGGAGAGCAGCCGGAGATCACCCAGCAATGGCTGGCGCTGGCGCATATGTTGCAACAAACCGGCCATGCCGGGGAACTGGCGGCGCCGCTCAGCCTGCTGGTCGATCATTTTGGCTTACCGGCGGAAAACTTCCTGACGCAAATGGCGCTAACCGCCAGCGATACGCAAAGCGATGTGGTGGTGCATCCGGTTAAGGAAGGCCGACTGCTCAATGCGGTCAGCCTTTCGCTTGATTCTCTGGCGCTGCTTACCCGCGAACTGGTGCTAACCGTTGAAAACAGCGTACTGGATAACGTTGATTTACTGGATATTCCGGTCGCGCCAGACAGTCATCCTCATCCGTTATGGCGGGCGAAATTAGGCTGGATGCTGGCCCATTACCGTCAGCAGGTACAGCCCGATGTTCTGGTGATTTGCAATGCTCTGGCATCTCGCTCGCAAACATCCGCCGCCGCCCGTCACTTACTGGAGTGGGTTAACGCCACGCAGCCGCAGCATGAATCAGCGTTACCCGGCGTCGTCTGGGCTATTACTCCACAGGATGCCCGTTTTGCCACCCAGCAAAATCTGGATGAAGCCGTCCAGCAGTTGATGGGTAAACCTGGCGTGCATTGGGGAACGTTGCAGGCGCTGGATAAACACAGTATGCAGCGTTTGGTGGAGTGGTTATCGCAGGCGACATCGGCACCACAGCGACAGGCGCGCTTACAGGCGTTACGCGAACAACTGCGAGGCCGCGTGCGCGATCTGTTACCGATGTTTGATGACGCGCGGCTACCGGTTGAAACCGTGATCCGGCGTCTTCAGGCCCAGGCCGCCAGACATGGCGACCTGCTGGCCGGGCTGTTACCGCCGGTACAGAATTTCGAAGCGTTGCTGCGCACCCGACAGTCGCGAGAAGAACAGGTCAGCGGTTTATTTAATGACGCGATCGATCTCTTTGCCGACGAACCAACGCGCGCTTCAGCGTCAGAAGGTCATGAAACAGGCTACCAGGCGCACAAAATGTGGATCAATCATCTGCGCCAGTGGGCCCACTGCCGGGATAATGCGCAGCGTCTGGGACTGGAACCGCAGATGCTCAACGCCGTGGCGGAGATTTTAATTACCGCCAGCTATCGCCTCGGTTTACCTCAGCAGTTACAGAAAACCATGCAGCGCGAGGAGGTTAGCGGCGCGCAGCTTCATGCCATCATTGGTAACTTCATCGCCTGGCTCGGCTACGCCAATATCGAGGAGGCCCAACGCCCGGCCAGCCGCGTTCAGAAAGGCGCAGCCATTTTCGCCGCAACACCGCGTTCGACAATGTTGCGTCTAACAAAGCTTGACGAACAGCCCGTTCACGCCGCCAGCCGCTATGTCTATGACTGGCTTGTTGCGCTGTATACCCTGGCCAATGAGAACGCAGGATATCGGCATCCGCAGGACGTTACCGACGTAGACAGAGCGCAATTAATTGCCCTGATAGCCTGACCTGGCGGAAAAACCATGCCCGGTAACCTGTATCGGGCTTGAGGTCAGAAAAGCGAAAACAGCAATGCGACGGGGAAACTTATCGGCCATGTCGCGCCAACCAAAAAGGCGCTCAGGAAACGAATTCGTTTTTTGTCATGAGTCAAAAACCAGGTGATCAGGGATGATATCACCGCCATGACGGCGTAAAAAATTAATATCTTTTGAAAGAGGGTCATATCAGGCATCCGCGCCAACCAGAGGAAAAAACGCGCGCAATATGCTCTTTTTATTTGACACACATCAAGGTTTATCAGCCTTGACAGCAAAACGTTCTCAATGCACGGCTCCGCTCACAGAATATCCTGTTTACGTATTATTGCGGATCTCGCCAACCCGTACTATACCCATAGGGGTTATGATGAAAGGTGGCGAAAATGAATGTTTCCAGTAAAACCGTCGTGCTGATTAATGTCTTTGCTGCTGCAGGACTTTTGGGTCTGATCTCGTTGAGATTCGGCTGGTTTGCTTGAGGTGTTCAACCTTTGAGTACTTGCTGCGCATGTTGGCGGGGAGGTCCCCCTCTCCGCCGACACCCGCCTATTTTTTCACGATTTTTCTGAACAGTAAATGATCCTTAATGCTTAACCATGATGTGGCGGACAAGGGTGTAGTCTTCCAGACCATACAATGACATATCTTTGCCGTATCCCGACTGTTTTTGCCCTCCATGCGGCATTTCGCTAACCAACATGAAATGGGTATTAATCCAGGTACAGCCATACTGCAATCTGGCGCTAAGCCGGTGCGCCCGCCCGACGTCCTGAGTCCAGACGGAGGATGCCAGACCATAGCGAGAATCGTTGGCCCACCTCAGAACCTGATCTTCATCATCAAAGACGGTTATACTGACCACCGGGCCGAACACCTCGCGTTGCACGATGGCATCTTCCTGTTTTGCGTCTGCCAGCAACGTCGGAGCGAAATAGTAACCTTTACCTTCCGTTTGACTTCCACCAGTAATCACACGGATATGGCTGAGGGCCTTCGCCTCCTCTACAGCCGCTGTGACGCGCTTCAGGTGCGCCAGCGAACTTAACGGCCCCAGCTCTGTCGACTCATCCTCCGGCGCGCCCATTTTCAGGTTGCTCACCGCGTTCCCCAGCTTTTCGACCAGCGCATCATAGATACCGCGCTGCGCGTATATACGGCACGCCGCAGTACAATCCTGTCCGGCATTATAGAAACCAAAAGTCCGGACGCCCTGCGCCACCGCATCCAGATCGGCGTCATCAAAAACAATCACCGGGGCTTTACCACCGAGTTCCATATGCGTACGTTTTATCGCTGGCGCAGTATGGCGCAGAATATGCTCCCCGGTCACGATAGAACCGGTTAAAGAGACCATGCGTACTTTTTCATGACCGGTCAATACATCGCCAACAGTCTGCCCTCGTCCGAACAGGACATTGAGCACCCCCGGCGGAAAGATATCCTTCGCCAGCGCGGCAAGTTTAAGCGCCGTCAGCGGCGTGATTTCAGAAGGCTTAATCACCACGCAGTTACCTGCCGCCAGCGCTGGCGCCAGCTTCCAGGCCGCCATCATGAGCGGATAATTCCACGGCGCGATAGAGGCAACCACGCCAATCGGGTCCCGGCGGATCATCGACGTATGTCCTTCCAGATATTCGCCCGCCGCCAGCCCACTCAAACAACGGGCCGCGCCGGCAAAAAAGCGAAAGACATCCACGATTGCCGGAATTTCATCATTAATTACGCAGTGCAAAGGCTTACCGCAGTTTTGCGATTCAAGCCGGGCGAACTCAAGGGCGTTTTGCTCGATGCTGTCCGCCAGTTTTAACAGACATTCCGCCCGTGCTTTGGGTGTGGTCTGCCCCCATTCGGCAAACGCGCTATCGGCGGCCAGCACTGCGGCGTCAACCTGCGCGGGCGACGCTTCCGCAATCTCAAGTATGACCTCGCCTGTCGCCGGGTTATAAACAGACTGCCTTTCTCCCTCGCCGTCCACCAGCACGCCATTAATCAGTAATTGATATTGCATAGCATTTTCCCATATCGTCATTAATCGATTTCCGGCGAACGGGCCGCCGCTTTCCTAAAAATAGACGGCGCGCCAGATGCTCACCCGGCACACTCGGGAAATTTAGTCAGGTTGTGAGCTGACACGCATTCCACCTCACACAAGGCTTTTAGCGCTCAGCATCTCGCGAATCAGGCTGCCAAGCTGTTTTACGGCCTGTTCTTCCCGTTCTCCCCAATGCCATGCGGTGTTAAAACGAAAGAAACGCGTCCAGGCGCCGGACGTTGAAAACATTTTCCCCGGCGCGATACTGATAAGGTGTTCAAGCGCTTTGGCGCTAAGTTCACCGGCATCAAGCTGCTCAGGTAGCTCCAGCCAAAGAAAATAACCGCTATCGTTATGGTGAATTTTTACTTCCGCCGGGAGATGGCGCAAAAGGGTTTGCCAGGCTTGCTGTTTACGTTCGGCAAGCTGCCTTCGCAATCGGCGCAGATGCGCGTCATATCTACGTGTCGAGAGATAATCCACTAACGCCAATTGCATGGGGGAACTGGTGGATAATGTGCTCATTAACTGCAAACGCTGAATTTGTCTGGCATGGCTTCCTCCCGCAACCCAGCCAATGCGAAAACCGGGAACCAGACATTTGGAAAAAGACGAACAATGCAACACGGTATCGTCGCGGTCCCATGCTTTGGCGGGCAGTGGTTTCTCGCGGCCAAAGTAGAGTTCGCTATAAACATCGTCTTCAATTAGCGTCACGTTATGGTGCGTGAGTAACGCGACCAGCCGCGCTTTTTTCTCAGCACTCAGCGTGAACCCTAACGGATTCTGGCTGTTGGTCATTAACCAGCACGCTTTCACCGGATATTCCTGTAACGCTTGTTCCAGCGCCATAAGATCGATACCTTCTTTGACATCGGTGGGTATCGACAACGCTTTCAGGCGCAATCGCTCCAGGGCCTGTAGCGCACCGTAGAAACAGGGGTTCTCCACCACCACCCAGTCTCCCGGCGCCGTCACCGCCTGTAAACTAAGATTCAACGCTTCCAGCGCGCCAGCGGTAATGACAATCTCGTCAGGAGAAACGGTAATCCCCTGCTGCGCGTAACGGCGTGCTATCGCATAGCGCAATTCTGCATTACCTGGCGGCAAGTTTTCGATGACGCTCATTGCCGTCGCGGTTTTACTGACCTGCGCCAGAGAGCGATTCAATTGCGGCAAGGGAAACAGGCGCGGATCGGGAAACGCTGAAGCAAAGGGCACCACTGAGGTATCACGGCTGGCCTGCAGCATCTCAAAAATATAGGTATTGATATCTACGGCTTCATCCCGAATAACGTGCGCTGCCGTCGCGACTGACCGACAAACCGGATGCGGCGCGACATAATAACCGGATTGCGGACGGGCGATAATCCGTCCCTGACTTTCCAGCAACTGGTACGCATGACCGACAGTCATAAAACTCATGCCGCTACTGGCGACCTGCTCCCTCAGCGAGGGTAATCGATCGCCGGGCTGCCAAACGCCAGAGGCGATTTGTTCTCTAATTTGCTCCGCCAGACGTTGATATTTTTTCATTATTCGTTCTCATTGAGCGCTGCTTGCAGGTGGCAACCGCAGTGTATATCAGTTGTTAAAATTAACAATGATTTGCTAACTGTTATGGTGCTTTCCAACAGGCGTAATGATTAGATTTCGCAACAAAACGCCGTTTCAGGGTCTCTGCTTAACGGGAAAGTCAAACCAGGTGTTCGGGTATGGTTCATGAGTAAGGGAGAAGTGCCACCATTCAGTATCCAGTGGCGTAAAGCCCGCATCACGCATCAATGTTTGTAATAACAACCTATTTGCGCGTTGCTGAGCGGTAAGCATGGCATTATCGGGATGGGATAACGGACTAAAACAGTCAAAGCCGGTACCAAAATCCAGACTATTATCTGGCGAACGTTGCGCCGCGGACGCAGTACAATTCACCAGTGGTCGTCCGGGATGGTATATCGGTATTTTACTGTCGAGTGGAACAATTGTTAGATCAAGCGTACTTCCCCGACTGTGGCCGGATCTGGCGGCAAGATAACCTTCCTCAAACAGACGATTTTTCTCTACCTGCGGATAAAATTCGTTTTTCATTTGGTTTTGAGAAGGATCTTTGGCCCACGCGATAAAGTCGTTCACTGCGCTTTGCGGACGGTAGCAATCATATATTTTCAAGGTAAGTCCGAAGGGGCGTAAACGATCGGCGACCTGCTTCACTGCGTTCGCGGCTGGTTGTGTTAACAGGCAAACAGGCGCGTTATAGCCTTTAATGGGGCGACCAATAAAGTTATGGGAAGTGAAGTATCGCATGTCTACCTGTACGTCGGGGGCGACCGTAGTAATATCGACAAAGTCTTTTGGCTGGTGGAGATCAATATGGTTTTCAGCTGACATTGCCTGAACGGACAACAGGCTGAACAGGAGGAAAGAAGATACGCATTTTACCATATGTTACACCTCGCGAGAGTCACAGGGGTGATTATGTATTTGAGCAGGTAAAGATTAGCGGACAGCGCTTAAACAGATGGTTAAAATAAACATCATTCCCCCCTGTAATCTGTGCCTTATCACAAACGGAGAGGTTATATTTTGCTTATACGACCATGACGCCGCCTGTTCTATACCCAAAATAATTCGAGTTGCTTAAAGGCGGCAAGGGAGTGAGTCCCAGGAGCACAGATAACGATGTGTTTTCACAAAGGCGAGTCTACCTGACCAGAAAGGTCATTTGATAATCAGTAGTACAGTTGTTGTCGCCTTCCATAACTAAATAACATTGTTTTGTCAAAGATAAGACCACTATATAGTCAGGAAGGCAATTAGTGAGGAACGCGTCAATTGTCGGCGATAATGCATCTGAAATTACGATTCACCGCAGTTGTGCAAACACATAGAATCCCCCTCGAACCGAGATAATTCGGTCTGCTGATCATAGCCATTATTCAGTAAGAACGCAGGTTGCAGCGGCGGATCACGGGCGTGAAGAAAAATCCTGCGCCCCAAACTTTTTGGACAAGCGCTGAACCTGCCGTATACTTTTACTTAACGTACACTCCGCCATAAAAATAAACCCTGCGATGATACCGTAATGCCACAGGCATAACTTAAGGATATGCCATAAATCAAGCGAAGCATGATTTAACTTCTCAGTGATTGCGATAGTCTGTACAAATATTATGGGATGAAATAATAATACGCCTAACAAAAATATCCCTGCCACAATCATGGCGAGTAACTGAAAAAAAGCCCATCCGATAACGAAGCGGTAAAGTAACAGCAATAATAGCCGTCCACATTTTTTTAGCCATTCTGACTGCAAAATGCCCCAGGATGCTGTCTTTTCGTGAATTTCACCATCTGATTTCTTCATTTTGAGCCTCCTCGCAGGTTTTTATAGTCTTATCACCCAACTGGAAATAAACCCGTCAGCTAATCGTTACAACAAATATAATTAAGACAAAAACTAAAGAGTAAGGTATTTATATCATAAGTGCTATCAGTATTGGCCTTCTGCCCTGCCGCTAAATATCTCATTGTTGTTAGCCTAATAATACTTTTAGTTTAACTTCTTATAAGACAATTTCTACACGGTTGAGCAACTATTTACTTTCTCTAAAAATAATATAGCGCGTAATTAATCATTACTCATGGTACATGATGATGTGAGAATTAATAAAACCGTTTTACTTTCATTCGTTTTACCTGACATATTTCATGGCCAGGAGGCGTGGGCATAACTAAATCTACGGGTCGATTTGAACAATTGAACAATAATGTTGACGGTTCAGGACAAAGCAAAAATCAGGTGTTTCACCGATAGGCAAACCGATGGCAACATGGGATAATATTTCGAATACCACCTATTCCAGTAATGAAGTCTCATATAATCACTTGTGGTCTACATTATGCCAATTACTATCGGGAGAGGGTTTCTAAAAAGTGAGATGTTTTCCCAAAGTGCCATCTCTCAACGCTCCTTCTTTACGTTACTATGGGAAAAGATTAAAGATTTTTTTTGTGACACGCAAAGATCCACTGCCGATCAATATATAAAGGAATTATGTGATGTTGCCTCTCCGCCTGACGCGCAACGTTTATTTGATTTATTTTGTGCGTTATATGAATTATCATCGCCGTCATGCAGAGGAAATTTCCATTTTCAGCACTATAAAGATGCTGAGTGTCAATATACAAATCTCTGTATTAAAGATGGCGAAGATATTCCGTTATGCATTATGATACGTCAGGATCACTACTATTATGAGATAATGAATAGAACAGTTCTCTGTGTTGATACTCAGTCTGCCCACCTGAAAAGATATTCTGATATTAATATAAAAGCTAGCACTTATGTTTGTGAACCGCTATGTTGCTTGTTCCCTGAACGGTTACTACTCTCGCTATCCGGCGGTATAACATTTCCCGTTGACCTAAAAAATATAGAAGAGACGCTTATCGCCATGGCAGAAAAGGGTAATTTATGTGACTGGAAGGAACAGGAAAGAAAAGCCGCTATCTCCTCCAGGATTAATCTGGGCATCGCCCAGGCAGGTGTAACAGCTATTGACGACGCTATCAAAAATAAAATAGCCGCAAAGGTTATTGAGAATACTAACTTAACGAACGCAATATTTGAGCCAAATCATACACAAAGTTCAGTTACTCAACTAGTTTATTCATGTTTGTTTAAGAATGAGATATTAATGAATATGCTTGAGGAAAATTCCTCTCATGACCTGCTATGTTTAAACGATCTTGCTGAATATGTAGCGCTACAAGTTCATAACAGCCTTTTTTCTGAAGATTTATCTTCACTCGTTGAAACAACAAAAAATGAGGCTCATCACCAGAGTTGACCACACCATAAATTATTATGGCTTACAATCCCCTGGCAATACCAAAACCATCTAATACAATACCTTTAAAATATACTTCCAGGAAATAATGAATTTCGCATGGAACGAATTGGCTCGTTATTTTTATAATTGAGATACTGATTATAAGTATATTTTCTCATACAACTTATCGCACTTATTGACAAACCGTTTTCGCTAATTTGAAGTGTTGAATAATAACTCAAAGAAATTATTGGCATCATAGCCTCACGACGTAACTGGAAGGTGGCATGATGCTTACAAAAACGTTATCAGTAGTTTTACTGACCTGTGCGCTGTTTTCAGGCCAGTTACTGGCGAAACAGCAAGACCACGCATTCGTATGGTTTGCGACGGGAGGGCACCAGCTTAGACACGAACCCGACAGTGATGAATTACGGGCGGCAGCGGAAGAATCCGCGGAAGGCTTGCGCGAGCACCACAACTGGCAGAAATCGCGCAAACCAGAGAGCTATTTTCGTTAATTAAACGCCCCTACGCTTCGGCAGCGTTTTCATCAGCGCTTCAGGGCTCACTGAAGCGACAACGCTGCCGGGCTGGGGCATTTTTAAGATGTGGTTTTTAATTTTGCCAATGACATGCATTTCGCAAGGGCGGCAGTCGAATTTTAGCGTCAGTACTTCATCGCCATGCACCAACTGCATCGGCGTGGCTTTCCAGCTCTTAATATTTCCTTTCGCCTGCTTAGGACAAAGGTTGAACGCAAAACGCAGGCAGTGTTTGGTGATCATGACCGGTACCTCGCCCTTCTCCTGATGCGCCTCATAGGCCGCATCAATCAATTGTACGCCGTAACGGTGATAAAATTCCCGCGCTTTGTGGTTGTAGACATTAGCGAGAAAGCTGAGATGCGTTTGCGGATAGACCGGCGCAGGCTGCGCCACGGGTTTCCGACGACCTCGTTGATAATGGGCCAGCCGCGCCGCGTCAAGCATATCAATCGCCTCCCGACGGAACTGATTGAGCAGGCTATTTGGCACGAACAACGCCGCCGGTAATGTCACCTGCATATCACGCGCGTAGTAAGGCGTCTGTCCCAGCTTCGCCAGTCCGGCTGTTAGGTTATTCAACGCTTTTTCAGAGTTATTGGCTTCCTCAAATACCCCGTCAAGCGTATGCGTGATGCAGACACCGTCTTCACTGGTCAGCGTCAGAATAAGCTGTTCCTGCCAGCCGCCCAGCATGATATCAACCGCCACACGGCGCGCACTGGAGGTTTTTGTCAGCGCTTGCTGCCAGTTATGGTCCAGATTACGATTCAACGGATGATGCGGACGGACTTTATGCAGGTCGGCAGGCATATCATTTGGCCAAACGCGGTAGCGGTTATGACCGGTTTTCTCCACCGTATTGGCGCGAAAACCTACCACTTCACGCTTAATCAACACGTTCAGACCATCGCCATTCGCCAACGGCTCCGTAGCTTCTACGTCAAGATAATCCTTCGCCACATTCAGCACCTCGCCTACCGGCAAGCCAATAAATTTTGGTGAATCAAATGCGCCAATATCACCTTTACGCGCGTTAACAAAATAGTCGGTGCTGCCGCGATGGAAGGTTTTCTCCGTGGAGGGAACAAAAAAATGCTCGGTCCGACCAACCGATGCACGCGCCAGATCGCCACGTTGCTCGATAATCGCGTCCAGCATCTGACGATAATGCGCGGTGATGTTTTTGACATAGCTCATGTCTTTGTAGCGCCCTTCAATCTTGAAGGAACGTACGCCTGCATCGATCAACGCGCCGAGGTTAGCCGTTTGGTCGTTATCTTTCATCGATAGCAAATGTTTTTCGTAAGAGACCACCCGCCCCTGATCGTCTTTTAACGTATACGGTAAACGACAGGCCTGCGAACAGTCGCCCCGATTGGCGCTGCGCCCGGTTTGCGCATGAGAGATATAACACTGTCCAGAATAAGCGACACACAGCGCGCCATGAATGAAGAACTCAATCGTGGCGTCAGTAGCCTGATGAATAGCCGCTATCTGACTCAAATTAAGCTCGCGCGCCAGTACAATCTGTGAAAAACCGACATCGGCAAGAAACTTCGCTTTTTCCACGCTGCGAATATCACACTGTGTACTGGCGTGAAGCTCAATCGGCGGGATATCCAGTTCCAGAATGCCCATATCCTGCACAATCAGCGCATCCACCCCGGTGTTGTACAAATCGGTGATTAACCGCTGCGCGGGCTCCAGCTCATCATCATGCAGAATAGTATTCAGCGTGACAAAAATCCTGGCGCCGTAACGGTGAGCAAACGGGACCAGATCGGCGATATCGCGCAGACTGTTACTGGCGTTATGACGTGCGCCAAAACCGGGTCCGCCGATGTAGACGGCATCTGCGCCATGCAAAATCGCTTCGCGAGCAATTGCGGCGTCACGGGCCGGACTTAACAATTCGAGATAGTGAGGTTGCTGGCGCATACAGTCTTTCTTATCCAATAGCAGCGAAATGGCGGCTATTGTAGTCAGAAGCGCAAACTAACGAAATAGTTTTCCCGCTTAATCACGCGGGTAATGGATCAGCGAGTGAAAATGAACCGTCTGGTCACTGCTGTTGCGATAGGTATGCGCCGTATCGCCGGCAAAACGCAAACCTTTACCGGCGTCTATGGTTTGCCATACCCCACCAGTACACATGTCCAGCCGACCCTGAATCACCACCACATGTTCGATAACGCCGGCTTTATGCGGCGCTGATTCGCTGACCGCGCCAGGCGCCAGCAATAGGGAAAAATAGTCAAAACAGAGTTCAGGGTCCCACGGAAACAGCGGTGTAATTACCATCGCTTGCTGCTGGGGATCGAAGGTTGGCGGAAATTCGGCCTGCGGCGGCGAAATAAACATTGAGAATGGAACGTTCAGGCCCGTCGCAATTTTCCACAGCGTTGCGACTGTCGGGCTGGATTCATTACGCTCTATCTGCCCCAACATGGCTTTTGAGACGCCGGAGATCTCTGCCAGACGCGATAAACTCCAGCCTCGCTGATGGCGTAACGTTCTTAACGTGGTCGCCAGATAGTGTGTCAGGTTATCCATTTTCCCCCCCTGTAAGACCATAGCGTATCACTTGTACGCTATAACGCACAATGCTACATTGACTGACCGTTATAACGCACAAGAGGCGATCATGCGTCTGTTATCACTCCCGTTACCTACTGTATTATCTGGTCTGGTCGCCGTTCTGGTCGGCTATGCGAGTTCCGCCGCCATTATCTGGCAGGCGGCGCTTGCCGCTGGCGCAACACCCGCAGAGATCGCCGGCTGGATGACCGCCCTCGGTATAGCCATGGGCATAAGCACACTAACGTTAACCTTGTGGTATCGTGCGCCGGTTTTAACCGCCTGGTCAACGCCTGGCGCCGCCCTTTTGGTGACAGGGCTTCAGGGATTATCGTTGCCAGATGCCGTGGGCATATTCATTGTCGCCAATGCCCTGATTGTGCTGTGCGGCGTCACGGGATTGTTTGCGCGTTTGATGCGGATAATCCCCCATTCTCTTGCCGCCGCAATGCTGGCGGGAATACTGCTACGCTTCGGCCTGCAGGCGTTCGGGACACTCAATGGAGAATTTGTCATGTGCGGCGGTATGCTATTGGCGTGGCTACTCTTTAAAGTATTCGCGCCCCGCTATGCCGTTATTGCTGCCATGGTGATGGGAATAACGGTGGCGCTCATCCAGGGTAAGGTGGCGATGAGCGGTATTCATTTCGCGCCGGTGTGGCCCACCGTCGTTCCCCCCCACTTTTCATTCGCTCAAAGCCTGAGCGTCGCGGTACCGCTCTTCCTGGTGACGATGGCATCGCAAAACGCCCCCGGCGTCGCCACAATGAAGGCGTCTGGCTATCAGCTTCCTGTCTCTCCGTTAATGATTTTTACCGGATTGCTGGCGCTGCTGCTTTCGCCATTTGGCGTTTATTCTATCTGCATTGCCGCCATTACAGCCGCCATTTGTCAAAGCCCGGACGCGCACCCCGATCCAACGCGTCGCTGGTTAGCGGCCGCCGCCGCAGGCGTTTTTTATTTACTTGCCGGGTGGTTTGGCGGTTCGATAACCGCGCTGATGGTCGCCCTGCCGGTTAGCTGGGTGCAAATGCTGGCTGGTCTGGCACTGTTAAGTACGATTAGCGGTAGCCTGTATCAGGCGCTTACTCACGAAAGTGAGCGTGACGCGGCAGTTATCGCATTTCTCGTCACCGCCAGCGGGCTAACGCTGATGGGCATCGGATCGGCATTCTGGGGGTTGATCGCTGGCGGGATAGGCTACGCAGTATTAACGAGAACGCGCCGCCCATCGTTGTCTGGCTGATGGCGACCGCTAATCTGCCGGGGTTTGCGCCATCTTGCGATGGCGCCGGAGAATTATTTTTTGTTAACGTCAAACATAGAGGTATCCGTCGCCATATCATCCACGACCTGTTTCAACGTCTCAAACGCCATTGGCGTACTGGAATTGCTCAGGTCTTTACCTTCACCCTGACGTACTACCTTGACGACCGGCTTGTTGGTCGCGGCATCTATCAGCTCACCCTCAAAATAGAGGTGGGTATCCATGGTCCGGTGGCCTGTCGCCATTTGCGTGCCCGCCACAATCAGCGCTACAGGGATCACCTCATAGAATTGCAGCCCTTCTTTGCTGGTATCCACGCCCGTAATCGCCCCGCGGAAAATCAAACTGCGCGGCCCTGGCGTCGTGACCAGCGGTTTGCGCTGTTCAATTGCTGATTTTACTTTAGTGTTCGTATAAGCCAGCAGTTTATCAAGAACTTGCTGCCCGACCTGGGTCGTTGGTTTGGGGACGGGATAGTATGTTATCGGATTGTAAACAATACTGTCATAGTTAGAGTCATTGAAATGTGGATCTACCCAGCGCAACACCGGTTTCCCCGTGGCGGAGGTAGTTTCCTGCAGGTCCGAATAATTTTTTAAGAATCCAGAATACTTATCCGGCTGTGTGACTTTAGACGCACAGCCGGATAACGCCAGCAAGCCAGTAAGCACTGCAACTTTAAATAAAGTATGAGTACGCATGAAACGATCCCTTTAGTCTTCGCAATGATGCAAAGGAAATAATAGCAAAACGAAATCATTCTGGATGCACTAAAAATGGTAACGACAGCACAATTTGAACGCGGCGCCCGACAAAAAAATGCCGAACGCTGCGAGACTTACAGAACTTGCATCGCTCAGGCCGTTTTTCTCGCCAGCATCGTAGAAAAGCGCAGTTTGATACGGTTGCCGTTTTCGTCCGTGCGGTGAAGCTCGCCGACATCTTCGTTGTATTTCAGCATGTCCCATCCTTCGTAATAGCGGCGTAATTCGCCTTCTTTAAAAGCGAACGGGAATCCCACCGTACAGGGAAAGTCCAGCGTATCCATTGCCGCAACAATCAAATTATACCCGCCGGGTTTTGTGCAGCGTTGCATATTGGCAATTAAACCGGGAATGGTTTGCGCCTCAAGAAACATCATAACCACCGTCGAGAGAATAAAATCGTACTCGCCGTCAAAGGTCAATGTATTCAGATCGACCAGGTCGGTTTGCAGATTATCCAGCCCCTCTGCCGCTTTAATACGCTCAAGGTTAGCCATACTGGCCGGATTTTTATCCCACGCGGTAACGTCATAACCGTTCGCGGCCAGATACAGACTATTGCGGCCATTGCCACATCCCAAATCCAGCGTTCGGCCCGGCGCGACAACCTTTGCCGCCGCCAGCACATCCGAATGCGTGCGGGTTAATCCGTATTTCTCAGTAAAATAATTTTCGTCACGAACGGTCATTTTTTTCCTCCGTTTTCAACAGTGCAGCGCGCTCAGTGCGAATAAGCAACGTCCCCTGCACCAGCAATAGAAATGTACGAACCAGCAATAAGGCGATAATAGCGTTAGTGAAAATAAACAGCGGGACGGCCAGAATATGGAAAAGCCCTGATTCACTACCGTGACCAAGATGTAACCCCGTGGTCGCCAGCGCGGAAACGCCGAACGAAAAACTCCAGAAGGAAGCATTAAACGGTTGTGATAAATACCAGGGCATTAATCGCAGCATAAATAAAAGCTGTAACAGACCGTAGCCGAATAGCATTTTCGCCAGCGTGTCGCCCTCCCCGCCATTGACGCTCAGCCAGGCGCTACAGGCGACCAGCGCGGGCGCCAGTTGGATACCCAGCGACGTACGCAGCACCGCCGGTAATTCGCCGCAGCTACGCAGTCGCTGCAAAATAACCGGCTCCAGACTTAACCACGAAAAGACGCCTGCGCCTAAAAACACCAGTCCGGCATCATTGTAACCGAGCGCTCCACAGGCCATAGCGCTGATAAAATTATTCGCTACCGTGGGCAGATAAAGTCCTGGGGTTGTCGCTTCTTCCGGATGCGCTCCGCGCCAAAGTCCCGCCGTCTGCCAGGCGGCATACGCCAGTTGTATGACGACCCCCACGCTGAATAGCGCAACGGCCAACGGGCGATACCAGGGAACGAAACCGATCGCGACCAGCATCGTGGTGGCGGGAAACAGGCTGACAAAACTGCTCATTACCGGATGTCGCACTTCAGCCATCACGCTATGGGGAAAGCGCACCAGACGGCTAAGGAACGCCAGGGTCAAGAGTGCCCAAATAATCATCGCCAGGATCACCATGATGTCGCCGGGCCAGTGGCTTATTCCCCATATCTGGCTGGCATAACGCCAGGCGAATCCCATACCGATAGTGCCAAGGACGATGCCAAAATAGCCCGCAGGCAGATTGAGCACGCGATCGCTCTGCTTGTGATTACGCATTTTGTTTAATTTATAAAGTATATTTGAAATGCATTTTATGGAATTTCTGGTTGTTTCGCCAGTACCTTTGCTACGGTTATCTTAATCGTTCACACGGAATTTCCCTATGATCAAATATCGACTGAGTGAAGAACCTCGTGCTTTTACTTATCAGGTAGACGGTGAGAAGAAAAGCGTCTTATTACGACAAGTTATTGCCGTAACGGATTTTAACGATGTTAAAGCCGGAACCTCCGGCGGCTGGGTTGATGCCGATAATGTGCTGTCACAACAGGGGGATTGCTGGATTTATGATGAAAACGCGATGGCCTTTGCGGGCACGGAAATTACGGGTAACGCGCGTATCACGCAGCCGTGCACGCTCTACAATAACGTGCGAATAGGCGATAACGTCTGGATTGATCGCGCTGATATCAGCGATGGTGCGCGGATAAGTGACAACGTCACCATTCAGTCCTCTTCCGTGCGCGGAGGGTGTGCGATTTATGGCGATGCCCGCGTGTTAAACCAGTCAGAAATTCTCGCCGTTCAGGGACTAACGCATGAACATGCGCAGATTTTACAAATTTACGATCGCGCCACTGTGAACCATTCGCGGATTGTCCATCAGGTACAGCTTTATGGCGACGCCACTATCACACACGCTTTTATTGAGCACCGGGCGGAGGTCTTTGATTTCGCGCTCATCGAAGGCAACAAAGACAATAATGTCTGGATCTGTGACTGCGCCAAAGTCTATGGCCATGCGCGGGTTATCGCCGGTACAGAGGAAGATGCGATCCCTACCCTTCGCTACAGCTCGCAGGTAGCGGAACATGCGTTAATCGAAGGCAACTGTGTGTTAAAACATCATGTGCTGGTAGGCGGACATGCTGAGGTACGCGGAGGCCCGATTTTACTGGACGACCGCGTGCTGATTGAAGGCCATGCCTGTATACAGGGCGAAATTCTGATTGAGCGCCAGGTCGAGATTAGCGGACGGGCGGCGGTGATAGCCTTTGACGACAATACTATTCACCTGCGCGGCCCAAAAGTGATCAATGGCGAGGATCGTATTACGCGTACCCCCTTAGTCGGTTCCCTTTAATTCGCATCAATAATGCGGGCATACATATTAACGTCGTGATAGTCGCCGTTAAGATACTCTGCCTGTTTCATACAGCCCTCCAGCGTAAAATGGTTGCGCCGTGCGACTGCGTTACTGGCCTGATTATCAACGCGGCATTTAATGACGAAGCGCCGAATATCGCCGCGCCGGGCATAATGTGTCATCAGCGCCTGTAATGATTGCGACATTATCCCTTGTCCCTGGAGGGACTCATCCAGCCAGTAACCGATATAGGCGGCTTTGTTTATCGGTTCGATGGCATTAAATGAGAGTACGCCCGCCATCTCATTCTGGCAGAAAATCAGGTACATTTTGGCGTAACCACGCTGGTGCAACAGTATATTACCCTGCACATGCTTACGCGTTTCCTCCTGCGACGTGACATATTGCGGCCAGTCGAGCGACTGTTGTAGCCACGCTTTGTTTTTGAGTACCAGTTGGTGCAGCGCCGGAACATGACTTTCATCTGCCGCTTGTAGTTCCAGCGTCGTGCTAACAGGAATAATTTCCACCATCGCGTTGCCCTTCTTCGTTGTTGGTCGTGATCACATAAATAGCCTGATTTACCGATAACCCGCAGGTGATATGAGCGTTTTTATTGTATCGCCATCACATTATTTTTTATTGGCCATATTTAGCGTATTTCCGCGTGACACATTTCACACTTATCCAACCATTCTCCGCCTATAAAACGCTCAACGACTGATTGTTTTATCACCACGGAGACGCCAATGACCTTTTCTGTGCAGGAAACGCTTTTTTCTTTACTGCGGCTAAACGGGATTTCAGGACATGAAAGCAGTATTGCAAACGTTATGCAGCACGCGTTTGAACAGCAGGCCAAAGACGTCTGGCGGGATCGCCTGGGCAATGTCGTCGCCCGTTATGGCAGCGACAAATCCGACGCGCTTCGCCTGATGATTTTTGCGCATATGGATGAAGTGGGTTTTATGGTACGCAAGATCGAACCCTCCGGTTTTTTACGTTTTGAACGCGTGGGCGGTCCGGCGCAAATTACTATGCCCGGTTCGGTTGTGACGCTTGCCGGACGTTCAGGCGATATCATGGGCTGTATCGGTATTAAAGCATATCACTTCGCGAAGGGTGACGAGCGAACCCAACCTCCCGCGCTCGATAAACTCTGGATTGATATCGGCGCAAAAGATAAAGCGGATGCCGAACGAATGGGTATTCAGGTGGGGACGCCAGTAACCCTTTACAACCCGCCGCACTGTCTGGGCAACGATCTGGTATGCAGTAAGGCGCTGGATGACAGGCTGGGGTGTACGGCGCTACTGGGCGTCGCCGAGGCCCTCGCCTCCACACCGCTCGATATCGCGGTATTCCTGGTCGCGTCGGTACAGGAAGAGTTCAATATTCGCGGCATTATTCCCGTTTTACGACGCGTGCGCCCCGACCTGGCGATTGGTATTGATATCACCCCATCCTGCGACACGCCTGACCTGCAGGATTACTCAGATGTGCGGGTCAACCACGGCGTCGGCATCACCTGTCTGAACTATCACGGACGCGGTACGTTGGCGGGACTGATTACGCCGCCGCGTTTGCTGCGGATGCTGGAGACCACCGCGCACGAAAATAATATTCCCGTACAGCGAGAAGTCGCGCCAGGCGTCATCACCGAAACCGGCTACATTCAGGTTGAACTGGACGGTATTCCCTGCGCCAGTCTTTCTATTCCCTGCCGCTATACCCATTCGCCAGCCGAAGTCGCCAGCCTGCGCGACCTGGCTGATTGTATCCGTTTACTGACTGCGCTGGCCAATATGTCGCCAGAACAGTTTCCCATTGAGCCTGAAACAGGCGCTACACAAGAGGCACGACCATGATGAAAAAGATCCTTGTGGCATGTGGTACCGGCATGTCGACATCAACCATGATTGCACAAAAACTGCAGAACTTTCTTGCGGAGCAAGGCATTGCGGCAACCACGGCGCAATGTTGTCTGAATGAGATCCCGTTGAACTGTAACGGTATGGATCTCATCGTAACGTCCATGCGTACGCACAGTGACTATGGCATCCCGACGCTCAACGGCGCCGCCCTGCTGACAGGCATCAACGACGACGCATTAAAACAAGAAATCAAGGCGCTGTTAACACAATAAAGGGGGCATTATGTTTGATTACATCCTGTCTCTCGGCGGCACCGTTTTTGTGCCCATCATTATGATTATCATCGGCTTAATCTTTCGTATTCCCTGGCTGCAGGCGGTGAAAGCCGGGGTGACGGTCGGCATCGGTTTTGTCGGCATGGGGTTAGTGATCGTCATGGCGATCGACAGTCTCAGTCCGCCGATTAAAGTGATGATTGAGCGTTTTGGCCTGACGCTGCATGTGTTTGACGTCGGCGCCGGGCCCGCATCCGGCGTCGGCTATGCGACGGCCATCGGCGCGATGATCATTCCCGTTATCTTTCTGCTCAACGTCGGTATGCTGGTGACTCGTCTGACCAAAACCATGAACGTTGATATTTATAACTACTGGCACTACGCCATTACCGGAACGGTCGTCCAGTTGATGACCGGCAGTCTGATTTATGGCGTACTGGGCGCGATTTGCCACGCCGCCTTGTCGTTGAAAATGGCCGACTGGACGGCGAAACGAGTACAGAACATTGTGGGTCTGGAAGGGATTTCTATTCCGCAAGGGTATGGCTCCAGTTCCGTGCCGTTGTTCGTATTACTGGATGCGATATATGAAAAAATACCGTTTATGAAAGGACGCAATATTGATGCTCAGGAGATCCAAAAACGGTATGGGATGGTCGGCGACCCGGTGATCATTGGCGTTGTTCTCGGGCTGATCTTCGGACTTGCCGCAGGCGAAGGCTTTAAAGGGTGCGCAACCTTAATGATTACCGTGGCGGCGATTATGGTGCTGTTTCCGCGCATGATTCGCCTTATCGTTGAGGGATTAATGCCCATTTCCGACGGCGCGCGTAAGTTCTTCCAGAAACACTTTAAAGGGCGCGAAGTCTTTATCGGTCTGGATACCGCAGTGACGTTAGGCCACCCGACCACCATCGCGGTTGGACTGCTGTTAATTCCCATCATGTTAATTCTGGCGAGCATACTGCCGGGCAATAAAGTCCTGCCGCTGGCTGATTTACCGGTTGCGCCGTTTTTTATCTGCATGGCCACGGTTATTCATCGCGGCGATCTGATTCGTACTCTGCTCAGCGGCATCATTGTCATGATTACCGTTTTGCTGATCGCCACCCAGTTCGCGCCGTACTTTACCGATATGGCGCTCAAAGGCGGCTTTAGCTTCGCCGCTGAAAACGCGCAAATTACTGCGCTGTCGGTGGGAAATATGTTTGGCTGGTCAATATCTGAATTGATGTCGCTGGGCATGATTGGCGTGGTTATTGTGGTCGGCATTGTCGCCAGCATCATACTTGTCTTACGTAAACGTGAACTACCGGAATAAGGAGCAACCCAGAATGAGTTGGCTAAAAGAGGTAATAGGAACAGAAAAAGCCGTTATCGCCATGTGCCATTTACGGGCGTTGCCGGGCGATCCCGGGTTCGATACCAGGAAAGGCATGAACTGGGTAATTGACCGCGCCCATGACGATTTAATGGCGCTACAAAATGGCGGCGTGGATGCGGTGATGTTCTCCAACGAATTTAGTCTGCCTTATTTAACGAAAGTCAGACCGGAAACGACCGCCGCGATGGCAAGAATCATCGGTCAGTTAATGAGTGAAATCCGCGTACCGTTTGGAGTAAACGTGTTGTGGGACCCTGTGGCCTCGTTTGATTTGGCGATGGCGACCGACGCAAAATTTATCCGCGAAATTTTCACCGGCGCTTACGCCAGCGATTTTGGCGTCTGGGATACGAATGTCGGCGAAACCATTCGCCATCAGCATCGCATCGGCGCAGGCCACGTGAAAACGCTGTTTAACATCGTGCCGGAAGCGGCGGTGTATCTGGGAAACCGCGATGTCTGTTCAATTGCGAAATCGACCGTATTTAACAATAACCCCGATGCCCTGTGCGTCTCGGGGCTGACGGCGGGCGCTCGCACGGATAGCGCCATACTGAAGCGGGTAAAAGAGACCGTCCCCGACACGGTCGTGCTGGCGAATACCGGGGTGTGTCTGGAAAACGTCGAGGAGCAGCTCTGCATTGCCGACGGATGCGTAACGGCAACCACGTTTAAAAAAGACGGCGTCTTCGCCAACTTTGTCGACCAGGCGCGCGTGGCGAAGTTTATGGAGAAAGTACGCCATATCCGACAATAAAATGGGGATAAGCAAAACGCTTATCCCCTGCAGAGAGCGATAACTCTTCTGCCGATCTCCGTCGCCTTCGCCAAAAGACACGCCGGGGATCGGTTTCAGAGTAACCCGAACCGGCAAGGAGTCAACGATCGATGATTAATGATGTTAAGTGGGTTCAGGCGCAACGCCATGCCAGCGACTGGCGACACGCGCTGGATATCGCCGTTCGTCCGCTGATTACCTTCGGCGCGGCGGCCCCCTGCTACCTGGATGGTATTATTGAGAACACCCTTAAATGGGGGCCATATTATCTTATCGCGCCGGGGATTGCGCTGCCCCATGCCAGACCAGAGCAAGGCGCCAACCATAATCAAATCAGCGTCACTACGCTATCAACGCCGGTCGCTTTCGGCAATGCGGATTGCGATCCCATCTGGCTGTTGCTTTGCGCCAGCGCCACGGATGCCGAAGCACATATTCGCACCATTCAACGCATCAGCCAGTGGCTCGACTCGCCGGAAAGCGTCGCGATGCTGCAAGATGCGCCAAATGACGCCGCGCTTTTCGCGCAATTAACCGCATTGCGCTGATGGAGGTTTCGATGATCCTGCACCCTTCACTGGCCTCCGCCGATCCGCTGCGCTATGCCGAGGCGTTGACCGCTTTACACGATACGCCTCTCGGCTCACTGCATCTGGATATCGAAGATACCAGTTTCATCAACAATATTACCTTCGGTATGAAAACCATTCAGGCAGTCGCACAACACACTCGCCATCCGCTCTCATTGCACCTGATGGTCTCATCACCGCAACGCTGGTTACCCTGGCTTGCAGCTATCCGCCCCGGCTGGATTTTCATTCATGCCGAAAGCGTGCAAAACCCCCCGGAGATTCTGGCGGATATTCGCGCTATCGGGGCGAAAGCAGGACTGGCGCTTAACCCGGCAACGCCGCTATTGCCTTATCGTTATCTGGCATTGCAACTGGATGCGCTGATGATCATGACCAGCGAACCCGACGGGCGCGGACAGCAATTTATCGCCGCGATGTGTGAAAAAGTGAGCCAGAGCAGAGAGCATTTCCCTGCTGCGGAATGCTGGGCGGACGGCGGTATTACACTTCGCGCCGCACGGCTGCTTACCGCCGCAGGCGCACAGCATCTGGTGATTGGCCGGGCGTTGTTCACGACGGCGAACTATGATGTGACGTTGTCACAATTCACCGCGCTATAAAGGAGTCATATGCTGATGAGCCAACAGCGCCCCGACCGTATCAAGCAGATGTTGCATTACCTTTGGCAACACAGGCACCTCTCAACACAGCAAGCTATTGAGCTTTTTGGCTATGCAGAGGCAACCGTGCGCCGGGATTTTCACTATATTGCCAGCCGTTATCCCGGTATGGTTCGCGGCCATGGTTGTATTGACTTCGACGACAGTACGGAAGATAAAGAATATGTTTTCGACGTTAAGCGAACGTTACAAAGTGAGGCGAAACGCGAAATCGCCGCCCTCGCCCGCACGTTCATCAAGGATGGAGACTGCTTTTTTATCGACTCCGGCTCCACCTGTCTGGAACTGGCAAAATGTCTGGTCGACGCCAAAGTAAAAGTCATTTGCAATGACATCAAAATCGCTAATGAACTGGGTGGCTTCCCACACGTAGAGAGTTACATTATCGGCGGACTGATTCGCCCCGGTTACTTTTCGGTGGGCGAGAGTCTGGCGCTGGAGATGATTAACGCCTTTGCCGTTGAACGCGCCTTTATCTCCTGCGATGCGCTGTCGATAGAAACGGGTATCACCAACGCTACCATGTTTGAAGTGGGCGTTAAAACGCGCATTATTCAGCGCTCACGCGAGGTCATATTGATGGCCGATCACTCAAAGTTTGATACTGTAGAACCCCATGCGGTGGCGACGCTGTCCTGTATTACTACCATTCTTAGCGACAGTGCGCTCCCGTCTGCTATCGCCCGACGTTATCAGCAGGCGGGATGCCGTCTCATCATGTCAGACCCCTCATCAGGAGCGCGCTAATGGACATCAGGCAAATGAACAGAACCCATCTGGAGCACTGGCGCGGATTGCGAAAACAGCTCTGGCCTGGTCACCCGGATGACGCCCATCTGGCGGACGGCGAAGAAATTCTGCAAGCCGATCATCTGGCATCATTTATTGCGATGGCAGACGGGGTGGCGATTGGCTTTGCGGATGCCTCAATCCGCCACGATTATGTCAATGGCTGTGACAGTTCGCCCGTGGTTTTCCTTGAAGGTATTTTTGTTCTCCCCTCGTTCCGTCAACGCGGCGTAGCGAAACAATTGATTGCAGCGGTGCAACGATGGGGAGCGAATAAAGGGTGTCGGGAAATGGCTTCCGATACCTCGCCGGAAAATACAATTTCCCAGAAAGTTCACCAGGCGTTAGGATTTGAGGAAACAGAGCGCGTCATTTTCTACCGAAAGCGTTGTTGAGGGAAATCATACAGGAAAAGGTCGGGTATAGTACCCGACCTTTATATTACTGGGGCAGATCTTTTTCAGTTAACAAGCGTGTCGTTTTCACTTGTTCAATATTTCTGGCGCCACCCAACATCATGTTAATTGTCAGCTCTTTGTTTAGCTGTTCAATCACTGATGCCACACCCTGAGCGCCGCCAAGATTAAGACCGTATAATACAGGCCGGCCAACCGCCACAATATCCGCCCCGCTGGCTAACGCTTTGAATACGTGCGAACCACGGCGTACTCCACTGTCAAAAATAACAGGCACTCGCTTGTTGACGACTTTTGCAATCGCAGGAAGCATATCGAATGAGGACGGCCCGCTGTCTAATTGACGGCCACCATGGTTAGAAACCCATATTCCTGCGGCCCCGGCCTGGATAGCAATTTCAGCATCCTCCGGCGACTGAATGCCTTTTACGATAACCGGCAGACCGGAAATACGATGTACATAGGCAATATCCTCCGGCGTAAAGGCTTGTTTAGCCTGCGCGTAAATTTCACTTATCCCTGCCCCTTTGCCGGTTTTTGAACCATCGTCATTTTTTCTGGCGAACATTTCCAGGTTTGCAAAGCCCAACGGGAACTGGAAGTTATTTTTAATATCTTCTTCCCGATAACCACCGACAGGCGAATCTACGGTCAGAATAATCGCTTTAGCGCCATGCTTTACCGCTTGTGCAAGAATAAATTCGTTAAATTGATTATTCTTACTCATATAAAGCTGGAAGAAGAACGGATTTTTCCCGGAAACGTTAGCCACCTCTTCGATGGTCTTGTTGCCATAAGTGCTCAACGAGAAAATCGAACCGACCTGCGCCATGCCTTTCGCCGTCGCCAACTCTCCGGAGGCGTGGGCCAGGCCCTGTGCTGCCATCGGTGCCTGGATTATAGGCGTTTTAAGCGGAATACCCAGTAGCTGCGTTGATAAATCGATCTCTTTTAACTCAATGCCCTGTAATACGCGCGGCATAATATATTTTTTGTCAAAGCTTTCGGTGTTGCTGCGAAGGTTATTCTCATCTTCGGCTCCACCGCGAATATAACCAAATGCCCCTTTCTCCATTCTGGCTTGAACGCGCGCTTCCAGAGAGGCTACGTTCGTCATTTTTATTGCTTTTTCGTCCGTGCTGGCTTTGTACTCTTCTGCATAAGCCAGGCCTGACGTTGCCAACATCGCCAGCGAGGCTACTACCCGAATGAGGTGATGAGTTTTCATCATTATTCCCTTTATTGCTTAACCGCTTCTGCCTGGATTTTTATATCGACAACTTTCGTCATCCCCATATCGACCAGATAATCTACACCCCACTGGGTGCGATCTATTTGCGTGACAAAATCACCACCGCAAACCTGCGCCTTGAATATCGGGCTCATATAACAGCCAAACTTGGTGGTGGTTAAGGTAACGGGCTTAGTTACTCCCTTCATTGTTAGCAAACCGTCAATAGAAACTGGTTTATTATCGTCAAAATGCCATTTTGTTGATTTAAATACTATTTTTGGATATTTTTCCGCATCCAGAATATCACTACTGCGGATATGGTTATCAAACGCATCCACCCCGGTATTTAAGGCGCTCACGGGAATCGTCACACGCATCTCTGCGACTTGCTTTTCCGGCTGATATTTCAGTTCGCCGCTAATAGTATAAAACCCGCCATGATTGGTTGAGGTCTGGAAATGATCGATATTAAATACCGCATTGGTATGCGTATTATCAAATTTATATACATCTGCATGAGCAGCACTTAATAAACCCAGAGACAGGACAGCACCAAGAAAACTCTTTTTCATTATATTCACTTTATATCTTAAATAAGGTGAAGCTATCTTAATGTTCCCTGTCCGTAGGATCGAGAGGGATAAACAGGAAGGACTGTTGCAAAAATAGAACGATGAAAAGGCCGCGTCACAAAAACAGCAGCTCACGAATGAGTTTATGCCAGGGCAATTTCCGCAACCTGTACCGCCTTTGTGGCGGTACAGAAGGCAAACTGACTAACGCATGATACGATCGTCGACATAACGGCGCTTATCCGGCGCGGGCGGGAAATACTGATACAGCCAGGTTTCGCTGATAGCCTCCCCCTGGCAGCGCAGGAACATTCGCATATCCACCGGTGCCGTAGAATCCGAGGTCGGATACCAGTCAAACTGGATACGATAACCGTCGAAAGGCTCTACGTAGAGGATCTCAATCTGCTTCGCCTCGCCACTGGAGAGTGTAATTACCGGCTCAATGCCTTTTGGCGCGGCCGCTTTCAGATCGCCGCCGACAAAATCAATAGCAAAACGGCGCGCCCATTTATCCGGGTAATGTTCGCCCGGCGCCCAACCTTCGGGAAATCCGCCCATCCCTGTACGGGTCGCCATGACCCGCGCAAGCGGCGATCGTACCGGCGGCTGCGCGCTCCAGTACAAACGATAATTGAATGCCAGCGTATCCCCGGCTTTGATCGCTTTTTCCGGCTGCCAGAAACAGACCACATTATCCAGAGTTTCACCAGTGGTTGGGATCTCCATCAGGCTAACTGCACCTTTCCCCCACTTACTGCGTGGCTCCACCCACAGGCTCGGACGTTTGTTGTACCAGCCCATCACATCCTGATAATGCGAGAAATCGCGATCGAGTTGCAGCAGGCCGAACCCTTTTGGGTTATCGTCCATATATGCATTGAACTGCAATTTCTGCGGATTATTCAGCGGGCGGCAAATCCACTCGCCGTTACCCCGCCACATCGCCAGCCGATCGGAATCGTGAATTTGCGGATGAATGGTGTCGCATACCCGGCGTTCATTATTCCCACAGCTAAACATACTGGTCATCGGCGCAATGCCAAGTTGCTTTATATCTTTACGGGCGTAGAGATAGTTTTCTACATCCATGATCACCTGCGTTTTTTCGCAATGGATCACAAACTTATACGCGCCCGTCACGCTGGCGCTGTCCAGCAGAGCGTAAACGGTAAACGTAGTATCGCCCGGCTTCGCGGTGTCAAACCAGAAGGCGGTGAAGTCAGGGAACTCTTCCTGACCGTCAGTATAGGTATCTATCGCCAGCCCGCGAGCCGACAGGCCATACTGATAAGTATCATCTACCGCCCGGAAATAACTGGCGCCCAGGAAGGAGACAACATCGCGCCGCGCCAGTTCCGGCGCTTTAAAGACACGGAAACCGGCGAAACCGAGATCGCTCTGCCCTTCCAGTTGCGTCGTGTCGACGCCGGCATCGTTGTATTTAAACAGTTCCGGGCGAAAATGGATCTCGCGAGCAAGATGCGTCGTCGTATCAACGGAAAACATGCGTACGCGACGACGGAAGCCCATCCCTACGTGGAAAAACTGAATATCGAGCTGCCGGTTGGCAACACCGTTCCAGAGTGAATGCGCCGCGTCATACTGAATGCTGTTATAGGCCTGCGGCGTCAGATTGGCGAGCGTATCCGGCAAGGGTCCCGGCGCGCCACCCCAGGGCTTTTTCGCTAACGCCTGGGCCATTGATTGCAGACCAGCAAAATCAAAACGGACAATTTTACCATCCGCAATATCGGATTCCGCGGCAAACGCCGCCTGAGAAAAGAGTGAAGCAATACCGCTGGAACCGCACACGGCGGCCATTGCCATTGAACCTTTAATAAATCGTCTACGATTCATACCTGAAAATGAGTCCTTCTGGTCTTGTGAATGGTCCCGCGCTGGTTTTTTCAGCAGCAAGAATGTGCCCGTTTCTGACCGCTCACTCTAGACAAAATTCATTAATAATCCAATTGTTGGTCGCCTGGAAACTGTGCAAAAGCGTAAATATTTTATGTCGATAAGAACCGACCGAATCGGATGTAAACCTCACGCAGCATTCTTCAGGTTATGAAAAGTTTATTCCAGACTAACGTGATGTTTCATGACTCGTTTAAACAGCGCCAGACGCGCACGCATAAAGCGGTTTTCCACTTTAAAACCGGCAAGTTTGTTCAGCCCAATCCGCAACAGACGATCTCGCCCCCGAATGCTGGCGGGCCAGCGAACCGGGCCGTGCAGCACGTCGCGCGTGCGGCTGGCATGACGAGCGAAATTCACCCAGTAATCCGCCACCTGCGAGGCAAAGGCCAGGTCATTCTCATTCACATAATGGCATGTGGGCTCAGCCCGCGTTAACGTATCGAATACATACGGTATTTCATTGCCATGACAGGCGCCATTCGCGTAGGTGTTATGCTCCGCTTCGGCGACATAATCAAACCAGTAACGCCAGCACGGTTCGCCGATCCGCTGCTGCGCTTGCATGACGACATAACCCAACGTGGTAAATACCATATCCCGACAGACCTGCCGCCCTAGCGCTTCGTCGCCTTTCACTCCAGGATAAAGCAGCCGGATTAACCCCAGGCCAACACGCCGCTCACGGCGCATTTTTTGAATTTGACCGGCAATATCGACGCCAAAAACTGCCAATACGCTGGCTTCATCGCTATTCGAGCCGATCATCACCGGTATCGGATGCTGTTTCGCCGCAAAGAAGGTTTCCAGCATCGGATGCGGCAGCACGACGTCGCCGGAAATCGGCGTCGGCGCAATTTTAAAAGGCGCGTCCAGCGGCCAAAACGTCTCTGCCGGTAAAGCGCGTAGCTGTTCGGCAGTGGCATGGGCTAAGCCAAGATGTTCTGCCAGCGCAACGCCTTTTTTTAGCGCCACCTCGCGGGGCGTATCCGGCAGCGTATAACCACTCTGAATAATCGCTTTATGAAAAAGCCCCTTCGCCAACGGCGAAGCCATCAACGACAGCACGCTGCGGGCGCCGGCGGATTCGCCAAATAACGTCACATTCTGCGTATCGCCGCCAAACGCGGCAATATTGTCCTGCACCCAACGCAGCGCAGCGATTTGATCGAGTAAAGCGAAATTATGAATACACTCCGCCCCTTCGCCTTCCAGCGCCGGATGCGCGAAAAAGCCCAGATGGCCAAGCCGATAATTGACCGTCACCACGATCGCGCCGCGCTTCGCCAGCGCTTGACCGTCATAGGGCGGCAAACTTCCCGCGCCAATAGTGTAACCGCCGCCGTGTAGCCAGACCATGACCGGCAACGGTTCATGACGTACGGCGGGAGCCCAGACGTTCAGGTAGAGACAGTCTTCGGAAAAATTTCCCGGATCGCCGCCGCCGAGTTCGCGACACCAGGTAATATCCTGCCAACTGGCGCAGGAGAAACAATCCGCCTGGCGCACATCCTGCCAGGGCGTAACAGGCTGCGGCGCACGCCAGCGTAGCTCCCCTGTTGGCGGCGCGGCATAAGGTATACCGCGCCAGATATGGATTTCTTCCTGTACGACGCCCACGATTTTACCGTGACGCGTCGCCACCAGCGGGATGGAGGGATTCAACATAACGCCTTCCTTTTACAGTATCCTCACAGCCTGTGAAGCTTACCGCTTTTAAAGCAGACCGCAACGGCGTTTACTGCGTTCTTCCGCTTCCTGATATAACGAAAATTCATCCCGTACAGCACATCCCAGCGCCTGTTCAAAGGCGTCGCGGCTGGCATTGCCGTGGCTTCTGGCCAGCGTTTCATTTCCCAAATTCGACTGAAAAATGCCGGCTGCGCTGACCGGAAGAAAATCTTCATAGGTAATCGGCTGCGCGATCACCCAACCGCGCTCAATAAGCGGCTGCGGATCGTCGCCAGGATGGATCGCCTGACGATGCGCCTCGCCGGATGGCGTTAAGCGATAGCGGAACCAGGCAAGCCCCTGCTGGCGAAGCAGAAATTCGCTATCCGGAAAGGCGTTAAAGACCTCCCGCAAATGGAGTTGATGCGTGAAGTTATCCTTACCCGTTCCCGCCTTGTGCAACAGTTCGTCATATAATCGACGACCTTTTGGCGTCAGCGCGACGCCACGTTGCTCAATTTCGCCGAAGCGCGCCGTGTGCGTACCCTGCTTTTCATCAACGAAGAGCACCTGCTCTTCCAGGGCTTTGAAACTGGTTTGCCGCAACAGAATAGGCACTTCGCGGCGAGGCGGACCTTCGATAAGAGTTTTAGGCGTAATGCCGCACTCCGGCATCATGGCCTGTACCCGGTCGATATCCAGAGTACGCGGCGTCAGATGGTTAATGTGACATCCCGGGAAACAGACCACGTCGGCAATTAAACGATGCTCACGATGCAGGCTGCGGTACGTTTCTTCATCAACGGTAGCCTGACGATGCCAGCGAAAAGTCTCCAGCGTTTCACGGACGAACTCTTCGGCCTGAGCAGCACTAAAACCGCCCTGCTCGTCGTACTCATCCAGCAATTGTCGGCAGCGCGATGTAAAAATATCCCGCTGCGATAAGATTTCCGCCGCCCGCTGGCGTAATGCCGCGTTTTCAATGAGCTCCAGGCGTAATAACGAAGTGAACATGCGAAAGGGATTACGCGAGAGCGAAGCCTCGTCAATGGGACGAAATGCCGTGGAGTGCACAGGCACGCCCGCCTGAGAGAGATCGTAATAACTTACTGGGTACATCCCCATGATGGCGAATATCCGACGCAAGGTAGAAAGTTCTTCTGCGGTGCCAACACGAATGGCGCCATGTCGTTCCACGTTCAATCGCGCCAGTTCATCGGCATTAGCCAACTGCTCATGCAGTTTGGGATTATTTTCCAGCACCGCCAGATTCACGTCAGCCACAAGTTCCAGTAACGTACCGTACTGCGGAACTTCCTGCTGGTACATTGCCGACATTGCCTGCGAAAAGTGTTCCCGAATCTCATCTGCCGTGATGGTGTTCGCCATAATGTCATGCCTCCAGTGAATGTTACCTGGAGTGTAGAAAACCTCATCCATTCCGGGGAGAAGAATTTATAAAGTGTGATCCGACCTGAATTCATTATGCAGAACGGATTGACATGAGCTGCATATCCCCGACCAGATCGCGGCTTAACACGCTTAACGGCAGTTGAATCATCAGTAAAATAAAACAGTTGTAACTTGAAATGGTAAAATGTTAATAATATTTTGCTATCAGGTTATCAAAAACAAACAACTTTACTTGTCACCCGCACGGCTCTGTTTTTAACATCGCTTATGGAAAAAAATGGTCTGTTTAGTCAGCGCATTCGGTTGCGCCACCTTCATACATTTGTCGCCGTTGCACAACAGGGAACTCTGGGGCGCGCGGCTGAAACCCTTAACCTGAGCCAGCCAGCGCTTTCTAAAACGCTGAACGAACTGGAACAACTCACCGGAACCCGTCTGTTCGAACGCGGGCGACTGGGCGCGCAATTAACGGTTCCTGGCGAACAATTTTTGACTCATGCGGTAAAAGTATTAGATGCATTGAATACCGCCGGGCAGGCGCTGAATCGCAAAGAGGACGCCAGCGCCGATGTGGTGCGTGTTGGCGCGCTCCCCACCGCTGCGCTGGGTATACTCCCGGCGGCTATTGGGCGGTTCCATCAACAGCAAAAATCGACCTCGTTACAGGTCGCGACCATGAACAATACGATGTTGCTTGCAGGTCTGAAATCAGGCGAGATCGATCTGGGTATTGGCCGCATGTCAGACCCGGAATTAATGGGCGGTTTAAATTACGAACTGCTGTTTTTAGAATCGCTTAAATTAGTGGTACGCCCCGGTCATCCCCTGTTACAGGAGACGATCACGCTCAGTCGGGTTATGGAGTGGCCGGTAGTCGTCTCGCCAAAAGGCACGGTACCGCGCCAGAATGCGGAAGCCCTGTTGCAAAGCCAGGGGTGTAAAATGCCTGCCGGATGTATCGAAACGCTATCCGCATCGTTATCACGACAACTGACCGTAGATTACGATTACGTCTGGTTCGTCCCCTCTGGCGCGGTTAAAGAAGATCTTCGCCAGGCGACGCTGGTCTCATTACCCGTGCCGACCCAGAGCGCAGGCGAACCGATAGGTATTCTTACGCGAGTTGATATCCCGCTCTCAACCGGGGCGCAAATGCTGATTGCGGCAATCCGTAAATCGATGCCGCTGTGATAGCGGCTGTCGGACATTAAACGCGCCCGCGGCTAAAATAGCCCGCTGGCGCGACGCTTATTAAAGGAAGGATGATCGCATCGTCGCGCCAGTATCCTGTAAATGAAACGCATCAACGGCTTGCGTCAAGCGGGCGGCCTGTTCTTCAAGCGAAGCCGCCGCCGCGGACGCCTCTTCGACCAGCGACGCGTTTTGTTGCGTAACCTTGTCCATCTCAGAAATCGCCTGACTGACCTGAACAATACCGCGACTTTGCTCATCAGAGGCTGCCGCGATATCGAGCATAATATCGGTGACGCGTTTGACGGCATCCACAATCTCATTCATGGTGCTCCCCGCAGCGATAACCTCTTCAGATCCTTGTTCAATCAGGCTGACCGATGCGCCGATCAAGCCTTCAATCTCTTTTGCCGCCTGCGCGCTGCGACTGGCGAGGGTACGAACCTCACTGGCGACCACCGCAAAACCGCGTCCTTGTTCCCCGGCGCGTGCCGCCTCGACCGCCGCGTTTAGCGCCAGGATGTTGGTCTGGAAAGCGATACTGTTAATGACGGCGGTAATTTCCGAGATTTTTTTCGAGCTGGTGGAAATATTCCCCATCGTTTGTACGACCCCGGAAACCATCTGGCCTCCGCGACTGGCTTTACCGGAAGCATCTTCCGCCAGTTTGCTGGCGTGATGCGCATTATCCGCATTCTGTTTAACGGTTGCCGTCAACTGTTCCATACTGGCCGCAGTTTGTTCAATGGCGGCAGCCTGCTGTTCAGTACGAGAAGATAAATCCGTATTACCAGCAGTAATTTCGCTGGTGCCTCGATAAATTTCCTCCGCCCCCTGACGCACCGCCCCTACCGTTTGTTGCAACGCATGCTGCATCTGCTGAAGATGATGACTCAGGCGACCAATTTCACTGCGTCCTGTGGGCTCGTCAGCCATGGTCAGATCGCCCGCCGCAATGCGTTCGATACGTGACGCAGACTGCTGCAAGGGTTGTATCACCGTGCGACGCAGCACCATGAAGGTCATTAACGTCAATACCAGCGCCAACGTAAATGCGCCAATCATAAACATCACACCGAGCCGGGTACGTTGGTAAGCCTGTTCGCTAAGTAGTCTTGCCCGCTCGGTGCGCAGTTCAATCGCTTTCAACAGGACATGGTTATATGCGGCATCCAGTTGTTTTGCCTGCTCGTTTTCATGATTAATGATCGCTTCGAACATGCCATTTTTGGCAAATTTCAGCATCGGTTGCAGGCCGTTGATATAGGCGGTGTAGCGGGCGTTTAACTCGTTATCCAATGCGTCATCGGCGGGTGTTTTCACCGCTCTGGACATATAAGCGTTAAAGCCGTCCTGAGACTGCTTGATCCGCGTTTCCGCAGCGGCAATATTGGCTTTCATTTCATCCATTTCAGCAATCCGGCTCGCCGCGCCAGCGTGGATCATATTGATACGTGCGGTACGTAAGTGGTTAGCGCTGTTGGATAATCCCATCCGTACCTGAATCTCGTCCGTGACATCACGCTGATCGCGATCGGCCTGTAACAGAAAATAGCCTGCCAGCCCGGCGCTCAAAGCAAAAAGAAGAAGGATGCCACCGAGAATGGAGGAAAACAGCGGAACCAGCCGAATATGATGCAGGAAGCCCAGTTTATGCGAGGCTTGCATCGAGAATGTGTTGCCCATGACCGTCGACTCTCTTGTAGGTTTTATGCGTAAAACACGCCCGTTAGATAGTCATCGGCACTTCGTGACGTTTGCTTACCGCGAAAAGCATCGCCTTCGTCACATTTTCACAACATTCATTCCAGAAAATTCAGAAAAGCGCCAGCGGAAAATCCGCTGGCGGATGAATCAGTTATCGCTAAAGTGGATAACAGTACGGATGGATTTACCCTGATGCATCAGTTCAAAGGCATCGTTAATCTGCTCCAGCGGCAGGCGGTGAGTAATAAAAGGATCTAAATGGATTTTACCGTTCATCGCATCTTCTACCATCCCTGGCAGCTGCGTGCGCCCTTTCACGCCGCCAAAGGCGGAGCCACGCCAGACGCGACCGGTCACTAGCTGGAAGGGACGGGTTTTGATTTCCTGCCCTGCCCCCGCTACGCCAATAATAATGCTTTCGCCCCAGCCTTTATGACAACATTCCAGCGCTGCTCGCATCACGTTAACGTTGCCGATACATTCAAAACTGAAATCTACGCCGCCATCAGTAAGCTCAACAATAACGTCCTGGATCGGTTTGTCGTAATCATTCGGATTAATAAAGTCCGTGGCCCCCATTTCGCCCGCCAGCGTAAATTTTTCCGGATTCGTGTCGACAGCTAAAATACGCCCGGCTTTAGCCTGAACCGCGCCCTGAATAACCGCCAGCCCAATACCGCCTAAACCAAAAACGGCAACGGTGTCGCCCGCTTTCACTTTAGCGGTGTTATGGACGGCGCCAATACCCGTCGTCACGCCGCAGCCCAACAAACACACTTTATCCAGCGGCGCCTGCGGGTTCACTTTCGCCAGAGAAATTTCCGCGCAAACAGTATATTCGCTGAACGTGCTGGTTCCCATATAGTGATAAACGGGTTCGCCGTTATAAGAAAAGCGGGTAGTGCCATCCGGCATCAGCCCTTTTCCCTGAGTGGCGCGTACGGCCTGACAAAGGTTAGTTTTACCGGACTTACAGAACTTACACTCGCCGCATTCCGCCGTGTACAGTGGAATAACATGGTCGCCGGGTTTCAGGCTGGTGACCCCCTCGCCGACCTCGACTACCACGCCGCCGCCTTCGTGCCCCAGGACTGCCGGGAATACGCCTTCCGGATCATCGCCGGAAAGAGTAAATGCATCGGTATGGCAAACGCCGGTATGGGTGATTTTGACCAGAACTTCGCCTTTTTTCGGCGGCGCAACGTCAATCTCGACAATTTTTAGCGGCTGACCGGGACCAAAAGCAACTGCTGCACGTGATTTCATATATCTCTTCCTGTTACGGTGAGGGAAATTGTTATTTTAGATAAGCGCGAAGAAGATGGCCGATTTCCGCCATCCGAACCGCGCGCTGATCTGGCGTAGTCTCCCCGCTGACCAGCTCATCTTTCAGATGGATCTCAACCATTTCACTCATCAGGCCATTAGACGCGCCGCGCACGGCGGCAATCTGTTGCAGAATCGCCAGACAAGGTTCGTCAGACTCAAGCGCCCGCTCCAGCGCTTCGACCTGCCCGCGTATGCGACGAACACGGGTAAGGATACGTTTTTTATCTTCAGGTGAATGCGGCATTCGACCTCCATATACTATAGGGGGGTATACTATCAGAATTTTTACGTAATTGTAAAACTAAACACACTATAAAAATCAACCTCTTATAACTTGTCGGCATAGGCCATCAAAAATCAGTTCACATTCAGCATATCCAGCTCACGGGAACTTTTTCTGGCCATAGACAATAAACGCCAAAGCTTCCTTTCTTAGCTGCAATGTTCTGCCCGACTGGGGCATCGAGGTAATGCCGTGTGAATCCAGTCCCATTACCCAGAAGTAAATATTTGCTCAATAGTTTTTACTTACTCACCAGGTGGTAATGAATAAAGGTTATGATATGCAGATGTCAGTCTTGTAAGAACGTAACATCACAACTGCGATACACCGCCGACGGGTAGCAGAAATATCTCAACCCTGTGTCTTTCCAGGCTTAGTCAATGTGGACAAAAAATCAAATGAGCGTTATTTGAAAGATTTTTAATACCCAAAAGCGTCATCATTATTGTTAATTTGAAATCAATCTCAGGTAATAATCCATGCCTATTTCGATTTGTAAACATGGTGCTCCTTTTGTTGTTCAACATGAAAATCGGTACGGTTCCGGGGCAAGTCAGTCATCATTACTTTCAAAATCAATCCACCATATTAGCAACTCTCATGAGGCAATAAACTTTATAAGTTGCTATAGTGCAAATGGAAGCTGTTTTTCCAATGCACAGATGCTAGCCAATGCCTCAGGAAGCCCTGTTATAGGTTACTATGGGAAGGTAAATAAGTTAACAGCCAGTCTGGCTAATAGCGGTCGTATATTTCGCCCACAGCATAAGCTTGCGGCCAATATTTGTTATGTAGGTAATCGGCTTCTGAGCGGTCCAATTCAACTTGGGTTTGGCCTGAAACATCTGCTAACCTGTCACTCAAATGGTAATGTCAGATAAAGTGTCATGCCATGCCCTTCCCGGCATTGCTATTCCACAGCTTACAGATATGGGCGCTCAGTTCTTTCCTCAATCGCTGCTATGGGAAGCTCTGGCGTCATTTCACGCTCTTGCCAACCAGTATTTTATTAAAGCCTGACTTTTACCAGAGTAATCTCATAAGAGTGCCCATCTTCTGGTCTAAAAATAATAAATCTATTGTTATTTTTAGTAAAGGATTTCGACAAAATAAAACTATCATGATATCTGGCCAGGACGTAGTACCAGCCTCCATCATACAATATCATTTCGTATTCTTTCTTTAATTGTGGCTTATAGATCCCAACAAAAAAAGAAAATATAAAAAAATATATAATAAAACCAAGCATAACTATAGTGAAACAATGCCTTCGCACCCAACTGAGTTGCGTAAAACAAATCACTGGCATCAATTTACTATAAAAACGCATCCCCACCGATAGGCATAAAGCCACCAGTAAAATGATAAAAAAAAGCTCCCACAAAAACGATTCTGTTAAGAGAGAAAACTCGATAACAATTGGAATAAAGAACAAAACCGCTGCCAAAAAAAGGCGTAAGAAGCTAAGGTCGTGGATACGTGCTTTTTGCTTTACTAGAAAAAACAATAGAATACCCACTCCCCATGCTATTATGAATATAGCCATCAGACTAATCGCATGGAATAGACTTCGGGCAATGTTGTCAGGGCCGACGCCTACATACCACCACGGGAAACCATAGTACGCGGAGACGCCCCAGCCATAAAAATAGGCGCTCCCCCATCCCAGACCACCTAAATAGGCCAAAAGCATTGAAGAGTTTTTAATAATTGAATCATCACTCATTATAGTTAACTCACTTAAGAAATATTTAATATGAAAATAGAAATCAACACGTTATATAAAACACCAACCCCTTGGAAATAATAGTTGGATGATAAGTTCACCTAATTTTCCTGAATATCAAGCCAGCTCATACCCACGCCAGCACACTAAAATCAGGAGTGGCTACTTTTTTTAGAGGTTTGCCTTAGCCAGGCGCATGCTCAATAATGATAGCAGTCAGATAATATGTATCCGACATTAACTTCACGTTGTTGATGATATATTTACTTAGTTGAAAAATAATAAACATTGTATATATTTTATTGACGGTGACAAACTGTTAAAGAAACGCCATTCTATATACACCATTTACCTGATTACTTTTCTTGCTAATATTTGCTAATTAATGCTTTGCTAAAGCGCGTTTAATAGAGTAAGGAGGACACTATGCCATTGAATGTTGGACAGGGGTATTTCACATCATCTATCAGTGCTGAAAGATTTAATGTGATAAAAGAAAGCGCACGCCCTCCGGAATTAAGTTTATGGGAGAAAATCAAAGCATATTTTTTCACCACCTACCATGCAGAAGCGCTCGAATGTATCTTTAAACTTTACCACTATCAGGAACTGAATCTAACACCGGTACAAGTTCGCGGAGCCTACATCAAACTTCGAGCCTTAGCGTCTCAGGGATGTAAAGAACAATTTATTATAGAATCACAGGAACAGGCCGATAAGTTGATTATTAAAGATGATAATGGTGAAAATATTTTATCTATTGAGGTTGAATGTCATCCGGAAGCTTTTGGTCTTGCCAAAGAAATCAATAAATTACATCCCAAGCCAAAAAATATTTCTTTAGGTGATATTACCAGACTGGTATTTTTTGGCGACAGTTTATCTGACTCCATGGGGCGTATGTTTGAAAAAACACATCATATTTTACCTTCCTATGGTCAATACTTTGGCGGAAGGTTTACTAATGGATTTACCTGGACTGAGTTTTTATCATCTCCACACTTCTTAGGTAAAGAGATGCTTAATTTTGCTGAAGGGGGAAGTACATCGGCAAGCTATTCCTGCTTTAATTGCCTCGGTGACTTTGTATCAAATACGGACAGACAAGTCGCATCTTACACCCCTTCTCACCAGGACCTGGCGATATTTTTATTGGGGGCTAATGACTATATGACACTACACAAAGATAATGTAATGATGGTCGTTGAGCAACAAATTGATGATATTGAAAAAATAATTTCCGGTGGAGTTAATAATATTTTAGTCATGGGGATTCCCGATTTGTCTTTGACGCCCTATGGCAAATATTCTGATGAAAAAAGAAAACTTAAGGATGAAAGCACCGCTCACAATGCCCTGCTAAAAACTAATGTTGAAGAATTAAAAGAAAAATACCCCCAGCACAAAATATGCTATTTCGAGACTGCCGATGCATTTAAGATGATAATGGAGGTGGCCAGTAACATTGGTTATGATACGGAAAACCCTTATACTCACCACGGCTATGTACATCTTCCCGGGGCTAAAGACCCTCAACTGGATATATGTCCGCAATACGTCTTCAATGACTTTGTCCATCCAACCCAGGAAGTCCATCATTGTTTTGCCACAATGTTAGAAAGTTTTATAGCTCATCATTATTCCACTGAATAATGTTCCATCGGCTGCGGTATGCCTTGAGCAAAACACCGCTCAATATCATAGTGCCGGTGGCATGAAAATATGAGGTTGTCTTTGCTGCCGGTTGGTCAATAAGTGATCCATACTCTATGTTCAGTAGGACAAAAATGGATAGAGTCGATAGATCGCCACCGTAACTACGGTACTCACTATCACACTGACGATAAAGTATGTTTTGAATGGCTGCTTTTGCGTTTTATGACGGAAAAGTTGTTGACCAACAATCGCACCAGGCCACCCACCGACAACCCCAAACACCAACAAAGTGGATTCCGGCACTCTGCGCCAGGTTTTACGTGCCGCCGTTTTATCTACACCGTAGATCGCCAGCGTTAGCACATTGGCGAGCAGGAACCACATCGCGACGGGATGCGATGTAAAAATGCTTCCGACCGCAGCGGAGATCAGGAGTAAATAACAAAAGCGGTTAAGATACATATTATTATGTCATAGCAATGATTAGGGTCATCGGAGCCCATTATACGCGATACATGCGCCTATGTGATGCAGAATTTTCTTTTCATTCAGCCAACGAGTCATCGAGTCATCGAGTCATCGAGTCATCGAGTCATCGAGGATTCATTTTTAATTACCATGGTAATCATAAGGTAATTAACGTGTTGTGAACACGATTAAAATGGGTAAAGCCACCAAAAATGTTACCACCTTAACCATTGCCAGGATAACTTAATGGAGAGCCCTCTTTATTGCTGTTTGTTATCCGGTTGGCAGTCTCAGTTTTGGATTTATTTATCGTATTTATATTTATTACATAAGATGTACGATGTTAATTTGAGAATTTTATCTCGACAACCGCATATATTAAGATATTTCTGAATTAAGATTATTATCGATTAAAACAAGTTAACGTTTTGATAAACATAACAACATCGTCAGAACTCCTGATCTGTTGTCGTTTGTTCATAGGATAAATAATTTATATGCTTGCAAATATAGATAGCACGCAAATCAACTTAGCTCAGAAAATGTATTTGACAAGCAAAGATAAGTCTTTATATTGGCCCTGGATAGAGTGGTAAGATGATACTTAGAGACATTAAATACACCGTCACTGAAGCATTTATCTGCTTATCATGTAAATATGTATGCGTAAATGGAGCATAAACTATGTCCAGTATACTAATGTCTATGGTATCTTTACATTGTCACCTTTCATGGGGCCGCTGCACTCATATCCAGTTGATATCTCATGGTATATTCAATCCATTCCCTTTGATGATTCCTGTCAAACCTCCTGATTAAATTAGTTAACAGCGATGGAATACATAACGTTAAGTACTTTACGCCTGCAAATGTCAGGTTCACGCCCTAATGCTTAATTTATAATACGCATTACCTTACCACAGGAAATAGATAGCATGTTATCCAAAAAAATTGGCTTATCGATGATAGTGTTGGGAATAATGTCGTCTTCAGCTTTTGCTGATAGCATCGTTGAAGGGAGAACACTCAATGTCGCAGTATCACCGGCCTCTCCCCCTATGTTATTTAAAAGTGCTGATGGCAAATTGCAGGGGATAGATCTGGAGCTTTTTTCGTCTTACTGTCAGTCACGGCATTGTAAGCTAAACATCACCGAATATGCCTGGGATGGAATGCTTGGCGCAGTGGCGAGTGGTCAAGCAGATGTCGCATTTTCGGGAATTTCAATCACAGATAAACGTAAGAAAGTTATTGATTTTTCTGAACCTTATTACATCAACTCTTTTTATCTGGTCAGTATGGCCAATCATAAAATAACGCTCAATAACCTCAATGAATTAAATCAATATTCTATTGGATACCCTCGAGGAATGGCTTACTCCGACCTTATCAAAAACGATCTGGAGCCCAAAGGATACTACTCGTTAAGTAAAGTAAAATTGTATCCAACCTATAATGAGACGATGGCTGATCTAAAAAATGGCAATCTTGATCTGGCTTTTATAGAAGAGCCGGTTTATTTTACCTTCAAAAATAAGAAAAAGATGCCGATAGAAAGCCGTTATGTTTTCAAGAATGTTGATCAGCTTGGCATTGCCTTTAAGAAAGGCTCGCCCGTGCGCGATGATTTCAACTTATGGCTTAAAGAGCAAGGGCCACAAAAAATATCTGACATCGTCGATAACTGGATGAAATAGTAAGCTATGTCATCAGGTAATATGCTGGCTATCTTTTATTTCCTATTGGAAGGGATTGGTAATACGCTGCTTGTAACCTTTACCTGTTTTCTCTCAGCGTTTTGGTTCGGGCTTACAGTCGCCGTATTACGGCGACTATCCCCCCTTCCACTACAGAAGATGCTCGACGTACTGGTTTTTATTCTTCGGGGAATTCCAATACTTATTGCTGTTTTTCTTGTTTATTTTGGATTGCCATCGATTGGCATATATGTTTCACCTCTGGTGGCCATGAACCTCAGCGTCGGCTTAATCAGTGGGAGCTATCTTGCCGAGGTGTTCAGAGGGGCGCTTAAATTAGTTGAGCCATACGAAATTACGGTAGCGAAAGTAGCAGGAATGCGTCAATTACAGGTTATAATAAATATTGAACTGCCACAGATGTTGCGATTTTCTGTGCCCGGTATTATCAACGAGTTTTCTTCTGTATTAAAAGCGACGCCCTTTGCTTATACTGTAGGTATCGCTGAAATAACGAAGCAGGCAATGTCACTGACAGCCATCACGCTGAACGGGTTACAGATCTATACTCTTGCCGGGGTATTATATTTCATTATTTATAAAGTTTTTACTCTTCTGGCCGGAGTGTTTGAGAAAAAATATCGCATCAGTTGAAGCATAAAAATAGAGGTGATACTCATGGCTTTACTGACACTAAAAGAGATAAGTAAGGAATATTCAGGAAAAAAGGTTCTTGATACGGTTAGTCTGAAAATTCAATCGGGAGACATGAAAGTAGTCATGGGGCCATCGGGTTGTGGAAAAACGACGCTTTTACGCTGTCTGCTTCGATTAGAAGAGCCTGATTATGGTGATATTTATTTTCACGGGAGAAATATTTATGACAAGGAATTTACTATTCTTGAGTTCAGAAAAAAAGTCGGTTGTGTCTTCCAGAATTACGCTTTGTATCGCCATCTTAACGTCATGGATAACATTACCCTTGCCCTATGTAAAGTGTTTGGCATGCCGGGACAACTAGCTCGGGAGAAAGCCTTACATGAGCTACAAAAACTTGATATGGTCTCGCATAGCGCGAAGTACCCTTCGCAATTATCGGGCGGCCAGCAACAGCGCGTCGCCCTGGCCCGTACAATGGTCACCGACCCAGAACTCATTATTTTTGATGAGCCGACGTCTGCGCTTGATCCGCTCATGACTCGTGAAGTCGGAATGTTGATTAAGCAACTTCACGACAATGGCGTCACTATATTATGCGTCACTCATGATATTCGCCTCGCCAGATTACTAAGCGATAACGTAACGTTTCTTAATCATGGCAAGATTCGTGCAGAAGGCGCTTTTACCGATCTTGCCTTACGAGAAACGGATCCAGATATCCACTGTTTTTTTAGCGAGGCACAACGATGATCGCTGGCTGGTCTCTCTTCTTTAATGACCTGACTGAACAACTACCACTTGTTGTGGACGGTATTAAAGAAACCTGTAAACTTGCGCTGATTGTTTCCATCACCGGTTTTTTGTGGGGAATTATTATTTTCTTTCTGAGCCTGAGCCATCGCCCCGTGGTAAAAGCCATAACTCGGCTGTACATGGATTTTTTTATCGGTACGCCACTCATTCTTATTCTGTTTGTTATCTATTATGGTTTACCTCAATCTGGCATTCACCTGTCCTCTTTTACCGTGGCGGTTACAGGGTTTACCTTAAATGTCGGCGCATATAATGCCGCGTACATGACAACGGCCTATAACGCATTGAATAAATATGAAACGGAGGCAGCAGTCGTTCAGGGGTTGAACAAACGGCAGGTCTTTTTGTGGATTATACTGCCTCAGGTATTGCTGTCTTCCATTCCAGCCTTAACGAATCAGGTGATTAATAACCTTAAAGACAGCACCATCGTTTTTCTTATCCAATATACTGAGTTTTTCGCGCGAATTCAGGAGGTTGCTGCAACTAGCTTTAAATTCTTCCATGCTTACCTTTTTGCCGCCATAGTGTATCTTATTGGCGTTACCTTTATCGTCGGTTTGACCCGGTTTTTAGAGCATAGACTGCTTCGCCATTACGGTCAGGATGACTGAGTTGCACTACACTATTCTGATTAATTCACCGCTGACATTATCAAAGTTATTTTTATTTAGTGTTGGTTAAGATTTTAACCTTCATTATTGCGTTAGGTGTCCATTCGGGTCTAAGTCTTACTCCATTGAGGATATTATGGCGCTACCACAACTATCAATATGGCAGCCCGGCGATGGGTTAAGAAAAATAAAGTATAAATATCATGTTTGTCTCATTGTTATATTCTCCGTCCTTATACGGTTGCTGTTTTTAACTGACCGCTACCTTTGGTGTGACGAAGCGTCCAGCGTGCTGATTAGTCGACATAGCGTAGATAATCTGCTCTTCCATGCCGCTTTTGACGTGCATCCCCCGCTTTATTATCTGTTACTGCATGACTGGATGATATTATGGGGTGATAGCATTGCAGCGGTACGCTCTCTCAGTCTACTCTTTGGGATCCTGACAGTTGTGCTGGTTATCGCGCTTACGCGATGGTTGGCAAATGAACGTACAGCCTTATTGGCGGGATGGTTTGCCGCCCTGATGCCGATGGCAGTTCATTACAGTCAAGAAACGCGCATGTACGCGTTAATGGGAATGCTAACGCTCGCTGCCGCGTTAGCATTGATGATGTGGATAAAAACACCCACCCATAATCGCTATCTTGTCGCGTATGCTTTACTTATGACGTTCAGCTTTTATACCCATTATTTCACCCTATTTGCACTTATTGCCCACTGGATCGCAGTAACAATATTATCCTGCCAAAGCCATAAAACGGCCTGCTACCTTAAACTTCCTGGCTGGTGGTTTGCTAACCTGGCAATTGCTGTCGCTTATCTCCCCTGGTTACCCGTATTGTTTAATTTACTGACTCATCTGGCGCAGTTGAGAGCCGGTAATGATATCGGTTGGATTCCCCCTGTAACCTGGCGTGATCTGCCTGTAATGTACTGGCATTTCTTTACCGGAAACAACGGACAGAGTTTTCCGTCGATCATTCTGTGGCTGGCTGTGGGAAGTTTTATCGGTACTGTAGGGCGAATATCTTTATGCAACGGAGAATATGAAAGATATCAGCTGATATTATTTTGTAATCTGGTCATCCCTGTAATGCTGGTCTTCATCATTTCCTGGTGGATGCCGTTATTTATCGATCGTTATTTCTTCTTCTCATCGCTGAGCATTCCTCCCCTGCTCGCGGTATTACTTACCCGCGCAAAAAAAGCGGTTTGTGGCTTCGGTTTTATCTTATTCACCTTATTATTCGGCTATGGTTCATATCATAATAATCCTGAGCACATAGACGAGTTTAAACCATTGGTAAACTATATTAATACCCGTCACCAGCCTAATGATGCCGTGGTAGTCAGTAAAATGTTCGATTATTTAAGTTATGTGTATTATAATAAGCGAGATTATCGTGCGTTTCTTTATACACCACCTAACGCACACGGAACATCAGGCAGACCGAATGCCTATGGCTTTGGTTCACTGTTTTATGCGCAAGCCGATCAGACATATATTGATACTCTGGCAACGCTTTCAAAAAGTTACCATCGTGTCTGGTTGGTAAGCGGCGGTAACTTCAGTCAGGATTATCCCTTGCCGTCAGAATGGCAAAATATCGCAAACTTCAGAAGTGGTAGATTTCAGGTACAATTATTTGTAATACCAACTCAACAGGCGTGTCAAATGCAATGATTACCGTTTTCTATCCAGTGCAGTGATAAACAGTACTGCCACTGCCAGACTGCCTAAAAGTAAGGTCCAGCCAAACGCTTCAAAAACCTCAATCATATCGCCTCCAGGTAGGTGATATTAAATAAAGATGGCTATCTCAGCGTAACATTTAAAATATCAATTAATGTGCAATAATCGCTTTATGTGTATGAATAAATATTGTTCCTCATGCATTTAATTACATTGCTATTATCATAAGGCTTAATATATTTATATTAACGATTATTAATTATCAGCTTATAACAATATGACTGTCCAATTCATTTATCAGCTATTATTATCCTCTATCTTCTTTAAGATAACCGCTTAATTCATAATATCGCCTTTATTCGTCGCATTAAATTACTCACTTACCTGATTAATGCTTGCCTAACGATTGCTTCGTTGTTTTAATTCCAGCGCGAAATTATTTAGTGAGAGAACAATGAAGCATACACAACAATCAAGCGCAAAAGTCTATAACCCATTCACGCTTAGCTTATATGACTGGTGGGTACTCAATATCTCAAACAAATATGCCTGGAAGTGTCCTACTGATACGCGACTACTTCCTTTCTTCCTGCATCACATGGGCGAGACTCACCTGGATATTGGCGTAGGTACAGGTTATTACCTGAAACATGCACCTGCGACTCATGCCATTTCGCTGATGGATTTAAATCCGGATAGCCTGAAAATAGCCGCCAGCCGAGTGGGTAATACGAAAATCCGCGCCACACTACAACACGATGTTTTCGACACGTTCCCGGCGGACTGGCACGGGCGCTTCGATTCCGTTTCGATGTACTATCTTCTGCACTGCTTACCTGGTGAGATGACAACAAAAGCGAAGGCAATTAAAAATGCCGGTATGGCGCTTAAACCCGGCGGCACACTTTTTGGCGCCACGATTCTGGGCAAAGAGGTTCCTCACAATGCTTTTGGTAAGAAATTAATGGCTGTTTATAACAAGAAAGGAATATTCAGTAATACCAATGATTCAGCCGATACGTTACGCAGCGTGTTGGACGAACATTTCGCTAAGGTGACTTTGGATCAACATGGCGCCGTTGCGCTATTTTCCGCCACTACGCCACGCTCATCGTAAGTACAGGCACTTCCGAGCGGTCGGCAGCGCGATCATGTGGGTTTAACCCGTTGATTAAACATTGGATTACGGAATAGCAATTGCTTATTTTATTTGTCATACAAATAAGTATAATACCCGCTTCCGATGTAGACCCGTCCTCCTTCGCCTGCGTCACGGGTCCTGGTTAGACGCAGGCGTTTTCTGTATGGAATACGCAATCCCCTCTGATAGATGCCTTGTTTACCTGAAGCAGTTAACCCCACCTGCGACAAACGTCATGCAGGACGGTCAGTCACGCTTACGCGGCATCATCCGTAACAGCGTATTGTCTTTCCAGAAATAGTGATGCATCAAAGCAGCGATGGCATGAAGTCCAATAACAAAATAGCCCAGATTCGCCAGCGTGACGTGCCAGGATTTCAGCATATCTACGCGTTCAAAGTTAGCTTCGGCGGCATGTGGCATAGTAATGCCAAATGCGACCCAGGGATTGCCGCGGTTATACATCATGACCAGACCAATAACAGGCAGCGCGATAAATAACAGGTAAATCACCAGATGTCCCAAATGCGCCATTCCGGTCATCATCGGTTTTGGACGAGGAACAATGGGCGGCGTGGGATATTTCAGCCGAATAATCAAGCGCGCCACCATTAAAAGCAAAATAGTGATGCCACATGAAACATGCGTCATATTAAACCAGGGCCGATAACTACGCGGCGCAAAACCGCGTAGCTCCATCGCGGCGTAAGCCACAATAACCAGAAAAAAGACTAACCAGTGAATACCAATTTGCAGGCCGGAATACTTATTGCCCATAGCGCGTCCTGAATGAAAACCGTAAAGCGACAACATAACCAGCTTTTATAAATAATTCATCAAATTTATGAAATGGTGGTCGCACTTGCCCGTTCACCCTCGCAAACGGGCGATTTTTAGCGTAAAGCTCTCTGTTCTAACGCACTGCGCAGCGTCGTATCTGCCTGCAATACCTGCCATGCCTTTTCAATATCGCGTGGGATATCAACGTGAATGATAAAATCTTTACCACGCGGTCCATACCCTGTTTCATCGTCACGCAAACGTGGCAGCTCGCCGGCAATCAGAGACAGATAACGCTCCACCGTCCAGATGCCCTCTTCAACGTTGGCAAAACGTGTACCGCCGTTAAGGTGGCGCAGTACCGGAACAAAACCAGGAAAACTCAGCCAGCGCGGCGCATCGGTGTCGTCGTTTGTCACGCGCCGAAACGCCGCGATAGTGCGCCGCTGCATGGTGGGGTCTTGCACAACGATAGCCGTGTTAATGTTTTCTTTCGCCTGACGGATCAGTACGCAGGAGAAACGGGCATTTTCGCCGCAATTAGTTGACCGATCTTCCAGCCAAATTTTCTCAGCCGGAATATGCCAGAACTGGTTCGCGATATCCGCGAGGATAGCGGCTTCAGCGCGTCCGGTTGTGCGAATAGTATGGTAGCGCGGATGCCGGGCAATCACGGCGTACAAAAACGGCGTCGAATGACCTATACCGCCGCTAATCAGTAAAGGAACGCCTTGCGCTTTGGCGATGCGACAGGCCGCGTCGATAGTGGGGATCACCGCATTGCCCGCCAGGACGACGCAATCCGACGAATAAGGTTGTTCGCCGGAAAAATCATTTTGCGCCAGCCACTGTCCGACGGTATTCACCGCCAGCAATGTTTCCGCAGAGAGCGCCGGAAATGGCGTTGTATTCATAATTCCTCCTTTTTGTTCCGAACTTGTACCGGATCGCTTTGAAAGACATCGTCGCCTGGCTTTTTAGGCCGTAATCTGATCCATGGCCTGTAAAATACGCTTATCGGAAATAGGATAAGGCGTACCGAGCTGTTGGGCGAAATAACTGACACGCAGTTCTTCAATCATCCAACGGATCTCTTTAACATCATCATCTTCGCGACGCGCTGGAGGCAATTTATTTATCCATTGTTGCCACGCCTGCTGGACGCTTTCGACTTTCAGCATTTGCGCCCGATCGCGGTGCGGATCGACAGCCAGTTTCTCCAGCCGCTTTTCAATTGCCTGCAGATAACGCAGCGTATCGCCGAGACGTTTAAAGCCGTTGCCAGTCACAAAACCACGGTATACCAGACCGCTCATCTGCGCCTTGATATCGGAAAGCCCCAACGCCATGCTCATATCCACCCGCCCTTTCAGACGCTTATTGATATTGAATACGGTCGTCAGGATGCGCTCAACCTGCTTCGCGATATCCACCACAGTATCATTCAGCTCGGCGCGTACCTTTTCGTGCAGCGCGGTGAAACCTGCTTCGCTCCACACCGGTCCGCCGTTGGCATCTATCAGCTTATCTACCCCGCAGGCGATACAGTCATCAATCAACTCCAGTACTTTGCCGTACGGGTTAAAGTACAGTCCCAGCTTGGCTTTATTCGGCAATTTCTCATGCAGATACTTAATCGGTGAAGGAATATTGAGCAACAGCAGACGGCGTAAACCGCACCACATCGCCTGTTGTTGTTCCAGCGGATTATCAAACAATTTGATAGCGACGCTGTCACGCTCATCCACTAACGCCGGCCACGCCTTCACTTTATAATTACCGCGTTTCTGTTCGTAGCTTTCCGGCAGCTCGCCGAAACTCCAGATATGCAGCCCGCTCTGCTCGATGCCGTCATCCGCCACCGCCGAGAGCGTCTCCTGCACTTTGCCTTTCAGCGCATTTTTAAGCTCGGCGAGCGAACGCCCTTCCTGCAGTTTCTTGTTTTTGTCATTCACCACGCGAAACGTGATTTTCAGATGCTCGGGCACCTGATCCCAATGCCAGTCTTCCCGATCGACCGTGACGCCGGTCATCCGGCGCAGTTCACGCTCCAGAGCGTCCAGCAGCGGCAGCTCCAGCGGCGTTACGCGACCTAAAAAAGCTTCAGCATAGTTTGGCGCCGGAACAAAGTTGCGACGTACCGGTTTTGGCAACGATTTAATCAGCGCAATCACTAATTCACGGCGCAGCCCTGGGATCTGCCATTCAAAACCGCTCTCGTCAACCTGGTTAAGTAGCGGCAACGGAATATGGACGGTCACGCCGTCAGCATCCGCGCCCGGTTCAAACTGATAGCTCAAACGCAGCTTGAGATTGCCCTGGTGCCAGAAATTCGGGTAATCCAGTTTGCTGATTTTTTCCGCGCCTTCTTTAATCAGCATACTTTTTTCAAAGTTGAGCAGATCCGGCGTCTCGCGGCTGATTTTTTTCCACCAACTATCAAAGTGGCGGGCGGAAATAACGTCATGGCTAATACGCTGGTCATAAAACTCAAACAGGGTATCGTCATCCACCAGGATATCGCGGCGGCGAGATTTGTGCTCAAGTTCCTCGACTTCCGCACGCAATTTTAGATTCTCACGGAAGAAGGCGTGACGGGTTTGCCAGTCCCCCTCCACCAGCGCATGGCGGATGAACAACTCGCGACACAACGCCGGGTCAATCTGGCTGTAATTCACCTTGCGCGCGGCGACAATCGGCAGACCGTAGACAGTAACCTTTTCCGTCGCCATCACCGCGCCTTGCGCCCGCTCCCAGTGCGGTTCGCTATATGAACGTTTAATCAGGTGCTGGGCTACCGGTTCCACCCATTCTGGCTCAATGCGGGCAGCGATGCGCCCCCACAGGCGGCTGGTCTCCACCAGTTCGGCGACCATTGTCCATTTCGGCGGTTTTTTGAATAAACCGGATCCGGGGAAAATAGAGAATCGGGCGTTACGCGCGCCGGTGTACTCTTGTTTATCGGCATCTTTCATCCCGATATGCGACAACAGCCCCGTTAACAACGCAACGTGAATTTCCCGGTATTCTGCGGGTTCGCTGTTTACCGGAATCCCCAGTTCTTTTACCACCTGACGCAGTTGGGTATAGATATCCTGCCACTCACGCACGCGTAAATAGTTCAGATAGTCGGTGCGACACAGACGGCGGAATTGATTCGACGACAGGGCCTTTTGTTGCTCGCCGAGGTAATTCCACAGGTTAACAAACGCCAGAAAATCGGACTCCTTATCATGGAAGCGCCGGTGTTTCTCATCGGAAGCCTGCTGCTTATCCACTGGGCGCTCGCGCGGATCCTGAATAGAGAGTGCGGAAGTAATGATCATCGCTTCGCGCACACAGCCATGTTTTTGCGCTTCCAGAACCATACGCGCCAGGCGCGGGTCGACCGGCAGCTGGGATAATTGTCGGCCCAGCGGCGTCAGCTTATATGCCGTTTGCTGTTCGTCGGCAGTAATCGCCCCCAGCTCTTCCAACAAACGTACGCCATCCTGAATATTGCGCTTATCCGGCGCTTCGACAAACGGGAAGGCGGCGATGTCACCCAGCCCCAGGGCGGTCATCTGCAAAATAACCGACGCCAGGTTGGTACGTAGAATTTCCGGGTCGGTAAATTCCGGACGTGACAAAAAGTCATCTTCCGAATACAGACGAATGCAAATCCCTTCCGATACGCGCCCGCAACGCCCTTTACGCTGGTTGGCGGAAGCCTGTGAGATCGGTTCAATCGGCAGGCGCTGCACTTTAGTGCGGTAGCTGTAGCGGCTGATGCGCGCAGTGCCAGGATCGATCACATACTTGATACCCGGCACCGTCAGCGACGTTTCCGCCACGTTAGTCGCCAGCACGATACGGCGTCCGCTGTGCGACTGGAAAACGCGGTTCTGTTCGCTGTTCGACAAGCGTGCATACAGCGGCAACACTTCGGTATGCCGTAAGTTCAGCTTGTTCAGGGCGTCGGCGGTATCGCGGATTTCCCGCTCTCCGCTCATAAAAATCAGGATATCGCCGGGACTTTCACGCCCCAGTTCATCAACAGCGTCGAAAATTGCCTGTAGCTGATCGCGTTCAGTGTCGTCAGCCTCTTCCACAATGGGGCGATAACGAACTTCTACGGGATACGTTCGGCCAGAGACTTCGATAATCGGCGCGTTATTAAAGTGGCGCGAGAAGCGTTCCGGGTCGATGGTCGCAGAGGTAATAATCACTTTCAGATCGGGGCGACGCGGCAGAAGCTCTTTCAGATAGCCGAGCAAGAAGTCAATATTCAGGCTGCGTTCATGCGCTTCATCAATAATGATGGTGTCATACTGCATCAATAGCCTGTCCTGCTGGATTTCCGCCAGCAGGATACCGTCCGTCATCAGTTTGACCATGGTGTTGCTACTGACATGATCGCTGAAACGAACTTTATAGCCGATGCAGCCGCCAGGCTCCGTTTGCAACTCTTCGGCAATACGGTTAGCGACGGTGCGCGCCGCCAGGCGACGCGGCTGAGTATGTCCAATAAGTCCTTTAATTCCGCGTCCCAGTTCCATACAAATTTTCGGCAACTGGGTGGTTTTACCGGAACCGGTTTCCCCTGCCACGATCACTACCTGATGATCGCGGATCGCTTCCAGAATGTCCTGTTTCTTCTGGCTAACAGGCAGATTTTGCGGATAAGTGATTGAGGGGCGCGCCGCTTCGCGGAGGGCGACCTGCGCCGCAGCCTGTTCAATTTCTTTCGCCATCGTCTGGAAAATGGCCTGTTGCGCATCAGGATTTTTTACTTTCTTTACGCCATGCAGGCGGCGCGAAAAGCGCTGTTTGTCGCGCAGCATCAGTGCATCCAGCCGCTGCTGTAACACCTGAAGCGTCAACGTAGATTGTTCAGTCATAAAGCTCTTGGGCAGCATTCTGCCTGTTTAAAATCGTTTTAAATGATAGGTATAGAGTACCACATTGGGGCTTTTTTTGTGTTGTTCAATAATTTCGAACAAAGGGTTCGATATATTGCGCTATCCCTGCGACATATTTGTGAATAAAGTGTCAACAAGCAACGGGGCACGCCCCTTCAAACACATAAAAGGAAACACCCATGAGCAAGGTATTAGTTCTTAAATCCAGTATTCTGGCAGGGTACTCTCAGTCTGGTCAGTTGACTGACTATTTTATTGAACAATGGCGCGAAAAACACGTCGCAGATGAAATTACTGTCCGCGATCTGGCGGCCAACCCTGTTCCGGTGCTGGATGGCGAGCTGGTGGGCGCGATGCGTCCGGGCGATGCGCCTTTAACGCCACGTCAACAGGACGCTCTGGCGCTGTCTGATGAACTCATTGCTGAACTGAAAGCCCACGACATCATCGTTATTGCGGCGCCGATGTACAATTTCAATATCCCGACGCAGCTGAAAAACTACTTTGATCTGATTGCCCGCGCCGGTATCACTTTCCGCTATACCGAAAAAGGCCCGGAAGGTCTGGTAACCGGTAAACGCGCGGTGGTTCTCTCCAGCCGCGGCGGTATCCATAAAGACACCCCGACGGATTTGATTGCGCCTTACCTGAAAGTGTTCCTTGGTTTTATCGGTATTACCGACCTGAATTTTGTCTTTGCCGAAGGCATCGCCTACGGGCCGGAAGTGGCGGCTAAAGCCCAGGCCGATGCAAAAGCCGCGATTGACAGCGTAGTGGCTGCCTGATAGCTCAAACTGCCCCGAAAGTTGGCTCTCAGCGAGTAGGGGTCGTGTCTCGCGATAATCAAAGAGCAAGCGCGAATAGCCATATCCCCCAAAGCGCGACTATCGTAACCAGCGTGCGGCGAAATTGTTTGAGCGCCCCCTGCTGACGTTCGCTTAGTGTTAGCGTTTGCACTCTTTCGCGCCGCCAGATAATAAAAAGCCCTTCCCCAGCTTGCTGGTTATTCTCATGCGTAATCAGCACAAAATAGCGCTTATCTAACCAGATCCGCCAACAGCCGAAACAGGCCGTGCCGCACAACAATGCGATAACCACGCGCAGCGCCCCTGGCGGGGAGATAAATATCACCCATACACCAGGAAGGAGAGTAAAAAGTAGAAAAAATCGCCAACTCGCTAACGTCTGCGACAATAACTCGCGCTGAAGTATATCTCCATTTGTTACAGTGTCATTTTTTATTGCCATTGCCGCAGTTCGTCCAGATGTTCATCCGTTAGCACAATTTGTAACCGACACGCACGAATATATGCTACCGCCTGTTCTACCGTTGCGGCATGGCCATAGCATAATAGCCATGCCGCAACCACCATCGCGCTACGAGACAACCCCAGCGAGCAATGTACCAACACCGTTTCCTGTTCCTCACGCAGCGCCTCCAGCATAGCCACCGCCTGCCGTAACTGCGCATCGTCCGGCGTAACCAGATCCAACATCGGTACGCAATAATAGGTCTTCAACCTTGTTGCCTGGCCACGAGGAAACTCGCAGGTTACATCCAGCACCGCGTTTTGCATGGGGGTGTGGCGCGGATAACTACCAAGATAAACGCCGGCGGCGATGTGATTGACCGGGGGCAGACGATGCGTAAACCAACGCATCGATAACCACATCACACAGCGCCACGGAAGCGTTAGCCAATAGACGGAAGGCGATAACCGCCCCTCTTTGTCTTTACACAACGCTGCAGCGCCGAATCCGCCATAGCCGCGTCCCACAATCAACAAGGATAATGCTGGCCAGCACAGACACACCGACGGCCAGAATGACCATGGCGCCAGCAATACCCCCACAATAATGCATAAGGACATCCCGAATACGTAACGCCGCACCAACCGGAACCGAACCGCGTTGGGTGCCTGCCAGTGCCAACGACTCTGGGCCGGCACCATCCAGTCGATCAACATCCCCACCATCAGACCGGTAATAATATCAATAAAATGATGTTGCCAGGTTGTCAAAACCGAAATGGCAATCAGCAGGAACCAGCCATCGCACAGCCTGCGCCAACCACCGGAAAGATGGCGGCTGAAATGCCTCCACAGCAGCCAACAAAGAATAATATGTAGCGACGGCGACTGGTTATATGGCAAGTCGAACTGTTCAAGTTGCGTAAACAACCACCCCGCAACGCCGGAAACAGGCGGACGCGTAAAACTAAACTGTAAAGGGAAAAGTAGAAATCCAACGCAGGCTATAACTGACGCCAGTACCAGACGGCGCACCAGCCGACATTGTTCAAAGCTTGTCGCGCAGATAAATAGTGACAGCCCATAGAGCAAATCCAGACTCCAGTAAGGAACAATACTCCACGGAATAAAGGGAATGGCAGATTCCCAGCCAAGTACCACGCTCCCAATATCATGGGATTGGGTATCTCGCCAGGCGGTAAATTGATTTACTTTTGCGTAGGTGACAAAGAAAAACGGCGCCAGTAGCAGCAGCCAACCAGCACCCTGTATGAATACCTTGCGACGCTCAGTTTCCACGGCGCACCGCCATCGAAACGGTAAAAATCCCGAATTCATCAATTAGCTGCGCGCATTTATCAAATCCCGCCTCATGCACTAAAGCATCCATCTCACCCTGCGTGCGTATACGCATAACCCATGCTTTATTATCTTTGTGGCTCGTAAGCGACCAGGCGATAGTTTTCAACTGAGGATGCCAGGGTTGTCCGGTATATAACAACATGCCCCCAGGTTCGATAGCGGCAGCCAGCCCAGCAAGCGAACGTCGAACCAAAGCGTTATCCGGAAAAAGTTCATAAAGACCAGAGACAATACCTAATGTCGGACGTGGTTTCAGCGCCGCCAGTTCGTCATTATTGAAGGCGTCACCGCGTTCAAAACGCACTCTGCTGGACATTCCTCGGCTCGCAATCATCTCCTGCCCTCGTGCGACGTTTAATTCGCTGAAATCACGCAATAATATATCGCTAACCGTCACCTCATCTTCCAGCGCATCAAGGATGTAACGCCCGTGTCCTGCGGCAATATCTACTACCCGGACCGGTTTTCCCTGCTCTATCAGCTTTTGAACCGCCTGACGGATAAGGTTTTGCAAATGAATCTTACGCTGACGAATACCTTTCCAGCCGACACTATTAAGATAATTTTTATCGATTAAACGTCCCACTATATTGCCTCCCTGCGGCTGATTACGGTAGACATAATCCAGCGTACTACCGGAATCAAATCCCGTCTCAAACCCCAGGCGTATACCCGCCGATTGAGCGCCCCATCTTTTCATTACATAACGCAAACTACGATAAGCGATATCATCCCATGAACAGGGAGCAGCCCCTCCACTGAGTACACGCCAGGTATCCGCGCCCGGACTCCAGCGGTCTTTATGCTGGTAGTCAAAACGCTGCGGCGGCAAGTTATACAGCGTCTCAATAAAACAACGCATTTTCTCAAATGCCAGATGTCTGTTTTTTTCGCCAAGCGTATCGTGAAAAAAACCTGCAAAAACATGAAGCTCTTTCAGTCGACTACGTAGCCCCTGATAAAAATCCACCTGCGGCTGGCGGTGAACGACATAATCCTTACCGGATACCAGTAGCAGTGTGGGTAAAGTAATCGCACTGGCATCGGCGATAATACGTACCGATGTTTTATACAAATCAAGGAGGATATTCACCGCAATAGCGCGGGTAATCTGTGGATCATGATTAAAACTTGTCACGCGTTCAGGGTCATGCGTCAGATATTTACCTTTTACATAGGAATTAACGTAGAACAGACCTCGCAAACGATGCCACAAGGCTAACCCTGCCCGTGCAAACGGTACATACAGTTTCACTTTAAATGCCGGAGAAGCCAGTATCAGACCACGAATGTTTGGCGCGTAATCATGCGCCCAGGTTGCCGCTAACACCGCGCCGACGCTCTGCGCCACTACAACGATATTTTCCAACGGAGTCTGGCTATCAGCGGCGACAAAACGAATAAACTCGTCCATATCTTGTACCGAGCGGGCGAGCGACGGGCTATAGCCGCGTTGGCCAGGAGAATATCCATGTCCTCTGGCATCCCATGCGTAAAATATCATCTCTGGCATCGCCAGCTCATCGACAATATGTTGCAGGCGCCCCGAATGTTCATGGCCGCGATGAAATAAAACAATAACTTTCGGCGTTGTGCTTACCGACATTGCAGGCCAGTGACGGTAGAAGAGTTCAGTGTTGTCACTCGTCAAAAAACACCGTTTATTCGGCGTGCGAAGGTGAGGCATGAGTAATATTCCCTGACGTCTGTTGCTGAAGCTCAAGCAGTCTGTGCCTGAGATCGTCCATAAATTGCTTTTTTTCGGGGTGTGAATGCAACGCATCGCCAATCGTGACATCAATAAAGAGCGGGAGCGGGATGCGGTTCCCCTTCGCCATGATTCGCTCTGTGCCGCATAGCCAGACGGGGACCACGCTCGCCTCCGGCACGCGCTGGCTCAAATGCCAGATTCCTGATTTCAGCGGCGATAATATTCCCGGTTCGCCGCGCGTTCCTTCGGGAAAAAAAATCAGGATTTTATTATCACGCAACGCTTGCTCGCACCGCGTCAGCGGGTTTGCCTCTCCGCCTTTGCGGGTTACAGGAACAATATTAAGAATGTTAATCGCAAACCAGCCCATCCACTTGTTACGCAAAAAATAGTCAGCGGCAGCGACCGGATGAACATAACCCTGTTGACGTAGTGAAAACAGCGACAAAAGCGCAAACACATCCATGTGGCTATTATGATTGGCCACCACGATCAGCGGGCCGCGATGGGGAAGTCGCTCCCGGTGCTTCACCCGCAGCCCAAGCCACAACCGGATTACGGGCCAGACAAGACACAACGTAAATAAGGTGCGAAGAAATCGGTTCATAACGGTTCAGTAGCAAAAATAACGAATAAAATGAAAAAACACCGGCGCGGTAAAGATTAGGGAGTCAAGCCGATCAAGCAAGCCGCCGTGACCGGGTAACAACGTACCGCTGTCTTTTACGCCGACATCACGTTTTACGGCGGACATCACCACATCGCCGCAAAACCCGGTGCCGCCAATCATTAACCCGGCCAGTATTGACATTGGCGCATTTAGTGGGGTGAGTAACGGTCCCAATGCCAGTCCCGCCAGCGCCGTTGTCATCACGCCCCCCGCCAACCCGGCCAGGGTTTTATTCGGGCTTACGGTCGGCGTCACTTTGATGCGCCCGAATGATTTACCCCATAAATACTGCGCAATGTCGTTAAACTCAGTCAGCCCGACCAGAAACAATACCAGTAGCGCGCCGGTTTGTTTGCCGTCCGCAGGCAGCACCAACAAAAAAGCGACATGGCTAAAGGCAAAAACCGTGGTCATCAGACTCCAGTGAAGCTGCGACGCGGTGCGTAAAAACCCCTGCGTATCACCCGCGATCACCATACGCGCCGGTAAAAATAAGAAGACATAAACCGGAATAAACACCACGAACATGCCGTACCAGCCAATTCCAATCAGCCAATAATTGATGGGAATCGCGATAAACATCCACAACAGCGGCATTCGGTCAGAATGACGGGAGGGAACCAGCGTCAGGAATTCTTTTAGCGCCATAAAGCTGAGTAAGGCGAAAAAGGTCAATGCCAGCCAGGTCGGACTCAATAGCGCCAGCGAAAACAGAATGATGATTAGCCACCAGGTCCGAATGCGTAGCGCCAATTCGCGCCAGTCCTTATCAGGACGACGCCACACCAGAATTCGATTTACCAGAGTGGCCACCAGCAAAAGCGCAAAAATGACGAGCAGGGATTTTTCGAGCAGCATCATTTGACATCCACCGCAATTAATGCGCTTCGACAACGGTTTACTGTCGTCCAAAGCAGCAATACGAGAGCAATGCTCCAGACTATATTGCTCCACTGCGCCACCTGAGGCCAAAAGGTCAGCGCCAGCCCCCCTGCGCCAAACACCAGCGCTCTGTCGCTTTTGCCAAACGGTCCGGCATAACTACGTACGCCGTTGATCGTTTGCGCTAATATTCCGCAAAACTCAGTCATCACCATCGCCAGGAGCATGGCGAGCACCAATGGCGCGCTGCTGTCGGCCAGAAAAAGAAACGGTAGGTAAAGCGCGATGTCTGAAATCACATCGCCCGTTTCATTCAGAATGGCGCCTAAACGAGATTGCTGGCGGCATTCGCGCGCTAACATACCATCCAGCGCGTTGAGCGCCATGCGCGCAAATAACACGATGGGCAACAGAAAATACAGGGGCACTACAATCAATATCAGGCCGGTCGCAATAGAGAGAGCCATAGCGGAAAGGGTGATCTGATTGGCTGTAATATGATGCCGATATAGCCATGCCATTACGGGGCGAAGCAGCGCCTGAAAAGCAGGTTTAATTTGATAAAGCGTCATCGGTATTCTCTGAAAAACGACTCAACGCGAGACACTCCATCAGAGATGACGCCGCACGGCTATCCTAATTTCGGCGCAAACGGCTAAATTCAGAAATTACCCATATAAAAATGCATTTTGCGGTAAAAAAATTGTCGGAAAGCGGTTATTTACGCATCCATTTGCCATTAATTCCCTGGACATATTCTCCCGGCCTGGCGCGCTCAACTAGTTTTTGCCCTGCCATCTTCGCCACCTCGTCCACGGGAAGATGATTGCTATCCGCTAACTGCTGATAACTGGCGCGGCGGGCATGATTAATATCAAGCACCAGTTTCTGGGTTTCGGCATCATTCTTTAAGGCCACCAGATAGCCATTCAGCGTTTCCCCGACCCGGCCCTGCGTGCGCGCTTCGTCCAGGGTTAAGGCCCACACAGAAGGTGTGAGCAAGCTCAGCGTCAGCACCCATAGTATTAAATACTTTTTCATTATGGCCTCAAAATAGATCGCTGCGTGATTTCAGGAGTTCTTCAACATCTTTATCGACTTTGATATGTATTTCATGCTCGATCTTTACATTCATGTTGATGGTAATCGGCTGTTCCGGCGCGGCGACTTCAATACGTGGCGTGCAGCCCACCACGATAAATGACGCAAGCGCTGACAGCATGGCAATACTCATTTTCATTATTTATCCTCACAGTCCTTGTCTTTCCGGCAAGGAGGTTGCGGCAACGCTGTATTTTGTTCAAGCCATGCCTGTAAATTGTCGCCAAAACGCAAACTGCGCCACAGCGTAAACACATTTTCTTCATGGGTATAGTTCAAGTTAACGATCGCGGTTTTACCATCTACCCGGCTTTTGCCGGTAATGGCCGCCTGCATCGTTAGTACGCCCAGGTTATCAACGTTAATTTTCGTCCACGAATGCGTAATCTCCATATAACGTAGCCAGTTGATCGCCGAGCCTGCCGTGACATTATCCTTCACCACCGCATCCGCAGTATCTTTATCGATGCGCAACGTCATTGGCCCGGGATTCGTAAGCCAGCCATCTTTGATTATCCATTTTTCATTGTTCAGCCACAGCGGCAGCGCGCCGCTGACCGGACCAGACATGGCGAATTGCTTTGGATTTATGGCGCTAATCAATTCGCTGGATGAAATATTTTGCACCCGCAAAAGCGCCGGGTCGTGCTGCGGCATTCGCAACTGTTTCATAATGATTTGACCGCCCAGCACGTCTACGCTGACATCGCTTAGCAGTAATGGATTCGACTCGCTCCAGGGATAACCGCCCTGTAAATCAGCGGTGATATTTTTCGCCGTGACCTGGTTAACTATCCCGGCAATACGCAGCGAGACAGGCCCGCGCGTCCCCAATTGCCACGCGCCGTTGTGGAAGCGAAATGGCAGAATGAAATCGACGCCGTTGATTTTGTTATCCGGCATCCAGGCGCTACCGCCTTTTAACACGCCGTGTCCACCTGCTTCAAACCCCTGCCCCTGTGCGGCGGAAAAAGCCACCTGCGCATACAGTGAGCCTTCGCGCAGCGTCATTTTCCAGTCCGGTGGAAGCAACGGCTGAAAAACGATAAGCGACTGCTTCGGCCACCAGGCCTGTCCGCGAAGGCGTTCGCCATCCCAGCGCCCATTCAGCCGTACCGGCCCTATCGCCCCCGCCCGAAGGTCGCCTTTAAACTGGAACAGAGTTGGCTCGCGCCCTTCAACGCTAAAATTAATGGTAGAAGGCGGCAGCACGCTCCCGCTGGTAAATACGGTTTTTCCCGCCTCCAGAGACAGCGCGCCCTGTAGCGACGGCGTTGTGGCGTCGCGAACCCAGACAATAGGTTTATTCAGCGCCAGTCTTGGCGATGTGACGGTCATTGCGCCATAGTGCAACTGATCAAAACCGGTGGACAAACTGGTCAACCTGATGGTGTTATCATGCCATTCGCCCTGTCCGGCAATATCCCAGCGGGCGCGCATTGGCGTAAAGCTTCCTTGCCCCCAATAGCGCCACCGCCAGCGACCAGCATCAGGGAGAAAATCATTCGCCAGGCCATCAAGATGAAGAACGAAATCGCCCATCTCATTTTCGTGCGCCCGTAAAATAGCCTGTAATCGACCATCAACGCCGCGCGGCGTCACCTTGACGCCCGCCAGCGGCCAACGAATTTCATCAATATCTAACGCATCAATCACCCGTCCGCGCGAGCGTAGCAATGCGCCAGGTGCAAAGGTGAGCTGCGGATCGGCCAGACTGCCGCGGAACATAGCGGGCAATACGGCATAAAAGATTAAATCCTTCTGTTTAGCCTCGCCGGTAAGCTGTAGAGGCATCTCACTGCTATCCATGCTGAGTTTTCCCGGGCCGATAGTCAGTACAGCGTTCGCTTTACCGGCATCGCCCTGGGTCAGAATATTCAGGCGTCCGCTGACTCGCGCATTATCCGGCCCGGCTTGCCAGTTATCGATATTAAAAGCCAGACGTCCGCTCAAGGGGAATCCCTGATATGGCCAGTTCCAGCGGCCATCGCTGATGGTAAGCCGCTGACGCGTTACCGCCCAGGGGAGATCGAGAATCGGGTCAGGATTACCTCGCGCCATCACGATGAGCTGTCCGGCGTTATCACGCCACTCCAGTTCCGCATCCACCAGCAACGGTTCCTGCGGCAGACGCAAGGTCGCTGCCGCATGACCGCTGACCGGCAGGCCATCCGGTACCAGCGGCAACATAAACTCCCCCGCCAGGCTAACGGGAGGCTGGTTGGCCAGCGCGGCGATCTCCAGTTGGCTCACAGTCAATGCCTGACCGCGTAGCTGCCCTTGAAATTTTACTTTTTCGCCCTGATAACGTATCTGCTGAATGACCGGCGTCATGGAGATCGCCAGCTTGCCCTGCCATTCCGGCCAGGGCGCGAGAATAACATTATCGATGTTAATCCAGGTATTGGGCAGCATTGACTGCCACTGCGCCAGCGTACGCGGCGCGGCGGGAGAAGCTTCCGTAGCGGGCAGTTTCGCCAGGCACGCGGCATCCAGTTTGAGGCTTTTAATATTCAGCAACCAACGGCTGGGATGCGTCAGTTCCGCCTGGGTAATATGCGCTAACGAACAATCATTGACCAGATAGCGAAGATCGGGAATCACTAACCCATGACGTGTCAGGCGTGGACTTTGTTCCAGAGCGATACGGGTACCGACGGGTAGCCAAATTCCCGCCAGAGTGGGAACCCACAGCCCGAGGGTCATCAGTAGCGTCAGAGGGACAAGAATCAGCAGTAACAGTAGCGCAAGGGCGGCTTTATATTTACCCTTCATGGGCCATTAATTTCCTGATTTAACGAAAAATTCAGTCGGCTATCTCTTTATTTTGGCATGATTGCCCGTACATAGCCTAATAGTTCATGTTGCAGGGGCGCCCTCCGGCTATTTGAGGCGTTGTGGAGAATGATAACCTAAAATTATTCATTATATGTATGACTATCAATTATTTTTGATTTTTTGTAAGATAATTTTAAGCATATTTGTGTGATTCAAACATCACTGGAGAAGGTCATATGAAACTCGCCGTCTATAGTACCAAACAGTATGACAAGAAATATCTACAGCAAGTGAACGAAGCGTTCGGTTTCGAACTGGAGTTTTTTGATTTTCTGCTGACCGAGAAAACGGCGAAAACCGCCAATGGATGTGAAGCAGTTTGTATCTTCGTGAATGACGACGGGAGCCGACCGGTACTGGAAGAGCTGAAAAAACACGGCGTGAAATACATCGCGCTGCGTTGCGCCGGATTTAATAATGTCGACCTGGATGCCGCTAAAGAGCTCGGTTTGCAGGTGGTGCGCGTACCGGCTTATTCTCCGGAAGCCGTCGCTGAACATGCGATTGGCATGATGATGACATTGAACCGCCGTATTCACCGCGCTTATCAACGCACCCGCGACGCTAACTTTTCCCTTGAGGGACTGACCGGCTTTACCATGCACGGAAAAACCGCTGGCGTCATTGGTACCGGTAAAATCGGCGTCGCCGCGCTGCGTATCCTGAAAGGCTTCGGAATGCGTTTACTGGCGTTTGATCCCTATCCCAGCACCGCCGCGCTTGACCTCGGCGTCGAGTATGTGGATCTGCAAACGTTGTTTGCCGAATCGGATGTCATTTCTCTGCACTGCCCGCTCACGCCGGAAAACTACCATTTACTGAACCATGCGGCATTCGACCAAATGAAAAATGGCGTTATGGTCATTAATACCAGTCGTGGCGCGCTGATTGATTCCCAGGCGGCTATCGAAGCTCTGAAGAATCAGAAAATCGGCTCGCTGGGGATGGATGTGTATGAAAACGAACGCGACCTGTTCTTTGAAGATAAGTCAAACGATGTTATCCAGGATGATGTTTTCCGCCGTCTGTCGGCCTGCCATAACGTACTGTTTACGGGGCACCAGGCATTCCTGACCGCAGAAGCGCTGATCAGCATCTCTGAAACCACGTTACAAAACTTAAGCCAGCTTGAGAAGGGCGAAGCCTGCCCGAACGCGCTGTTCTAATCCTGTCGCTCCCCTGCGCTCAGGGGAGCATTTTCGGATAACCCCTGAAGATCTATCCGGTCATATCATTACTATAGTCAGTGTTAACTATCAGATTACAGAGAATATCAATGAAGAAAATCGTCACGCTGGTCGCCCTGAGCATCATAATCACAGGGTGCGTGAGCAGTGGAAAAGTGTCCGTCAAACGCGAGCAACTGGAGCACCACCGCTTTGTTCTGGAAAGCGTAAACGGTAAAACGGTCACCGGCCCGGAGCTCAGCTTTGGCGAGGACATGACGGTATCCGGCAAAATGTGCAATCAATTCACCGGCGAAGGAAAACTGTCGGACGGCGAATTAAAAGTGAAAAATTTAGCGATGACCCGAATGATGTGCGCAGATCCGCAGCTTAATGCGCTGGACGGCACCCTCAGCGAGCTCTTCAGCAAAGGCGCGCAGGTCGATTTAACCGCGAACCAATTAACGCTGGCGACGGCAGAAACAACGCTAATGTATAAACTGGCGGATTTAGCGCACTAAGCCATTAAGTGAAAAGTTATACGCGTCAGGCGAAACGCCGCGCTTAATAACTCCCGCAATTTCCGGCGGCAAGCGACTGTTCGCTACAACGTTTGCCGTTGGGTAGCGCGCACATACCAATTACTGAACCATCAAGCTGCCGGGCCGCTGAAAGCGAACCGCCAATCATAGCGCAATTCGCTTCGCCGGCGCTGGACATCGCCGCTTTCATCCCTGGCGAAACATGCGCCGCGGTTGCCTGCTGAACAGGTTCGCTACTGCAAGCCGACAATAATAACGCGGCACATCCCACCCAAAACGCTGCGCGCATTTCTCTCCCCTCTGTTTATTCATCCAAACGACACCGCCCTAAATAATAGGCAGCAGAAACTGACGCGTCGAGAGGCAAAGCGCGCATTTATGCGCTTCATTAACATTTATTGGCAATTTTTTACGTCTTTTCGGCAAGAAATCGCCATTCTCCTCCCGCCAGGGACACAAAAGCGAAAATGGGGCTTGAAGGGCTTTGCTAAAATAAAAGGATAACTACAGGATGCGCTCACGATTATGCGTGTCCCTCTTTTTTGCGCAATGTAAGGGTGTCATATGCAAACAATTGACGGTAATGGCGCGGTAGCGTCGGTGGCGTTCCGTACCAGCGAGGTTATCGCCATTTACCCGATTACGCCCAGTTCAACAATGGCTGAACAAGCGGATGCCTGGGCCGGTAATGGGCTTAAAAATGTCTGGGGCGATACGCCGCGTGTGGTAGAGATGCAGTCGGAAGGCGGCGCGATCGCCGCCGTTCACGGTGCGTTACAAACCGGTTCGCTTTCTACGTCATTTACATCATCGCAGGGGCTGCTGCTGATGATTCCAACGCTGTATAAACTGGCGGGGCAGCTCACGCCGTTTGTACTGCACGTTGCCGCACGCACCGTCGCCACACACGCGCTTTCTATTTTTGGCGACCATTCCGATGTGATGGCGGTCCGCCAGACAGGCTGCGCGATGTTATGCGCCGCCAGCGTTCAGGAAGCGCAGGATTTTGCGCTGATCGCGCACAGAGCTACGCTGAAAAGCCGCGTTCCGTTTATTCATTTTTTTGATGGCTTCCGCACATCGCATGAAATCAACAAAATTATACCGCTAACGGATGAAACCATTCTGAACCTGATGCCGCAGGCGGAGATCGACGCTCACCGCGCCCGCGCGCTGAATCCGGAACATCCGGTGATTCGTGGAACTTCAGCGAATCCGGATACCTACTTCCAGTCTCGCGAAGCGACCAACCCGTGGTACAACGCCGTTTATGATCATGTTGAAGAGGCGATGAAGGCATTTGGCGACGCTACGGGCCGTCAGTACCAGCCATTTGAATATTATGGCCATCCCCAGGCTGAACGCGTCATCATAATGATGGGCTCCGCCCTCGGCACCTGCGAAGAGGTCGTGGACGAGCTACTGATACGCGGAGAAAAGGTCGGCGTTCTGAAAGTCCGTCTGTTCCGCCCCTTCTCCGCCAAACATTTGTTACAGGCATTACCGGAAACCGTTCGCGCTATCGCCGTACTCGATCGCACTAAAGAGCCTGGCGCGCAGGCCGAGCCGCTTTATCTGGACGTGATGACCGCACTGGCGGAAGCCTTTAATAATGGCGAGCGCGAAACGTTGCCGCGCACCATTGGCGGCCGTTATGGACTATCATCCAAAGAGTTCGGCCCGGCGTGTGTACTGGCGGTCTTTAATGAACTCAGCCGTGCGAAACCCAAGCCACGGTTTACGGTGGGCATTTATGATGACGTTACTAACCTCTCGCTGCCATTACCGGAAAATACCCTGCCCGGCAGCGCTAAACTGGAAGCGTTATTTTACGGTCTGGGAAGCGACGGCAGCGTATCCGCCACGAAAAATAATATTAAAATTATCGGTAATTCTACGCCGTGGTATGCGCAAGGTTATTTCGTTTATGACTCTAAAAAAGCTGGCGGGCTCACGGTATCGCACCTGCGCGTCAGCGAAAAACCCATTCGTTCCGCTTACTTAATTGCTCAGGCGGATTTTGTCGGCTGCCATCAATTACAGTTTATCGATAAATATCAGATGGCGGAGCGTCTGAAGCCCGGCGGTATCTTTCTGCTTAATACGCCGTACAGCGCCGACGAGGTCTGGTCGCGTCTGCCGCAAGAAGTTCAGGCGGTATTGAATCAGAAAAAGGCGCGTTTTTACGTGGTTAACGCGGCGAAAATCGCCCGCGAATGTGGACTTGGCGCCCGCATCAATACCGTCATGCAAATGGCTTTCTTCCACCTGACGCATATTCTTCCGGGCGATAGCGCCCTGGTTGAGCTGCAGGGCGCGATTGCCAAAAGCTATAGCAGCAAAGGTCAGGATCTGGTTGAGCGTAACTGGCAGGCATTGGCTCTGGCGCAGGAATCGCTGGCGGAAGTGCCGTTGCAGGCGGTTAATCCGCACAGCGCGCATCGCCCGCCGGTTGTCTCCGACGCCGCGCCGGATTTCGTGAAAACCGTTACCGCCGCCATGTTGGCGGGCCTCGGCGACGCACTGCCTGTTTCCGCCCTGCCGCCGGACGGAACATGGCCGATGGGCACCACCCGCTGGGAAAAACGCAATATCGCCGAAGAGATTCCTGTCTGGAAAGAGGAACTGTGTACACAATGTAATCACTGCGTCGCTGCCTGCCCTCACTCGGCAATTCGTGCGAAAGTCGTTTCCCCGCAGGCGATGGAGAACGCGCCAGCCAGTCTGCATTCGCTGGACGTGAAGTCCCGCGATATGCGCGGCCAGAAATATGTGCTGCAGGTCGCGCCGGAAGACTGTACTGGCTGTAATTTATGCGTAGAGGTCTGCCCGGCTAAAGATCGGCAAAATCCGCAGATCAAGGCGATTAACATGATGTCGCGCCTTGAGCATGTGGAAGAAGAGAAAGTGAATTATGACTTCTTCCTCGACTTACCGGAAATCGATCGAAACAAACTGGAACGAATTGATATCCGCACATCGCAGCTTATTACGCCGCTGTTTGAATATTCCGGCGCCTGTTCCGGCTGCGGTGAAACGCCGTATATTAAACTGCTGACTCAGTTATATGGCGACAGAATGTTAATCGCTAACGCCACGGGGTGTTCCTCTATTTACGGCGGTAACTTACCCTCTACACCTTATACCACCGATGCCCACGGACGCGGCCCGGCATGGGCGAATTCGTTATTTGAAGATAACGCGGAATTTGGCCTCGGTTTCCGTCTGAGCGTGGATCAGCACCGGGCGCGCGTCATGCGTTTACTGGCGCAATTCGCCGATCGCATTCCGGCGGAATTAAACGATGCGCTGCATGCCGAAGCAACGCCTGACGTTCGGCGTGAGCAGGTCGCCGCATTACGCCAACATCTGAAATCGGTTGCGGGCGCAGAGGAACTGTTAAAGGATGCTGATGCGCTGGTAGAAAAATCAATCTGGCTGATTGGCGGCGATGGTTGGGCATACGACATCGGCTTTGGCGGTTTAGACCATGTGTTAAGCCTGACGGAGAATGTCAATATTCTGGTTCTGGATACGCAGTGTTACTCCAATACTGGCGGCCAGGCGTCGAAGGCGACGCCGCTTGGCGCCGTCACTAAGTTTGGCGAACATGGCAAGCGTAAAGCCCGTAAAGATCTTGGTGTCAGCATGATGATGTATGGTCATGTTTATGTCGCGCAAATCTCGCTGGGCGCGCAGTTAAACCAGACGGTGAAAGCCATCCAGGAGGCCGAAGCCTGGCCAGGACCGTCGCTGATCATTGCCTATAGCCCCTGTGAAGAACATGGCTACGATCTGGCGCTAAGCCATGACCAGATGCGCCAGTTAACGGCGACCGGTTTCTGGCCGTTATACCGCTTTGATCCCCGCCGTGCGGATGAAGGCAAGCCGCCGCTGGCGCTGGACTCTCGGCCACCGTCTGATGCCCTGGCGGAAACGCTGCTTAATGAACAGCGTTTCCGTCGCCTGAATGCGCAACAGCCTGAAGTAGCTGAACAATTATGGCGAGATGCCGCATTGGATTTGCAAAAACGCTATGACTTTCTTGCCTTGCTGGCAGGAAAAGCGGAAAAATCCGGCGCAGATTAAAAAATATTCTAAGGATTAACCTGGAAACAAAAAAAGCCCGAACATCCGTTCGGGCTTGTCAATTTATACGCTGGAAAGCAAAGGTTAACGCAATGGCCCAGCGACAAAATGAATATGTGACAATAAAGGCATATAACAGGCGTAGAATATCGTAACCGAATGATATTGTATAATTTTTATTTCGTATAATACTCCCAAAAGCATTCGTATAAATTATATCTATTTCACTGCGAATTATTTCATTAATTATTGAATTAAACGGTAACATCTCTTTTTAGGTCTTTCCTGACAAGGCAGAAATAACGTTTTAACGTCAACTCGCTGATTATTTACGGGGAATGCGCTTAATATTACGCCGTCCTCCCCTGTTGGTAGTCCCCGCAGAGTATCGTGGAGCAGCACCTAAAATGTGACGTATGTCATTGTACATAAAGTGCCTTTAGGGAGTAGAATTTCAGTGGATACTTAAACAGGAGGTTTTATGAACAGAACGATTCTTGTACCCATCGATATTTCAGATTCAGAATTAACTCAACGCGTGATTTCACATGTTGAAGCCGAAGCAAAGATTGACGACGCTAAAGTGCACTTTTTGACTGTAATCCCGTCTTTGCCCTATTACGCTTCACTGGGACTGGCTTATTCAGCAGAGCTCCCCGCAATGGACGATTTGAAAGCCGAAGCCAAATCTCAACTGGAAGCGATTATCAAGAAATTCAACCTTCCCGCGGACCGCGTGCAGGCGCACGTTGCAGAAGGCTCTCCTAAAGATAAGATTCTGGAAATGGCAAAAAAATTACCGGCCGATATGGTGATTATCGCCTCGCATCGTCCGGATATTACTACCTATCTGTTGGGTTCCAACGCCGCAGCCGTTGTGCGTCATGCGGAATGCTCCGTACTGGTGGTGCGCTAAATACCCGAGCCCGCATAAGAGAGTGCGGGCTCAAATCAACCATCATCATCGCCTAGTGACTGACGCTTTTTGAAAACAGATTGATTACGATTACACCGCAGATGATAAGCAACATGCCAATAATAGCCGGCACATCCAGTTTTTGGCCAAGAAACAACCATCCTATCAATCCAATAAGAACAATCCCTACCCCAGACCAAATGGCATAAATGATACCCGCAGGGATGGTTCGCATTGGGATGGTAAGGCACCAGAACGCGATACAATATCCGATGATGGTAACGATGCTCGGTACCAGACGCGTAAAACTATCCGATAATTTTAATGAGATCGTGGAGATAACTTCTACCACGATGGCGATAAATAGAAAGATTACAGCTTCTTTAGTCATACATCTCTTCGTTCCGATATTTTTCGGGTCATGGTGACATCTTAATTAATACGGATGACAGAATAAAGACGCTTTTGACCCGTTGCGTATCTCGCCATAACATACTTCAGGTTGCATGTGCTGCGGCTGCGTTCCCTTACCCCAGTCACTTACTTGAGTAAGCTCCTGGGGATTCGCTCGCTTGCCGCCTTCCTGCAACTCGAATTATTTAAAGTATAAAAGCAATCTTTCATACACGAGAGATAAAAACAATAAACTTGTTCAGGATTTATGATTACTTAGAAGCGTTTGCCTGCCCCGTATTTTCTGCTTTACCATATGTCCTGTCAATTATACCAACAGGGTCCACTGGTGTTTTTTTTGGCATAACCCAGCCGCTTTCACTGACACTACCTCGTGTAAGATATCTGACTTTTACCTTAACGATAATAAGAAAATGCTCCCTGCTGAACCTGTCTGCAACACTAAGTTCCGTGGTATATTCAGGTACGATTCTTCCACTTCTAACCTGCTCTTTGGCTATTTCAGCAGAGACAGGCAATACCTCTACATCGCCCCCCTCAATACCGCCTGCTGTTTTAAAACTAACAATATTTTCAGCCTGCGGACCTATTGTACCTCGGCATAATACAACTTCGGTCTCCCCTGCTGCTACATCCCCACTCCGGTATTTCTTATAAATACTTTGTACATTTTCTTCTGATGTAGGGTATAAATCTTCTGACAGGGAGGCCAGTATATCTTCCAGTAAGGGGGAATCATCCGTTATATCCAGCAGTTCTTCATCATAACCCGCGTCTCCTTCTCTTAACTCTGAATAAGGCTTATCAATATGGCGAATAAGCCCCCCACCTTTCAGCCCTGACGCTTGATAAAATCTTCCATCAGAAGATCGGTAAAATGTCATGGCTGAATTTTTTCCGCTATCCGAATAGGTTGCCTGATACGTTTCTGAATTTGGTTCTTTAGTTAAAACGAGCTCTCTGTCGCCATATTTTATCGTATTAGGCGCTTCCGATGACAGCGGTGGATATGAGGCTTGCTTTCTGTAAAAGCCTTCTCCTGACGGTTTGTAATAACCATACGTTTGTTTATCAAAACCGGTAGCGCGATAGAGCCCATCGTTTCCCGCTGGACCTAACTCAAGAACTTTCTGATTACTTTTTTGATAAATAAAATCTGTATTTTCTATTGACTCTATAGTTTTATAATTACTCCCCTTTTGAATCGGCGCTCGTACTACACCTCTTTGTATTTTATTTTCAACAAATCGGAGGCCCGTATACTTTGCATTTGCCGCTCTTTCTGTGAACTTCGCTCCAGCAACAGGAACAGCCTCCATACCGATACGTATAATATCCTGTACGTAACCGCACACATCCGCAGAGTTATCCACAACAGCCCGGTTAAGAATACTGCTGGTACCAGCCAGAGCGTTAAAACCAGGGACAAGACCCATTACAATATTCCAGACCGTTCCTAAGAGGTGAAGTCCTGCCCTTGCAGCCGGACTTAATGAGGAAGTTGTGCGATGATGTATAGTATCATCAAGATCAAAGCTCAGCTCAATTAATCCTCCCAACCCCTCCTGAATAATCTTATTAAATGCATAAACGAATTCTTGCCCGCCATTCATGGAGGAAAGCTTCTCCTTGAACGATTCGAGAGCCTGAGCCTGTCTCTCATGTTGTTCTTCTAATGTCAGCCAACTGCTTTGCGCAATATCACTGATCTCGTGAATAAGCCCAACAACGGCCTCTTGCACCATTTTGTTGATATCCATTAGTCCTAAGATATCACACTCCTGCATATGTTCCTTCATATGAGTCTCTGCTCGATAATATTTCTCCGCCCAGTCTAGCTGTTTATTGATCGCAGCTTTCATTAACAATATTAAAGGATCGTTACTTTTGGGAAGTGTTGATTTAACACCTTTGGTAAATTTATTATTAACCACAATTTTTCTTGCTATTGTGTCTATTTTTTCATCATTAATTGGCCCCGTTATATTTGCACACCAAAAAATAATATTACGCATAATAATAAAATTATTTTTTATGCCTTCAGGGCTAAGCAATACTCTATCACCACCATTGCTGGATAAATGGTGTATTACTAATTGAATCAGCTTAAAAAGATGATTCATCCTTTTTTTATTAAAAGCGCTCTTTCCTCTTTCCTGTCTATTGAAAGATACTATTTCTAATGCTGTAATAATAGCATCCTTACCATAGAAAACGTCAAAGCTTGAACCAGAAATAGCAGGAAACTTTTCATACAGGACTTTCGCATAGTGGCTTTCCCTTGTCCATAAAGGCCTGTCTATCATGAGTGGTTCAGGCTCAGTACTGAAATGCATAGGATGAACCAGCATATCACGCGCCATTAGCTCATATATTTTATATTGATGTTGAATATTTTCTCTTACAAAAGATAGAACAGAAATGAAACTTCCCTCACCGAGAACAATGAGACGATCACTTAAATGAACTAAAAGACCTTTGAACATATATTCAGCGGCAATAGCTCTTCCATCATGCGTCCACTGCCCAGTTTGAGAAAACGCAAGTAATTCATGATAGCCTCTTTTATAACTATTTGCCTCTTGTTCTTTTACCAGTAGTTTGAGTATTGAGATAAGGCGTCCTCCCGCCATAGATGTAAAGTGTTCAAATAGGCCATCTAACACCTTACCTGCCAGGTTAGGCTCCGTAGTTGGGGCAGGATGATCCTCCGGGAGAGCCCTTTCATATCTCTGTAATTCTTTAACGGGTAAAAAATTATTCTCACCTTCTGAATTACCATTTTTTATCCTATAATCACCAGATGTTACTGCTAATCTTGATGATAATAACAAACCAGTTACTGCAATGTTTTTAATACTCCTGTCCATTTTATGAATGGTTACTGGCTGAAGATGATTGCTGCTATGGGAAGATAAGAAAATTTGCCTTTGAATTTCCTTTCCCTCAGATATAATTTGCTCAGTACTTTTAGGTGGAACAGTTACGCTATCTACATTAAATAGCTCATGTTCACCACTCATCGTTACCTGAGAAAAACACGACGATGTATGTGCAATTGCAGCAGGATCAATCTCTTTATAAATAACATTGGCGTAAACGTTTGTAACTTCACCGTTTGCATTTAAATGATCGTGCAAAATATGTTTTAGAAATAGATCTAACAACAATTTTTCTGATGTGATTCCATTCACACAGTTGTGAAAGTCAGGGGGAATTGGATAGCCGTTTTGATCAAATGGAAGCGATAAATATCCTCGCCCCCCATCAATATTTTCGTAACTGTAATTTAGAGATATCTTTACCTCGCATTTATTGGTATCTACATCGTCATTGATACTGCGCTCTACTTTATAATTAACCAGCCTACGGAAGGTTGCGCTATTTGAATAATAAAAATCCAATGTTGACTTAATATCTTCATATATAATTTCATGTGTTGGCTCAAAGAAGAAGTCGTAAATATTTAATCTGTTCTTTTCTTCATCTTTGGCCATCTCATCCAGCTTAATATATTCTCCTGGTAAATTAGACACTTGCTCATGAAAGATATCGTCCTGATAAAGTCCATCCAACATTGAAAGGTACGGTATGGTATCCCAACTTCTGATAGCTTGTATCTGTACCGTCTGCTGTGATTCTCTGGTTGATATATCACTTACTGTTATACGCATTACGTTCTCCAGCCAGAATTATGGTATGCTTCATAAGGTGTAGATATCAGGTAGCAATTCTCATCGCAAATAATTTGTCTGAACTGTACATATGATACAGGCTATTTTTAATTCAATACGACCACCAGAATAAACAAGAAAATTTTAAATAGTATACGGTAAAATGATCTTACCCAACGATAATTAAACACTCTGCACTATCTTATTAGATAATAAAATACTGATACGTTATTTTATATCACCAATAAAAGAGCAAAAAGGGTGTGCCGAATATCATTTTACACCAGTCCCGGTTCACTCCACGAAACCACTTGAAACGTACCATCATCAGGACGCAGCAGCGCCTGAATTTCAGTTGAGCCCGTCACTTCTTAACGGACCTGGCTGCATGATGTATACAGTTGACAATATCCGAAGGTACTATCTCTATTAAAACGTGCTGGTATTCGCCGCCGTAATCCGTACCATACGCGACATACTTTTGCCTGCTGGCTGTTGACGGCAGGAGCGAACCCGGCATTTATCGCCAGCCAAATGGGGCATGAAACTGCGCAGATGGTGTATGAAATTTACGGTATGTGGATTGATGACATGAACGACGAACAGGTAGCGATGTTGAATGCGCGGTTATCGTAGCTGCAAAGTTTGCCCCCAATTTGCCCCATTTAGTACCAGAGAACTGAAATAATGCAAGAAATTCAAAAGAATACAAAAAAAGAGCAATACAACCTCAACAAGTTGCAAAAGCGCCTGCGCCGTAACGTTGGCGAAGCGATTGCCGATTTTAATATGATTGAAGAAGGCGATCGCATTATGGTTTGCCTTTCTGGCGGCAAAGATAGCTATACGATGCTGGAAATTTTACGTAATTTGCAGCAAAGCGCCCCGATCAATTTTTCACTGGTCGCCGTCAACCTCGATCAAAAGCAGCCAGGTTTCCCGGAACATATCCTGCCAGCCTACCTTGAGCAGCTGGGCGTAGAATATAAAATCGTCGAAGAAAACACCTACGGCATTGTGAAGGAGAAGATTCCGGAAGGAAAAACCACCTGCTCGCTGTGCTCGCGTTTGCGTCGGGGTATCCTGTATCGTACGGCGACTGAACTGGGCGCGACTAAAATCGCCCTGGGCCACCATCGCGACGATATTCTGCAAACCCTGTTTCTGAATATGTTCTATGGCGGAAAAATGAAAGGGATGCCGCCGAAGCTGATGAGCGATGACGGCAAACATATCGTGATCCGCCCGCTGGCTTACTGCCGCGAGAAAGATATTATCCGTTTTGCTGAGGCCAAAGCCTTCCCTATCATTCCTTGTAATCTGTGCGGTTCGCAACCTAACCTGCAACGCCAGGTGATTGCCGACATGCTACGCGACTGGGATAAGCGCTATCCTGGACGGATCGAGACGATGTTTAGCGCCATGCAGAATGTCGTGCCGTCTCACCTTTGTGACACTAACCTGTTCGATTTCAAAGGAATCACTCATGGTTCCGAGGTCGTCGACGGCGGCGATTTAGCGTTCGATCGTGAAGAGATTCCCTTGCAGCCCGCTGGCTGGCAGCCGGAAGAAGATGACACCGCCTTAGAGGCGTTGCGGCTTGATGTTATCGAAGTGAAATAATCTGCAGGCGTCCCAGCACTCCGCTGAGACGCCATGCTATCAATCATTTTAATAGCCGTACCCGGCATGACTTGCCTTTGATCTTCCCGTTTTGCAACTGCTTCCAGGCTTTTTGCGCTACTGCTTGACGTACGGCGACGTAAACGTGCATTGGATGCACATTAATTTTGCCGATATCCGCCCCGTCTAATCCAATATCGCCGGTCAGCGCGCCTAAAATATCTCCCGGACGCATTTTCGCTTTTTTGCCGCCGTCAATACATAGGGTAGCCATCTCTGCGGCCAGAGGAAGCAACGACTGCCGGGCGGGCGCATTCAGCCAGTTCAACTTGAGTTGCAGCATTTCTGAAAGAATATTTGCCCGCTGCGCCTCTTCCGGCGCGCAGAAACTGATCGCCAGGCCGCTGCTTCCCGCGCGCGCCGTACGGCCAATACGATGGACATGCACCTCCGGGTCCCAGGCCAGTTCATAGTTAACCACCAGTTCGAGCGATTTAATGTCTAACCCTCGCGCGGCAACGTCGGTGGCAACCAGAACGCGCGCGCTGCCATTTGCAAAACGCACCAACGTCTGGTCGCGGTCGCGTTGTTCCAGATCGCCGTGGAGCGCCAACGCGCTTTGTCCTACCGCATTAAGCGCATCACAAACGGCCTGACAATCTTTTTTGGTATTGCAAAACACCACGCAGGACGCTGGCTGATGCTGGCTAAGCAACGTTTGTAGCAGCGAAATTTTTTCATGCGCAGACGTTTCGAAGAACTGTTGTTCGATAGCCGGTAGCGCATCTACCGTATCGATTTCAATACGTATTGGCTGCTGCTGTACACGACCGCTAATCGCCGCGATGGCCTCAGGCCAGGTTGCTGAAAACAACAACGTCTGGCGCGTCGCAGGCGCAAAGCGAATCACCTCATCAATGGCGTCACTGAATCCCATGTCCAGCATTCGGTCTGCTTCATCCATTACCAGAATGTGCAGCGCATCCAGCGATACGGTTTCTTTTTGTAAATGATCCAGCAGGCGCCCCGGCGTCGCGACAATGATATGCGGAGCGTGCTGAAGCGAGTCGCGCTGTGCGCCAAAGGGTTGCCCGCCACACAAGGTCAGAATCTTGGTATTTGGCAGAAAACGGGCCAGGCGACGTAACTCCCCGGCTACCTGATCCGCCAGCTCCCGCGTCGGACACAGCACTAATGCCTGTGTCTGGAACAGAGTGACATCAATTCGATGCAAGAGCCCAAGACCAAACGCCGCCGTTTTGCCGCTACCGGTCCTGGCCTGCACACGCACATCATTTCCCGCCAGAATGACGGGTAATGCTGCGGCCTGAACAGGTGTCATCTCAAGATAGCCCAGCTCAGTAAGGTTATTGAGCTGGGCGGCGGGCAAAACATTCAGGGTTGAAAAAGCGGTCACAATTTACTCTCGCGGTAACGACTCATAGTCAGCAGGCGCGTATCCTCGCAGATCCGGGCGTTTGATGCGACATTTTAATCGGTTCTTCGTCCGGCGGCGGGTCGGGCATCGGCTGAGGACGGGGAAGCGGCTCAGGAATGGGAACAGGGTCAGTGGGAATCGGGTCCGACAAGGACGAGTGTAGATATAATAAGGTCAAAAGACAGCTCATATTACCCTCCAGAATGTCATTCAGACTCTTAAAGGGTAGACGCAGATAGTCTACAGGCAAAAAAAAGCCGACTAATCTAAGTCGGCGTCGTACGAATCAATTGTGCTATGCAGTAATTCAAAAAAGGAAGTAAGACAATATGGAGCGCAACGCCCATCGCTTGACGTTGCATTCACCTGCGAGAGAGATATTGCCCCGAATAGGTAGATGGTTTATTGACTTCGCTCAAATTTCTCGGCGTTTTTTCACCCGAAATGGTCTGAAAAGCGCTTTTGTTACAACCATTTACTGCGATGCAACCATAAAGTAACACCACCGATCAGGACAACTAACAGAATACAAAACAGAGAAAAGCCGAACCGCCATCCGCCGCCGGGAATACCGCCCAGGTTAACGCCAAATAACCCTGTTAAAAAAGTGCTGGGCAGAAAAACCATCGCCATAAGCGACATGGTATAAGTTCTGCGCGCCAGAGACTCCTGCATCACCTGGGCAATTTCATCCGCCATGATGCCAGTACGCGCGATACAAGCGTCAATCTCATCCAACCCCCTTCCCAGCCTGTCGGCGATATCCTGCATTCTGCGCCGGTGATCGTCGCTCATCCACGGCAACCGTTCGCTCGCAAGCCGGGCATAGACGTCGCGCTGCGGCGCCATATAGCGACGCATAACAATTAGCTGTTTACGTAGCAATGCGAGGAAACCGCGCGGTGGGATTTGCTGGTCGAGAAGATTATCTTCCAGATCGATAATTTTATCGTGTAGCTCTTCAATAAATTCACTGGCGTGATCGGTTAACGCATCGCACACATCCACTAACCAGCCGCCGCAATCTACGGGCCCGGTGCCCTCCTGCAAATCACTGACCACATCGTCCAGCGCCAGAACCTTTCGCTGACGGGTAGACACAATGAATCGCTCGTCCATATATAAACGCATTGCCACTAATTGATCCGGGCGTTCGTCAGTACTGCCATTAATACAGCGCAGCGTAATGAGCGTCCCTTCCCCCAAACGACTTACGCGCGGGCGCGAGCTTTCACCAGCCAGCGCATCACGCACGTTATTGGGGAGTAAAGGCGTTGAAGCCAACCAGCGGGCGCTGTCCGGGTGGGTATAATTAAGATGTAGCCAACAGGGATGCTGACTATCGATCACATCATTATCTTCGAGCGGTTTTACTCCACCACGACCATCCAGTAGCCATGCGAAAACGGCATCCGGCACGTTCACATCCGATCCCTTAATGGCTTCCACAGCGCCTCCACGTTACAACTCTGATGCCGTTAGTCTAGCTTTCGGGAAAGGTTAAGCAATCTCTCATTTTCTCATTGCGCAAAAAGAATGACGGGAACGTGCGAAAAAAGCGCCTTAGCAACAGGCGCTTACCAAACATGTATTATCAGGCCTGGCCGCGCCTGGTGATGGTCGAAAGAGGTGATACATGAGAGCGCGACAGCGCATGTTCACTGTAACCCGGCAGGCTTAAACGAAATTTGTCGGTTTTAGTCTGTAACTCGATCACCTGCGCCTTTAAAACATCCGAAGAAGCAGATAACGCTTCAACCATTAAAACATTGCTATGGGTTGCGCTTTCCAGATCGCTCAACGCCAGGGTTATCTGGTTAATGCCTTTTTCCTGCTCCCGCGTGGTGGTGGAAATTTCACTCATCAGCACGTTTAATTGCCCGGAGCCGCCAACAATCTCCTGCATATTTTTTTCAGCCTCCTGCACTATGGCGGCCCCCTGCCGCACATTGTCATGCGTAACGTCGATCAGCGCCTTGATATTTTTTGCCGCCTCGGCGCTACGATGCGCCAGATTACGCACTTCCCCGGCCACCACGGAGAAACCTTTTCCATGATCGCCCGCCCGCGCAGCCTCTACCGCCGCGTTAAGCGCCAGAATATTAGTCTGGAATGCGATACCGTCAATCAATGATATAATCTCCGTCATCTGCGAGGCACAGTCGGTAATAGAACGCATATTTTCTGTAACCCGCACCATTAATTCACCGCCTTTACGGGCGCATTGGGTTGCACAATCCGCCTGTATGCTCGCCATTCGGGTATTATCCGCATTGTTTTTGGTACTCGCCGCCATTTCATCCATACTGGCGGCAGTTTGAATTAGCGAGGCCGACTGCTGTTCCGTCTTTACGGATAGCGACAGACTGCGCGCCGCCAGTTGTTCGGAAAGGGTCATTGCCGTTTGCGAAGAGGATCTGATTTCACGTACCAGCGCGGAAATATTCTCCGACAGGCTATTAATCCCGGGGATGAGTCGCCCGGCGCAATTATTGCCAAATTCGGAGATATGAATAGACAAGTTTCCTGCTGCGACCTCTTCAATACTTTTCTTCACGGTATTAATCGGCACTACCAGATAGCAGGTCATATACCACCAAAGCAGTAATGCCGAGATCAGATAAATGATATTACACGTAATTAAAATAGGGAGATCGTGCAGAAAAGCTATTTGTAAAGTATCCACCAAAAGAAACGTACATACCATGAATAGAATAATGCATGTCCTGACGCTGATATTTCTCAACATTTTTGTACGGCCTACAACCAGGATAGGAGACAGGTTTTATTTTTATAGCATTTCAGATAGCTATTGCCATTCGTTTCTTTGACATTCTCCATATTCAATACCAGACCATCGCCATTTCCCTTAGTGCAACAGATAAAATCACCTATATTCGCTATGCCAGGATATTCATCCATCCATATTGACAAGTGATGTACTTATCACCATTTTCTGCTTAATAGTTAAGTCGAAAGCCAGTATATTTTAATAGACGCTTAAATAAGCGAATGACTGTTTCTCCGTGTTATTACCGTGGACAGCGTTATCGCCCGTTCTCTTGCAGAATCCTGAGCATCAGGCATAAAATCGGGTTCGCGCGAGCTTGCGCTGGCGGTCCTGTCCGCCAGCGGTAACGATTTACCGACTACGCTTCGCATGGCGCTCCCAGTTATCCTGTTTAGCCTGCACCGTTTTACGTAACGCGACATAACATGCCCCGCCGCCGCCATGGTGCGGCAGCGCCGAACAATAAGCCTGTACATCTTCAAACTCTGTCAACCAGCGGGCCACATAGCTTCGGACGATATTGGCATGCGACTTCGCCTCTCGCCCTTTACCATGAATGATCAGGACATTACGCAACCCCTCTTTCTGCGCCTCCAGGATAAAACGAAACAGCATTTTTCGGCACGTTTCGACCGGCTGGCGTAACAAATTGAGGCTGGCCTGCTGAGGGTATTTCCCACTGCGTAACTTGTCGATGACACCCTGCTGCAATCCTTCCCGACGAAATTCCAGCGGTTCATTCAGCGGCAGAATATCCAGAAAGCCCGTCGTCAGGAAATTATCAAGCTGAAGCGTGTCGATACGCTGGGGCGTTTTAAGATTACGCGTTGGCTGCCAGTGTACATCAGTATGGCGTTTCAGCGGCTGGACATCCTCCATGGCGTCAAGAAACAGCGCTTTATCGTCAAGGTTCATGGTTCATCCTCCAGCGTTTTTGCGACTGCCGTTATCATAACCGTGCCCTGTTATACCGACAACGGTTTACAGTTATTTCCAATAACAGCGACAATGTCAGGCAATTAACCGCCTCGCCCGGCTCCCTTTTTCTCCACCAACGATATTACTGTCGCTAAATGTGTTATCCCTGACTATCTTTTAAGGAGTATGGTTGCGGGTATTCCTGGCATGATATCTTGTCTCTTACGTTAGATTAAGACGATGTGAGAGAACGGATGCTGAGATTACTTGAAGAGAAGATAGCCACGCCATTAGGTCCGTTATGGGTGGTTTGCGATGAGCAGTTTCGACTGCGGGCCATTGAGTGGGAACAGTACCGCGATCGTATGGAACAACTGCTAAATATCCACTACCGTCACGAAGGCTATGAACGCGTTTCTGCGACTAACCCCGGTGGACTCAGCGATAAGCTTGCAGATTATTTTGCAGGCAATCTCGCCGTAATTGATACCCTGGAAACCGCCACGGGGGGTACACCTTTTCAACGGGAAGTATGGCAGGCGTTGCGCGCTATCCCCTGCGGGCAGGTGATGCACTATGGTCAGCTGGCGGCGCAACTGGGACGACCGGGCGCCGCACGCGCAGTCGGTGCTGCGAATGGCGCTAACCCCATCAGTATTGTTGTTCCCTGCCATCGCGTCATTGGGCGTAACGGCACTCTGACCGGATACGCAGGCGGCGTGCAGCGAAAAGAGTGGCTATTACGCCATGAAGGCTATCTTTTATTATGAAAATACAGGCAAAAAGTGCCTTATCGGTCACACTTTTATGTAAAGCAACAACAAATAAATTACGTGTTTTCAAATAGATAAAAGTATTCATCAAACTTATACTTGAATTATTCCTTCTCCGGGATAGCTCAGACTTACGCGCTCACCAAAAAGATGTTAAAATTGACAAATATCAATTACGGCTTGAGCAGACCTATGATCCCGGAAAAGCGAATTATACGGCGCATTCAGTCTGGCGGTTGTGCTATCCATTGCCAGGATTGCAGTATCAGCCAGCTTTGCATCCCGTTCACACTTAACGAGCATGAGCTTGATCAGCTTGATAATATCATCGAGCGCAAAAAGCCCATTCAGAAAGGGCAAACTCTGTTTAAAGCAGGTGATGAATTGAAATCGCTCTATGCTATCCGCTCCGGAACGATTAAGAGCTACACCATTACCGAGCAAGGCGATGAGCAGATTACTGGATTCCATTTAGCAGGCGACCTGGTGGGTTTTGACGCCATTGGCAGCGGTCATCATCCGAGCTTTGCACAGGCGCTGGAAACCTCAATGGTATGTGAAATACCCTTTGAGACACTGGATGACCTGTCCGGCAAAATGCCTAACCTGCGTCAGCAAATGATGCGTCTGATGAGCGGTGAAATTAAAGGCGATCAGGATATGATCCTGTTATTGTCGAAGAAAAACGCCGAAGAACGTCTGGCTGCGTTTATTTACAACCTGTCCCGCCGCTTTGCGCAGCGTGGTTTTTCACCGCGTGAATTCCGCCTGACGATGACCCGTGGCGATATCGGCAACTATCTGGGCTTAACGGTCGAAACCATTAGCCGTCTGCTGGGGCGTTTCCAGAAAAGCGGTATGCTGGCGGTGAAAGGTAAGTATATTACTATTGAAAACAGCGATGCGCTGGCGGCCCTCGCCGGTCATACCCGCAACGTCGCTTAAACGTCAGCTAAACCATTGATGTTATCTTCTGCCATATCGTTAAATTTTTCTCATTTATTGATCTGGCAGAAGCGCTTCCTCTGTTTCATTCACCATATTTGAGTTACTCTTTAGTTACAAACTGCGATGACAGTTGTAAGGAGACCCTGTATGGCTATGTATCAAAATATGCTGGTGGTCATCGATCCCAATCAGGACGACCAACCCGCATTACGGCGAGCAGTTTATTTGCATCAACGGATTGGCGGCAAAATTAAAGCTTTCCTGCCTATTTACGATTTCTCGTATGAGATGACCACCCTGCTTTCTCCTGACGAACGCACCGCAATGCGTCAGGGCGTAATAAGTCAACGCACAGCCTGGATACGTGAGCAGGCGAAATATTATCTTGAAGCCGGTGTCCCCATTGAAATTAAAGTGGTCTGGCACAATCGTCCCTTTGAGGCCATCATCCAGGAGGTTATCGCCGGCAGTCACGATCTGGTGTTGAAAATGGCGCATCAGCACGATCGACTGGAAGCGGTCATTTTTACCCCTACCGACTGGCATTTGCTGCGTAAATGCCCAAGCCCCGTGTGGATGGTCAAAGATCAGCCGTGGCCAGAAGGCGGCAAAGCACTGGTCGCCGTGAACCTGGCAAGCGAAGAGCCCTATCACAATGCTCTCAACGAAAAGCTGGTAAAAGAGACCTTACAATTGGCGGAGCAGGTTAATCATACCGAAGTACACCTGGTCGGCGCCTACCCCGTTACGCCAATCAATATCGCCATTGAGCTGCCGGAATTTGATCCCAGCGTGTATAACGACGCCATCAGAGGCCAGCATTTACTGGCGATGAAAGCGCTGCGCCAGAAATTCAGCATTGATGAAAAAGTTACGCATGTAGAAAAAGGCTTGCCGGAAGAAGTTATCCCGGATCTTGCCGAACACCTCCAGGCGGGGATCGTTGTGCTTGGCACCGTTGGACGTACCGGACTCTCGGCCGCGTTTCTAGGGAACACGGCCGAACAGGTCATTGACCATCTGCGCTGCGACCTGTTAGTCATTAAGCCTGATGAGTATCAAACACCGGTGGAACTGGACGACGAGGACGATTAATCCCTCTTGCGTCCTGCCGGATGGCGCTGCCATCCGGCCAATACCCTATTCCTGTTACTCATCTCCACCGAGGAAATAGATCCCCAAAGGAATCGCCAGCAGAATAGTGAACACCAGACTGTAAACGAAAATCATTGCCGACTGAATGGCATACATAGAGCTTGTCCACTCGGACAGTGGAATATGATACTGCTCAATCACACCGCCGATAGTCGCGCGCGTTACCACCGATGCCGCAACGATAAACACTGCCAGCAGGCATAACAGAAATTTTTTCCCCTTCGCCGATTTCAGCTTCATCATGATCATAGTATTGTCCTTTACAGATGACTTTGTTACCTGATAGCAACAATACCATGACAATCACGCGATGTCTGCTCCATAAAACGTGACAATGTATTTACATAAAAAGTAAACCGCTGAGATTAAAGCTGATAGCACTATTTCTTCTTTTTACTTATCGATGATCTACGCGTTTATCCTGGGTAAAATACCTGTTAATCAGGTCATTCTGAACTGTTATCGTAGGAAGGAGCGGAAAACAATAATGTTCACTGAATTTTTTCTCAAAAACGCATTTAATCTGGCGATACTTTTCAGTTGCGGTATGGCGTTGCTGGTCGTGAGATTTTGGCTCAGCCGTAACGTACAGTGGAAGAAAGGATTCACGTTCCATGCGGCACAGTTTTTTATTTATGCGATTATTATTGGGACCATCGGGAGCATCCTGAATAATGCTATTGAAGATTATAATTTGCGTTTTATCTCTTCCGGGGTCATTGATTTTATCTGCACCTCACTCATTGCGCTTATTCTGACGATAAAACTTTTCCTGATTATTAACCAATTTGAAAAAGCACAGGTCAATAAAGGTAGAGATGTGACCAGTACCCGTATTCTGGCACGGGTCATAAAAATAACCATTATTGTCGCGATTGTCTTACTGTATGGCGAACATTTTGGCATGAGTCTGTCCGGTCTGCTGACCTTTGGCGGTATCGGCGGTATCGCTGTTGGTATGGCGGGCAAAGATGTCCTGAGCAATTTTTTCTCCGGTATTATGCTCTATTTCGATCGCCCCTTCAGTATCGGAGACTGGATTCGTTCTCCTGACAGAAATATCGAAGGTACGGTCGCCGAAATCGGCTGGCGAATTACGCGAATTAACACATTCGACCACCGCCCGTTGTACGTGCCTAATTCCGTCTTTTCATCCATTAGCGTTGAGAATCCAGGACGGATGACCAATCGTCGAATAAAAACGGTTATTGGATTACGTTACGAAGATGCCGACAAAATTGGCCTCATTGTTGACGCTATCAGAAACATGTTGCAGGCGCACAGCGATATCGATCAGAAACAGACGCTGTTGGTCTATTTTAATGAATTCGCCGACTCTTCGCTGAATATTATGGTGTATTGCTTTACCAAAACAACAGTATGGCAGGAATGGCTTGCCGTACAGCAGGATGTTTACCTGAAAATTATTGCGATTGTCCAGGAAAACGGCGCTGACTTCGCCTTCCCAAGCCAGACGCTCTATATCGATGACCCGGAGGCCGCGCCTGCGACAAAATAAAAGATAGCCGGTGCCCGATAACGCTTATCGGGCACCGAGGCTTCCCTGTCCGGATGACGGGTTGTTAGCGCCTTACGGTGATCAACGGCTCTTTTCATTCACCGTCATGGTAAATTCAAGCACCTCATTAGTGTCGTTAACGTAGGCATGAGGCATGTCGGTTCTGGCTACAGCGGAGCAGCCCTCCCGAATAATAAAGCGTCTACCATTGACTGTTAATGTCAGTGTTCCCTGATTAACAAACAGTAATTCACAGGTGTCTGCCGGATGCCCTGCCGATTCAAACTGTTCACCAGGATGCATTATCCATTGCCAGAGTTCCAGCATATCCGGCCCGCTGGTTCCCGCCATCAGTTTTGCGCTGCCGCCTTTCTCGCCGCGCCACAACACCGGAATAGCATCCCGGTCGATAAGATGGACCATCGGCTCGCTGGCGACGTTGACAACATCCGCCACGGACACTCCCATTGCCGCCGCGATCTTACATAACAGCGCAATGCTTGGATTGGCTTTACAGCCTTCAATTTCCACCAGCATTCCTTTACTGACGCCGGAACGCCGCGCAAGCTCATCCAGCGACATCTTTTTTTGGCTACGAAATTGTTTGATACGTTGGGAAACAGCTTCATTTATTGTGCTGACGTCGGCGCCCGCCGTGGTCGATAAGTTGACTTTTTTGGTCATTGGTCGATATCATAGAATAAAATAGTCATTACAGGATTATGCGATGTCTTCTATGTTACCGTCAATCAGCCCGGAACTGGCCCGTATCGCTCCCGGCTTTCGTGCATTAAGTATTAATGTCATTGCCGCTCCGATTCGCGATGCGCAGGTCGGAGAAATCGCGCTAAAAGAGGCCTGTCAGGCCGTAATTAACGGCCAACCGACGTGGGCACAGGCGCATATAGACGCCTGGAATGCGGTGTTTAAAGCATTCGGCGCAAAACCAAAGCGCACCCCCTGCTCGGCTGAAGCGCTACGAAAACGCGTGTTGAAGGATGGAACAATGGCGGCGCTGGACCCGGTCGTTGATCTTTATAACGCCGTGAGCCTGCGCTATGCCGTACCGGTAGGCGGCGAAAATAGCGCGGCTTATTGTGGATCGCCGCGGCTGGTTTTCGCAGACGGAAGTGAAACATTTGATACCCTGAAAGAAGGACAACCTGTCACCGAGTCGCCAGAACCGGGCGAAGTTATCTGGCGCGATGACAGAGGCGTCACCTGTCGGCGCTGGAACTGGCGTCAGGGAGTACGTACCCGACTAAGCGCTTCAGATAAAGCGATGTGGTTTATCCTTGAAAGCTTGCCGGAAATGCCGGTTGATGAATTGTACGCGGCAGGAAACATGCTGACTGACGGCCTTGAAAAAATGATGCCAGGTTTACGTTTTGAATCCACGTTGATGGGTGTTTGATTGATATTGCGTAACAGGAGAAATACCATGTCGCTGTTTCTGACAAGTTTTATTTTCGAAAAAAAAGAGTACGACGAAGAGTTTTATCAACTGGATGGCTGGATTGAGCGCTATACACAGTCTATTGATGGCTATATTGGGATGGAAAGCTATACCGATGCCGCCAGCGGAAGAATGGTTAATAATTATTACTGGCAGACCCGCGAATCAATGGAGCTATTGATAAATAATTTACAGCACCAGCAGGCCAAATCACAAAGTCATAAGTGGCTTTCCGGTTACCAGACGATTATTGCAGAAATTCAGGGGTGCCATAACGTTAACCTGCCCCATCCGCTGGCATCATTTTCAGTTCCTTATGCGTGATGCAATAGCATATGTATTAAATGTGGGGCACACAAGAGAATGCCTGCGCCCCTGCATTGCCGGTTATTCGGTTCTCTGTGCAGGGACGGTGCTGATATAAGTGATTAGTAAACAGGAAGATGAGTGATATCTCGTGGTACAATAACACGCGTAACCACATTATTTTCATCGCACTCTATCAACGCTCTGGCAAAAATACTGAGCTCATTAATTTTCAGCCCGGAATTATCCAAAAACTGGCGGCAAGCGTAGTCAGAAACAAAGGTTATGCCGGGATGAATATCATGTTCCCGAATAAAACGGGCCTGAGCAAATGGCGTATCCATACTCAGCACATATACCGCCCGGTTTGAGTGGCTACCCGCTGATTTAAGGCGGTCACTATAGTCTTTTACCTGCCATTCACAAACTGGCGTATCCAGTGACGGAACGACAATAATCTGCTTTTTTATCCCCGGGATACAGTAACCCGGTAATAAATTATGGCTCACCAGCCCCTTTGTGCAGGGTAATGGTTCGCCTTCAGCCAGTACACCGGGTTTGAGGGTCAGCTGCGTTTTGCCAAAGGTGACAGCGTGTTCCTGACCCAATGAGATATAATCCTGTGTTGTTGTTGGCGTCATAAAAACTTCTCCTTTTAACGTTTGTATTATTTTAGCCATAATAATTATTTAGCAATCCGCTAAAAAACCAGGTGAACATCCATAATAAGATGATGGTGATAAAAAGAATTATATTAGACATAATAATTAATATAGTTTTATAGTCTTCCTCTGATGGAAATTTCTTTCGTGAAACTCATTGCATATTTAAAAGATATGTCAATACGTTCATTACTATGCCCACGATAGGTTATAACTTGTGTATATTTACCTGGAACATTTTCTTTCTTAAGAGGGCCATAATCCCATAAACCTTTTAAATTTTCACGCGCTACAGTCTTATTAATGTGAACTTCATTTACAGGATTCCCGTCGATATCCTTAACAATAGTTGTGATGGTGGCACTTTCACCCGGCGATAATACAGACTTATCTATACTCATAACTGTTAAATCTGGGCTTGGCGTATTAGATATAGTTTCTGTTTCAATATACTGGAACTCAGATACCGATGGCACAGGCGTGTACCCTGACGCTGAAGCCATATCCGTTTCATTATAAATTTCTAGTTTAATCTTTGAACCCCGATGTTCCTTTTGGATATTAAATTTATGCTCACATGGCTTTTCACGTTTAAGTATATGCTGAGAGTTATCTTTATTGATCTGATAATACGTACATACTGTAGTAAAAGTTTCCGCAGACTGATAGTTATTATCCGGGTCTCTGATGCCTACATTTCTGGCATTCCTCGCAATAGTCATTCCCGGAAAAGGTGTATACTTTTCAATAGAAAAGCCAAGTCCATTAAACTGCAATTCGTAGGTATCACGAGGTGTTCCAGGCCTGTGCCCAACGCTCGGCGCCGTAGGAGGAGAAAACATCCCGACGGTTGCCGCGGACGTTGTCGACGAATCCGCCAAGACGCTTGGCGGCACAGCCGCCAGAAGCAGGCTATAGATAATAAGATTATGTTTCGACATACGCACTGTTGATCCTTTTTAAAACATTAATTCGCATCAGATGCTGCGGTAGAACTCTTGGCATTTTCCTTATCAGAAATAATTCTGACCCGGATATATTTATTCTGTAGCGATTCCCCATTAAGACTATAAGGAAGAAGCCAGGTGGCTTTTGTCGCCCCCGGTACGGATTGCCAGGATTTCATTTCATCCGAGATTTCCCACTGATAATTAAACGCATCAGTACAGTCCGTGTTATTTACACAAAGCGTTCTGGCTCGCATTTCTGTTCCGACGACTGGCGCAGTAACGCTTCCGTTGGCTTCTTCAGTACCCGGCGTAAAAAGCACCTCCACAGAAGTGACCTTCTGCGCAATACTGTCTGACTGCGCTTGTAGTAGTACGGTACCCTTCACCGGATGTTTATCGTCTGGTCCGCTTGCTTCAATATGTAATTTGAGCGAGCGGGCATCATCGCCGATATGGGTCACCAGAACCCGTTCAACCCAATGGCCGTCACGCTCTGTACCGCCGAGCGCTTTAAATGCCAGACCCGGCGTATCTGATTGATACTTAATATTACGTGGTTTGAGCGACGCCCACTCCTCTTCAGAACGCTCGCGCACGTAGTGCCACTCAATAACCTTCCCCTCTTCTCCGGCAGGAAGCGGCGTACTGATAACAAAGTTGCCGTCCTCAACCTGAACATCGTCATTGATAACATTTATCCAGGAACGGAAACTGGTCTCATCCTGTGTCACCCTTACCGGGATACGCTCGGAGGTCACGCGAGTACCCCGGCTGTCAGTCACCGTTAAATAAAGGCTATACTCCTGACCGTCGGTCGCCGTCAGCGGAAGTTGTGGAAGGATAAGGCCGCTGCCCAGACTCCCCTGAAGCTGAAGTCCGGCGAGAAGCTCCGCATCACCCGACCACTCAACCTTCTCAATCGGGTAACGGCTATCTACCGTCGCCATTAATGTCACCAGCGTCCCGGACAGGCCTGACACCGGCATTGCCGTAATGCGGATTTTACTGGCCTGCTCCCGATACGCCATGACGATATCGTAATTACGATCGACAAAGGCACGCCGGTTAGTCGTATTCGACGGCGCACCAACGTTGCGGTAATCAAGCTGTTCATGTAACGGCGTACCGAAGGAATAGTTGACTCTCAGACCGCCCTCTGCCTGCGATCCGCCGTTACCGGCGTCCCGATATCCTGCTCTGATCTCAAGCAAGGGGACAGGATTCCAGACCAGCGCCGCACCTGCGGCGCGGGGATTCCGGCTTAATGTACCGTTACCCAATAGATCAACTTTATCCCCGTAATACTGTTCATATGTCAGCTCGCCACTGAACCAGGGAAAATCGGGGAGCATGCCTTTTGTTCGCAGATCAAAGCCATATGCCGGACGCTCATCATGTAACTCATGCGCTGCTGACGTTTTCCAGCCGGTGAGAGGGAAATAATAGTTGCCGGAAAAGGCCAGACTGTCTTTATAGACTTCCCCGCCAATGCCGCCACGTAAGTGGGAATAACGGATGTCGGCATCCAGAAACGTATTGACGCCGAGCAGCCATCCATTGACCTCCTGGCGGTAACCCATACCAACGTTAACATAGGTGCGGCCATCGAAACTGCTGCTGTCGTGGTCGCGAAAGCCAAGCTGGCCAAAGAGTAAAGACGATGTTGTTTCCTGGACGGGAATAAACATATCGAACTCTGATGAGCGATATTTCGCGCCATCTTCAAGATTGACGCCACCACGGAAAATAATCTCCGGAAAAGCGCTCTTCATCCCCTCGTTCACCAGATGATTAGCGGCTTGCCCTGGTAATGCCTTTATTTTTCCTTTGGCATAATCCTCCAGCGTCCCCTCCTGCAGGTGCGGAGAAATAGACGATGCCGTCCCCGCAATCCACGACTGAATTTCATTATCGCTATCAGCGATGACCGGGAGTGAAAGCTGACTGCTAACAATGGCCCAGGTTATATATTTAGTAATAGGTTTTTTAGAAAAAACCACTTTATTGCCTCCTGCTATACCCACCTGCCTGGCAGAGGGAGTATTTAAATAAGATGTTTATTTAGCGATAACCATCAGCGACGGATAGCGCGTTTATTCTCCGGCGTGGCTTTCGTCGTTTTAGGCGTAACGTGGACACGGAACAGTTTATTCTGCTCAGTTCCCTTAATAATATATTTATGCTTTTCAGCGTTGGTATTATTCAGATCGGTGAACTTATCTGGTGTCCCGGCATCCGCCATCTGCCAGGTAAAGTTATAATTACTGACCTCACACTCAGCCGCCGCTGTGGCGGCACATTCCAGTACCGCTTCAAGGGTGCCGCCTACCACTGGAGTGTTGGCGTCATTGGTACCGTTGAGTTTATCAGTCGGTTTACCACTTTCATTCACCACATTGATAGTGACAGAACGTAGCTTATTAGAAATTGTACCGTCTGCGGCGGAGTCGCCGCTCACCCCAGAAGATGCAGCAGTTAATAAGACAGTGGCAGGCAAGAATGCACTATCCGGCGTCCCCGTTGCCGTCTTAATTCGGTAAACGATTTTAATTTTTTTACCGCCTGCATCAGCAGGAATGGTAAAAGCCGTCCCAGTTGCCGCCGGGATTCCAGAAGGATCGGCGGCCTCATTATCCACCAGATACCATTTAATATCGTCGGCATTATTCATTTTATCCAGCGATAAGAGATCCCCATCCTCATCCTCAATAAAAACATCCGCTATCTGGAGGGTTGAACCGGTCGTCAGTTCCCCAGACACTTCTATCTTTTTTGCATTAGTAGTTGCCACAGGACGGTGACCAACAGAAGCAGGCGTAGCAGAAGAAGCCATATCATTGGCTCTGATATTCGCCACCGCCTCTACTGAGACCACGGATGCACAAATCGCTAACGCTAATAAAGATCTTTTGAAGTACAAAACAATTCCCTTTTATTCATTAGAAATAATTACGAGATTTATAATCTCACGGGCTAAAAATTCAGGGTTATTCAATCATTTTAACCGCCTGTGAAATTATGCCCTTCGCCATGCTAATTACTTAGCTTTACTGGCAAAAGCCGATCTCCAAGTGTAAAGTTTATTCAGAAACGTCAAGCAATTTAAATCTTTCTTGTTTTGCCAGAAAAGCTAACAACCACCCACCAGTTTAATAACACAGTATGTCAAACACCTTAAATGTTTATATTTTCGACTTCAATAAAGAGGAATAATGATGAAAAAAGCCATAATAATCTCAGTATTAGAGCAAATAGAAAAAAATCTTGAAGAGAGGATTGATATTGAAAAGCTGGTTGTTATAACAGGTTATTCGCGAAGGAGTTTGCAGGATTTTTTTAAAGAAAAGTGTGGCGTCTCTATCGGAAAATATATCAGACAACGCAAGTTGAGCAGAAGCGCCACTCTGCTAAAGCTGACCTCTCAGTCGGTCACAGATATCGCGTTCAGAATGGGGTTTGATTCAGTGCAGTCCTATAGTCGAGAGTTCAAAAAAACATTTGGCGTCAATCCCAATAACTATCGCAAGGCTGATTTCTGGGATCTCAGAAACCTACGGCCTCCTTACTGGCTTGACTGTGATGAGCATTATCAGTTCGAAATTTGTCAGCTTACGTCAAAAGAAATTTTCGGATTTCAAACATCTCATCAGATCGCAACAAATGACCTTCCTAAAAAAGCGTCGCCTATAAAATGGAAAATCATTCATGAGACGCTCAGGACGTGGGGCGAAAATGTGTATTGTCTCTCGTCTTTTAAGCCGGATAATACCAAAGACCAGGTCATCGCCGTAAGCAGTTTTTTTGGTATGGAACATAATTCCGTCGATGGAGGAAAAATACCCATGTCGAGGGTAATAAAATGTGGTAAATATGCAAAATTCCATTTCGTTGGTCATAAGGAACAATATCAACAATTTTCCAATACAATATATATGTGTATATTGCCAAAACTGAATCTTATCAGGAGAGAAGGAGAAGATATTGAATACTTCCATTTGGCATCCGTCCAAAAGCAACAGAATAATGAATCCATTGTCGATCTTTATTATTACATCCCTGTACTGTAATGACTTCGTACCATCCACGTATTTCATCTGAAAAGCCTTCTCTTTTCAGAGCGGTAATAAAACTCTCAGTATTGATTCTGATAAAATAAGTGACTATTAATATAGTTAACGTTTTGAAAGGATTGAAAAAAAATAAATTGCGTGCACGCGACACCGGAGACAGATTTCTGACAGTACTGTACGGTGTAGTGATCAGGTAATATTGGCTACAGTTTACGGTAAAAGCAAAGTCCATACTTTAACTATTAATGGGAGTATGCTGGCCGGGCGGCTTACGGGGCCTTCATGCTCCCACATTTACAATGTTGGTATGATTACATTCTCTCTATACTTTACTGTGCTAACCTTTTATCTCGTTGAGATAACGTTTAATTAAAATGCTCTCTTTTTGATGTACATTATAAGAGGAGACATTATTCATATTTTCGAAATCAGGGCAGACGATATGTATACAACCATCAGAAACACAGCGCTAGCAATGGTAGCTTGTTTTTCGTATATCGCACATGCCAGTACCCACCCTCCTCTTATTATCACCAGGGGAGCCGGAGGAGACGCCTCCGGAGCCACAGTCATTCATGATAATTGGCGGCATGGCACTCCTGACCTGGTCAATCTTACCGATATCCCCATAGATAAAATCAGACCAGAAAAATACAGTTGCGTACTGATTATTGGGCAAGGAGCTATAAAAGAGATGCTTCTTGCGAACAATGCCTCAGCAATACTTTCCGGAAAAACTGTTGGTCTGTACAGTCATCTGATCGATCAGAACACGCTCAGATTACTTCGGCAATTGCAGAACAAAGTGAGATTCAATCTCTTTTTTACCCGCTCACAGATAACTCTACTAAAACTAAGGAACATTTCAGAATATAATTTTTTGAGTTCTAAAGTAAATAATGTCTGGGGACAAGACTCACTAGCAATTGAAACAGTGGCACCTGACAGGGGTAATATACCGGAAAAAGCCCTTCCCCTCAAAACAACGGATTATGTGATCTGGCTGGGTGGAAACTATACTACCTCTTCTGGTACGCAGCGTATCTTCACAAACGATCAGATTATTGTAGCCCTGAAACCACTACATAATGTTATTTCACCAAATGCATCGATTGCTATTATGCTTTCACCACGTTTTTTTGATAATAGCATGAGTAAAGAAGCAAAAGTTAAACGACTGAAGGCAGTGCTTAACACCTTTTCGCGAAACAGGGTCACATTTTATATGAATAAGGAGATGCTTGCTAATCTGAAAGAATTTGATTTGCCTGTTCAACTATCCCCTTCTTACGCAGAGCTGATGCGAATGCCCTGGGCCAGCGCTACCCGGCATTTTGCCTCTGTGGATCAATATAACCTCTTTGCTGATCTCATACCTAAAGTCACGCCGTTTCTTCTTGAACCGAATGATGCCGATCAAGCTCTCTATGCGACGGATTATCTTAATACCCGGCGTGTAAGTCTGACCCAAAATATTCTTAACCACGGTTGTGACTAAATAAAACGCGCAGAATCCGGGATAGTTAGCAATCCAAAACAGACCGTTAGCCATGAGTACTGTTTATCTTCACTATACAGGGGACAACCAAATAACTGACAACACAAATCAAGCCGATACCCGGAATTCGGCTATACAGGCGCTCTATTCAATTCAGGCCCAGAAACAGTCCGGTACCCATACTGGACACGGCCTCCCAACTGCTTTAGCGCATTACCAGTCCAGCTTCGATGCGCCTTCTGTCGTCTGCACTATTTCACTGGTTTTAATGACGCGATGATAACCATAAGCATCAGCGTATTTCGTCATTCCGGTTGCGGTGTCAACCTCCGGCTTACCCTGCGTTTCAATAATCTCTCCCGTCCGGGTCGTCATGGTATAGGTCGTTGTACATCCGGCTAGCATCAACACTGATAAGCTAAGTACCGTAATAAGACTACATTTTTGCATCTCTCGTTTCCCTGACACCTCTATTTTTGATGTACTTTACCGAATACCGCAACGGCAAGATGGATGATTAGGGCTATTGCTCCCTGTTTGCCCGTATCTGATTGGCTCAGGTTTTTTGATGCGCTGCGTTAATCCGGCAGTAATCGCTCCAGCACATCCCCAGCCAGAAGCACGCTCTCCTGAAGACGCTCCAGGCTATACCCCGCTCGCGCCTTGGCGGAAAGTCCCGCCATTAGCGTCCCCATAAAGTCCGTCGTCCGGTCAGCCTCTTGCGGATACCGCATGGCGACATAAGTGCGAATCAGGTTTTCAGCAGCGATATAAAACTCGCAGGCGGCCTCTCGTGCCGGTTTATCGTTACAATGTGCGCCCTCCAGAACCAGACATCCAGTGGCATCAGGATCGGCAGCGTAACGTCTTGCCGCTTCCATCAGCACATCGATAAGACACTTCGCGGTCGGGCGATCGTGACGCAGAAGCGCCCCGAGCGGAATCGCGTCGGTCATCCTGTAACGCTTTAATACGCGAGTATACAGCCCCAACTTGCTACCAAACGCCGCATAGAAACTGGGAGGATTGATCCCGAACGCTTTTGTCAGATCCGCTACGCTCACCGCGTCGTAGCCGCGCGAATGAAATAAGTGTTGAGCGGTTTCAATGGCTTGCTCCGGATCGAACTGGCGAGGACGACCCGGCGTTCGGCTATGTTTTGTAGTCATTACTACATAACTCCTTGACGGCATGATTTCATTACGCATATTGTAGTGACTACTACAATATCATAAAGGACATCCTGATGATGCTATTTCGCAACAAATCTGTACTGGTTTTAGGGGGAAGTCGTGGTATCGGCGCGGCTATTGTACGACGCTTTAGCGCTGACGGCGCATCGGTCGTTTTCAGCTACGCCGGATCGCGTGAAGCCGCCGAAAAACTGGCAGCGGAAACCGGAAGCACCGCCATCCAGACGGATAGCGCCGATCGGGATGCCGTCATCAGCCTCGTGCGTGAGTACGGACCGCTGGATATTCTGGTCGTCAATGCGGGCGTGGCTCTCTTCGGCGATGCGCTGGAACAAGATAGCGATGCGATAGATCGTTTGTTCCGTATTAATATCCATGCGCCTTACCATGCGTCAGTCGAAGCAGCCCGCAACATGCCGGAAGGTGGACGCATTATTATTATCGGTTCCGTGAATGGCGATCGGATGCCCGTACCGGGAATGGCCGCGTACGCCGCCAGTAAATCAGCCCTGCAAGGGCTGGCTCGCGGCTTAGCTCGTGATTTTGGCCCCCGCGGGATTACGATAAATGTGGTGCAGCCAGGCCCCATTGATACCGACATCAATCCGGAAGATGGCCCCATGAAAGAGCTGATGCACAGTTTCATGGCAATCAAACGACACGGAAGACCTGAAGAAGTGGCTGGAATGGTGGCATGGCTTGCCGGCCCGGAAGCCTCTTTCGTCACCGGCGCGATGCACACCATCGATGGTGCCTTCGGCGCCTGACGGCCAGGCGAATATCACACGGTTGCCGTCTACGCTCCGGCAACCGTGTTCGAAGCTGTTCATGCGAGAAAACATCCGCAAGCGCCGGGATCAATCGTGGATTTTAACGCCAAGACAACCGCGAACAAATTCAGGATTAAAATGCTTCACCGCTTCGCCAACGTAGCCTAAATCAAGGGCGTTGATTTGAGCCATTTCATTATCCGTTAGTGAGAAATCCCAGATGGCAAAGTTCTCTTCAATACGTTCCTGTCGAGTGGATTTAGGAATAACCGTGACGCCACGCTGCACGTTCCAACGCAGGACAACCTGCGCGATGGTTTTTTGATGGGCATCGGCAATCCTTTGAAGCATGACATTTTCATACGGTTTATGTCTCCCGCCGCCTAACGGCGCCCACGCTTCAGGCTGAACGTTATAATGTTTCATGGTTTCCAGCGCGGCGGGTTGTGCAAAGTATGGATGCAATTCGACCTGGTTTACCATTGGCGTAATTCTGACGGTTTCACAGAAGTTGGCTAACACATGCGCATAGAAGTTGGACACGCCAATGGCTTTTAGTTTACCGGCTTCATAGGCGTCTTCCAGCGCGCGCCACGCGCTAAAATAATCGCCCATTGCCTGATGCAATAAATAGAGATCAAAATAATCTAACCCGGATTTTTTCAGCGACGCTTCAATACCTGCTTTGGCCAGATCGTAGTTAGCCATATCTTGCACCCACAGTTTAGAAGTAATAAATAACTCCTCACGGGTACACAGACCTGTCGCGATGGCTTCACGAACAGCGTCACCAACGGCATCTTCATTGCCGTATACCGCAGCGGTATCGATAAGGCGATAACCGCTGCGAATAGCGCTTAACACTGACTGCTGACATTCTTCTTTGTCGGTTACCTTAAAAACGCCAAAACCCACCATAGGCATTTTAAGGTTGTTACTTAATATTGAATATTCCACGCTAAAGCACCCTTTCGTCGTAAAGACGCCATGATAAGAGCAAAATACAGGTACAATGAGTATTGTTAAATCCGATTATATTTATACAAAAAGTTCATTAATAACAGTTGTACAGATTTTTTATTGCATCCAAACGTTCAGTGCTTGCTATATCCTCGCCGTGTAGCACCTGTTTGATAATGCCTTTTACTTATGCGTCAAAAACCAGTACCGTCATTTTGACCGTCTGTGAAAAAGTTTTCTGAACAGGCAATGCGATATCCGGAATAATATTTTTTAGCGAAGAGGCGCCGGCTGGCTCAGCGCCGTTTTGCACCAGTCATAAAAAGCGCGTACCGCAGGCGGCAGAAACCTGTTTTGCGGATAGACCAGCGCAAGCGGCAAATCATAAGAATGGTTGCCCATGCAGGTCACCAGCGCCCCGCTGCGCAGATACGGCGCAACCAGATAGCTGGCGACGCGAATTAACCCCAGCCCCTGTATTCCGGCCTGAATATAAGCGTCCGTATCATCGACAACCAGCGTCTCCTGCACCCGCATCGCGTAATCCTCCCCCTCACGCGTAAAAAACCAGTCGGTGGTACGCCCGGTGCGGTGGTTCAGGTAGCCGACCGCATGGTGTTTTTGCAGATCATCTAAATTTTCAGGGCTACCGTAACGCTCAATGTAAGTGGGCGATGCTGCTATCACCCAGTTAAAACTGGCGAGCGGACGGGCAACCAGCGTGGTGGAATCATCGATCCTGCCGGCCCGAATCACGCAGTCATACCCTTGCAGGATAATATCCTCCACGCTATCGCTGGAACAAAGTATCAGCTCCAGCTCCGGATACTGGCGCAAAAAGGCCGGGAGCGTGGGAATAATGCAATGCCGGGCGAGAGATTGCGGCATCCCCACTTTAAAACGCCCTTTGGGTTGTGCCGCCCGGCCGGGAAATGACGACTCCATGGCCGCGATATCTGCCAGCACTCTTTTGCACTCTTCGTAGTAACGCCGCCCCTCTGCGGTCACGCTAAGTTTGCGGGTTGTACGTTGCAAAAGTTGAATCTTAAGCCAGGATTCCAGTTCTTTAACCACCCGCGATACCGTTGAGCGCGGCACGCCCAGCACTTCGGCGGCTCTGATAAAACTATGGGTATCCACTACGCAAACATAGACCTGCATCGCTTCCAGCTTGTCCATTTTCCCCCCGCCAATTATCCCATTTATCAGAACAGTCTAACCCGTCTTCGGCGTCTTATCGAACGCAGATCCCTGACGTAATCTCTATCTACAGGTGAATCAACACAGAGAGGTGCAAATGAAACAATCCAATAATCAGGTGGGTGAAAAAGTATTGGTGCTGGGCGCGGGACAACTGGGGGCGTCAGTGCTGGCGTCGTTGGTTCCGGCGGTCACACAGCGTAATGGTTCCGTTTGCGTTATTGTGTCAGGGCGATCCAGGGATAAACAGAGCAAACGACGTTCCAGCATTCATCAACAACTGGCGGATGCCGGTGCGCGGTTTATCCCGGTCGACATCGCAGGCAGTTCGGTTGCAGCGTTAAAAGATCAATTCCACGGTTTTGATACGATCATCAATTGTATGGGGTTTGTCGCCGGTGCGGGTACCCAGATAAAAATCACCCGCGCGGTACTGGAGGCGGGCGTTAAGCGCTATTTCCCCTGGCAGTTTGGCGTGAATTACGATGTGGTCGGCAAAGGCAGCGGCCAGCCGGTGTGGGACGAACAGTATGACGTCAGGACGCTTTTGCGCGAGCAAAACGTCACAGAGTGGGTGATTGTTTCAACCGGTTTATTTACCTCTTTTCTCTTCGAACCGGCCTTTGATGTGGTCAACTTAGACCAAAAAACCATCAATCCCCTCGGCGGATGGGAAATGCAGGTCACCGTCACGTCGCCTGCGGATATTGGTCGCCTGACCACTGAAATTTATCTGCATCAGCCGCGTATCACTAACGAAGTCGTCTTTGTCGCGGGGGAAACGACCTCTTATGCAAAACTGGCGGAAACGGTCGAACGCGTGACGCAGCAAACTTTTACCCGAGGCGTATTGACGCTACCTGACTTACAGGAGCAGCTCCGTTTACATCCGCATGACCCAATGCTGCGCTATCGCGTTGCCTTCGCGCGTGGTGACGGTATGTGGTGGCCGATGAGTGACACCTGGAATGCACAACATCATCTGCCGACACAGGATATTGCCGCCTGGCTGAAAACACAGCAATGAGAACGGCGGCATCAGGCGCTCGCTTAATCCCCATGCCTTCTGCCAGCATCAGGCGGCGGGCATGGCTACCTTACGTTAACAAGAAACCAGTACGCATCAGTACCTGGTTATGTGCTCCTGCTGTAACACCATGTCTGATAATGCTTTTTTCTTATCTGCAAAAACTGATGCCGACATTTTTACCGTAGGGAAAATAGTTTTCCGTTTTGTGATCTAACTAATGCGCTCATCGTTAACCTCTTAAATAATTGATTACTGCTTTTATGTGAACTAATGATGGCTTCAACGACGAGGACTGACGAATCAGAAGATTTTGCTGGCCGCTAAAGAAAATCTATCTCGTAGCGTTTTATTGACAGGGACGATTTTCGGAGTGTCAAAGTTAACCTATCATTCCCAGACTAATCATTTTGACAAATAGATGACTCAGCCGGAAAGCAAGCAGAACGGAGGAGAGTAATGTGGATATCTCCTCCATGAATTTAAATTAGCATATAACCTGATTTAAACGCTCAAAGCCTTCTATTAGATCACACTTAAGGTCTTCGATATCTTCCAGACCAATTTGTAGTCTTAACGTTAACCCACCAGGATTCCATTCTGTTGCAGTACGATATTCTGTACAATCAAATGGTATGATCAAACTTTCATAACCTCCCCAGGAAAATCCCATAGAGAAAAGTGACATATGATCCAGCATATTAGCTAAATTACTTTTATTAAATTTAGGGTCTAAAACAATGGAAAATAATCCAGATGAACCGGTAAAATCTCGTTTCCAATATTCATGTCCAGGACATTCAGGAAATGCAGGATGTAACACTCTGAGGACTTCCGGCCTATTTTTGAGCCATTTTGCCATTTCAATACCTTTCCTCTCAGCTTCTTTCAGGCGTAAATGCATGGTACGTAATCCACGAAGCGCCAGGAAACAATCTTCTGGTCCAGGAAGCATTGCCATACTGCTGTACATTTTCCTGAGATCAGGCCATGTCTCCTGGTTTGCTGAGATCAGTCCCATCAAGAGGTCTGAATGGCCACTTAGATATTTAGTACCAGCTTCAAGTGATAAATCTATACCATGCTTATGTGCCTGAAAAAATATTGGCGTTGCCCAAGTATTATCTAAAATAGTCTTGATATTATGTTTTTTGGCAACTGATACAATTGCCGGAATATCCTGAACTTCGAAAGTCTGTGAACCTGGCGCTTCAAGAAATATAGTAGAGGTGTTTGATTTAATTAGCCCCTCTATATCCGAACCTATGAGAGGATTATAATATGTTGTTTCAACACCAAATTTAGCCAAGGTGTTCAGACAAAAATTACGCGATGGCCGATAGGCACTATCTGGCATTAATAAATGGTCACCACTCTTCGTTGTCGTTAAGAGCGCAAGTGCGATGGCGCCTAAACCGGATGGAGATAAAACTGTGCCTGCTGCTCCAGTTAAATGCGTCCATGCAGATTCAAGGTTCTCAATAGTTGGCGAGCCCGCTGTTCCATAATCATAACGTGCATTTCTGTTTTCTATATCGCTTACGGAATTATATATAATAGTAGAACCACGGTAGATTGGACCATTTACAAAACCATACTGTTTGTTTGGGTCGCGGCCAAACTGGAGTATTTCCGTACTAGGTTTAAATTTTTTCACAGAGTTGTTCATTTATTTTTCCTTGTTGATATCAGAAATTAATCAAATAATATAAATAATGGTGAGAAACATAGCATCAATCCAATACCAATAATATAGTATACAGCCATTCCTTTAAGGTCATGCAGTAAGGAAACTTTATATATCAAATACCCTGGAATTAAACACCCAACAATACCATAGAGAGGAGCACTAAGTTGATTAAGAAGTATAATTGACATTCGGGTCATGACCAGACACCATAAACTTATAACTGAAAAGGCACAAACAAAAACAGAAAGAAAACGTTCATTTATTTTCTCTACTGGAATAAACCGAGAAACAATATTTCTAACAATCCCTTTCAAAGCATCCTGAAAACCAAGATAAATCCCTAAAAAGGCAGTCAATATAGCAAAAATGTTGAGCAGGACAGTCATGATTTTGATAAGTGAACCAGGTAAAACTTTTGCTGCCAATGCCAACGCAGTAATGTTTTGCTTATAAGCCAGCATTGCCTGCTCATGGTTTAAGGTGAAAGTAAATGAAAAAGCAAAGAAGAGAATACTTATAGCCAAAATTGCATAAGCTATACGGTTGACTCGTATAGCACGATATGTTGCAATGCGTCGATTTGACTCAATCTTACGATAAGCAATATTCACCGGGCTTAGTATTTGCATAAAAAGGATTGAGAATAACGTAAATGGCATTGTTAGAAAAAGATCGCGAATAAAGGACCCCATATTTGGTAAAGCAGATATATTTGAAAAATTCCAGTGCGGTATCATTGCAATACCAATTAACAGGACAATACCTAACTTCACCAGAACCATAGGAGTTGAAATTTTAAAAATTAATTTTTCACCCTGTGACGCAAGGGCAACCAGAACTGATATAACAAGCAATCCCCACCAAAAATGGTCTGACATGAGTCCGTCGGTAATACCAAATGTTTGTAGAAATGAAGCGCTATCAAATGTTACAGCAAGTGAATAGTTAAATATTCCCTTAAATAACATCAAAAAATATATGATACTCATGAAAATAGCCCAGTTAGGGCCTAAATATTGAGAAATAATGCTTGTATAGTCCTTTGCATCTTCTGTCCTCGACAAAGTTTTCAAATAAATATCCTGAAGGAGATAAATACCAGGATAAACGATTATGATAGACACTATAAAAACCCAGATGCCTTTTATTCCAATCTGGATAGGTAAAAAAACAATACCAACACCTATTGCCATTCCAATACATAAAATGACCCACCCAGCATCATATAACGTGAATGGTATTCTTTTTATATCATCTTTAGTTAAGGTACATTCAGACATAATTCATCTCCTATAATTCTTATAAAGTACTTTCACTACGTTATCGAACAATTAAATTATAAATAGAAAAGAATGTTGTGATAATTATTTATTTTCAAAAGCAATAGCTTCAATCTCTACCAAAGCATCTTTAGGAATTTTTTCAACCTGTATGCATGAACGAGCTGGTCCGTTAATTTTACCAAAAAAGGTTTCGTATACTTCATTGAACGCGTTGAAATCATCCATATTCTTAAGGAAACAAGTTGTTTTAAGAACGGTTTCAAGCGAAGCTCCCCCCATTTCAAGAACAAACTTTAAGTTAAGCAATGCTTGCCATGTTTGTTCTTTAATTCCTCCTTCTGTTAAATTCATTGTTTTAGGATATAACGGCAATTGTCCTGAAGTGAACACGAGACCATTAAATATGAAACCTTGCGAGTAAGGTCCTATGGCAGATGGTGCTTTGTCAGTGTTAATAATAACTTTCATTTTTATTTCCATTATATAAATGAAGCAATAATCTTTCTGCGTTTTTTAAGGGGGTATATCTTTAAAATATAAAAAATTACCCACCGAGCTTTATTAACTCTTTTAGTAGAAGCCTATTACCGATGACTAAATTTATAAGAATAAGCATTCCATAGTGCGATTCACGATGCCAGTGAATATTAGAAAAATCAGTTTTTATTTTTTTTCACAATCTTTGGTGATTAAGAACCACATACCAACATTGTGGAGTAACAATCTCAAATGCCATATCACATAAATACATCATATTATGTGATTGAGTACAAATTTTAATATAATTAAAACTTCAATTTATTTATTGTTTCTTCCCATTTTTTCCATGGCTGGTGATCTTCAAGGAGAAAATCAATAAACGATCTTACTTTTGGATTTTTATACTTGCTTGGAAAGTACAGTGCATAAAGACTGTGAGTCGGATAAACACACTTTCCATCCATGGTTAAAGGAATCAACTCGCCATCTTCAATATGAGAACTGACAAGATATGAAGGTAGCCAGGCAATCCCCTGACTTGCAAGAGCGGCTTTTAGTAAAAGTAAACTGCTATTGACTGATAACGGAATTTTAGGCCTATGGTTACAACTGTTACTACTTGAGCCAGGTGCAGAAAAACGCAGAGAAGGTGTAATCCCCTGATAGACCAAACATTGATGGTTAATGAGGTCGTCTAATTTTTTAGGGGCCCCCATTTTCTCAAGGTATGCAGGTGAAGCACAATACATCCAACTTACCTCCGCCAGCTTGCGCGTTGCGTAATTTTGTGGCGGTGTTGATGTGATCCTTAGGGCAATGTCAACATCATTTTCGTTGAGATTAACAATGTGATCATCAAGTTCAAGAATGAGTTCGACATCTTTATTCAGTTCCCTGTATTTATCAAAAATCTCAACCAGATGTGCGTAGCCAAAAGCAACAGAACTTGTGACTTTCAATAGACCATGGGGATAATTTATATATTCACATGTGCTATTTATAACATCATCAAATTCTTCTAATAATTTTGATGCTCTCGCAACAAAAAATTCTCCTGCTTCAGTAAGCTGAAAATTTCTGGTTGTTCGCTTAATAAGAGCAACACCTAAGTTTTCTTCTAAGGCAGCAAGTCCTTTACTGATAGCAGATGGCGAAAGGTTAAGTAACCGAGCAGCTTCTGAGAGACCTTTGCTTTCACTTGCTTTAACCAGCATTTCTATTTGCTTGATTGTCAAAGGAATTGTCATCATTTTCATCCCTGTAACTAATAAACGTTAAATAGTTTTATATAACAGCATAAAGCTATTCTAAATAATAATTTTTTACTTAATCGCATACAAAGTAGAAAAAATTTATCGGCATGATAGTTTTTGTACCTTGCTGAAAACACGCAATCTGCTTTATGCAGTAAATGTGCAAGAATATGCTTTATTAATTTGAGGAAGAAATTCTATCTCGATCACGTATACTAGTTCCATCGTATGAGATGGAGAATAAAATGCGTTCGCTTAATCGCTTGAAATGGCTGCACGCTTTTGAAGCAACTGCGCGTCATGGTAGCTTCACAGGTGCAGCCAAAGAGCTAGGCGTCACCCCGGCAGCCGTAGGACAACTGGTTCGGGCACTTGAAGACTGGGTAGGCCACCCCCTTTTACACCGGACACGTTCTGGTAAAGAAAGGCTCACGCTCGTGACTGAGGCTCAGGATGCGCTAAAAGAGATCACTCAAGGGCTCGATAGCCTTGAGTCAGGACTTAATAAACTGCGCGGTCGTCAGGCTCGATCCGTCGTCATTCTCACGGCCTCACAAGTTCTGGTGATGAACTGGTTAATGGAAAAATTAAATCGTTTTTCCGAAACGCATCAAAATATCGAGCTACGCCTGAATGTGACGGAAAAACTCATGGATGTGGCTCACGGAGAGGCAGATATTGGTGTTCGTTGTGGCAAAGGAGACTGGTCGGGGGTAAATAAGACATGGTTAATGGATGAGGAAGCTGTTCTGGTATGCAGCCCACGCATTGTACCGCCTGAGAAAATTACGTGCGGCGAATGGCTGGCAGAACAAAAACTCATCCATGATGATACCCTGCACCCTGGTGCAAATTTTCCTTCATGGGAAGAAGTCTTAGCCGCAACGCAAGCTCCAGCTACGCGTTATACAGGATTGCATATTAACTCTACCTCAGCGGTTATTATGGCTACGCTTAGCGGCCAGGGAGTGGCAATTGTCCGCCGTGCGTTGGTTGAACAGTTAATTGCCACAGGACAACTGATACAACTTCATCCAAATATACGCTGGCCGCTAACATGGTCCTATTACATTGTTACACCACAAAAAGCAGTGATGCGTCCTGAAGTAAAAGTTTTTCATGACTGGTTAATTAATGATATTTTGATTAGAAATAGCCCAACCTCCTGAATTTCAGGAGGTCATCCTTTTTATCTGGCTTTGGGAAAACTGGCGAGTTTAACACTGGCAAAGTGGCAAACCATGTTATCAATCAATACTAAAAACCTACCTCTCCACCGCTAATATTGCCTATACAGGGGGCTTTATTCAAAACAAATATTCTAATGAGGCCTCCATATTCCAGACTCACCCAGATGAATTAAGTCCTCGTCAGGACAATACACAACATAGAAAATCTTCTCCGCCACACAAGAATATGTGATTTGTTAGATCAGACGGTCATGTTGATAATTCCCCTACTGTCATTCGTCAATGACTGTGAATACTTTGCTTATCTCGGTCCCTTTTGAAGGAGAATACTATGGCTTACTTACAAATCACCCTGAATATCAGCAACCACAACCGCCCTGCCGCAGCAAATGTTTATCAAAAATATAAAGCGCCATTTTTAAATACCATTGCCGGAGCGACCTCAAAAGAATTGCTTATTCGGGATGAAGACGTGCAAGTTTTACATGGCTTTGAAACTACTGCTCAAGCGCAGGCGTATCTTACCAGTGAATTATTTACAAAAGACGTTGTGGAAGAATTGAAGCCTTTTCTGAACCAGGCACCAGATATTCGCATTTATTATGTGATCTGAATACACAATCCTCTAATATAAAACAGGAACAGATATGCTTTCAAACTGGAATGAGTATCGTAGTGGCCTGCTGGCTGCCATTGGTAAATTTGCCACATTGCAGCCGGAGTTCATGAAAGGCTTTCAGCAAATGGACAAGGGGACTTTAGAAAATGGGCATCTGGATCCCAAAACACAGGAATTGATTGCGCTGGCCGTGGCGGTTACTACCCGTTGCGATGGTTGTCTGGCAGTGCACGTCGATGCGGCCGTGAAACATGGCGCAACCCGGGAAGAGATTTCTGAAGCATTGTCCGTGGCTATAAAAATGAACACTGGGGCAGCCCTCACCTACACAGCACACGCACTGGATGTGTACGACAACCTGCCGAATAAATAACGGTATCTCTGCTCTAAGCTACCGCCATTTTAGGGGAAATGGATGGTACTATCCGTAATTTAGTGCAACCGTTTTTCCTTGAATACGCCAGTAATACTGTCAGGAAAGTACAGTTTCAACTTTAGCAGGAGATGATCAGAAGAAGAAACTGGCGCTGCAAGCCGCGCCAGTTCTGAGTTTGGCAGTGGTTACCTTTCATCAAAAGGTAACCAGTACGCATCAGTGCTTCACGATATACATTGTACGGCTATAGGCCACATCTTCCGGGTTAGTAATGGGGTATCCCTTTACCCACGGTTTAATTAACCGGCCATTGGTATACTGATAAATAGGCGCTATAGGCGCTTGTTCCGTTAAAATTTTCTCCGCTGCATTGTAATCCGCGTTACGCGCTTCGGCGGTATTTTCCATCGTCGCTTGCGTCAGGATTTTGTCATAAGTCGGATTAGTAAAGCGTGAAATATTCCCCGTATGCGTGGACGTTAATAAGGATAAGAAAGTCGACGGTTCGTTGTAATCACCCACCCAGGAGGCGCGAATAACATCAAAATTACCGGTATTACGGCTGTCGATATACGTTTTCCACTCCTGGTTTTGCAATTTCACATCCACCCCCAGATTTTTCTTCCACATTGACGCCACCGCAATCGCGATTTTCTGATGGTTTTCTGAGGTATTGTAAAGCAGAGTTAATTTAAGCGGCTTCTGCGATCCGTAGCCTGCTGCACGCAGCAATGTTTTCGCCTGGGCGTTAAGTTCTTCCTGGCTCATTTGTTCAAACGGTGAAGGATCGGGCTTAAATCCTGCCGTGACATCCGGTGTAAAATGCCAGGCCGGTTTTTCACCGGTACCTAAGACTTTTTCCGCCATCAAACGGCGATCAATGGTCATACTTAGCGCCAGACGAACGCGGGAATCCGCCGTCGGCCCTTTCTGCGTGTTAAACGCATAATAATAAGTCCCTAATTGCGGCGGCGTATAAACTTGCCCTGGAATATCCTTTAATAATTTCTGGTACATATTTTTAGGGAAAGATTCGGTGATATCAATATCACCGGCAAGATAACGTTTCGTCGCAGCCGATTCCTGGTTAATGGGTAAAAATGTCACTTTTTGCAGTACCGTTTTCGCGTTATCCCAGTAATGCGTATTAGGCACGACCACCAGTTTTTCATTTACCACGCGCTCTTTAAGCACATACGCGCCATTGCCGATCAGTTTTCCCGGCTTCATCCAGTCTTTGCCGCTTTCGACATTCGCTTTTTGGACCGGATAAAAGGCAAAACTGGCGGTCAGACTGGCAAACCAGGGCAACGGCTTGTCAAGCTGAACACGCAAAGTGTGCGCGTCCACGGCACTGACGCCAAGCTGATCCGGCGTGACTTTACCGTCGATAATGGCTTGCGCATTAGTGATGCCAGCCAGAGCGGCAAACCAGGCGAAGGGGGAAAGCGTTTTGGGATCAACGAGGCGTTGCCAGCTATAGACAAAATCCTGGGCGGTCACCGGCGTTCCATCGGCCCATTGCGCATTATCCCGCAACGTAAACGTCCAGATACGATTATCATTGCTCTTCCACTGGCTGGCGACGCCAGGGATAATTTCACCCTTTTCGTTCTGGTTAACCAGCCCTTCAAACAGATCGCGGATCACCTGAATTTCAGGCAGCCCAACGGCTTTCGCTGGATCTAACGAAGCGGGCTCATCTTTGATATGACGCACCAGTTCTTGTTTCTCTGCCAGTACCGTTCCGCCGGGAACATCCGCAGCATATGCCAGGGAAAAGCTGCTAACCAACAGCGCACAACAGGTTACTGAAACAGAATGCCTCATAGAAGTTCCTCAAAGATGAGTTAAATGACAACGTAATTATTTGTTTCAGCAGAAAGAAATGCAATTATCTTCCGCCAGAAAGTTGATATCGCGCCATACAAGAGGGTAAATAGAAACCATTTGATAATCGGCGGGTTTTACACAACACTACGATGATTACCCTACTGGTCTCAGCTTCGGGAAACGCGTATGACTGTCACCCGCCCCCGTGCCGAGCGCGGCGCATTTCCGCCAGGCACTGAACATTATGGACGTTCGCTACTAGGCGCGCCGCTAATCTGGTTTCCGGCGCCTGCCGCCAATCGCGAAAGCGGTCTGATACTGGCTGGCACCCACGGGGATGAAACCTCATCCGTGGTGACGCTCTCCTGTGCGTTACGCACCTTAAATCCAACCCTTCGCCGTCATCATGTCGTACTTGCCGTTAATCCTGATGGCTGTCAACTGGGGTTAAGGGCAAATGCGAATGGCATTGATCTAAACCGTAACTTTCCCGCCGCCAACTGGAAAGCGGGTGAGACAGTTTATCGCTGGAATAGCCGCGCGCAAGAGCGTGATGTCGTGCTGCTAACCGGCGACCATCCCGGCTCAGAACCGGAAACTCAGGCGCTTTGCCAGTTAATTCATCGACTCCAACCCGCCTGGGTCGTCTCTTTTCACGATCCGCTAGCCTGCATTGAAGATCCACGTCGCAGCGAGCTAGGCGAGTGGCTGGCCGATGCGTTTGCGTTGCCGCTGGTGACCAGCGTAGGTTACGAAACGCCCGGTTCGTTTGGCAGCTGGTGCGCCGACCTCAACCTGCACTGCATTACCGCCGAGTTTCCCCCTGTTTCCGCCGATGAAGCCAGCGAAAAATACTTGCTGGCGATGTCGAATCTGCTCCGCTGGCATCCTAAAGATGGAGTTGACCCGTCGTAAAGCGTAGCGCGGGCTCAACATCAACCGCCAGCCATGTTGGGCCATCAAGATCGGCGAAGCTCACCTGCGGCATAAGCGGCAGCGCGGCGCTAATCGCTCTTGATGTACAGAGCATACAGCCCAGCATCAGGCCGAATCCTTGCTCCCTCGCCTCCGTTGCCAGCGCCAGCGCTTCGGTCAGACCGCCGGTTTTATCCAGCTTAATGTTGATCATATCGTAGCGCCCCGTCAGGGCTTTCAGACTACTGCGAGTATGGCAGCTCTCATCTGCACAGATGGGCAACGGATGAATAAAATTTTCCAGGGCGGCGTCATCCTGCGCGGGCAGCGGTTGCTCCAGCATCGCGACATTCAGATCCGCCAGTAACTGGCAACGCGCCGCCAGCCCCTCCGGACGCCACGATTCATTGGCGTCCACAATGAGCGTCGCCTCCGGCACCGCCGAGCGGATCGCCACCATACGTTCGCTAATCAGACGAGCATCGAGTTTAATTTTCAGCAACGTCGCCCCTTTTTCCCATAGTGCCGCCGCACTGGCAGCCATCTGTTCCGGCGTGCCTATCACTACCGTTTGCGCGGTAGTAAAAACCGGGGACAGCGTCACGCCGAGCAGCCCGGCAAGGCTTTGCTGCCGCTGGCGGGCCTGCAAATCCCATAAGGCGCTATCCACCGCGTTGCGCGCCGCGCCTGCCGGCAACAGTTTCTGCAATGCTTCGCGAGTCAGCCCGTTTTCCAACTGAGGCACAATACTCATGATTTGCGCCATGACCGAGGCATCACTTTCACCATAACGTGGATATGGCGTACATTCCCCGATGCCTTTTACGTCCTCTTCTTCCAGTTCGACAACGACAACATGCGCTTCGCTTCGGCTACCACGCGCAATAACGAAAGGCGTATGTAACGGCCAGGTTTCCTCATATACCTTAACAGATCTCATCTCTTCCCCTCTGATAGCGCCGGACGCGGCTTGCTACAAATAGTATTTGCCGTGTTAATGAATAATGACTTAAACTGGATTTCGACGTTAACTATAAGTAAATAGGAACATAATTATGTCACAGACTGTACATTTCCAGGGTAACCCGGTCACCGTTGCCAACGTTATTCCGCAGGCTGGTAGCAAAGCACAGGCTTTTACTCTTGTCGCAAAAGATTTGTCTGACGTTTCCCTCAGCCAATATGCAGGCAAACGCAAAGTGCTGAATATTTTCCCAAGCATTGATACTGGCGTATGCGCCGCATCAGTTCGTAAGTTTAATCAACTGGCCACAGAAGTGGAGAATACCGTCGTATTGTGCGTTTCTGCTGACCTGCCTTTTGCACAGTCGCGTTTTTGCGGCGCGGAAGGCCTGAGCAACGTTATTACGCTTTCCACTCTGCGTAATAACGAGTTTCTGAAAAACTACGGCGTCGAAATCGTTGACGGCCCGCTGAAAGGTTTGGCGGCGCGCGCAGTCATCGTGCTTGACGAAAACGACAACGTTATTTTCAGCCAGTTGGTGGATGAAATCACCCACGAGCCGGATTACGACGCCGCGCTTAATGTCCTGAAGGCATAAGCCAGCGCCTGCTGGCGCTACGTTTGTCAGTGCTACAGGCGGTGCTCTTTTGTCACAAGAAGGCCTCTATCCGGAGGCCTTCTTTTTTTCTACTCTTCACCCTTCTTCTGGCTCAGACCATATTCACGCAGCTTATTGGCAATCGCGGTATGCGATACCCCCAACCGTTTCGCCAGTTTACGCGTACTCGGATAGCTACGATAAAGCTGAGTAAGGACAGAACGTTCAAAACGACTGGTAATGTCATCCAGCGAACCTTCCATCGCATCCTCGCCGACTGCCACCGTCGCGGCATCGTAGTCAGGCAGCAGGATATCCTGCGGACGCAGCTCATACCCTTCCAGTTGCGTCAGCGCCCGGTATATCGCATTTTTAAGCTGGCGAACGTTACCCGGCCAGCCGTAACGAGTGAGGACCGTACTCAGATCGGCAGACAGTTTCGGTCGCGGAACGCCCTGTTCGTCGGCAAAACGCGCCACGAACAGTTCGGTCAACGGCATAATATCCTGCGGGCAATCGCGCAACGGCGGCAAATTAAGCGTCAGAACGTTAAGTCGATAATAGAGATCTTCGCGGAACAGTCCTTTTTGCACCAGCTCCACCAGATTTTTCTGCGTGGCGCAGATAACGCGGACATCAACATGAATTTCGTGATCTTCGCCGACGCGACGGAACGTACCATCATTGAGAAAACGTAGCAGCTTCGCCTGCATACGCGGCGACATTTCGCCAATTTCATCCAGCAGCACCGAACCGCCATTCGCCTGTTCAAAAAAGCCTTTTTTACCTTCCGGCGCATGGCCAAATAGTTCGCTTTCTACCGCATCTTCCGGGATTGAAGCGCAGTTGAGCGCCAGATACGGTTTCGCTGAACGAGGGCTTGCCTGATGACAGGCATAGGCGAAAAGATCTTTGCCGGTTCCCGTATCGCCGGTAATCAGCAGCGGCGCGCTGAGCATCGCCAGTTTGCGCGCCTGCTCAACGACGTGCTTCATCTTTGCGCTCACGGCAATAATCTGACTAAACGCGCTCAGATCCTGCGTGGACAAATTCTGTAGCTGCTGCCCCATACGAATCGTGGAACGCAACATCACTACCGCGCCGGTCAACACGTATTCGTCATTTTCGTTTTGTAAATGTACCGGCGTAATCTCCATCAGGAAGTTTTGCCCGTTGATCACGACATGTTCGTTATGGGAGCTTTGCGGGTTACCGTCCAGCCAGCGCTGAAAATTGAAGCCATTGATTAATTGTGCGGCGGTATGGTGCCGCATTCGCTCCTGGCTCTGGGCAAAAAGCTGACAACTCGCCGGGTTCGCCATCTCCACTTTACTCTTCATATCCAATGAGAGCACCGGCTCCGGCAACGCCTCAAGCAGCGCGCTCAGGGCCAGATGTTCACGTTCGGACGGCATCCAGGGAACGGTACGGACATCCGTTACGCCGGAAATACGGCGGATTTCGGCCATCAGGCTGCTGAAGTCGGTGAATTCCAGCTCAGCAAAATTAAGATAAATTCGCCCAATGGGATCAATCTCGATTCCGCGTAAATCAATGCTACGTAACACCAGTAAATCAAGTAATTCGCGGGTCAGACCAAGTCGGTCTTCACAAAAGACTTCCAGACGCATGGGAACCTTCACCTGAATAATGAACCATTAAATAGATGATAAGCCACTATTCGGCTGGCAGGAAGGATTCTGTCAACAAATATTGACAGCATGGCGGAAAAACGGGCGCTGCGGCGTAAAGCCAGGCAATCAGCGCCCTGTGGAAGGTCATTTCTCAGGCGACGGCTTACTCTTTTGCAGCGTCTCTTTTAGCTGACCGATAAGCTGACGACGAAAATCACCGAGACGTGGTTTATCGTTATCGATCCACGGCAATGGTCGACATAGCTCCATCGCTTTTATTCCCAGTCGAGCGGTAAGGAGACCTGCGCCAATCCCCTGCGCCGCGCGCGTGGACAGGCGTGCGGCCAGATCCTGAGACATCCAGTCCATACCAACTTCACGCACCAGCTCACTGGCCCCCGCGAACGCGATATTCAGCAACACCAGACGGAACAGACGAAGGCGGCTGTAATAACCAAGTTCAATGCCATACAGAGTTGCGATACGGTTAATCAGGCGTAAATTACGCCAGGCAATAAACGCCATATCCACCAACGCTAACGGGCTGACGGCGATCATCAGAGTCGATTCCGCGGCGAAACGGCTAATCTCACGTCGCGCCTGCGCGTCAAGTACCGGCTGTACCAGATTCGCATACAAACCGACGATTTCCCTGTCGTTTTGCGTTTCGTGAATAGCGGCATACCAACGTTGTAATGCCGGATGTGATTGATCAATCCCCGCCTGCTGCGCCAGTTTTTCGCAAAATGCGCGACCTTTCCCGACGCTATGACTATGTAACAGTTCACGCGCTTCATCGCGTTCATGCGCCCGCTGGCGCAAGCGCCATAATCGCCGCCACTCCGTGACCACCGATCCCACGCCAGCGCCAATGATCAGCGCGCCTGCGGCACAGCCGCCTAAAGCGACCCAGTCCTGAGTTTGCCAGGCATTCATTGTCCACTGTACGCCTTGCCCGACCACGCTCGCGCCAAACAGCGCCAGCCCTCCCATCACCATTTTACGCCACAGACTGCGTTTGGGACGCAGCGCAGCATCGACCGCCGCTTCTGCCACGCCTTCGTCTTCCGGGGGCTCATCGATAGCTGCAGGTGCAAATGTACGCGACTCCGCTTCGCTGAAAGTTTGCTGCGCTTTGAAGGCCGACGTAGGTTCCTCCTTTAGCGGTTCTGCAAAATCAATACGCGGTTTTAACGGTTCGCTCATCGCAGCTTATCTCCTATTAAAAACTCCAGCGCAGCGTCCAGACGAATATGCGGTAACGGTTTATCAACATCCATCACCTGCGGACGAAAAGCTTCGAACTGAAAACCCTGACTATCCCAAAACGCTTGCCCCGGCAAACGCGAAGGCACTTCGCCGGGGTACACGGTTAACGGCGCGCCGTCACTCAAACGGTTTCCACGTAAAGCCGGGATTTTTTCGCCGTTGACCTCAATCACGCCGCTGGTGGTCGCCTGTACCGACGCCAGCCCCAGGCAATCCATACTAATGCCTTCAAACGCGGCATTTTGCCAGGCATCCTGAATAAGCTGCTGGAGCAAGGCCACCATATTGGCATGTTGGTCGAGGGTGACATGGTCGGCTTTCGTCGCGGCGAACAGCAATTTATCAATCACCGGCGAAAACAAACGGCGAAACAGAGTTCGCTGGCCATAGTGAAAACTTTGCATCAACTGCGTTAAGGCGAGACGCATATCATTAAACGCCTGCGGCCCGCTATTAAGCGGTTGCAGACAGTCGACCAGCACAATCTGACGATCAAAGCGTAGAAAATGATTTTTGTAGAACCCTTTGACCACTTTTTCGCAATAGTAGTTAAAGCGTTCGCGCAGCATTCCAGCGTTGGTCTGCTTATCCGCCTGCGCCAGTTTTGACTCGCCGAAGGCGTCCACATCCGGCCACGGGAAAAACTGCAACGCTGGCGCACCCGCCATATCGCCCGGCAAAACAAACCGTCCAGGCTGAATAAAATGCAATCCCTGCGATTTACACTGATGCAAATAATCCGTCCAGGCGGCGGCAATCTCCGCCAGCCGGTTTTCATCGGCGGGCGCCAGCGGATCGAGCCCGTCGCAAAGTTGCCGCCATTTTGCGGCCCACTCAGCGCGTTGCCCTTGTAACAAGCCGTTCATCTGACGGGACCAGCTTAAATAATCCTGAGCCAGCATGGGCAGATCGAGTAACCATTCCCCTGGATAGTCCACAATCTCCAGATACAATGTCGAGGTATCTTTAAAATGGCGCAGCAGCGAGTCGTTTGAGCGATAGCGCAACGCCAGCCGAATCTCACTCACGCCGCGCGTCGGTGTGGGCCAGGCGGGAGGATTGCCATAAAGCTGAAGTATCCCCTCGTCGTAGGTAAAACGGGGAATACCAAAATCACGTTGAGGCACGCGCTTTACGCCAAGCAGGCGTTCTTCGCGTACCGCGCTGAGCAACGGTAAGCGCGCGCCCGCGTGGACATTAAGCAACTGGTTAACCATCGCCGTGATAAACGCTGTTTTACCGCTGCGGCTCAACCCGGTTACGGCAAGACGCAAATGCCTGTCTACCCCACGATTGACCAGCGCGTTGAGTTCAGTTTTAAGTCGCTTCATTGACATCCTGTTGAGCCTGAAGAGAAGAAAAAATAATAACGAGCCTGCGTTATAGATATGTGCAAAAACGTTATTATCAACTACCCGGAGAGATCAACAACGGCGCATTAAGCGCCGCGGTTAGTATGAGTATTGAGCAATAGATTATCTATTTTTTTACTTTCGGCATATCAAGACGACTGATGCCGCCCATATTCATCGCGTGCGTATACCCCATATCAAGCAACATTTGTTTTGCCATGCCCGACTGTCGTCCGGAGTTGCAATATAACTTTACCGTATCGTTCCTGTCTGGAACTACCGTTTCGATATGAGATTTAATCTCCTTCAATGGGATATTAATCGCGCCCTGAATATGCTCACGCTGATATTGTTCCGGAATGCGGACATCTATCCAGTATTCTGCGGCATAAAGCGGCATGGCTACGAATAACGCTAACGCAAATATTCCTTTTTTCAACATACTTCCGTCCTGACACGTAATGTATTTCGCACACACTATACGCCAGAGCTTAACGAAATATTATGACCAGACTCGCTATTTGTAACGCTGCGAAATTTTATTCGCCGCCTTACGAAGTACTGGCTCCAGCGCAAACGCCAGCAACATTTTTAGCGGACGACGGGCGACGGATTTTACCGCCCATCCCGCCACGCCGGCAGGCCCGTAGCGTAACGCGGTCAACAGAACCAGCTTACCTGCTATTTTGAAGCCGGGCTTCACTTTCTGCCCGACGCGTTGCCAGCGAGTATTCATCTTCACCTTCCCGATATATCACTTAAAGTTGACGGAAACGACTACGCAGTGTGAACGTATCTGACGTGACGTAGCGTTCCATTTCTCGCAAACGCTTTTCGCCTGCGGCAAGCTCTCTGTCTACGGTATCCAGCAGTTCGCCGCTGGTCGGCTGCGGTTTGCCTGCGGCCAGATTATCCGGCATAGGGTCCAGTACAAAAGACAGAACGATATAGGCCACTACGGTAAAAAACGCCAGCCCAAAGAAAATCGACAGCACGACCAGAATACGCACCAGTTTTACCGGTACATCAAGGTAGTCGGCGATCCCGGCGCAAACGCCACGCACCATGCCCTTTTGCGGCATACGCCATAGTTTTTTATTCAGATTGATTCCACCCATTAGCGCTCTCTCCAGTTCGGATGCTCTGCATCAAGAATGTCTTCCAGCGCCTGAATGCGCTCGCGCATACGTTGCGCGTCGTCTGTGAGTTGCAGTAAGCGTTGCTGCTCGCTTTGCGACAGTTCTCCCCGACCGGCGCGGTTGCTGTAATGCAGCCACAGCCAAATCGGTAACACAAACAACACAAAAATGGTTAACGGGATGGCCAGAAATAGCGCGCTCATGCGTTCTCCTTACACCTAAAGCTGATGAGCGACGGCGCGTACCGGCGCCGCCATTGTCATTATTGATTATCTTGCTTCATTTTGGCTTTCAACTGCGCCAGCTGCTCGCTGATTTCATCATCGGCTTTCAGGTTGGCAAACTGTTGGTCCAGCGATTGCTGCTTACCAAAACGATGGCTTTCCGCTTCCGCTTCCATTTGATCGATACGACGTTCAAAGGATTCAAACCGCGCCATGGCTTCATCCAGTTTGCCGCTGTCAAGCTGACGACGGACATCACGGGAAGAACTCGCCGCCTGATGACGCAGCATCAGCGCCTGCTGGCGAGCGCGTGTTTCGCTGAGTTTGTTTTCCAGCTCGCCAATCTCTTTCTTCATGCGCGCCAGCGTGTCATCCACCAGCGTGACTTCCTGTTCAAGCGTAGTAATTAAATCGGTCAGCTTTTGTTTTTCAATCAATGCGGCGCGCGCCAGATCGTCTTTATCTTTGCGCAGAGCCAGTTCCGCTTTTTCCTGCCACTCGGTCTGCTGAGTCGTGGCCTGTTCAATACGACGGGATAACTGTTTCTTTTCCGCTAAAGCACGCGCGGAGTTCGAGCGAACCTCCACCAGCGTATCTTCCATCTCCTGAATCATCAGGCGCACCAGCTTCTGCGGATCTTCCGCTTTTTCCAACAACGCATTGATATTGGCGTTCACGATGTCGGCAAAACGAGAAAAAATACCCATAATTCAATCCTCACATAATGTTCTGATAACGGGCGATGCCCTGCTACATGATTAATACAATTTGCGTGCCAACTTTTCATATCACTGATAATAAAGAAATTGTTTCGTTTTACCTCGCCAGCAAAAAAGGATAAAGTGGTGAAAAACACTAACAAGTGGCGATTTTCATCATGGCTGAATTTAAAGATAACCTGCTCGGCGAGGCAAACCGTTTTCTTGAAGTACTGGAACAAGTCTCCCGGCTCGCGCCGCTGGATAAGCCAGTGCTGATTATTGGCGAACGCGGTACGGGTAAAGAACTTATCGCCAATCGCCTGCACTATCTCTCTTCACGCTGGCAGGGGCCGCTTATCTCGCTTAACTGCGCGGCGCTTAACGAAAACCTGCTGGACTCCGAACTGTTTGGCCATGAAGCGGGCGCTTTTACCGGGGCGCAAAAACGCCATCCCGGTCGCTTTGAACGCGCCGATGGCGGCACGCTGTTTTTGGATGAACTGGCGACAGCGCCGATGCTGGTACAGGAAAAGCTGCTGCGGGTGATTGAATATGGCGAGCTAGAGCGCGTCGGCGGCAGCCAGCCGTTACAGGTTAATGTGCGATTAGTATGCGCCACTAATGCCGATTTACCCGCCATGGTGAAGGAAGGGACATTTCGTGCCGATCTGCTCGACAGGCTGGCTTTTGATGTTGTACAACTGCCGCCGCTGCGCGAACGCCAGAGCGATATCATGCTGATGGCCGAGCATTTTGCTATTCAGATGTGTCGTGAACTACGTCTGCCCTTATTTCCCGGTTTTACCGATCGGGCAAAAGAAACGTTGTTGCATTACGCCTGGCCGGGTAATGTCCGCGAGCTGAAAAACGTAGTCGAACGTTCAGTGTATCGCCACGGCAGCAGTGAACATCCTTTGGATGAAATTGTTATCGATCCTTTTCAACGCCATCCCGCTGAACCGCCCGCGCCCGCCCTGCCAGCGGCATCCGTCACGCCTGACCTGCCGCTCAAATTACGTGAGTTTCAACTGCAACAGGAAAAAGTGCTGCTGCAACGTAGCTTACAGCAGGCGAAATTTAACCAGAAACGAGCCGCCGATTTGCTGGCGCTCACCTACCACCAGTTTCGCGCCTTGCTTAAAAAGCATCAGCTTTAGCTATTTCTCCGGCTAATTGACGACATTTACGCCAGTTATCCACCGACATTTTTACGTGGCGGGCCGAAGTGCGATACACTTTGCAAATTGAACTTCAAAAACTTAACTATTATGCGCCTGGTTTTATCGTCTCTGATCGTGATAGCGGGTCTACTGAGTAGTCAGGCTACGGCTGCGACTGCGCCCGAACAAACTGCGAGTGCAGATATTCGCGATAGCGGCTTTGTGTATTGTGTCAGCGGGCAGGTCAACACCTTTAATCCGCAAAAAGCGAGCAGCGGCCTCATCGTCGATACCCTGGCCGCCCAGTTATATGATCGCCTGTTGGATGTCGATCCCTATACTTATCGTTTAGTCCCAGAGCTGGCAGAAAGCTGGGAAGTGCTGGATAACGGGGCAACGTACCGTTTTCACCTGCGCCGCGACGTTTCCTTTCAAAAAACCGCCTGGTTTACGCCGACCCGAAAACTCAATGCTGATGATGTCGTCTTTACCTTTCAGCGGATTTTTGATCGTCGGCATCCGTGGCATAACATCAACGGCAGTAGCTTCCCCTACTTTGATAGCCTACAGTTCGCCGACAATGTAAAAAGCGTGCGTAAGCTGGACAATAACACCGTTGAGTTTCGCCTGACGCAGCCAGACGCCTCCTTTTTATGGCATCTGGCTACACACTACGCTTCCGTCATGTCCGCTGAGTACGCCGCGCAGCTTAGCCGAAAAGATCGTCAGGAACTGCTAGACCGCCAACCGGTCGGCACCGGTCCCTTCCAGCTTTCGGAGTACCGTGCCGGGCAGTTTATTCGTCTCCAGCGCCACGATGGGTTTTGGCGCGGCAAACCGCTGATGCCGCAAGTGGTGGTGGATTTAGGCTCCGGCGGTACCGGGCGTTTATCGAAATTACTGACCGGTGAATGCGATGTTCTGGCCTGGCCCGCCGCCAGCCAGCTAACTATTTTACGCGACGATCCGCGTTTACGTCTGACGTTGCGCCCGGGGATGAATATCGCCTATCTGGCCTTTAACACCGATAAGCCGCCGTTGAATAATCCCGCAGTGCGCCATGCGCTGGCCTTATCGATCAACAACCAGCGTCTGATGCAGTCGATTTATTACGGCACGGCGGAAACCGCAGCCTCCATTTTACCGAGAGCCTCATGGGCTTACGATAACGATGCCAAAATTACGGAGTACAATCCGGAAAAATCGCGCGAACAGCTAAAAGCGCTGGGCATTGAGAATCTTACGCTGCATCTCTGGGTGCCGACCAGTTCTCAGGCCTGGAACCCAAGTCCGCTAAAAACGGCGGAGCTTATTCAGGCGGATATGGCGCAGGTTGGCGTAAAAGTGGTCATTGTGCCGGTTGAAGGTCGTTTTCAGGAGGCGCGCCTGATGGATATGAATCACGATCTGACCTTATCCGGCTGGGCCACGGACAGCAACGATCCGGATAGCTTTTTCAGACCACTGTTAAGCTGTGCGGCCATCAATTCGCAAACCAATTTCGCCCACTGGTGTAACCCTGAATTTGACAGCGTGCTGCGTAAAGCACTGTCGTCGCAGCAGTTGGCTTCGCGCATAGAAGCATATGAGGAAGCGCAGAATATCCTGGAGAAAGAGCTGCCGATACTGCCGCTGGCATCATCACTACGCCTGCAGGCTTACCGCTACGATATTAAAGGGCTGGTGTTAAGCCCGTTCGGCAATGCGTCTTTTGCCGGCGTCTCCCGCGAAAAACACGAAGAGGTGAAAAAACCATGATTATCTTCACCCTGCGTCGGTTATTGCTGTTGCTGGTGACGCTATTCTTCCTGACCTTTATCGGCTTTAGCCTGAGCTATTTTACGCCGCACGCGCCGCTACAAGGCGCATCATTATGGAATGCCTGGGTTTTCTGGTTCAACGGTCTGCTGCACTGGGACTTTGGCGTGTCCAGCATTAACGGCCAGCTGATCTCCGAACAGCTTAAAGAGGTGTTTCCCGCCACGATGGAGCTGTGCATTCTCGCCTTTGGTTTTGCGCTGATGGTCGGCATCCCGGTCGGGATGCTGGCTGGCGTGACGCGTAGCAAATGGCCGGATCGTTTTATCAGCGCGCTGGCGCTATTAGGTTTCTCAATTCCGGTTTTCTGGCTGGCCCTTCTGCTCACACTGTTCTTTTCGCTCACGCTGGGGTGGCTGCCGGTATCCGGGCGATTTGACCTGCTTTATGAAGTTAAACCGGTTACCGGTTTCGCCATCATTGACGCCTGGATTTCAGATTCGCCGTGGCGCGATGAAATGGTGATGAGCGCCATACGGCATATGGTTTTACCGGTGCTCACGCTCTCCGTCGCGCCGACCACAGAAGTGATCCGCCTGATGCGAATCAGCACTATTGAGGTCTACGATCAGAACTACGTTAAAGCGGCGGCCACGCGCGGCTTGTCGCGCTTTACGATTTTACGCCGTCACGTGTTGCATAATGCGCTGCCGCCGGTCATTCCCCGTCTTGGCCTGCAGTTTTCAACCATGTTAACGCTGGCGATGATTACCGAAATGGTTTTCAGCTGGCCAGGACTGGGACGATGGTTAATTCACGCCATTCGTCAGCAGGACTATGCCGCTATTTCCGCTGGCGTGATGGTCATTGGGTCGCTGGTTATTGTGGTCAATGTGATTTCCGATATTTTGGGTGCTATGGCTAACCCTCTGAAACATAAGGAATGGTATGCCTTACGATAGCGTATACAGCGAAAAGCGCCCGCCAGGCACCCTGCGCACTGCCTGGCGTAAATTTTATAGCGACGCGCCTGCGATGGTGGGCCTGTATGGATGCGCCGGTCTGGCGTTGCTGTGTATTTTTGGCGGCTGGATCGCGCCCTATGGTATCGATCAGCAATTTCTGGGCTATCAGCTACTGCCGCCCTCCTGGTCACGCTATGGCGAAGTCTCCTTTTTTCTGGGGACTGACGATCTGGGGCGCGATGTGCTGAGCCGCCTGTTAAGCGGCGCGGCGCCCACGGTCGGCGGCGCGTTTATCGTAACGCTGGCGGCTACGCTATGTGGATTAGTCCTCGGCGTAGTGGCAGGCGCGACGCACGGTTTACGCTCTGCCGTACTGAACCATATTCTGGACACGCTGCTTTCCATCCCTTCGCTCTTGCTGGCGATTATCGTCGTGGCATTTGCCGGCCCACATCTGTCACACGCGATGTTTGCCGTCTGGCTGGCCCTGTTGCCGCGAATGGTACGTTCCGTCTATAGCATGGTGCATGATGAACTGGAAAAAGAGTACGTCATTGCTGCCCGTCTGGATGGCGCGACAACGCTGAATATTCTGTGGTTCGCCATTTTACCGAATATTACCGCCGGTCTGGTCACCGAAATTACCCGGGCGCTGTCGATGGCGATTCTGGACATCGCCGCGCTGGGATTTTTAGATCTCGGCGCGCAGCTTCCCTCTCCTGAATGGGGCGCCATGTTGGGAGATGCGCTGGAGCTAATCTATGTCGCGCCGTGGACCGTTATGCTACCCGGCGCGGCGATAACGCTCAGTGTTTTACTGGTAAACCTGCTCGGAGATGGGATTCGTCGTGCGATTATTGCGGGGGTGGAATAATGCCGTTACTGGATATCCGCAATCTCACCATTGAATTTAAAACCAGCGAAGGTTGGGTAAAAGCGGTCGATCGCGTCAGTATGACATTAAGCGAAGGCGAAATTCGCGGCCTGGTAGGTGAATCGGGTTCCGGAAAGAGCTTGATTGCTAAAGCTATTTGCGGCGTCGCGAAAGACAACTGGCGAGTCACTGCCGACCGTATGCGTTTTGATGATATCGATCTGCTGCGCCTCTCCTCTCGTGAACGGCGTAAGCTGGTCGGGCATAATGTGTCGATGATCTTCCAGGAGCCGCAGTCGTGCCTTGATCCTTCCGAACGCGTCGGCCGCCAGTTAATGCAAAATATTCCCGCCTGGACCTATAAAGGCCGCTGGTGGCAGCGTTTAGGCTGGCGTAAACGGCGTGCAATTGAATTACTGCACCGGGTGGGAATTAAAGATCATAAAGACGCGATGCGCAGTTTTCCCTATGAACTGACCGATGGCGAGTGTCAGAAAGTCATGATCGCTATCGCGCTGGCGAATCAACCGCGACTCCTGATCGCTGATGAACCCACCAACTCAATGGAACCGACGACGCAGGCGCAAATTTTTCGCCTGTTGACCCGACTGAATCAAAACAGTAATACCACCATTCTGTTGATTAGCCACGACCTGCAAATGCTGAGTCAGTGGGCTGACAAAATCAACGTCTTATACTGCGGCCAGACGGTAGAAACCGCGCCAAGTAAAGATCTGGTGACGACGCCACATCATCCTTATACGCAGGCGCTTATCCGCGCGATTCCGGATTTTGGCAGCGCGATGCCGCATAAAAGCCGTCTCAATACGCTGCCGGGCGCGATCCCGCTACTGGAGCAGTTACCGATAGGTTGTCGTCTGGGGCCGCGCTGCCCTTACGCGCAACGAGAATGTATTATCACGCCACGCTTAACCGGCGCGAAAAATCATCTCTATGCCTGTCATTTTCCGCTGAATATGGAGAGAGAGTGATATGGTGGAAACTCTGCTTGAAGTGCGCAACCTGAGTAAAACCTTTCGCTACCGGACAGGATGGTTTCGCCGCCAGACCGTCGACGCCGTGAAACCATTAAGCTTTACGCTTCGTGAGCGTCAGACTCTGGCCATTATCGGCGAAAACGGTTCCGGCAAATCCACGCTGGCAAAGATGCTGGCCGGCATGATTGAACCCACCAGCGGCGAGCTTCTTATTGACGATCATCCCCTGCATTACGGCGACTATTCGTTTCGAAGCCAACGTATTCGAATGATTTTTCAGGACCCCTCAACGTCACTGAATCCACGTCAACGTATTTCACAGATTCTTGACTTCCCCCTGCGCCTTAATACCGATCTGGAGCCGGAACAGCGGCGCAAACAGATTGTCGAGACGATGCGTATGGTGGGGCTATTGCCCGATCACGTGAGCTACTACCCGCATATGCTGGCGCCGGGGCAGAAACAGCGTCTGGGCCTGGCCCGCGCGCTGATTTTACGCCCTAAAGTCATTATCGCGGACGAAGCGCTGGCTTCGCTTGATATGTCCATGCGCTCGCAGCTCATCAATCTGATGCTTGAATTGCAGGAAAAACAAGGCATCTCCTATATCTATGTCACGCAGCATATCGGCATGATGAAACATATTAGCGATCAGGTATTAGTGATGCATCAGGGGGAAGTGGTTGAACGCGGCAGCACCGCCGATGTGCTCGCCTCTCCGCTACATGAGCTTACCCGCCGTTTAATCGCAGGCCATTTTGGCGAGGCGCTGACCGCTGACGCATGGCGAAAGGATCGCTAAGCGAAACAAATACCCTCAGTTCGATTCTCTGAGGGTGTTCATGCGACTGCCCAACAGCAATGTTTCAACCTCTTCTAACGCAACGGAAGGAAATAACGTGCCCTGGGTTGCCCAAATGCCTGCCGTTTTTAACGCCGGCAAATAGCGTGTGTTTTCCTGGCCACCCACCACGATCTTGTCACAATAACGCCGGATATGTTTGACGAGCAGCGGAAACGTCATTTTTTCAATTTGTGAGATAAAAAAGCTGCGATCAAGTTTTACGCCGCTAAAACACCCGCAAACTAATGGCGCAGCGGTTGCGTTCCCTACGCCCAGGTCGCCCAGCCATAATAGATTAGGTTGCTTATGAAGCGCGTGTATTAAAGGATCGATTAAGGCGTTATTTTGACATGAAAAATGTTCAGCGACCTGCAGCTCCACAAATAGCATGGCGTGTAGTAATGCGCGAATATCTTTGTCCTGAAGGACAAGCTGCGCCATACCCCGATCGATATTAACGATACAGAACAGGCCGTGGCGTAGAAACCAGCCATGTTTGGCCGCGATTGTCCGCAACAGATCAAGCAGAAAACGGCGCTTCTGCGAATTGTCCCATGACGAGATAACAAACTCAGGGTGTAGCGGACGAGCTGGCGACGATGCAAAATGGGTAATAATTTCGACACCCAGTAAATCCCCCTCCATTGCCCTTATCGGCTCTGCCATAAAAAAATAGCGCATGTGACCACTCCACTTGATCTTAACTCCCTGATAATGCGCTTTTAACGCAAATCAATCAATAAAAACGATCAATATATAAAAAATGATCGAAAAAAACAATATATGTTAACTTCATGATAACTTGCTAATTTTATGTTTTGAGAATGTTCTTCTATTGCTATAAGGAAATTTACATACTACGCCGAACAACGCTAATACGACGGCATGAGACCATCCGTAAAGCCAGGTTTTTCTTGTCAGGCAGAGGGGAAAAATCAAGGCGAGTTAATGGTGTTGCACCATCGCGTGGCATTTCACCCACTATGGCAGCGCGGCATCGCCAACCCTAATGGCGAGTTGCATCTCCGCTACAGGCTGTCCAGATCCCCCGAACGACCTTTAAGCGAATAGCAACTCTCAATAATTGATCGGCAAATCTGTAGCGAATGAGCCCCCGGCGATTCGCAGAAAAGAACTGAACTAAATGCTATTTTTTTAATTCATTCTTTAATACCTTAGCCACAAGAGTCCCTTCCTCAGGCGCGGCTAGTTTAAAACGTCTTCCTGGCGCAGGTGTCTGTTCTTCCTCTCCGATTAACGCATCAAGATCCGCAATAAGTGACTTATAATATTCAATATCTTCAGTATTTTCTTCGGTCTCTGCCCGCTTTAATTTTATCAGGTGATGGGCCTTAATTTGCTCTTCCAGTTGCCTTGTTGCAAGAGAAACGCTTCGCTGTTGCCGGGATTCTTGTGACAACACGATTTGATCGCCATCCACAAAGAAAAGAACCCCTTCTTTAATCAGAATATTACCTAAGATATTTATATCATGCATATAAACCCCCCGGGATTTAAGAAGCGCCTCCGCCATTCGATAGTTATCTTCATCTTCAACATCTAACTCCCGACCTTGAATATATTTTGAAACTAAAACCGTAACGTCTTTACCATTAATATTCATGATGGCCGAACGAGAAAAATTCTTGTCGCCATTGGCCATATTCAAATACTTACTGACACGATCAGGATGACAATTACGATGTTCCTGAGAGTTGACATCCACTTTTATTCCCCGCTCATTAATTGGAATTTTAACAACAAAGTCTTCATGTAACCGATAGACTGTCCCATAACTTCCGCTACCTATTTTATTTTTTTCAATATCACGCATGCGAATATTTTTCTGAAACTCCGGCGAGTTAATAAACGCCTCTATTGCCGCTGGTTGTGATGCATCCGTCTGATCAGTAGCGCAGCTCTCATCACCAGACGCCGTGGCGGGCGTGGTCAGGAAGTCTATCAAACGATGCTCAAAAGCCTCATAGATCCCATTACTACCTGCTTCGCTCGGCGTCAGGTTATCATTATCCAAAGCGGCAAGCGTAATTTCCCCGGTATTATAATTAAACATCGTTTCTTTTAAAAAATCGACGCAACGCTCAGAGCACTCCGTCTCGGTCACTAATACTCCATCGTAAAACATCTGTAGTAGTAACATATTTTCTTGATACGCTAATACTTCTACAGTGTATTTATCTCTTGTTTCAGGCCTGGAGGCATCAATAAGTTTAATATATCCAAGAAGGGGGCGCCATCGTGTACAGTCTTCATCTCGCTTCGAAAATGGTCCTGGAGAGAAAGGCCCTTTAATATCGGGATGCTCTTTTTTTTGGCACAGTAGATTATATATTTCTCTATAGTCAGAAATTAAACTTCGCCTGGTGAATATATTCCTGAAAAAATCTATAAATTTCTCACACGTTGAAAAAACATGCTCTCTTTTATTATCGATGATATCTCTTAAATACCTTTCTGATATCTGGCAACTATGATTTCCGATCTGAAATGTAAACGGCATATGTCTCATCCTCTGAAAATTTATTATAATATACATGCAAACATATAAAAACCTGATTTGTAACTACTGTAATCACCTGATTTCCAAAATTTTTCATATTCAGTATTACTCTGCATCAATAAATAGAGAAAACCTTCAGCGCCTAAAAAAGAAATTATTTTTGTTAAGCATTTGCTGGTTAAAATTACATGTCTATACCCAAAATAATTCGAGTTGCTTACAGGCGGCAAGGGAGTGAGTCCCCAGGAGCATAGATAACGATGTGACTGGGGTGAGCGAGTGTAGCCAACACATAAGCAACTTGAAGTATGAAGGGTATATAACATCGCTAATAGGTGAGGTAAACCATTCGGATGAATATTCAGGCTTCCTACAGAACCTTTATTTGTCTGGTGGAAGGCGCATCGCTATCGTACTTGCTATCCGTCCCGGTGTCTCTGGTTGGATGAGGCGAACCTTACACCAGCTGGTATACTGCACCGTAGAGCACATTCCATTAGACTCTTTGATTTGCCAGTTTGGCCCTGGGGAGTGCTCAAAATCTTCAGGGACTTCGTTACCGTGTGGTTTTAGAACGTCACCTGCCGGAGATAGCGGCGGAAAAATAGCGTGACACACGGGGCCAGGAGTGGGATATAATTTCAGACTAATTTCGAATAATGTTGAAAAGTTGCTGTTAACCATTGTTCGTAAAAGCAAAAAATAAGCAATGACTATAAGGATTAAAGCTATGGGTTTTCTTTCCGGTAAGCGCATTCTGGTCACTGGCGTGGCCAGTAAACTGTCCATCGCCTACGGTATCGCACAGGCGATGCACCGCGAAGGAGCTGAACTGGCGTTCACCTACCAGAACGACAAACTGAAAGGCCGCGTAGAAGAATTTGCTGCCCAGCTGGGTTCCAGCATCGTTTTACCGTGTGATGTCGCTGAAGATGCCAGCATTGACGCTATGTTTGCGGAGCTGGGTAACGTTTGGCCGAAATTTGACGGTTTTGTACACTCGATCGGTTTCGCGCCTGGCGATCAGCTGGACGGCGATTATGTTAATGCGGTTACCCGCGAAGGCTTTAAAATCGCTCACGATATTAGCTCTTACAGCTTTGTTGCCATGGCGAAAGCCTGCCGCACCATGCTGAATCCGGGTTCTGCGCTGTTGACCTTGTCTTATCTGGGAGCGGAGCGCGCCATCCCGAACTACAATGTCATGGGTCTGGCGAAAGCCTCTCTGGAAGCCAACGTGCGTTATATGGCAAATGCAATGGGGCCGGAAGGCGTTCGCGTCAACGCCATCTCTGCGGGTCCAATCCGCACGCTGGCGGCGTCCGGTATTAAAGACTTCCGTAAAATGCTGGCGCATTGTGAAGCCGTTACGCCAATTCGTCGCACCGTGACCATTGAAGATGTGGGTAACTCAGCGGCGTTTCTGTGTTCCGATCTCTCGGCAGGCATTTCTGGCGAAGTCGTCCATGTTGACGGCGGGTTCAGCATTGCGGCAATGAATGAACTGGAACTGAAGTAAGCGCATTAAGTTTATTAGCGGGCGGCACGGCTGTGCTGCCCCCATTCCCCTCACTCACCACTCATCTCGTTATATAGCGTTCTGATATTTGTTATCACCTAACAATCTTTCATCCCTTTCCCGCATACGCCAGGATAATCCAGCATAAACGATCCGACGCCGAATCATTATCAATCGCCATTTCATCCTCGGGAAACCCTATGGAACAATGCCGAAAAGCGGGTAAAAGCCACTGGTATCATGAAACACAATCCACTATGTCGTCACAAACCCCGCTTTCGCTAATGCCGGAAGCCGCGTATGTTAACGATCGATTTTTACTGGATTTAGCGGTAGCAGAAACCGCGTTGACGCCTTTTGAATCATGGTTAAAGCCCGCTCGCCAGTTGGCGGATGTCTTATTTCCCCGCACGGTTCTCAACGACCGGCTTCATACGTTTAGCGCCTATGAACGTATGAGCACCGCGCTGACCGCCGCTCAGGTATTTGGGGTTCAGCGTTTGTGCCGCCATTATGCCGCGCGTCTGGCGCCGCTACCTGGCCCTGACGCCTCAAGAGAGAGCAATCAACGGCTGGCGCAAATTACGCAATACGCTCGTCAGCTTGCCGGCTCCCCCTCCGTTATCAATACGCAGGCCCGCGAACAGCTTGCAGAGGTGGGATTAACCGCCCGGGATACCGTACTCATCAATCAGATCATTGGGTTTATCGGTTTTCAGGCGCGGGTAGCGGCGATATTTCAGGCGTTTTGCCGTCTGCCCGTGCGCGAACTGCCCGGCCAGGAGATGCAGCGCTTTGCCAGGGCCGCGCGGTTTCAAAACCCCCAGACGATATGGCGGCCCGCCGCCAGTCTGGTAGAATATCCTCCAGCCCATACCAAAATTCGGCGGCAATATTCGTCTTCACAATGCCAAATGATGGCGCCGGTACTCATCCGCGATCCGTCTTCATTCGCGTTACTCGAACGCATACTGACCAGCACATTACACACTGCGTCGCCCCCTTCTTTACTTCCACTTATCACGCTCCTCACATCACGTATCAACGGCAGCGCCGCCTGCTTTAACGAACAGGCAACCCAACCTGACGCGTGGCGTCGCGCTGTCATCACGTTACGCCAGGAAGACGACGACATCGCTCGTTGGGAACTTGAGCCTGCGCTGACACAGGCGATACAATGGCTCACCAGAGCGCCCGATCGCTTTAGCGCCGCGCATTTTTTCCCGCTACTCACCAGGGGAGTTTCATCGGAGCAGGCCATTAATATGTTAGGCTGGTGCGGCGTGTGCGGATGGTTAAATCGTTTAAAAATCGCGTTGGGCGAAACCTATTAACTCATCCATTACTGAAAGAGCGCTTGCTGCGCCAGGCAGAATCGCGTAAAACTGTCAGCCGCTCTTTTGGCTACGAAAATAGACGAATATGTTTCAGGACAACCCGCTGCTAGCGCAGCTTAAACAGCAACTGCATTCCCAGACGCCACGCGCTGAAGGGGTCGTAAAAGCCACGGAAAAAGGCTTTGGCTTCCTTGAGGTTGACGCGCAAAAAAGCTATTTCATTCCTCCGCCGCAGATGAAAAAAGTGATGCATGGCGATCGTATCGTCGCGGTCATCCACACGGAAAAAGAACGTGAGTCTGCCGAGCCGGAAGAACTGATCGAACCGTTCCTGACGCGTTTTGTGGGAAAAGTTCAGGGTAAAAATGACCGCCTGTCCATCGTGCCGGATCATCCGTTGCTGAAAGACGCGATTCCCTGCCGCGCCGCGCGCGGCGTTCAGCATGAGTTCAAAGAAGGTGACTGGGCGGTTGCCGAAATGCGCCGCCATCCGCTTAAAGGCGACCGTTCGTTTTACGCCGATTTAACGCAGTACATCACCTTTGCCGACGATCACTTTGTTCCCTGGTGGGTTACGCTTGCCCGCCACAACCTGGAAAAAGAAGCGCCGAACGGCGTAGCGACGGAGATGCTGGACGAAGGGCTGGAGCGTCAGGATCTTACCGCGCTGAATTTCGTCACTATCGATAGCGCCAGCACTGAAGATATGGATGACGCGCTTTATGCTGAGGAATTAGCGGACGGCAGACTCCAGCTTACGGTGGCTATCGCCGATCCTACCGCCTGGATTGCCGAAGGTAGTAAGCTGGATAACGCCGCGAAAATTCGCGCCTTCACCAACTACCTGCCGGGCTTCAATATTCCTATGCTGCCACGTGAGCTGTCTGACGATCTGTGCTCACTGCGCGCCAACGAAGTGCGTCCGGCGCTCGCCTGTCGCATGATAATCGCCGCAGACGGCACCATTGACGATGATATCGCCTTTTTTGCGGCCACCATCGAATCGAAGGCCAAGCTGGCGTACGACAATGTCTCCGACTGGCTGGAAAATAACGGCACCTGGCAGCCGGATAACGAAGGCATTGCCCAGCAGATTCGTCTGTTGCACCGTATTTGTCTAAGCCGCAGTGAGTGGCGTCATCATCATGCGTTAGTCTTTAAAGACCGCCCGGATTACCGCTTTGTGCTTGGCGAAAAAGGCGAAGTACTGGATATTGTGGCGGAACCGCGCCGTATCGCTAACCGTATCGTAGAAGAGTCGATGATCGCCGCTAACCTTTGCGCCGCGCGCGTACTGCGCGATAAGCTCGGTTTCGGTATTTACAACGTACATACGGGCTTCGATCCCGCGAATGCCGACGCGCTGGCCGCGTTGCTTAAAACGCATGGTCTGCATGTCGATGCCGAAGAGGTGCTGACGCTGGAAGGCTTCTGTAAACTGCGTCGCGAACTGGATGCGCAGCCCTCCGGTTTCCTTGACAGCCGCATTCGTCGCTTCCAGTCTTTTGCGGAAATCAGCACCGAGCCGGGGCCGCATTTCGGTCTTGGTCTTGAGGCTTACGCCACCTGGACCTCTCCCATCCGTAAGTATGGCGATATGATTAACCATCGCCTGCTGAAAGCGGTCATCAAGGGGGAAGCTATTGCGCGTCCGCAGGAAGATATCACCCAGCAAATGGCGGAACGCCGTCGCCTGAACCGTATGGCGGAGCGCGATGTCGGCGACTGGTTATATGCACGCTTCCTTAACGATAAGGCGGGGACAAATACCCGTTTCGCGGCAGAAATTATTGACGTCAGCCGCGGTGGTATGCGTGTGCGACTGGTCGATAACGGCGCTATCGCCTTTATCCCTGCCCCGTTCCTGCACGCCGTTCGCGATGAACTGGTATGCAGCCAGGAAAACGGTACGGTACAGATTAAAGGTGAGACGGTTTATAAAGTGACGGATGTCATTGATGTCACTATTGCGGAAGTTCGCATGGAAACCCGCAGCATTATTGCCCGACCGGCAGCGTAACCACGCTTAGCTCGCTCAACGGCCTTTGCTGAGAAGGCAAAGGCCGTTTCTTTTCTTCTTCTCCCTTCCGTCATGCTCTAAGTTTAATCTTATTCAAGCGCCCCATTTCTTGTTATTTTTAGCTGGCGACTATGCTTTTTCCAGAATCTGGATTACATATGAATACATAGATAAAACAATACGTTCAGCCATAATTACCCTTATTTATAACATGGCTAACCTTTCTTTTCGGGCACCTGGCGCTTAAATGGGATGGTACGCATGATGAAACAGATTCAGGAACAAACGGCGCTAAATCCCCTTCACTCTCACTGGCGTCTGGCTGATGACCGCAACGTGCTGTATCTCTCCCCGACAGGTGAAACGGATGCAGAAAAAACGGTCGAGCTATCGCCGGAGCAAGCCGGGCGTATCCGGGAAATAACGGCGATTACGTCCAGTCTGCTGATAACGTTGTTGATAGAAAAACAGGTTACCGCAGTGCACCTGGTAGGCCGTAAGATTAATAACCGTGAATGGGCTGGCAGCCTGGCAACCTGGCCTGATACGCCTGCCATCGCGCCAACGCAGGCGCAGGAGCTCTCTTTTGCCGAACAAATCGTATCAGAAGCCAACTCAGTCATTGCGATACTGGATAGTCGGGGAAAAATCTGTCGATTTAATCGGTTATGCGAAGAGTACACGGGCTTAAAAGAGCGAGATGTAATTGGTCAAAGCGTCTTTAAATTATTTATGAGTCGCCGGGAGGCGGTTGCCTCCCGGCACTACATTGAGAATTTTTTTCGCAATGGCAATGCCTATGAAATCGAACGCTGGATAAAGACTCGTAAAGGCCAACGCCTGTTCTTATTTCGTAATAAATTTGTCCATAACGGTAGCGGAAAAAACGAAATTTTCCTGATCTGCGCAGGCACGGATATCACCGAAGAAAGGCGGACTCAGGAGCGTTTACGCATACTGGCGAATACAGACACCGTCACCGGCCTGCCCAATCGCAATGCTATTCATGAATTTATTAATCATGCTATTGCCTCGGCTGGCGAGTCTCAGGTGGGTATCGTTTATCTCGATCTGGATAACTTCAAGAAAATTAATGACGCCTATGGGCATATGTTTGGCGATCAGCTCTTACAGGCCGTTTCGCTGGCGCTGTTGAGTTGTCTGGAGGAAGATCAATTGCTGGCCAGACTGGGGGGAGATGAATTCATTGTCCTCGCTGCCCATACGTCTCAGGCCGCGCTGGAAGCAGTAGCCTCACGAATCCTTACCCGTCTGCGGCAACCGTTTCGTATTGGACTCATTGAAGTTTACACGGGATGCGCCATTGGCATTTCGTTGGCCCCCCGGCACGGACAGGACAGCGAAAGTCTCATTCGCACTGCCGATACCGCAATGTATAACGCCAAAGAAGGCGGCCGCGGTCAGTTCTGCGTTTTTTCGCCGGAAATGAATCAGCGCGTATTTGACTATCACTGGCTGGATACAAACCTGCGAAAAGCGCTGGAAAACGACCAGTTACTTATTCACTATCAGCCCAAAATTACCTGGCGCGGCGAAGTACGTAGCCTGGAAGCGCTGGTACGCTGGCAATCGCCGGAACGCGGATTAATTCCGCCGCTGGAGTTCATCTCATACGCCGAAGAGTCAGGACTCATCGTCCCGCTGGGCCGCTGGGTGATTCTGGATGTGGTTCGCCAGATTGCGAAATGGCGCGATAAGGGGATTAACTTGCGCGTAGCCGTTAACTTTTCGGCGCGACAACTGGCCGACCAGACGCTTTTTACTGCGCTTAAACAGGCTTTGTACGATCTGAATTTTGAGTATTGCCCGATCGATGTCGAGCTAACGGAAAGCTGCCTGATTGAAAACGACACGCTGGCGCTATCGGTTATCCAGCAATTTAGTCAGCTCGGCGCTCAGATTCATCTGGATGATTTTGGCACCGGGTATTCTTCGCTTTCTCAACTCGCCCGGTTCCCTATTGATGCCGTTAAACTGGATCAGGCTTTCGTCAGAGATATCCATAAACAACCGCTGTCGCAATCTCTGGTTCGGGCGATTGTCGCGGTGGCTCAGGCGCTAAATTTACAAGTGATTGCCGAAGGCGTAGAAAATGCTAAAGAAGATGCCTTCCTGACAAAAAACGGCGTCAATGAACGACAGGGCTTTTTATTCGCCAAACCTATGCCCGCCGTTTCTTTTGAACGCTGGTACAAACGTTATCAGACGAGAAAAATGCGTTAATGGCGGCGATAATAGGGAGAACAGCCTGTGCAGACAGGTATAGCCCTATTTTTCCCTTCTCTTTTCAGATTAATTTCTGCATCATGAATTGAAACCTTTTCTGACATTAAGGATGACAAACATGTCTGATATCGAAGCACAACGAATTGCCGCACGCATTGATACCGTGCTGGATATCCTTGTTGCTGGCGATTACCACTCGGCCATCAATAACCTTGAAATATTGAGAGCAGAGCTGTTAGATCAGGTTAAAGACGGTATCTCGCCATCCCAGGCTCCCGGGTCGCCCTGGGAAATCTGATAGCGATTATTTGTCCGGGATGGCCGTTAGCCCTTCCCGGCTCTCTGACTGTCTGTTGACTCCTCTTAACGTGTAAAATTAATACTATGAACTCCCGACAACAATCAATTTTGCAAATGGTGGTTGATAAAGGCCAGATGAGCGTTGCTGAACTGGCGAAAATTACCGGCGTATCTGAAGTCACGATTCGTCAGGATCTGAATACCCTGGAAAAACAGAGCTATTTACGCCGTGCGCACGGTTTCGCCGTTTCGCTTGAGAGCGATGACGTAGAGACTCGCATGATGACGAACTACACGTTAAAACGCCGACTGGCGGAGTTCGCCGCCTCGCTGGTCAGTCCAGGGGAATCCGTTTTTATTGAAAATGGCAGTAGCAATGCGCTATTGGCCCGGACGCTGGCGGAACAAAAAGATGTCACGATCATCACCGTGAGCAGTTATATCGCGCACCTGCTCAAAGAGACCCCTTGCGAAGTCATTCTCCTCGGTGGAATCTATCAGAAAAAAAGTGAAAGCATGGTAGGGCCGTTGACGCGACAGTTTATCCATCAAGTGCATTTCAGCAAAGCATTTATCGGTATTGATGGCTGGCAGGCTGATACCGGCTTTACCGGACGCGATATGATGCGATCGGATGTGGTTAACGCTGTTCTGGAAAAAGGCTCAGAAGCGATTGTCCTCACCGACAGCTCCAAATTTGGCTGTGTGCATCCCTATCCCCTGGGCCCGCTCTCTCGCTTCCATCGTGTCATTACGGATTCCAAAATTTCCGCCAGCGATCAAATGCAGTTAGAACATGCGGGGCTGCTAGTCAATGTTATTGGCTCATCCGTTTAAAATATTTCCCGATGGTTTGCCCTATGGCAAATCATCCTCTCTCTAAGACTTTTCTGACATCCCAATTAAGACTATTTACCTGTTGTAACGAGCGTAACGTCGTAAAATTAATATTAGCGAAATAACAGGAAGTGACTATCACCTGCGTGATATACCCCTGCGCAATCAGGTTTTACGGAAAATCTCTTAACAGGTTTTATTTTAACTATAGTTATAGTGAGCTTAATTCCGTGAATCGTTAATTCAGGAGAGAGTATTATGTTTATGACGAGCAAAAAAATGGCCGCTGCTGTGCTGGCAATCACCGTAGCAATGTCTCTGAGCGCCTGCTCAAACTGGTCCAAGCGCGATCGCAACACGGCTATTGGCGCAGGTGCGGGGGCGTTAGGCGGCGCAGTGTTAACGGACGGCAGTACATTAGGCACCCTGGGCGGCGCGGCGGTCGGCGGCGTGATTGGTCACCAGGTTGGAAAATAATCCAGACGTTTAAATATTGAACGGCTCAAAATAATACGTTTATTCTTTTCAGGTCTGGATTACAAAAATAGACAAAGTTGACTTTTACGCCACGGTAATTTACAACCGTGGCGTTTTCATTAGCCGCCAGCTAATTTTACTTTCATTCCTTTAGCTTCCAGCAATGATTTTATCAAGTCGCGTTTATCACCCTGAATTTCAATAATCCCTTCTTTTACTGCCCCGCCACAGCCGCATTTTTTCTTCAGTTCAGCCGCCAGTTTGGTTAATTCCGCATCATTCATCTCGATACCGGTAATCAAACATACGCCTTTACCCTTACGGCCACTGGTTTGACGCTGAATGCGAACGATACCATCCCCTTTGGGACGAACCGGCGCCGTTTTAGGTTCTTCAATGCGCCCCGTCTGTGTTGAATAAACCAGACGACTATTGGAATCGCTCATTATGCCTCCCGTTTCAGTGACGCGTTAATATCCTTCAGCGTTTGCGCCGGATCTACCGATTGCGTAACCGGGCGGCCAATCACCATATAGTCGACGCCGGCGGATAATGCCTGTTCGGGCGTCATAATGCGTCGCTGGTCGCCTGCCTCGCTGCCTGCGGGCCGAATGCCCGGCGTCACCAGCTTAAATGCAGCGCCAAAGGCCTGTTTAAATCTGACAGCTTCCTGAGCGGAACAGACCACGCCATCCAGCCCGCATTGCTGCGTCAGGAGCGCCAGCCGCTCCGCATGTTCCGCCGGTGACAACGTCACGCCCAGATCGTGTAGATCGCTGGTTTCCATACTGGTCAACACGGTCACGGCAATGAGCAACGGCGCATCTTTACCGAATGGCGCCAGCGCGTCGCGCGCTGCGGCCATCATTCTCGCCCCACCAGACGCGTGAACGTTTACCATCCAGACGCCCAGGTCTGCCGCTGCGGCGACTGCCCGGGCCGTGGTGTTGGGAATATCATGAAATTTTAGATCAAGAAAGACATCAAACCCACGTTGCTGGAGATCCCGAACGAGTTGTGGACCAAACAGCGTGAACATCTCTTTGCCCACTTTTAAGCGACAATCGCGAGGATCGATTTTGTCGACAAACGCCAGGGCTTTATCGCGTTCATGGTAATCCAACGCCACAACGACAGGCGATTCAGTAATAGCGCAGGAAGAAGATGAAGCAGTAAACGTCATGACCAGACCTTCTTGATGATGGGCACCGGAAGTGGCGCAAATTGGATAAACGGCGTGCATTCTACCTGCGGCGCAGGGAAATTAACAGGTTCGATTGACAACCTGATAAGCCCTGGCCGCCGATGCCAGCGTCGTTTCTAGCTTTACGTCATCAAGTATGTTGTAACTAAATTGAAGCTTTTTTTATATACTACTGCCCATCAAGTCCGCGAATAGGTTTAATGGTCGACCATGCCCGGCAGGACGGACAGTGCCAGTACAAGGTATAGGCGGTAAAACCGCATTTCTGACAACGATACCGCGGTTTACTGCGCACCTGCTCGCCAACCATATCACGCAGTACCATCAGGCTTTCTTTCGCTCGCCCTTCTTCCGCCTCGTTGAGATGGTAATCCATCAGCTTATGGAACACCCGCATGGTAGGATGTCGCTGTAGCTGACGCGTGATATAGACTTGAGCTGCGTCACTACCTTCACGTGCTTCCAGAATATCGGCAAGCATTAACTCAGCGCCAGCACCGGTATTCTCCTCAACGGCGCGACGTAAAAACTCCGCCCACTCGGCATTTTTACCGAGCTGTTGATAACAGGTTTGCAGCATCTCCAGCGTTTCGCTGACCAGCTCTTTATCCTGAACGATCACACGTTGCAGGCTTTCGACCGCTTTGGCGTAATCCCCTCTCGCCATATAAACGCGCCCCATCATGATAGACACCCGGGCGCTATTTTTATCTGCGGCGGCACCTTTTTTCAGCAACGCCATCGCGCGATCCATGTCGTCGTTGCCCATCTGCTGTAACGCTAACTCACAGTAAAAATGGGCGATTTCGATACGCTGTTTATCTTTGCCCAGTTTCACCAGCCGTTCTGCTACTTCGATCGCCTTTTGCCAGTCGCTGGTTAGCTGATAGATTTGCAAGAGCTGCTGTAACGCGCCTACGCGAAATTCCGTTTCGTCGGTAAGTTGGTTAAACATATCTTCCGCGCGGTCATATAAACCGGCGGCCATATAGTCGCGCCCCAGTTGCTGAACAGCCAGTAAACGCTGTTCATAGGTCAATGAAGCGCTTTCCATGAGCGTTTGATGAATACGGATGGCGCGATCGACTTCGCCGCGAGAGCGAAACAGATTACCGAGAGTGAGATGAGCCTCAACGGTGCCCGTATCCTCTTTAAGCATATCGAGGAACAGATCCACCGCTTTATCTTGTTGGTTACTCAGCAGGAAGTTAACCCCTGCGACATAATCGCGCGACAGGCGGTTAGCTTCATCCTGTTTTGTTTGTTGCGCACTTCTGCGACCCATATACCACCCATAGGCAGCGGCTACAGGCAACAGCAGAAATAACAACTCCAACATAAATGATTATTCCTTTACAACCGACGAATCGGCAGGGACCGCAACGTCGGTTGCTGGCGAAAGCTTGTTTTCCAGTCGTTTAATTTTACGTTCAGCACGGGCAAGGGAAACGCGGACCCGCAGCCAGAACAGGCCGCAAATCAGCCAGCCAATCGCAAAACCGACGGCGAACAGCACAGCAAGCAACGTGGAGATACGATACTCCCCTTGCGCCAGCAGGTAGTTAAACGTCACCTGTTGATCATTCTGCGCGCCCAGCGTCACCGAAATAACAAAAATCGCCAATACCAGTAAGAAAATGAGTAAATATTTCACATTACTTCCCGTTATGTGGTTTGCGCGAATAAATCGTGTCCAACTTACCGCATCCAGCCTTCTAAATTACCATTTTCCCGCCTCGCGCGAAATGGAAATGCGCCCGCCATCAGATGATTTAAGGGCAATAGTCAGAAAATCAACCGTTGTCAGCTTTCCTGCTCGCGTTCAGCAATTTCTTGCGCTTCTTCACGAGGCGGCATAAGCGGCCCGCAAATTCGCTGCGCCAGCCAGGTCGCCAGGGTAACTAATAGCCAGGAGATGAGCGTGGCGACCACTAAATCTCGCGGCCAGTGCATTCCCAGAAGCAAACGGCTGCCCATTACGCCGGTCGCCCAGACTAACAAAAACGCGATGGTGAAAGTCCGTCTGCGCGGCCATAACAGACCCACGGCCAAAAGCGCCCAGCTCGCTGCAAACATGGTGTGTCCGGAGGGAAACGCAAAGCCCGTCTCTTTTTGCCAGTGCTGACGCAGGAAAACGGGGATGTTCTGTTGCCCGGCCAACTGCTCTTTCACTAAATGTCCGCGTTCTGTACGCTTTAAAGTGTAGAACTCATCGACGGGAATATGGTGCGTTTTTTCAAGCCAGACCACAAATGGCCGCGGCTCCTGTACGCGCTCCTTTACCCATGACTTCACGCCCTGCCCGACGATAATCGCCCCGCCGAGAATCGCAAACAGCATAATGGCGGCGCGCAGGCGAAATCGCAGGCACCATAAGAACCATCCACAAAGAATCACATGCGTGATAACGCCCCAAGGTTTGGTCACGGTTTCCGTTACCCAGAATAGCGTTTTTAGCCACCAGACCTGATGTCCTGGCTGCCACTGCCAGCCTGATACCCATACGGCAAGCGGCATGATAAGCAACAGGGCGGCGCCTGCCGCGGTGCGCCTCGCAATTGAAAGCATGGATGCTCCTTTTATAAGTAAGTATCACAATCATAACTGAAAATTCTCGCCGGACTGGAAAATTGACAAATTTGTGCCATTCCTGAGCAATTACGTGGTAGTGATTAGGTGATGTCCGCCGCCTTATGGCAAAATAGCGGGATACAAGCCAACAGGCGACGACACCGCAGGCGTCAGCATAATCTGGAGAAATACATGCAGCTTAAACGTGTGGCAGAAGCCAAACTGCCAACCCCATTGGGTGACTTTCTGATGGTGGGATTTGAAGAACTGGCAACCGGACACGACCATGCCGCGCTGGTTTTTGGCGATATTTCAGGTAAAACGCCGGTACTGGCTCGCGTTCATTCCGAATGTCTTACCGGGGACGCGCTTTTTAGTCTGCGCTGTGATTGTGGTTTTCAACTGGAAGCCGCGCTGACGCATATTGCGGAAGAAGGACGCGGTATTCTGATTTACCACCGTCAGGAAGGCCGCAATATCGGCCTGCTTAATAAAATTCGCGCTTATGCGTTACAGGATCAAGGCTATGACACGGTGGAGGCCAATCATCAGCTCGGCTTTGCCGCCGATGAGCGTGATTTCACCCTGTGCGCGGATATGTTCAAATTACTGGGCGTAGATGAAGTTCGCCTGCTGACCAATAATCCGAAGAAAGTCGAAATACTGACCGAGGCGGGAATTAATATCGTCGAACGCGTTCCGCTCATTGTGGGTCGTAATCCAAATAATGAGCATTATCTCGATACTAAAGCGGCCAAAATGGGCCACCTACTAAGCAAGTAAGCCACCGGTATTAAAGCGCGGGCCTGCCTGTTTACGGCAGGCCCGATAAACGGCTTTAGTTCAGCATATTTCTAATGACATAGTGCAATATGCCGTCATTCTGGTAGTAAGTCAGCTCGGTGGCGGTATCAATGCGACAGCGACAAGGCACAGTTTCTTTGCTGCCGTCCGATCTCGTTAACGTCACCGGAATGGTCGCGCCAGGGCGCAGGTTTTGCAGATCCGCGACATCAATCACCTCTTCCCCGGTCAGTCCCAGCGTTTTACGCGTTACGCCCTGTGGAAACTCCAGCGGCAGGATCCCCATCCCAATCAGGTTTGAGCGGTGGATACGTTCGAACGACTCGGCGATCACCACGCGAATACCTAACAGCCGCGGACCTTTTGCCGCCCAGTCACGGCTCGATCCCGACCCATACTCTTTCCCGGCAATTACCGCCAGCGGCGTTTTTTCCTGCTGGTAGAGCATCGCGGCATCATAAATCGACATCGCTTCCGTGCCCGGCAAATGCCGCGTCATCCCACCTTCGACGCCGGGCAGCATTTCGTTGCGAATACGAATATTGGCGAACGTACCGCGCATCATCACTTCATGGTTGCCGCGCCGTGATCCATAAGAGTTAAAATCCTTCCGCTCAACGCCGTGGTTTTGCAGATAGCGTCCGGCGGGACTGTCCGGCTTGATACTGCCGGCCGGAGAAATATGGTCGGTCGTTACCGAATCCCCCAGCATCGCCAGGATACGCGCGCCGTGGATATCTTTGACTGGCGCAGGCTGGGCCTGCATTTCATCAAAGAAAGGCGACAGGCGAATATAGGTTGAATCCGACTGCCAGCCGTAGGTATCGGACGATTCAACCTGAATCGATTTCCATTCTTCCGTGCCCTCAAACACTTCCGCATACTCTTTACGGAACATATCTGATGATACCAGTTCAACGGCGCGGGCAATTTCCTGCGCTGAAGGCCAGATATCCTTCAGGTATACCGGATCGCCTTTACGATCATACCCCAGCGGGTCTGTCGCGAGGTTAATATTCATGTTTCCGGCCAGCGCATACGCGACCACCAGCGGCGGCGACGCCAGCCAGTTCGTTTTCACCAGCGGATGGATACGCCCTTCAAAATTTCGGTTACCGGAAAGCACGGCCCCTACCGTCAGATCGCCTTTTTTAATCGCGGTCTCAATAGGCTCCGGCAACGGACCAGAGTTCCCGATACAGGTCGTACAGCCATAACCGACCAGGTTAAAACCGAGCTCATCCAGATAAGGCGTAAGTTTGGCCTGCGCCAGATAGTCAGATACCACTTTTGACCCCGGCGCCAGAGAAGCCTTGACCCACGGTTGACGCTTCAACCCCAGCGTTACTGCTTTTTTCGCCAGTAATCCCGCCGCCATCAGCACGCTGGGATTCGAGGTATTCGTGCAGGAGGTGATGGCGGCAATGACGACAGCGCCATCCGGAAGCTGATATGGCTGTCCGTTCATCGTATAGTCAACCGGCTGGCGATCTCTTTGCGCGGTATTCAGCTCCAGCTCGGCGCTGGCGGCAAAGGCTTTCGGCACATCGCCTAACGCCACGCGATCCTGCGGGCGTTTCGGCCCAGCCAGACTGGCCTCGACATCGCCCATATCCAGTTCCAGCGTACTGGTAAATACCGGTTCGTCACCGGGATTACGCCACATTCCCTGCGCCTTCGCGTAGGTTTCAACCAGCTCGACCAGATCGTCGCTACGCCCGCTTAATCGCATATATTCCAGGGTGATGGCGTCAATGGGGAAAAAACCACAGGTGGCGCCATATTCCGGCGACATATTAGCGATGGTCGCGCGATCCGCCAACGGCAGCGAATCCAGACCATCACCATAAAATTCAACAAATTTACCCACGACGCCATGCTTACGCAGCATTTGCGTGACGGTGAGCACCAGGTCAGTGGCGGTGATCCCCTCCCGAAGCTTACCGGTTAACTTAAAGCCGACGACATCCGGGATAAGCATCGACACGGGTTGACCAAGCATCGCCGCTTCCGCTTCAATACCGCCCACGCCCCACCCCAATACGCCCAGACCATTAATCATGGTCGTATGGGAGTCAGTCCCCACCAGCGAGTCCGGGTAAGCAATCCACTCCCCGTCCTGTAATTCGCTCCAGACGGCTTTACCCAGGTATTCCAGGTTAACCTGATGGCAAATGCCGGTGCCGGGCGGCACCACGCTGAAACGGCTGAATGCCTGCTTTCCCCATTTCAGGAACATATAACGCTCATGGTTACGTTCCATTTCCAGCCGCACGTTTTCTTCAAACGCATCGTCATCGCCGAAATGATCGACCGTCACAGAGTGGTCAATAACCAGATCAACCGGCGATAACGGGTTCACTTTCGACGTATCGCCGCCGAGGCGTTTAACGGCTTCACGCATCGCCGCCAGGTCGACAACGGCAGGCACGCCGGTAAAGTCCTGCATCAGGACACGGGCGGGCCGCCAGGCAATTTCACGATCGGCATGGGCATTTTTAAGCCAACCGGCCAGCGCCTGAATATCTTCATCAGTCACAGACTCGCCGTCCTGCCAGCGCAACAGGTTTTCCAGTAACACTTTAAGTGATTTGGGCAAACGGGCGATATCGCCCAGGGATTTGGCAGCCAGCGGCAGACTGTAGTAATGATACGTTTTATCTTTGGCCTGCAATGTATCCTTACTGGCTTCTCGTAGGGTTGACGACATAGCTCCTCCTTAAATGACAGGGTTGCGTTACCCTGATTCTCCACAGGGTTGTATTAAAGATAACACAAACAAAATGTAACGTTTTGATAACAACCCAAATTGCTAAAAGAGGAGAAACCTAACAGGCGAGGAGCGAAGATGAAAAAGCCCGATAAATAACGCATTATCGGGCTTTGACGAGATTAGACGGCAATCCAGATTAACTCGGCCCAGAACAGTAGCGATAATATAAACGCGCCAGTCCATGACCAATACTTTATATTTGACGTTAACATAGGCGACACCAACTGTGTTTAATCAATACTGAGAGGCGCTCAGCACACGGTTGCTGCGGTGTAATAAGACAGCGTTAATAAAACAATAACGCCAATAAAAAGACGGATATTATTTTTGTGACACCTCATCAGCAAAAGCATCAATAAATGCCCGCTGCTGCGGTGTGAGCGTCCAGTGTTGCGGAACAGACCGAAAAACGGTCGTATCCGGGGTGTTATCATCGTCACCAGATTGAATCGGGGGCGCGACCACGCGCTCGCGTTCCGACGTAATGCTCACTTAGCCCCACCAATGCCAGATAACAAGCGCTACCACTACCCAGAACAGCGCAGAACCCACAAAAACCGCCAGCCATGCTTTACGTTTGAGCTCAGGGTCGCGGCGCGGTTCCTGGTTTTCAGAAGGCATTACTAACCTCATGCTATCGGTATCACTTATCATTTCAGCACCAAACAATCGGTACAATTAATCATCAGATGAGACAAATCCTAAATAAACTTTAGTCAAAAATCCAGTCAATTTACGAATCGTTGCCAGTGAATAAATCAATCTTTTGACTCAAGATAACTATTTGGAAAAAGAAACTGGCGGGACGGGTAATTCAACACTATTTTGCTGATCATTACCCGTAATACTTCGAGGGATATTGCAAAAGGCGGCTTTGTCTGCCATGCCACTACGGCGCAAACCGACGGTGATATTACTTTTCAGGTAGCTTTATATCCTGAAACATCGCTTCAATTTCTTCATTAGAACGCAACGCCACCGCCGTATCCACCACATCACGCGTCAGATGCGGCGCAAAACGCTGGATAAAATCATACATATAGCTGCGTAAAAAAGTACTACGACGAAAACCAATTTTTGTGGTGCTGTGGCTAAAAATATCGTGCGCGTCAATCCGCACTAAATCAGGATCGGCAAGCGGATCGACCGCCATGCTGGCAATGACGCCAACGCCCAGTCCCAACCTGACATACGTTTTAATCACATCCGCATCGGTTGCAGTAAAGACGATCCGCGGCGTTAATCCTGCGCGATTAAAAGCGGTATCCAGTTCGGAACGCCCGGTAAAGCCGAAGGTATACGTCACCAGCGGATACTGCGCCAGCGCTTCAATCGTTACGGAAGACGTTGCCGCCAATGGATGATCCGGCGTCACCACTATCGAACGGTTCCAGTGGTAGCATGGCAACATCACCAGATCGTCATATAAATGCAGCGCTTCCGTGGCAATCGCGAAATCGGCGTTCCCTTTCGATACCGCTTCCGCAATCTGCGTTGGCGACCCCTGGTGCATATGCAGCGAAACGCGCGGGTAACGCTCGATGAAGCCTTTAATCACGCCTGGCAATGCGTAACGCGCCTGAGTATGAGTAGTGGCAATATAGAGCGAGCCTTTATCCGGCCAGGTGTGCTCGCCGGCGACCGACTTAATGGCATCGACTTTGGAAAGCACCTCACGCGCAATACGAATAATCTCCTGACCTGCGGGCGTCACCTGAGTCAGATGCTTACCGCTGCGGGCGAAAATCTGGATGCCAAGCTCATCTTCCAGCATCCTAACCTGCTTGCTGATCCCCGGCTGGGAAGTATACAACCCCTCAGCGGTAGAGGAGACGTTAAGGTTATGATTAACCACTTCAACAATGTAACGAAGCTGCTGCAATTTCATAATACATCATCCAGATTAGCGCCATCAGGCCATCGTTTATCTGCAGACTTAATCGGGCTGCTAATACGATTTAATAATAAAAAAGGTGTTAACTATAACCACTATATCATTTATATCTGAACTGTATAGCCAGCGCGATAAAATAATAAGCCCGCTATACCCAAAATAATTCGAGTGATTAAAGGCGGCAAGAGAGTGAGTCCCCAGGAGCATAAGGTGACTGGGATGAGCGACAAATCTGCCGGGAGCAGATTTGAACGTCGCGTGCGACGGCCCGTCAGGGCGAGGCCCATGGATGGGCCGAGTAATCCGTAGCCAACACATAAGCCACTTGAAATATGAAGGGGATATAAAAAAGGGCCGCTTACGCGGCCCGCTTGACTACAGTGGCGACAGGCCGGGGTTATTTCTTACCTTCAACCCACTTGCCGTCGACGAAGAACGCTGACCATCCCGTCGCCTTCCCGTCTTTTTCCGCCGCAACGTACTGCTGTTTTGTTTTGCGGCTAAAGCGAACAACGGTTTTATTGCCTTCTGGATCCTGCTGCGGCGCATCCGCCAGATAACGCAGTTTTTCCGGCAGGCGATCGCGGAACCGGTAAAGCTCCTCGACTAATGGCGCGCGCGTTTCGCGTGATTTCGGGAACGTATTGGCCGCCAGGAATATCCCTGCGGCGCCGTCGCGTAGCACAAAGTACGCGTCCGATTTTTCACACGGCAGTTCCGGTAATGGAACAGGATCTTCCTTCGGCGGCGCAACTTCGCCGTTACGCAAGATCTTACGGGTATTTTTACATTCGTCGTTAGTACAGGCCATGTACTTACCAAAACGTCCCATTTTCAGGTGCATTTCGGAACCACATTTCTCACACTCAACGATCGGGCCGTCATACCCTTTGATGCGGAACTCGCCTTCTTCAATCTCGTAGCCGTCACAGGTCGGGTTATTACCACACACATGCAATTTACGCTTCGGATCGATCAGATAGCTGTCCATCGCCGTACCGCACTTCTGACAGCGACGCTTGGCGCGCAGGGCGTTGGTTTCGGCGTCGTCGCCTTCCAGCACGTTCAGAACTTCATTTTCCGGCACCAGGTTAATGGTTGTTTTACAACGCTCTTTCGGCGAAAGCGCATAACCTGAACACCCAAGGAAAACCCCCGTACTGGCAGTACGAATTCCCATTTTACGGCCACAGGTTGGACAGTCGATGCTGGTCAGCACCATCTGGTTAGGACGCATCCCCCCTTCTTCCGGATCTTTCTCGGCTTTATCGAGCTGCTGAGTGAAATCGCTGAAGAAGTTATCCAGTACCGCTTTCCACTCGGCCTGGTGATTTGCAACCTGATCCAGACTATCTTCCATCTGCGCGGTAAAATCGTAGTTCATCAATTCGCGGAAGTTTTCTTCCAGCCGATCGGTGACGATTTCACCCATTTTTTCCGCATAGAAGCGACGGTTTTCAACGCGAACATAGCCGCGATCCTGAATGGTCGAGATAATCGACGCATAGGTAGACGGACGACCAATACCGCGCTTCTCAAGCTCTTTAACCAGAGAAGCCTCGCTAAACCGGGCTGGCGGTTTAGTAAAGTGCTGAGCAGGCGTCAATTCAAGTAGCGTCAGCGCATCGCCCTTATTCACGGCAGGCAATGTGCGATCTTCATCGCCTTTACGCAGCGCCGGCATCACTTTTGTCCAGCCGTCAAAGCGCAAAATACGCCCACGCGCTTTCAGACGGAATTCGCCTGCGCCAACGGTAAGCGTAGTGGAGTCATATTGTGCTGGCGTCATCTGACAGGCGACAAACTGACGCCAAATTAGCTGATACAACTTCTGCGCGTCAGCCTCCATGTCTTTCAGCGACTCCGCCATGACAGCAACGTCGGAAGGACGGATCGCTTCGTGCGCTTCCTGAGAGTTTTCTTTGCTGGCGTACTGGTTCGGGTTATCCGGCAGGTATTTCTTGCCGAAATTATCGCCAATATAGCCGCGCACCATGTTGACCGCATCCTGACTCAGGTTGGTGGAGTCGGTACGCATATAGGTGATGTAGCCCGCCTCATACAGACGCTGCGCCATCATCATGGTTTTCTTCACGCCAAAGCCCAGCCGGGTGCTGGCCGCCTGTTGTAGCGTGGAGGTGATAAACGGCGCGCCAGGTTTGCTGCTGGTCGGTTTGTCTTCACGCTCCAGTACGCTATAGCGCGCTTTTTCCAGCAAGCTGACGGCGGCAAGCGTCTGCTCGCGATTTACCGGCCGGAATGGCTTGTCGTTCTGATGCGTCACCTGTAGCGGTAGCGCCTCGCCAGACGGCGTCGTCGTATTGGCGTCAATTTCCCAGAACTCTTCCGGAACAAACGCTTTAATCTCGCGCTCGCGTTCAACGACCAGACGGACCGCGACAGACTGAACGCGACCTGCCGACAAACCACGGGCGATCTTTTTCCACAGCAGCGGCGAGACCATATAGCCTACCACGCGATCCATAAAGCGGCGCGCTTGCTGGGCGTTGACCCTGTTAATGTTCAGCTCGCCCGGCTGTTCAAACGCCTGGCGAATGGCATTTTTGGTTATTTCGTTAAAGACTACGCGACTGTAGCGCGCGTCATCGCCGCCGATCACTTCCCGCAGGTGCCATGCAATGGCTTCCCCTTCGCGGTCAAGGTCGGTTGCGAGATAGATGTGGTCGGCTTTTTCCGCCAACTGTTTCAGTTCAGAGACGACCTTCTCTTTACCGGGCAGCACTTCATAGTGCGCATCCCAGTTGTGCCACGGGTCAACCCCCATACGGTTGACGAGAGCGCCACGTTCATCCTTTTTGGGCTTTTTAGCCGTTTTGGTGGAGGTAGAGTCGGCGCTCTTTTTAGCTGCTGAGCCACTGGTCGGCAAATCACGGATATGACCCACGCTGGATTTCACCACGTAGTCATTACCCAGATACTTGTTGATCGTTTTGGCTTTTGCCGGGGACTCAACGATGACAAGAGCTTTACCCATATTCACCTTTACCTAAGTTGATTCTTCCAGGAATGCGTCGCACGTTGATTCACCTTCCACTGGCGACGAGACAACGATATATGGTCTCTGCGTCTGCGGATATCAACCCCTTGTACTGGCTTTGTGTACGAAATGTAACCCTCAGGTGACTGAGTTAACAGGCTTTTTTGCACACACGCGCTATAGCACGACGGAATTTTGGTCGAATGTCAAGCAATTCTGTTGCCAGATTGACGAAAGCGTCACACTGTACCTGATAAAATTCGATACGCAACTTTATTAGCATGCAAAAACAAATCTTGCCAGTGAACGCAACATGACAAATCCATCAATTTGCTGTGAGAATATTTGCCCATCAGAAGTGCTCAGCGTAGACTAATCTCCTTGTTTAAGGAGTAAAAAATGCATAAAGAGACGCAACCTATCGATCGCGAAACACTGTTGCTTGAAGCCAACAAAATTATTCGGGAACATGAAGACACGATGGCAGGTATTGTCGCCACCGGCGTAACGCAGAGAAATGGCGTGCTGGTTTTCAGCGGCGATTACTTTTTAGACGAGCAAGGGTTACCGACCCCTAAAAGCACCGCGGTGTTTAACATGTTTAAACACCTGGCGCATGTGCTGTCTGAGAAGTATCACCTGGTGGATTAATCCATGCCGGATGGCGCTGAATGCCATCCGGCAATAGCGGTTTACATCAACGGTTTTTGTCCACGCTGCCACCAGCGCAGCAGCAGCCGATCCGCGCTTTCCGCCGCGCTGCCGGTAACACGATCGATCAGTTTTTTACGCTGCATATAGCGCACATTCAGCACCTCACGCCCTTCCATCAGGCCGAGGATAACCTCATCGCTGGTGTTAATCTCATCAACCAGTCCTTTCTCCAGCGCCTGCTGACCGTACCAGTGTTCGCCCGTGGCGACCTGTTCAATGTCCAGAGCCGGACGCATCCGCTGCACAAACTCTTTGAACAGATGGTGCGTTTCGTTGAGATCTTCACGAAACTTCTGCCGCCCTTCTTCCGTATTCTCGCCTAACAAGGTCAGGGTACGTTTGTACTGCCCTGCGGTATGCAGTTCAATATCAATGTCTTTACTTTTGAGAAAGCGGTTAAAGTTCGGGATTTGCGCGACAACACCAATTGACCCCACAATAGCGAACGGCGCCGCGATAATTTTTTCCGCCACGCAGGCCATCATGTAGCCTCCGCTTGCCGCGACTTTATCCACCGTCACGGTCAGCGGAATATTTTTATCGCGCAGGCGCTGCAATTGCGATGCCGCCAGGCCATAGCCATGCACAACGCCACCGGGGCTTTCCAGACGCACAACCGCCCGATCGCCGGGTTTCGCCACTGCCAGCACCGCCGTGACCTCTTCGCGTAACGCATTAACTTCGTGAGCATCCATACTGCCTTTGAAATCTATCACCCATACACGCGGTTTGTCCGATGTCGCAATGTCCCCCAGCTTCGCTTTTGCTTTGGCGGCTTTAGCCTCCTGCTTATGCTTTTTTTTCTGCGCTTTATGCCACAGTTTTTGCTGATGGCCATCCATCAACGCCGCAGCAAGGTCATCCTTCATCTCCTGATACTGCTCGCTCAAATTGGTCACGCGCAGCTCGCCGCGCTGACGTTTGCGTTGCGTAGCATTCACGATCAGCAGCACAATGACGGCAATGGCCACCACAACGGTGACGATTTTTGCCAAAAATAAGCCATATTCAGACAACAATTCCACGACTCCCACCTTGATTAAATAACGCGACTTGCGCTCAGTGTACAACAGGCATCGAAGTCAGTCTCTCTTCATCCGTATGCCTGTTGAGGAAGAAAAAGTATGACAAGACGTTCATTTTACGGCGTTATCGCCCCTGTCTGATTGAAAAAAAAGGCGCTTTCAGGCATAAACCCGAAAAGTTAACGCGAAGATAAGACAACCTGGCAGGACGGTGCACCACACCGTTGAGGAGTAGCCATGCATTACCAACCGAAACAAGATCTATTGCAAAACCGCATTATTCTGGTCACTGGCGCCAGCGATGGCATTGGGCGGGAAGCCGCGCTCACGTATGCGCGTTACGGCGCAACGGTGATTCTGCTGGGACGCAACGAAGAGAAACTGCGTCGGGTCGCGCAGCACATTGCTGACGAGCAACATGTTCAACCACAGTGGTTTACGCTCGATCTGCTGACCTGCACCGCTGAAGAGTGCCGGCAAGTGGCCGACCGCATCGCCGCGCACTATCCCCGCCTGGATGGCGTCCTGCACAATGCCGGGTTACTGGGGGAAATCGGCCCAATGAGCGAACAAGATCCGCAGATCTGGCAGGATGTCATGCAGGTAAACGTTAACGCCACCTTTATGCTCACCCAGGCGCTGTTACCGTTATTATTGAAGTCCGATGCCGGCTCGCTGGTCTTTACGTCATCAAGCGTTGGCCGTCAGGGACGCGCCAACTGGGGCGCCTATGCCACCTCGAAGTTTGCTACTGAAGGAATGATGCAGGTGCTGGCGGACGAATATCAGAACCGTTCTCTGCGTGTTAACTGCATTAACCCGGGCGGTACGCGCACCAGTATGCGCGCCAGCGCCTTTCCAACGGAAGATCCACAGAAATTAAAAACGCCTGCCGATATTATGCCGCTTTACCTGTGGCTTATGGGCGACGACAGTCGCCGTAAAACCGGCATGACCTTTGACGCCCAACCGGGCCGTAAACCAGGAATCGCCCAATGAGTGATGAACGTTATCAGCAGCGCCAGCAGAAGGTAAAAGATCGGGTTGACGCCCGTGTCGCCCAGGCACAGGAAGAGCGCGGTATTATTATCGTGTTTACTGGCAATGGTAAGGGCAAAACCACGGCGGCTTTCGGGACTGCCGCCCGCGCCGTAGGACACGGTAAAAACGTAGGCGTGGTGCAATTTATTAAGGGCACCTGGCCCAACGGCGAGCGTAATCTGCTGGAACCGCATGGCGTCGAATTTCAGGTGATGGCAACGGGATTTACCTGGGAGACGCAAAATCGCGAGGCAGACACTGCAGCATGTATGGCCGTTTGGCAGCATGGGAAACGGATGCTGGCCGATCCGCTGCTTGATATGGTGGTACTGGATGAGCTGACCTATATGGTGGCGTATGACTATTTGCCGCTGGAAGAGGTCATAAGCGCGCTAAACGCGCGCCCTGGTCACCAGACGGTGATTATTACAGGTCGCGGCTGTCACCGGGATATTCTTGATCTTGCGGATACCGTCAGCGAACTGCGTCCGGTTAAACATGCTTTCGACGCGGGCGTAAAAGCCCAGATGGGAATTGATTATTAACCGTAGGCCGGATTAAGGCGTTTGCGCCGCCATCCGGCACAAACCCTCTTGTCTGATGATTCTCGGCCTATAGACCGCGGTAGAGATTACCCGTTGTTATTACGCCCACCGGAGCGGCGTCCGCCAGCTATCTGGCTGTGGCGTTTTACCGCCCGACGGATCTGGTTCGCTTTCATACGACGACGGTCTTTTTCGACGGCAACCTTCGACGAGGTTTCCGGCGGGAGCTCTACCAGACCACGCAGATAGTTCGTTTGCGCGAGGTCGAGCTCAGTCCAGCCGCCGCGCGGCAGGCCTTTCGGCAGCGGGATATCGCCGTAACGAACGCGGATCAGACGGCTGACCTGAACGCCTACCGCTTCCCACAGTCGGCGAACTTCGCGGTTGCGCCCTTCCGTCAGCGTCACGTTATACCACTGGTTAATGCCTTCGCCGCCGCTGAATTTAATGGTCTTAAATGCCGCCGGGCCATCTTCCAACTGTACGCCACGGCTTAAATCACGCAGTTTCGATTCATCCACCTGACCGAACACGCGCACGGCATATTCACGTTCAACTTCACGACTAGGGTGCATCAGGCGGTTCGCCAGTTCACCGTCGGTGGTAAACAACAATAGCCCGCAGGTGTTGACATCCAGACGTCCTACCGCAATCCACCGCGCGCCGCGCAGTTTCGGTAAGCGATCAAAAACGGTTGGCCGCCCTTCAGGGTCATTGCGGGTACACAGTTCACCTTCTGGTTTGTAATAGGCCAGAACGCGGCAAATTTGTTCCGCCGACTCTTTCACCGAAATCAGGTGACCGTCGATACGGATTTTCAAACCGGGAGTGACTTCAACACGATCGCCAAGCGTGGCGATTTTACCGTCAACGCTGACACGTCCCGCTTCAATAATGGATTCGATTTCACGGCGAGAGCCGTGGCCAGCGCGCGCCAGCACTTTTTGTAACTTTTCGCTCATAGAGCTTCCTTCAGGTGTCGCCTTCACAGGCGTCGAACAGGAGAATGAACGGCGCGTTGCCGCGCCATTTTAAGGCCGCGTAGTATACAGGCTTACGCCCTTATAAGAAAGGTGTAACGTCGCCGACGCCTTCGCGCAGCACCACCGGGGAGTCATTGGTCAAATCGATTACCGTGGTAGGCTGTTGACCGAGGTAACCGCCGTGGATGATCAGATCCACCTGCTTCTCCAGCCGATCTTTAATCTCCTCCGGGTCCGACTCGGTAAAATCGCTGCCAGGCAGCATCAACGACGTCGAGAGCATCGGTTCGCCCAGCGTATCCAATAACGCCAGCGCAATCGGGTTTGACGGTACGCGCAGGCCGATAGTTTTACGCTTTTCCTGCAACAGACGGCGCGGCACCTCTTTTGTCCCCTTCAGGATAAAGGTGTAGTTACCCGGCGTATTGTTTTTCATCAGACGAAATGCCACGTTGTCGACGTAGGAGTAGGTCGACAACTCGGACAAATCGCGGCACATCAGCGTGAAGTTGTGGCCGTCCGGCAGATGACGGATGCGGCAAATGCGCTCCATTGCGCCTTTGTCTTCAATTTTACAACCAAGGGCATAGCCGGAATCGGTTGGATAAACAATAACACCGCCTTTACGCACAATGTCGACGGCCTGATTAATCAGCCGTTGCTGTGGGTTATCCGGATGGATATAAAAAAACTGGCTCATACTTCCCTCACTGTGATATTTGCGGCTGTTCCCATGTCTGCCATACGCCTTCAACGCCAGCGGGCAGCCAGAGTTTACGCCCCAACTCAATCCACGGGCAGGGCTGATGGAAATCAGATCCAAGCGATGCCCATAAATGATGCTGACGCGCAAGCGTCGCCAGTTGGGTGCGTTCATTGGGCGATTGTTGGCACTGCGCCACTTCCATCGCGTCGCCGTGATGGTCGGCAAAATGCGCCACTAATCTTTTCAGCCACTTAGCGCTAAGATCGTAGCGTCCCGGATGGGCCAACACCGCCTTACCGCCAGAATGATGAATGACATCAATAGCTTGTTCTATTGTACACCACTGCGGCGGAACGTAACCGGTTTTCCCACGCGCGAGATATTTTTTAAAAACATCCGCCATGGTCGCGGCTTTGCCGCACTCCACCAGAAAGCGGGCGAAGTGGCCGCGCGTCACCGCGCCGCCATTGGCCAGTCTCAATGCCCCTTCCCACGCGCCGGGAATATGGGCTTTTTCCAGACGCTCCGCAATGAGCCGACCACGCGCCTGACGCCGCTGTGTCTGCTGCGCCAGAAAATCGCGCATTGCCGGGTGCGCAATATCAATATTCAGACCCACAATGTGAATCTCATGATTCTCCCAGACCGTTGAAATCTCCACGCCGGGAATAAGATTCAGGGCCAGCCCGCAACGTGAAATTTCTTCTCTTGCCGCAGGGATCGCGGCTGTGGTGTCATGATCGGTAATCGCCAGCGTGCCGACTCGCATCTCTACCGCACGGTGTACTAATGTTTCTGGCGTCAACAGTCCATCGGACGCCGTGGTATGACTGTGCAGATCGTAAATCACTGCGTAATTCGTGTCGCTCAAGGCGGCTCCCATAGAGATAAAGTTATGTCATGTACATCATAACGGTTCCGGCAAATATACTGAAATAGGTGTTGACATTATTCCATCGAACTAGTTAACTAGTACGAAAGTTCACATGAAGAGGGTATCTAAAATGGCAGCGACATTTGCATTACACGGTTGGTGGCGCACTTCCTGATAGCGGGCGGTGTATGAACAGCTGTAATCAGCCAAACGATACCCGGCCCGCCTGTTAAGCGGGCTTTTTTTTGAACAAAATAATGAGAATAACCATGCAAACACCAAAACCCACGCTCGAACTATTGACCTGCGATGCCGCCTACCGGGAAAACCCAACGGCGCTTTTTCATCAGGTCTGCGGCGATCGCCCGGCAACGCTGCTGCTGGAATCCGCGGATATCGACAGTAAAGACGATTTAAAAAGCCTGCTGCTGGTAGATAGCGCGCTGCGCATTACCGCTTTAGGTGACACTGTCACCATTCAGGCGTTATCTGATAATGGCGCCTCGTTATTGCCGCTACTGGATACCGCCCTGCCCGCTGGCGTGGAGAACGAAGTCCTGCCTGCCGGTCGCGTTCTACGCTTCCCGCCCGTCAGCCCATTATTAGATGAAGACGCCCGTTTATGCTCTCTGTCGGTATTTGATGCGTTCCGCCTGTTACAGGGAGTGGTGAACATACCGACGCACGAGCGGGAGGCTATGTTTTTCGGCGGTCTGTTTGCCTACGACCTGGTCGCTGGCTTTGAAGCGCTGCCACACCTTGAGGCTGGCAATAACTGCCCGGACTACTGCTTTTATTTAGCGGAAACGCTGATGGTGATAGACCATCAGAAAAAAAGCACCCGTATTCAGGCCAGTCTGTTCACCGCCAGCGACCGGGAAAAACAGCGCCTGAACGCCCGCCTGGCGTACCTTAGCCAACAGTTAACCCAGCCTGCGCCGCCGTTGCCGGTCACGCCGGTGCCGGACATGCGCTGCGAATGCAATCAGAGCGATGACGCGTTCGGCGCGGTGGTACGCCAGTTGCAAAAAGCCATCCGCGCGGGGGAGATATTTCAGGTGGTGCCGTCGCGCCGCTTTTCACTGCCCTGCCCGTCGCCGTTGGCTGCCTACTACGTGCTGAAAAAGAGCAATCCCAGCCCGTATATGTTCTTTATGCAGGATAATGATTTCACGCTTTTCGGCGCGTCGCCGGAAAGCTCGCTGAAATATGACGCCGCCAGCCGTCAGATTGAGATTTATCCCATCGCGGGTACCCGTCCACGCGGTCGCCGCGCCGATGGTACGCTGGACAGAGATCTCGACAGCCGTATTGAGCTGGATATGCGTACCGACCATAAAGAGCTTTCCGAACATCTGATGCTGGTCGATCTGGCGCGCAATGACCTGGCGCGCATCTGTACGCCGGGCAGTCGCTACGTTGCCGATCTGACCAAAGTTGACCGCTATTCGTACGTGATGCATCTGGTTTCCCGGGTGGTGGGCGAACTGCGTCACGATCTCGACGCGCTGCACGCCTATCGCGCCTGCATGAACATGGGCACCCTGAGCGGCGCGCCGAAAGTACGCGCCATGCAGTTGATTGCCGATGCGGAAGGACAGCGCCGCGGCAGCTATGGCGGCGCGGTCGGTTACTTCACCGCCCACGGCGATCTGGACACCTGTATTGTTATCCGCTCCGCGCTGGTGGAGAACGGTATCGCCACCGTACAGGCGGGCGCCGGAATCGTGCTGGACTCTGTTCCGCAGTCTGAAGCCGATGAAACCCGTAATAAAGCGCGCGCCGTATTGCGTGCTATCGCCACCGCGCATCATGCACAGGAGACCTTCTGATGGCTGATATTCTGCTGCTCGATAACATCGACTCGTTTACCTGGAACCTGGCAGATCAGCTACGGACCAACGGTCATAACGTGGTGATTTACCGTAACCATATTCCGGCACAGACGCTTATCGATCGCCTGGCGACAATGAAAAATCCGGTGCTAATGCTCTCCCCCGGTCCGGGCGTTCCCAGCGAGGCAGGCTGTATGCCGGAGCTGCTGACCCGACTACGCGGCAAGTTACCGATCATCGGCATTTGTCTGGGGCATCAGGCGATTGTCGAAGCTTACGGCGGTTATGTCGGTCAGGCGGGAGAAATCCTGCATGGCAAAGCCTCCAGCATTGAACATGACGGTCAGGCGATGTTCGCCGGGCTGGCGAATCCGCTACCGGTCGCGCGTTATCATTCGCTGGTCGGCAGTAATGTTCCTGCCGGGCTAACCATTAACGCCCATTTCAACGGCATGGTGATGGCGGTACGTCATGATGCGGATCGCGTTTGCGGTTTTCAATTTCATCCTGAGTCCATCCTGACGACACAGGGTGCGCGTCTACTGGAGCAAACATTAGCCTGGGCGCAGCAAAAGCTGGAACCGACCAACACCCTACAGCCAATTCTGGAGAAACTCTATCAGGCGCAAACTCTGACGCAACAAGAGAGCCATCAGTTGTTTTCGGCGGTCGTCCGCGGCGAACTTAAGCCTGAACAGCTCGCCGCCGCGCTGGTGAGCATGAAAATTCGCGGCGAGCATCCCAATGAAATTGCCGGCGCCGCCACTGCGTTGCTGGAAAATGCCGCCCCGTTCCCGCGCCCGGACTACCTGTTTGCGGATATCGTTGGTACCGGCGGCGATGGCAGTAACAGTATCAATATCTCTACCGCCAGCGCCTTTGTCGCAGCGGCCTGTGGACTGAAAGTGGCGAAACACGGCAACCGTAGCGTGTCCAGCAAATCGGGGTCATCCGATCTGCTGGCGGCGTTCGGTATTAATCTGGATATGAACGCCGATAAATCACGTCAGGCGTTAGATGAACTGGGCGTCTGTTTCCTGTTCGCGCCGAAATATCACACCGGATTCCGTCACGCGATGCCGGTTCGCCAACAGTTAAAAACGCGAACCCTGTTCAACGTACTCGGCCCGCTGATCAACCCGGCGCATCCGCCGCTGGCATTGATTGGCGTCTATAGCCCGGAACTGGTGCTGCCGATTGCGGAAACCTTACGGGTACTGGGCTATCAGCGCGCGGCGGTGGTACATAGCGGCGGCATGGATGAGGTTTCGCTCCATGCGCCGACGATTGTCGCGGAGCTGCATGACGGCGAAATTAAAAGCTATCAACTTACGGCGGAGGATTTTGGCCTGACGCCTTACCATCAGGATCAGTTGGCTGGCGGCACGCCGGAAGAAAACCGTGACATTCTGACGCGGTTATTACAAGGTAAAGGCGATGCCGCGCATGAGGCCGCCGTCGCCGCCAACGTGGCGATGCTGATGCGTCTGCATGGTCAGGAAGATCTCAAGGCCAACGCGCAAACCGTGCTTGATGTTCTGCGCAACGGCACCGCATATGACAGAGTCACCGCACTGGCGGCAAGAGGGTAAATAATGCAAACCGTTTTAGCGAAAATCGTCGCAGACAAGGCGATTTGGGTAGAAGCCCGCAAACAGCAACAGCCGCTGGCCAGCTTTCAAAATGAGATCCAGCCAAGTACACGCCATTTTTATGATGCGCTCCAGGGCGCGCGTACCGCCTTTATTCTGGAGTGTAAGAAAGCATCGCCATCAAAAGGCGTGATTCGCGACGATTTCGATCCGGCGCGTATTGCCAGTATTTATCAACATTACGCCTCGGCGATCTCGGTGCTCACCGACGAAAAATATTTTCAGGGGAGCTTCGATTTTCTGCCGGTCGTTAGCCAAAGCGCGCCGCAGCCGATTCTGTGTAAGGATTTTATTATCGATCCCTATCAGATCTACCTTGCCCGTTACTATCAGGCCGATGCCTGTTTACTGATGCTCTCGGTTCTGGATGACGAACAGTATCGCCAACTCTCCGCCGTCGCGCACAGTCTGAAAATGGGCGTGCTCACGGAGGTCAGTAATGACGAAGAACGGGAGCGCGCGATAGCGTTAGGCGCAAAAGTGGTAGGTATCAACAATCGCGATCTGCGCGATCTGTCGATTGATTTGAATCGCACCCGCCAGCTGGCGCCAAAACTGGGCCACGGCGTGACTGTCATCAGCGAGTCCGGGATTAACACCTATGGTCAGGTACGCGAACTGAGCCACTTCGCCAACGGTTTTTTAATTGGCTCCGCGTTAATGGCGCATGACGATCTTAACGCCGCCGTCCGTCGCGTGCTGTTTGGCGAGAATAAAGTCTGCGGCCTGACCCGCGCCCAGGACGCTAAAGCGGCCTGTGACGCTGGCGCAATATATGGCGGGTTGATTTTTGTGCCCTCATCTCCACGCGCGGTGAGCGTTGAGCAGGCGCGAGAAGTGATAAGCGGCGCACCATTGCAGTATGTCGGCGTTTTCCAGGACGCTGATATCGCCGATGTTTGCCAGAAAGCTGCCGTCCTGTCGCTTTCTGCCGTACAGCTACATGGCAGCGAAGACCAGGCGTATGTCAACGCGCTGCGCGAGGCGTTGCCGAGCAATGTGCAAATCTGGAAGGCGCTGAGCGTTAGCGATGCCCTTCCCGCACGCGATTATCACCATGTCGATAAATACATTTTCGACAATGGGCAAGGCGGCAGCGGGCAGCGCTTCGACTGGTCACTGCTACAGGGGCAACCGCTGGATAATGTATTACTGGCGGGCGGGCTGGCGGCCGATAACTGCGTCCAGGCGGCGCAAGTCGGCTGTGCCGGTCTCGATTTTAATTCAGGTGTGGAGTCACAGCCGGGCATCAAAGATGCTCGTCTTCTGGCCTCAGTTTTTCAGACACTGCGCGCATATTAAGGAAAAAACATGACAACACTTCTCAATCCCTACTTTGGTGAATTCGGCGGCATGTATGTGCCGCAGATCCTGATGCCTGCGCTGAACCAGCTTGAAGAGGCCTTCGTCAGCGCGCAAAAAGATCCTGAATTTCAGGCGCAATTCGCCGATCTGCTAAAAAACTACGCGGGACGCCCCACCGCGCTGACGAAATGCCAGAACATTACCGCCGGTACGCGTACCACGTTGTATTTAAAGCGCGAAGATTTACTGCACGGCGGCGCACACAAAACCAATCAGGTACTGGGTCAGGCGCTGCTGGCCAAACGGATGGGTAAAAGCGAGATTATCGCTGAAACCGGCGCCGGTCAGCACGGCGTCGCCTCTGCGCTCGCCAGCGCCCTGCTGGGTCTGAAATGCCGTATCTATATGGGCGCCAAAGACGTTGAGCGCCAGTCGCCGAACGTCTTCCGTATGCGTCTGATGGGCGCTGAGGTTATCCCGGTTCATAGCGGCTCCGCTACGCTAAAAGATGCCTGTAACGAGGCGCTGCGCGACTGGTCCGGTAGTTACGAAACCGCGCACTATATGCTCGGCACGGCGGCAGGACCGCATCCCTATCCCACCATCGTTCGCGAGTTCCAACGCATGATTGGCGAAGAGACGAAAGCGCAAATCCTCGACAAAGAGGGCCGTCTGCCAGATGCCGTTATCGCTTGCGTCGGCGGCGGCTCAAACGCTATCGGGATGTTTGCGGATTTTATTAATGATACCGACGTCGGGCTAATAGGCGTTGAACCTGGCGGTCACGGTATTGAAACCGGCGAGCATGGCGCGCCGCTTAAACATGGTCGCGTTGGCATCTATTTCGGGATGAAAGCGCCGATGATGCAAACAGCGGACGGGCAAATTGAAGAGTCCTATTCCATTTCCGCCGGGCTCGATTTCCCATCCGTTGGGCCGCAACATGCGTACCTGAACAGCATCGGACGCGCGGATTATGTCTCCATTACCGATGATGAGGCGCTGGAAGCCTTCAAAACGTTGTGCCGCCATGAGGGAATTATCCCGGCGCTGGAATCCTCCCACGCGTTGGCGCACGCTCTGAAAATGATGCGCCAGCAGCCGGAAAAAGAGCAACTGCTGGTGGTCAATCTCTCTGGCCGCGGTGATAAAGACATCTTTACCGTACACGATATCCTGAAAGCGCGAGGGGAAATCTGATGGAACGCTACGAAAATTTATTTGCACAGCTCAACGATCGCCGGGAAGGCGCTTTTGTCCCCTTCGTAACTCTGGGCGACCCTGGCATTGAACAGTCACTGAAAATTATCGACACACTGATTGACGCTGGCGCCGACGCTCTGGAACTGGGGGTTCCCTTCTCCGATCCGCTGGCCGATGGCCCTACCATCCAGAATGCGAACTTACGCGCCTTCGCCGCTGGCGTCACGCCGGCTCAGTGTTTTGAAATGCTGGCGCTGATTCGTGAAAAACACCCGACCATTCCGATTGGCCTGCTAATGTACGCGAATCTGGTGTTCAATAACGGCATAGATGCGTTCTATGCCCGTTGTGAACAGGTTGGCGTAGATTCCGTGCTGGTCGCAGATGTCCCGGTTGAAGAGTCGGCCCCCTTCCGCCAGGCGGCGTTACGGCATAATATCGCGCCGATCTTCATCTGCCCGCCAAATGCGGATGACGATCTTCTGCGCCAGGTCGCATCTTACGGCCGCGGTTATACCTACCTGCTTTCGCGTTCGGGCGTCACCGGCGCGGAAAACCGTGGCGCATTGCCGTTGCATCATCTCATTGAGAAGCTTAAAGAGTACCATGCCGCGCCTGCGTTACAGGGCTTCGGTATCTCCTCTCCGGAACAGGTGTCTGCGGCCGTGCGTGCCGGGGCGGCTGGCGCTATCTCCGGCTCAGCCATTGTCAACATTATCGAGAAAAACCACGCGCCTCCCGAACAGATGTTGGCGGAGCTCAGGTCCTTTGTCTCAGCGATGAAAGCCGCCAGCCGCGCATAACGGGTTAAGCCGTCAGCATAACGCTGGCGGCTTAATGAGAGCTTGGCGCCGAACCAGAATCACGATTCAGACGCAGATCATCAATCTTTTTGGTGTTGTTCCCTGTCCAGCTTTCAAAAAGTCTGAAGTCAATTTTTGCTAAGAAAACTCCTAATCACGCCGAAAAATTTAGCGTTTTCACGTCAATTTCCCCCGCCTTTATGTAAAGAAATGTCAATAAACAATGCATTAACGTTTCTATGGCCGCAGATAGTGACGCTTGTTATTAATAGCAATGCAAAGCATTTTCTGTTAAATCGCTTATTCTAAAAGAAAATATAGAATATATTATCTCTAAACCATTTTTTGTGCGTTATTTACGCGGTAAATCACAACTATTTCCGTCAATTTGACTAATCGGTTTAACCAACTAATTTTAATAGGGTGTCGACACGGTTAAAACCGATTTTTTCAGCAAGCAACGAGACAGGAGAAATAATATGGCCGAACATCGTGGTGGTTCAGGAAATTTCGCCGAGAATCGTGAAAAAGCATCTGAAGCGGGCCGCAAAGGCGGTCAGCATAGCGGCGGGAATTTCAAAAACGATCCGCAACGAGCTTCTGAAGCCGGTAAAAAAGGTGGTCAGAATAGTCACGGCGGACGTAAATCCGATAATTCCTGATTTACTGTAATGTAAATATAACACATGCTTTTATCAAGCAATCTGCGAGTCTTCTGGCTCGCAGTATTTTGCCCAGGAGAATTAGATTTATGAATATCAAAACCGTTGAAGACCTTTTTATCCATCTACTTTCAGATACCTATAGTGCAGAAAAACAATTAACCAAGGCTCTTCCTAAACTTGCCAGAGCCACGTCCAATGAAAAATTAAGCCAGGCCTTTCAATCTCATCTTGAAGAAACCCAGGGTCAGATTGAACGTATTGATCAGATCGTCGAATCTGAATCTGGCATTAAACTGAAAAGAATGAAATGCGTCGCTATGGAAGGGCTGATTGAAGAAGCCAATGAAGTCATCGAAAGTACGGAGAAAAACGAAGTACGCGATGCAGCGCTTATCGCCGCGGCGCAAAAAGTCGAGCATTACGAAATCGCCAGCTACGGCACGCTAGCCACCCTGGCCGAGCAGCTCGGCTATAACAAAGCATTAAAACTGCTTAAAGAAACCCTCGACGAGGAAAAACAAACTGATTTAAAACTTACCGATTTAGCAGTCAGCAATGTTAATAAAAGTGCTGAACGCAAATCGAAATAATATTTTTAATTATCAGCTTGCATGATTCCGATTTTATTATCGGAGCAGATTATCACGCATTGAGGAATGTAAAATGAATTATACTGAACATTATCATGACTGGCTTCGTGACGCCCATGCCATGGAAAAACAGGCAGAATCGATGCTTGAATCTATGGCCAGCCGTATTGAAAATTACCCTGATATAAAAGCCAGAATTGAACAACATATTAGTGAAACCAAACATCAAATTACCATGCTCGAGGAAGTGTTGGACCGTAATGGCATTTCCCGTTCGGTGTTGAAAGACTCCATGAGTAAAATGGCAGCAATGGGGCAATCTATCGGTGGCATGTTCCCTTCCGATGAAATTGTCAAAGGCTCAATTAGCGGTTATGTTTTCGAACAGTTCGAAATTGCTTGTTATACCTCCCTGCTGGCGGCGGCAAAAAAAGCTGGCGACACTGCCTCAATTCCGACGATTGAAGCCATTCTGAAAGAAGAAATGCAAATGGCTGACTGGCTTATCAAACATATTCCGCAGACAACGGAACAATTTTTGCTGCGATCTGAAGCAGATGGCGTTGAAGCCAAAAAATAAATAATAAGCAGGAGGCAATATGTTTCGACACGTAAAACAACTTCAATATACTGTGCGAGTGAGCGAACCTAATCCTGGATTAGCGAACCTGCTGCTGGAACAGTTTGGCGGCCCGCAGGGCGAACTGGCGGCCGCCTGCCGCTACTTCACGCAAGGTTTAAGCGATGATGATGCCGGTCGTAGAGAGATGTTAATGGACATCGCCACCGAGGAGCTGAGTCATCTGGAAATTATCGGCTCACTGGTAGGAATGCTTAATAAAGGCGCTAAAGGCGAGCTGGCGGAAGGCACCGAAAGCGAAGCGGAACTTTATCGCTCGCTGACGCAGAATGGTAATGACAGCCATATCACCTCTCTGCTGTATGGCGGCGGCCCGGCGTTGACGAACTCCGGCGGCGTACCGTGGACCGCGGCTTATATTGATACTATCGGCGAAGTCACAGCCGATCTACGCTCAAACATCGCGGCAGAGGCGCGAGCGAAGATCATTTATGAACGCCTGATTAATTTGACCGACGATCCTGGCGTAAAAGACACGCTCAGTTTCTTAATGACCCGTGAAGTCGCGCACCAGCTCTCTTTTGAAAAGGCGCTGTATTCGATTCGTAACAACTTCCCGCCGGGTAAATTACCGCCGGTAGAACAGTATACCGACGTGTACTACAACATGTCGCAAGGCGACGATCCGCGAGGTAGCTGGAATAGCGATGAGAACTTCAACTATGTCGCAGAACCGATGCCTGCTGTTGATGGCGGCGATGGCCTGGCGACAGTGAAATTGCCGCGCGAGCAGATGGCGCTGCTCAAAGCGATGGCAGAAAGAACGAAATCGGACCCCACCGTTGATCCTCTCACTGGCGCAGAACTAGGCTGCGGCGAACCGAAAGAAGACAAGTGAGTTCCGACAAGTAAAATCCGTGTGTCATGTCCTTTTTTGACCCCGCCTGGCGGGGTCTTTTTTCGTCACAACATCACGCGATTAGAAACGATAGCCTGCCGAGAACATAAATACCCATGGGTCCAGACGCACGCTGTCATGCTGCTGCACGCCGCCCATTTTATAATTGGCGGTAGTATCAATATCCATGTACCAGACAGAGGCGCCAATTAACCAGTCGCGGTTAATCAGGTAATCTACCCCAACTTGCCCGGCCGCGCCCCAGGAATCCTTAAAGCTCAGATCGGACAGCCCGGTCTTTTTACCATTATCGTTAAAGTCGTTATCGAAGAAGGTGGTGTAGTTCACCCCCACGCCGACATAAGGACGCACTTTGCTGCTGGAATCGCCGAAATACCACTGCGCCATTAACGTTGGCGGTAACAGGTGGACCGTGGCGATATCACCCGTCGCGCCCGTACCCACCTTATGGCGGAACGGCGTGGCCGCCAGCAATTCAACCCCGATATTGTCCGTCGCCATGTAAGTGAATGTCAGGCCGAGTTGCGTGTTATTACTCACATCAAACCCGTTTAAATGCCCCAGCGTACCACCCGCCCCTTCTGTAGGTCTGACGGTTGCCGGACCTGCACGCATAAAGAATTCTCCGGCTTCGTGCGCGAACGCGCTGCCTGAGAGAAGAGTTGTTAACGCCAGTGCCGCCACTGTAAATTTTTTCATACCCGCTCCATCGTTATGGTTATAAAAGCGTGATGAATATACCCACAATGAAGTAATAAGTGATCTAACACAGATCACATTTGTTCTTATAATTTAACATTTATTGATCCAGATTAATTTAGAACTTGTATTGAAAATCCTGGTTATAGGAGTTCAGATCAATTTTGACATATTCACGCTATGCAAATATTTGTCTGCTCTGTTGCCCTGGCGATAAAGGCTGGCTAAGGTAATCAATGTCCCGCAATGGCGCGTGGCGTTAAGATTCGCGAACACTGCGGGACAGATTAATTTCCGTTGTAATCTATTGATACGTGAGTTTTTGCAGGTGAATCATGAGCGTTCTTAACCCATGCATGACATGCGGTGCCTGTTGTGCCTATTTTCGTGTCTCCTTTTATTGGGCTGAAGGCGACGATGCCAGCGGATGCGTTCCGGCGTCATTAACCGAGCCCGTTACCCCTTTTTTACGTTGTATGGCCGGTACCAACCAAAAACAGCCGCACTGTAAAGCGCTAATTGGCACGCCGGGTGAAAACGTCAGTTGCGCTATTTATGAAAACCGCCCTTCAACCTGTCGCGAATTTTCGATATCGGGCGAAGGAGGCGAAGTGAATGAGGCGTGCAATCGCGCCCGCGCGCGATACGGATTACCGCCGCTTTACAAAGATATGCTTTTCCATACAACTGCTGATGCTGCCACTGTAGAGTTATCCAGGGTACAATTGCCCGCAAATTAACACCTGCAAAACTCAAGGAGAGTGCATGTCTATCACGGCGAAGTCCGTTTACCGTGACGCCGGAAATTTTTTCCGAAATCAATTTATTACTATCTTGCTGGTTTCGTTGCTGTGCGCATTTATCACGGTGGTCTTAGGTCATGCCTTTTCACCCAGCGATGCGCAAATCGCGCAACTCAGTGAAGGAGAACATCTGGCAGGCAGCGCTGGCCTGTTTGAGCTGGTACAAAATATGACGCCGGAGCAGCAGCAGATCCTGTTGCGCGCCTCTGCCGCCTCGACGTTTTCCGGGCTTATCGGCAATGCTATTCTGGCCGGCGGTATCATCCTGATGATTCAGTTAGTTTCAGCAGGACATCGGGTTAGCGCGCTGCGCGCTATCGGCGCCAGCGCCCCTGCATTGCCTAAACTGTTTATTCTTATTTTTCTGACTACCCTGTTAGTGCAAATCGGTATAATGCTGATTGTCGTTCCGGGGATTATTATGGCCATTGTGCTGGCGCTTGCGCCAGTGATGTTGGTTGAAGAGAAAATGGGCGTGTTTGCCGCAATGCGCAGCAGTATGCGTTTAGCCTGGGCTAACATGAGACTGGTCGCGCCCGCGGTGATAGGCTGGTTACTGGCTAAAACATTGCTATTGCTGTTCGCGCCCAGCTTCGCTGTACTGACCCCAAATGTAGGCGCTGTACTGGCGAATACGTTGAGCAATCTGATTTCCGCAGTATTGCTTATCTACTTATTCCGCCTGTATATGTTGATTCGCCAATAATCCGCAATGCGCCGTTACGCGGCGCATTCGACGCTCGTTGATGATGGAATCGAAGAATGAAGCAGTTTCTGGATTTTTTACCGCTGGTTGTCTTTTTTGCGTTTTATAAACTTTATGACATCTATGCGGCGACCTCCGCACTGATTGTCGCGACGGCAATCGTGCTGATTTATAGCTGGGTGCGCTATCGGAAAATAGAGAAGATGGCGCTGATTACCTTTGTTCTGGTTGCCGTCTTCGGCGGTCTGACGCTCTTCTTCCATAACGATGAATTTATTAAATGGAAGGTGACGGTTATTTATGCGCTGTTCGCCGGCGCGCTGTTAATAAGCCAGTGGGTGATGAAAAAACCGTTAATCCAACGTATGTTAGGTAAAGAACTGGCGTTGCCGCAGCAGGTCTGGTCAAAGCTGAACCTGGCGTGGGCGCTGTTTTTTATTGCGTGCGGTCTGGCTAACATTTATATCGCCTTCTGGTTGCCGCAAAATATCTGGGTCAACTTTAAGGTCTTTGGACTCACGGCGCTGACGCTCATTTTTACCCTGCTGAGCGGCGTCTATATCTATCGGCATCTGCCACAGGAAGATAAATCATAACCCTCCCGTGACTTATCATCGCCAGACTGCGAACGCCTGGCGATATTTTCTCCACCTTTACGCCCTGCGCTTTCCCGTCAGTACCTTTATTCCCTCTATTCTCCACACAAAATTCATAGTAGCATCGCGGCTGTAATTTTTTCTGATAGTCGGTTTTACAATGACAACAATGGATAATACTCCTCAGGGCGAGCTGGTTTTACGTACATTGGCCATGCCTGCCGATACCAATGCGAACGGCGATATTTTTGGCGGCTGGCTGATGTCGCAAATGGATATTGGCGGCGCGATACTGGCCAAAGAGATCGCGCACGGTCGGGTTGTAACCGTACGCGTGGAAGGAATGACATTTCTGCGCCCCGTCGCGGTTGGCGATGTCGTATGCTGCTACGCGCGCTGCGTTAAACGCGGTACGACGTCTATTAGCATCAATATTGAAGTCTGGGTGAAAAAAGTCGCGTCAGAACCGATTGGACAGCGCTACAAGGCCACCGAGGCGCTGTTTATTTATGTTGCCGTCGATCCGGACGGTAAACCCCGCCCGCTCCCGGTTCAGGGTTAAGTATACCCGCTTACGCCGCCAGCAGGTGATGGTATATTCCTGGCTGGCGGCGCCAGAGATTACTCAATCTGCGCCGTACCGTTCAGACGGAAGATAATATTGACCACCAGCCCGGAACCCGGCTTGCCTGCTTCATAGCGCCATTTTCGCATCGCATTCTTAACTTCACGCTCAAACATATTGGCTGGCTGCGCGGACAGAATCTGTACATTTTCCACTCGCCCAGCAGAGGTCACGTCAAACTTCACCTTTACGCGGCCTTCAATACGTAACGCCTGTGCTCGCGCCGGATATTGCGGCTGGTTACGGCTCAGAGCGCGAGGTCCAGTGGGCACGCTCACCGCCGGCTTGCTGGTCGCCGATGCGGTGCTGCTTGTTGGCCGCGCCGGGGCGCTATTTTCAAACGGTGAGGCAGGACGCGGCGCAGCCGGTTTGACTTCGCGCTTCGGCTGCTCTTCAACCTTTTTCACCGGTTCCGGTTTCGGTTTTGGCTTGGGTTTTGGCTTAGGTTTGGGTTTCTCAATCACCACGGGCGCTTCTTTAGGCGGTTCAGGGATCGGCTCTGGCTCCGGTTCGGGTTCAACCACCGGCTCCGGCGGCGGCTGAACCGCCTGGGGCGGCTCCAGGTCAGCGGGTGAAACCATTGTCACCGTGATAGGCTGCGCTGGCGCAGGCAATTCAATAACCTGATGTACCGAGGTATAGAGCAAACCTGCCACTACAGCACCATGAATGCCTACGGAAAGGAGTGTCGGCCAGGGAAAGCGACGAGGTAAATCAAGGGTCATTGTATTGTAGCTATTCGGCATTGTAGCATTAGCCATAACGTTTATAAGTTCATCTTTAAATGATAATCAATTGCATGGGAGTTTATCACCGTGAGAACCGTAATAACATACCTTCGGTTCAGTTCAGCTATACAAGGCGCTGAAGGTGCAGATTCAACCAGACGACAAAATGACCTGTTCAAGCAATGGTTGAAGAAGAATAGCGATGCTCAAGTAGTAGCGTCTTTCAGTGATGAGGGTCTATCCGGTTACAAAGGTAAGCATCTTACTGGTCAGTTTGGTGACATGTTAGCCCGTATTGAGTCTGGGGAGTTTCCAGAAGGTACAATTCTGCTAGTCGAAGCTATCGACCGCATAGGCCGCCTTGAACATCTTGAAACAGAAGCCTTGATGAATCGCATTATTGCTCATGGTATCGAGATTCACACTCTACAGGATGGGCTAATCTACACAAGGGATGCTCTATCCGATGATTTAGGAATCTCAATCATCCAGCGCGTTAAAAGCTACGTAGCTCATCAAGAGTCTAAGCAGAAGTCTTTCCGTGTTAGCCAGAAGTGGAAACAACGTGCAAAGCTTGCCCTTGCTGGTGAACAACGTCTTACAAAGATGGTTCCCGGATGGATTGACCCCGATACTTTCAAGTGCAATGAACACGCTGAGACTGTAAGACTGATTTTCAAGCTGCTGCTAGATGGTGAAAGTCTGCATAACATCGCCCGTCACCTACAGGCTAATAACATTAGTTCATTCTCACGGCGTAAAGATGCTAATGGTTTTAGCGTTCATTCTGTGCGTACTATCTTAAGGTCAGAGACAACGAGAGGTACACTACCAGCATCACAGCGCAATGACCGCCCCGCTATACCGAACTACTACGAAGCCGCTATAGATGCTGCAACGTTCAATAAAGCTCAAGAGATTCTCGACAAGAATCGTAAAGGCCGCACACCTGCAAGTGATAACCCATTAACGATTAACATCTTCAAGGGATTATTCCGGTGTCAGTGTGGGGCTAGTGTTCACCCTACAGGGACTAAGAATAAGTATGCAGGGGTTTACAGGTGCAATAACAATCCTGACGGTCGCTGTGATGTTCCACCGTTGAAGCGTAAACCGTTTGATAAGTGGATGATTGATAATTTTCTGGGGATGATTGACGTGGGGAATGATGGAGAAGCAGAGGGGAAGATTGCATCTCTACAGCATGAGGTTGAAATTGTCACAGCCAGAATCAAGAAAGCTACCGCCCTACTTCTTGAGATGGATGATATTGATGAACTAAAAATTCAGCTTAAGGAACTGAACCAGAAGCGCACAGAACTACAGACCATGATTGATAACATGAGGCGTAAGGCTTCACTCACTGATAAGGAACTACCCCAGCTTAAAGATATTGACCTTATGACTAAAGCGGGTCGTGTCGAGTGTCAGTTGATTTTGTCCAAGCATCTAAAAGGGCTTACATTGGGTAAGGATTCGGTAACTGTAACGCTACAGAACGACACTGAAATAATTGTTCCTACAGACCCGCTACCTCTAAATGATGGAACATCTATCTTTGAAATTGCTGAAAAAGAGCTACTAGAAATAGACGCTTATCAACTGTAGCAATCAGGGGCTATGAAGCCCCTTTTTATGTCTCAATAAGTGCCCTTCTTGTTAGGATTCACACTAAATTTCCGTAAAGCATTACCCGACTTAAGCACCTTTGCAGCACCTGAATTAGCTGAGGCTGTGAAGGTGCTTACACCATCTTTCACCGTGACATTTTTAGAGCAATTACTACGGGCTTTTAATGCTTCATCAGATAGCTCAGACGCTGAGTAACTGTACAGTTCCTGACACATCAGCATAGGTGCGTTATTGCGTTCAGTAGTCACGTTACCCGCATTCTTTTTGCTGGTAGCGCCACCATCATTTGTAGTAGCTGTCTTTCCAGTAGCAGCAGAAATATCAGTCTGACCAACAATGGCTTTGAAGTTAATTTCCTGAAAAGTTAGCTGGATTCTAAGACCGTTAGAGATAGTAACATCTTTAGATGCTTTAAAACTCGTAATAATGGAATCATCAATCTTAATACCGTCTTTACAGATGACCGAAATAATTTGCTTCTGGTCACGCCAGTTTTCTAGAGTGTCGATGAAGTTTTCTACTAATTGACCCTGACGAGTTAATAATAAGCTTCCTTCATAGCCAACTACAACGACACCACTAATAGTGATTGTTCTGGGTGCTCTTTGCACATTATCTGTGACAGTTTGCCCTGATTGCATGTTCTGTGTAGTCACCTGCATAGGGCTGTCAAATTCCATGTTTTCAGTTGCTGATAAGGTTAAGAAGGCATCTACATTATCTCTTAAGTGGAAATAGATGCCATCTTTGCCACTGTAGCGGATTTGATTGCTAAAAATCATTAAATTCTCCTTTGATTTCAAAGGCTTAGTGTATTTTTAATCATTTTTAACCAAGCCTTTGATATTTAAGTGTTTTATCTGTTAAGCGTGAGCTACGTGAAATCTAATTTTTGATGTTGGTATCTGTTCAGAAGAAATCACGTAGCATTCGACTATTCATAGTTGAATCGTCATACTAGATAAAGATTAATAGATTGCCATGTGTGGCAATAAATATTAGTAGTTCTAACATTGTTTATTCCTCTGGGTAAGCTGAGCTAATCAAGGTATCTTCCTGCATACGATTAATATGCGATGTGGTTCTTTCATCAATAACCTTTCCATCAAGTACCGTCTGAGTTGTGATATTGATTGTCTGAGGCTGAATATTTACTGACGGCTTGATAACCTTTAAATCTTGTGTGAATGTTTCCACTCGACCTTTCAGATTATTTAATGCTTCAGGTGAAAACTGTGGAACATCCTTTGATTTGCCCTGAACCATAGCCCATAAAACAGCAGCTAAAGAGTTCATGTCACCAGTCAATGCTTGGTCTGTGGGTTCCACCTTTGACCTTACAACTTTGTCAATTGGATTATCTGACTTACTCATCTGACGTTCATAGAACGGTTTAACAATGGAGTTAATCACATCAGTTGCCATACCGACAATCATTACTTTGGTAATTGCATCAGCTACAGATAATTTTCCTTTACCACCTTCAACACTACCAGTACCAGAACGTGAATTGATTCTTCCCGCTGCTGTATTTGCGACATTTCCAAGCGTGGAAATAGCCCTAATTAAGTTCCAGATACCACCTACAGCACCAATACCAGACCTTACAGCGACAATACCAGCAAGTCCCTTTAATGCACTTAACAGGCCATTTGCGATACCATCAGCTACAGCTTTTTGAGTGTCATTTAATTCTCTGTAAGCAAGGGTCACTCTGTCAAAGAATCCCTGCACTCGGTAGCTAATCGTGGTTAAATCATCAATACCGTTTGACATGCTTTTCATCAAGTCGCCAAAATGTTCACCAAGATTTTTAGATTGACCACCTAGTGAATTAAGTAAATTAGTCAGTGACCTTGTAAAATCTACCAGACCTTCCTGTGAACCATCGAACATTAAGGCCAGATTATTATTCCATGAATTAGAAAGGCGGCCTAACTGCGTCTGAGTAGAGTTAATAATCTTTTCCCATCCACCAGCTTTATCAATCATCCTTCCCATTTCAGCGGATACTTTAGGAAGAACATCTTTAGAAAGAACTTTACCGTTCTTCATAGCTGCATCTAGTTGCTCGGTAGTCATCCCAAGGCTTCTGGCAAATAACTGGAAAGCACCTGCCATTCTGTCACCTAGCTGACCGCGTAACTCTTCAGCTTGAATCTTGCCCTTGCTCGCCATCTGCTCAAAAGCTTTTAAAATCCCGTTAATTTCATCGGTGCTTAGCCCCATTAGTCGGGATGTACCAATCACATTACTAAATAAGGATTCTTTCTGGTCTGTGTTCATATCACCAGCACCAGCGGAAAACTTAGCAAAACTGCTTAATGTTTCAATCTGGTCAACACCACTACTATCAGCAAGATTCTTCACAAATTCTGTAGCTCGTTTAGCACCTTCATCACCTAAAACGAATTGTGCCGCTCGTTGTGATGCTTCTTTTTTCAGACCAACCTCCATAATCTTCTTGTAAGCTTCTAAGGCTGTCTGAAAACTATAAATGGCTGTACCTGCTTTGATTGCACTTGTAGCTAATACATCCAGACTATTCGAAGCATTTTCACTGTGATTATTTTTGCTGGTGGATGTATGGCCTCTGGCTTTAGCAATTGCTTCTCGGACTGAAGCATTCAACTGAGCCAACTTCTCATTGAATTTTGAATTATCCATCTGACCAGCTTTAGCAGATAGCCCGTAAAACTGAGATTTAATGTATTTCTGCAAAATAGGGTCAAAGCCTTTTAGCTTAGACATATTAGCTGAATAAGCTGCTGTGATTGCTCTGTTGCCGCTAATTCGTGGCTGTCTTGGCTGTCTAAGTGGCTTTAAAGTATCCTCAATTTCCGTTTTAATCTTAAACGCTTTAGTGTTTTTAAGACGCTGCTCAATCTTGGAAACAGTTTTATCGACATTTCTTTCCATGACCTTGAGAGAATCATTTAAAGGCGTAGGATTAACTTTAAAAGCTTTATTCAGTCGTTTTTCAATTCTTGATGCGATTTGCATCGTTTGTTTCTCGGCTTTTTCCAAGCCTTTTAAAACTTTCTGAGAGCTAAAGCTTAACTCAATCAGGAAGTCATCAACTTTAAATTGTGCCATTACATATTTTTCACCTCTTATCTTTTAAATACAAAAAAGGGAAAGACCAACCAATCAAGGCTAATCTCTCCCCTTTGTGATTTTTAATGAAGGATATAAGTGTAAGAACCAGACTCACCAATTAATTGAGCATCAGCAGGAACACGGTCAATACACCATGAAGGAATCCTTCTAACCTTTGGTTTATGCGAGGTGATAATTTGGCGCTTACTCTTAATTCGTAGCTTTGGCTTGTTTGGTTGCAGCTTCAAACTTTCACAAACAGATTTAATAACCTCGTAACGCTGCTGTAAATCAATCATTCATCACCTCACACCATATCAAATAGCCTTTGCATATTTGCTAGAAATCTTAGTTAGTTGCTCAATATCGGCTTGCATAGCAATCTTCTTCTGCGTTTCATAGTCACTGATTAGTTGCTTCATAGCTCTAAGCTGGTTAGCAAGCTCTTGCTTAAATCTGTTTAATTTTTTGCTATGACGCTCAAGTAGATTCTTTTCAGCTAACTGACAAATCTCTTCATCTGTTTTATCAGACAGTAAAATATATGAACCTGTACCGCGTGAAGCTGGTCTAACATCAATTAAACGGAATCCTTCAGGGATGTTTTGAAGAACTTTTGAGATATTCTCTCTTGCTGTACCAAAACCATCATTATCCTCAACTGAGTAATATACGAATGGGTTTTGTCTAATTTCCACTTCAATATCAAAATCAGTTGGCTTCTCAGTCTCTTCAAAGTTCTTCACATTGTCGTAAGCAATATCAAGCTTAATACGCTGTGCTTTTAGCAGTGGATAATATTTCTTTTCAAGCTCAAGTAATGATTCAGTTTTGCAAACATCAGGCATCTCCTGAGGTTCAGGATACACAAAGATGGTTGTTTTTGGTGACATCTTTAGCGATTGCTCAAGCTTAATTCTTTCATCGTGTTCTTTACGCTGAATAGCGATAGCTGGATGTTCAATCTGTGGCGACCAGTCACCGAAGCTATCAATCTTTTTACCGTTAATATATAGATTTTCCATTTCATTCCTCTTCTAAGCTAAAGTATTTCAGTTTTTAAAAAGCACACCTGACATCCTACGAACTTAGAAGAGGCTTAAAAGGCGGTTTGCCAAGTATGCTTTTTAAAAGCTGAAAAAGCCCTAGATAACTAAAACGCTATAAAGGGCTAAGGTGAAGAAATTAAAACATCTAAAGGATTCAATAACGAATGAACAAAGACTTTTCGAGATGACCTCTCAGACTAACCTGAAAGGCCATGTAGCGAAAAGCATTGCACCTTTCCAATTCAGAATATCCATCCATCGGATTATTGAAAATATGATTTTAGGAAAAATTGCTCTTCCTATAGACTTCGGATAGAAGACTATCCTCATATATACAATTATGTCATGCTCAAGGTTATTTGTCAACAGCTTTTTAACAGATTGGTAACATCAATTCTTATTTACTGTGTTACCTACCCAGCAACCAACAAATAAACCCAAAGCTGTCCAAGCAATTATTAAGCCCATTAATGCACCACCTTCGAATCCGTCACCAAAATATTGTCAGCGTACAAAATTGCTATAGCTGCCTTGAGATATCTTTCAGGGCTAACGCTGTATTTGTTCGTTTGCTCGATAACCAATCTTTTCATGCTGCTGTCTGTAATTGGTAGCATCATTCGAGGCTCGTTAAACTCCACCGACTGAATAAAGTCTTCAATTGTTTCTGAGTTATCAGCCATTAGCTTTAACAGCCTGTCAAAATCAATGCTAATACCTGCATCAGTGAAGCTTTGCACCATCGTAGCGGTGTCGCTATCAACAAAAATCTGTAGTGGGAAGTTTAATTCTCTCATTTCTTAAAATCTCCTTTTTACCAGACCTCCTCAATCGCTCTGTAACGAGCTAAACAGTCTTTTTCAGGGGTAGCCTGTACAGTGGTATTACCCACCCTAAAATAAGGTAGTTTTTTGCGTTAGAATGCGATTGAGAGCGTCTGAGAAGCTGTTTTTCTAATTTCTCTTAAAGTCTCGGACTTGCATAAGATTTTTTGGTCTGGTATCGGCTCTGTTACCATTTCGATGGATAATTTGCTTGTTGGATTGATAGCCATGATAAAGGAACCAGACAACATATTTCACGTAGAAAGTATATCGGCCTATATTAAATGTTTTGTTGCCGTAGTCGTCGGTATTTATCGTGACTGACTCTCCATCAGACCAGCACAGGGAATCACTGGATTCATCATAGATAAGGTGTTCTGTAAAATATCGTCTAACATCTTCATGCCAAGGTTTCATAAAACCTCCTCACCCCAATAACCTAATTCAATCTTGTGACGCTCAAACCATTCCGGTTTAACTGCTGTTTTCAGTACTTCATTTGGGCCAATGGCTTTAATGAAAATATCTTTTGAGTTATGGATGTCACCGAATCCGTTTCCCTTAATCAGGAGGTCGGAGATGTGGCGAATCATTTTATCCGTGTGGTATTCAAAGGTAACGCATAGCATTAAACCTCCATCGCTAACTTGTGAATCTTAAGACTCAATAGACGGGCAATATCAATCTTAAAGCCGTTAAGCGCCTTCAAAGTAGCTAAAGCGTCCTGACTAATTCGGATGTGTTTACGACCTTTAGAGACTGGATATTTCAGTAAATCCGACTCAGTAACCTCTTTAGCAATTGCAAGCTGCATAACAGTTTGATGAGGGAGGTTAGTTGTCTGTTTAATTCTGGTAAGCTCGTTAAAAGCTTCTTCTGAAATTCGTGTGAGTGTGTGTCTGTTCATTTAAAATTCCTCCAAAATATACGGGTCAAACTCGAAATCTGGTTGCTCGTTTTCCATTGGCTCAATATTCCCAACGGCAATATGATGTTCAACAATACCAATTAGCTTTGCACACATTACAGCAAGCAATGCACAATATTTATCGCTTGGTAATTCATAACTAAGTCTGGTTGCTTGTCTTTGAAGATGGCTCGTCACTGTGCTTGAGCTAATTTCGTCAAGATTCTTTAGAAGATAAAATAGTTTTTTGTTGTATTTCGGGTGACCTTCGCTTCTACAGAATCCGATAATTACATCTTCAATTTTTGCTGGCAGTTGCTCGTAGCTGTCGAAGTTATTCAAATAATTTTTGATGCTGTTCTTCGTGCTCTTTCTGGTTGACATATAACGACTCCTCGGTGTAATTGCCCGAATTACTTCGTCAATGCCTTTGCGTTCTGCTCTGGTGAACTTGGGTAATTCGTGTCTGGTGGGGGAGCTTGTGTAAGCGTAGGAGTTGTGCTTGTTACGTTGTCTCGATGCCTGAAGCATCGCTCTAAATTCTGCGTCTCTCATTCATGTTCCGACCCTCATAAGATGTTATTATTCTGTTAACTTATATACAATACTAGCATTTTCAAAGACTAATGTCAAGTATTTTTTAACATTTTATTAACATCTGTGGTATAATGGTTCTATGGGGAGAGTAAAATATGAGGCGTGGCTATGAGGTTTATTCGATAGGGATTGGTACAAGCCCAACTAACCGAATCAACTATGAGAGTGGTCACATGGTTATTGCATTGCACACAGACCTCTTCAATCGCTCTGTAACGAGTTAAATGGCCTCTTCAGGTCAACTATAAGGTCAGGTACTTTTTTGTGTCAGAATGCGATTGAGAGCGTCTTACAAGGAAATTGAATGGTAAATCTCCCTCCTGAGCTGGGGTCACCTGATGTATGGGCTGGTGGAGGTATTGGGCTGATTGCAGGTCTTCTGCTCCGCTATTTCATCGTTCGGGTGTTTATCGTGTTCAGATTGTTTGGTCGTGAATGGTCATTTGACCTCAAGGACAGGACTCGAACAGATAACCGTTAAACTCCCTTCAAAACCCCCTGTACGAGATGGTATAGGGGTATCTTTAGCATTTTGTGCTATCTATTAAAAAATAGCTTGACAGAACCGGAAAGCTGTATCTATCAAGCATTCACCTCTCTGACAGTAATTTCTAAAAGTTCTTATTTTTCAATAAGTTGTAATTAGCCATATATAGAGAACTGACAAGTCTCTTCACAGTTAACTCTGTAACCTTAACAGTAACTTCTAAAAATACTTATTTTTCAATGAGTTGTAATCACCCAATATATAAGACTGTCCAGTACCTTCACAGATAACTTCAAGCCTTCTTAACCGCCCCACTAATCGGGAGAAGAGCGATAACCCCAGAAAGGGGAAATCACCTCTTTAACATTCTCATAATCAGTGCTCTATATGAGAATTTTAGCTCAACCTTTGAACAATCCTGTAAGTGGTGCTTAGAGGCATTCTTAGCGATTCTGCGATGCTCTTGACGGATTGCCCTTGGTCATGCATTTTAATCAACCTGTCAAGCGTCTGTGCATCGTGTATATGAGGTCTTCCACGTAAACCACCCCTATTAACCACGGCAAGTAAAAGCATTGTGTCGCCACAATAGATTGTCTGGGTAATTTCAACCTTCGGTTTACGGGGTGTGTTCCTGTATATCAAAACGCAACTTGCAAACGGTGAACGCACTACAGCACCTTTTTTTCCTGCTGGTGGGAGGTATTTGACTGCTCGGTGTAACGTTCGAATCTCATGCAGAAAGGGGTTTGTATATACACACCGAAGCCAGTAAGTTGTCTTTGACCTGTGCGGAACCAGACATACACACACATCAGCTTCAGGGGCTTTTAGGAGGAACTGTTCAGCCATGCTAAACGGCGGGTTACAGAAGACCCGTTCACCAACCCATGATTGATTGTGAATATCATCGGTGAACCGTGGCAACAATGCGTCATGCTCAGTTGCAGCACCATCTAGACTGAAGCTATACTCATGATGCAGGTTACGAAATAAACGATACGGTGTACGCCAGTCATCAGAACCACCATGATGACGACCGATATTGATTATTGGATGTGACACAAGCGAAGCGCCCCTCTAAAAGATTTTTTAGCTATTTTGTTTAAAAACATATCAAACGATACATTTTATTGATTTAGGTCAAAGACAAAAGCATTGACAAAATGGTATGATTGTTCACATAGCCCTCTCTTAACAGACTTTTTAAGAGCTTTTGAGAAGTTTGTTAAACAGACACTCTTTCTGGAGTGTTGTCTTTTACTTAAGAGGCTTGTTTAGGTAACTCTCAAGACATTTCTTAAGACTTCACTGTTAAGATAGAACCTACCTTCGGTTTCATGGTTCTCTTCCTCCCGTTAAACACTCCTTCCTAACAACTTCATAGTTATCTGTCAAGTACCTTTGAAGATTCTATCAAGACCTCTAAATCTGACCTGATATAGATGCTGTGAAGGCATGTTCTCTAGGTCTGTGTAGTTCCATTGGTGGGAATAGATGCTCCTACAATAAGAGCATCATTAATCTATATAGTCCTCTTCCGAGAACTTAATAGTTTTTTGATGTATATCAATCATTATCTAAAATATGATATGAAGTTTCTTGGTAGTATTACATCAACAAGTTAATTGAAATAAGGAATATTATGGTGACTAGGTATACCAAGGCATGGCCTGAAGAAGTTATAAGATACATCAATGAAAATATTACAGCAGATTTTGAATCTGGAACATTATTTAGAAATGGTGTAAAAATCGAGGGTTCACTTGTAAATCCTAAACCAAGACAGCATCTGGCTTTTGGTTGTCGGATTAATGGTAAGTTCAGAATACTTAAGGTGCATCAGGTTATTTTCTATCTATATCATGGTAAACAAGCTAAACTATGGATTGACCATATAGATGGTGACCCGCTAAATAATGCTATTAGCAATCTTCGCGAGGTTACCAAAGAGCAGAATCAGGCAAACATGATACCCAGAAAGAAAACAAAATCAGGTTACAAGGGAGTACACCCAAGAGTGGATAACAAGGGGTTCTGGGCTACAATACGCTGTAATGGAAAATCTCATTATCTGGGTCAGTTTAATACAGCAGAAGAAGCTGCAAAAGCCTATGATGCTGCATCACTGGAATTGCATGGTAAATATGGACACAGGAATTTTAGCTGATAGTTAATAAAGACCTGACATAAACTTGTCGATAGGTCTGATTAAAGTTTATACAGTGATTTTTCATCTTCTAATTTTTTTATAAAAATCGTAGTACCACCTCTACATTCCCCTTCACCGATAATCTTAAAAAATATCTACACAGTTGATTCGGTAGAATCTACCTCATGATTGATGGCTGTTAAGTACCCCAGATTCACGATATAGCACCCCCTTTGCAAAAGCAGTTAAAATATCTATAACCAATTATTGACTTTCTTCATAGCATCTGTTAACTCCACCTCAAGAAACCTTCATCACACTTCACGGCATCTATCAAGAAGATTTAACCTATCAATAGCTGTAACATTTTATAGTTCTGTGAAGTCCTATCCAGTTTTCTCTGTAACAGACACAAACTTCTGTGACCTTATGTATCAATGACTTAGAATACATGCTCTCAAGGTTCTGTATAGTCTCTTATCATCCAATACACAAAACCCTTATAAATCAGTACTGATATAAACACAGTATGGTTTTAACATAATCACTGTTTTGCGCACTAATCGTGTTCTACATGAAATCTGTATAGATATTAAGGTGTCTGTAAGTGATTTTTTAAGAATGGACTACGAAGATTTGACAAGGTAACTATGAGGTTGATTCCTAGAACAACCGAATCAACTATAACCATCACTTTTCAATATTCACGCAGGATATCGTTAAGTTTCTTGATAGTTACACCATGTGACCAACTGCATGAATAGCGTTATATAGTCCTGTATATAGCACTTTTCTAAGGGTCGAGAGAGGAACGACTAACACGATACAGTTTACCCTGAAAAGAGACTTCACAGATTCTCTATATATTTCAATGAGTTAGGGTAAAAAGAGACTATACCGATACTGCATAGAATCTGTGTGAAACTGCTTAGATACTTGGAAAACTACTATTAAATTGCATAGTCATAGGGGTTGGAACAAGCCCAACTACACCTGATATTGTCCTGTAATTAACAGGTCTCTTAGAAAACCGAATAGACTTCATTCAAGGGTCATTGAAGTCATAATCGTTTCAGTTGAAAAACCAGAGCTGAATTTTAAATGCAAATAGCAATCATATTCAATAAGGCATTGCCGATAGCGGCATTTAAAAGATGATATCGCGCAAAAATACCACACAAAATGTGCATGTTTAACAAAGTCGGTATCTTTACATTGCAGTTAAATGCCCTTTCCAATAACGTAATCAGCAACTTTTACCGATTAAGGAGCTCTACCCGTGCTGTATGTTATTTACGCTCAGGATAATGCCAACTCGCTTGAAAAACGCCTCTCGGTACGGCCCGCGCATCTGGCGCGCCTGCAACTTCTGCATGATGAAGGGCGATTATTAACTGCCGGGCCGATGCCCGCAGTGGACAGTAACGATCCTGGGGTAGCCGGATTTACCGGGTCAACGGTGATTGCTGAATTTGAATCTTTAGAAGCGGCGCAATCCTGGGCTGATGCGGACCCCTACGTCGCAGCGGGCGTCTATGCGCAGGTTTCGGTCAAACCGTATAAGAAGATCTTTTGAAAAGGATGGCCTGTTGGGCACCGCATACGGTGCCCTTTCTGGCTCACACACCGTGAATCGCAAAGAGTAATGAATTACGCTGACGATTAAAGATGCATTTCCTGATGGTATGGATACGCATATTACGGCGTGATTGCCCTTCAAGCCAACGCGCTTTACGGCGGCTCGCCTGACGTAGCATTCGCCAGCGCCCCACTTCCGTTCTACTACGCTTCATGTTTACGACTCTCACTGTAACAGAAGCGCCATTATACCCCCTCGCCGGATGCAGACCAGCGCTTTTCCCGTGTTTTTATTTGCCATGTGAATCCTGACGCGTAAACTCTTAACAACACGCTTTCTAAAGGATTTTTAAAGTTATGACAACCTTCTACACCGTGGTGAGTTGGCTGGTCATTTTGGGATACTGGGTTCTCATTGCCGGCGTCACATTACGTATTCTAATGAAACGGCGCGCAGTTCCCTCCGCAATGGCCTGGTTGTTAATCATCTATATCCTTCCGCTGGTCGGGATCATCGCCTATTTGTCCGTGGGCGAATTGCATTTAGGCAAACGTCGCGCCGAGCGTGCCCGCGCCATGTGGCCGTCTACCGCCAAATGGTTGAATGACCTCAAAGCCTGCAAACACATTTTCGCGCAAGAAAACAGTAGCGTCGCATCGTCCTTGTTTAAGCTGTGCGAACGACGTCAGGGGATTGCGGGCGTCAAAGGCAACCAGTTGCAATTGCTTACCGACTCCGATGATGTCATGCAGGCGCTTATTCGCGATATCCAACTGGCGCGGCATAATATCGAAATGGTGTTTTACATCTGGCAGCCAGGCGGCATGGCGGATCAGGTCGCTGAATCGTTAATGGCCGCCGCCCGCCGCGGCATCCACTGCCGGCTTATGCTGGATTCCGCGGGTAGCGTCGCTTTCTTCCGCAGCCCCTGGGCGGCCATGATGCGTAACGCTGGCATTGAAGTCGTAGAGGCGCTGAAGGTGAATCTGATGCGCGTCTTTTTACGCCGTATGGATCTTCGCCAGCACCGTAAAATGGTGATGATTGACAATTACATCGCCTATACCGGCAGTATGAATATGGTGGATCCGCGTTTTTTCAAACAGGATGCCGGCGTTGGGCAATGGGTCGATTTGATGGCGCGGATGGAGGGGCCCGTGGCGACAGCAATGGGGATTGTTTACTCCTGCGATTGGGAAATCGAGACGGGTAAACGCATTCTGCCTCCCCCGCCGGATGTGAATATTATGCCGTTTGAGCAGGCCAGCGGGCATACCATTCATACCATTGCTTCCGGTCCTGGTTTTCCGGAAGACCTCATTCACCAGGCACTATTAACCGCCACCTATGCTGCGCGCGAATATTTAATTATGACCACGCCATATTTCGTCCCCAGCGACGATCTGCTGCACGCTATTTGTACCGCTGCGCAGCGCGGCGTGGATGTCAGTATTATCCTGCCCCGTAAAAATGATTCACTGCTCGTCGGCTGGGCCAGTCGCGCCTTTTTCAGCGAGTTACTGGCGGCGGGCGTGAAAATCTATCAGTTCGAAGGCGGGCTGTTGCATACCAAAAGCGTGCTGGTCGATGGCGAACTGAGCCTGGTCGGTACCGTGAATCTCGACATGCGTAGCCTGTGGCTTAATTTCGAGATTACGCTGGTCATTGATGATACGGGTTTCGGCGCCGATCTGGCTGCGGTACAGGACGATTATATTTCGCGCTCCCGCCTGTTAGATGCGCGTTTGTGGGTAAAACGTCCGTTATGGCAGCGTATTACCGAGCGATTGTTTTACTTCTTTAGTCCATTGCTGTAAAACGTGACCAACATGAGTAAACAGGTAGTCACTATGGAAATGGATCTGAACAATCGCCTGACTGAAGACGAAACGCTTGAGCAGGCTTACGATATTTTTCTTGAGCTGGCGGCGGATAATCTTGATCCGGCTGATATCATTCTGTTCAATTTGCAATTCGAGGAGCGCGGCGGCGCGGAGTTGTTTGATCCCGCTGAAGACTGGCAAGAGCACGTCGATTTTGACCTGAATCCAGACTTTTTTGCCGAGGTGGTAATTGGCCTGGCGGATACCGAAGACGGCGAAATTAACGACATTTTCGCCCGCGTTCTGCTGTGCCGGGAAAAGGACCACAAGCTGTGCCATATTCTCTGGCGCGAATAAGCGGTTCAGGCCGGATGGCGTCTGATTGCGCCCTCCGGCAAGCCTGTTTAATCCGGTAGCTTACTGCCGCATCGGTTACAATATTGCGCGCTATGTTCATGCTGGCTTTGCTGGCACTGCGGACATTTTCGCTGCCAGTGACGTTTTTGAAACGCGCTGCTCATGTGCGTGGTAATCAGTCCTGTAGGAATCGCAATCACCGAATAACCAATCAAAATAAGCACCGACGCGACAATACGTCCCAGCGGCGTATGCGGCGTAATATCACCGTACCCCACGGTTGTGACTGTCACTATCGCCCAATACACCGAGGCATTAAGCGTCGTGAAGCCATATTTCGGTCCTTCAATAAGATACATCAGGGCACCGAAAATAATCATCACGATCGCAATAAATGAATAGAACAGAATAAGCTGATGACGCGCGCTAATAATGGCGCTCCAGAATACGCGCAGGGATGGCATAAAGCGTAGCAGTTTAAGAATACGCAGCACGCGAATCGCTCGCATAGCGCGCCAGGCAAACATATAGTTCAGGCTAATTTCCGGCCATAGCCACATGACGTACAGCGGCAAAATCGTCACCAGATCAATAAATCCCCAGAAACTAAAAACGTATTTTGCCGGTTCGGGCCAGCTAAACAGTCTGAGCAAGTATTCACCGGTAAATATCAGGGTAACGCAGAGCTCCAGCCAGACAAAAATATGCCATTCATCAAATGTCAGGTGATATTCCGTTCCTACGCCTGATTCAACAAAAATGACCAGTACGCTAAGCAGCGCAAACAGCGCGCATAACCCTTCAAAACGGCGACCTGAGCGCGTAGTCAAATCGAACAGATTATGATAAAGACGACGGCGAACCGACGACAAAAAAAGTGACACGGTAACCTCACCTAAAAGAAGGGCTGACGAATTGTCAGCCCTTGCGATTATAACGGGTCTACTTTAAGGCAGGAAACGGCATGGCGAAAACTCCCTTCCAGCACCGGTCGCGTTTGCGCGCATTCTGGCCCGGCTAGCGGACAGCGTGTACGGAACACGCAGCCGGAAGGCGGGTTAATGGGCGAAGGTAATTCGCCCTCCAGCAATTGTATCTTCTTATTTCGCTCCAGATCGGGATCGGGAATCGGTACCGCCGACATCAGCGCTTTGGTATAAGGATGCAGTGGATTATGGTACACCTCATCATAGGTGCCCAATTCTACCGCATGACCGAGATACATCACCAGGACACGATCGGATATGTGCTTTACGACCGCCAGATCGTGCGCAATAAAAATCAACGACAGCCCCATCTCTCGCTGTAACTGCTGGAGCAAATTCACCACCTGCGCCTGAATAGAAACGTCCAGCGCCGACACCGGCTCATCGCAAATAATAAGCTTAGGTTCCAGGATCAACGCCCGGGCGATACCGATGCGCTGGCACTGCCCCCCGGAAAATTCATGGGGATAACGGTTGATGAGATTCGGCAGCAGCCCCACTTTCAGCATCATGGCTTTCACGCGGTCACGCACGTCCTGGCGCGAAAGTTTAGGATGATAAGTGCGCAGCGGTTCAGCGATAATTTCGCCAATCGTCATTCGCGGGTTGAGTGACGCCAGCGGGTCCTGGAAAATCATCTGGATATCGCTGCGCACTTCGCGCCACTCATCCGCTTTCATGCCCAGCAGATCTTTTCCCAGCCAGGCAACTTTACCGTCTGTCGCCTTCACCAGACCAATAATGGCGCGCGCAAACGTCGACTTGCCGCAGCCGGATTCGCCCACCACGCCCAGCGTTTCGCCTTCATACAGGCGTAGCGTAACGCCGTCCACCGCTTTCAGGGTTTTCGGCGGTTGCCAGAACCACTGCTTCCCTTCTTTGATATCAAAATGTACTTTCAGATCGGCGATTTCGAGGAGAACTTTACGTTGTTCAATCACAGCATTCATAGCAGTTCCTCCACCGGTTTAAAACAGGCGCGCAAGCGACCAGGACTGAACGCTTCAAGTGGCGGCGCATTATTGCAGATCTCCATCGCATGAGGACAACGCGGCTGGAATGGACACCCTTTAGGCAAACGCAATAAATTGGGAGGATTGCCCGGAATCGTCAGCATTTCCGCCCCCTCGCTATCCAGACGCGGCACCGCATTAAGCAGGCCTATCGAATACGGATGAACGGGCTGATAAAAGACATCGCGCGCCTTACCGTATTCCATGGTACGCCCGGCATACATTACCAGGACCTTATCGCAAATACCCGCGACCACGCCCAGATCGTGGGTAATCATGATAATGGCGGTATTAAATTCGCGCTTTAGCTCATTAAGCAAGGTCATAATCTGCGCCTGCACGGTAACATCAAGCGCGGTGGTAGGCTCATCGGCAATAAGCAGTTTCGGCCTGCACAACAGCGCCATCGCAATCATCACACGTTGACGCATTCCGCCGGAAAATTCGTGCGGGTACATTTTCATCCGTTTGCGCGCTTCCGGCATTTTTACGGCATCCAGCATTCTGACGGACTCTTCAAAAGCTTCCGCTTTGCTCATCCCTTTATGCAGCATCAGGACTTCCATTAACTGCTCCCCAACGCGCATATAAGGATTTAGCGAGGTCATCGGGTCCTGAAAAATCATCGAAATCTGTTCTGCGCGCAGCGTATTCAGTTCGCGCTCAGGTAGATTAAGAATTTCACGTCCGTTAAAGGTCGCGGAACCGCCGATTCGACCATTCGTCGCCAGCAGTCCCATTAATGCGAACGCCGTTTGCGATTTCCCCGATCCAGACTCGCCAACAATACCTAACGTTTCTCCAGCGCGAAGCGTAAAGTTCAGATCGTTGACCGCCGTCACATCGCCATCAGGCGTAGCGAACGTAACACGAAGATCGTTTACCTCCAGCAGTACATTCGCCTGTTGCGGTGCCTGAGTTGCGGTTTCTGATAAGCTCATGGCTGTACTCCTTAACGATCTTTCGGGTCGAGGGCATCACGCAGGCCATCGCCAATAAAGTTAAAACAGAATAACGTCACCACGAGAAAGCCAGCCGGAAACAGCAGCAGCCACGGTGAGACTTCCATTGAATTTGCGCCATCGCTCAACAACGCTCCCCAACTGCTTAACGGTTCCTGCGTCCCAAGCCCCAGGAAACTGAGGAAAGACTCAAACAGAATCATGCTGGGCACCAGCAACGATGCATACACTACCACTACGCCCAGGACGTTAGGCACAATATGGCGGATCACAATGCTGGCGGTCGACACACCTCCCACCTGCGCGGCTTCGATGAACTCTTTACGTTTAAGACTTAGGGTTTGGCCACGCACGATACGCGCCATATCAAGCCAGGAGACCATGCCGATGGCGACGAAAATCAACAGAATGTTCTGCCCAAAAAACGTCACCAGCAAAATCACAAAGAACATAAACGGGAACGAGTTGAGGATCTCCAACAACCGCATCATCACAGAATCAATTTTGCCGCCCAGATAGCCGGACAGCGAGCCATACAGCGTTCCGACAATGACCGCCACCAGCGCGGCGGCAATCCCGACCATTAATGAGATACGCCCGCCGATGGCAACGCGCACCAACAGATCGCGCCCGGAAGAGTCAGTGCCGAAATAGTGACCGGACGCCATATCCGGCGCGCTGGACATCATGCCCCAGTCGGTATCGAAATAGGTAAATTGCGACAGCATAGGCGCCACTGTCACGAACAGGGCTATCAGAAACAGGACAATAAGACTGGCCACCGCCGCACGGTTATGCATAAAGCGTCGGCGGGCATCTTGCCAAAGGCTGCGACCTTCCACCTCCAGCTTTTCACTGAAATTTTCCAGCGTCTCGCTGTTTTTCTTACTTAACATCATCGCGAGCTCCAGTATCAATAGCGAATTTTCGGGTCGATAACGGCATAGAGCACATCGACAATGGCGTTAAACAATATGGTCAGCGCCCCAACTAAAATGGTCAAACTTAACACCAGCGAGTAATCGCGGTTGAGCGCGCCATTAACGAAAAGCTGCCCAATGCCCGGTAAGCCATAAATCGTTTCAATCACCATTGAGCCGGTAATAATGCCGACAAAGGCTGGCCCCATATAGGATAAAACCGGCAGCAGCGCAGGTTTTAACGCATGGCGGAAGATGATTCTGCGCATCGGTAATCCTTTTGCCCGCGCGGTACGAATAAAGTTCGAATGCAGAACTTCAATCATTGAGCCGCGCGTAATACGAGCGATGCTGGCAATATAGGCCAGTGAAAGCGCGACCATCGGCAGGATCATAAATTTTAACGCCCCGCCGTTCCAGCCGCCGCCAGGCAGCCATTGCAAGGTTATTGCAAAGACCATCACCAGTAGCGGCGCTACCACAAAACTGGGGATAACGACGCCGGTCATGGCAAATCCCATCACCGTATAATCCCATCGCGTATTTTGCTTTAGCGCGGCAATCACGCCAGCGCTGACTCCAATAATGACCGCCAGCAAAAAAGCGGCGGCGCCAAGTTTCGCCGAAACGGGGAAGCTGGCGGCAACCAGATCGTTGACCGTGTAATCTTTATATTTAAACGATGGTCCAAAATCGCCATGCGCCAGCTGCTTCAGGTAGCTGAAGTACTGCGTCATGATGGGATCGTTCAGATGATATTTTGCTTCAATATTGGCCAGCACTTCCGGCGGCAATGCGCGCTCGCCGGTAAAAGGACTCCCCGGCGCGAGGCGCATCATAAAGAAAGAGATGGTAATAAGAATAAACAGCGTCGGAATCGCTTCCAGACAGCGGCGTAAAATAAATTTCAACATTGCCCGTACCTTCTGGCCTGTGCCTTTACTTCCCGGACGTGACAAAAGATCCGCCAGGGAAAGTTATAGTGCGATGAAAAAAGACACCATGGGACAACCGCAGTTGTCCCATGTCTTGCCATTAATGTTTGATAATATATAAGTTTTTCACATAAATATTATCCAGCGGGTCTTTACCGGTATACCCGCCCACCCAAGGTTTCACCAGGCGCGCGTTAACGTAGTAATACACCGGCACAATAGCCGAGTCTTTATCTAACTGCTGCTCCGCTTTAGCGTAGAGTTCGCTGCGCTGCGTATCGTCCGCCACTTTCAGCGTGTCGGCAATCAGCTTATCAAACGCCGGGCTCTTATAATGCGCGGTGTTATTTGAACTGTCGGACAACATGGTATTCAGGAACGAGGTCGGTTCATTATAATCTGCGCACCACCCGGCTCTGGCGACATCAAAGGTGCCCTGATGACGGGTATCCAGGAAGGTTTTCCATTCCTGATTCTCCAGATTCACATTGACGCCCAGATTTTTCTTCCAGATAGACGCCACGGCAATAGCCAGTTTTTTATGCAGATCGGAGGTGTTATACAGCAGGTCGAATGTTAAGGGCTTATCCGCCGTAAAGCCGGCTTCAGCCAACAATTTCTTCGCTTCTTCATTACGCTTTTGCTGGGACCATTTGAACCACTCAGGCTCTACCAGTTTTGCGCCATCGGTATACGGCGGCGTGTAGCTATAAGCGGGTAAATCGCCCTGATTTTTAACCTTATTAACAATAATGTCGCGATCTAACGCCAGTTTCAGCGCGGTACGCACGCGGACATCGTTAAACGGCGCTTTTTGATTATTAATTTCGTAATAATAGGTACACAAATAAGGGTCTACGCGGACTTCATTCGGGATCTCTTTCTTCAGTTTCTGGAATAATTCGATCGGCATATTGTTATAAGTCATATCGATCTCGCCGCTGCGGTAGCGGTTAACATCCGTCACCTCCGAAGAGATAGGCAAATAAGTTACCTGATTGATGACGGTTTTGTCGTTATCCCAGTATTGCGGGTTACGCTCCAGCACGATACGTTCGTTCACCACCCAATTTTTTAACTTATAAGCGCCGTTAGTGACAATATTGGCTGGTTGCGTCCATTTATCGCCAAATTTTTCGACCGCCGATTTCGGTACAGGAGACACTGAAGGGTGGACCAACAATTTGTAGAAATAAGGCACCGGCTCACTTAAGGTCACTTCAAAGGTGTGATCATCAAGCGCTTTTACCCCCAGATCGGTGGCGGGTTTTTTACCGGCGATAATGTCATCGATATTAGCAATATGACCGTATTGCAGATAGCTGGCGTACGGCGATGCCGTATTAGGATCGGCCAGGCGTTGCCAGCTATAAACGAAATCATGGGCGGTGACGGGCGTACCATCTGACCATTTCGCATTTTCACGTAGATGGAATGTCCAGACTTTAAAATCTTTATTTTCCCATTTTTCCGCGACGCCCGGTGAAGGATGCCCCTCGACATCACTAATTAATAAGCCTTCGAAGAGGTCACGGCTGACGTTCGATTCCGGCACGCCTTCAATTTTATGCGGGTCGAGAGACTGCACTTCTGATCCGTTATTACGTACCAACGTTTGCTTGTCGGCTAACTGAACGCCGGCGGGCACGTCTGCCGCAGTCGCGGCGCTGGCGGCGATGAGCGCAGTGAGTATTCCCGCTGCAATCAAACTTTTTTTCGTGATGTTAGACATTGTGTTTGTACTCCACTCATTATAATTACTGGTTTTTACCAGCCTGTTTAATCCCGTCAGGGTTCCTGTACAGCACTGGTGGTGTACTGCCAGGTCTGTCACTGCTTTTGCTATCACCGACTTTATTTATTCTGACGATTCGTTCGATCGCCTTTCGTCGATTCGGTATACGACGTACCTGCCCACGTCGCACGTTATTTCTGACGACCATGTAAATGAAAATAGTTATCAACAATGTGAAATCTTCTGCAAAATGTTTGGCCGAAAAGTATCAAATGCGTTTCTGAACCGCCAATTCATTTTACAATTTTGTTAACCAATTCTCTTTTATGGAAAATTTCCTGCTCAGAAAAACAGTTAAAGAATGTTAAAAATATTTGATTTATTCTTTATAATCAATAAGTTGAAATAAAATCACCTCGCTGTCACATCGTAGGTTATGCCTTCGCCATAAAACACACACAAATTTAACAAATGCTCATTATTTAGCACATTCATCTACGATGGAGCTGAAACAACTAATAACATTTCAATAATCCTTCATCAAGCCCCAGAGTATGGTGTGAATAAAATAACAGACCTGCCGCTTCTCACGGACTCAGTAATGTTGATAATAGTTTGATTAATAAAAATAAATATCGTTAGATTATATTAGTATTTTTTATCATTAAAACGCTGAATGCTTATCAAAGTAAGAAGTGTTACGTGGGAATGTCACAAGGCGGCCCCCTTAGGGCGCCGCCTGTAAATCAACAGGTGGGAGTTTAGTTGAGCAAGCCGGGGAAAATGCCTTTTATTCCTGTGACAATAAATTCGATGCCGAGCGCCATTAACAACAACCCCATGATTCGGGTAATAACGTTGATACCGGTTTGCCCCAGCAAACGAACCAGCCACGGCGCCATACGGAACACGCCCCAGCAGCAAAGCGCAAAAAGCGCAATGGCAACTGAAAAACCAAGCAAATGCGCGATGCTGTGATAACGCGTCCCCCAGACGATAGTGGAGCTAATCGCCCCTGGCCCCGCCATTAACGGCAGCGCTAACGGCACAACGCCAATGCTCTCGCGTATGGCCGTCTCTGACTTTTCTTGCTTGTTTTGTTTATCTTCCCCCAGCTTCCCGCTGATCATCGACATTGCAATGGTGACAACCAGGATACCGCCCGCAATTCTGAACGAATCAATAGAAATACCAAACAGCTGCAGGATGCCATCGCCGAGGAATAAGGAACTCCACAAGATAATCGCGACCGACAGATTCGCGGTGAGGTTAGTTTTATTACGCGCCGTGGCCGTCTGGTAGCTGGTCATGCTGATGAAAACGGGGATAATCCCCACCGGGTTAACCAGCGCAAAGAGCCCGATAAAGAACTTAAAGTAAACAGGAAAATCAAAAAGCGGTTGAATCACGGTTAGCTCCGAAGCGTTAGCCGGATGAAGTCAATGTTCGTTAATGATCAAAACGCGCAGAAGATACGCCTTTTATTCGCATAGTTCACCTCTTATCTACACCTAATTTCATCCATTCATCGCTGTTATTTATATGTACTCGTTATGCTAATCCACTTACTCTTCATGACAACGATTTCTTAACAATTTACATAAAAGGCTAAAATGGCCTGCTGAAAGGTGTCAGCTTTGCGTAATCTTGATTTAGATCACACAATCGCTACTCAGAAGTGAGTAATCTTGCTTACGCCACCTGGACGTAACGCGTTAGAGTTAAATGATACTAACGCAGAAGCTCTTTTAGTAAATCAGAGCGAAACGGACGTTAAGTAACCACCTGAATTTCAGGCATTTATACAAAGTATCGTCGATCTGTCTATACTCACGTATCGCGCAGATGATTTACTAAAAAAGTTTAACATTATCAGGAGAGCATTATGGCTGTTACTAATGTCGCTGAACTTAACGCACTCGTAGAGCGTGTAAAAAAAGCCCAGCGTGAATATGCCAGTTTCACTCAAGAACAGGTCGACAAAATCTTCCGCGCCGCCGCTCTGGCTGCCGCTGATGCCCGCATTCCGCTGGCCAAAATGGCCGTCGCCGAATCCGGTATGGGTATCGTGGAAGACAAAGTGATTAAAAACCACTTCGCTTCTGAATATATTTACAACGCCTATAAAGATGAAAAAACCTGCGGTGTGCTGTCTGAAGACGACACCTTCGGGACCATCACCATTGCTGAACCTATCGGCATTATTTGCGGTATCGTTCCAACTACTAACCCGACCTCTACCGCGATCTTCAAATCGCTGATTAGCCTGAAGACCCGTAACGCCATCATCTTTTCTCCGCATCCGCGCGCTAAAGAAGCAACCAACAAAGCGGCAGACATCGTTCTGCAAGCGGCTATCGCTGCCGGCGCGCCGAAAGATCTGATTGGCTGGATCGATCAACCTTCCGTAGAACTGTCTAACGCGCTGATGCACCACCCGGATATTAACCTGATCCTCGCCACTGGCGGTCCAGGCATGGTTAAAGCTGCATACAGCTCCGGTAAACCGGCAATCGGCGTAGGCGCAGGCAACACCCCGGTTGTCATTGATGAAACCGCTGATATCAAACGCGCTGTGGCGTCTGTTCTGATGTCTAAAACCTTCGATAACGGCGTAATCTGTGCTTCTGAACAGTCTGTTGTCGTTGTTGATTCCGTCTATGATGCCGTTCGCGAACGTTTCGCCAGCCACGGCGGCTACATGCTGCAGGGCCAGGAGCTGAAAGCGGTTCAAAACGTTATCCTGAAAAATGGCGCTCTGAACGCCGCTATCGTCGGTCAGCCAGCCTACAAAATTGCTGAACTGGCAGGCTTCTCCGTACCAGAAACCACCAAGATTCTGATCGGTGAAGTTACGGTCGTTGACGAAAGCGAACCGTTCGCACACGAAAAACTGTCTCCGACTCTGGCGATGTATCGTGCGAAAGATTTCGAAGAAGCGGTAGAAAAAGCAGAAAAACTGGTCGCTATGGGTGGTATCGGTCACACCTCCTGCCTGTACACTGACCAGGATAACCAGCCAGAACGCGTTGCTTACTTCGGTCAGATGATGAAAACCGCGCGTATCCTGATCAACACCCCGGCCTCTCAGGGTGGTATCGGTGACCTGTACAACTTCAAACTCGCACCTTCCCTGACGTTGGGTTGTGGTTCCTGGGGTGGTAACTCCATCTCTGAAAACGTTGGTCCGAAACACCTGATCAACAAGAAAACCGTTGCTAAGCGAGCTGAAAACATGTTGTGGCACAAACTTCCGAAATCTATCTACTTCCGCCGTGGCTCTCTGCCCATCGCGCTGGATGAAGTGATTACTGATGGCCACAAACGTGCGCTCATCGTGACTGACCGCTTCCTGTTCAACAACGGCTACGCAGACCAGATCACCTCTGTGCTGAAAGCGGCTGGCGTTGAAACTGAAGTCTTCTTCGAAGTTGAAGCCGACCCGACGCTTTCCGTTGTTCGCAAAGGCGCTGAGCTGGCTAACTCCTTCAAACCAGACGTGATCATCGCGCTGGGCGGCGGTTCCCCGATGGACGCCGCGAAAATCATGTGGGTCATGTACGAACACCCGGAAACTCACTTCGAAGAACTGGCGCTGCGCTTTATGGACATCCGTAAACGTATCTACAAGTTCCCGAAAATGGGCGTGAAAGCGAAAATGATCGCCGTCACCACCACTTCCGGTACCGGTTCTGAAGTCACACCGTTTGCGGTTGTAACCGACGATGCAACCGGTCAGAAATATCCGCTGGCTGACTATGCCCTGACCCCGGATATGGCGATTGTCGACGCCAACCTGGTGATGGATATGCCGAAGTCCCTGTGTGCGTTCGGTGGTCTGGATGCGGTAACTCACGCCTTGGAAGCTTATGTTTCCGTACTGGCTTCTGAGTTCTCTGACGGTCAGGCTCTGCAGGCCCTGAAACTGCTGAAAGAAAACCTGCCGGCGTCTTACCACGAAGGGTCTAAAAACCCGGTTGCGCGTGAACGTGTTCACAGTGCAGCGACTATCGCCGGTATCGCGTTTGCCAACGCCTTCCTCGGTGTATGTCACTCCATGGCGCACAAACTGGGCTCTCAGTTCCACATTCCGCACGGTCTGGCGAACGCCCTGCTGATTTGTAACGTTATCCGCTACAACGCGAATGACAACCCGACCAAGCAGACCGCTTTCAGCCAGTACGATCGTCCGCAGGCACGCCGTCGTTACGCTGAAATTGCTGACCACCTGGGCCTGAGCGCGCCGGGCGACCGTACCGCCGCTAAGATTGAAAAACTGCTGGCATGGCTGGAAAGCATTAAAGCTGAGCTGGGCATTCCTAAGTCTATCCGTGAAGCAGGCGTGCAGGAAGCTGACTTCCTGGCACACGTTGACAAACTGTCTGAAGATGCCTTCGATGACCAGTGCACCGGCGCTAACCCGCGTTATCCGCTGATCTCCGAACTGAAACAGATTCTGCTGGATACCTACTACGGTCGTGATTTCACCGAAGGTGAAGTTGCAGCGAAGAAAGACGTCGTTGCCGCACCGAAAGCAGAGAAAAAAGCGAAAAAATCCGCTTAATTCGTTATCTGCTTTAGCATGACAATAACGGCCTCAATTGAGGCCGTTTTTTTGTTTTACCTGTTTATCTGATGCCTGAAGGCGCTATGCTGATCATCTGGCCTACGTGTTCACGGCACGCCCTTCGTCAGGAGGCCTGAATAATGACCTCCAAAGCGCTACAGGGCGTTTTATAAGCCGATCGTTACCTCGGTATCATATGTGCCGATGACGCTCCTGAATCGCCGTCAGTGAGCCCTCCTCCAGCGCGTCCTTATAATGCTTACGGCAAACTGAAACGTAGCGTTCATTCCCGCCAATAACCACCTGTTCGCCTTCGTTATAAGGCCTGCCGTCCTGATCAAGGCGCAGCACCATACTGGCTTTACGACCGCAGAAACAGATAGTTTTTAATTCCACCAGCTTATCTGACCATGCCAGCAAGTATTGGCTGCCGACAAAGAGCTCCCCACGAAAGTCTGTTCGTAGCCCATAGCAGAGTACTGGAATATCTAATTTGTCGACAACCTCGGATAATTGATAAACCTGCTGGCGAGTCAAAAACTGGCTTTCGTCGACTAACACGCAATGTATTGTCTGCCGCTCGCTCTCGGCACGAATCTCTTCAAACAAGGATGTATTTTGGTTAAACAATTTTGCCGGCGACGACAAACCGATACGAGAGCTGACTTTGCCTGCGCCAAAACGATCGTCGATTTCCGCCGTATATACGACGGTACGCATCCCGCGTTCCTGATAATTGTATGAAGATTGCAGCAGTGCAGTCGACTTACCCGCATTCATTGCCGAATAGTAGAAATATAGCTGTGCCATTGGTCGCAGGACCTCACCTGAGTGAAATAAAGATTGGCGGGATTGTACCATAATTTACCGACGCGACGGCGCGGCTCGCGCTCCGGTGAGTATTAAGAATTGTACAAACATCGCTCACTATACCCAAAATAATTCGAGTTGCTTAAAGGCGGCAAGGGAGTGAGTCCCCAGGAGCATAGATAACTATGTGGCTGGGGTGAGCGAGCGTAGCCAACACATAAGCAACTTGAAGTATGAAGGGTATATACACATTCCTTCACAAATTATGCCGTTAAAATTCATCAACAATGCTTATCATCACCCGCCAATATGAAAACCTTGTACTTATTGTTACCGTTACTCATACCCGGTGCAAAGTAATAGGGTTTTCTTGTAAGGAAAGCTAATACAAGAGATTGATATCTCTGCAATGAGATCGTATTTCATCATGATAAAATGTGACCTGACTCCTAAATTTTTAGCGACAGACGGTGAGTATCCCCCCTGCCAATAAGCTCTTTTTTGTGCGGCGCCTCAAGGAAAATTTAAGTTGAGATAATTAAAACGTGTGCTTAATAAAGCGTAATTTTGAATTCCTTACATTCCTGGCTATTGCACAACTGAATTTATCGCTCTATTATTAGCTCAACAAACCACCCCAATATAAGTTTGAGATTACTACAATGAGCGAAGCACTTAAAATTCTGAACAACATCCGTACTCTTCGTGCGCAGGCAAGAGAATGTACTCTGGAAACGCTTGAAGAAATGCTGGAAAAATTAGAAGTTGTCGTTAATGAGCGTCGTGAAGAAGAAAGCGCTGCTGCTGCTGAAGTGGAAGAACGCACTCGTAAACTGCAACAGTATCGTGAAATGTTAATTGCCGACGGCATTGACCCGAATGAACTGCTGAATAGCATGGCTGCCGCTAAATCCGGTACCAAAGCTAAACGCGCAGCTCGTCCGGCTAAATATAGCTATGTTGACGAAAACGGTGAAACTAAAACCTGGACTGGCCAGGGTCGTACACCGGCTGTAATCAAAAAAGCAATGGAAGAACAAGGTAAGCAACTGGAAGATTTCCTGATCAAGGAATAATTTACTTCCTGGATGCTTAAAATCCCGCCGCTGGCGGGATTTTTTTTGCCTGAGTTCTCCGCTGACGACCCCAGGCATAAAAAAAGCGCCGGATTTACCAGCGCTTCTGTTAAAAAATTTATAACGTATCGTTACTTCTTAATACCCATTTCTTCTTCAAGCCAGGCTTTAAATTCAGCACCCAGCGAATTATGACGGATGCCATATTCAACGAATGCCTGCATATATCCTAACTTATTACCACAGTCATGGCTTTTACCCTTCATGTGGTAGGCTTCAACCGTTTCTTTTTCGATCAGCATATCGATAGCATCGGTCAACTGAATTTCATCCCCGGCGCCCGGAGGGGTTTTCGCCAGCAACGCCCAGATATCCGCGCTCAACACATAACGCCCGACAATCGCAAGGTTAGACGGCGCGACATCCGCTTTTGGTTTTTCAACCACGCCAACCATCGGCACACTTTCGCCCGGCGCCAGCTCAACGCCTTTGCAATCGACCACGCCGTATGCAGTCACATCTTCTACTGGCTCAACCATAATCTGGCTATTGCCGGTTTCGTCGAAACGGCGGATCATTTCAGCCAGGTTATCCTGAGACAGGTCGGACTCATATTCGTCAAGAATAACGTCTGGCAGAATAACAGCGACAGGTTCGTTTCCGACAACGGGATGCGCGCACAATACGGCATGGCCCAGGCCTTTTGCCAGCCCTTGACGTACCTGCATAATAGTGACATGCGGAGGGCAAATAGACTGAACCTCCTCCAGAAGCTGACGCTTAACGCGTTTTTCCAGCATCGCTTCCAACTCAAAACTGGTATCAAAGTGGTTTTCAATAGAGTTTTTAGACGAGTGCGTAACAAGCACGATTTCAGTAATGCCAGCAGCGATACATTCGTTCACGACGTACTGAATTAATGGCTTATCAACCAGCGGCAGCATCTCTTTCGGGATAGCTTTGGTCGCTGGCAGCATCCTGGTTCCCAATCCCGCGACCGGGATAACGGCTTTTTTGACTTTCGAATTAAGGGCAGCCATTTAAAATTCTCCTGGACTGTTCATGTATTGAACGTGTTCATTAATCTGTATCGTGTTCCAGTATATCAGTACCAGAACAAGCCTCAGGTCCAAAAAGGACTTATATTGGTATAATTAAGACAAATACTTATAAATCTGCCGCAGATAGTAACACTCGTCGGGAAAGGCCGGTAAAGCAATTTCCGCTCACTCTTCCGTTTGGTCATTCCGCAGACAACATCAATCGCAGACGCCCTCCTGCGCCCCATATTTGACACTGCCACGAGTCGCAACGCTGGCTTAATTGGTTAAGGTAGGCGTTACCCAATGTTCCTAGCGGCACGCCGCTGCTAATTTGAACCTGATGAGCGCCCGTATTTAAGGTGGCGTTCAATCCGGCGGAGACGAGAATCAAATTTTTGAGCTCACTGTGATAGTAGCCGACAAATAGCGGGAATTGCCCAGGTAAATTGGCTTGTCTGAGCAGATGATTTACCTGTTTTAATAGCGCGCCTAACTCCGGTAAACGGTGCTTTTGTTGGCCGAGCTGATCCTGCAATAAGCCGTTAAATAGCGCCCGCAGCAACAATGCGGCTAACACGCCGTTATCGCCCGCCCGGGTGACATCCAGGCAATAAAATGCCAGTTCGTTATCAGATAGCGGCGCAATATCCAGCACCAGTCCAGGCTGATCGGCGGAGACGAGCTGCCGATAATTAATGCGGCAATGGGAAATCACCTGCTGTACCGGGGGCTGCAATTCCTGCAACAATTGTGCTGCGGCGGTTGGATTACTCACCATTGCATCCCAGTCACGAAACAGGCGTTCTTCTTCTTCAACCCGCGAGTTAAACATATTAGGGTATAAGCAAGCGAATACGGTTTCCCGCAAGCGGTTGAGATCTTTTACCGGCTTCAGCAGGACATCTTCAACCCCAAGGCGTAACGCTTTGGCGATATCCGCCATATTTTCTGTTGCGGAAATAACCAGAATAGGCGTCTGGTCTCCGCGATTACGTAAGTTTTCTACCAGTTTGAGACCGTTCATTCTCGGCATCGCGATATCACATATCATGAGATCAGGGGTAAAACGCCCCATCAACTCCAGGGCATCCACCCCGTCGCCTGCCAATGCCGTTGTCGCTCCCAAAGAGGAAAACCACGAATCCAGAAGCGAGCGAAATACAGGCTCGTCTTCAACAATAAGAATCTGTTTTCCGACCAATGGCTGCGTCATGTTCTCTCCCCTGACTGGCTTTAATCAATAGTGGCATGGTATTGCCGCTTGCGCCTGTCAGAATTTGCTTAAGTGATCGTAAAAGGTACATTAAACGTCGGTACGCACCAAGGGTATAAGTTCGTCCATCTTTTTCTCTACGGCTAACTGACCCGCCGCAATAGCGGCATGGGCGCGATGAAAATCCAGCGTAGAGATTTGCGGACAGAATGGTTGAATGAGAATATCAGGCGGATCGCCAGCCATACGGTTACGTTTAAGACGATTTTCCAACACCTGAATGGAGGTTGTCATGATTTCCATTGCCCCAGGCGAACTCACGCCACGGCGTGAAGTCAGGCTACTGAAACGTTCTTTTAAACGCTTATGCCAGGGCAGCGCATCATCGCTCTCTTCATTGATATTCCCGACATTTACAGAGAGTAAATCTTGCTGCATGAGGTGGGCATCATGTTGCAGGTCTACCGCAATAACGATATCGGCCCCCAGCGCCCTGGTTAACGAAACAGGTACCGGATTAACGACTGCGCCATCTACCAGCCAGTAACCGTTATGCTCAACCGGAGACATCAGCCCTGGCATACTGCACGACGCGCGTACAGCAAGGTGTAGATCGCCTTCAGTAAACCATAGCTCTCGTCCAGTGCTAAGATTCGTCGCGACCGCGCCAAAACGTCTTGAACAGTGGTCAAAATCCGTGACGGGCATAATATCCCGATAGTGATTAAATACGCGTTCGCCGCGAAGCAACCCTCCTCTGCCCCAGGATACATCCATCAGGCGTAAAACATCCCAGTAGCGGAATGAACATACCCACTGTTCAAGCGCCGATAATTTATTACAGGCATACGCGGCGCCGACCAGTGAACCTATTGAGCATCCTGCAACGATATCAATATCAATGCCTGTTTGCTTGAGGGCTTTGATGACCCCAATATGAGACCATCCTCTCGCTGCGCCAGATCCCAGCGCCAGCCCTATTTTCATTTTTCTCATCGTACTTAACGACTTCCCCTGGCTTCAAGACGTAGCAACATCGCCACTGCTCAGTTAACATAATGCCACCCTGGCGTTCAACGCCGTTTTTTATATTCAGGGAGATTATTGTGTCTCAGCCTTGTCCCTGTGGTAGCGCTGACGAGTATAGCCTATGTTGTGGTCGTATTGTGTCCGGAGAACGAGTAGCACCCGATCCGTCACATCTCATGCGCTCTCGTTACTGCGCTTTTGTGATGAAAGACGCAGATTACTTAATTAAGAGCTGGCATCCAACCTGCAATGCGGCCGCGTTTCGTGATGATATCATCGCTGGATTTGCCAATACCAGGTGGCTCGGCCTGACTATTTTTGAACATACCTGGTCAGAAGCAGAAAATACAGGGTATGTTAGTTTTATCGCGCGTTTTTCCGAACAAGGGAAAAACGGGGCGATTATCGAACGTTCTCGTTTTATCAAAGAAAACGGTCAGTGGTATTATATTGACGGTACCCGCCCGCAGTTGGGTCGAAATGATCCCTGCCCGTGCGGTTCAGGCAAAAAATTTAAAAAGTGCTGCGGCCAGTGACGCCTGACAGTATCGATACAGCAAACACTCTCAACAGGATTTTTCCGGCAATGCAATCACTACAACGTAAAGTTCTGCGTACTATTTGTCCCGATCAAAAAGGCCTTATCGCGCGGATTACCAACATTTGCTATAAGCACGAGCTTAATATTGTGCAAAACAATGAATTTGTGGACCATCGCACCGGTCGCTTTTTTATGCGGACCGAGCTGGAAGGCATCTTCAATGATTCCACTCTTCTGGCCGATCTGGACAGCGCCTTACCGGAAGGCTCTGTTCGTGAACTCAATCCCGCCGGACGCCGTCGGGTAGTGATTCTGGTTACCAAAGAGGCGCATTGTCTGGGCGACCTGCTGATGAAAGCCAACTATGGCGGGCTGGATGTTGAAATCGCCGCGGTCATTGGCAACCATGAAACGTTACGCTCGCTGGTTGAACGTTTTGAGATCCCTTTCGAACTGGTCAGCCATGAGGGATTAACGCGTGAAGAGCATGACACGAAGATGGCGGACGCCATTGATGCCCATCAACCGGACTATGTGGTGCTGGCCAAGTATATGCGTGTTTTGACGCCAGGTTTTGTGGCGCGCTTCCCGAACAAAATTATCAATATCCACCACTCATTCCTGCCGGCATTTATCGGCGCGCGCCCTTATCATCAGGCCTATGAGCGCGGCGTGAAAATCATCGGCGCTACCGCGCACTATGTGAATGATAATCTGGATGAAGGCCCAATCATTATGCAGGACGTGATTCACGTCGATCACACCTACACCGCAGAAGATATGATGCGTGCCGGGCGCGACGTTGAGAAAAACGTATTAAGCCGCGCGCTGTATCAGGTTCTGGCGCAGCGGGTCTTTGTTTACGGCAATCGGACGATTATTCTTTAATCGTCAGTAATATGAATTGATTAGCTTTAATCCGTTACGGATGAAAAGTACGCAAACAGTTCATTTCAGGCAAAGGAATGCTTTACAGCGGCGTGTCATTTGATATGATGCGCCCCGCTTCCCAAAAGGAAGCGGGCCAGTATTAAGCATTACCCCGTGGTGGGGTTCCCGAGCGGCCAAAGGGAGCAGACTGTAAATCTGCCGTCATCGACTTCGAAGGTTCGAATCCTTCCCCCACCACCATTATTCACTACAGCGATGTAGTTAACTCGATGAGCAATGCAGAAGTTTGCACTTGTCGGGGAAGGGTGAGAACCTTCGATTAAGGTTCGACTCGAGCGAAAGCGAGAGAACGTTGCCAACGGCAACGGCCCGTAGGGTGAGGAGCGAAGCGACGAATAATCCTTCCCCCACCACCATCTTCAAGCTTTACCTACAATTTGAATTACCCCTGGTGGGGTTCCCGAGCGGCCAAAGGGAGCAGACTGTAAATCTGCCGTCATCGACTTCGAAGGTTCGAATCCTTCCCCCACCACCATCACTTCCGTCGCGTATCTTATCCCCGCTAAGCACAGTGCCTTATATCTCTCTGTACGGGAAGGATGAGAAGCTTCGACTAAGGTTCGATTCGAGCGCAGCGAGAAAGCGTTGCCGCAGGCAACGACCCGAAGGGCGAAGCGCGCAGCGCTGAGTAATCCTTCCCCCACCACCATCACTTCCGTCGCGTATCTTATCCCCGCTAAGCACAGTGCCTTATATCTCTCTGTACGGG
>NZ_JAMMZV010000001.1:0-550216 GCF_051811585.1 Salmonella sp. NW177 | reverse complement strand
GAAAGCGTTGCCGCAGGCAACGACCCGAAGGGCGAAGCGCGCAGCGCTGAGTAATCCTTCCCCCACCACCATCACTTCTGTCGCGTATCTTATCCCCGTTAAGCACAGTGTCTCATATCTCTCCGTACGGGGAAGGATGAGAAGCTTCGACCAAGGTTCGATTCGAGCGCAGCGAGAAAGCGTTGCCGTAGGCAACGACCCGAAGGGCGAAGCGCGCAGCGCTGAGTCATCCTTCCCCCACCACCATCACTTCCGTCGCGTATCTTATCCCCGTTAAGCACACTGTCTCATATCTCTCCGTACGGGGAAGGATGAGAAGCTTCGACTAAGGTTCGATTCGAGCGCAGCGAGAAAGCGTTGCCGTAGGCAACGACCCGAAGGGCGAAGCGCGCAGCGCTGAGTAATCCTTCCCCCACCACCATAATCTCCTGGCAGCGCCTCAATCAATCTTAATCGCCCCCACAGGCAGACTTCACACCATGGCGCCATAGCTTATTGGCTATCTTATCAATGCTTCTTCCTGGCAATCTTTTTCGCCTCCTTTGACTGGTTGATTTTTCGCCTGATGAGATCAAAGGCGGCATATGTCTCGCTAAGTTGATCTGGGGTAAGCGTTCCCTTGAGTCGGTTTCTTTCGGCAATGAGCGCTGAACAATCATCCTTAGATTTTTCCGTATATATACTTGCCATGTAATACCAAATATAGGCCTGCTTATTATCTTTAGGCACACCCTGGCGCCCATGAGCATAAATTTCCCCAAGTGCTGATTGTGCCGGAGCAACCCCCTGCTCTGCCGCTTTGAGGTACCACTTCAGCGCATTCCGGCTATTTTCAGGCACGCCTCTTCCCGTGCTATATGCTACGCCAAGCTGATATTGCGCTTTCGCAAAATCCTGTTTTGCTGCTTTTCGATACCATGCGATAGCCTGTCTGTCGCTTTGCGCGACGCCGCGACCAAATGCAGACATGATGCCCAGATGCGTTTGCGCAGCAGGCAGCCCCTGGCGAGCGGCTTTGCGATACCACGCCAGCGCCTGTTGGTAGTCCTGAGAAACGCCCTCACCCTGCATAAACATCACGCCGATCGCATCCTGCGCCTCGGCCAATCCTTGCGCTGCGGCTCTGCGATACCACTCCAGCGCCAGGTTGTGATCTTTCAATAAGTGATAACCGTTGTAATACCATACGCCAAAATTGTACTGTACCTTTGCCATCACGCGTTGCGCTGTTTTTCGATACCACGTCTGAGAGTAAACCCGGTCAGCGGGATGCGCTTTATCATAGAGCGCATTCAGCGGAATGTGGCCTGGCGTATAGCTGCCTGGTATACCTTCATTAAGCCAGTAAACGGCCTGACGATAATCCTGAGGCACGCCTTCACCATAAAAATAGGCAACACCGAGATAAAGTTGCGCGGGGTAGTACATATTTTCCGCCGCTTTACGCATCAAGATCGCCGTTTGCTGATAATCCTGAGGGACGCCCTGACCGTGGGCGTACATTACTCCAAGCTTAAATTGTGCTGACGAAGCTGAACCCTGGCCGCGGACAACGCCCGCATCATTGGTTGGAGAGGCGGCTTTTCGATACCACTCCAGCGCTAGCTGGGTATTTTGGGGAAACCCATCGCCATACATATAGGCGTCACCGAGGATTTCTTGCGTACTACTATCCCCTAGCTCTGCCGCCTTGCGATACCACTCCAGCGCTTTTTGTCGACTAAGTGGAAAATTTTCACCATAGTTGTAATGATAGCCAAGGATGAAATAGGAAAAATCAGAACCTTGTTTACCCGCTTTCTCCAGCCATTTTATGGCTAGTTTATAATCAGGCTTAACGTATCGCCCCTCCGCATACCAGCTTCCAAGCGCGAACTGCGCGCTTTCATCCCCTTGTTCCGCTTTTTGCTCTAGTTCCTGAACGTACTGGCATTCTTCTGAGTCGGCGGGATAGCGCTCCTCGCAGACAGCAGCGTGAGCCATTTTTGAAATAAATATATTTAATATTATTATTTTGAAAATTGATGAAAAACGCATACAACTATCCTTATTGTCGTTTATGGCGTGATTATATGCTGCATCATCCTTTTTCTGCTTACAAAAAACTCGCACAGATGCTGAATAAACTCAGAAACAAAGAGTCCGGATTCAGATGCCAGACATGGCAGATCCGCTGTAAACGAAACAAGGCGGCGGTCGATAAGGCATTTATGCCGCACTCCGGCAAACAGCCATAAAAAAACTCCGCCGAAGCGGAGTTTAGGGCATCGAGAGAAAATCAGTGACGCGCACGTACAATCTGGTATTTGCGGGTCAGGTACTCGACCGGCACGCTCCAGATATGCACCAGGCGCGAGAAGGGGAACAACAGGAACAGCGTCATCCCCAGTACCAGGTGCATACGGAAGATAAAAGCTACACCGTCCAGATGTGCGGATGCGCCACCGTGGAAGGTCACAACTGACTGCGCCCACCCGACCAGCTTCATCATTTCACTCCCGTCCATATGCTGGGCGGAAAACGGAATGGTCAGCAGCCCCAGCGCGCACTGAATCACCAGCAGCGAGAGAATCAAAATATCTGCGCCGGTAGTGGTGGCGCGGACACGTGGGCTAAACAGACGACGCTTGAGCAGTAAAATACCGCCAACCAGCGTCAGCACGCCGCAGGCACCGCCGGCAATCATTGCCATCTTCTGCTTCACGTCGACCGGCAGAAAAGCTTCATACATCCAGTGCGGCGTTAACATGCCCAGGAAGTGACCGGCGAAAATACCCAGAATCCCAATGTGGAACAGGTTTGACGCCAGGTTCATTCCTTTGCGATCCAGCATCTGACTGGAAGCCGCCCGCCAGGTGTACTGACCGTAGTCGTAACGTAACCAGCTACCGATCAGAAATACCGATCCGGCAATGTACGGGTAGATATCAAAGAAGAACATATTCAGGAAGTGCATTAGTGCTGTCCTCCGGTGGTGATATTCAGATATTGCGGCGCCACGGCCCCGGCAAAACGACGCTGGTGAGCGGAGATTTCCGACTCGCCACACCCTTGATCGGCGAAGAATTTCACCTGCTCTTCTTCCCAGACCGCATCCAGCGCTTGTGGGGTATCATCACGTGCTTCATTCGCAATTTTTTCAGCCACTTTGCCGCTGTCGATAACGGTATTCGCCAGTTTTAACAGCAGATCGAACAGCACCGCATAACGGCTGTCACGCTGTTGCAAACGTGCGCTGAGCAGCGCCAGAATCGGCGCGATATCCTGTAACCCCCCTAACGCTTCGCTTTTCGGCAATTGCGCAAGGTATTCCAGATACAGCGGCAGATGATCGGGAAGTTCGCGGCTGTCGAGCTGCAAACCGTGCTGCTCATACTGTGCCATCAGGTCAACCATCGCCTGACCGCGATCGCGGGATTCCCCGTGTACATGTTCAAACAGCAGCAGCGATGTAGCGCGACCACGGTCAAACAGTTCACTGTAGGCGGCCTGTACATCCAGCATGTCCTGCGCGGTTAAATCGCGCAGGAAAACGCCCAGAGTCTGGGCATCCTCTTTATCCAGGTTCTCAGATGACGCGAGCGCATCGAACAACTCCTGCTGATGCTGCCACAGGGCAACATCCGGGTACTCGAGCAGACGCGAAACAATGACGAGTTCAATCATGCGTGCGGCTCCGTTTTGCTGGTCACATCAACAGCGTCGATGCGGCGGCTGTTGAACAGATTGAATTTGGTATCAGACCCGTGGCAACCATCGCCGAAGGTAAAGCCACAACCGCTTTTCTCCGGGAATGCGTCACGCGCCAGTTCACGATGGCTGCTCGGCACCACAAAGCGATCTTCATAATTAGCAATCGCCAGGTAACGATACATTTCCTGCGCCTGGGCTTCGCTTAAACCCACCTCTTCCAGCGCGCGGGTATCCACTTTACCGTCTACGGTTTCCGCACGTTTGTAGTGACGCATCGCCAGCATCCGTTTCAGCGCCAACAGTACCGGCTGGGTGTCGCCAGCGGTCAACAGGTTCGCCAGGTACTGCACCGGGATACGCAGACTGTCTACATCCGGCAGAATACCGTTGCTGCCCAGTTCACCCGCGTCGGCGGCAGACTGAATCGGTGACAAAGGCGGTACGTACCAGACCATCGGCAGCGTGCGGTATTCCGGATGCAGCGGCAGCGCCAGCTTCCAGTCCATCGCCATTTTGTACACTGGCGATTGCTGCGCCGCATCGATCACGCTCTGCGGCACGCCGTCCTTCAGCGCCTGCTCAATGACAGCCGGATCGTTTGGATCGAGGAACACGTCCAGTTGACGCTGGTATAGATCTTTTTCGTTTTCCGTACTGGCGGCGCTTTCAATGGCATCGGCGTCATACAGCAGTACGCCAAGATAACGGATACGGCCCACGCAGGTTTCCGAGCAAACAGTCGGCTGACCGGCTTCGATACGCGGGTAGCAGAAGATGCACTTCTCGGACTTGCCGCTCTTCCAGTTGAAGTAAATCTTCTTGTACGGGCAGCCGGTGATGCACATCCGCCAGCCGCGGCACTTGTCCTGGTCGATCAGCACAATGCCGTCTTCTTCACGCTTGTAGATGGCACCGCTTGGGCAGGTTGCCACGCACGCCGGGTTAAGGCAGTGCTCGCACAGGCGCGGCAGGTACATCATGAAGGTGTTTTCGAACTGGCCGTACATCGCCTTCTGCATGTTTTCGAAGTTCTGGTCTTTGGCGCGTTTTTCGAACTCGCCGCCCAGAATCTCTTCCCAGTTTGGCCCGCTGGTAATTTTGTCCATCCGCTGGCCGGTAATCAGCGAGCGCGGACGCGCGATCGGCTGATGTTTGCTTTCCGGCGCGGTATGCAGGTTCTGGTAGTCGTAATCAAACGGCTCGTAGTAGTCGTCGATGCCCGGCAGATGCGGGTTAGCGAAGATTTTACCCAGCAGCAGCGCCCGGTTGCCCATGCGTGGCTGTAGTTTGCCGTTGATTTTGCGGATCCAGCCGCCTTTCCATTTTTCCTGATTTTCCCAGTCATTCGGAAAACCAACGCCAGGCTTACTTTCTACGTTGTTGAACCACGCGTATTCCATACCTTCGCGACTGGTCCAGACGTTTTTACAGGTCACTGAACAGGTATGACAGCCGATGCACTTATCGAGATTCAGCACCATGCCGACTTGTGAACGAATTTTCATTTTACGCTCTCCTGTACCTGGTCATTGCCTTCGCCATCCAACCAGTTAATGTTCTTCATCTTACGTACCACCACAAACTCATCGCGGTTGGAGCCGACGGTACCGTAGTAGTTAAAGCCGTAGGCTAACTGCGCATAGCCGCCGATCATATGGGTCGGTTTCGGCGTAATGCGCGTCACCGAGTTATGAATACCGCCGCGCTGCTGGGTAATTTCCGACCCCGGCAGGTTTACGATACGTTCCTGCGCGTGGTACATCATGGTCATGCCCGCCGGTACACGCTGGCTGACCACTGCGCGTGCGGTCAATGCGCCGTTGCTGTTGAAGACTTCGATCCAGTCGTTATCTTCAATGCCCAGATCTTTGGCGTCGGTTTCGCTCATCCATACAATCGGGCCGCCACGCGACAAGGTCAGCATCAACAGGTTATCGCTGTAGGTCGAGTGGATACCCCATTTCTGGTGCGGCGTCAGGAAGTTGAGCGCCTTCTCCGGATTACCGTTGGATTTACGCCCCATCACCGCTTTCACCGAGCGGGTGTCGATCGGTGGGCGATACACCAGCAGACTTTCGCCGAAGTCGCGCATCCACTGGTGATCCTGATACAACTGTTGACGACCAGACAGCGTACGCCATGGGATCAGCTCATGAACGTTGGTATAACCGGCGTTATAAGACACATGTTCATCTTCCAGGCCAGACCAGGTCGGGCTGGAGATAATTTTGCGCGGCTGCGCCTGTATATCGCGGAAACGAATTTTTTCGTCTTCTTTATTGGTTGCCAGATGCGTATGGTCGCGACCGGTAAACTCGCTCAGCGCCGCCCAGGCTTTCACCGCCACCTGACCGTTGGTTTCCGGCGCTAACGTCAGGATCATCTCTGCCGCGTCAATCGCCGTGTTGAGCATCGGCTGGCCTTTCGCCGGACCGTCCGCTTTGGTGTAATTGAGCTTACGCAGCAAGTCCATTTCGCTTTGCGTGTTCCAGGCAATCCCTTTCCCGCCGTTGCCGATTTTCTCCATCAGCGGGCCGATAGAGGTAAAGCGTTCGTAAGTCGCCGGGTAATCGCGCTCGACGGTCATGATGTGCGGCGCGGTTTTCCCTGGAATCAGATCGCATTCGCCTTTTTTCCAGTCTTTCACGTCCAGCGGCTGCGCCAGTTCAGCGGCAGAATCGTGCTGGATCGGCAGCGTCACGACGTCAGTCTCTTTACCCAGGTGGCCTACACAGACTTCGGAGAATTTCTTCGCAATGCCTTTGTAGATTTCCCAGTCGCTTTTCGATTCCCAGGCCGGATCTACGGCGGCAGACAGCGGATGAATAAACGGATGCATATCCGAGGTATTCATATCGTCTTTTTCATACCAGGTGGCGGTCGGCAGTACGATATCGGAGTACAAGCAGGTGCTCGACAGGCGGAAGTCCAGCGTCACCACCAGATCCAGTTTGCCGTCCAGGCCATTGTCGCGCCACTCCACTTCTTCCGGCTTCACACCGCCCTGCTTGCCGAGATCCAGCCCCTGAATACCATGCTCAGTACCCAGCAGATATTTCAGCATGTACTCATGGCCCTTACCGGAAGAGCCAAGCAGGTTTGAACGCCAGATGAACAGGTTACGCGGGTGGTTTTTACCGTTTTCCGGCTGCTCGGCGGCAAAGCGAATCGAACCCTCTTTCAGGGATTTGACGGTATAGTCTACCGGCGTCATACCGGCTTTTTCCGCTTCACGCGCAATGTACAGCGGGTTAGTGCCTAACTGCGGCGCCGACGGCAACCAGCCCATACGCTCGGCGCGCACATTGAAGTCAATCAGATGACCGCTATAGCGGGATTTGTCCGCCATCGGCGACAATAATTCCTCGGCGGTCACCGTCTCGTAGCGCCACTGGCTGGAGTGGTTATAGAAGTAAGAGGTGCTGTTCATGTGACGCGCCGGACGCTGCCAGTCAAGGGCAAACGCCAGCGGCTGCCAGCCGGTCTGCGGACGCAGTTTTTCCTGGCCGACGTAGTGCGCCCAGCCGCCACCGCTCTGACCAACGCAACCACAGAACACCAACATATTGATCAGCCCGCGATAGTTCATATCGAGGTGATACCAGTGGTTCAGACCGGCGCCAACGATAATCATTGAACGCCCGTGCGTTTTGTCCGCGTTATCGGCGAATTCCCGTGCGACACGGATGATCTGCGCCCGCGGCACGCCGGTGATCTGCTCGGCCCATGCTGGCGTATATGCTTTGGTATCATCATAACTGGCGGCACAATTTTCATCGTTGAGGCCGCGTTCCAGACCATAGTTCGCCATGGTCAGGTCATACACGGTGGTGACTAACGCGGTAGAACCATCGGCCAGTTGCAGACGTTTAACCGGCAATTTGTGCAGCAGGACGTTATCCAGCGCCACATGATTAAAGTACTCTGAACCTTCGCCGCCGAAATACGGGAAGCCCACGTCAGCAATCTCATCCTGGCTGCCCAGCAAGCTGAGCTGCAATTCAGTTTCTGCACCGGTAGTCCCGTCGCGCTGTTCGAGGTTCCATTTGCCTTTTTCGCCCCAGCGGAAACCAATTGAACCGTTTGGCGCCACCATTTCACCGTTGCTGTTAATGGCGACGGTTTTCCATTCCGGGTTATTTTCCTGCCCCAGCGAATCAACGAGATCGGCAGCGCGCAGCATACGACCTGCGGCATAATAACCATCACGCTCTTCAAGCATCACCAGCATTGGCATGTCGGTATAGCGACGGACATAATCGGTGAAGTACTGGCGCGGGTTGTCGAGGTGGAATTCGCGCAGCATGACGTGGCCCATCGCCAGCGCCATCGCCGCATCGGTCCCCTGCTTCGGCGCCAGCCACAGATCGCACAGTTTGGCGATTTCGGCATAGTCCGGCGTCACCGCGACGGTTTTAGTGCCTTTGTAACGTACTTCGGTAAAGAAGTGGGCATCCGGCGTACGGGTTTGCGGCACGTTAGAGCCCCAGGCGATAATATAGCTGGAATTGTACCAGTCAGCGGATTCCGGCACGTCGGTCTGCTCGCCCCAGGTTTGCGGGGAGGCTGGCGGCAGGTCGCAGTACCAGTCGTAGAAGCTCAGGCAGGTACCGCCAATCAGCGAAAGATAACGTGCGCCGGAAGCGTAGGAGACCATCGACATCGCCGGGATGGGTGAGAAGCCCGCGACGCGGTCAGGGCCATAGGTTTTCACGGTGTACACGTTGGAAGCGGCGATCAGCTCGTTCACTTCCTGCCATGAGGAGCGAACAAAGCCGCCACGACCACGCGCCTGTTTGAAGCTTTTGGCTTTATCGGCATCTTCAATGATGGAGGCCCATGCCTCTACCGGATCGCGATGCAGTTTTTTCGCCTCGCGCCACATCTTCATCAGACGTTTGCGCATTAGCGGATATTTCAGTCGGTTAGCGCTGTAGAGATACCAGGAGTAGCTTGCGCCGCGCGGGCAGCCGCGAGGTTCATGGTTTGGCATATCAGGACGGGTGCGCGGGTAATCGGTTTGCTGTGTTTCCCAGGTCACCAGACCATTTTTGACATAAATTTTCCAGCTACAAGAACCGGTGCAGTTCACCCCATGGGTTGAGCGCACAATTTTGTCATGCTGCCAACGTTGGCGGTATCCGTCCTCCCAGTCCCGGTTTGTTTCGAGAAGCTGGCCGTGCCCATCGGCAAAGGTTTCGCCCTTCTGCTTGAAGTAGCGAAACCGGTCCAGGAATTTACTCATCGGGTTTCTCCTGTGTGGAACCTTACGGCTCTCTGATAAATCGACATTGCTTAACTAAGGGCGAAGGTAACGCGCTGAATGGGCGTGAGAATTGATAACGATCAAGGCGGGCAGGGATGCAAATGGCGCGCAAACCTCCTGTATACTCCTTTTGGAGGAGTGGTTTTATTTATATATCTTACTGATTTAATTACATAAAATTAAATTTACGCACGATATGAATGTTAAATTTTCAACAAGTGGGTATTAAGGGGTATCCCCCTGGATGACCGATAAAAATGTGCGTGGTCAGCCCTGTTGCGCCTCTCTTCTTGACTATAAGTATGTTGTAACTAAATGCGGGTAAAAAAAAAGCGCGGTCTAACGCCGCGCAAAGGATAATCAAAAGTTACTTTTTATTTTTAGAATGACGTCCATATACCGCCCAGGTAATAACGACGCAGGCGATATAGAAAATAAGAAAGACCTTCATCGCGCCGACTGGCGAACCGGTTAATGCTAAAGATGAACCAAACGCTTTCGGAATAAAAAAGCCGCCAATCGCGCCAATCGCGGAAATAAAGCCCAGCGCCGCCGCCGTATCGGTCGCCGCTTCACGCATGGCTCTTTCGTCCGACCCGCCTTCCGCTTTTACCCGGTCCATCGTCAGTTTACGGAAGATAACGGAGATCATCTGGAAGGTAGAACCACTCCCCAACCCAGCCGTCAGGAACAGCGCCAGAAATACCCCGTAGAACGCGATAAAGCTACCGCCAACGCCGCCAGTGGGTAATGTCAGGAACAGCAGACCGCTGAAAATCGCCATCAGGACAAAGTTGATAAGCGTGACGCGAGTCCCCCCCAAACGGTCAGAAATTGCGCCGCCTGCCGAACGCGCCAGCGCGCCGATAAACGGACCGAAAAACGCATAATGCAGGATCTGCACATCCGGGAATTGCGTTTTAGACAGCATAGCGAACCCCGCGGAGAAACCGATAAACGATCCGAAGGTCGCCAGATACAGCAGACTCATGATCCACAGATGACCACGTTTGAGCACCGGCAGTTGCTCTTTTAGCGAGGCCTTAGACGTCGCCAGTTCGTTCATGCCGAACCACGCCGCCAGCGTAAAAATGGCCAGGAAAGGCACCCAAATCCAGGCTGCGTTCGCCAGATAGAGCTGAGAACCGTCCGGCTGCTCTACACCGTGGCTGCCAAAGGCGGCAAAGATAGAGAGCGAAACCACCAGCGGCGCAACCAGCTGCATCACGCTCACGCCCATATTGCCCAGACCGCCGTTCAGACCCAGCGCGCCGCCCTGCTTTTGTTTAGGAAAGAAAAAGCTGATGTTCGCCATACTGGAGGCAAAGTTCGCGCCGGCAAAACCACACAGCAAGGAAATAATAATGAAAGTGCTAAATGGCGTACTGGTATCCTGAACGGCAAAGCCTAACCATACGCAAGGCACGATGAGGATACCGGTACTGAACGCTGTCCAGCGACGTCCGCCAAATAGCGGCACCATAAAGGAGTAAGGCACCCGTAGCAGCGCGCCGGAAACAGATGGCAGCGCAGTCAACATAAAGAGCTGATCGGTCGTAAAATTAAATCCCACTTTCGGCAGGTTCACCGCCACTGCGCTGAATAGCATCCAGACGCAAAACGCCAGCAGTAAACACGGGACAGAAATCCACAAATTACGGCTGGCGACACGATGGCCGCGCTGCTGCCAGAACGCCGGATCTTCCGGACGCCATTCCGTGATAACAGCGCCAGTTGCCCTTTCCGGGGCGGATGAGTGACTCATAGACACCTCTGATTCTTGATTTGATGTCTGCCACATTAGGGTTTACTGCCGAAGGTAAGTTGATATAAATCAAAGGAAAAGTCGTCATCACCGGCGACTAAAAAGCGTTATTATCCTTAATGAGTAGGCTATTTTGGTAAAAAAGCTGTGGTTTTTCACCATGCTGTGTCTGTCTACTCCTTCCCGTCGCAGATACCTCTCTACGGCGGCAATTAAGGAGTAACTCGTTATAGGTATGGGTATACTCCGCTGTATCGTTGAGAATAGCGGCACAGCCGATTGACGCCCCTCTTTTTTGCTACGTTTTTTCGGCGACATTACCCCGAAGAAAGAAGGTAACATGTTTAAACGGTGTTTCTCTCCTCTTACGCTGGTTAACCAACTGGCGCTGATTGTCATGCTCTCTACCGCTATCGGCGTGGCGGGGATGGCGGTTTCCGGCTGGCTGGTTCAGGGCGTGCAGGGTAGCGCTCATGCGATTAATAAAGCGGGCTCATTGCGTATGCAAAGCTATCGACTACTGGCCGCTGTCCCGCTGGATGCTAAAGATCAAAAGCTGCTGGATGAGATGGAGCAAACGGCATTCAGCCCGGAACTGACCCGCGCCGCTGAGCGAGACGGGCAGCAGAAACAGCTTAAAGCGTTGCAGGATTACTGGCATAACGAACTCTCGCCAGGGCTACAGCACGCGCAAAACGCGCACGCGGTCGCAGAAGATGTCACGCGCTTTGTGGCGGGCCTGGATCGCCTGGTGACGTCGTTCGACCATACTACTGAATTGCGTATCGAACGCGTGGTATTAGTTCACCGGGTAATGGCGATCTTTATGGCGCTATTGCTGGTATTTACGATTATCTGGCTACGTGTTCGCCTTTTGCAGCCCTGGAAACAGTTGTTATCAATGGCGCGCGCCGTCAGTCAGCGCGACTTTACCCAACGTGCCAATATCAGTGGACGCAATGAGATGGCCGCGTTGGGTTCTGCGCTCAATAATATGTCTGAAGAACTGGCCGAAAGTTATGCGGTACTGGAACAGCGCGTACAGGAAAAAACAGCCGGTCTGGAACATAAAAACCAGATTCTCTCGTTTTTGTGGCAAGCCAACCGCCGACTGCATTCACAGGCTCCGCTATGTGAGCGTCTTTCACCGGTACTGAATGGCCTGCAAAATTTAACCCAGTTGCATGATATTGAGCTGCGAGTCTATGACCTGGAAGATGAAGATAATCACCAGGAATTTACCTGTCAGTCGGACATCAGTTGCGATGATAAAGGCTGCCACCTTTGCCCACGTAGCGCCCTGCCGATGATTAACGGCGGTACCACCTTAAAATGGCGGCTCACCGACTCTCACACCCAATACGGTATTTTGCTGGCGACGCTGCCCTATGGACGCCATCTCAGCCACGATCAGCAACAGTTGGTGGACACGCTGGTTGAACAGCTTACCGCGACTCTGGCGCTCGACAGGCATCAGGAGCGCCAGCAGCAGTTGATTGTCATGGAAGAGCGTGCCACCATTGCCCGCGAACTGCATGATTCTATTGCCCAGTCGCTCTCTTGTATGAAGATGCAGGTGAGCTGCCTGCAAATGCAGGGCGACGTGTTACCGGAAAGCAGCCGTGAGTTACTCAGCCAAATTCGCAATGAGCTGAACTGCTCCTGGGCGCAACTGCGCGAACTGTTAACCACTTTCCGCTTACAGTTGACGGAACCCGGGCTACGTCCGGCGCTGGAAGCAAGCTGCCAGGAGTTCAGCGCCCGGTTTGGCTTTACGGTAAAACTGGATTACCAGCTTCCCCCCCGCCTGGTGCCTTCACACCAGGCGATACACCTGTTACAAATTGCCAGGGAAGCCCTCAGCAACGCCCTTAAACACTCTCATGCCGACGATGTGGTGGTGACAGTGACGCAATGTGGCAAACAGGTCAAACTAAAAGTGCAGGATAATGGCTGCGGCGTCCCGGAAAACGCCGAACGCAGTAATCACTACGGCATGATCATCATGCGCGATCGGGCGCAAAGTTTGCGCGGCGATTGCCGGGTACGCCGACGCGAGACTGGCGGAACAGAGGTCACTGTTACTTTTATTCCAGAAACAAACTTCACAGAAACCCAGGGAGATACCCATGAATAATCAGGAACCGGCAACCATCCTGTTAATTGACGACCATCCGATGCTACGCACGGGTGTAAAGCAGCTTGTGAGTATGGCGCCCGATATCAGCGTGGTCGGAGAAGCCAGCAACGGTGAGCAGGGTATTGACCTGGCGGAATCGCTCGATCCCGATCTGATCCTCCTTGATTTGAATATGCCGGGAATGAATGGTCTCGAAACGCTGGATAAATTACGCGAAAAAGCGCTGTCAGGACGTATTGTCGTTTTCAGCGTATCCAACCATGAAGAAGATGTCGTCACGGCGCTAAAGCGCGGCGCGGATGGTTATCTGTTGAAAGACATGGAGCCGGAGGACTTGCTCAAAGCGTTACAACAGGCCGCCGCCGGCGAAATGGTATTAAGTGAAGCGTTAACGCCAGTACTGGCGGCCAGCCTGCGGGCCAACCGCGCCACCACCGATCGCGATGTAACGCAACTCACCCCGCGTGAGCGCGATATTCTGAAGCTCATCGCGCAGGGATTGCCGAATAAGATGATTGCCCGGCGTCTGGATATCACCGAAAGTACGGTCAAAGTGCACGTGAAACATATGCTCAAGAAAATGAAGCTGAAATCGCGCGTGGAGGCCGCCGTCTGGGTACATCAGGAACGCATCTTTTAATTATTGCTCCTGGAACGGTTGCCAATGCGGATTATCGTCCGGCATTGTGATAAACGGTTCAGTCAGCGCGAGCGTGATCTCATTGGAAGAGACACGCTGACCTTTTTCATCCTCAACCACCACCGATAAACGCCAGCGATTTGCCGCGCCTTCGCGGTGATCCCAGGCCGGCATAATGATTGTCCAGCCCTCGGTACTGCGGGTGTCCGTTCCTGCCGTCAAACTTAAGGCCTGTGTATCGCCCTGCCAGCTCAAATGACGAATACCGTGCACGCTGCGCACCTGCAATTTTAACGCAACCGTCTCACCAGGCGTAAGATCCCAGGGCGGCGTCGCCAGAAAAACCGTTAACGTTTTACGCTGCCGATACTCCATTGTCGGCAGCGAGTTACGTTGCGGCGTATCATAGCGGCTACCGCGTAATGACTGGCTTTGCGCCACTTCACTGGCGGCAAGCTGCTTTTTGAGCGGCACGCCGAAGCGGTAGTTAAGCGTCAACCCCAGGTTATTTTGACTGACCCCGCTCTCGCCCTGTTTGTGCTGGGCGGTCATGGTAAGCAAAGGTACTGGCGTATAGTTGAGACCCAGTTTTAACGCGACAGGATTGTGATACCCCGTTCCGGAGTCAAACAGATCCACGCTATCGCCAAAGTACTGCTCCAGACTAACGCTGGTATTGATATGCTGGTAAAACGGCAGCCGCACTTGCGCGTTGATATCATATCCGCGCGCCATTCGCTGTTCTAAGGTCGCCGTATGCGTCTGCCAGTCGGCAAAAGGCTGATAATAGTTGGCGGATAAACGCAAATATTCTCCCCACGCCTCCGCGCCAAAGCCGGCGCGCTGCAGATTTTCATCCAGCAGATTATCGTAAAAGGTATTATAGCCAAGAAGCCAGCCATCCTGCGCCCAGCGCTGTCCTACGCCAATGTTGCTTACCAGTCCGTCAGTCTGTTGCGTAAGACCAAGCTGGCTCCAGGTCAGATAGCGCTGTTTATCCTGTAAAGGGATAAACCAGCTTCCGCGACTGCCGTTAAAATGACCTTCGTTATCGACGTTAATATCCACGCTGGCGCTGCCCCAGGCTGATAGCCAGCTTTCAAGCTGCTGGTTAACCTGCTCGCTGACCACATCGCGTACCTGTCCGAAAGCAAATTGCCGCGCCTGTTCACCGGTATCCAGATCGTTATTTTTCATGCTGGCTTCGCCAAACGCTTTGGCCATCTCGGCAAAATGCTTTTCCCCTTCGTGGGATTCCGGCATCATGCCTAAATCCGGCAGACGGTTTTGATCGAAAGGGTCTTGCGCCTGCGCACGGATCGTACCGCTGGCAGTCAGCAAGAGAAGCGAGAGTGAGAATGAACGAAAAACAATACGGCTCAACGTGTCGGCAACTTCTACAACAAAAGATAAGAGGAATGGCATCAAAGTAAACCATAACGTGTCCGGACAGGTTTTGCAGCCTTTTCTCGTGCTTCCAGGAATATCCTTATTTTTTCCGCAGAGCGTCCCGGGATTTTATCCACGCATTTGGCGGTACCCGGTTCCCGAGGTAACATAACGCCATTGCCGACAAAATTTCTCAAGGAGAAGGGTTATCCATGCAAAATATCGTCATTATCGCTAACGGCGCCGCCTACGGCAGCGAATCATTATTTAATAGCCTGCGTCTGGCCATTGCGCTGCGCGAGCAGGAAAGCCATCTCGATTTACGCCTGTTTTTGATGTCAGATGCCGTAACCGCAGGGTTACGCGGTCAAAAACCAGCCGAAGGCTACAATATTCAGCAAATGCTGGAAATTCTGACCGCGCAAAACGTACCGGTAAAATTATGCAAAACCTGTGCGGACGGACGTGGTATCACTCCCCTGCCGCTGATTGACGGTGTGGAAATCGGAACGCTGGTCGAGCTGGCGCAATGGACGCTGGCGGCGGACAAAGTGCTGACATTTTGAATCTGTACGCGGGAAAAGCTCCCGCGTCGGGATAGACTTCCGGCAAGAAAATCAGGCTAACGCGTGAGTAATACCGCGTTTATTTTTTCTTATGCCATTTATCATCCTCGCCTTTTTCATAATCGTTTTTAACCGCCGCCCAGGCGACTTTGTGTGCGGTTTCCTCGCGACTGGCGTCATCACGACGATCGGCTTTATCTTTATATTGCTCCCAGGCGCTATTAAACGCTTCTTTGTAAATGTCCTGGGCATGGGCTGGAAGAACATTCCGCACATTATCGGGTAAATCACTTTTGGCTTTATACGGCATCCGCACCTCCGTCTTCAGGGAAAACATTAAGTGTGGTAAACAATGCGTTATTACGCCAGTCGAGGAGGATTTTTGCTTTTTACGGAAATTAACTTTTTGTTATTTAAACACTGTTAAAACAAGATGCTTGTTTTACTAACCTTGAAAGAAAAAAATCGCCTACGCCGTAAAACTACGTAAAAAACCACTAAAAAAATACAAATTTCTGCTATTTTTACCTTCTTTACTCTTTCCAAAATATTAACACCTGCACAAGGGAGACCCTCATGACACATGCCTGTGAGGCGGTGAAAACCCGCCATAAGGAGACTTCGCTTATTTTCCCGGTTCTTGCGCTGGTAGTGCTGTTCCTTTGGGGAAGCAGCCAGTCACTACCAGTGGTTATTGGCATCAATATCCTTGCACTTATTGGTATTTTAAGCAGCGCATTTAGCGTGGTCCGTCATGCCGATGTATTAGCGCATCGACTCGGCGAACCCTATGGATCGCTTATTTTAAGCCTGTCCGTCGTTATTCTTGAGGTGAGTTTAATTTCCGCGCTGATGGCTACCGGCGATGCTGCGCCAACGCTTATGCGCGATACGCTCTACTCTATTATTATGATTGTCACCGGGGGACTGGTCGGTTTCTCGTTGTTGTTGGGCGGGCGTAAATTCGCAACGCAATATATGAATTTATTTGGGATTAAGCAGTATCTTATCGCGCTGTTTCCGCTGGCGATTATTGTGCTGGTTTTTCCAATGGCATTGCCGCAAGCCAATTTCTCTACCGGTCAGGCATTATTGGTCGCGTTAATTTCCGCCGCGATGTACGGCGTATTTTTGTTGATTCAAACCAAAACGCACCAGAGCTTATTTATCTATGAACATGAAGATGAAGGCGATGATGACAATCCACACCACGGTAAACCCTCCGCGCACAGTAGCGGCTGGCATACGGTCTGGTTACTCATTCATTTAATTGCGGTCATTGCCGTTACCAAAATGAATGCCAGCCCGCTGGAGGCGTTGCTGACCAGCATGAACGCCCCGGTCGCCTTTACCGGTTTCCTGGTTGCGTTGTTAATTCTCTCGCCGGAAGGACTGGGCGCGCTGAAGGCGGTACTGAATAATCAGGTTCAGCGGGCAATGAATCTGTTCTTCGGATCGGTGTTGGCGACGATTTCATTAACCGTGCCGGTCGTCACGCTCATCGCCTGGGTGACAGGTAATGATCTGGTGTTTGGTTTAGGCGCGCCGGAAATGGTAGTGATGGTAGCCTCGTTAGTGCTGTGCCATATTTCGTTCTCTACCGGACGCACCAACGTGCTAAACGGCGCGGCGCATCTGGCTCTATTTGCCGCCTATCTGATGACGATTTTTGCCTGATATAAAAAAGCCGGATAGTATCTTATCCGGCCTACACAAGCTAAAAACCGCAATCAGTTCTCGGTATCCAGCTCGTCAAAGCTTTTCACCAAATCATCAATCGCTTTTATCTGGGTCAGGAACTGCTCCAGTTTCGCCAGCGGCAGCGCGGAAGGACCATCGCACTTCGCGTTAGCCGGGTCCGGATGCGACTCCAGGAACAGGCCCGCCAGACCGACAGCCATACCGGCGCGCGCCAGCTCGGTCACCTGACCACGACGACCGCCCGAGGCAGCGCCAAATGGGTCGCGGCATTGCAGCGCATGGGTAACGTCGAAAATCACCGGCGAGTTGCCGGAGACCTTTTTCATCACGCTAAAGCCCAGCATATCCACCACCAGGTTGTCATAACCGAAGTTCGCGCCGCGATCGCACAAAATCACCTTATCGTTACCGCCCTCATGGAACTTATCCACGATATTGCCCATCTGACCCGGGCTTACGAACTGCGGCTTTTTCACGTTAATCACAGCGCCGGTTTTCGCCATCGCTTCCACCAGGTCGGTCTGGCGCGCCAGAAACGCCGGGAGCTGAATCACGTCAACCACATCAGCAACAGGCTGCGCCTGGCTGGCTTCATGGACGTCAGTGATCACTTTTACGCCAAATGTCTGCTTGAGTTCCTGGAAGATTTTCATCCCTTCTTCCAGACCCGGCCCACGGTAAGAGTGAATAGAGGAACGGTTGGCTTTATCAAAAGAGGCCTTGAACACGTAAGGAATACCCAGCTTCTGGGTAACGGTTACGTAGTGCTCACAAATGCGCATTGCCAGATCGCGTGACTCCAACACGTTCATACCGCCAAACAGCACAAACGGCAGGTCATTTGCCACCTTAATGTCGCCAATGTTAACCACTTTTTGTTTCATAGGATCGCCTTACACTTATAGGTAAAATGTCGGTTAATTAATGTAGAACAATTTGCTTGTGCGCAATGGTGTTGATCTGCGCACGAATCATTTCGCTGATCGGGTCTTCCGGACACTGTTCAACGAAGTAGCTTAAATCAGTCAGCGCAACGTGTTCACACTCAAGCTGCGCGTAGATCAACCCGCGGTCACGGATTTCGTAAGGATCTTCCGGGTTAAATTGCAACAATGCTTCGCTAACGCGCAGCGCCAGCTCCATTTGCCGTTCCTCCATCAGCGAGGATTTCAGCGTATCCAGTAGCTTACGAATCACTTCGGCGTTATCCGCTTCGTCCAAATCTTCATTAAACAACTCGGCGACCGGACTAATATTGCCTTTTAACCAGACTTCCAGAGTATGTTCATCAAGCGTTTCACCGTTGAACGGGTTAATCAGCCACATTTCCCCTTCCAGCGATTCAATACGCAAAATCAACTGCGTTGGGAAGATAACGGGCACCAACGGCAAATCAAGACGGTTTGCTATCCATAATAAAATAGCGCCCAACGATACCGCGCTCCCCTGGCGTTTTTTCAGGACTTTATCGAGCCATAAAGCATCAGAAAGACGGTAGACGCCGCGGGAATCCGTGAACCCCCACTCGCCGTAAAAAAGTGCCAGCAATTTTTCCAGTTGCTCATCCTGAGACAGGAGCTGGCTAATTTCTTCCTGCGCCAGACTGACCAGACGTTCCAGTTCGTCGTAGACAAACTGCGTGGGAAAATCCAGGCGAATCATCTCTGATGCCAGGATCATGCCATCACACAGCGGCGCATTGTTAAATTCGAAATCAGCTAACGACCTCATGACTTACCCCAGTAACGGTATTTTTGTGGTGGCGAGTTTAATGATGATGTACAGCACCACCAGCGCCAGCGGGAAAGCGATAAAACGCGCCTGCTGGCTGCGCGCCTGACGATAATCAAGCGCAATAAAACCCAAAACGATGTAGATGATAACGCCAAACAGTTTTTCAGTCAGCCATGAGCCCGACTCCGTGAATGGCAGGATGTGCGTTTTAACGATTAACCCAATACCGCTAAGCAGTAACAGGGTATCTATGACGGGAGGCACGATTCGTGTCCAGCGTGCGGCGGCCAACGCATGGCCGCAATAGCGCCACCAGTAACGAGCGACAAACAAACTGACGGAGAGCGCAACACAAATAAGATGAAGCGTGAGCAACATTGCAATTGTCATGGCGTAAAACGCCCGCAGGTTACGCGTTCATTACCGCCATAATCACGACACGTTTCTACATCCGTGTAACCAGACCGCCTGAAAACCGCTCTTACCGCTTCGCCCTGCTGCCAACCGTGTTCCAGCAGCAGGAAGCCGCCGGGCGTTAACATCTGGCGGGCGTTATCGATAATATGCGTAAGATCCGCCATACCGTTTTCGTCCGCCACCAACGCCGAGCGCGGTTCAAAGCGTACATCGCCTTCGCTAAGGTGCGGGTCCTGCGCGTCAATGTAGGGTGGATTGCTGACAATCATGTCGAACTGCTGCCCCGATAGCGCGCTGAACCAACAACTTTGCAGTATACGCACATTCCGGATAGCCAAATGTTCCGCGTTGCGTATCGCCAGCGCAACCGCATCAGGCATACGATCGACCGCAGTCACCTCGCAATCCGGTCGCTCGCAGGCCAGCGCCAGCGCAATCGCGCCGGTTCCGGTGCCTAAATCCAGAATACGACAGGTTTTGACCGGCAATCGCGCCAACGCCTGTTCAACCAGACATTCGGTATCCGGGCGCGGGATTAGCGTGGCGGGAGAAACGAAGAGCGGCAGCGACCAGAATTCGCGTAAGCCCGTCAGGTACGCAATAGGTTCGCCCTGTTTACGCCGCTGCAGCAGGTCCGCGAGCTGTTGTTGCTGGACGTCGGTAAGCGGCGTTTCGCCAAAGGCCATGATATACGTCCGCCCCTTGCCCGTGACGTACTCAAGCAGGATCTCGGCGTCGCGCCGGGGGCTGTCGCTGTCCCGGAGCTGGTTTACCGCCTCATGCAGCCAGTGCTGAAAATCCATTATTCCTGCTCGGACAATGCGGCTAACAGGTCAGCCTGATGTTCCTGAACAATCGGCTCAATCAGCATATCCAGCTTACCTTCCATCGTTTCATCAAGGCGATATAACGTCAGATTAATACGATGATCGGTCACGCGCCCCTGCGGGAAATTATAGGTCCGGTTACGATCGCTGCGATCGCCGCTGCCAAGCAGATTGCGTCGCGTTGACGCCTCGGCCTGCTGGCGTTTTGCAGTTTCGGCGGCGTGAATGCGCGCCCCGAGCACCGAGAGCGCTTTCGCTTTGTTTTTATGCTGCGAACGTTCGTCCTGGCATTCCACCACGATGCCGGTCGGCAAGTGGGTAATACGGATAGCGGAGTCGGTGGTGTTAACGTGCTGACCGCCCGCGCCGGAAGAACGAAACGTATCAATGCGCAGATCCGCCGGGTTAATATCCGGCAGCTCGGCTTCCGGCAGCTCCGGCATCACGGCGACGGTACAGGCGGAGGTATGGATACGTCCCTGCGACTCGGTCGCCGGAACACGCTGTACGCGGTGTCCGCCGGACTCAAATTTCAGCCGGCCATACACGCCGTCGCCGCTGATTTTGGCAATGATCTCTTTATAACCGCCATGCTCGCCTTCGCTCATGCTCATGATCTCCACGCGCCAGCGGCGCGCTTCGGCATAACGGCTGTACATGCGGAACAGATCGCCGGCAAACAGCGCGGCTTCGTCGCCACCGGTGCCGGCGCGAACCTCAAGGAACGCGTTTCGTTCATCGTCCGGATCTTTCGGCAGCAGCAGTACCTGTAACTGTTGCTCCAGTTGTTCGCTTTTTTCTTTCGCTTCGCGCAGTTCTTCCTGCGCCATTTCTCGCATTTCAGGATCGTCGAGCATCATCTGAGCCGTCTCGATATCGTCCTGAACCTGTTGCCAGTCCGTAAAACAGCGAGAAACGTCGCTTAATTGCGCATATTCGCGCGACAATGCGCGAAAGCGGTCCTGGTCGGCGATAATTCCCGCATCGCCCAGCAACGCCTGAACTTCCTCATGGCGTTCGTGCAGGGCTTCCAGTTTGGCAACGATAGAAGGCTTCATAGGCGTAAATTCACCCTGTAAAAAAGTGTGGTGTGTGCTGCTACTCCAGCCCGAGGCTGTCGCGCAGAATATTCAGGCGTTCGTCATCCCCGTCACGGGCAGCCTGTTGAAGTGATTTCGTTGGCGCATGAATCAGGCGGTTGGTCAGTTTCCATGCCAGATCCTGCAAGATGGCTTGCGCATCGCCGCCCTGTTGAAGGGCCGACAGCGCTTTGGTAGTCAGTTCGTCACGAATCTGCTCCGACTGACTACGGTATTCCCGAATGGTCTCGCTGGCCCCTTGGGCGCGTAGCCAGGCCATAAACTCGCTGGCTTCCTGCTCAACAATCGTTTCCGCTTCTACCGCCGCAGCCTGACGCTGCGCCAGATTATGCGAAATGATGCTCTGTAAATCATCGACGCTATAAAGATAAGCGTTCGCCAGTTTGCCGACTTCCGGCTCAACGTCGCGCGGTACGGCAATATCCACCAGCAGCATCGGCTGGTTGCGACGGCTTTTTAATGCGCGCTCCACCATGCCTTTACCGATAATCGGCAGCGGGCTGGCGGTCGAACTGATAATAATATCGGCATCCTGCAAACGGGCGTCGATATCGCTGAGCGAGATAACCTCAGCGCCTACCTCATCCGCCAGGGCTTGCGCGCGCTCGCGGGTTCGGTTGGCGATAATCATCTTTTGTACTTTATGCTCGCGCAGGTGACGCGCCACCAGTTCAATGGTTTCGCCCGCGCCAACTAACAGTACGGTGACCGTCGACAGCGATTCAAAGATTTGGCGGGCGAGCGTACAGGCGGCAAACGCGACGGAGACGGCGCTGGCGCCGATATCGGTTTCAGTCCGCACTCGCTTAGCGACGGAAAAAGACTTCTGAAACATTCGCTCCAGCGCGCTGGCGTTAAGGTGGCCTTTTTGCGAATCCGCAAACGCTTTTTTCACCTGACCGAGGATTTGCGGTTCGCCCAGCACCAGTGAATCCAGACCGCTGGCGACGCGCATCAGGTGGCTGACGGCGTCATTATCCTGATGCCAGTACAGACTGTTGCGCAGATCGTCCTCGTTCAGGTTATGGTAATCGCATAACCAGCGGATCAGCGCTTCTTGCAGGTTATCCTGCTCTTCCACGCTCAGATACAGCTCTGTACGGTTACAGGTTGACAGCACGACCCCGCCCTGCACCATTGGCTGCGCAAGCAGGCTGTCCAGCGCCTGATCAAGCGTGTCCGGCGAAAACGTTACGCGTTCTCGCAGCGATACAGGTGCCGTTTTATGGTTAATACCGAGCGCTAAAAGGGTCATGTCTGCGGGAGTAGTACCAGCGTTGATATGGTTAGTCTGCTTGCATCATACAGGATGCGCGTGGTCAATAAAAGAGAGAGCCCCCTTTTGGAGTAATTGGCAGCGCTCGCTAATTTGATGATTTAAGACAACTTGAAAGTAGACGATGTCACCAGGCGGCGCTAGCATTAAAGGCTATAACTGTAACCGATAGCAAAAATTTGCCGAATCGCGGCGCGAACGTTTTTACAGCCTGCAGGTTCAGTTTTCAGGCCTGATAAGCGTAACGCCATCAGGCAATTATTGCACCGTATCACAAGGATTCGTCATCACTATGACCCTGCCCGATTTTCGCCTGATTCGTCTACTGCCGTTAGCAAGCCTGGTTCTCACCGCCTGTACGCTTCCTGGGCATAAAGGCCCGGGCAAGAGCCCGGATTCCCCTCAGTGGCGCCAGCATCAGCAAGAGGTGCGTCATCTGAATCAATACCAGACGCGCGGCGCCTTTGCTTACATCTCAGATGATCAGAAAGTCTATGCGCGTTTCTTCTGGCAACAGACCGGACAGGATCGCTATCGCCTGCTGCTCACCAATCCGCTGGGCAGCACCGAGCTGGAGCTTAACGCCCAGCCGGGCAACGTCCAGTTGGTGGATAACAAAGGCCAGCGTTATACCGCCGATGACGCCGAAGAGATGATCGGCAAACTCACCGGGATGCCGATTCCGTTAAACAGCCTGCGGCAGTGGATCCTCGGTCTGCCTGGCGATGCCACCGACTACAAACTGGACGACCAGTACCGCCTGAGCGAAGTGAACTACCGCCAGGATGGTAAAAACTGGAAAGTGGTTTACGGTGGCTATGACAGCAAAACGCAGCCTGCCATGCCTGCCAATATGGAGCTTTCAGACGGCAGTCAGCGCATTAAGCTGAAAATGGATAACTGGATTGTGAAATGATGACCCATTGGCCTTCTCCGGCAAAATTAAATCTGTTTTTATATATCACCGGACAGCGTGCAGACGGCTACCACACGCTGCAGACGCTGTTTCAGTTTCTGGATTATGGCGACACACTCCACATCGAACCGCGTCGCGATGGCGAAATCCATTTATTAACGCCGGTTAACGGCGTTGAAAATGAAGACAATCTGATCGTCCGCGCCGCGCGGCTGTTGATGAAAGTCGCCTCGGAGAGTGGACGCCTGCCTGCCGGAAGCGGCGCGGATATCAGCATTGAGAAGCGCCTTCCCATGGGCGGCGGTCTGGGTGGCGGCTCGTCTAACGCCGCGACCGTTCTGGTGGCGCTCAATCATCTTTGGCAATGCGGGCTTTCCATTGATGAACTGGCGACGCTCGGCCTGACGCTCGGCGCCGACGTCCCGGTCTTTGTTCGTGGCCACGCCGCGTTTGCCGAAGGCGTAGGCGAAATATTAACGCCGGTGAATCCGCCGGAAAAATGGTATCTGGTCGCGCACCCTGGCGTAAGCATTCCGACGCCGGTTATCTTTAAAGATCCTCAATTGCCGCGTAATACGCCAAAAAGGTCAATAGATACGTTACTAAAATGTGAATTCAGCAATGATTGCGAGGTTATCGCAAGAAAACGTTTTCGCGAGGTTGATGCGGCGCTTTCCTGGCTGTTAGAATACGCGCCGTCGCGCCTGACTGGGACAGGGGCCTGTGTCTTTGCTGAATTCGATACAGAGTCTTGTGCTCGCCAGGTGCTTGAGCAAGCCCCGGAATGGCTCAATGCTTTTGTGGCGAAGGGTGTCAACCTCTCCCCATTGCATCGAGAGTTACTCTAACGCATTCGGGTTTCAGGAAGATGGCGAAATGACGAGTCGCCGGTCATATATGCCGTATTTGACCGGTGTGAGGCATCGATACCAGCGCACATGAAACGTGAATGAAGACGAGTAAGCCGGGCAAGCTGAGCTTCGGTGACAACGTCACCTTGTTCCAGACGTTGCATCGCGCTCTTTAATACACCGCCTGGATAGGATTTTGCCTGGCCCGCACAGTTTTCGGCAGATTCTTTCCACCAATGGACGCATGCCTGAGGTTCTTCTCGTGCCTGATATGAAGCTTTTTGCTGGTAACGCCACCCCGGAACTAGCACAACGTATTGCCAACCGCCTGTACACTTCTCTCGGCGACGCCGCCGTAGGTCGCTTTAGCGACGGCGAAGTCAGCGTACAAATCAACGAAAATGTACGCGGTGGTGATATTTTCATCATCCAGTCCACTTGTGCCCCAACCAACGACAACCTGATGGAATTGGTCGTTATGGTTGATGCCCTGCGTCGTGCTTCCGCAGGTCGTATCACCGCCGTTATCCCCTACTTTGGCTATGCACGTCAGGACCGTCGCGTACGTTCCGCCCGTGTGCCGATTACCGCAAAAGTTGTCGCTGACTTCCTGTCCAGCGTCGGCGTTGACCGCGTTCTCACCGTAGATCTGCATGCTGAACAGATCCAGGGCTTCTTTGACGTTCCGGTTGATAACGTGTTCGGTAGCCCAATCCTGCTCGAAGATATGCTGCAACTGAATCTGGATAACCCGATCGTGGTTTCTCCGGATATTGGCGGCGTGGTTCGTGCCCGCGCTATCGCTAAACTGCTGAACGATACCGATATGGCTATCATTGATAAACGTCGTCCGCGCGCGAACGTTTCTCAGGTGATGCACATCATCGGCGACGTCGCTGGCCGTGACTGCGTGCTGGTTGATGATATGATCGATACCGGCGGTACTCTGTGCAAAGCAGCAGAAGCATTGAAAGAACGTGGCGCTAAACGCGTGTTTGCCTACGCGACGCACCCGATCTTCTCAGGCAATGCGGCAAACAACCTGCGCAACTCCGTCATTGATGAAGTCGTTGTCTGCGACACCATTCCGCTGACCGACGAAATCAAAGCGCTGCCGAACGTGCGTACTTTGACCCTGTCAGGTATGCTGGCCGAAGCGATTCGCCGTATCAGCAACGAAGAATCGATTTCCGCCATGTTCGAGCATTGATCGAACCCGGATCTGAAACCCGCTGCGGCGGGTTTTTTTGTCTGTAACACCCTTTTGTATGACTTATGCCTCCTTCACCTGCCATTTAGTTGACAGATGATGCGCTCATGGATGAAACATTATTGTGAACAAATTATTTTCCTCACATGTGATGCCTTTCCGCGCTCTCATCGATGCTTGCTGGAAAGAAAAATATACCGCCTCCCGGTTCACCCGTGATGTGATAGCCGGGATCACCGTCGGGATTATTGCTATCCCGCTGGCGATGGCGCTGGCAATTGGCAGTGGCGTTGCGCCGCAGTATGGCCTCTATACCTCCGCTGTCGCCGGGATCGTGATCGCGCTAACCGGCGGCTCGCGCTTTAGCGTTTCCGGCCCTACCGCCGCGTTTGTGGTGATTTTGTATCCGGTATCGCAACAGTTTGGTCTGGCGGGCCTACTGGTCGCCACGCTGATGTCGGGCTTCTTCCTGATCCTTTTCGGCCTGGCGAGACTGGGGCGATTGATTGAATATATCCCGGTGTCGGTCACGTTGGGTTTTACCTCAGGGATTGGTATTACCATCGGTACCATGCAGATTAAAGATTTTCTTGGTCTGCAGATGGCCCATGTGCCAGAGCACTATTTGCAGAAAGTCGGCGCGCTGTTTATGGCGTTGCCCACCGTCAATATTGGCGATGCCGCCATTGGCGTGGTAACGCTGGGAACGTTGATTTTCTGGCCGCGTCTCGGTATTCGTCTGCCAGGACATCTTCCCGCGCTGCTGGCCGGTTGCGCCGTGATGGGAATCGTTAATCTGCTGGGCGGCAATGTGGCGACTATCGGCTCACAGTTCCATTACGTTCTGGCTGACGGCACTCAGGGCAACGGCATCCCGCAGCTCCTGCCGCAACTGATGCTGCCGTGGAGTCTTCCTGGCTCCGATTTCACGCTAAGCTGGGATTCACTGCGCGCGCTGCTGCCAGCGGCCTTCTCGATGGCAATGCTGGGGGCAATCGAATCATTGCTCTGCGCCGTCGTGCTGGACGGCATGACCGGCACCAAACATAAAGCTAACAGCGAACTTATCGGCCAGGGGCTGGGGAATATGGTCGCGCCGTTCTTTGGCGGCATCACCGCCACCGCCGCGATTGCCCGCTCTGCCGCCAACGTCCGCGCTGGCGCGACCTCTCCCGTCTCAGCGGTAATTCACGCTATCCTGGTTATTCTGGCGCTACTGGTCTTAGCCCCGCTACTCTCCTGGCTGCCGCTTTCCGCGATGGCGGCGCTACTGCTGATGGTGGCATGGAATATGAGTGAAGCCCATAAAGTGGTGGATCTGTTACGCCATGCGCCGAAAGACGACATTATCGTTATGCTGCTGTGCATGTCATTAACGGTTCTGTTTGATATGGTCATCGCCATCAGCGTGGGGATTGTCCTTGCTTCCCTGCTGTTTATGCGACGTATTGCGCGAATGACTCGACTTGCGCCGGTCAATGTCGATGTGCCTGATGATGTGCTGGTGCTGCGTGTTATCGGTCCACTCTTTTTCGCCGCGGCGGAAGGGCTGTTTACTGACCTTGAGTCACGTATTAAGGGCAAACGTATCGTCGTTCTGAAATGGGACGCAGTACCAGTGCTGGATGCAGGCGGGCTTGATGCTTTTCAGCGTTTTGTGAAGCGTCTGCCGGAGGGTTGCGAATTGCGTATCAGTAATCTGGAGTTCCAACCGCTGCGCACAATGGCGCGTGCCGGTATCAAACCTATTCCTGGGCGTCTGACCTTCTTCCCGAACAGGACGGAGGCGTTAGCGGATTTACTCAGTTAATGGACAATGCCCGGTGGCGATAACGCTTACCGGGCCTGAACCGGTTAGCTATGACGACGATTGTCGTTACGGCGGCAACGTTTGTCATAGTGACGTACCCACCAATATTTGTCGCTCACCTGCTCATGCCCCCCTACACGAGCCCCCGCCAGCCAAAGAACTGCCCCGACAAAAATGCTCAGTATTGCGCCATGCGCAAAAAATTGCGGCAAATTAAACTGCGGCAGTTGGTTTAAAATAGAGTAACCCACGCCGACAACCATCACGACCAGCCCCAACCCCATCAGCACGTTACCGAATAACGAAGCGTTTTTGCGTTTCATATGTCACCTCCGGAACTTTTGGGTTGTTTTTAGGAAATCCCCCTAAACTTTATGTGTAAAGTATAGACAACACTTCCGTTTGTAAGTGCGGCTGTGATCACAAATGTAAAGTTTCATTTAACAAAACTTTACAAATAACACACTGAACAGTTTACATTTTTAATAATCAATGCTGGCAATTATTTAATTTACTCCAGAGTGTCGCTGTGTTTTGTCAAGCGGGCAGACAGACAGTAAACTACGCGCCAGTTATGGATCTACTCAGGACAAAAAACGTGGCAATTAAATTGATTGTTGGTCTGGCGAATCCCGGTGCGGAATATGCCGCGACGCGACACAATGCAGGCGCATGGTACGTCGATTTACTGGCGGAGCGCCTGCGCGCGCCGTTGCGTGAAGAGCCTAAATTCTTTGGCTATACCTCACGCATCACGCTGGAAGGGGAAGATGTTCGCCTGCTGGTACCCACCACGTTCATGAACCTCAGTGGTAAAGCAGTTGGCGCAATGGCCAGTTTTTACCGTATTCAGCCGGACGAAATTCTGGTCGCTCACGACGAGCTGGACCTCCCTCCGGGCGTCGCGAAATTTAAACTTGGCGGCGGCCACGGCGGCCACAATGGTCTGAAAGACATCATCAGCAAGCTGGGCAATAATCCCAACTTTCACCGCTTACGCGTTGGAATTGGTCATCCAGGCGATAAAAATAAAGTTGTTGGTTTCGTGCTGGGTAACCCCCCTGTTTCTGAACAAAAATTAATTGATGAGGCCATTGACGAAGCGGCACGCTGTACGGAATTGTGGTTCAAAGAGGGTCTGGCCAAAGCAACAAGCCGTTTGCATACCTTTAAGGCGCAATAACCAGTGATGTGCGGCATTTTTGCCGCACGCCGTGTATAATAGGCGAAGTTATTTCCATTTCTGCAATCTGTTTTCTATAACAGGTTGATTATTAAGATATTAAGGTGAGTTAAATCATGGGATTCAAATGCGGTATCGTCGGTCTGCCCAACGTCGGGAAATCCACCCTGTTCAACGCGCTGACAAAAGCCGGTATTGAAGCGGCAAACTTTCCGTTCTGCACTATCGAACCGAATACCGGTGTCGTGCCGATGCCCGATCCGCGTCTGGACCAGTTGGCTGAGATTGTTAAACCGCAACGCATTCTACCAACCACGATGGAGTTCGTGGATATCGCCGGTCTGGTAAAAGGCGCGTCCAAAGGCGAAGGGTTGGGCAACCAGTTCCTGACCAATATCCGTGAAACTGAAGCTATCGGTCACGTGGTTCGCTGCTTTGAGAACGACAATATCATCCATGTGGCGGGTAAAGTAAACCCGGCAGAAGATATTGATGTTATCAATACCGAACTGGCGCTGGCTGACCTCGATACCTGCGAGCGCGCTATCCATCGCGTACAGAAGAAAGCCAAAGGCGGCGATAAAGACGCCAAAGCGGAACTGGCCGCACTGGAAAAATGCCTGCCGCACCTGGCCGAAGCGGGGATGCTGCGTTCGCTGGACCTGACGGACGAAGATAAAGCGGCTATCCGTTATTTAAGCTTCCTGACGCTGAAGCCGACGATGTATATCGCTAACGTCAATGAAGACGGTTTTGAAAATAACCCGTATCTGGACCAGGTTCGCGAAATCGCCGCCAAAGAAGGTTCGGTCGTGGTTCCGGTGTGTGCCGCCGTCGAAGCTGATATTGCTGAGCTGGATGATGACGAGCGCGACGAATTTATGGCTGAACTGGGTCTGGAAGAGCCGGGGCTGAACCGCGTTATTCGCGCAGGTTATCGCCTGCTGAACCTCCAGACCTACTTTACCGCCGGGGTGAAAGAAGTTCGCGCATGGACCATTCCGGTTGGCGCAACCGCGCCGCAGGCAGCAGGTAAAATCCATACCGACTTCGAAAAAGGCTTTATCCGCGCCCAAACAATCGCCTTTGACGACTTTATTACCTATAAAGGTGAACAAGGCGCGAAAGAAGCCGGTAAGATGCGAGCGGAAGGGAAAGATTACATCGTTAAAGATGGCGATATAATGAACTTCCTGTTCAACGTCTAATTAGTTTCTGTTGTCTCATGCGATCTCAGCGAATCGCATGAAGACTGGAAAACCCCATAAAATCCACGCACTTGCGTGGATTTTTCTTTTCACAATGTCTCAACTCATCTCGTAACAACGCTGTCAAAAATGAGTACAACATTCTTCCATCTTCATTTTAAGTAAGTACAAGAACGGTATAATAAATAAACAAGGCCCCATTATGCTCACCGATACGCACTGCCAGGGCCATAGTGTGAATGTTGTTTCGTCTAAGGTTTTGACTCTATACCAACTAAAAGCTTTTTAGAAAGGTATAGATACCGTATGGCCTGTTTGGGTTAACTCATATCACAGTATCGTACATAGCCTAAGATCTTGTTCAGGCGCTCCCCTACACTCACCACCGGGGATCTTAGGCCAACTGCATGAACTACAAAATTATAATCATTTTGCAATTCTGAAACTAATTATAATTTGCGATTGCACTGCCATTAATTTAATACGCATAATGAATGAATAAAAAATCATTAAAATCGTAGACTGTAATACTCCAGAATCGCGTGAAAGAATTTATATTAAAATATTGAGATGTTTTTTTAACAAAGAATCAACCCTGTTTGCTCTGTGACTATAGAGAAATACCGAAAGTTTTATTTTAGATCAAATCCAACCGGCTGGACGCACCATCATCAATTTTAGATTGACATTCATTAATAATAGTAGAATAGTGACCATAGAAATTTCGGTAGATATACAGGATGATGCCGTGGATAGTTTTATTTATAATTTAATCATTTTCTTATTTATTGCCTTTTTGATAACGTTTTTTATATTCACACAAAGAATAAAAGCTAAAGCAATAGATAAAATTGACAATAGTTTGACGCTTTACAGCATTATCTTTAACAAGGGCGTTCAGGACCATGTCACATCTCCTCAGAATATCATATCACATTTAAAAATCGATCGTTTTTACCCATTGGTCACTTACCTCCCTGCAATCCCACTCTTTTTTCTTGTTTTATATTGCCTGGAAGGCTTGTCATTAGCAATATTAACAATTTCCATCATTGTATTACTTTCATTTGCTGCATTGAGTCTTACAATGTCACTTGATATATATGAAAATGCTATTGTTCATAATACTTTGCTAAGGAAAAGAGTCTTTTTATTTAGCCAACTTGACTCTATTGATGAAAAAATAGACTATGACGGTGTTCCAAACACAAAAGAAGAAGCGCTAATGTATCCAAGATATTATGCCATAGTAAAAAATGGACGAGTCATCTTTTGCATACCGAAAACACTTAGTAATTACTCCAGTTTCAAAAAAAATTTCAATGAATCGTCTATTTTTATAAAAGAAATAATAGGCAACGAATATTAACCAGATAATTAACCCATTATTTATCAGGAAGGTATAAAATGTTTCAGAATTCAGGCGAAGTGATTATGTACTTCGGTTGTTTTTTATTCTCCTTACCATTCATCCTTGTTTTAATTAGAAAAGTACTTTTTTTTTGTGGGGCTACAATATAATTTCCTTCATAGCCACAAAGCAGGTGTCTCTTTTGGATTGCTACTTATATATGGACTTATCATCGCATACATAGGGCAGTCGTATAAAGACAGGATCTGCAATGATGTGATGCTTTCTTATTATGAACAAGGTATAAATTATTCTGAGCTAACGCCATCGCAGAGGATAAATATATTATATGCGAGTATTCATATGCCTATAGATTTCAAAAAAGGTAACGACGTCTCTAAATACTTACCTGCGTTAGAAAAATACACATACCAATCAAAAATATATAAACATAAATCAATAGAAAAGGCCAAAGAAGAGACAAATCAATTTATGAAAATATTCACACAATAATTATACATACTGCATACCAAGCCACAAGTGCGGTAAACACATCGACCTTTGGTGTACATTAACACTAAGAGCCTATCCCACCAGGCGTTATTGGCGCAGCCAGTTTGGACACGGACAGCGCGCAAAAACCGGAGCGTACACGTAGTACGTGAGGTTTGACTCGCTACGCTCGCCCTTCGGGCCGCCGCAAGCGGCGTTCAAAACGCTAACGCGTTTTGGCGAGCACTGCCCAGGTCCAAAATGGCAGGTAAAATAACCCTAATGGGATAGGCTCTAAGCGTCAATCCCTCTTACACAGTTATAGCAGCGCACCAGGTACAATGCATTGATACTTAAAGATTGGTATAGAAATTCATAATTGGAAACATCGAAGATTCAGAGTTTTCGTCAGAGATCGGGCCAGGGTCAATCTGGCCGGGATCTCAAAAATGCATGGAACTAAAGCGAGTCTATTTACAGTAAGTTCTTTTCTTAATTACCAGTCGACATTCACTGTATGATTATAAAAAGGATGCTGGTCCTTTAGCGGCGTCTCATAACTTGGGATCGCATCATAATCATCTTTTCCCCAAACGGAATACCTTCCCGCTTCGATATCAAAACGATGTTTGAGCCATCCCGCAACATGACTTGCGAAAGCTTCTTTTCTTCTTAATGGCCAATCAACAGAAGCCAAATTAACATCTAATAAGTACCGCCCTTCTTTATTAACCTTGATCATTCCAGCCTGCAGTAACGCCCGTACCACCTGGGATTGGTTATCATGAATCCAGACCCAGGCATTTCCAAATTCCATTGCATAACTATCATTTAGAAAATCTTTTTTTGAGTATAATTCATTTACATAATCATTGATAGAATCAGCATAATTTTTTACTTTAGATGCAGATAAATCAAAAAAAGATTCAAATCCGAAAGTATTATCATTAATACAAGACAGTAACGCGCCCGGTTCCGAGAGCTGGGTCCATGATTGTAAACTCTCTACAGCTATAATGAATTTGAAAGTATTTCTTCCAATGACACCCCGGTCAATTAAAGTTAAAATATCGTGAGCTACGGTAGAGATATCTTCTGCAAATGGGACTATTATTCCCGCACCATTTATTTCGCTTGATTTAAAATCAAACCCTGGGGTGCTTTCAATGTTTTCCGGAATACCATACTCTTTAATATGATTAAGGAAATTTTTAATATCGCCACGATATGGCCATCGCCATTCACGTTCATGTATCCAGTCAATCTTACCTGGAACATAAGTAACATATCTATATTGTTCAATCAAAGGAAGAGCAGTTTCATCAAGAATACGTTCCCCGTTTCTGCCTTGCGAGCATCGAGCATTGTTATGCTCATCCAACCCATATATGACTGGCCTTGCCCCATAATTAAACATTTGCTCTTTAGGTAAAACGATTGCATATAAACCGATTTTTTCATTTCGTTCTAATCGGCGAACACCAGTTTCTAAATAAGCTGCAATCGGCATATCTGTAAAGCATACCACCGGGGAGTCACCATATACGGTTCGTTGCCCATTTCGGTATGACCAGGACGAGAAAATTTTATGACTGCGTAAAGATAATCGAAGTAAATATTTAGCATCAATGAAACAGGCGTGGTGCTGATTATTAAAACCACAGTGTTCAGGCAAATAAATATGGCTACCGGTCTCTAAATTAACGTCCCGAAAAAAATGAATCAAATAATCGGACAAGTCAAATCTGATGTTATTTTTCATGGGACGCCCTCTTTCAAACGGTCTCTTTTTTGCATTCCTTTAAAACCAGCACTATTATTTTATATAAAAATCATCACGAAGTATGCTTCTTTTAACGATGACATCAAATCCTCCCTCCTTTTGCATCAACTTACGTATCCCTGAAATGGCGAGACCAGGCTAAATCTACCCGAGGTTGCTCGCTGAAAACCTCATCCTGGAACAAGCTCAACCGTCCTTCCCCGCCACGGCCCTTTCGCCGAAAAACCGATAATGGGTATAAATATACCGCTATAAGCTATACCCACACACTTCACATTGTTTCTTATCGTTAATCCGATACGCTTTTTTCACATTATTTCTGGCGATATACGCTGGTGCAAAGTGAATCGGGCTCGTTTCCGCGCTCGCGCGTAACACAATGATTTACCTTGCTGGCGGAACGTCAACGGACCCGCAAAAGCGCCTTATGCCCCTGGCGGAGCGTGGTGCAAAAAGGAGAAAAAATACGCGTTATGAATAACGAGGAGACCTTTTATCAAGCCATGCGTCGTAAGGGAGTGACCCGACGCAGCTTTCTCAAATTCTGTAGCCTTGCCGCCACATCGCTGGGACTGGGCGCCGGAATGACGCCAAAGATCGCCTGGGCGCTGGAAAATAAACCGCGGATTCCGGTGGTCTGGATTCATGGACTGGAATGCACCTGCTGTACCGAATCCTTTATCCGTTCCTCGCACCCGCTAGCCAAAGATGTGATCCTCTCGCTGATTTCCCTCGATTATGACGACACCCTGATGGCCGCCGCCGGCGCACAGGCCGAAGAAGTCTTTGACGATATTACCACTCGCTACGCCGGGAAATACATTCTGGCGGTGGAAGGCAATCCACCGTTAGGAGAACAAGGGATGTTCTGTATCAGCGGCGGTCGCCCGTTTATTGAAAAACTGAAGAAAGCCGCCGCGGGCGCCAGCGCTATTATCGCCTGGGGAAACTGCGCCTCCTGGGGTTGCGTCCAGGCCGCCCGCCCCAATCCAACCCAGGCAACGCCTATCGATAAAGTGATCACCGACAAGCCGATCGTGAAAGTCCCTGGATGTCCGCCAATCCCGGATGTCATGAGCGCCATTATCACCTATATGGTGACGTTTGATCGTCTGCCGGAACTCGATCGCATGGGTCGTCCACTGATGTTCTACGGTCAGCGTATCCACGATAAATGCTACCGCCGCGCCCATTTTGACGCCGGTGAATTTGTTGAGAGCTGGGATGATGACGCCGCCCGCAAGGGATACTGCCTGTACAAGATGGGCTGTAAAGGGCCAACCACCTATAACGCCTGCTCCTCCACACGCTGGAATGACGGCGTCTCCTTTCCTATCCAGTCCGGTCACGGATGTCTGGGATGTTCAGAAAATGGTTTCTGGGATCGCGGCTCGTTTTATAGCCGCGTGGTGGATATTCCCCAGATGGGTACCCATTCAACCGCCGATACGGTGGGGCTGACCGCGCTGGGCGTGGTCGCGGCGGGCGTTGGCGGTCACGCTATCGCCAGCGCGCTCAACCAACGTAAACGCCACAAACAACAGTTAGCGCAAGCCGAACAACAGCCGGACAATGAGGATAAACAGGCATGAGTAACCAGTATCAAACCCAGGGTTATACCGTTAACGACGCCGGCCGTCGTCTGATCGTGGACCCGATTACCCGCATCGAAGGGCATATGCGCTGCGAAGTGAACATTGATGAGCAAAACGTCATTACCAATGCCGTTTCCTGCGGCACAATGTTCCGCGGGCTGGAGATCATTCTGCAAGGCCGTGACCCGCGTGACGCCTGGGCGTTTGTTGAACGTATTTGTGGTGTCTGTACCGGGGTACATGCTCTGGCGTCGGTGTACGCTATCGAAGATGCGATTGGTATCCAGGTGCCGGATAACGCCAATATTATACGTAACATCATGCTGGCTACGTTGTGGTGCCACGATCATCTGGTCCATTTTTATCAGTTAGCCGGTATGGACTGGATTGATGTTCTGAATGCGCTGAAAGCCGATCCGCGCGCCACCTCGCAGTTGGCGCAAAGCCTTTCCGCCTGGCCAATGTCATCGCCGGGCTACTTCTTTGACGTACAAAATCGATTAAAGAAATTTGTCGATGGTGGCCAGCTTGGGATATTCCGTAACGGCTATTGGGGACATCCACAGTACAAACTGTCGCCAGAGGCTAATCTGATGGGCTTTGCCCACTATCTTGAAGCCCTCGACTTCCAGCGCGAGATCGTCAAAATCCATACCATATTTGGCGGTAAGAACCCCCATCCTAACTGGATCGTTGGCGGGATGCCGTGCGCGATCAATCTCGATCAAAGCGGCGCGGTCGGGGCTATCAATATGGAGCGCCTCAACCTGGTGCAGTCGATCATCACCCGCACCGCCGACTTCATTAACAACGTGATGGTTCCGGACGCGCTGGCTATCGGCCAGTTCAATAAAGCATGGAGTCAAATTGGCACCGGTCTGTCGGATAAATGCGTGCTGAGCTACGGCGCATTTCCGGACATTGCCAACGACTTCAGCCAGCAAAGCCTGTTAATGCCGGGCGGCGCGGTGGTCAATGGCGACTTTAAAAATGTCATGCCGGTAGATTTGGCCGATCCGCAGCAGATACAGGAGTTTGTGGATCACGCCTGGTACCGCTATCCGGACGATCGGCTGGGGCGTCATCCTTTTGACGGCATTACCGATCCCTGGTACAACCCGGGTGATGTCAAAGGCAGCGATACGCATATCCAGCAGCTCAACGAGCAGGAACGCTACTCCTGGATTAAAGCGCCGCGCTGGCGGGGTCATGCCATGGAAGTCGGCCCGCTTGCCCGAACGCTTATCGCGTACCACAAAGGGGACGCTGCCACCATAGAGTCGGTAGATCGCATGATGTCCGCCCTTAAACTGCCGCTCTCCGGTATCCAGTCTACGCTTGGCCGTATTTTATGCCGCGCGCACGAAGCGCAATGGGCCGTCGGTAAGCTGCAGTATTTTTTCGACAGGCTTATGACCAACCTGAAAAACGGCGACCTGGCCACCGCCAATACCGAGAAATGGGAACCGGCCAGTTGGCCGCAGCACTGCCGCGGCATCGGTTTTACCGAAGCGCCTCGCGGAGCGTTGGGGCACTGGGCGTCAATACGCGATCAGAAGATTGAACTCTATCAGTGCGTGGTCCCCACCACCTGGAACGCCAGCCCGCGCGATCCTAAAAAACAGATCGGCGCCTATGAAGCGGCATTGATGGGAACACAAATGGCGATTCCCGACCAACCGTTAGAAATCCTGAGGACGCTGCACAGCTTCGACCCCTGCCTCGCCTGCTCAACCCACGTGCTCGGCGACGACGGCAGCGAACTGATTGCCGTCCAGGTACGCTAAGCGTTAAGGAAAAGAACGATGACTGGAAAGCTATCTCCACGCGTCGGGGAGGCGCGTGATACTGCCGTCAGCCACTATGTGTTTGAAGCGCCGGTACGCCTGTGGCACTGGCTAACGGTGGCCTGCATGTTGGTACTGATGGTAACAGGCTACTTCATTGGCCGGCCCTTGCCGTCGGTGAGTGGCGAGGCGACCTATCTGTTTTACATGGGCTATATCCGGCTGATCCACTTTGCCGCCGCGATGATCTTTACCGTGTTACTGCTGGGGCGAATTTATTGGGCCTGTGTCGGCAACCGCTATTCGCGAGAGCTGTTTATCGTCCCGGTCTGGCGTCGCAGTTGGTGGCAAGGCGCTTTCTCCGTGGTTCGCTGGTATCTGTTTCTGGAGAAAAAACCGGGGAGCGACATCGGACATAACCCTGTCGCGCAGGCCGCGATGTTCGGCTATTTCCTGTTATCGGTATTTATGATCCTCACCGGTTTCGCTCTGTTTGGCGAGCATAGCCAGTACGCGATCTTTGCGCCGTTCCGCTATGTGGTTGAATTTTTCTACTGGACCGGCGGCAACTCCATCGATATTCACAGCTGGCACCGACTGGGCATGTGGCTGATCGCCGCCTTCATCGTCGGGCACGTTTACCTCGCTATCCGGGAAGACATTATGTCCGACGATACGGTGATCTCCACCATGATCAATGGCTATCGCAGCCATAAATTCCCCAAACCGCACGACAAGGAGCCCTCATGAATGCGCAACGCGTAGTGGTGATGGGGTTAGGAAACCTGCTGTGGGCCGATGAAGGATTCGGTATCCGGGTCGCGGAGCGTTTGTATGCCCGATATCACTGGCCTGAAGAGGTGGAAATTGTGGACGGCGGTACGCAAGGGCTAAACCTGTTAGGTTATGTAGAGCAAGCCAGCCATCTCCTGCTCCTTGACGCGATCGATTACGGCCTGGCGCCGGGCAGCCTGCGAACCTATGCCGGCGAGAAAATCCCCGCGTATCTCAGCGCCAAAAAAATGAGTCTGCATCAAAACAGTTTTTCCGAAGTTCTGGCGCTGGCCGACATCCGCGGGCATCTGCCCTGTCACATAGCGCTGGTCGGTCTGCAACCGGCGCAACTGGACGACTATGGCGGTAGCCTGAGCGAAATAGCTCGCAGCCAGCTACCGGCGGCGGAACAGGCCGCCCTGGCGCAACTGGCCGCCTGGGGGATCGTACCGCAGGCAAACGAGGTCGCACGCTGCCTGAACTATAAATGCCTGTCGATGGAAAATTATGAGGGAGTGCGCATACGTCAATATCAGACACGTCTGGAGGGCAAAAGAAGTGGCGAATGACACCCCGTTCTCTGCGCTATGGCAACGCCTGTTAACCCGGGGATGGCAACCGGTAGAGGCTTCCACGGTAGACGACTGGATCAAACTGGTTGAAGATGGCGTCATCCTGTTAAGTAGCGATCCGCGGCGTACGCCGGAAGTCAGCGATAACCCGGTGATGATTGCCGAACTCCTGCGTGAGTTCCCGCAGTTTGACTGGCAGGTGGCGGTGGCCGACCTTGAACAAAGCGAAGCTATCGGCGATCGCTTTAATGTTCGTCGGTTTCCGGCGACGTTGGTTTTTACAGACGGCGAGCTACGCGGCGCGCTCAGCGGCATTCATCCCTGGGCTGAACTGCTCACGCTGATGCGTTCGATGGTTGACACTCCCGCAGCGCAGGAGACAGTACAATGAGCAACGCCTTTTTTCATCTGCTGGGGCCAGGTACGCAGCCTGATGACGCTAGTTTCTCGATGAATCCCTTACCGCTCACCTGTCAGGTCAATGGCGACCCAAGTATGGCGGCGCTGGAGCGCTGCGCTCACAGCCCGGCGGTGATGGCATTGTTGACCGATCTGCGAGGTCAGCTTGCCCGGCGCATCCCGGAAGTCGGCGACGTGCTGGGATGGGAGTTATCTCCCCTGAATGCCGATGATCTCTCATTCCTCAATACGCTATTGGGCGAAGGCGAAGTCTCGGTACGCATTCAGCATCCGGACGGGAGTGAAAGCGAGATCCAGGAGACCATCTTCTGCGGCCTGTGGCGGGTACGCCATCTGCATAACCGACGTCTGCTGACGGATCGTCTGGAAGCGGGTAGCGCGCCCCTGACATTGTGGCAAGCGGCGACTGCCGATACGCTGCCTGACGACTCTCTGCTGCCTCCGCCTGTCGCTGGCCTGATGAATGGACTGCCGCTGGCCCATGAGTTATTGGCGCACGTACGCGATCCGGCGTTGCAACCTCACAGCATCAATTTGACCCAACTGCCGCTCAGCGAGGCCGATCGTCTTTTTCTGGCGCGTTTATGCGGACACGGGAACATCCAGATTCGCATCTCCGGGTATGGCGAAAGCCAAATCAACGCCACAGCATTGCGCCATCTCTGGTATGTGCGCTGTCTGGACGCCCTTAAAGGGCCGTTGCTCGATAGCTATGAGATTTGTCCTTTGCCGGAGCTGGTACTGGCGGCCCCGGAAGATCTGGCCGATTCGCGCCAGCGCCTGGATGAAGTCTGCCGATGGCTGGAGACGCGCTAACGCTCTCAACAGGAACGTAACCGGTATCCGGTACTGATTAGCTTTTTACTCTCTTTCTGCCTACAGGAGTTAGCATGTGGGATGTCATTGACTTATCGCGCTGGCAGTTTGCGCTGACCGCGCTGTATCACTTTTTATTTGTTCCTCTTACGCTTGGGCTGATTTTTTTGCTGGCCGTCATGGAGACGATCTATGTGGTGACGGGGAAAACCGTCTACCGCGATATGACGCGTTTCTGGGGCAAGCTCTTCGGGATCAATTTTGCTCTCGGTGTGGCTACCGGCCTGACCATGGAATTTCAGTTCGGGACTAACTGGTCGCTCTATTCCAACTATGTGGGCGATATTTTCGGCGCGCCGCTGGCGATGGAAGCGTTACTGGCCTTCTTTCTCGAATCCACTTTTGTCGGCCTGTTCTTTTTCGGCTGGCAGCGGCTGAATAAATACCAACACCTGCTGGTCACCTGGCTGGTGGCCTTCGGCTCCAATATTTCAGCATTATGGATTCTGAATGCCAATGGCTGGATGCAGTATCCTACCGGCGCTCATTTCAACATCGATACATTACGGATGGAAATGAGCAGCTTCAGCGATCTGGTCTTTAACCCGGTGAGCCAGGTGAAATTCGTCCATACCGTCATGTCCGGTTATGTCACCGGCGCCATGTTTATTATGTCCATTAGCGCCTGGTATCTGCTACGTGGCCGCGAGCGTGAGGTGGCCTTGCGCTCGTTTGCTATCGGCTCAGTATTCGGCACCCTGGCCATTCTGGGAACCCTGCAACTGGGGGACAGTTCGGCCTACGAGGTCGCCCAAATTCAGCCGGTGAAACTGGCGGCGATGGAAGGCGAATGGCAAACCGAACCCGCGCCCGCGCCGTTTCATCTGATTGCCTGGCCGCAGCAGGAACAGGAGCGTAATGCATTTGCCGTGAAGATCCCTGCTCTGCTGGGTATTCTGGCCACCCATTCGCTGGATACGCCGGTTCCGGGGTTAAAAAACCTGATGGACGACGCTCTGCCGCGCCTGAAGCGTGGCCGGGAGGCCTGGTTACTCATGCAGGAGATAGCGCAAGGCAATCGCTCGCCGCAGGTACTGAATGCGTTTCACGCCGTTGAGGGCGATCTGGGGTACGGCATTCTGCTGGCGAAATATGCCCCGGATATGAACCATGTGACGCCGGAGCAGTATCGTGCGGCCCAGCGTGGCGCTATTCCTCAGGTGGCGCCGGTGTTCTGGAGTTTCCGTATTATGGTCGGCTGCGGTTCGCTGCTGTTAGTAGTGATGTTGATTGCGTTGATACAGACGCTGCGAATGCGTATCGACCAGCATCGCTGGGTATTGCGTATGACGCTGTGGAGCCTGCCGTTACCGTGGATTGCCATTGAAGCCGGTTGGTTTATGACGGAGTTTGGCCGTCAGCCCTGGGCGATTCAGGACATTCTGCCGACCTGGTACGCTCACTCCGCGCTGACGCCGGGCCAGTTGGCCTTCTCAATGGGGCTTATCCTCGGACTTTACACCCTGTTTTTAATCGCGGAAGTCTATCTGATGCAGAAGTACGCGCGTCTTGGGCCGAGCGCCATGCAACATCAACAACAAGCGCAACAACAGGGATAAAGGAGACAATCATGTTGGATTATGAAACGTTGCGGTTCATTTGGTGGCTGCTGATCGGCGTCATCCTGGTGGCATTTATGGTAACTGACGGGTTTGATATGGGTGTCGGTTGCCTGCTCCCGCTGATAGCGCGCAACGATGACGAACGCCGGGTATTGATCAATAGCGTCGGCGCCCACTGGGAAGGAAACCAGGTATGGTTGATTCTCGCGGGCGGGGCATTATTCGCCGCCTGGCCACGGGTCTATGCCGCCGCGTTTTCCGGTTTTTATGTGGCGATGATCCTGGTGCTGTGTGCCCTCTTCTTTCGCCCGCTGGCCTTTGATTATCGGGGTAAAATCGCCAATGCCCGCTGGCGCGCGCTGTGGGATACCGGTCTGGTTATCGGCAGCCTGGTTCCCCCCGTTGTATTCGGCATCGCGTTCGGCAACCTGTTTTTAGGCGTGCCGTTTGCCTTCACGCCGCAGCTTCATGTTGACTATTTTGGCACCTTCTGGCAGTTACTCTCGCCCTTTGCCCTACTGTGTGGATTATTGAGCCTGTCGTTGGTGATTATGCAAGGAGGCGTCTGGTTACAGTTGAAAACGGAGGGCGTTATTCGTCAACGGGCTCTGTCGGCCACCCGCCACAGCGCGCTGCTGATCGTGATCTGCTTCCTGCTGGCCGGTTACTGGCTATGGGCAGGCGTTGATGGCTTTGTCTTGCTCACGCAGGATGCCAACGGCCCTTCCAATCCGCTCTTAAAAGGCGTGGCGATACTCCCAGGCGCATGGATGAACCACTTTATACGCTCGCCGCTACTGCTCATCATCCCGTTGCTCGGTATGATCCTGCCGATTCTGGCTTTCTATGCCTGCCTTCGCGGTCAGACTATTCGTGGATTTCTGTTCGCTTCCCTGACCCAGGCCTGCGTCATCTTTACCGCCGGCATAACGCTATTTCCTTTTGTGATGCCGTCGAGTGTTAGCCCTCTCTCCAGCCTGACGGTGTGGGACAGCACCTCCAGCCAGATGACGCTCGAAATCATGCTGGTGATTGTGCTGATTTTTCTGCCGATCGTACTGCTCTATACGCTATGGAGCTATTACAAAATGTTGGGGCGTATCAACCTGGAGACCCTCCGCCGCAACGATCATGAACTTTATTAGGGAGCGGGAGCGATGTGGTATTTACTGTGGTTTGTCGGCATTCTGCTGATGTGCTCACTGTCGACACTGGCGCTGGTATGGCTTGAGTCGCGTCAACAATAAAGAGGTAAACCGGGGCCAGCGCCGTCTGACTCCGGTTATTTTTATCTTTTTACGCGCCTGGCGAAGACGTTTCCCCGCCGACAGGACGACATAACATTGATACATTTCGTTATCATAACGTTTACTTTTAGAGGTGCGTCATAATTATGACAAATAGCCGCCTTGCACATATCACGCATATTTAAGCAAATAATTGCATAATTAGCGACATATCACCTCTTACAGCGGATAGTTAACCACTTCCCATCCAAAATCATAACGAAAATCCAACTGCCTGCCATTTTTGATCTGAGTTAATTGTTTAAAAAAGTGTTAAATTTATCGCTACATGGTGTGATCTACTATGTACCACGGTCAATTAAAGAACATATTACTTTTATCACTAAGGTTTATCATGGATAAGTTATCTTACGCTTCAGATAGCAGCACATCTGCCTGGAATACCTACCTGCAACAAATCGAGCGTGTGGCCCCTTATCTGGGCGAGTTATCCCCCTGGGTGGATACTCTGCGCCACCCAAAACGCGCTCTGATCGTCGATATTCCGGTACAAATGGATGATGGCACTATTCGTCATTTCGAAGGATATCGCGTGCAGCACAACCTCTCCCGAGGTCCGGGTAAAGGCGGTGTTCGCTACCATCCTGACGTTGATCTCAATGAAGTGATGGCCCTGTCAGCATGGATGACCATCAAATGTGCCGCGCTGAACCTGCCGTACGGCGGCGCCAAAGGCGGCATCCGCGTCGATCCGTTCTCGCTGTCGGAAGGTGAACTGGAGCGTTTGACCCGCCGCTATACCAGCGAGATCGGCATTATCATCGGGCCGCAGAAAGATATTCCTGCGCCGGATGTCGGCACCAACGGTAAAGTGATGGCCTGGATGATGGATACGTATTCCATGAATCATGGCACGACGGTCACTGGCGTCGTCACCGGTAAGCCTATCCATCTTGGCGGTTCGCTGGGCCGTGAAAAAGCGACGGGACGCGGCGTTTTCGTCAGCGGGCTGGAAGCCGCGCGTCGGGCGAATATCGCCGTTGAAGGCGCTCGCGTTGCGGTTCAGGGTTTTGGTAACGTCGGCAGCGAAGCCGCGCGTCTGTTTGCAGGCGCTGGCGCCCGTGTCGTGGCGATTCAGGATCATACCGCAACGCTGTTTAACGCCACCGGTATTGACATGAAAGCGCTCACGGCATGGCAGACAGAACACAAACAGATAGCCGGTTTCCCGGGCGCGGAAACTATCGCCAGCGATGCGTTCTGGCGTCTGGAGATGGATATTCTGATCCCGGCGGCGCTTGAAGGCCAGATAACTCGTCAGCGCGCGGAAGCCCTGACGTGTAAGCTGGTGCTGGAAGGGGCTAACGGCCCGACCTATCCGGATGCTGATGATGTTCTGGCCAGCCGTGGTATCCTTGTGGTGCCTGACGTGGTCTGTAACGCAGGCGGCGTAACCGTCAGCTACTTCGAATGGGTCCAAGATATGGCCAGCTTCTTCTGGAGCGAAGAAGAGATCAACGCGCGCATGGACAAAATCATGACCGACGCGATCGTCCATGTCTGGGAGAAAGCGGCTGAGAAATCCTGTTCTCTGCGCACCGCAGCCTATATTGTCGCCTGTGAGCGCATTCTGCTGGCCCGTAAAGATCGCGGTATCTATCCGGGTTAAGGCGACAAATCATTACGCTAAAATCCACGTCCCGGCGTGGATTTTTTGTCTGTATACCCCGTTTTCCACGCGCGCACCGATAAATTCTGTCTCAATAAAATGTCTGTTTGTTCGCAAAATAGCGGTTCAATCACGCGTATCTGGTCATCGTAGACTAAGGTTTTGTCATGGTAAATGCCGTTGGCTTTGGCTCACCGCTAAGGAGATAACTTGATGATACCCCCAGAGATTCGCCGTTCTGTTCTACTACAGAAAGCCATAAAACTGGCGCTGGCAGGGACGCTGCTGACGTTTGCATCGTTTTCGGCGACTGCCGCAGACCCGTCTTCCGACACTGAAACTCCGCAGCCGCCGGATATTTTGCTTGGCCCGCTCTTTAATGATGTCCAGAATGCAAAACTCTTCCCCGATCAGAAAACCTTTGCTGACGCCATACCTAATAGCGATCCGCTCATGATTCTTGCGGATTATCGTATGCAGCGGAACCAGTCCGGCTTCGATTTGCGTCATTTTGTTGATGTTAACTTCACCCTGCCGAAAGCGGGTGAAAAATATGTCCCGCCGGCCGGACAGTCATTGCGTGAACATATTGATGGCCTGTGGCCGGTGCTGACCCGTTCAACTAAAAACGTCGAAAAGTGGGACTCGCTCTTGCCGTTGCCTGAATCCTATGTCGTACCGGGTGGGCGATTCAGAGAGATTTACTACTGGGACAGCTACTTTACGATGCTGGGGCTGGCGGAAAGCGGGCACTGGGATAAGGTGGCGGATATGGTAGCGAACTTTGGTTACGAAATTGACGCCTGGGGGCATATTCCTAACGGCAACCGTACCTACTACCTGAGTCGTTCGCAGCCGCCTTTCTTTGCGTTTATGGTTGAGTTACTGGCGCAACATGAAGGTGACGATGCGCTGAAAGAATACCTGCCGCAACTGCAAAAAGAGTACGCCTACTGGATGGAGGGCGTTGAGACATTGCAGCCAGGGCAACAAAACCAACGCGTCGTCAAACTGGAAGACGGCAGCGTTCTCAACCGCTACTGGGATGATCGAGATACGCCCCGCCCTGAATCCTGGGTTGAAGATATCGCTACCGCCAAAAGCAACCCCAACCGCCCGGCAACGGAGATCTATCGGGACCTCCGATCTGCCGCCGCCTCCGGCTGGGATTTCAGCTCCCGCTGGATGGATAATCCGCAGCAGCTCAGTACCATTCGTACCACCACGATTGTCCCTGTCGATCTTAACGCTCTGCTGTATCAGCTGGAGAAAACCCTCGCCCGCGCCAGCGCTGCGGCGGGCGATCGGGCCAAAGCCTCGCAATATGACGCGCTGGCCAACGCGCGGCAAAAAGCCATTGAAATGCATCTGTGGAATAACAAAGAGGGTTGGTATGCCGACTACGATCTGCAGAACAATAAAATCCGTGACCAACTCACCGCTGCCGCGCTGTTCCCGCTCTATGTAAACGCCGCCGCGAAAGATCGCGCCGCGAAAGTGGCGGCGGCGGCCCAGGCGCATCTGCTACAGCCTGGGGGGCTGGCTACCACCTCGGTTAAAAGCGGACAGCAATGGGATGCGCCAAACGGCTGGGCGCCGTTACAATGGGTCGCTGCCGAAGGATTGCAAAATTATGGGCAGGATGACGTGGCAATGGAAGTCACCTGGCGCTTTTTAACCAATGTGCAGCACACCTACGATCGCGAGAAAAAACTGGTCGAAAAATATGATGTCAGCAGTACCGGAACCGGCGGTGGCGGCGGCGAATATCCCCTTCAGGACGGCTTTGGCTGGACCAACGGCGTGACGCTGAAAATGCTCGATCTGATTTGTCCGCAGGAAAAACCGTGCGATAGCGTACCGTCTACTCGTCCGGCATCGTTAAGCGCAACGCCGACAAAAACGCCGTCTGCAGCGACGCAGTAACGCGTGTTTATAGTAGGTTGACCCGGTGCTGACCGGGTCAACGCTTACACGTTCTGCAGCGGTTAGCCGCGTCGCAGAAGGCGGAAAATCACCAGCACCACGATCGCACCCACCACGGCGACCAGGAAACTGTGCAGATTAAAGCCGCTGATACTGCCGCCAATACCAAACATCGTCGCCAGCCATCCGCCAACGACCGCCCCGACGATACCGAGAATACAGGTCAGGATAAATCCCCCGCCATCGCGCCCCGGCATAAGCAATTTGGCGATAACGCCGGCAATCAAACCAAAAACAATCCAGGCGATAATTCCCATTTGCAAACCCTCTTTCCAGTAAAAACGTTTTAAGTATAGGCAAAGTCGAGCGTCGCATTTCTGAACACTGATTTATCTCGCGGACATAAAAATTTATTTATCGCTATTAAGTTCTTTCTACCAATGCCGATAACCCAACGATAGTCTGCGTATCAGGGGTTATTTCGTGTGAGTGGTTACAATGAGCAGTTCCTGAAAAAAAATCCATTAGCGATATTAGGCGTGCTACGGGATTTAAATAAAAATCAGGTTCCACTGCGTATTTCATGGGCGCATGGTCAATTCATCAGTAAAATTTTGGCGGTAGACCCGGAAAAACTCATCGTGGATTACGGCAGCCAGGAATATGAAAATAGCGCCGTATTACGTGCCGGGCAGGTAGCCATTATCGCAGAAACGCAGGGCGCAAAAGTCGAGTTCACGTTGCCGCAACTCGTTACAGGTGAATATCAGCGGCTGCCAGCCTTTATCACGCCCCTGCCGTCGTCACTGTGGTTTGTCCAGCGCCGGGAGTATTTTCGCATTGGCGCGCCGCTGTATCCGCCTTATTACGGCGTCACCACGCTACCGGACACCCGTACGTTACGTTTTCGCCTGTTTGATCTTTCCCTGGGCGGCATGGGCGCGCTACTGGAATCCGCCATCCCCGACGGACTAATCGAAGGCGCACGCTTTTCGCAGGTTGAACTGAACATGGGGCCATGGGGGATTCTTCACGTTGACGCCCAGCTTATCGCCATCAGCGAGCGTAAAGTGATTGATGGGAAAAATGAAACGATCACCACTCCCCGCCTGAGCTTTCGTTTCCTTAACGTTAGCCCGGCGGTGGAGCGGGAGTTGCAGCGGATTATTTTTTCGCTTGAGCGCGAGGCCCGAGAAAGAGCGAATAAAGTGCGAGAATAATCTTCACGCTAAACTACATGGCGTCCAGCGCCTGCTGAAGCTTCCAGATATAGCGCGGCGCCTGCGGCGCGGGATGATTATCAACAACATGTTCAAAAAACTCGTCAGCATCCAGATCGTTAATTTTTTCTATCGCCTTCTTCCTGTCGGATGAAAAAGTACGCAATAACGCGCCTGCGCCGTTAGCATAAGAGACGACCAGCGCATATTGCATCACCTGCGGATCTTTGATGCCGGCCAGCGGCCCATTTTCCAGAATGCTCAGATACGCCGCGCCCATTGAGATGTTACGCTCAGGGTTTTTCAGCTCGCTGGTGGTCGGTTCGCCACGCCAGCCCATACGACGGTAAACGTCGCGCCCGGAGGTCGACGCCTTTAACTGCATCAGGCCAATCGCATTGGACTTACTGACCGCGTTAGGGTTGCCGCCGGATTCAATGGCGATAATCGCGGTGATTAAATGTGGATCAACCCCCCATGCCGCCCCGGCTTTTTCACTGATGGGCATCCACTGCATCGCACGCTTTACAGGCACTTCGGCATTCCACGGCGGATTCCTGTAATCCTGTTTTGAGCTACAGCCAGCCAGTATTACTACCAAAAAAGCAAACCATCTTAATTTCACGTCATCTATCCTTATAGCCGTAACTTATCTGCCGAAGAGGTCATACCGCCCCGGCCAGGTACTTAGGTTGCCTCCCTGGTGCGCATCCAGAAACGTCGCACAACGAGGGACATCGCCTAATATATGCGGCATGATATACATTTGCATTCTATTGTCAGCAAGGAATTACCATGTCTCTGTTTCATTTAATCGCCCCCTCGGGCTACTGTATTAACCAACAGGCCGCGTTACGCGGCGTTCAGCGCCTGACTGACGCGGGTCATCAGGTGGAGAATGACGAGGTGATTCGTCGCCGCTATCAGCGTTTTGCCGGTACGGACGCGGAACGGCTGGCCGATGTTAATTCGCTGGCCTCGCTAACTTCGCCGGATACGATCGTCATGCCGGTTCGAGGCGGCTATGGCGCCAGCCGCTTGCTGGATCGTATCGACTGGCAGGCGCTCGCCTCCCGGCAACAGCGCGATCCCTTACTGATTTGCGGTCATAGCGATTTTACGGCGATTCAGGCTGGACTCCTGGCACAGGCCAATGTCACCACCTTTAGCGGTCCTATGCTGGCGGCAAATTTTGGCGCCGAAACGCTGAATACGTTCACCGAGCAACATTTCTGGCTGGCGCTACGCAAGGCGCAATTTACCGTAGAGTGGCAAGGCGACGGCCCTCAGTGCGACGTACAGGGCACCTTATGGGGCGGAAATCTGGCGATGTTGATTTCCCTTATCGGTACGCCCTGGATGCCGACTATCGATAAAGGAATTTTAGTGCTGGAAGATGTCAATGAGCATCCTTTCCGGGTGGAGCGTATGCTTTTGCAACTGGAGTACGCCGGAATTCTAAACCGTCAGAGCGCCATCGTTCTCGGCAGCTTTAGCGGCGCGGCGCCCAACGAGTATGACGCCGGCTATTCTCTGGAGAGCGTCTACGCGTTTTTACGTTCCCGTCTGTCCGTTCCGCTGATTACCGGTCTCGACTTCGGGCATGAACAGCGTACGGTAACGCTCCCTATCGGGGCAAACGCGACGCTTAAAAATACGCGCCAGGGGACTCAACTCACTTTATCTGGTCATCCTACGCTGCAATTGTAAAAAAAGTCCCCGACAGGCTAAGTAAAACGCTGCCCTGGCCGTTATTATGTTAATGTTAAATAATACGAAGTCGTGTGAGTCAGGAGATATAAAACGTTGGATGCTGCAACAATTATTAGTCTATTTATTTTAGGTTCCATCCTTGTAACCAGCAGTATCCTGTTAAGTTCATTCTCATCGCGACTGGGTATCCCGATTCTGGTCATTTTTCTCGCCATTGGGATGTTAGCGGGTGTGGATGGCATTGGCGGTATTCCTTTCGATAATTATCCTTTCGCTTATATGGTCAGTAACCTGGCGCTGGCGATTATTTTACTCGATGGCGGCATGCGCACCCAAGCCAGCTCTTTCCGGGTAGCGCTGGGCCCCGCGCTGTCGCTGGCGACGCTCGGCGTACTGATCACGTCGGGGTTAACAGGTATGATGGCCGCCTGGCTGTTTCATCTGGATCTTATCGAAGGTCTGCTTATCGGCGCGATAGTCGGTTCCACTGACGCCGCAGCGGTCTTTTCTCTGCTTGGCGGCAAAGGGCTAAACGAACGTGTAGGCTCCACGCTGGAGATCGAATCGGGAAGTAACGACCCGATGGCCGTTTTTCTGACCATTACATTAATTGAGATGATCCAGAAGCATGAAACCGGCCTGGACTGGATGTTTGCCGTCCATATTATCCAGCAGTTCGGTCTCGGTATTGTTTTTGGCCTCGGCGGCGGTTACCTGCTACAGCAGATGATCAACCGTATTTCTCTGCCCAGCGGCCTGTATCCGATGCTGGCGCTCAGCGGCGGTATTCTGATTTTTGCTTTGACGACCGCGCTTGAAGGCAGCGGCATTCTCGCGGTCTATCTGTGCGGATTCCTGTTAGGAAACCGCCCGATTCGCAACCGTTACGGCATCCTGCAAAACTTTGACGGACTGGCCTGGCTGGCGCAGATCGCGATGTTCCTGGTTCTGGGGCTGCTGGTGACGCCTTCCGATCTGTGGCCGATTGCCGTCCCTGCGCTTATTCTCTCCATCTGGATGATTTTCTTCGCCCGCCCACTGTCGGTGTTTACCGGCCTGCTGCCATTTCGCGGCTTCAATCTTCGGGAGCGCATTTTCATCAGTTGGGTCGGACTGCGCGGCGCAGTGCCGATTATTCTCGCCGTTTTCCCGATGATGGCCGGGCTTGAAAACGCTCGCCTGTTCTTTAATGTCGCTTTCTTTGTGGTACTGGTGTCGCTGCTCCTGCAGGGAACATCGCTGTCATGGGCGGCGAAAAGAGCCAAAGTGGTCGTGCCTCCGGTTGGCTGGCCAGTATCGCGCGTGGGGCTTGACATCCATCCTGATAATCCGTGGGAGCAATTCATCTATCAGTTGAGCGCCGACAAATGGTGCGTCGGCGCGGCGTTGCGCGACCTGCATATGCCGAACGAAACCCGCATTGCCGCGCTATTTCGCAATAATGAACTGTTTCACCCCACGGGTAGCACTCGCCTGCAGGAAGGCGACGTACTCTGCGTGATTGGCCGGGAGCGCGATCTGCCAGCGCTGGGCAAATTGTTTAGCCAGTCGCCGCCGGTTTCGTTAGATCAGCGTTTCTTTGGCGATTTTATCCTCGAAGCGAATGCGAAATTCGCCGACGTGGCGCTTATCTACGGGCTGGAAGAAGGAACGGAATACCGGGATAAACAACAAACCCTGGGTGAAATCATACAGCAACTGCTGGGCGCTGCGCCGGTCGTCGGCGATCAGGTGGAGTTTGGCGGCATGATTTGGACGGTAGCTGAAAAAGAAGATAACGTGGTACGCAAGATTGGGGTACGCGTCGCCGAAGACGAAGCAGAATAAGGTCGCCGGACAACGTCGACCCGCCCCCGGTGGACCGGTCGACGCCTTAGCCTGAATTAGGTTACGTTGTCACAAACGGCACGCGCGGCGCTACGGCGCACAGTAGCTCATAGCCCAGCGTGCCTGCCGCAGAGGCGACATCATCGACCTTAATTTCTTTGCCCCATAATTCAACCGGCGTGCCGATTCCCGCCTGCGGACACGGCGTCAAATCCACCGCCAGCATATCCATTGAAACGGTGCCTACTGTTCTGGTACGGATACCGTCCACCAGCACGGGCGTCCCGGTCGGCGCATGGCGTGGATAGCCATCGGCATAACCCGCCGCGACGATGCCAATGCGTTGTTCCTGAGTCACAGAATACCTTCCGCCATAGCCTACCCTTTCACCCACGCTCAACGTCTGCACGCCAATAATTTCGCTACTCAGCGTCATCACGGGTTTTAGTCCGGTATCGGCAATATCCCGCCACTGTCCTGACGGCGACGCGCCGTACAAAATAATGCCCGGCCTGACCCAGTCATAATGCGCCTGGGGATGCCACAGTGTCGCTGCCGAATTTGATAACGAGTATGCACACTGCAGGCCTTCTGTCGCCAGCGCAATACGTCTCATCGCCTCCCCGATACCTTCCGGATGATCGGCCTGAGCAAAATGTGACATCAGGGTCATTTCACCGACATTGCGCATTGCCCGCAATTGCTGCCAGACGGTCTGCGCCCGCTCAGGCTGAAAACCGAGTCGGTTCATGCCGCTGTTGACTTTGACATAGATATCCAGCGGCGCGTTAAGCCGCGCATTTTGCAGCGCTTTCAACTGCCAGTTACTGTGGATGCAGGTGGTCAGCCGATAAGTGTCATACGCCTCCAGGTCTTGCGCATGGAAAAACCCCTCCAGCATTAATATCGGCCCTTTCCACCCGCGCTCACGCAGGGTAATCGCCTCTTCAAGGTTGAGCATAGCGAAACCATCTGTGGCGCCCAGCGCGCTCCAGACGCGTTCAATACCGTGGCCGTAGGCGTTGGCTTTCACTACCGACCAGACGCGCGCCTCTGGGGCCGCCCGGCGCACAATAGCCAAATTTTGTTTCATTACCTGTAAATCAAGGCTGGCCTGTATAGGGCGGGTCATTTCACTTCCTTTATCAGTTATGCGCGCTATGCAAACGTTGCGGGCGGGTGGGCGTAAAATCGGAACGGTATCGCGCCACGCTCAGATCGTCGTAGGGTATCGCTGGCGTACGACCCGACAAGATATCGCTTAACAACTGGCCTGAACCGCAGGCCATCGTCCAGCCTAAGGTACCGTGTCCAGTATTAAGCCACAGATTTTTATAACGGGTGCGTCCTACTACCGGCGTGCCGTCCGGCGTCATGGGGCGCAGGCCGGTCCAGAATGTGGCCTGCTCAATATGACCGCCGCGCGGAAAAAGATCGCGCACAACCATCTCCAGCGTCTCGCGGCGTGGTTGCAGTAAGTCGGTATTAAAGCCCACGATTTCCGCCATTCCCCCCACGCGAATACGCTTATCAAAACGCGTAATAGCGATTTTGTAGGTTTCATCAAGAATCGTCGATACCGGCGCGCCGTCTGGCTCGACGATTGGGATGGTTAATGAATAGCCTTTCAGCGGATACACCGGGATATCAACAATGCCTTTAAGCATCGCCGTCGAATACGATCCAAACGCCATGACATACGCATCTGCTTTAATGATCTCATCGGCGCATTTCACGCCGTAAATCTGATCATTTTCGTACAGTAATTTTTCCACGGGAGTATTAAAGCGAAAGGTTACGCCCGCCTGCTCCGCCATGCGCGCCAGACGCTGGGTAAAGAGCTGACAGTCCCCGGTTTCATCATTCGGTAAGCGCAGTCCGCCGGTTAATTTATGCGCAACCTCAGCCAGAGCGGGTTCAACTTCCGCCAGTCGGCTGGATTCCAGGAGCTGATACGGCACCCCGGCATCTTCCAGCACGGCGATATCACGGGTGGCGTTCTCATACTGTTGCGCGGTGCGGAAGAGTTGTAGCGTTCCCCCCTGGCGGCCTTCATATTCGATACCGGTCGCGGCGCGTAGCGTTTTCAGGCAGTCGCGACTATATTCCGCCAGACGCACCATGCGGCCTTTATTTTCCATATAATGCCGGGTATCGCAGTTACGCAGCATTTGCCACATCCACTTCAGTTGAAACGGGGTGCCATCCAGACGCACCGCCAGCGGCGCATGGCGCTGAAACATCCATTTTATCGCCTTCAGCGGTACGCCAGGGGCCGCCCAGGGCGCCGCATATCCCGGTGAAATTTGTCCGGCATTCGCCGCGCTGGTTTCTTGCGCCGGGCCGGATTCGCGATCGATGACGGTGACATCATGCCCCGCCTGACTCAAATACCAGGCGCTGGTCACGCCAACTACGCCACTCCCCAGGATGACAACTCGCATAGCCACTCCGTTAATAGTAAAAGAACAATCTTCTGATTACATCTTGATAACCCAGATGAAAATATTATTCAACATATGACTTTTTTATGGTGACGTGCTTCACATATACCCTAAAGACAAGCGATCCCACTGGTTTGGGATCTCCTGCTACGCGGCATGGCTATACAGCATAAAATGATGCCAATACCCGTTTTTTTGCCGTTCAGAGTGGAGGAAATCGCAAAGAAAAGTTTTCACGATCAAGTCGTTTTTTAACATGGTGTTCTATGCTTGAAAGGAGGCGCTCCATACAGAGAGCGTCGCCAACAATGAGGGTGCGCGAATGGCAACGATTGATTCCATGAACAAGGACACCACACGTTTGAGCGATGGACCCGACTGGACATTTGATCTGCTGGATGTCTATCTGGCAGAGATAGACCGCGTGGCGAAACTCTACCAACTGGATACTTACCCGCACCAAATTGAAGTCATCACTTCCGAACAGATGATGGACGCCTACTCCAGCGTCGGGATGCCGATCAACTATCCGCACTGGTCGTTTGGCAAAAAGTTCATTGAGACGGAACGTCTGTATAAGCATGGTCAACAAGGACTGGCTTATGAAATTGTGATCAACTCTAATCCCTGCATTGCCTACCTGATGGAAGAAAACACCATCACCATGCAGGCGCTGGTCATGGCGCACGCCTGTTACGGCCACAACTCCTTTTTTAAAAATAATTATCTCTTCCGGAGCTGGACGGATGCCAGCTCTATCGTCGATTACCTGATTTTCGCCCGGAATTACATTACCCGCTGTGAAGAACGCTACGGAGTGGATGAAGTAGAAAAACTGCTCGACTCCTGCCACGCGCTGATGAATTACGGCGTCGATCGCTATAAGCGCCCGCAGAAAATCTCGTTGCAGGAAGAGAAAGCGCGACAAAAAAGCCGGGAAGAGTATCTACAAAGCCAGGTGAATATGCTGTGGCGCACGCTGCCAAAACGCGAGGAAGAAAAAACGGTCGCCGAAGCACGCCGCTTTCCCGCTGAACCACAGGAAAACCTGCTCTATTTTATGGAGAAAAACGCCCCGTTGCTCGAGCCGTGGCAGCGCGAAATTCTGCGCATCGTTCGTAAAGTCAGCCAGTATTTTTATCCGCAGAAACAGACGCAGGTCATGAACGAGGGCTGGGCGACCTTCTGGCACTACACCATCCTGAACCATCTGTATGATGAAGGCAAAGTGACGGAACGCTTTATGCTGGAGTTTTTACACAGCCATACCAATGTCGTATTTCAGCCGCCCTATAATAGCCCCTGGTATAGCGGAATTAACCCCTATGCGCTCGGCTTTGCCATGTTCCAGGATATCAAACGTATTTGTCAGTCGCCCACGGATGAAGATAAATACTGGTTTCCGGATATTGCCGGTTCCGACTGGCTGGAAACGCTGCACTTCGCCATGCGCGATTTTAAAGATGAAAGCTTTATCAGTCAGTTCCTGTCGCCAAAAGTGATGCGTGATTTCCGTTTCTTCACGGTACTTGATGATGACAGGCATAATTATCTGGAGATCTCCGCCATTCATAATGAAGAAGGTTATCGGGAGATTCGATCAAAACTGTCGTCACAGTATAACCTGAGCAACCTGGAGCCGAATATTCAGGTCTGGAATGTGGATTTACGCGGCGACAGATCGCTGACGTTGCGTTATATCCCGCATAACCGCGCACCGCTGGATAAAGGCCGCAAAGAGGTGCTGAAACATGTGCATCGGTTATGGGGCTTTGATGTGATGCTGGAGCAACAAAATGAGGATGGCAGCGTAGAACTGCTGGAGCGTTGTCCGCCGCGCATGAACACGCTGTAATCGAGATGCTGCCCGGTAGTGTTTGCGCTTACCGGGCATCGCGGGATTATCGTCCCTGAATCGCTAAATCGCCGGGCAGATTTTTCTGCATCCGATGCCAAATCTCGCCGCTGTCATGCCCGTAACGTCGCACCGTTTCATACACCTGGTCGTGCGCGCCCTGCTCGCATAACGACGATAATTTATGATAGAAACCCAGTGCCAGACTGCGCGCTTCCGGATTGGCGAAATAGTGGCGACCAATGCGGGTGTATAACCCTTTCATGCCGTTCAGGATCAAGCCGTAAATAGGATTGCCGGAGGCGAATGCCAGACCACGAAAGATGTTATAGTCCAGATCGGCGAATGCATCGGCATGGTCGGCCACTTCGTGGGCAGTGGCCAGTACTTCCTGCGCCTTATCCGGGTGTTGACGCAACGCGGTACGAATAAAGATAGTAGAAATATTGGTACGCACCGACAACAAATTGTCGATCAGTTGCGGAACGCTTTCATGATCAAGGCGGGCCAGCGTTTCAAGGATATTCAGCCCTGACGTTTCCCAAAAATTATTAACCTTTGTCGGTTTGCCATGCTGAATGGTCAGCCAGCCATCTCGCGCCAGCCGCTGTAACACCTCGCGTAATGTCGTGCGCGTCACGCCGATCAGTTCGGAGAGTTCTCGTTCTGCCGGTAAGATCGTGCCAGGAGGAAAGCGGTTATTCCAGATACTTTCAATAATATACTCTTCCGCGAAACCCGCCGGGCTCTGCGCCTTAATGACCATAGTGAGATTTCCATTACACAGCAAAACATAGTTGTACTCATCATACCAGACGGGCGTAACACCTGATAGCGGACGCAATGAAGAAAAAGGGGATCAAGGCACCATTTCTGATATCGCCTGCCAATATCGTTAAGGACTTGCTTGCATTCGTCGCGCTCGCTACTCTCTGTGTTTAAACATAAAAACGCTATTTCATTTTTCTAGGTAAGGAAAAATTTCATGGAGATCTCATGGGGTCGCGCCATGTGGCGCAACTTTTTAGGCCAGTCGCCCGACTGGTACAAACTGGCACTACTTGTCTTTTTAATTGTTAACCCATTTATTTTCTTAGCTAATCCCTTTGTTGCCGGTTGGCTGCTGGTGGCAGAGTTTATCTTCACCCTGGCGATGGCGTTAAAGTGTTACCCCCTGCTGCCCGGCGGGTTACTGGCCATTGAAGCCGTCATCATCGGCATGACCAGCGCCGCCCATGTACGTGAAGAGGTTGCCGCCAACCTGGAAGTCTTGCTGCTGCTGATGTTTATGGTGGCAGGCATCTACTTTATGAAGCAGTTATTGCTGTTTATTTTTACCCGTCTGTTACTCAGTATCCGCTCGAAGATGGTTCTGTCGCTGGCCTTTTGCGTCGCCGCCGCGTTCTTGTCGGCTTTCCTTGACGCGCTTACCGTCGTTGCGGTGGTGATCAGCGTCGCCGTCGGTTTTTACGGGATTTACCATCGTGTGGCCTCATCGCGCGGCGAAGAGAACGATATGCTGGACGACAGCCATATCGATCCGCATTACAAAACGGTGCTGGAGCAATTCCGCGGATTCTTGCGTAGCCTGATGATGCATGCAGGCGTGGGGACGGCGCTGGGCGGTGTCATGACCATGGTCGGGGAGCCGCAAAACCTGATCATCGCTAAAGCGGCTGGCTGGCATTTCGGCGACTTCTTTTTGCGGATGTCGCCTGTCACCGTCCCGGTACTGGTATGTGGACTGTTAACCTGTATGCTGGTCGAGAAAATGCGCTGGTTTGGCTATGGCGAAACGTTGCCCGAAAAAGTCCGCGACGTTTTACAGCAATTCGACGATCAAAGCCGTAAGAAGCGCACCCGCCAGGATAAAATTAAACTAATAGTCCAGGCGATTATTGGCGTCTGGCTGGTTACCGCCCTCGCCCTCCATCTCGCGGAGGTGGGACTGATTGGTCTGTCGGTCATTATTCTGGCCACCGCGTTAACGGGTGTAACCGATGAACACGCCATCGGCAAAGCGTTTACCGAGTCGCTGCCGTTTACTGCGCTGTTAACCGTTTTCTTCTCCATTGTGGCGGTTATTATCGATCAACATCTTTTCGCGCCGATTATTCAGTTCGTCTTGCAAGCCTCTGAACACGCGCAGCTAACGCTGTTCTATCTCTTTAACGGCCTGTTGTCTTCCATCTCAGATAACGTCTTTGTCGGCACCATTTATATCAACGAAGCGAAGGCGGCAATGGAAAACGGCGCAATCAGCTTAAAACAGTTTGAGCTGCTAGCTGTGGCCATCAATACCGGTACTAACCTGCCATCGGTAGCGACGCCAAATGGTCAGGCGGCATTCTTATTCCTGCTGACCTCCGCGCTGGCGCCGTTAATCCGTCTCTCCTATGGCCGTATGGTCTGGATGGCGTTACCGTACACTATCGTACTGACCCTGATAGGGCTACTGTGCGTCGAATTCACTCTTGCGCCGGCCACCGAATGGATGACTCAGGCAGGATGGTTAGCAACGCTTTCGTAACGTTTGGCCGGGCAATACACCGCCCGGCTCCGATTTTTGCCTGATAATTATCCAATTACACATTATTTCATTTCCCGCTAGTGGCGCACGAATTGAATTGGTTTACACTGCGGTCTCTACGCATGTTGCAGGGAAATTATTATGTTGCGATTTTTAAACCAGTGCTCACGGGGTCGGGGCGCATGGTTACTGATGGCGTTTACCGCCCTGGCGCTGGAAATGGTGGCGCTGTGGTTCCAGCACGTCATGTTACTTAAACCTTGCGTGCTATGTATTTACGAACGTTGCGCCCTGTTTGGCGTGATGGGCGCGGGTCTGGTCGGCGCAATAGCGCCGAAAACGCCGCTGCGATACGTGGCAATGGTTATCTGGATTTACAGCGCCTGGCGGGGTCTACAACTGGCGTATGAACATACGATGATTCAGTTGCATCCCTCGCCGTTCATGACCTGTGACTTTATGGCGCGCTTTCCAGACTGGTTGCCGTTGGGTAAATGGCTGCCACAGGTGTTTGTGGCATCCGGTGATTGCGCCGAACGCCAGTGGTCGTTTTTAACGCTGGAGATGCCGCAATGGCTGTTGGGGATCTTTGCCGCTTACCTTGTGGTGGCGATAGCCGTCGTCATAGCCCAGGCATTTAAGCCTAAAAAACGCGACCTGTTCGGTCGTTGATACACACGCTCCTTCGGGAGCGTTTTTTTTGCCCGAAGCGTTGTTTGCCAGTGATTAAAAGGTGTATATTAAATACATCTTTTAATCACCACATCAGGGAGATGTCTTATGTCCCACTTACGCATCCCGGCAAACTGGAAAGTTAAACGCTCTACCCCCTTTTTCACCAAAGAGAATGTTCCGGCGGCACTGCTCTCTCATCACAACACAGCGGCAGGCGTTTTCGGACAACTCTGCGTGATGGAAGGCACCGTGACCTACTATGGCTTTGCGAATGAAACCGCGACAGAACCAGAAGTGAAAGTGGTGATTAATGCCGGGCAATTCGCCACCAGTCCGCCGCAATACTGGCATCGGGTAGAGCTGAGCGATGATGCGCGGTTCAACATTCATTTTTGGGTAGAGGAAGACCATCAGGGCGAGGAAATGTATCAACAGAAAAAAGCCTGACATCGGTAAACCAGTCACCACTGGGCGGCGTCCCGCCCAGTAGCCAGGTGATTAATGGCACTAATTAAACGCTAGAGTAGTTTAATTTTAACGTGGTATCCCTCAAGCCCTTTCATCGTTTCTCGCGGCGCGAACTCTATTTCGGAAACCTCTTGCCCGGTTTTCTTCCGTAGTTCGGCGACCTTTTTGCTAATGAGTGCCGCGATTTCCTCTTCTGCTTTATGTGTCAACTCTTCGCTGTTCATTGATTTCCTCCTTTGAACTCGCAAACGGCTAAGCGCAATAAGACAGTGTCGTCATGGACGCGCTACTATTTTAACGTACAAAAAATTATAGGCTATCTTTCTGAGGATTATCAGGATGTTTCGCTTTAGAAGATGTAAAAAAACCGCCTGGCACAGACGGTGCATCAGGCGGTTGGTTAATAGCACAAGACGCTATCTACGAGGATCTTCAACCTCATTCTGGGTATCCGGGTCGAGAGGATCGTCTCCCTCTGGTGTATCCGGAATATTTTCACCAGGAAGCGGCTCATCCTCTGGTAATGGATCGACTAAATCAGGACGTTCAGACATAAAGCCTCCAACGAACCATAGTTATTAAAGATACCCTACAGCACTACTTTTGGTTTTTCTTTGGATTTTTTCCTTCGTCTTCGGGTGTCTTATCAGGCTTCCTGGGCTGATCCTTTGAAACGCGCAACGGTTGGTTATTCATGGGGTAACTCCTCAGGATAGGCAGCGATATACTGCTTTGAAAGTATAGAGTCGCCGCCATACGTGCGCGAGCGCAGCGACAAGGCGCGTCAGGGAAGAATAGAAGGCAGTGATAACGCCAGGTGACGGAATTTGCACGCAATTCCTGATTTCAGGGGCCGCCCGGCGTAAATTAAAGAATTGTAAACAATCAGCCGTTTTGCCGAAGACTTATTCTGCCCACGACGGTTTATTTAAAATATGATCCTGCCAGTCCCGTACTTCAGATTCTTTAACCGCGATATGACGGACAGAAATTCGCTCGCCATGCATAGCGGCTTTCGATCCAGTCAGCAGCGGATGCCACGTCGGCAAGGGCTTACCTTCCGCCAACAAACGGTAGGCGCAGGTCATCGGCAACCATTCAAAGTCTGGCAAGTTTTCGCGAGTGAGTTTGATACAGTCGGGTTCAAATTCAAAACGGCGTTCATAATGACGGCACTGGCACGTTTTGATATTTAATTGCCTGCACGCCACGTTAGTGAAGTAGATTTCATCTGTATCTTCATCCATCAGCTTATGCAGGCAGCATTGACCGCAGCCATCGCACAGCGACTCCCACTCGGCATCGGTCATTTCATCCAGGGTTTTACGTTGCCAGAAAGGTGTATCGCTCATTAAAGTATCCGCCATTGCACTAAAGCTGCACCTTATAACCAGTCTGGCCTGCAGATGCAAGTTTTACCGCCGCTGAAGGCGGCAAGCAGATTTTACAGAACGCGGGTAGACAACGTTTCGCCATTAAAACGAATGTCCAGCTCATCGCCGCTTAATAATGGCCCCACGCCTGCCGGCGTGCCGGTTAGCACCACGTCCCCGGCTTTGAGCGTAAAATAGCGGCTCATATAGGCGATAAGGGGCACAATAGGATGAATCATATCCGCGGTCGACCCTTGCTGGCGAACCTCGCCATTAACATTAAGCCCGATAACCGTATTTTGCGGATCTCCGCAGAAGGCCGCGACAGGGATGAAGCCTGAAATCGGACATGCGTTATCAAAACCTTTGGCTTTTTCCCAGGGCTGTCCGGCCTTTTTCATTTTCCCTTGAATATCGCGCAGGGTTAAATCAAGCGCCACGCCATAACCGGCTATCGCTTTACGTACATGATCTTCGGTCGCCTGGCGGAGCGTTGCGCCAATCAGCACAGCAAGCTCAACTTCATGATGAACAGCGCCCATATCCGCCGGAATCGCCAGCGGCTGGCGAATATCACACAATGCGGTTTCCGGCTTGATAAAAAGCACGGGTTCTTCCGGCGTCGCGCTGCCCATCTCCTTGATGTGATTTGCGTAATTACTGCCCACGCAGACCACTTTACTTACCGGGTAATCAAGCAAGGCGCCTTGCCAGTTACGATGTTGATACATATTTTCCCCTAAGATCATGATGGAATTCAGGCGCGGCGCCGAATACCGTTTAACGGTCAGCGGGCGACGTATTTTGTCCCACCGAAGAAAGATGTTGTTTCAGCAAATCTTCCGGCGGCGGCGGCAATTGTAAATAATAGCCCTGCTCGCTTAACGCCTGTTTTACTTTTTCGAGCTCGGCATTGACTAATTTTTTACGTCCATCAAGCGGCAGCATCATCGCTAACTGCGGCTGACCGAATCCTTTCATCAACGCTTCAGGCACTCGCGAAAAATCGTCTTTTTTTTCGACATACAAATAGGTTTGATCGCGCTTGCTACTTCTATAGATCACACAAAACATACTTTTACTCTGAATTAACGGGATGGTGACTTGCCTCAATATAATACTGACTATAACATGCCTTCTGGACTTCGGAATATCACTCCGTATCGGAGATGATAAATAGCAAATTGAGTAAGGCCAGGATGTCAAACACGCCAATCGAGCTTAAAGGCAGTAGCTTCACCTTATCAGTGGTTCATTTGCATGAAGCGGAACCAGAGGTTATTCGTCAGGCGTTAGAAGACAAAATAGCGCAGGCTCCTGCGTTTTTAAAACACGCCCCTGTCGTTATTAACGTTAGCGGTCTCGAAAGCCCGGTAAACTGGCCGGAACTGCATAAGATCGTGACCTCAACCGGCTTACGCATTATCGGCGTGAGCGGCTGTAAAGACGCCAGCCTGAAAGTAGAAATCGATCGGATGGGTCTTCCTTTACTGACTGAAGGTAAAGAGAAAGCGGTTCGGCCTGCGCCCGTTGAGCCGGCAACGCCCAGCGAGCCGCCGCAAAACGCTAATCCCATCACAAAAACGCGATTAATTGATGTTCCGGTTCGTTCCGGTCAGCGCATTTATGCTCCACAATGTGATCTGATTGTTACAAGTCACGTCAGCGCTGGCGCAGAGCTTATCGCTGACGGCAATATCCATGTCTATGGCATGATGAGAGGTCGCGCGCTGGCAGGGGCGAGCGGCGATCGGGAAGCGCAAATTTTTTGTACCCATCTGACGGCAGAACTGGTCTCTATCGCAGGTGTTTACTGGCTGAGTGATAAAATCCCGGCAGAATTTTATGGCAAAGCGGCGCGCCTGCGTTTAGCAGACAACGCTTTGACAGTTCAACCGTTGAATTGATCCCTTTTTAACAAGGAATTTTTATGGCACGCATTATTGTTGTTACTTCGGGTAAAGGGGGCGTTGGCAAGACCACCTCCAGCGCGGCCATCGCTACAGGTTTGGCCCAGAAGGGAAAGAAAACTGTCGTCATTGATTTTGATATCGGACTGCGTAACCTCGATCTGATTATGGGGTGCGAACGTCGTGTCGTTTACGATTTTGTAAACGTCATTCAGGGCGATGCGACACTGAATCAGGCGCTGATCAAAGATAAGCGTACTGAAAATCTCTTCATTCTTCCGGCGTCGCAGACCCGGGATAAAGACGCGCTAACGCGCGAAGGCGTCGCTAAGGTACTGGACTCACTGAAAGCGATGGACTTTGAGTTCATCGTTTGCGACTCGCCGGCGGGTATCGAAACCGGGGCGCTGATGGCGCTCTATTTTGCCGATGAAGCGATCATCACGACTAACCCGGAAGTCTCTTCTGTCCGTGACTCGGACCGTATTCTGGGTATTCTGGCATCGAAATCTCGTCGCGCAGAAAATGGCGAAGAACCGATTAAAGAACATCTCCTGTTGACGCGCTACAATCCAGGCCGCGTCAATAAAGGCGACATGCTCAGCATGGAAGATGTACTGGAGATTCTGCGTATTAAACTCGTCGGGGTGATCCCGGAAGATCAATCCGTACTGCGCGCATCGAACCAGGGCGAACCGGTGATTCTTGACGCCACTGCGGATGCGGGTAAAGCCTATGCAGATACCGTAGATCGTCTGTTGGGAGAAGAACGTCCTTTCCGCTTCATTGAAGAAGAGAAGAAAGGTTTCCTCAAACGCCTGTTCGGAGGATAAATTATGGCATTACTGGATTTTTTTCTCTCGCGGAAAAAGAGTACCGCTAATATTGCAAAAGAGCGGTTGCAAATCATTGTCGCGGAACGTCGCCGTAGCGATGCCGAACCGCATTATTTACCGCAGTTACGTAAAGATATTCTTGAGGTCATTTGTAAATACGTACAAATCGATCCGGAAATGGTTACCGTCCAGCTTGAGCAAAAAGATGGTGATATCTCCATCCTTGAACTTAACGTAACGCTGCCGGAAGCCGAAGAGTCAAAATAAGCTCTTTTATGGGAAAATTCCTGGATTAAAAAAGGCAGAAGAATCTGCCTTTTTTATTTTTTTACATTATTCCGAATACGGACATTTATTTCACTGGCCGTTTTCCCGGCAATTACCGTCGTTAACGCGGGTACTCCTGCAACAGAAGAGTTAACTTCTCCGCCATCAGTTCGGCGCGCCAGCCGGAAATCAATTCCGGTTGCCCATTTTGCGGTTTTAATTTCCAGTGCCAGTTAAGCAACTGATTAATCTGCCGACGCGATGCCAGTAGCTCGCCGCTGACGTGATGCGACGCGCTCACCTCCGCCACCAGCGCTTTGATGGCCTTAAACGCTTTGCGATAGCCCGGCATGTCCATCAGATTCAACAGGGGTTCCGGCAATGCCTCTTCCGGTAACGCCTGTGCTTTCGCCACCAGCGATATCAACGTCTTGCCGTGAAAACGAATCTCGCTGCCGGAAAGCCCCAGGCTATCCAGCTCACCGAGACTGCCCGGCATATAACGCGCGACCGCCCACAGGTTTTCTTCACGCACAACAAAGTTCACCGCCATATCGCGCTCACGCGCCTTACGTAGCCGCCAGTCAGCTAAAAGTTGCAGACAGGCTAACTGGCGGGTACGCAGTTGCCAGGCATTAGTGATATCCCGCCATGCTTCTTCCGGCGCCTGAATCTCCTGACGACGCTGCTGCATCAATCGGCATTCATCAAGCGCGGCAGGCAGCCATCCTGCGGCTTCAGTTTCAATCATCAGCTTTTTGGCGATCGGTAACAGATACCAGACATCCGCCGCCGCGTATTCACACTGACGTTCGCTTAAAGGCCGGGCTAACCAGTCGGTACGAGACTCGCTTTTATCCAGCGCCACGCCCGTATACTCTTCTACCATCGCCGCAAACCCCCACGACAGCGGGCGCCCGCAAAACGCCGCCAGAATTTGCGTATCAATCAGGGGTTCCGGCAGTTCGCCAAACGCATTCAGAAATACTTCCAGATCTTCGCTACCCGCGTGCAGAAATTTGGTGATTCCCGTATCGCGCAGCACCGCTTTTAACGGCGACCAGTCGCTGATGCCGAGCGGATCGATCAGGGCGACATTTGCCCCGTCAAATAACTGTATCAATCCTAACTGCGGGTAATAGGTGCGGGTACGGACAAATTCCGTATCTAAAGCAATAGCCGGACATGCGCGGACAGCCTCACACAGGCTCGCCAGCGCATCGTCCGTTTCAATCATTTGGTAATTCAAATCGTGTTCTCTTTGGTTCGCGCCAAAAAAAACGCCGGCTTAACCGGCGTCTCTCGTTAGCTGACTTAACGCTCAGGCTTTATTGTCTACTTTGCCACGGGCTTCGTCACGCAGTTCTCGTCGTAAAATTTTCCCAACGTTAGATTTTGGTAATTCCTCGCGAAACTCTACCTGTTTGGGCACCTTATATCCGGTCAGATGGCGACGGCAGAAGGTGATCAACGCATCGTCAGTCAATGCCGGATCTTTCTTAACCACAAAAAGCTTCACCGCTTCGCCGCTACTACCGGAAGGCACGCCAACCGCCGCGACTTCCTGCACGCCAGAATGCTGCATCACCACATCTTCAATTTCGTTTGGATAAACGTTGAAACCAGAAACCAGAATCATATCTTTCTTACGATCGACAATCCGCAGAAAGCCCTCTTCATCCATAACCGCAATATCGCCCGTATGCAGCCAGCCATCTTTAATGATTTCATCCGTCGCGTCAGGACGCTGCCAGTATCCCAGCATAACCTGCGGGCCTTTCACGCAAAGCTCTCCGGCCTCACCCGGCGCGACTTCGTTATCATCGTCATCCACCAGTTTGGCTTCTGTTGAAGGCACTGGCAGGCCGATACTGCCGCTGTGATAATCAATATCATGCGGGTTGACGCTCACCAGCGGGGCGCACTCGGTCAGCCCGTAGCCTTCCAGCAGGTATTGCCCGGTCAGCTTTACCCAACGTTCCGCAACGACGTTTTGCACCGGCATCCCGCCGCCGGCTGACAGATGCAGCGAAGAAAAATCCAGCTGTTGAAACTCTTTATTATTGAGCAGAGCGTTGAATAGCGTATTAACGCCAGTCATCGCCGTAAATGGATATTTCGCCAGCTCCTTGACCAGGCCGGGGATATCACGCGGATTGGTAATCAGCAGGTTTTGCCCACCCAGCTCGATAAAAAGCAGACAGTTCATGGTTAAGGCAAAAATGTGATACAGCGGCAGCGCGGTCACTACCAGCTCTTTCCCCGGGTGCAGCAGCGGCCCATAGGTCGCTTTCACCTGCTCCAGATTCGCCAGCATATTGCGGTGGGTCAACATCGCGCCTTTCGCCACGCCCGTCGTACCGCCGGTATATTGCAGGAAAGCCAGATCTTCAGCGACAACCTCGGGTTTTACATACTGCATACGGTAGCCATGCTGTAGCGCGCTGCGAAACGAGATCGCATCTGGCAAGTGGTATTTTGGCACCAGACGCTTGATGTATTTCACGACAAAGTTAACAACCGTACCTTTGGCGGTAGAAAGCTGGTCGCCCATCCGCGTCAGAATAACGTGCTGTACCGACGTTTTCTCGACCACTTTTTCCAGCGTATGGGCAAAGTTAGAAACAATAATGATTGCCGCCGCGCCGCTATCGTTAAGCTGATGCTCAAGTTCGCGCGGCGTGTAAAGCGGATTAACGTTCACCACAATCATGCCGGCGCGTAAAATACCAAATAGCGCGACGGGATACTGCAACAGGTTTGGCATCATCAGCGCCACACGGTCGCCTTTTTTGAGTCCCAGCCCTTGTTGTAAATAAGCCGCAAATGCCCGACTACGTTCTTCTAATTTGCGGAAGGTCATTACCTCCCCCATATTGACGAACGCAGGCTGATCGGCATAGCGCGTCGCCGCATGTTCAAACAGTTCAACCAGGGATTGATAACGGTCAGGGTTGATCTCCGCCGGAACATCAGCAGGATAACGGTTAAGCCAAACCTTCTTCAATGCATCACCTCTAAAATGAGTGTTCGTCGTCATCACAACCCCAGTTAATAAACAAGTCGTTAACATTATATTAACTCAGCGTACCAGTTTATTAATTACGCAACTGAAAGGTTGCGAAGCGCGTCACTATTTATTTTTATTATGTCTCTATGAATGCAGAAACAGCGGACCAGCCGCTGTTTCTTTTATTGATAAAACAAAGAGTTACTCTGTTACTATCGTCTGAACCTCTGCGGGTCCAGGGTTATACCACCCCCAACCGCCATAGCCATAAGGCCAGGCGCGTCCGCCGTAAAACCACGGATCGATCGGCTGTGGAGGCATGACGACCTGCTGAACAAGATGCCAGCGTTTATAGCCGGTAGCCTGCATCAGCATAAATTTATACGGCGTATTGCCGATTTTACCGTCAACCGTGCCGGTTATCGGGCCGACAACGGTAACTAACTGGCCACGGAAGTCCACCGGGTCCAGAAAACCGTTCACATCGGCAAAAATTCTGCCGCGCGAGGCTTCGCCCAGAACAGGACGCGCGCCGCTGTCGAGCGGTACGGTCGCGATTTCAAGCCGGGTTTTTCCCTGCTGATTTTGTACCGCCACAACTTTGCCGCCCAAACGCGCCTCTTGCCCGATATAGAGCTGTGGCGCATTCATCACCCGCACCAAATCCTGCTGCGGCGTCGGACTCGAACCTTTAATGGCATCCGGGATAGTCACGCAACCGCTCAGCATAAGCGCAAAAGCGCACGCCAGCGCCCCTTTTATTAACCGTTTTTGAACCGCCATGATGCGACTCCTTTTTCTCGACCTCTATTCCACCCCACAGCATAAAGTATGGGGGGTAATAGTAGTGAGAGTCATTCTTTGCCGGGAAGTTTCTTCCACGCCACTTCGTTACGCAAATAAACCGGCTCGGCATGTTCCACGGCAACGGTCTCTCCTGCCGCCAGCTTTTGACTGGCGATGGGTAACATATCTTCCGCTGCCGGGAGCGACACCTCCCCATAATGAAGCGTCAGGCCGCACTCCTTCGCCAGATCGGGCCACGCGGACCAACCCGTTCCTACGGTCGCCCACTCGCCGGAAAGCTGTTTCAACCGCTCGCCGACCCGTTCCGGTTTCAGCACCGCTTCCGTCTCTTCGCCCTGCCAGACGCCCTGCGCATCACGCTGGTATTCCGCCCAGTACACTTCGCCCATCCGCGCGTCAATCGCAGCGAGTACGCGGGTCGCGCCAGTTTTACGCCATGCGCCCTGCGCCATCGTGGCAAGCGTCGAAACACCGATCATCGGCAGATTTGCCCCTAACGCCAGCCCTTGCGCAATACCAATACCGATACGCACGCCGGTAAAGCTGCCCGGACCGCGCCCAAACGCCAGCGCATCTATCTCATTGAGCGAGGCGCCGCTGGCGGCCAGAATCTCCTGCACCATGGGCAGGATACGTTGAGTGTGTTCTCGTGGACAAAGCTCAAAGTGAGCATTGATAGTACCGTTGTTCCACAGGGCGACAGAACAGGCCTCTGTGGCGGTATCGATAGCCAGAATTCGCATGAGGTTTCGTGCTTAGATCAATAAAATAGCGCGCATCTTACCATACTCCGTAACAAATTACTCGGCGGATGGAATCGCAAGAAAGCGAACGGCACGGGCGATATCACGCGTGCGCGGCGCAGGAGGCAGGCTGGCGAGAAACGTGGCGCCATAGGGCCGCATCACCAGCCGGTTATCACAAATCACTAACACCCCGCGATCGTCCGCATCGCGAATTAGCCGCCCCACCCCCTGCTTCAGCGTAATCACCGCATCGGGCAGTTGAACCTCATCAAACGGATCGCCACCGCGCAAACGACAGTCTTCCATTCGCGCTTTTAACAACGGGTCGTCCGGGGAAGTAAACGGCAATTTGTCGATAATCACCAACGATAACGTATCGCCGCGCACGTCCACCCCTTCCCAGAAGCTGCTGGTGGCGACGAGCAGCGCGTTTCCGGCGCTAACAAATTGCTGTAACAGTTGGCCTTTACTGGTTTCCCCTTGCAATAATACTGGCAGCGTCATGGTGGCGCGAAACTGCTCCGCCAGATCGCGCATCATGGCGTGCGAGGTGCACAGCATAAAACATCGCCCGTTATTGGCTTCGATAATCGGCCTGAGCATAGCCGCCAACTGTCGCGCCGCGCCGGGCTGGTTGGTTTGCGGTAGGTTACGCGGTACGCAGAGTAACGCCTGGCGCGTATAGTCGAATGGGCTGGGCAGTAGCATGGATTCTGCCTGTTCAATTCCCAGACGGGCGGTAAAGTGGTGAAGATCATCATTTACCGACAACGTGGCCGAGGTAAAAATCCAGCTACCGGGCTTCTGTTCCATCACCTCTTTGAATTTGTCCGCCACGGTGAGCGGCGTCAGCGCCAGGGTGAAATGGCGCGAGGTGCACTCATACCAGTAGCTGTATCCCGGCTGATTGATCTCTTTTAAGCGTTTCAGCCGTGAACGGTATAGCGTGGCGCGTTCAAAAGCCGCATCCAGCAGCGCTGAACGACCCAGCGACAGCTTCGCCACGTCGTAACAAAGCTCCAGCGTATCATCCAGCATTAAAAATGCCCGTTGGATACGTGGGTCGGCTAACAGTTCACGCAAATTTCCCCGGTAGCCGGGCTCCCCCAGTTGCAGACGAAAATCCTGGGCGCTCTGGGCAAGGCGATCGGCGCATTTTTGCAACTGTTGAGTGTCTTTCAGTTCCGTCCGGTAGGCGATGGTGATGTCTTTTGCTAAATCCAGCAACTGACGGCTGGAGAGCGATTGTCCGAAATACTGGCTGGCGATGTCAGGCAGTTGGTGGGCTTCATCGAAGATCATTACTTCAGCCTGAGGGATAAGTTCGCCAAACCCGCTCTCTTTAACCACCATATCCGCAAGAAAAAGGTGGTGGTTTACAATCACCACATCCGCGTCCATCGCCTTTTTACGCGCTTTCACCACAAAGCACTCTTTGTAGAGCGGGCAATCGCTGCCAAGGCAGTTGTCGTTGGTACTGGTGACCAGCGGCCAGGCCTGGGAATCCTCCGCCACGCTGACGCAGGTGCTGATATCGCCATCCCGCGTCTGATTTGACCAGGAGCGCAGCAATATCACGTCGCTTAACGTTTGTACCGGTAAATCGCCGCCCGCCAGCGCTTGTTGTTCCAGCCGCTCCAGGCAGAGGTAGTTTGAACGTCCTTTCAACAGGGCCGTCTTACCGGTAAATGCCAACGCTTTTGCTACCGTCGGCAGATCGCGGCTGTAGAGTTGATCCTGCAACGCTTTCGACCCGGTCGAAATAATGACTTTTTTCCCGGCGCGCAACGCCGGAGCGAGGTAAGCATAGGTCTTCCCGGTTCCGGTGCCGGCTTCAACAACCAGAGGCTGCGCATTTTCAATCGCTTGTGTTACGGCAACCGCCATTTGCCGCTGTGGTTCGCGCGGTTTAAAGCCAGTTATCGCTTTGGCCAGTTGGCCATCTGCTGCAAAATCGTCCGTCACACTGCCCCCTGTTAATTTGCACAGGGATTATGTCAGGGTAGAAAGGCTTACGCCAGTTACAGAGGTGACGGCGGCGCCACATTGTGGCAGTCTTGAGCCATTCAAATGGAAAGCAAATGAGGAATAAGTAATGTCTATCGTGCGTATTGATGCCGAAGATCGTTGGTCAGACGTGGTGATCTACAATAATACGCTGTGGTATACCGGCGTGCCGGAAAACCTGGACGCCGATGCTTTTGAGCAAACGGCGAATACTCTGGCGCAAATTGATGCGGTGCTGGAAAAACAGGGCTCCAGTAAGTCACGTATTCTGGATGCCACTATTTTCCTGAGCGATAAAGCGGATTTTGCCGCCATGAATAAGGCGTGGGATGCGTGGGTCGTCGCAGGCCATGCGCCGGTACGCTGTACCGTACAGGCCGGGTTGATGAATCCGAAATATAAAGTTGAGATTAAGATTGTCGCGGCGGTATAAGCCGGTTATTCGTCTTCATCCTCAAAACGCGCCACTATCCGTTCGCCGGTATGGTTGGCGCGAAGTTCGCCCGCCACCTGGGCAATCGCTTCTCCGCTACTCATACCTTGCGACATCAATTCCTGGATACGTTCTACGGCTTTTTGCTGTTGTTCATGACTGAGTGAAGGTAAACCTGCAAACATGATTAACTCCTGCTAAATTGTTAGCGCTAATTATTTCACGCTACCCGGCGGTAAGCCAGTAGTGTTGTAACGAGTCAGGAATGATGAAGACGTTATCTCCCACTGTTATCACCTTACCCTGGCGTCCGGACGCCGCTGAACACTATTTTGCGCCCGTAAACCATTTGCCCTGGGCGATGCTGCTGCATTCAGGTGATGCTATTCATCCCTATAACCGCTTTGATATTCTGGTCGCCGATCCTGTCACCACGCTGACCACGCGCGCGCAGGAAACCACGGTATGTACTGCGCGCACGACTACCGTCACTCTCGACGATCCGTTACACGTTTTGCAGACTCAACTGGAGGCGCTGCCTTTTCATCCTCAGCCTGACCCTGACTTACCCTTTCAGGGCGGCGCGCTGGGTCTGTTTGGTTATGATTTAGGGCGGCGTTTCGAAATTCTGCCCGATACTGCCGCGCGCGATATCGCTTTACCCGATATGGCGATTGGCCTTTACGACTGGGCGCTGATTGTCGATCACCAAAAACAGGTGGTGTCGCTGATAAGCTATCACGATGCAGACGCCCGATATCGCTGGCTCACCAGCCAGCGCGCGCCAACCCGAACGCCCTTCAGGCTTACCTCGGCCTGGCAATCCAATATGACGCGTTGCGAGTATGGCGAGAAGTTTCGTCAGGTGCAGGCCTGGCTGCACAGCGGGGACTGCTATCAGGTCAATCTTTCCCAGCGTTTTCAGGCGAGCTACGAGGGTGATGAGTGGCAGGCATTCGAACGCCTTAACCGCGCAAATCGCGCCCCGTTCAGCGCCTTTCTTCGTTTACATGACGGCGCCATATTGAGCCTTTCTCCCGAGCGTTTTATCCAACTGGAGAATGGTCATATCCAGACGCGCCCGATCAAAGGTACGCTTCCACGGCTTAACGATCCGCAGGCGGATCGTCAGCAGGCGCAGAAACTGGCCAACTCAATGAAAGATCGCGCTGAAAATTTGATGATCGTCGATTTGATGCGTAACGATATTGGCCGGGTCGCCGTACCTGGTTCGGTGAAAGTGCCGGAACTGTTCGTCGTCGAACCATTTCCTGCCGTTCACCATCTGGTTAGCACCATTACCGCCCGTTTACCGGACTCGCTTCATGCTACCGACCTGCTGCGCGCCGCTTTCCCCGGCGGCTCCATTACCGGCGCGCCTAAAGTGCGGGCAATGGAAATTATCGACGAACTGGAGCCGCAGCGACGCAACGCCTGGTGCGGTAGCATCGGTTATCTGAGTTTCTGCGGCAAGATGGATACCAGTATTACTATCCGCACCGTCACGGCAACGCAGGGCCAACTCTATTGCTCAGCCGGCGGCGGTATCGTGGCCGATAGCAAGGAAGAAGCGGAATATCAGGAAACTTTTGATAAAGTTAATCGTATCCTGCACCCACTGGAGAACTAATACGTGGATACCAGCCGTCTGACGCTCGATCATTTCTTATCGCGCTTTCAGCTTTTGCGCCCGCAGATAACTCATGAAACGTTAAACCAACGTCAGGCCGCCGTACTGATCCCTGTGGTTCGCCGCCCCCAACCGGGGCTGCTGTTGACCCAGCGGGCTATTCATCTGCGCAAACACGCCGGACAGGTCGCCTTTCCCGGCGGGGCCGTGGACAGTACCGATGCTTCGCTTATCGCCGCAGCGCTTCGCGAAGCGCAGGAGGAAGTCGCCATCCCGCCGCAAGCCGTGGAAGTGATTGGCGTTTTACCGCCGGTAGACAGCGTGACCGGTTTTCAGGTCACCCCGGTGGTCGGCATTATTCCGCCAAATCTCCCCTGGCGCGCCAGTGAAGACGAAGTGTCTGCGGTGTTTGAAATGCCGCTGGCGCAAGCGTTGCAACTGGGTCGATATCATCCGCTTGATGTTTACCGTCGCGGCAATTCGCACCGCGTATGGCTCTCCTGGTATGAGCATTATTTCGTCTGGGGCATGACCGCAAACATTCTTCGTGAGCTGGCGCTGCAAATCGGCGTAAAGCCCTGACTGTACACAACGCCATTCACGTTGCCTCAAGGCGGTAACAATCGCCTCCCCCAAAGAGGCAGCCTGAAGGGCAACGTGTATATACTTAACTTTACGCGCGCAAGACACGACTTGAGATTACTGTCGCAATATTAGTAAAAACGCGGTTATTCATTAGTTTAATTCATGTGAATAGTTAAGCTGATGCCAGCGTTCCCTCTTACACTATGCGCAGTTATAACATCGTAACCGGAAGCCCCGGTTGCCCTGTCAGGAGTATTATCGTGATTAGCCTATTCGACATGTTTAAGGTAGGGATTGGTCCCTCCTCTTCCCACACTGTTGGCCCGATGAAGGCCGGTAAACAGTTCGTCGATGACCTGGTCGAAAAAGGATTACTGGATAACGTTACCCGCGTCGCTGTCGATGTCTACGGCTCGCTGTCGCTGACGGGGAAAGGTCACCATACCGATATCGCCATTATTATGGGTCTGGCGGGTAATGAACCCGCTACCGTGGATATTGATAGTATCCCCGGTTTTATTCGCGACGTCGAAACGCGCGAGCGTCTGTTACTGGCCCAGGGACGTCACGAAGTCGACTTCCCGAAAGATGACGGAATGCGTTTTCACAACGGCAATTTGCCGCTGCATGAAAACGGGATGCAGATCCACGCCTGGCATGACGACACGGTCATTTATAGCAAGACGTACTATTCCATCGGCGGCGGCTTTATCGTTGATGAAGAGCATTTCGGCCAGGAAGCGACGAATGAGGTTACTGTACCTTATCCGTTTAAATCGGCGAAAGAAATGCTGGAGTATTGCAACAGTACCGGCCTTTCACTCTCCGGCATGGTGATGCAAAACGAACTGGCGCTGCATAGCAAGAAAGAGATTGAAGAGTATTTCGGTCACGTCTGGCAGACCATGCAGGCCTGTATTGATCGCGGTATGAATACCGAAGGCGTGCTGCCGGGGCCGCTGCGCGTACCGCGTCGCGCCTCCGCGCTGCGTCGTATGCTGGTTTCCAGCGATAAGCTTTCCAGCGATCCGATGAACGTCATTGACTGGGTGAATATGTTTGCTCTGGCGGTGAACGAAGAGAACGCCGCAGGCGGCCGCGTCGTGACGGCGCCAACCAATGGCGCGTGCGGCATCGTTCCTGCGGTACTGGCTTACTACGACCATTTTATTGAATCAGTCAGCCCGGATATTTACACCCGCTACTTCCTGGCGGCAGGCGCTATTGGCGCGCTGTATAAGATGAACGCGTCTATTTCCGGCGCGGAAGTCGGCTGTCAGGGAGAAGTCGGGGTCGCCTGTTCGATGGCGGCGGCAGGCCTTGCTGAATTGTTGGGCGCCAGCCCGGAACAGGTTTGCGTTGCCGCTGAAATCGGCATGGAGCATAACCTGGGGCTGACCTGCGACCCGGTTGCCGGTCAGGTGCAGGTGCCGTGTATTGAGCGTAACGCCATTGCTTCGGTTAAAGCGATCAACGCTGCGCGTATGGCCATGCGTCGAACCAGCGCGCCGCGTGTCTCGCTGGATAAAGTCATCGAAACGATGTACGAGACCGGAAAAGACATGAACGCCAAATACCGTGAAACGTCGCGCGGCGGGTTGGCCATTAAAGTCCAGTGTGATTAAACGCCATTTCCCCTCCCTTCGCCCATCTGCTACGGATGGGCGAAATTTTTATCTCTTCCTCGTCGACTCCACATTTCCCCACTACACTTGCTGTGTCGCGGTTGGCTTTTGTCGCCAACGCTTATTGGGCGGCCCGCATGCAAACAGCACAACGGATCATCAATCATTATCGCCGTAATCGTTTCATTGTTTGCACGATTTGTGCACTGGTCACGCTCATTCTTACGCTGAGTATCCGATTTATTTCGGAGCGGAACTTAAATCACCATCGCACGGTTGCATTCGCGAATCATGCCGTTGATGCGCTGGATAATGTGCTGCATCCTCTCCTGGTCGGACGAAACATACTGCTACCCTTGCTTGAGCTTCCGTGCGCGACCGCGCATTTGCCGTTGCGTAAGCAAGCCGCCCGCCTGCAAACCATTCGTTCTATCGGGCTGGTAAAAGAGGGAATTCTCTACTGCTCAAGCATTTTTGGCGCCCGTAATACTCCCATACGCCAGCTTCAACCCGATCTTCCCGCAGCTGGCGATCTGCTGCTACTTTCCACGGATCAATCGTTACTCAAGGGAAGCCCGATCCTCATTCAGTGGTATCCCGCCTCTGCCGATGGCCAGGATGGCGTGATGGAAATTGTGAATATTGACTTGCTGGCGACCATGCTACTTGAGCCACAGCAGCCGCAAATTACCAGCGCCAGCCTGACGGTCGGCAAACGGCACCTGTTATATGGTCGGGGCGTGGTCGATACTCTTCCAGAATTAAAAAAAGATGAAGAGCGTTACCAGCTTTCATCGCGGCATTTCCCTTTTACTATCAGCGTCAGCGGGCCGTCGGCAGGCGTACTGGCGTTCAAACATCTCCCGACGCAGTTACCGCTGGCCGTATTGCTTAGCCTGTTGATCGGTTATATCGCCTGGCTGGCAACGGCCAGCAGAATGAGCTTTTCCTGGGAGATTAATTTGGCCCTTGCCGAACGGGAGTTTGAGCTATTTTGTCAGCCGTTGCTTAATGCCCGCACGCAGCAGTGTACCGGCGTTGAGATCCTGTTACGCTGGAACAACCCGCGCCAGGGCTGGATCTCTCCGGATGTTTTTATTCCTATCGCCGAAGAGCATAACCTGATAGCGCCGCTGACCCGCTATGTGATTGCGGAAACCATTCGGCAGCGGCACTACTTCCCCATCAACCATCAGTTTCATATCGGCATCAATGTGGCGGCAAGCCATTTCCGACACGGCGTGCTTCTCAAGGATCTTAATCAGTACTGGTTTAGTGCGGAACCTGTTCAGCAACTGGTGCTGGAGCTCACGGAACGCGACGCGTTGCTTGACGTTGATTACCGCCTGATGCGCGAGCTGCATCGTAAAGGCGTGAAGTTAGCCATCGATGATTTTGGCACAGGAAACAGCTCGCTCTCCTGGTTGGAAAAACTGCGGCCGGATATTTTGAAAATCGATAAATCCTTCACCGCGGCCATCGGTACCGATGCGGTCAATTCAACGGTGACCGATATTATTATCGCGCTAGGGCAGAGACTGAATATTGAACTGGTGGCGGAAGGGGTCGAAAACCAGACGCAGGCACAGCATTTGCGCCAGCATGGCGTGCAAATGTTACAGGGCTATCTCTATGCGAAGCCGATGCCCATTAGCGAATTTCCACAGTGGCTGGCGGGCAGCGCGCCGCCGCCCACCCGGCATAACGGACAGATTATGTCCGCGATGCCGCATCTATAGACTTGATTCCTGCGTGTGACGTTATTCCTCTTCGTCGTGGGCAGGCTGTTCTTTAACAATCCGAACCAGATCGACACGGTAGTCGTTGGCCTCGACAATGGTGATCCGCAGTGGCGGAACATCAATGACATCGCCTACACGAGGAATATGACCATTAGCGGCGATCACTAACCCCGCGACCGTCGCAATATCGCCCTCTTCGTTCACCAGATGGTCAACTTCCAGCGCCTGCTGTAGCGCATGGAGATCGGTGCCGCCCTTCACTATCCAGCCCTCGGCATCGGCAACGATTTCCGGCGTTTCATCGGCATCCGGGAACTCACCGGCAATCGCTTCCAGCACATCCAGCGGCGTAACCAGCCCCTGCACCACGCCGAACTCGTTCGTGACGATAACGAAACTGCCGCGCGCGCGACGCAAAACGCCTAACAGATTGATAGGATCAAGCGTTTCCGGCACCACTATCGCCGGAGAAGACGCGGCGATAGCCGCAACGTCCGCGCCCTCTTCCAGCGCCACCAGCAACTCTTTCGCCCGAACGATACCGATAATTTCATCCAGCTCGCCCCGACATACCGGGAACAGGCTATGCGGAGAAGAGAGTAACTGCTGACGGATTTCAGCTACGCTGAGATTCGCATCCACCCAACTAATTTCGCCTCGCGGCGTCATAATGCCGCGCAGGGAGCGCGACGCCAGAGTCAGTACGCCGTTAATCATGTAGCGTTCTTCTTCGGCGAAGGCGCCTTCCGACACCGATATCGCGGCCGGGCTATCCGTCTCATGTTGCGTACTCGCCTGGCGTTTACCGCCCATCAGACGCAGGATAGCGTCCGCAGTACGCGCGCGCAGCGGCAACGTGGACTGATGACGAATAAAGTTGCGGCGCGCAATCTGGTTAAACACCTCGATAACGATCGAGAAACCAATTGCCGCGTACAGGTAGCCTTTCGGAATATGGAAACCAAACCCTTCCGCCACCAGGCTCAAGCCGATCATCAGCAGGAAACTCAGACAGAGCACCACCACCGTCGGATGCTGGTTGACAAAACGGGTCAGCGGTTTTGACGCCAGTAGCATCACCGCCATCGCAATCACCACCGCCGCCATCATAACCGGCAGATGGTTTACCATACCTACCGCCGTAATCACGGCGTCCAGCGAGAAGACCGCATCCAGGATGACAATCTGCGTGACTACCACCCAGAAGCTCGCATAGCCTTTACCGTGTCCGGTGTCATGCTCGCGGTTTTCCAGACGTTCATGCAGCTCGGTGGTCGCTTTAAACAGCAGGAATATACCGCCCAGCAGCATAATTAAATCGCGGCCGGAGAAGGTAAAATCCCAGACGGTAAAGAGCGGCTTTGTTAAGGTCACCAGCCACGAAATAATGGACAGCAGCGCCAGACGCATAATCAGCGCCAGCGAGAGCCCGATAAGACGCGCTTTGTCACGCTGCTTTGGCGGCAATTTATCGGCGAGGATCGCGATAAAGACCAGGTTATCGATACCCAGGACAATTTCCAGGACGACGAGCGTGAGTAAACCCACCCAAATTGAGGGATCCATTAATAATTCCATGACAAGCTCCTGCTTAAGGAATGACTAAACGGCGCCCACAACATCTCAAAGGATGCAGGCGGTAACGCAATAAACAAAGTAAGGCTATGGCAAGATATGCCAGATTGACAGGCGCAAAACGGCCAAAGAGTGAAATGACGTCGGTGACGATCCATACAACGGGCTGCTGCCCTATACCCCATTCTAATTAAACGGAAGCTAAACATAACAGAGACAACTGGTTTTTGGCAAAGATTTACCTTCCTTTGCAAAGAGATGTAACCGGGATATTTTACACTTCGAAATTTCTCATTATCGAAAACAAAATTACGGATCTCCATCACACAAAATATTTTTTTCGATATCTAAAATAATTCACGAAAATCATGCGTTTTTCGTTGTAACCCTCATCTGAATCGATTCGCTTGCGGACGGCGATTCAAAAAATACATCTGTCAAGTTGATGTGTTGACAATAATAAAGGAGGTAGCAAGTGACCATTGCTATTGTTATAGGCACACATGGTTGGGCTGCAGAGCAGTTACTTAAAACAGCCGAAATGCTGTTAGGCGAGCAGGAAAACGTCGGCTGGATCGATTTCGTTCCAGGCGAAAATGCCGAAACGCTGATCGAAAAGTACAACGCTCAGTTGGCTAAACTCGATACCAGTAAAGGCGTGCTATTTCTCGTTGATACATGGGGAGGCAGTCCGTTTAATGCTGCCAGCCGCATTGTCGTCGATAAAGAGCGCTATGAAGTTATTGCCGGCGTCAACATCCCGATGCTGGTCGAAACGTTTATGGCTCGTGACGACGATCCGAGCTTTGACGAGCTGGTCGCACTGGCGGTAGAAACCGGTCGTGAAGGCGTAAAAGCGCTGAAAGCGAAACCGGTAGAAAAAGCCGCGCCAGCGCCAGTCGCCGCCGCGCCAAAAGCGGCCGCACCGGCAAAACCGATGGGCCCGAATGATTATATGGTTATCGGGCTTGCCCGTATTGATGACCGCCTCATTCACGGTCAGGTCGCTACCCGCTGGACCAAAGAGACCAATGTCAGCCGTATTATTGTTGTGAGCGATGAAGTCGCGGCGGATACCGTACGTAAAACGCTGCTGACGCAAGTTGCGCCGCCGGGCGTTACGGCGCATGTGGTTGACGTCGCGAAAATGATTCGCGTCTACAATAACCCGAAATACGCCGGTGAACGCGTGATGCTTCTGTTTACCAATCCTACCGACGTCGAGCGCATCGTTGAGGGCGGCGTGAAAGTCACTTCCGTGAACATTGGCGGTATGGCCTATCGTCAAGGTAAAACGCAGGTGAACAACGCCGTTTCCGTCGATGAAAAGGATATCGAAGCCTTTAAAAAGCTCAACGAGCGCGGCATCGAGCTTGAGGTGCGTAAAGTTTCCACCGATCCGAAACTGAAAATGATGGATTTAATTGCCAAAGTGGCGAAATAACCGCCGGCATTTAATTAGCTTTCACACTTAAGATAGCAATAGGAGAAGTACAATGGAGATTACCACTCTTCAGATTGTGCTGGTGTTCATCGTCGCATGTATCGCAGGTATGGAGTCGGTACTTGATGAATTTCAGTTCCACCGTCCGCTGATCGCCTGTACCTTAATCGGCGCCGTTCTGGGGGACATGAAAACCGGTATTATCATCGGCGGTACTCTGGAAATGATCGCTCTGGGCTGGATGAACATCGGTGCTGCCGTTGCGCCTGATGCCGCACTGGCGTCCATCATCTCTACCGTTCTGGTCATCGCCGGGCATCAAAGCATTGGCGCCGGTATCGCGCTGGCGATTCCGCTGGCGGCGGCAGGCCAGGTACTGACCATTATCGTTCGTACCATCACCGTGGCATTCCAGCACGCGGCGGACAAGGCGGCTGAAAACGGCAACCTGACGGCGCTCTCCTGGCTGCACGTTTCTTCTCTGTTCCTGCAGGCAATGCGTATCGCCATCCCGGCGGTTATCGTTGCCATCTCCGTAGGCACCAGCGAAGTACAGGGAATGCTGAATGCGATTCCTGAAGTCGTCACAGGCGGTCTGAACATCGCCGGCGGCATGATCGTCGTGGTTGGTTATGCGATGGTTATCAACATGATGCGCGCAGGCTACCTGATGCCGTTCTTCTACCTCGGTTTCGTCACCGCGGCTTTCACAAACTTCAACCTGGTCGCACTGGGTGTCATCGGCGCAGTGATGGCTATTCTTTACATCCAGCTGAGCCCGAAATACAACCGTGTAGCGGGCGCGCCTGCAGCGGCTGCTGGCAATAACGATCTCGACAACGAACTGGACTAACAGGTGAGCGAAATGGTTGATATGACTAAAACTACCACCGAGAAAAAACTCACTCCGAGCGATATTCGCGGCGTATTTCTTCGTTCTAACCTGTTCCAGGGGTCATGGAACTTCGAACGTATGCAAGCGCTGGGCTTCTGCTTCTCTATGGTGCCGGCGATTCGTCGCCTGTATCCGGAGAATAATGACGCGCGTAAACAGGCGATTAAGCGTCACCTGGAGTTCTTTAACACTCATCCTTACGTTGCGGCGCCGGTACTGGGCGTGACCCTGGCAATGGAAGAAAAGCGTGCGAACGGCGCAGAGATTGACGATGGCGCTATCAACGGTATCAAAGTCGGTCTGATGGGACCGCTGGCAGGCGTCGGCGACCCTATCTTCTGGGGTACCGTCCGTCCGGTATTCGCGGCGCTGGGCGCAGGTATTGCAATGAGCGGCAGCCTGCTTGGTCCGCTGCTGTTTTTCATCCTGTTTAACCTGGTGCGTCTGGCGACCCGTTATTATGGCGTGGCTTATGGCTACCGCAAAGGCGTCGATATCGTTAAAGATATGGGCGGCGGCTTCCTGCAAAAACTGACTGAGGGGGCGTCAATCCTCGGCCTGTTTGTCATGGGGGCATTGGTTAACAAGTGGACGCATGTGAATATCCCGCTGGTGGTCTCCACCATCACCGGTCAGGATGGTCAGACACGCGTTACCACCGTGCAAACCATTCTCGACCAGCTGATGCCGGGTCTGGTTCCGCTACTGTTGACCTTTGCCTGTATGTGGCTGCTGCGTAAGAAAGTTAACCCGCTGTGGATTATCGTGGGCTTCTTCGTCATCGGTATCGCCGGCTACTCCGTAGGGCTGCTGGGCCAGTAAGGCTGTTGTACACTACCGGGGCCAAACGGCCCCGTTTTTTTATTTCTCTGGAGGATAAATGACTATCACGGACCTGGTGCTGATTCTCTTTATTGCCGCATTATTGGCTTACGCTCTCTACGATCAGTTCATCATGCCCCGTCGCAATGGCCCCACTCTGCTTTCTATAGCCCTGCTCCGCCGCGGTCGCGTAGACAGCGTTATCTTCGTTGGGCTGGTCGCCATCCTTATTTATAACAACGTAACCAGCCACGGAGCGCAGATGACCACATGGTTATTAAGTGCGCTGGCGTTAATGGGGTTTTATATATTCTGGATCCGCACGCCACGGATCATCTTTAAACAACGTGGCTTTTTCTTCGCCAATGTCTGGATAGAATATAACCGTATTAAAGAGATGAATTTATCGGAAGACGGCGTACTGGTGATGCAATTAGAACAACGACGCTTGCTTATCCGTGTACGCAATATCGATGATCTCGAAAAAATATATAAACTTCTTATTGAAAATCAATAATCTAAGATATAGCCTCAACTATGTTTTTCGAATTTTATTTCGAATCATAATATAGCTAAGGCTATATTTTCTATTGACCAATTGTTATTTAATTTAACGTTTTATTGATGAATAAATCTAAATGAAAATCGTTTTCAATTAGAAGGCAAATAATATTTTATCGCTGTTGTTTTATATTCTAAAAATATGTTAATGTTGCGCCGTCAATTGGGGAGTAGCCGATTTCCAGACTCCGGAAATGTACGCGTCAACATACTCGTTGCAAAACGTGGCGCGTACGGACCAGCCGCCGCTGGTCAGGCGAGACCATAGGCGCATCAACTGCTGTGTATTTCGTCACAGAATGGCGACATGCATGTTTGCTGGGGGCAGTGATGTGTTTAATGGATACCCCGGTCAGGACGCTGTCATGCACTTTACTGCTACTGTTCTTCTCGCTTTCGGCATGTCGATGGATGCTTTCGCGGCATCAATTGGCAAAGGCGCCACCCTACATAAACCCAAATTCTCAGAAGCGTTGCGTACCGGCCTTATCTTTGGCGCGGTTGAAACGCTGACCCCGTTAATCGGCTGGGGGCTGGGGATATTGGCGAGTAAATTCGTTCTGGAATGGAACCACTGGATAGCCTTTGTTCTGCTGATCTTTCTGGGCGGACGCATGATCATCGAAGGTATCCGCGGCGGTAGTGATGAAGATGAAACACCGTTACGTCGCCACAGCTTTTGGCTATTAGTCACGACGGCTATCGCGACCAGCCTCGATGCGATGGCGGTTGGCGTCGGTCTGGCGTTTTTGCAGGTAAACATCATCGCTACCGCATTAGCTATCGGTTGCGCCACGCTTATCATGTCCACCCTCGGAATGATGATCGGTCGCTTTATCGGCCCAATGCTGGGTAAGCGTGCTGAAATTCTCGGCGGGGTCGTACTGATAGGAATTGGCGTCCAGATCCTCTGGACGCATTTTCACGGTTAACGGTTACGCTGCCAGAGATGAAGGTTGAAATCCGTCTGGCAGCTAAGTCCGGCGCTGGCGGCCAGTTGTTCCCACACGTCTGGCCTGGCGCGCCAGGCAAATGGCGTCATTTGCAACAGTGCTACAGCCGCTTCGGCGGTGAGCTGCATGTGATAAGCAAGGCGGGTACTCTGCAGCAATGTGAATCCGTCGAGCTGCTCGGTATACGGCGCATGTAAACGCACCTCATCATAAATGAGCCCTTTTAGTTCCATCAGATGATGAGGTCCCGGCGTGGCGGTAACGACCCAACCACCAGGTTTCACCACACGCGCCAATTCCTGCGCCTTACACGGGGCGTAGATTCTGATCACCGCATCCATTGACGCATCGGCAAAGGGCAGTCGATGGCTTGACGCCACACAAAACTTCACCTGCGAATAGCGCTTCGCCGCCGCTTTGATCGCCGTTTTAGCAACGTCCAGTCCAAACGTGGTGACTCCCGGCAACGCCTCGGCAAAAGCATGAGTGTAATACCCCTCGCCGCAGCCGATATCCAGAATCGCCGTGGCCGACTGATCCAGCCGCTCGCGCAACAGGTTAATCACGGCATCGCGCAGCGGCTGATAATGGCCTGCATCAAGAAACGCTCTCCTCGCCTGCATCATTTCGGCGCTGTCGCCCGGATCGCGCGAACGTTTATGCTGTACCGGCAGCAGATTGATGTAGCCCTCTTTCGCCACATCAAACTGATGGCGCTGTGGACATATAACGCTGTTATTAATCTGCGTAAGCGGCTGATGGCAAAGCGGACAGGTAAACGACATGACAACAACTCCGGACTGGGGCGCTAAAGGGCGCAAGTGTAACGCGAATTGCGCCCCGGGAAAATCCTTTACGAGCCCGGAACCGCAACGTGGCTGCCATGCATCACCAGAAGGTGATCTGAATCGGCTGGCATACCGTCTGGCTCAACATTTTCCAGCCGCAGCACATCGCCCATGATCTGGCTGAATACGGGCGCAGATACCGCGCCGCCATAATAAGCCCCATTTTGTGGATTATTAATCACCACCACCAGCGCAAACCTGGGGTTACTTGCCGGCGCGACGCCTGCGGTATATGCCACATACTTATCGACGTATTTACCATCATCGCCAATTTTTTTCGCCGTCCCGGTTTTGACCGCAATACGGTAGTCTCTTACTGCGGCTTTTGTTCCGCCGCCGCCAGGCAACGCGACGCTCTCCATCATATGTTCCACCTCGTGCACCAGTTCTTCCGGCATTACTCGCGTGCCGATCACGGGTGGATCAACTTTGGTGATCGATAACGGACGGTAGATACCAAAGCTGCCAATCGTGGCATAAACATGCGCCAGTTGCAGCGGCGTCACCATTAATCCATAGCCAAAAGCGAAGGTAGCGCGATCTAAATCACTCCAGTAACGGCGTTTCGGTAATAACCCGCTGCTCTCTCCGGTGAGACCCAGTCCGGTAGGCACGCCGAAACCAAAGCTTTTATAAGTATCCATTAATTTCTGCACCGGCATCGCCAGAGAAAGGTGAGAAACGCCGGTATCGCTGGATTTTTGCAAAATGCCGGTTAATGTCAGTTCCGGATAGTAACCGACGTCGCGGATACGGTGTCCATCGAGAGTAAAAGGATGGGTATCGATAACGCTGTCCGGCTGCACGATGCCCTGCTGTAACGCAGTCATAATGACCAATGGCTTCACAGTAGAACCGGGTTCGAAAGTGTCGCTAATCGCGCGGTTACGAAAATCGTCCAACTGCGCGCCTTCACGGTTGTTCGGGTTGAAATCCGGATAGCTCGCCATCGAGAGAATTTCACCCGTTGGGATGTTAATCAATACGGCAGCGCCGGATTCCGCTTTGTTCCAGATGACGGCGTTATCCAGCGCATCTTCGGTAACCGTTTGCAGACGTTCATCAATGCTAAGCTGAAGTTCATGAGCAGGAACCGGATTCACTTCCGTAATGTTCTCAATAACGTGACCAAATTTATCTTTACGCACCAGTCGGGAGCCCGGTTTTCCCGTCAGTTGCGCGTTAAAGCTCTTTTCAATACCTTCTATTCCCTGCCCGTCGATATTGGTAAAGCCGATCAAATTGGCCGCTACGTGTCCGGCAGGGTAAAAACGGCGCGACTCTTCCCGCAGGTTAATACCCGGTAGATTCAGTTTATCTATCCATTCGGCTTGCTGGGGTGAAACCTGGCGCGCGAGGTAGATAAAACGGCCAGCCGGGTTACTGTTTACCCGTTCCGCAAGCGTACTGAGAGACAGATGTAAGGCGCTGGCCAGCGCCTGCCAGCGCTCATTGTAGCCAACGCCGCCTTTGCTTATGATAGTCTTCGGATCGGCCCAGACAGCATTAACCGGAACGCTCACCGCTAAGGGCCGCCCTTCTCTGTCGGTGATCATGCCGCGTGGAGAGGCCGTGGTCACTTCACGAAGCGAGCGCATATCTTCTTGTTTCACCAGTTTCGACGGCGTAACAATTTGCAACCATGCCACCCGCCCTAACAACAATGCCATACTGAGCAGAATGGCAGTGCAAAGTAGTGCAAAACGTATGGGCGTAAAATTACGGGTATCGCCGTCGCTTTTCTTTTTCACCTGATCTCCAGCCGAATCATTTTTCAGGTGATTGATTTAACGGGAAACGGCCGGAAAAACCAGAAAAAACAATGCTAATAACATCGCGCCTTTGCAACAAATCGCTAACGAGAGCGCATCCAGACACATTTTGAAGGATATTGAATTAAAAAGCCCCGCTTTTAGCGAGGCTTTATATCTGAGGCTGACGCGACAAACGCATCAAATCAGTGGTGTCGATCAGATAGCTGTTACGTTAACAGCAGCCGGACCTTTCTGGCCGTCCTGAATTTCGAACTCAACATTCTGGCCTTCAGCCAGAGTTTTGAAACCATTGCCCTGGATAGCGGAGAAGTGTACGAATACATCTTTGCTGCCGTCAGCCGGAGTAATGAAGCCAAAACCTTTGGATTCGTTGAACCACTTAACTTGACCTTTAATCTTTGCCATTTGCAAAATTCCTTAGAGTGTTTTCTTTGCCCGTAGGCATAACATAGATAAAACTGAGACATTACTGCTTGAGGCACTAATATAAGGTTCGGCAGAGAAGCGGTATTCAACGTCAACGTGTTTACTCAGGACTTCTTTACTGAAAATGCCACACATAAACAGAACTGTACCTCGTTTAACCCAAAGCCTGTTATCACATACAACGTTAATTATGGCAAGCCATTTTTAAACGTGTCTCGATCCGTCGCACAAATTACGAGAACCTTCACAAATTGACAGCACGTTTATGCAACAAAATTGCGAAAGATATATCCTCACGCGCTGACGGACTTCTGACAACGTCACTGCTGAAAAGCCATTTTTCTACCATAGCTCAATAACTTCGCTTCTTCCAGTGCATCAAATCACATTTAAAAGCTGTATTTTTCATATCACTTTTTATGCTGAGTTATGCATAAATTGTCACAAAGATAAAAAACACCTTTTAATCAAAATAATAGAAAAGAAAAGCGATTTTCGACACCGCTTTTTGTGATGTTCTGCGTCTTTACAGAATGCCTTAAAATAATGAACAAACAATGACAATCCATAAAGAGAGAGAAACGTTTCGCTTTTAATAGAGAATGAGCGGTATCACAAAAATGCCATATGTCCATTTGTTATACATATAAAACTATGTTGCATATAAAGCCATATATTATGTAAGGTGTTGATGCTGTAGTATCAGTTGCAAACGGCAACGCGGAGAGATCCGACGGGGAAATGGGGCGTATGGCACTGGCGCCATTTGCGCCCCGGTAAGCATTATCGTTCTGCAACCAGACGAATGATGTCCTCATCCTCTTTTGGTTCGCTTGCCGCTGTTGCGGGTTCCGCTTCTTTTTCTGGTTCGTTTGCTTCGCAAAGGCGACGTAACAACGCGTTTTGCCGCTTCTGTTGATCCAATAACGCTTCGAGCAGTTCTATCTGCTCGTTGGCACGGGAACTTGCCCGGTTGACAAAGAACCAGAGCGCCAGCCCCACCACCAGAACCACCATTGATACTATTAAAGATGCAAGAGAAAACGCACCAGAGTTTAAAACGTCGTTCATTTCACCACCTCAATGTAGAGACGTCATTCTACCACTGCTACACGGGAAGGAAATCTCTGGTGTAAAACGTTTACCAGGGAATAAATTTATTGATGGCGCAAATACCGCTGAAAAATTGTACATCCTGATCGCACATGATATTAAACACCTGCGCCCACAGCAACAGGCATACTACCACCACGATGCCGAGAACGACCCATCGAAATTTTTTCACTCCACTCTCCGATCTTACATCTTATGTCGCTAAATTATCATGAGTTACTTAAACCAGGAGTAACTGTAGCGGCATTATATGTTTTTAGGAATGATTCACTTGTTTCAATCAATGTACACGCTACTCTTATTCTAACTAAAAAAGAAAAGAGGTAGTAATGCGTTTGATCATTCGCGCAATTGTATTGTTTGCCCTGGTGTGGATAGGCCTGCTGATGAGCGGCTATGGCATCCTGGTGGGAAGTAAAGTGAACGCTGCGGGGCTGGGTTTACAGTGCCATTACCTGACCGCACGCGGCACCAGCACGGCGCAATATCTCCATACCAACAGCGGCATTATTGGCTTTTCCGACTGTCCCATTTTCAGAAAAATCGCCACCGTGGTGGATAATGGCTAAGCGGCAATAAATAATTTCACAGTGAAACTATCACCAATAATTCCCCTATATTGGCTGTTGTTCATAAGTACTGTTAAATAATATTTTAATAACCGTTAAATAAGCCGACAGATATTATCTACTTTTACGATTTCATCCCACCCGATGTTATAAAAAAAGCAGCTACATTTTTCGTAGCTGCTTTTTTTTAACGTCATGCAAATAACGTTGCTTAGAAGGGATAATCGTTGTAACCCATTTGTTCAGAAATTTTACGCGCGGCGGCGTGTAACATAGCCACATATTCCTGTAGGCGTTCTTCTGAAAAACGCAGCGTCGGGAACGAAATGCTTAACCCTGCGATGACTACGCCAAAACGGTCAAATACCGGTACGCCGATACAACGTAACCCTTCTTCCTGTTCTTCGTTATCTTCACCGTAGCCTTGCGCACGCACTTCATCCAACAGCGGCAGCAACGCTTCAGTGCTGGTAATCGTGCGTCCAGTGCTTTGCTTATACTCTACGCCGTCGAGAATCTGCTTAACCTCATCACGGTCGCGCCAGGCCAGAAGCACTTTACCGATGGCCGTACTGTACAGCGGATTACGACGCCCAATACGTGAGTACATCCGCAGATTGTACATAGAGTCAATTTTATGGATATAGACAATGCTGTCTTCATCCAGCGCGCCAAGATGGATAGTTTCTTTTGTCAGACGAGACAGTTCGCGCATCTGAATGTCCGCACTGCGGATGAGATCAACATTTTGCAAAGCTCGCGCGCCCAGCTCAAACAGCTTTAGCGTCAGAGAGTATTTTTCAGACTCCCCCTCCTGAGCCACGTAGCCCAGCGTTTTCATGGTTTGCAAAAAGCGATAAACGGTGCTTTTCGACATCATGACGCGCTGCGATAGCTCGGTAATCCCTATTTCACGCTCTTCACCCAGCGCCTGCAGAATGCCGAAAACTTTCAGCACAGAAGATACAGAATCAGGCTGCTTATCCAGATCTGCGTTTGCCATTTATCACCTCATTACGAGCGTTTTATAAAATTCAGAACGAGTTTTTATTATAATTTCACGCCAGGTCGCCCGCAATCCATCTTTGCTTACTTCGTTACAAATCTGCGACATAACAACTCAGTATTAATGCTAACATTATTATTCAGCTCATAATTCCCCTTATTACAAAATACTTATGGAAAAAACACGGGCCGATGGCCTGCCCCTCCCGCAGAGATACGGCGCTATCCTGACGATTATTATCGGTATTTCGATGGCGGTTCTGGATGGCGCAATCGCTAATGTCGCGCTGCCAACCATTGCGACTGATTTACATGCCTCCCCTGCCAGCTCTATCTGGATTGTCAATGCGTACCAAATCGCCATTGTCGTCTCACTGCTTTCCCTGTCTTTTTTAGGCGACATGTTTGGTTATCGCCGGATCTACAAATGTGGTTTAGTGGTATTTCTGCTTTCATCATTGTTTTGCGCGCTTTCAGACTCGCTACAGATGCTGACGCTGGCGCGTATCGCGCAGGGATTTGGCGGCGCGGCGCTAATGAGCGTAAACACGGCGCTGATTCGTCTTATCTACCCCCAGCGTCATCTGGGACGAGGCATGGGAATTAACTCTTTTATCGTCGCAGTCTCTTCCGCCGCGGGTCCGACGATCGCCGCAGCGATTTTGTCCATCTCATCATGGAAATGGCTGTTTCTGATTAATGTCCCGTTAGGTATCATCGCGTTAATTCTGGCCATACGCTTTTTACCAGCAAACATCGCCCATGACACTAAGCCGCGCTTTGACTTACCGAGCGCGGTAATGAATGCGCTCACATTTGGCCTGCTGATTACCGCATTGAGCGGCTTTGCCCAGGGACAGTCGCTAACGTTGATTGGCGCAGAGCTGCTCGTTCTGGTCGTGGTCGGGTTTTTCTTCGTGCGCCGCCAGCTTTCTTTGCCCGTCCCTTTGTTACCCATCGACTTGTTACGCATTCCGCTTTTTTCACTCTCGATCGGCACGTCAATTTGCTCGTTCTGCGCGCAAATGTTAGCCATGGTCTCGCTACCTTTTTATCTGCAAACCGTGCTGGGCCGTAGCGAAGTAGAAACCGGCCTGTTATTGACGCCCTGGCCGCTGGCAACGATGGTGATGGCGCCGCTGGCGGGATACCTGATAGAACGTCTTCATGCCGGTTTGCTGGGGGCGCTGGGAATGGTGATAATGGCAGCTGGGTTGTTTGCGCTGGTCATGTTGCCAGCCTCCCCCTCCGATCTGAATATTATCTGGCCGATGATCCTTTGTGGCGCAGGGTTTGGCCTGTTCCAGTCGCCGAATAATCACACCATTATCACTTCCGCGCCGCGTGAGCGCAGCGGTGGCGCCAGCGGGATGCTGGGCACGGCGCGACTGTTAGGCCAAAGTACTGGCGCCGCGCTGGTAGCGCTGATGTTGAACCAGTTTGGCGATAGCGGTACGCATCTTTCGCTGCTCGCGGCGGCGATCCTGGCTACTCTCGCGGCGGTGGTGAGCGGTTTACGTATTACGCAACCACGCGTTCAGGCGTAAAAAAAGCGCGTCATTCGACGCGCTTTTCATACTTGCCAGTGGGCTTATTATTTCAGGTACTCACCGCTACGCAGCGCTTCAATGCGTTTATCCAGCGGTGGGTGCGTCATAAACAGCTCGCTTAACGATTTCGATTTACCGTTAATACAAAACGCCATCATGCTGGTCGCTTCTTGCGGTTCGTAGCTGGTTTTCAGGCGCTGCAACGCGGCAATCATTTTTTCACGGCCTACCAGCTTCGCCGATCCCGCATCGGCATGAAACTCACGGTAACGGGAGAACCACATGGTGATAATGCTTGCCAGAATACCGAAGACCAGTTCCAGCACTGTCGCAACGGCGAAATAGATTAGCGGATTACCGTTACTTCCTTCGCCTTCATCACGGTTGCCGCCCAGAAAACCAGCAGCAATTTGCGCGATAATGCGCGAAATAAAGATAACGAAGGTGTTAACCACCCCCTGAATCAACGTCATCGTCACCATATCGCCATTGGCAATATGGCTGATTTCATGCGCAATGACGGCTTCCGCTTCGTCAGGGCTCATGTTTTGCAACAAACCGGTGCTCACAGCGACCAATGAGGCGTCACGGCGTGCGCCCGTCGCAAACGCGTTAATGTCCGGCGCATGGTAGATAGCAACCTGCGGCATGGCGATACCGGCCTGGCGCGCTTGCGTTGCTACGGTGTTCATCAACCAGCGTTCTCTTTCATTGCGAGGCTGTTCAATAACTTCCCCTCCTACGGATTTTAACGCCATCCATTTGGACATCAGCAATGAAATAAAAGAACCGCCAAAACCAAACAGCAGCGCCATGATCAGCAAGCCTTGCACGCTGCTCGACTGTATCCCTGTCAGGCTCAGAACCAGCCCGAAAACGACCATCACGGCCAGGTTCGTCAGCAGGAAGAGCGCGATTCGCATCATAATTTTCTTTTAACCTCAATTTAACAAAGCGCACTATGCGATTACCCACATCGTATGGGTCTTATGGCTATTTTCAAGCATCACCAGGCGGTAAGTCACGAGAAAAACACAACTTTACATTTTGTAGCATTATCCTGACGACTTCTGCGCTTGTTAAAAAAAAACAGGCACAATTTTTTGTGCCTGTTTAGCGTTACTTATTGGCTGCCGCCTGCTCCGCTGGTTTTTCTTTTTCAAGATGCGCCAGGTCCAGAGCAATCTTCACCGTTTCATCAAGGTACGGGTCCGGCTCCTGGTAATCCTTTGGCAGATCGTCCAGTTTCTTCAGCAACGGTTTACCCTCACGTTTAAACCGATCGTTAATACGCGCCAGACGCAGAGCGTCTTCTTCATTGTTCTCTTTCTCACGCTGCGCATAATTCAGAGAGACGATGTTGCGCTTATCCTTCATGGCATTGAAACGTGCGATATCCTTCATGATGTACTGAAACTCAGGATCTTTGGCGATACGCGCGTTGTGTTCTTTCAATAATTCCGGGCCAAACGGGGCCAAATCGTCCGATTTCACGTATTTCGCCGCATCAATGCTATCCCACGGCAAGGCGTTATCTTCAAATTTTTCTCCGGTTTCCGTCTCTTCATTGCCAGTCGGCATGATGATATCCGGCGTGACCCCTTTACGCTGCGTACTGCCGCCGTTGACACGGTAAAACTTCTGAATGGTGTACTGCACCGAACCCAGCGCAGGCCATTCCGGGCGAAGCATCTGATCGTAAATTCGGTTTAGCGAACGATATTGTTGTACCGTCCCTTTACCGAAGGTCGGCTCACCGACAATCAGCGCGCGCCCATAATCCTGCATCGCGGCAGCAAAGATTTCCGATGCCGAGGCACTGAAACGATCGACCAGCACCACCAGCGGGCCTTTGTAGTAGACCACGCCGTCGGTGTCGCTATCCTCACGCACTTTGCCGTTATTGTCGCGCACCTGAACTATCGGACCAGAAGGGATAAACAGACCGGAAAGCGAAACGGCTTCCGTCAGCGCCCCACCGCCGTTTGAACGCAGATCGATAACGATGCTGTTAACGTTCTGTTTTTCCAGCTTCTGAAGCTGAACTTTGACATCATCGGTCAAGCCGACATAGAAGCCTGGAATATCCAGTACGCCAACTTTTTCCTTGCCGACGGTTTTCACCGACATTTTAACCGCGCGATCTTCAAGACGAATCCGTTCACGCGTCAGCGTGATAATACGCGTTTTCGTCCCTTTGCCAGCCGGCAGTATTTCCAGTCGAACCTTGCTGCCTTTTGGCCCTTTGATCAGCGCCACCACATCGTCAAGACGCCAGCCAATGACGTCGACCATCGGCTTTCCGGCTTGCCCTACGCCGACGATACGATCGCCGACGCTAATCGACTTGCTCTTCGCTGCCGGGCCGCCGGCAACCAATGAGTTAATGACAGTATAATCGTCATCCATTTGCAGCACCGCGCCGATACCTTCCAGAGACAGGCTCATTTCGGTATTAAACTGCTCGGTATTGCGGGGAGAAAGATAATTCGTATGTGGGTCGATTTCACGCGCAAAAGCGGTCATCGCCAGCGAGAACACATCTTCACTGTTGGTCTGCGCCAGGCGACGAATAGCGAATTTGTAGCGACGCGTCAGCGTTTCGCGAATTTCTTTGTCGCTCTTGCCGGTGAGTTTCAGGCTGAGCTCATCGAATTTCACTTTGCCATCCCACAGCGCATTTAGCTCAGCCTCATCTTTCGGCCAGGGCGCTTTACTGCGGTCCAGGTTAAACGTATCGTTTCCGGTGAAATCCATTGGCCGTTCCAGCACTTTTAGCGCGTACTGGTAACGTTCAAACCGGCGCTTTTGCGCCAGGTTATAAAGATCGTAAAAAACATCCAGCTTACCCGTGCGCAGCTCATCGCCCAACACGGTTTTCTTTTTCGCAAACTGCTCGACATCGCTCGCCAACAAAACGTTGTGGCTATAGTCGAGAAGATTCAGATAGCGATCAAAAATCTTTGCCGAAAATGCCTCATCCAGATCGAACTGGCGATAATGGGAGCGGGTAAAACGCGACGTTACGCGCTCGCTCACCGTCGCATGTTGCGTCTCTTCCTTTAGTACGGGAATTTGATCGGCACGCGTAATATCTTCCACTGCGAAGGACTGGCCTGCTAATGCAAGCAGGCCAGCTAACGCGGTAAGCCTAAAAAAAGTGTTCATGCCAGGCCTGGCCTCCGTTTCAGAACACCAGGTGTTCTGCGCGTACAATCAAAGACATACCCGAATTCAGCTGTACACGGACACCATCTTTGGTGATTTCTAATACGGTGGCATCCATCGCATTATTACCCGCTTTCACCTTGAGGGACTGCCCTACGGTCAATACTGAAATATCAGAAACCGGCGTGTGCTTCTCTTCGCGAGGCGCACGCGGCGCTTTCGTCGTCGGTTTATCAGCGCGAGGTTTACGTTCAGCGCCTTCTTTACGACGCGCTACCGGGCGAGGTTTACGCTCGCGTCGCGGCGCGTCTTCTTTTTCGCCAGCCGCCGCGGCAGCTTCGCGTTTTTTCGCTTGCTGCTCTGCGCGCTGCGCCTGAACACGGGCTTTGGCTTCTTCAAGCTGCTTACGCGCATGTTCGACATGCTGTTCTTCCAGCTCGCCGCACGGATTGCCATCAAGGTCGACGCGCGTTGCGCCCGGCTTAACGCCGTACAGGTAACGCCAGCTTGAAGTATAAAGACGTAAAGCGGAACGAAGTTGCGTTTTGCTGAGGTTCATTTCGCCCCCAACTCGCTCTACCAGATCCTGAAAAATACCAATTTTCAGCGGGCGAGCTTCGCCTTCCGCACTAAAACAGTGAGGAAAACGCTCGGCCAGAAACGCGATAACTTCTTTACTGCTATTCAACTTAGGTTGATTTTCCATGAAATTTCCTGATTACAACGGACGTAGCCAACAAGCAGCAGGCATGAACAGGCGTCATTATAATGACGCCATCAGTAATTGCTACGTTATCCGTTGATTATCCTGCGACGCTCGCAAAGAATTTTTTGTAATCCGTCGTTGCAAGCACGGTTTCAAGCTGTGCGACCAGCGTACGCAGGCCGTGTTCATCTTCTTCGGTAAAACGGCCAAACGCCGTGCTATCTATATCCAGCACGCCGATAATCCGTTCGCCAACCGTGACAGGCAGCACAATTTCGGCGTTGCTGGCGGCATCACAGGCAATATGGCCGTCAAACGCATGAACATCATCAATACGTTGAACCTTATTCTGCGCTACCGCTGCGCCGCACACGCCGCGACCAACCGGAATCCGCACACAGGCGATTCGCCCCTGAAACGGCCCCAACACCAGCGTATCGCCTTCGAGGAGATAAAATCCCGCCCAGTTCACCTCGGTAAGACGTTCGAACAGTAGCGCGCTGGTATTCGCCAGCGTGGCCAGAAAGCTGGTTTCACCTGCCATTAACGACTGAAAATCGCGGTTTAACGCCGCGTATAGTTCTGTTTTGCTCATTATATAATCACTTCGTGGTCTTACTCCTAAACACAGGCTATTAAAATAAGCATTAAATGCGTTCTTGCTCAAGATTATTCCTGTCATGAGTTAAGATTACATTATTCTAACACTTTGATTCACGATACATGGCTCTGAACACCTCACACGTCACGCCAACAAAAAAGCTAACGATCAGGTCAATTAGCGAAGCGCTGCCGCGCAGCCACTACCAGCGCTGCCCTGAATGCGACATGCTGTTCAGCTTGCCGGAGATGAGCGCTCATCAAAGCGCTTATTGTCCTCGTTGCCAGGCTAAAATTCGCGATGGGCGCGACTGGTCGCTGACGCGGCTGACCGCGATGGCGGTAACCATGCTGCTATTGATGCCGTTTGCCTGGAGTGAACCGCTACTCCATATCTACCTGTTGGGCGTACGCATTGATGCCAATGTGATGCACGGCATCTGGCAAATGACGCAGCAGGGCGATCCGTTAACCGCCGCAATGGTGCTCTTTTGCGTGGTGGGCGCGCCGCTTATTCTGGTTTTTTCAATTGCTTACCTGTGGTTTGGCAGCCTTCTCGGCATGAATCTGCGTCCAGTCCTGCTGATGCTGGAAAAACTGAAAGAGTGGGTGATGCTGGACATCTATCTGGTCGGTATTGGCGTTGCCTCTATCAAAGTGCAGGACTATGCCTTTCTGCAGCCGGGCATCGGGCTTTTAGCGTTCGTCTCGTTGGTGGTTCTTAGCATTCTGACTATGATTCATCTGAATGTGGAGCAACTATGGGAACGATTTTATCCGCAGCGCCCTGCTCAACGTGCGGACGAAAGATTGCGCGTCTGTCTTGGCTGCCACTTTAGCGGCTATCCGGATGCGAAAGGACGCTGCCCGCGTTGTCATATTCCGCTACGGTTACGCAGAAAACAGAGCATACAGAAGTGTTGGGCGGCCTTGCTGGCGTCTATTGTTTTTTTGCTGCCGGCAAACCTGCTGCCTATCTCGGTAATCTACATTAATGGCGGGCGTCAGGAAGATACTATCCTGTCGGGCATTATGTCGCTTGCCAGCAGCAATATCGCCGTCGCCGCCGTCGTTTTTATCGCCAGTATTTTGGTGCCGTTTACCAAAGTCATCGTGATGTTTACGCTACTGTTGAGTATCCATTTTAAATGCCAACAGGGACTGCGGACGCGAATTCTGTTGCTGCGTCTGGTGACATGGATAGGCCGCTGGTCGATGCTGGATCTTTTCGTTATCTCGTTAACCATGTCTCTGATTAATCGCGATCAGATTCTGGCTTTTACTATGGGACCGGCTGCGTTTTATTTCGGCGCAGCGGTAATTTTGACTATTCTTGCAGTGGAATGGCTGGATAGCCGCTTACTTTGGGATGCACATGAGTCAGGAAACGCCCGCTTCGAAGACTGAAGCGCAAATTAAAACCAAACGCCGTATTTCACCTTTCTGGCTGCTACCGCTTATCGCGCTAATGATCGCGGGGTGGCTGGTATGGGATAGCTACCAGGATCGCGGCAATAGCGTGACTATCGATTTTATGTCGGCGGACGGTATCGTACCGGGCCGGACTCCCGTGCGTTATCAGGGAGTAGAAGTCGGCACCGTGGAAGATGTCAGTCTGAGCAAAGATCTGCGCAAAATTGAAGTTCGCGTCAGTATCAAATCAGATATGGAAGATGCGTTGCGCGAAGAGACGCAATTCTGGCTGGTGACGCCCAAAGCCTCGCTGGCGGGCGTTTCCGGCCTGGATGCGTTGGTCGGCGGGAATTACATCGGTATGATGCCAGGTAAAGGCAAGCCCAGGGATCATTTCGTCGCCCTGGATACACAGCCTAAATACCGGCTTAGCAACGGCGATCTGATGATTCATCTCAATGCGCCGGATCTCGGTTCGCTTAATAGCGGTTCACTGGTCTATTTCCGTAAAATCCCTGTCGGACGGGTGTATGACTATTCGATTAACCCTAACAAACAGGGCGTGACGATTGACGTTCTGATTGAGCGACGGTTTACCGATCTGGTGAAAAAAGGCAGCCGTTTCTGGAATGTCTCCGGCATTGACGCCGATCTAAGCCTGAGCGGCGCGAAGGTGAAACTGGAGAGCCTCGCGGCCCTGGTCAATGGCGCGATTGCGTTTGATTCGCCGGACAATTCCAAACCCGCCGCCCAGGATGACACGTTCGGCTTATATAAAGATTTAGCCCACAGCCAACGAGGGGTAATCGTTAAACTTGAGCTGCCCAGCGGAGACGGTCTGAAGGCGGAATCTACGCCGCTCATGTACCAGGGACTGGAGGTGGGTGAGCTTTCTAAACTGACGCTCAACCCTGGCGGTAAAGTCACCGGAGAGATGACCGTCGATCCCAGCGTTGTTCCGCTGATGCGGGAAAATACGCGTATTGAGTTACGCAATCCCAAACTGTCGCTAAGTGACGCGAATATCAGTTCGTTGTTAACCGGAAAAACCTTCGAGCTAGTGCCGGGCGACGGCGAACCGCGCAGTGAATTTGTGGTGGTGCCGGGTGAAAAAGCCCTGCTGCATGAGGCGAATGCCTTAACCCTGACGCTGACGGCCCCGGAAAGTTACGGTATCGAACCGGGCCAGCCGTTAATTTTACATGGTGTAAAAATTGGCCAGGTCATCGAGCGCAACTTATCCAGTAAAGGCGTGTCATTCACCGTCGCGATTGAACCGCAGCACCGGGATTTGGTACAGGGCGACAGTAAATTCGTGGTTAACAGCCGGGTGGATGTCAAAGTCGGCCTTGACGGCGTAGAGTTCCTCGGCGCCAGCGCCAGCGAGTGGATTGACGGCGGAATTCGTATTTTACCCGGTACGAGCGGGAAGATGAAATCCACCTACCCGCTCTATGCTAACCTGGAAAAAGCGCTGGAAAATAGCCTCAGTGACTTACCGACTACCACCTTAACGCTGACGGCCGAAACGTTGCCGGATGTCCAGGCAGGTTCCGTCGTGCTGTATCGAAAATTTGAAGTAGGCGAAGTCATCACCGTTCGCCCACGCGCCAATACCTTTGACATCGACCTGCATATTAAGCCGGAGTATCGCCACCTGTTAACCAGCAATAGCGTGTTCTGGGCGGAAGGCGGCGCGAAAGTGCAACTTAACGGCAGCGGCCTAACGGTACAGGCCTCGCCACTCTCCCGCGCGCTGAAAGGGGCCATTAGTTTTGATAACCTGAGCGGCGCCAGCGCCAGTCGGCGCAAAGGCGATAAACGCATTCTTTATGCTTCAGAAACTTCCGCCCGCGCGGTAGGCGGACAAATTACGCTGCACGCGTTCGACGCCGGAAAATTGGCGGAAGGGATGCCCATTCGTTACCTCGGTATTGATATCGGCCAGATCCAGACGCTGGAATTGATCACCGCACGTAATGAAGTGCAGGCAAAAGCCGTACTTTATCCGGAGTATGTACAGACATTTGCCCGCGCCGGGACACGTTTTTCCGTTATTACGCCACAAATTTCCGCGGCGGGCGTCGAGCATCTGGATACGATTCTCCAGCCCTATATTAACGTTGAGCCAGGACGCGGCGCGGCGCGGCGCGACTTTGAACTGCAGGAAGCCACGATTACCGACTCACGCTATCTGGATGGGTTAAGCATCGTCGTGGAGGCGCCAGAAGCTGGCTCGCTTAATATTGGCACCCCCGTCCTGTTCCGCGGTATCGAAGTGGGAACGGTCACCGGAATGTCCCTGGGGTCGCTCTCCGATCGCGTGATGATCACCTTGCGTATCAGTAAGCGTTACCAATATCTGGTGCGTAATAACTCCGTATTCTGGCTTGCCTCCGGCTATAGTCTCGACTTTGGTCTGACAGGCGGCGTGGTGAAAACGGGGACATTTAATCAATTCATCCGTGGCGGTATCGCCTTCGCTACTCCACCTGGTACGCCGCTGGCGCCAAAAGCGCAAGCCGGTAAGCATTTCCTGTTACAAGAGAGCGAACCGAAAGAGTGGCGTGAATGGGGCACCGCTCTGCCACGTTAAACACCAGGCTCCGGCGTACTCGCGCCGGAGCGTTTTATGCTACACTGCGCGCCTGTTTTTTTGCCGGCGATACACCTGTGGCTCAACACGCTGTCTATTTTCCTGACGCTTTTCTGACGCAAATGCGTGAAGCAATGCCTTCCACGCTCTCTTTTGATGAATTTATTTCGGCCTGCCAACGCCCGTTGCGCCGCAGTATACGCATCAATACGCTTAAAATCTCCGTGGCTGATTTCCTTGCCCTAATCGAGCCCTACGGCTGGTCGCTCACGCCAATTCCGTGGTGTCATGAAGGATTCTGGATCGAGCGCGATGATGAAGAGGCATTGCCGCTTGGCAGTACCGCTGAGCATTTAAGCGGCCTGTTTTACATTCAGGAGGCCAGTTCGATGCTGCCGGTCGCGGCCCTGTTCGCCGATGATAATCATCCGCAGCGGGTCATGGATATGGCAGCGGCGCCTGGCTCCAAAACCACGCAGATCGCTGCCCGCATGGGGAACCACGGCGCCATTCTGGCCAACGAATTTTCGGCCAGCCGCGTCAAAGTTCTGCACGCTAATATCAGCCGATGTGGAATCGCCAATACCGCACTGACGCATTTCGATGGCCGCGTATTTGGCGCTGCGTTACCGGAGATGTTTGACGCTATCCTGCTGGATGCGCCCTGCTCTGGCGAAGGCGTAGTACGTAAAGATCCTGATGCGCTAAAAAACTGGTCGCCAGAAAGCAATCTGGATATCGCGGCGACACAGCGGGAACTGCTCGACAGCGCTTTTCATGCTTTACGACCCGGCGGCACTCTGGTCTACTCCACCTGCACGTTAAATCGCCAGGAAAACGAAGAGGTCTGCCTCTGGCTGAAAGAGACCTACGCCGACGCCGTTGAATTTTTGCCGCTGGGTGATCTGTTTCCTGACGCTGACCGCGCCCTCACCCCGGAAGGCTTCCTGCACGTCTTCCCGCAAATTTACGACTGCGAAGGATTCTTCGTCGCACGTCTGCGTAAAATGTCATCCCTTCCAGCCATGCCCGCGCCGGGGTATAAAGTGGGGACGTTTCCTTTTACCCCCCTCAAAGGCCGCGAAGCATTACACGTTACCCAGGCGGCCAACGCCGTCGGACTGCTATGGGATGAAAATCTCCATCTTTGGCAGCGTGAAAAAGAGGTCTGGCTGTTCCCGGCAGAGATTGAATCACTGATCGGAAAAATCCGTTTTTCCCGGCTCGGCATTAAGCTGGCCGAAAGTCATAATAAAGGCTATCGCTGGCAACATGAGGCGACGATAGCCCTTGCCTGCCCGACTCATGCTCACGCGTTCGAACTTTCTGCGCAAGAGGCGGAGGAGTGGTATCGCGGTCGGGATATTTATCCGCAAACACCCCCTGCCGCTGATGATGTCCTGGTGACGTTCCAGCGTCAGCCGCTTGGTCTGGCAAAACGTATCGGCTCAAGAATAAAGAACAGTTACCCGCGTGAACTGGTACGTGATGGCAAACTCTTTACTGGTAATAGCTAAAAGTGCACAAAAAAACCGCACTTTTTGACTGGCGCTTTTGCGTACGTTGACTACGCTGAAAAATGGACGGCTAAACTGGTCGTACCACAATTAGCGTATTAACGGAGAGCACGATGATGAAAACCAGTGTGCGCATTGGCGCTTTTGAAATCGACGATGCCGAATTACATGGCGAATCGCCGGGGGAGCGAACGTTAACAATCCCCTGTAAATCCGATCCGGATTTATGTATGCAACTGGACGCCTGGGATGCCGAAACCAGCGTTCCCGCCATTCTCAACGGGGAACATTCCGTTTTGTTCCGTAATCATTACGATCCTAAATCTGATGCCTGGGTCATGCGTCTTGCCTGACTCAAAAAGAACCCGTCGCCAGGCGGGTTATTTATTCTTCCTTTTCTCATTTCCCCCCTGCGCTAACCTCTCCTACACTATCGTGTAAAGTAGTTAACATTGAGGATGTAATGTTCGCGCTGGTACTTTTTGTATGTTACCTGGATGGAGGATGCGAGGATATTGTCGTGGACATCTACGATACCGAGCAGCAGTGTCTTTATTCGATGGACGATCAACGGATTCGCCATGGCGGCTGTTTTCCGGTAGAGGATTTTATCGACGGCTTCTGGCGACCTGCGCAGCAATATAGCGATTTTTAACCCTGGTCGCTGATACCGCTATTGTATCCGCGCTAACGTCAATTGCCCGCCAAATACCGCGCCCGTATCAATATAGTGTACGTTGGCAAAATCCATGCGCCGACGCAACGGCGTATGGCCAAACCAAAAATGATCGGCACCGCTAATCCCGCCGCGCTTATTTATGAGTCGTTCGCGGCTCCAGAGAACCTGATGTAAATCGACCTTTTTTTGCCATTGATAGGTTGACGCGGGGTAATCAGCATGAGCGATCACATGCGTGCTATGGCGGCAGCGAACTTCCAGTATCCAGGGCAGTCGCTGACAAAGGATAAAAAGCGCTTCAGCTTGCGCAGCGTGTTCAGCCGTCAGGCGGGTAAACCAGTCGCCACCATTCATCAACCACAGCGTCGACTGCGATGAGGCCCGCGCATCCAGCGCCATTTGTTCATGATTGCCGCGAACCGCCGTCATCCAGGACTCACGCAGTAAAGCCAGGCAACCCAGGCTGTCCGGGCCTCTATCAATGATATCGCCCACAGAAACTAACAAGTCTTGTTGCGGATCAAATCGACACTCACGTAACCTTTTCATTAACATTGAAAAACAGCCGTGAATATCGCCGACCACCCAGACATGCCGCCAATTCTTTGCCTCTATTCGCTGATAAACCTCTTCAGGCCGCATCATGTTTTCCTGTCGTTCATTACCCAGGACAGATATAAAAAGATAGCGTGTGCAGATTTTTTTGCTTAGTAAACGTGATCTGTTGTAAATAGCGAATTTCATCAGTAGTGAGTAAATGCTTTGTTATCATCGCACTAAAATATAACTGACTGCGCCAGGGGAGTGTTATCCCCTGGCGCAGCGAGCTACTCACTATCGCCTGTTCACCTTCAATATTCTTCCTCCTTAAAAGCATGCCAAAAACATAAACCACATATCGACACCACAGACTTCAGCACACTCTTGAGCTGAGTGAGTTGCAAGGCAAACCAGCGCCAATGCAGGTGTCGTTACCGTGGCGACCATCACCCCCACAAACAGGAGCAGCATAATTTTTTTTAAAGGCGGCATAACCTCTCCTGACAGTTAACAGACCATTAATCCTTATCGAGACATCATCCGTGCGCGGGTATCATAGACTTAACAACACGCAGCGTTACAAAAAAAACTGTCTGGTTATGTAGGTATTTAGGGTAATAACAATTATTTTAAGTTTTAAGGGTATCCATTTTATTTTTATATTAAAATAAAGATGGCGACGTTTTGTTAAAAGCGTCGCCATAAAAATGAATATATACTTTCAGAAAATCTGCTATTAATTCATACGGTTAATAGCAGTATTGTGTTTGCTATCTTCAGGAGGCATTCTGAAGATGCTTATTCGCAATATTTTCTATAGTTAACTGAAATTGTTGTGGCGTCGGCATCGTCCCCTTATTAAACAGCGGCGCAACCTCTTTCATAACGATTTTCTCAGCATACGCTTTAAAAGACACCTGCTGATTATGATTTATAAACATATGCGGATATTTAATGCTCGCTGCAGCAATGAGGGGGACGACAAAAGGATTCGCTCCTGCCCCACCTGGAGTAAATACGCCGTTTTTTATCTCCCCAGGTAGCCCCGCATTCTGCGCAGCCTCTCCTATCTCTTTCAGAAAGGGGGTAATACTGACCCCTTTACTGATGAGTAATTTACAACAGTGATCTTTATTATTACTGTACACGGCTGATAACATGGCTTCGCATGTCTGACGAGCATAGGCCGGATCTTTACTCGCATTACCTTTGATATCCAGGCTATTGAGCTTTTGCAGCATAAAATCTTTAACAGTTTTACTGGTTAATACTGCCCTACCCTCAGAGGCGCTCCCACGATGAAAATGGCTAGTCGGTATGTCTGTTTGCAGATGCAGGCTCAAGCGATCTGACAGACTCGTCGACAGGCTGATAAAGCTATTTCTAACGGCAGTAATACTTTTTGCAAAAATGTCCTTCTCCGTTGTTTTTTCTTTTACTGGTTCAACGTCACTTCTATGGATTCTGTAGTGCTGGGTGGATAGTGTTATGTTAGTCACGGTAGTTCTCCTTTTAGATAACTATGCATAGCTACACTTTATTTATATTTCTTGCTTTCAAAAAATAGCCACCTTCGCCACAATCATTTTTATTCATTGATCTGTATAAATTTTATTTTCCTGATGAATTTTGTTCTTCTGTCACTTAGCCCGTTTTTTTTCGGCGCAAGGTGATCGACTTTTATCGAGGAACATTTTTGCCGGGACAATCCTGAACAGGCAAAACATCACTTCAATTCAACTGCTGCGTCACGCAAAAACATTCATGAATATTATTATTTATGCTGATGTTGTTACGATTTTGCCCCCATTCAAACGCTGACTGTCAGTTATCCTGCCAGCGAGTTAGCTGCTTTTTCAAAACCTATAAAGTCGCCACGCCAAACCTCTCCGCCACTGTAATCCTTATCTAAATATCAATTAATTAACTGATTTTTATATATTATGACTTTTCATGGCGTTCAGAAAAACTACAAATGAAATGGATTGACTCATCTATTAGTGGTCAAAAAAATGCGCTACGAGAAATAATCAGTAACAATTGCAACACTATTCCAATCATAACGTAAACTATATGATACCAGACGATTATTATTGCTTTTAGGTAACATCTTTGTATGGCTGCTTTTAAGTAACAATACTCTAACACAACATATAACATTATAACTTACAATAGGTTAACAAATGGAATTACAGCTTATGCTTAACCACTTTTTCGAGCGCGTCAGAAAGGATGCAAATTTCAACGCATTTCTAATCGATCTGGAATATAATAATATCGCTTATTACATCTATTTTGTTGCTACCGGCAATGTGAAAATTATCACTCATGCAGGCCACTTCATTTCTATTAAAAGCAATAGAAAGCTGATTAAAGTCAATTCAACACCGAATACGCAATTAATAAAATTGACTTCAGCCAAACACTTTTCGGGGGAGCATTCCTATGAAAAATACTGTACCGATCTGGCAACAGCAGGCGTTTTTAAATGGATTGTGGAATTAAACCAAAAAACTCGACAATACTGGTCGAAAGACAACCAATTATTATATATAGAAAATGTGGTCATGCCGCTTTAACAAGCCAGGGTAATAATAGCGTCAGTCGTGACATCCGGCGTGTTGCGACTGCGGGTTATCCATTTAGAGACCATAATGAGAGTCTGACTGCGAGAGTTACCCTGTGCAGTCCGACCGACGCAGCAACGTTTGACACGATGCTCGACAATAGCATCTCCTGATGCAGGAGAAATGATATTCAAAGCGATATCGACTAAAAGCTCAAAATATTTGCCTGCTATTTATATTCTATCTAATTAATACCCTCCAGGAAGTGTGGCATAATTGCAGAATCTGTCAGGATTCCGGGAACATACCGGAGCGTAATCGAAAAACCATCTGGAGATGTATGAGCAAGGATGAAATCAGTTATCAAATTCTTTACCGGTACTCTCTGGAAAAGCTGTACAGTACTCTTACCAGAAGAGTAGATAACCTGCTGTCATTCGCCCTCGTTTTTCTCGGGGTCGGCGTCACCATAAACGTCGGGAGTCCCTTTATTCTGGGGCCAGGCATTGTGGGTATCGCCATACTAAAAAGAGTACTCCGCTTCGGCACGCGATCAGCACAGGCCGACCGGCAGTCCCGCGCCTGGCTGAAACTTTTTAATACTCAGCACCGCTTTCCTTCAGATAAAACACTGTTCCTTGCCTTCACATCGCTTGAGCAAGACGCGAGCGAAGTATGGTCCATGCTTATTGGTCCTGCCATCGTCATGACTGAGACCGCCCTCGGAAAAACGCCCATTGAGCCATTGACGGCGTGTGAAAAACTCTGCGCATTTTTGAGTGGCGCGACGAAATCCCAGCCAGCAGCTCGCAATTGACCTGTCTTCTAAACGTCTGTGCCATACCACAGAGATTTAGTACAAAATTAATTACGTTTATGTGGAGTGATCTCCTCCTAATATCGAACTGTACGAGCGCGACATACTGGCGAACGTGGAATGAGCTGCTCCTTGTTGATGGGGAATGTGGAACCGGTGCTGATGTGCGGGGAAAAGCCTGGGGAGTTCTGCCACCGGCAACTGGTTGCACGATGGTTCCGACGTGAGCTGGGAATTGCGGTTGAAGAGTGCGATCCTCGGGCCACGCCGCAGTTTGATTTGTTCTGAGCCTTTTCGGTTTCAGCGGTGCGCTTCTGCCGATAATTTTGGATGAGTCGGTTTTGGTTAATTATTCGCCTTCAGATGAGGTTGTTATTTCACATAAAATAACAAAAAAAGCACGTATAACATTATTTACACATGTACAAGTGAAACATAATCAGAGAAGATACATCATGTTTTATTAATTTACTGCAAATATAAAATTTATGAACATACCATCATCATTATATAAATATACTACGTTTGACAGTGCCACTCGCATTATACAGAATCAGAGTTTCAGATGGTCATCTATCCTCGACTTTAACGATCCATTTGAGTCAAGATTTCACCTCGATGAAAAAAATGAAAGCAACGCAATAAGATTAATGGCTATAGCTTCATCAATCACTTGCAGACTGCTAACACCAAACGACACAAACACCATATATGAACAATTTAAAGAGAAAAGACCGGGTAAACATCAAGAACTAGTGAAAGCAAATAACATCATAAACACTTCAATTCAATTGTTCATTGAAAATAAGACAGTCGATAATTATTTAAATATAGAGAAAGCTATAAGGCATAGCATGTCAATTTCAGACATAATGGAGAAAACCATATATGGATATAAAGGATTTATCGACGCAACTCATAAAATAATCAAAGAAAAATTCGGTGTTTTATGTTTAAGTAAAATACCGAACAACCATTTAATGTGGTCTCATTACGCACAAAACCATACAGGCATTATGTTCGAAATCGATATAGAAAAACTAAAAGAATGCACTGTAATCGCTAACACACTAAAAAAAATAAAGTACACAGAACAATTCCCTGAGATAACCTTTGAAATGATTAAGGGCATGAATAAGGAGTTATTCCCCGAAGAAGCCAAAAAGCTTTTTGAAGTATTGCTTTTGACAAAGCAAGAAATTTGGAATTATGAAAATGAATACAGATCAATAATACCAATAAAAAATCTTGCTGAAAACGGACTATTCTCTCTCCCGAAAGAATGCTTCAAATCAGTTACACTTGGCTGCGCTATGCAGGAACAGGATAGGAATAAAATATTATGTATGATTCATAATCATTTACCCGAAACTAGTATATTCGAAAATAAAATAAACAAAAGAAATTACAGTTTAGACCATCTTAAAGTCTGACGAAATAGGCAAACATTTGGCAAAGAGCGCCAACCCCTGACGCTCTGTAGTGGTTACTGGGCAGTAGTTGTGCTGGTCGTCTGCTGCTCACACACTCCACCACCAGAATTAATACACCCACCGTTCGCTATAACCGCACTGGTTTCCGGCGCCACAGCAACATGCTTCACCGTCGTCCCGTTAGGGCCAGTTGCTTCGGTGTAAGTCGAGTACGCCGATAACGCGCACAGCGAAACCGCTGCGAGTACAGCTAATACGGTTTTTTTCATTTGGATTTCCTCGGTCAGAATTTACAAGATCACTTTTTCGCGATCATCGTCATTACCTTGTGCTCAACAGCCTGAACGAACCGGCCACCGGCCCAGCCAGCGATTGAACAGACACTCCCCGCTGTTTCAGCGCTCCAGTTAAAGCGGATGGCAATGAGGATTGCCAGCAGCCCGGCGAACGACGCGACGATCAGTTGCAGAATGACACCAATGACAGTGACATCATCACCCACGAGCACACAAAACGCTGAATGTGCAATAGAGCCAAGCCAGATACAGCCGAGCCAGAAGTATGCGGCCCAGGGCCAGTTAAGTTCAGGAAGTTTCATTGTCTGTCCGTTGATGGAAAGCGCCTCACCCACGGTGTCAGGGTATGTGATATGTAGGTGGCTGATTGGGCGGATGCGTAATTGAAGTGTGTTCAAAATTAAACCGTTCACATATTGTAAACGGAAAGCATCACTGGTATAATGTTCACATAATGTAAACAGGCAGGTTTAACGCATAATGCATGTCATATCAAAAGAGCCTTTTGATGAAGCGGCAAGACGATATCCCAATGACTCGTTAGCCATAAAAGCCCTGTATCGCTTAGTCCGCGAAAAAGATTTCTCTTCTCCGGCAGAGCTACGAAAGGTCATACCGAGTCTCGATAACTTTAAGTACCGTAACAAGTGGTGGGTACTGGATGTCGGAGGCAACAACCTGAGGGTGATCGCTTACATCAACTTTATAAACAAACGCTTTTATGTGAAACACATCGCCACTCACGCTGAATATGACAAGCTGACCCGCTACTACAGGGAGAATAAAGAATGATTGCCAACACCGCAAAAGCTATCGAAGCCACAAAGGCGCTGGTCGCCGCCGTTCCTTTCCTGGGTGGCAGCGCGTCAGAGAAAGATTATCGTGATGCGCTGGCGCTGGTTGATTATCTTATCGAAAATGACGATGAAAACCCGCTGATTGACTTCCTGGCAAGCAAAATTGCCGAGTACGAAGATAACAGCAAGCAGTTCGCCGAGTTCAACAAATCTGTTGCTGAAATGCCGGTTGGCGTTGCCCTGCTGCGCACGCTAATTGACCAGTACAAACTCTCATACTCAGATCTTAAAGAAGAAATCGGTTCCAAATCACTGGTAAGTCAGATCCTGTCCGGACAGCGCTCGTTAACGATTACGCACATCAAAGCGCTTTCAGCACGATTTGGCGTGAAACCTGAGTGGTTCTTATAAAACAACGCTTAGCAGTGGAAGCTGCTATTTGCCCTCACTTCCATTGGATGGTTTTGATGTGATCTGCAGAAAAAGATTGCCGCCAGGACATTTTCTGGCGGCGTATTACCTCACCTGATATCGTTGCGATGCGAAAGTAACCAGATAAAAGGAGAGATAGATCATGAACGATATACCAGTAGATGGCCCGGTTATTCCTTTGAATATCGACGAAGTTAAAAAGGTAGAATTCTCCCCGGAAACAAAATCACTAACATGTTTTTGAAGAAGCATTATCAGGCGTACCTGCCGGATGCTGATATCGCTATCGTCCCTAATGGTATTGACCTGGAGGTCTATCAGAAAAACGCTGTACCACTGCAAAAGTCTGACCTGGGAATAACTCCGGAGAAAAAACGATTTTCTTTGCAGGCCGTATATCACCGGATAAGGGAGTGACTTTGCTTTTACAGGCGTTCGAACAACTCCTCAAGGAATGCAACGATATAGAGTTAGTTGTCGTTGATAACTATATGAGTAAAAGTAAAGGTGAAAAAGCAACCTATCAGCGTGAGGTGCGGGAATTAGCAGAACGGCTAAAACCACACTGTCATATGGTTGGAGGTGTAACGCCTGAAGAGATATACAACTACTATTGGTTAGCAGATCTGGTTGTTATTCCCTTTCAATTCCAGGAACCGTTCTGCATGGTTGCAATTGAAGCAATGGGGGCAGGAAAGCCTGTACTGGTCAGTACACGCGGCGGGATGACTGAGTTCGTAAAAGAGGGGGATACCGGCTTCCATTTGCAGGAGCCAATGACCCCGGAGACCATTGCCAGGGACATTAATAAAGCGCTGGCATCCCCTGATTTAAACGATATTGCCTTACATGGACAACGTTGTGTGGAAGAGAAATTCCCGTGAGAAAAAGTAACCCCGCGGGTTGAGGAAGTGGTTAATAACTGGTTTAGATAATTAATGTATATTAGCTCAAATGTGAGCTGACATATCTATGGCACAGCGCCAAACCTAATCTGACTGTCCGCCCTGTGCCAGAAGCGGACGCTGATCATAGTGTGTACAGGCCACCAGTACGATATATTATAAAGCCACCAGATTGCAGCTTTCATAAAGCTATGGGTATTCAAATGCAGCAAAGCTATAAATCAGGCTTAATTAAATAATGCCTTTGCGAACCTACTTTAGGAAAGTCCGGTAGCGACATTTGAAGTATATAACCCTGTTTTTCATAAAAAGGGAGAGCCTGGAAGCTAAAGGTATCTACAAGTCCATGAACACAGCCTTTCCGCAAACCTTCTTTTTCGGCCATCTCCATAAGTTTGCTCCCCAGACCGCAGCTCCTTGCAGATTCACTTACCCAAAGATAGTCGATGCAGAGCCACGGACCTTTTCTGTCAGCAATTAATCCGCCTACCATTTCGCCGCTTTCGTTTCTGCAGTAGACCCCAAGCTGCCCATTTTTACTAAAATCGACGAACTGAGCATTGTAGCTTCTTAATCCGGTTAATAGTTCTTCTTTATCAAATTCAGTAACTTGATGTGTGATTTGAATGTCCATACATGCCCAATTGAACAAGTTTGTATTTGGAATATAACGTTATAAATAAGTTAATTAAATGTATCAATAGAAAGTTTGTTTTTACTCCTGGGGGCAGGTCACGTCCGCTACTCGCTTAAAGCAGACCGTCAGTTGGAGTCTGAGCTGGTACAATTAATGTGCCACTGGTTAGAAATCAGTAATACGATTTTATCAGGCTGATGCTCTGGCCTGTCAGGATTTGAGGTATCCACCCGGTTTACCAGCACCCTGTATTTGGCACCAGTGGAACCCACTTCCCGATCCAGGATATCCAGTACCCACCACCGAACCTTTTTCCCCAAAAGACATGAGCAACCTCAAGCGCCTTGTCTGGATGATAACCACGGCATGAAGTTTGATAACGCGTGGAATCAGGGCGTTTGGTACGCTCTCTGTTCAGCAACTGGACGCCCTTCTCCCCAGCCTTTCAGCGTTGAAAATTTGCCAGCGCTGGGTGAAAAGTGTAGGCGAATTATGAAAATCACTTCTGCCGTTTATACTTCGAAAAAGACGTTATCAAAAAGGTGGTTCGCAAGCACGGAGTTATTAAACCTTTACTTAACGAAATACGGTTTAAGTTGCTTGAATTGCAGCAGAAAGAAAACGACGGCTTGCTGATGCTGGACAAATTAAGCGAGCATGGCATCAATGGACTGATACGCCGTCAATAAAAGGAAGGGTGCATGGACGATCCCGTCACATCACCAATCACAACAGAAGAGCACAAAACAACATTTCACAGCGTAAAGGATAAAACACGATGCCATTTTCAATCAAAAACATATGTTCAGGTCCACAAGGACACTACCCAGAAATCTCCGGACCTATACAGAACAAGCCAGTACCGAGGAATTGCACACTGATCTCAACAACATGCAAAATACAGGAGTATACAGTATTCAGCAGATGTTCCTGCAGTTTTGAAATGCGACCACCCGGTACAGAAGAAAGAACCCCACGACTAAAACTCTCAGCAACGGAGCTCTTATGGCTATCTAAAACAATAGAAACAGAGATGCGCAACACAAAAGAATGAGCCTGTCAGTAATTCTGTGTAACTGCCCAGTTATTAAAGGTGATCGCTCAGGCGGTCACCGAACTCGATAATAAAACGGCTCATCGCCAGCCACCAGTTCTGGATCGGCATACTCCATTTTTTTGACGCATCCTTGATTGCCAGATAAATAACTTTTCGTACTGAGTCATCCGTTGGGAACACCTTGCGTTTCTTAATCGCGGCACGGATCACGCAGTTCAGGGATTCGATTGCGTTTGTCGTATAGATGGCCTTGCGGATATCCGGCGGATAACTGAAGAGCGTATTGAGGTTTTCCCGGTGCGCACGCCAGCTTTTGCTGATTTGCGGATATTTATCGTCCCGGACTTTCGCGAACGCATCCATCGCCATCAGTGCCGCCTCTTCGGTCGGGCCTGATAGACCATCTTCCGGCCGCTGGTGACGGCTTTGTAGTCTTTCCAGGCTACGTATTTCAGGCTGTTACGCACCATATGGATAATGCATAGCTGGATATGGGTTTGCGGGAAGACGCTGTTTATCGCATCCGGGCAGCCCTTCAGACCATCCACACAGGCAATCAGGATGTCCTTAACATCAGGAAGAAGCAGGTCTTCATAGCGGGTGGTGTACCGGGGCGAAAGCATTTCTCGCTTCATAGCCCACTGTTGCGGCATCCCCTGCCCGGCGAAGTACAACGTCCCCCATTCGCCTGGCGCGGTGAATATCATGTTCAGTTAAGGCGCTAGATAGCTACCCAGCATCTCCTCCACAAGAGGTCGCAGGCCATCCAAAAATGTCTTTTTCGCGCTCTCCATCGCTCTTGCTCCGATAGTGCGCTCTGCATCGGTATTACCGACAAGCCCAAACGGTCTCAGCTCTGTGTCAGACAGCATCCGGTACGTTTCCTCATAATCCGATATTTGCTTTTCACGAAGCGCGTTAACGCGTTCCGGCGCTTTGCGCTCCAGCACGCTGTGTAACGGCCCCCACTGCAGTATCCACTCCCTGAGCTCGCTTTTTTCAGCGGCTTTCACCTGAAGCTCCGCAGCCTGAAGGTCTGAAACCGTCACGCCGGATACGCCAAAGAAACGCATTTCTGCCGTCACGCTGGTCAGCCCGAGTGCTTTCTTCAGCTTATTCTGATACGCCAGATAGACTTCAACATCATCGGCCAAGGCCAGCGTTCCGGCCTTTTCCCGGGCAATCTGTTCCAGTTTTTCCAGACGGAACATCTCACGCCCCGTGGCAACCAGCGCCGCGAGATTGTTATCGTATTGCCCTTTTTCTGCATCATGTACCAGTTGTACGTTCTTCATCTGGTGCAGAGCAAGTGTGACCCGATCCTGGCAGCTTGCTGTTGCCTCTGTTGCCATGGCAAAGGTTTTTGCTCTCAGCGCCTCATCTTCAGCCAGTTGTACCAGCCAGGACGATATCTGTGCCTTAAACCCCGCGTCCTTCATGAAGTTTTCCGTCTCACTCAGTCTGTCCAGGAAGAGGCTGAAGGCAGCAGCGTTATCTTCCTGTCCGAACATATGCCATCTGTCTGCAGGAGCCGGTTCGCCCTCCCGGGCAGGCACCAGCCAGCCAGCGGCCGCCAGGTGCAGTGCCCGGGCTTCCCGGGGGGCTGAGGCTCCCGCCATATCGAATAGTATCCTGGGGCCTGAATAGCCTGGCGCGCTGGTGATCTCCCGCAGCGCCTGCAGAGTGCGTTCAGACAGAGGATTGCCTTCCAGATTTACGCTTGCCTCTGAAGACAGACCCGTGATGCTTTCCGGCAGGCGGGTCAGTTGGTTATTGCGGGCATACAACCGTTGTAGGCCTGACGGCAGCGCCGGCAGGCGGGTCAACTGTGGGTTAGCATCAACCGACAGCGTCTGTAGTCCTTCCGGCAACGGCGGCAGGCGCACCAGTTGTGGATTGCGCTCGAGCGTCAGCAACTCCAGTCCTGCCGGCAACAGCGGCAGGCTGGTCAGTTGATTATCTGATACCGACAGCACCTGTAGTCCTGCCGGCAACGGCGGCAGGCTGGTCAGTTGGTTACCTGCTACCAACAGCCTCCGTAGTCCTGCCGGCAACGGCGGCAGGCGGGTCAGTTGATTACCTGCTACCGACAGCATCTGTAGTCCTGCCGGCAACGGCGGCAGGCTGGTCAGTTGGTTACGTGCTACCAACAGCATCTGTAGTCCTGCCGGCAACGGCGGCAGGCTGGTCAGTTGGTTACCTGCTACCGACAGCGTCTGTAGTCCTGCCGGCAACGGCGGCAGACTGGTCAGTTGGTTACCTGATACCGTCAGCACCACCAGTCCTGCCGGCAATGGCGGCAGGCTGGTCAGTTGGTTATCTTCGACAGTAAGCACCTCCAGTCCTGACGGCAACGGCGGCAGGCTGGTCAGTTGGTTATCTTCGACAGTAAGCACCTCCAGTCCTGACGGCAGCGTCGGCAGGCTGGTCAGATAATTATTATGAGGAATAACCAATGTTGTTATATGCGCTGGTAAACGGTCTGGTAAGGCGGTAAGGCCTGACTCTCCCACATTAAGCTCTCGACTGCCGTTATTCAGGCAGGTACATATTCTCTGTACCGTCGCAGCACGACCGCGTAACTCTTCTGCTGGCGCAGCCCCCTTCCATTCTGACCAGACAGCATCATACTCTGCTGGTGTCTGTGGAGCCGCCGGAGCCGGAAGGGGGGATACCTGGAGTGTCCCGGATGCCCCTTCCGCATGTTCTGTACATTCCTCTCCCTGTTCTATGTCCATGGTGAAGCGATATGTTTCATTGTGCCCCTGGCAATTCACGGAATAGTTCCCGGCGTCATCAAGGGTGACCGACAATATCTCCTGGTTGTCTGCATCCAGGATACAGAAGTGGCTTTCCCCGTGGCGGCCGGAGTGAATGCTTTCCTCGTATCCGGCATACGCGAGCATCCTGAGCTGTTCAAATCTGCTGACCACATCCTCCCGCGTCGTTCCGACCGAAGGGTGGCAAATCGTCCAGATACATTCCTGCGCTTCAGTCTGGTGCGTTGAGCAGAAAAACTCCTTAATTTTTTCCCATAAGCTCATTTCAGGCGGGGTTGCAGATTGGGCTATACAGTTAATACGAAGGTTAGTAATTGTGGCGGGAAGACATCCGCTTCCAACATGCAAGGGCATAATAAAAAACCTTTATAAATTTACAAATAATGTCTGTCTGGCGGACATCCTCTTTCCCTGGTCTTAATTTCACAATAAGGTTATCGACGGATTCATGGTCGTCCTGCCATGGCGGGCTTCAGTAGGTGCAGAAGAAAAATCCGTTATGATGACCGGATGGCGGGACTGTCATTTTGCAGCTAAAGGTGTCGATTTTTTCAGGGGCGCTTTCTACGATGACCAGATCATCCGGCATCAGCGCCCGGGCGTTCAATTTTGGCAGGCAGATCCCTGACACTTCAGGCGCCAGGGTTACGTCCGGGACGGTTATCGATCGCTGCCGACTGGTAAGCAGAACCGATTTCATGATCAGTGCCGGAATCAGGAAAAATAGCCCGACCGGGAATATTCACCCGGATGGGCTGACAAAGAAATTTGTAAAAGCCAGAAAAATTTCAGACGTTAAATGTAGTGATAACCCACCGACATTTCACGAGATCCGTAGCCTGCCCGGGCGGCTATACAAAGACGAACTCGGCGAGGAATTCGCTCAAAAACTACTGGGCCACACCTCAGAGAACACCACGAAACTCTATCTCGATGAACGCGATAATAAAGCTTACGTGATGCTCTGATTTTGTTGTAAAAGAAATGTTAAACTGGATTTGGATGTGATATAACCAAAAAGACCGGAATACAGAAATTCGAGGAATTTCGAGGGGAAACACATAACCCATTGATTTATAATCTAAATAAAAAGAGACCGAATACGATTCCTGTATTCGGTCCAGGGAAATGGCTCTTGGGAGAGAGCCGTGCGCTAAAAGTTGGCATTAATGCAGGCTAAATCGCCTTGCCCTTTAAGAATAGATGACGACGCCAGGTTTTCCAGTTTGCGACGAAGGTGATTGAAAAAACCTGGCGTTTTGTCTGTTATCAGAGATAAAAAAACCGTAAGCCTTTTCGTGAAGGTTTACGGTTTTTTATTAAAAATCAGTCAGCTATTGGATGGATCACAAAGCTTTTGCGCACGTTCGATAAACGGCGCCAGACTCATTTTCTCACCGGGCTTCGCCGGGTTATCGATTTGAATGACGGCAATAGGCTGAGCGCGCGTTTTACCCTCCGCTACTTGCTGTTCGGCAATGGCATTCAAGGGATACTGCACCAGCGTACTGGGGTTGATCACATAGAGCGCCTGGCCAGGCCGACAGGTCAACATGACCTCTTCCCGATTAAACGCCCACTTGTCTTTTCCTACTTCAAAACGACTTACGGTAATCACCTGCGGCGCCGCCAACGCTACGCCCGAAGTGGCCAGCAGAAGCGCCGGAAGGAGTATTTTTTTCATTCGTTATGCCAGTCCATCAGAAAGGTTCGAGGGTTGCAAACAGGCTGACGATCGCCAGAACTATGCCTCCAACTCCCCATTCAATTTGCGTCATCCTGACAAACCATAGGTCAGTCCGGGGATTTTCCTGTCGCATACGTGGTACGAGAACATACCGATTCGTCAGCGCAATTGCTACCATAAGCACCACCAGCGCACATTTTAACAAAAGCAACTGTCCATAGGTGGTCTGCCAGATAGCGGTAAATCCCGTGATAAATAGCGTGTTGCCAATGCCTGTGAGCAATACGCCCGCCACAAAAAAGTGACCATAACGAGAAAAACGCATCATGGCGCTAATAGCATGTTGACGCCAGCGTCCCTGAGCCATGCGCATACAATAAACCACTGGCAACAGCCCACCAAACCAGGCTGCGGCACAGAGTAAATGCAGAGCATGGTTAATCTGCTGTAATGTTCCCGCTACACCGTCGCGCATCGTCGCATGTCCAACGCCTGCCAGCAGGATAAACTGAGCAACGGTTAGAATAAGAAGCCGTCGTTGCATTTTTACCGGCGCAATGACTACCACCGCCAGCGTGACCAGCGCGAGGATAATTTGCCATATCCAGACCGCGCCAAAGCGGGTTTGCAGTACCGCGCCCCACACCGAGACGGAAAAAACATCGGGCCAGCCGCCGCCCATCAGTCCGCCCTGAATCGCCAGCATGAAAGCCGCGCTGATAACGCTCCAGGCGGCGGCATGTCGTTGCAGATGTAAAAATCGACGCGTCATTAAACGACGAATTGATGCGGGTGCCAGCCAGGCGCCGTAAAGCGCGCAGCCGTAGACCAGCATCAAACTAGCAAAATGAATAAATCGGAGAGTTATCCAGACGAATGTCAGCATCATTTATTTCACGCTGAAGGTGTATTTCCCTTTTGTTTTATGCCCATCCACCGACACAACGTGCCAGTCTACCGTGTAAGCGCCAGATTTTAACGGCTGCTCAAGCGGGATAATCAACTGCGTTTTATCCTGTTCATTTCGCTTTGCCGGGCGCGTTTTGATGAGCTCTTGCTGAGGGCCAGTAATGGTTGCGCCGCTGAACCCTGGCTCAATCCCTTCAGAAAAGTTCAGGGTCAGCGCCTGTGGCGAGGCCGTAACGGCAGCATTCGCCGCTGGATACTGATGCGTCAGGTGCGCATGTGCCCAGGCCGCTGGCGTCGCAAATGTCGATGCCAGCAGCAGTAAAGCTAAACGTCGCGATGGTGCAGAAGAAGCCATATTCACTATTCCTTTTTGTTATACCTACGTTACAAAGAATAACCTTCAACAATCAATGAGTCGAGGATCATCATTTCCATCTTGCCATTACCGCGGACTCTTAGTACCTTCTGGCGGCAACAAAAAAGGAGACGCGTATGAAAACGAATCTGGCTCAGCTTGAACAAGCGGAAATGGATAAAGTCAATGTGGACCTGGCGGCAGCCGGGGTGGCATTTAAAGAGCGCTACAATATGCCAGTTGTCGCGGAGGCGGTCGAACGTGAGCAGCCAGAGCATCTACGCGCCTGGTTTCGCGAGCGGCTGATTGCCCATCGTCTGGCTTCCGTATCACTATCCCGACTCCCTTACGAACCCAAAGTTAAATAAAAATTATATAACGTTACACTTCCTTACATGCAGACGACTACATTATAAGGCGATTCTTAACCTATGCTTTTTAGAATGGCTGTAGAGACTATGAAAAGGAAGTCATTATGTCCTCCTGGAAAATTGCTGCTGCGCAGTATGCGCCCCTGAACGCCTCGCCGGCGGAGCATGTCGCCCATCATCTGGAATACATTGAGCTTGCGGCTCGTCAACAGTGCGAACTGCTGGTCTTTCCGTCACTGTCGCTATTAGGCTGCGACGAAAGAAATAAACCGTTGCCCGCCCCGCCTGACGAGGCGCTTTTACAGCCGCTCACTCATGCGGCCGATACCCACCATATGACTATCATTGTGGGTATGCCTGTTGAGCATAACTGCCGCTTCGTAAAAGGCATCGCTATTTTTGCCCCATGGCTAACGTCGCCGCTCATGTTTCACAAAAGTCATGGCGCCTGTATTGCCAGGCAGCGAAGCGCTATCAACGTGGTGGATGAGCAGCCAGAAGGTGGTGATATAGATCCCTCATTTACGTTATTCACAACCAGTCAATGTCTTAACGAACCTGAACTCCATGCTTCTACCTCACGCTTACAACGTTTTTCGCATAAATATGCGCTGGCCGTACTGATGGCCAATGCCTGTGGCAGTAGCGCGCTGTGGGATGAAAGCGGGCAACTTATTGTTCGTGCCGATTGCGGTTCGCTATTACTGACGGGCCTGCGCACAACGGAGGGTTGGCAAGGCGATATCATTCCATTACGCTAAGGTCTTTCGGTGAGGAATGAATCATGTTGCGGATTATAGACACGGAAACCTGCGGGCTGCAGGGCGGGATCGTAGAGATAGCCTCTGTAGATGTCATTGATGGCAACATTGTCAATCCCATGAGTCACCTGATACGCCCCGATCGCCCTATTACGCCGCAGGCGATGGCGATACACCGTATTACCGAAGCCATGGTCGCCGATAAGCCGTGGATTGAAGATGTCATACCGCTTTATTACGGTAGTGAGTGGTATGTCGCTCACAATGCCAGTTTCGACAGACGCGTATTACCTGAATTGCCGGGTGAGTGGATCTGTACCATGAAGTTGTCGCGACGCCTGTGGCCGGGAATAAAATACAGCAATATGGCGCTCTATAAATCGCGCAAACTAAGCGTACAAACGCCACCGGGGCTGCATCATCACCGGGCGCTTTATGATTGCTATATCACCGCCGCCTTGCTGATTGATATTATGCGAACCACCGGCTGGACCGCGGAAGAGATGGTCAATATCACGGGCCGTCCTGCGCTGTTAACCACTTTCTCGTTCGGTAAATACCGCGGTAAGGCGGTATCTGAAGTCGCAAAACGCGATCCGGGCTATTTACGCTGGCTTTTTAATAACCTTGATAATATGAGCCCGGAGCTTCGCCTGACGCTTAAACACTACCTGGAAGATGTTCAGGCTGGCGAGCAACGCAGCAATGGAACACCACAATAACCCGCGACGCTCACAAGCCGTTGCGGGCGCGCGCGTCTATGCGCTATGTAAGGTTCCCTGCGCCAGGCCGATTAAAAAGGCGAACTCCAGCGCGACGCCTTCGTAGGATTTAAACCGCCCCGACTTACCACCGTGCCCGGAGTCCATATCCGTACATAACAGCAGCAGACGTTGGTCCGTTTTTAGCTCGCGTAATTTTGCCACCCACTTCGCCGGTTCCCAGTATTGCACCTGGGAATCGTGCAATCCTGTCGTCACCAGCAGGTGCGGATAGTCCTGCGCTTTGACATTGTCATAAGGACTATAGCTTTTCATATAGTCATAATACTCACTATCCTGCGGGTTCCCCCACTCTTCAAACTCTCCTGTCGTTAGTGGGATCGACTCATCCAGCATCGTGGTTAATACATCAACAAAGGGTACCTGGGCAATAACGCCGTGGAAAAGCTCGGGGCGTTCGTTGATAGCGACGCCCATTAGCATTCCGCCCGCGCTCCCGCCCATCCCATAACACAGCGACGGCGAACCGTAACCCAGTTTTAATAAGGCATCGCAGGCATCAAGATAGTCATTAAAAGTATTCCGCTTTTTGAGGAATTTGCCATCTTCATACCACTGCTGCCCCAGCTCACCGCCGCCGCGAACGTGTACGATTGCGTAAACAAAGCCACGATCCAGCAAGCTCAGTCGGCTGCTGCTGAAGTCGGCGTCAATACTGGAACCGTAAGATCCGTAGCCGTAAACCAGAAGCGGATTTTGCCCTTTACGAAAATACTTCTGATGATAAACCAGCGATACTGGCACTTCGACGCCGTCGCGTGCGGTGATCCACAGGTGTTCGCTCTGATAACAGCCAGAATCAAACCCAGGCACTTCCGTCTGTTTAAGTACCCGTCGTTCTCCGGTATCCATATCCAGTTCAAACAAGGTATCTGGCGTCGTCATTGAAGAATAGCCGTAACGCAGCCGGGAGGTCTCAGGTTCGGGATTATAGGCAAGCCACGTCACGTAAGCCGGATCGTCAAAGGCGATGCCTATCACTTCACGGGTTTTACGGTTAATTTGCCGCAGGCTGGTAAGCCCCCGTTGACGCTCTTCGACCACTAACCAGTCGGTAAACAGGGTAAACCCTTCCAGCATAATATGCTCGCGCGGAGGGATCAGTTCTTCCCAGGCGTTTTCATTGCGCACGCGGGTACGGTACAACCCAAAGTTTTTACCGTTCCGGTTAGAACGCAGGTAAAACTTATGTTGATAGTGATCGAGACTATATTCATGGTCTTTGCGACGCGGTAAGAATGAAAACGGCTCGGCATCGGCCAGTTCCGCGTCAAGTAATAGCACTTCGCTAGTGGTGGCGCTGGCAAGATGAATCACCACATAATGCTGCGAAGTGGTTTTATGCAGGCTGACATAAAAGGTATCGTCTTTCTCTTCATATACCAGTTCATCTTGCGATGACGGAGTGCCAATCGTGTGTCGCCAAACCTGATAGGGCAGCAGCGTCTTCTTATGCTTACGCACATAGTAAAGGGTCAGGGAATCATTGGCCCAGACAAATTCAGGCGCAACGTTATCCAGCAGTTCCGGATACCAGTTACCGCTTTCGAGGTTACGAAAACGCAACCCATACTGACGACGGGATAAATAATCTTCTGCCAGCGCCATGATGGTATTATCCGGCGTAATGGCAAGTCCACCGAGCGTATAAAATTCGCTGTGCGCGGCCCGCTGGTTCGCATCGAGCAAGGTTTCCCACACATCCCACTCTTCGCTTAACGCCGATTGTCGTTGATAGATGGCATATTCGCAGCCGGGTTCATAGATATAACGGTAGCGATAGCCATTTTTCACATACGGAGCGGAAACTTCTCTGGGCGGGATGCGATCGATAATTTCTTTTAGAATGCGGTCCTGTAACGCCTGCTGAGAGGACATGACCTTCCGGCCATACTCATTTTCCTGATGCAGGTAATCAAGGACTTCCGGCTGCGAGCGAGTGTCATCTCGCAGCCAGTAATAATTATCAATGCGCGTATCGCCATGTACGGTCATGGCATAGGGAATTCGATTGGCTTTTGGCAACATGTCGTTTTTTCTTTTGCGTTAATATTTGTTATATATCACGCGGCAAACACAGCGGCGTAGCATGGTAGTCCCGGTCGGTCACCTCGGTAAACGCCTGAGATGTCACTGCTTCGCCGCTATCCTGCAACATGAATGACGTAAACTATCCATCCTATAAGGGTGGCAAAAGACACGCATGATGCAAGCGAAACATGTTACTTAATGGCAGGTTATCAGCCTGGTAGCGCCTGTTTTTGCTGCTGCAAGTCCTGCTCGATACCGTCCCGAACCTCCTGAGGAATTTTTAGTGCGTCTCCTAACGCATTCAGATAGCTACGTTCCATAAAGTGGTCAATATCAATGGCGGCGCAGCTCAGGAAGTAGATTTCCAGAGCTTCTTCTTCATTGCGAATGCCCTGTGCCAGACGTTGTGGATCAAGCGGCTGCTCAATAGCTTTTTCGATAAACACACGCCCTTGCTCTTCCACGCCTGATTCTCGCAGTTGGTGCTCAATCGCCGCGCGTTCTTTGGCATCAATATGCCCATCGCTTTTTGCAGCAAAAACCAGCGCCAGGATCAGTCGCTCAGTGCGAACATCCAGCGGCGTACTTTGGCTGCCGAATTGCGGCTCCCCCTGATGCGCAGCGCGTACTTTATCTTTGTACTTATTCCACAATACGGAACCCGCTACCGCGCCGCCGCCCACCAGCAAAGCGCCAGTACCGTATTTGGTTAATAATTTGCGCGAAGACTTATTGGCGACCAACAGTCCAGCCAGACCGCCCAGCGCGCCGGGAACCAGCAGTTTATTTAACCCCTGTTCACCGGAAGGCGATGCAGAAGCGCCTTTTTGCCCAAGAAGTGATTGTAATTGGTTCAACCAGTTAGCCATAGTACCCCTCAAATACAGACCAATAATGGTCAAGCGTACCTGAGGGGATGTCAGGAATTGTCTGTTCCGGCAAAAGAAGCGCAAATTACGCTGCTAGCGGGGCTTATATTCCGCCTTGCCGGCTTTGCAATCAACGATGACCTGATAATGAATATCGGCGCTTTTACCGCGAACAGTTAGCGGAACTGTCCATTTATCATTTTGACCTACAACGTCCTGCACATTAACCCACGCGACCGGGTCAGCCTGCCCGACCTTTTTTTGGTCGTCGGCCCACCGCACGATACGATTTTGCTGGTAGTCACGCTTCACGCTTGCCGCAATCCCGGCGGCATCCAGCCCTTCACACTGCGGAAACTTAACCGATTTACTCTCGGTGGATGCCGCAAATGCCGATACGCTGGCGGATAACAGTAGCAGGCTCAACAACGCTCCTCTTTTATTCATACTTTTCTCCTTAGCACAATGATTCAGGAAAAGCATGGTACAAAACGCCGGGAGCGCAAGTACGGGTTCAGGCGGCTTGCTTTTTCGTTTTACTCGCGGCGTCCTTTTCAACCGCCTGCGGAGAAGGCAACTTACCGGTTTTGAGGATAGTACTTAACACCTCTTTATGTTCCGCCAGCCACAGCGACAACGCCTCGCGCTGCCCATCTTCCAGCACGACTGGCGACTGCTCAAGCCAGGTATCAAGAAGATCGGCAGTATCGAGCATTTTGTCCCAGGCGTCGGCTTCCTTTTTACTGGTAAATGACATCTTCTCCTCACCCTCGCGAATGACTACGTATTTAACTTCAACCGCCATTTTGCAGCCCCTTATTTACCTGTGTTTATATACAGTATATTGCAAGACAGCAAGAAAAGCAATCTATTCGAAAAGACATACGCAAACGTTTTCGTATATACTGCGCGCAGGTAAATAAGGGGACAGAAATATGACGCTATTAGGCACTGCGCTGCGTCCGGCAGCAACGCGGGTGATGTTATTAGGGGCAGGTGAATTGGGAAAAGAGGTGGCGATTGAATGCCAACGCCTGGGGATCGAGGTTATCGCCGTCGATCGCTATCCTGATGCTCCCGCCATGCATGTGGCTCACCGTTCACACGTCATTAATATGCTGGACGGCGAGGCGCTACGTCATGTGATTACAGAGGAAAAACCGCATTATATCGTGCCGGAAATAGAAGCGATCGCCACCGATACGCTGCGCGAGCTGGAGGGCGAAGGGCTGAATGTCGTGCCTTGCGCTCGTGCAACGCAGCTCACGATGAACCGCGAAGGGATCCGTCGCCTGGCCGCAGAAGAATTAGGTCTGCCGACATCGACGTATCGCTTTGCCGACAGTGAGGCCAGTTTTCATGATGCGGTAGCCGCGGTGGGTTTTCCTTGCATCGTCAAACCGGTCATGAGCTCTTCCGGCAAAGGCCAGAGCTTTATCCGCTCGGCCGAACAGCTCGCGCAGGCATGGGAGTATGCTCAACAGGGCGGACGCGCTGGCGCGGGTCGCGTGATTGTGGAAGGCGTGGTTAAATTTGATTTTGAAATTACGCTGCTCACCGTTAGCGCCGTCGATGGCGTGCATTTCTGCGCGCCGGTCGGTCATCGTCAGCAAGATGGTGACTATCGCGAATCCTGGCAGCCACAGCAAATGAGCGAACTGGCGCTGAAGCGGGCGCAAGAGATTGCGCGTCATGTGGTACTGGCGTTAGGCGGTCATGGTCTGTTCGGCGTTGAACTCTTCGTCTGTGGCGATGAAGTCATTTTCAGCGAAGTCTCCCCTCGCCCGCACGATACCGGAATGGTCACGTTGATTTCTCAGGATCTCTCTGAGTTTGCGCTGCATGTGCGCGCCTTTCTGGGAATGCCCGTAGGCGCTATTCGCCAGTATGGTCCCGCTGCCTCGGCCGTGATTCTGCCGCAGCTTACCAGTCAAAATGTGACGTTTGATAATGTACACGCGGCGGTAGGAGCCGGAGTGCAGGTACGGCTGTTTGGTAAGCCTGAGATCGACGGCACCCGTCGTCTTGGTGTAGCGTTAGCGACAGGTGAAAACGTTGAAGAAGCGGTGATAAGAGCGAAAAAGGCCGTCAGCCGCGTGACGGTAAAAGGCTAATGCGCCATCGCCTGATGGCGACGTTAGCGCATTTTTATCAGACCTGCCTGATCGCCACTCGTAAGCCCGATAAGCAAGCGCCATCGGGCATTTAACGGCTTACTGCTTCGCGCCTTCTACCGCTTCGCGCGCCAGTTTGGTGATGCGATCGTAATCACCCGCTTCCAGCGCGTCGGCCGGCACCAGCCAGGAACCGCCGATGCACAACACGCTTTTCAGCGCCAGATAGTCACGATAGTTTGCCGGAGAGATGCCGCCGGTTGGGCAGAAACGTACCTGAGAGAACGGACCGGCAATCGCCTGCAACGCTTTAGTGCCGCCATTCGCTTCCGCCGGGAAGAATTTGAACTCTTTCAGACCATAGTCCATGCCCAACATCAGTTCAGAAACGGTGCTAATACCGGGAATCAATGGGATAGTGCCTGCCGTCGCGGCTTTCAGCAGTGGCTCAGTCAGTCCCGGGCTAATCGCAAACTGCGCGCCCGCTTCCGTCACCTCCGCCAACTGCTGCGGATTGAGAACGGTTCCGGCGCCGACAATCGCTTCCGGTACTTCTTTAGCGATAGCGCGAATAGCATCCATCGCGCAGGCCGTACGTAAAGTCACTTCCAGAACGCGAACGCCCCCGGCCACCAGCGCTTTAGCCATCGGCACCGCGTGCTCCAATTTATTGACTACAATGACCGGGACAACCGGGCCGGTGGTCAGGATTGCTTCTGCACTTGTTTTCCAGTTTTTCATCGGAATTCTTCTCTCGCCTGATTACTAGTGTGTCATCTTAAAAAGTGATACAGGTTGCGCCCTGCTCCGCACCCGACAGCTTTTCGCGCAGCGCGCCAAACAACTCACGCCCCGTTCCGACGCGCGACGCGCTCAGGTCCGGAATATGAGGCTGACGAGCGGCAAGTTCCGCCTCGTCGACCAGCAGAGTTAACTCACCTGTCTGCCCATTCACGCGAATGATGTCGCCATCGCGCACTTTTGCCAGTAAGCCGCCATCGTAGGCTTCCGGCGTTACGTGGATAGCTGAAGGCACTTTACCCGAAGCGCCTGAAAGTCGTCCATCAGTAACTAACGCGATTTTGAAACAGCGGTCCAATAATACACCAAGTGGCGGCATGAGTTTATGTAATTCTGGCATTCCATTCGCTTTTGGTCCCTGATGACGCACGACAACGACACAATCCCGGTCAAGCAGGCCCGCGTCAAACGCAGGCAGCACATCATGCTGACTTTCAAATACCATGGCAGGCGCTTCAATGATCTGGTTTTCAACCGGTACCGCAGACGTCTTCATTACTGCGCGCCCCAGATTACCGCTTAGCACCTTAGTACCGCCGTGAGGAGAGAACGGCTTATCAAAAGAGGCAATGACATCGTTATCCAGTGACCTTTCCGCGCCTTCACGCCAGTCCAGCTCGCCGTTGTTGAGCCAGGGCTCCAGCGTATAGCGTTTCAGGCCGAAGCCTGCGACAGTATTAACGTCTTCGTGCAGCAATCCGGCATTGAGCAGCTCACGCATCAATACCGGTACGCCGCCCGCCGCCTGGAAGTGGTTAATGTCCGCCGGACCGTTCGGGTACAGACGCGCCATCAACGGAACCACTTCCGACAAATCCGAGAAGTCATCCCAGTTGATCAGAATGCCCGCCGCGCGCGCCATTGCAACCAGATGCATGGTGTGGTTGGTGGAACCGCCGGTAGCCAGCAGCGCGACAATGCCGTTCACCACGACTTTTTCGTCGATCATTTTACCGAGCGGCATCCACGTATTGCCGTTGCCGGTAAGACGTGTTACCTGACGTGCGGCAGCGGCAGTCAATGCCTCGCGCAGCGGCGCATCCGGATGCACAAACGAGGAACCCGGCAACTGCATTCCCATAAACTCCACCACCATCTGGTTGGTGTTGGCGGTGCCGTAAAATGTACAGGTGCCCGGCGCATGGTAAGAGGCGGCTTCCGACTCCAGCAGCGCCATTCTGTCTACTTTTCCTTCCGCATATAGCTGACGAATACGGACTTTTTCTTTATTCGGCAGGCCGCTCGCCATCGGGCCTGACGGAACAAAAATCGCGGGTAAATGACCAAAAGAGAGCGCGGCCATCGCCAGCCCCGGAACAATTTTGTCGCATACGCCGAGGAATAACGCGCCGTCGAACATATTGTGAGAAAGGCCTACTGCTGCCGACATCGCTATCACTTCGCGACTGAGTAATGACAACTCCATGCCATCCTGCCCTTGCGTAACGCCATCGCACATTGCCGGTACGCCGCCTGCGACCTGACCTACCGCATTCACGGAATGCAGGGCCTGACGAATAATCTGCGGATAATGTTCATACGGTTGATGCGCAGAGAGCATGTCATTGTAGGAGGTAATAATGGCGATATTATTGCGCAACATACTTTTCAGCGAGGCTTTGTCCTCTGGCTGACAGGCGGCGAAGCCATGCGCCAGGTTGCCGCAGGCCAGTTGAGATCGGTGGACCGTGGCGGTTTTCGCCTGCTCAATGCGGGCAAGATAGGCTTCTCGGGTCTGCTGCGAGCGTTCGACAATACGCTGTGTTACGCGTAACAAATTAGGATTCATAGAGGCTCCTGAAATTTATCTGTCCGGCTACCGGGTTTACCATGCGTTTCATCAATGTGGAAAGACAGTGAAATACATGATGTCCGGTGATAATGGGGCAAAATCGTTTCAGGCAGTGTAATAAAAAAAGCCTCGCAGGTGAATCCACACGAGGCTTAAAAGTGCAAAAATGATTCTACAATCTGTGTTAGATCATGTTACCGGTAAAATACCACCTAAGAGTGAGTGGCAAATTTACTCAAACTCATTCCACGAACGACCGTCACGGGTAATCATCGCCACGGACGCTACCGGTCCCCAGGTGCCCGCCTGGTACGGCTTCGGCGCGTCGTTGTCCATCGCCCATGCTTCGGTAATGGAGTCCACCCACTTCCAGGCTTCTTCCACTTCGTCACGGCGGACAAACAGCGCCTGAATGCCACGCATCGTTTCCAGCAGCAGGCGCTCATATGCATCCGCCAGGTGCGTCTGATTAAAGGTCTCGGAGTAGCTCAGATCAAGCTTCGTGATCTGCAGATTATGCTTATGATCCAGCCCCGGTACTTTGTTAAGCACCTGAATATCTACGCCTTCATCCGGCTGCAGGCGAATCGTCAATTTGTTCTGCGGCAGGTCTTGCCAGGACTCTTTAAAGAGATTCAGTTCAGGCGTCTTGAAATAAACCACGACTTCAGAGCACTTGGTTGGCAGACGCTTGCCGGTACGCAGATAGAATGGCACGCCCGCCCAACGCCAGTTATCGATGTCGACGCGGATCGCGACGAACGTTTCGGTGTTGCTGCTTTTATTCGCGCCCTCTTCTTCCAGATAGCCCGGCACCTTTTGACCCTGCGCAAAGCCAGCGGTGTATTGACCACGAACCGTTTTTTCACGCACGTTGGAGCGATCAATACGGCGCAGCGATTTCAACACTTTGACTTTTTCATCGCGAATACTGTCGGCGCTCAGGTCAGACGGCGGTGACATGGCAATCATGCAGAGAATTTGCAGCAAGTGGTTCTGGATCATATCGCGCATCTGACCGGCCTGGTCAAAGTATCCCCAGCGCCCTTCAATCCCCACCTCTTCCGCTACGGTAATCTCAACGTGATCGATAGTGCGGTTATCCCAGTTATTAACGAATAACGAGTTGGCAAAACGCAGCGCCAGCAGGTTGAGAACCGTTTCTTTACCCAGATAGTGGTCGATACGATATACCTGGCATTCTTCAAAGTATTCGCCGACCCGATCGTTAATCTCACGCGAGGTCGCCAGCGAAGTACCCAACGGTTTTTCCATCACGACGCGCGCCGGTTTGGCGTTGAGTTTAGCCTCTCCTAACCCTTTGCAAATAGCGCCAAAGGTGCTGGGCGGCATCGCAAAATAGTTAATGGTGGTGCGGTTTTTTTGATCCAGCATATCGCCCAGGCGACTAAACGCAGGCGTATCGTTAACGTCAAGATTACAAAAATCCAGACGGCCGCTCAGCGTATCCCACAAGCCTTCATCAATTTTTTCCTTCATGAAGGTTTCCAGCGCCTCACGCACGACGTGGGTATAAGCTTCTTTATCCCAGTCCGCGCGCCCCACCCCAATGATCCGGGTATCCGGATGGATCTGGCCGGCTTTCTCAAGCTGATACAGGGAAGGCAGCAGTTTCCGGCGCGCCAGGTCGCCTTTCGCGCCGAAAATGACCAGGTCACATGCCTGGGCTGTTTGCGTTACCGCCATGTCATTCTCCTCAGTTAATCTCCTGGTACTTTAGCCAGGATATCGTTGTAATTTTATTACACAGCACTGTACTGCTTTTACGAGATTACGGAAACCGTAAACGCCTTTTCATAGGTGAACCGGCGTTTGATTGGCAATATAATCGGCAAAACGCCTAATAAAATTGTCGCTTTTCCACACAAGCTGGAACTTAAAATCCGACGTCGGTCATGTAATGAAAAAAAACGACACCTTTTTTAGCCATTTTGCCCCCTTTGACAGCCTCCAGGAGTAATATCTAACAAAACGCGCTCGGTTTCGCGCATCATTGAAATCGCTAATACCCATGAGCCTTGCTAATCATGAATATGCTGGAAAAAGTCCAGTCTCAACTGGAACATTTAAGCAAATCTGAACGAAAAGTCGCCGATGTTATTCTGGCCGCCCCAGGCAGATCGATTCACTTAAGCATTGCCATGCTGGCCCAGGAAGCTAACGTTAGCGAGCCAACGGTGAACCGTTTCTGTCGCAGCATGAATACCCGCGGCTTTCCTGATTTTAAACTGCATCTGGCGCAAAGTCTGGCAAATGGCACCCCCTATGTTAATCGCAATGTGGATGAAGATGACAGCGTCGAGGCCTATACAGGAAAAATCTTCGAGTCCGCCATGGCCAGTCTCGACCATGTTCGTCAGTCGCTGGATAAATCGGCCGTCAACCGCGCCGTCGATTTACTGACCCAGGCAAAAAAAATCGCCTTTTTTGGTCTTGGTTCTTCCGCCGCGGTCGCGCATGACGCCATGAATAAGTTTTTTCGCTTCAATGTGCCGGTGATTTACTCCGACGATATTGTGCTGCAACGGATGAGCTGTATGAATTGTAACGATGATGACGTCGTCGTGCTCATTTCGCATACTGGCAGAACCAAGAGCCTGGTGGAACTGGCGCAGTTGGCGCGGGAAAACGATGCGATGGTGATCGCCCTGACCTCCGCTGGAACGCCGCTGGCGCGCGAAGCCACGCTGGCCATTACCCTCGACGTACCGGAAGATACAGACATTTATATGCCCATGGTCTCTCGACTTGCTCAGCTGACCGTGATAGATGTGCTGGCAACGGGATTTACTTTGCGTCGCGGGGCAAAATTCAGAGATAACTTGAAGCGTGTCAAGGAAGCGCTCAAGGAATCGCGTTTTGATAAAGAATTACTCATCAGGAGTGATGACCGCTAAAAGCAATAACAATGTTCTACCCTTTTCGTCATCCGGGGACGTTCATTTTATACCGTTAAGGTTTCAGAACGACCGGATCAATGTTCACGCAACACCAAGTTGTTTTAGTCAACGGAGTATTACATGTCCAGAAGGCTTCGCAGAACCAAAATCGTTACCACGTTAGGCCCGGCAACTGACCGCGATAACAACCTTGAGAAGGTTATCGCCGCGGGCGCAAACGTAGTACGTATGAACTTCTCTCACGGCTCGCCGGAAGATCATAAAATGCGTGCTGATAAAGTCCGTGAGATTGCCGCCAAATTGGGGCGTCATGTGGCTATTTTAGGCGACCTGCAAGGGCCAAAAATTCGCGTTTCCACTTTTAAAGAAGGCAAAGTGTTCCTCAATATCGGGGACAAATTTCTGTTAGACGCTAACCTGGGTAAAGGCGAAGGCGATAAAGAAAAAGTCGGCATTGATTACAAAGGGTTGCCGGCAGACGTCGTTCCTGGCGATATCCTGCTGCTTGACGATGGTCGAGTGCAGTTGAAAGTGCTTGAAGTCCAAGGCATGAAAGTCTTTACCGAGGTCACCGTCGGCGGCCCGCTGTCTAACAATAAAGGCATTAACAAGCTCGGCGGCGGGCTTTCTGCTGAAGCGCTGACCGAAAAAGATAAAGCCGATATTCAAACCGCTGCGCTGATAGGCGTTGACTATCTGGCCGTCTCCTTCCCGCGCTGCGGCGAAGATCTGAACTATGCACGCCGCCTGGCGCGCGACGCCGGCTGCGACGCGAAAATTGTGGCTAAGGTCGAACGCGCCGAAGCGGTATGCGATCAAAACGCCATGGACGATATCATTCTGGCCTCTGACGTTGTGATGGTCGCACGTGGCGACCTGGGCGTTGAAATCGGCGATCCGGAGCTGGTTGGTATCCAGAAGGCGCTGATTCGCCGTGCGCGTCAGCTAAACCGTGCAGTCATCACCGCAACGCAGATGATGGAGTCGATGATCACCAACCCGATGCCGACCCGCGCGGAAGTGATGGACGTGGCGAACGCCGTCCTGGATGGCACGGATGCGGTTATGCTGTCTGCCGAAACCGCAGCCGGTCAGTATCCTTCTGAAACCGTTGCCGCAATGGCGCGCGTCTGTCTGGGCGCAGAAAAAATCCCCAGCATCAATGTGTCTAAACACCGTCTCGACGTGCAGTTCGACAACGTTGAAGAAGCCATTGCCATGTCTGCGATGTATGCGGCAAACCATCTGAAAGGCGTTACCGCGATCATCACCATGACGGAATCCGGTCGTACCGCGCTAATGACTTCCCGTATCAGCTCCGGCCTGCCGATTTTCGCCATGTCGCGCCATGAACGCACGCTGAACCTGACCGCGCTCTACCGCGGAGTAACGCCGGTGCATTTTGATAGCGCGGCTGATGGCGTTGTCGCGGCGCATGAAGCCGTTAATCTGCTGCGCGATAAAGGGTATCTGGTTTCCGGTGACCTGGTTATCGTGACCCAGGGCGATGTCATGAGCACCGTCGGTTCAACCAATACCACGCGTATTTTGACCGTTGAGTAAAGCTCCCCCTGGCCTGCTCATCAGGTAATACAGGGTTTGTCAGCATAAAGCCTCTCTTACGAGAGGCTTTATTTATTTGATGGGATAAAGATCTTTACGCTTATACGGCTGAATCTCGCCTGGCTTGCGGGTTTTGAGCAGCTTCAGGATCCAGGTGTACTGTTCCGGATGCGGGCCGACAAAAATTTCGACCTCTTCGTTCATCCGTCTGGCGATAGTGTGGTCGTCAGCCGTGAGCAGATCGTCCATTGGCGGGCGAATCTGGATAGTCAGGCGATGCGTTTTACCATTATACACCGGGAAAAGCGGTATCACGCGTGCGCGGCACACTTTCATCAGCCGACCAATCGCAGGCAGCGTCGCTTTGTATGTCGCAAAGAAATCAACGAATTCACTATGCTCCGGGCCGTGATCCTGGTCCGGCAGGTAGTAGCCCCAGTAGCCCTGACGAACAGACTGAATAAAGGGTTTAATCCCGTCATTACGCGCATGCAAACGTCCGCCGAAACGCCGACGCACTGTGTTCCAGATATAGTCAAAAACCGGATTACCCTGATTATGAAACATCGCCGCCATTTTTTGCCCCTGAGAGGCCATCAGCATGGCTGGAATGTCGACGCCCCAGCCATGCGGTACGAGAAAAATGACTTTTTCGTCGTTACGACGCATCTCCTCAATGATTTCCAGACCTTCCCAGTCAACACGCTGTTGAATTTTTTTCGGACCGCGCATCGCCAACTCAGCCATCATCGCCATTGCCTGTGGCGCGGTGGCGAACATCTCATCGACAATCGCTTCGCGCTCAGCTTCGCTACGCTGCGGAAAGCACAACGACAGATTAATTAGCGCCCGGCGACGAGAACTCTTTCCCAGCCGTCCGGCAAAACGCCCCAGCGTCGCCAGCAAAGGGTCGCGGAATGATGCCGGTGTTAATGCGATCCCCGCCATTGCCGCAGCGCCCAACCAGGCGCCCCAATACTGCGGATAGCGAAAGGATTTTTCGAATTCAGGGATATACTCACTATTATTTTTTTTGGTTTCCATGCTTTTCCAGGGTCTGCTGACGCGAAAAGGAATTGTGAATAGTGTAGCGACGTCTGCGTCTCACACAAAACAAAAAAGCCGGCACACATCGCGTACCGGCTCTGTCAGCGCATTTGTTAATCGAAGCGCAGTTGTGGCAGAACCTCTTTCACCTGTGCCAGGTATTCACGACGATCTGACCCCGTCAGACCTTCCGTGCGCGGCAATTTCGCTGTCAGAGGGTTAACGGCTTGCTGGTTTATCCATACCTCATAATGCAGATGCGGCCCTGTGGAACGCCCGGTGTTACCAGAAAGCGCAATACGATCGCCACGTTTCACTTTTTGCCCCGGTTTCACCAGCAGCTTACGCAAGTGCATGTAACGTGTGGTGTAGGTGCGTCCATGACGAATCGCAATGTAGTAACCGGCAGCGCCGCTACGTTTAGCGACCACGACCTCGCCATCCCCCACCGACAGCACCGGCGTACCCTGCGGCATCGCAAAGTCAACGCCACGATGCGGCGCAACGCGTCCGGTAACCGGGTTCAGACGGCGCGGATTGAAGTTGGAGGAGATGCGGAACTGTTTGGCGGTCGGGAAGCGTAAAAAGCCTTTCGCCAGGCCAACCCCGTTACGGTCATAGAATTTACCGTCAGCGGCGCGAATGGCGTAGTAATCTTTACCATCGGAACGCATCCGCACGCCCAACAACTGACTCTGTTCACGCTTGCCATCCAGCATCTCGCGCGACATCAGAACCGAAAATTCATCGCCCTTTTTCAGCTTGCGAAAATCCATCTGCCACTGCATGGCTTTTATCACTGCGCTGATTTCGCTGCTGGTTAAACCGGCCTCTTTCGCGCTGGCGACAAAGCTACCCCCTACCGTGCCTTTCAGCAGACTGTTAACCCAGTCCCCCTGCTGCATTTCACTGCTCATTTTAAAACCGTTGGCAGTGCGATCGTAGGTACGCGTTTCACGGCGGGAGACTTCCCATGTCAGACGCTGTAAATCGCCATCGGCGGTCAGTGTCCAGGAAAGCTGTTGGCCAATTTTCAGATTGCGCAGCTCCTTATCAGAAGCGGCAAGTCGGCTAATATCGCTCATATCGATGCCGTACTGATTCAGAATGCTGCTTAACGTATCGCCTGTGGAGACGACGTATTCATGGACGCCGACTTCGCCTGCGGTTTTATCGTCCAGCTCATCCTGAGGAATAGCTTCATCTTCCTGCGCGGCCTGATCGATGGGTTCGCTGGCCTCCGGTAAGAGGGAACGAATCTCGCTTTTCTCCAGTTCAATAGTTTTAACGATTGGTGCGGATTCTGGGTGGTAAACATAGGGCCGCCATACGGCGACGGCCAGTGTCAGAACGGTAAGTGACCCCAGCATAACGCGGTGGGGTCGGGGCAGATTATTAAATGCCAGGGCGACAGAGCGGGCTATCTGTTGCACGTATTCACTTCCTCGTTAATCTCCTTTCAGGCAGCTCGCATACTGGTTGGCTAATTGGCTTAAAAACGCTGAATAGCTTGTTTTACCCAGTTTAATGTTCGTCCCGAGGGGGTCCAGTGTTCCCATTCGAACGGATGTCCCTCTCGCCACGGCTTCCACGACCGCTGGCCTGAATTGTGGCTCAGCAAAAACGCAGGTTGCTTTTTGCTCAACCAACTGTGTTCTTATTTCATGTAAACGCTGCGCGCCAGGTTGTATCTCAGGGTTCACGGTAAAGTGACCGAGCGGGGTGAGTCCGTAGTGTTTTTCGTAGTAACCGTAGGCGTCATGAAAAACGAAATACCCTTTCCCCTTGAGCGGCGCGAGCTCGTTACCGACCTGTTTATCGGTTGCGGCTAATTGTGCCTCAAAATCCTTCAGGTTGGCGTCGAGTTTGGCTCGACTTTGCGGCATAAGTTCCACTAATTTTTCATGGATTGCAACCGCTGTAGCCCGCGCTATCTCTGGGGAGAGCCAAAGATGCATGTTATATTCGCCGTGATGGTGATGTACGTCACCTTTTTCCTCATCGGCGCCCGTATGCGCATGTTCATCCTCATCATCATCCGCGCCCTTCATGAGTAACGGTTTTACATCGGCAAGTTGCGCAATGGTAACCTGCTTATTATCAGGGATATTCCTGACCGACTTCTCCATAAAGGCTTCCATTTCCGGGCCAACCCAGACGACTAAGTCCGCGCCCTGTAAGCGTTTTACGTCTGATGGACGCAATGAATAATCATGCTCGGATGCCCCATCCGGAAGTAATACTTGCGTATCCGTAACGCCATCAGCAATGGCGGAAGCGATGAACCCAAGCGGTTTAAGCGAAGCGACAACGGCAGCGTCGGCAGCCTGGGTTGCACTCCCCCAAAGCGCGGCGGATAATGCTGCGAAAAGAAGCGTATTTTTCTGTAACATAATGCGACTAATCATCGTAATGAATGTGTGAAATGTGATATTATAACATTCTATCACTTCTGCAAGCCTAAAATTAACATGACAAGTTTAGTTTCACTGGAAAACGTCTCGGTCTCATTTGGTCAACGCCGCGTCCTCTCTGACGTGTCGCTTGAATTGAGCCCCGGAAAAATTTTAACGCTTCTCGGCCCTAACGGCGCGGGGAAGTCAACGCTTGTACGCGTGGTTTTAGGACTGGTAGCCCCTGATGATGGGGTGATCAAGCGCAACGGGCAACTCCGTATCGGCTATGTCCCGCAAAAGCTCTATCTCGATACCACGCTTCCGCTGACGGTAAACCGATTTTTACGTTTACGTCCCGGCACGCAAAAAACGGATATTCTCCCGGCGCTTAAACGCGTTCAGGCCGGACATTTGATTGACGCGCCCATGCAAAAACTCTCCGGCGGCGAGACACAGCGCGTACTGCTGGCGCGTGCTCTGCTTAACAGGCCGCAGTTGCTGGTACTTGATGAGCCGACGCAAGGCGTGGATGTCAACGGCCAGGTCGCGTTATACAACCTTATCGATCAGCTGCGTCGCGAACTCGATTGCGCCGTGTTGATGGTGTCACATGATCTACATCTGGTCATGGCAAAGACGGATGAAGTGTTATGCCTGAACCATCATATTTGCTGTTCCGGCGCGCCGGAAGTGGTGTCTATGCATCCGGAATTTATCTCTATGTTTGGCCCGCGAGGCGCGGAGCAATTAGGGATTTATCGCCATCATCATAATCATCGCCACGATTTACAGGGTCGTATTGTACTGCGCCGGGGAAATGGTCACTCATGATTGAATTATTACTGCCCGGCTGGCTGGCCGGGATGATGCTGGCGTGCGCCGCTGGTCCTTTGGGCTCATTTGTGGTCTGGCGTCGGATGTCCTATTTTGGCGATACGCTGGCTCACGCGTCGCTTCTGGGCGTGGCGTTTGGCCTGTTGCTGGACGTTAACCCCTTTTATGCGGTAATCGCCGTTACGCTGCTGCTGGCCGCCGGTCTGGTATGGCTGGAGAAGCGTCCTCACCTCGCGATTGATACCTTACTGGGCATTATGGCGCACAGCGCCTTATCTTTAGGACTGGTCGTGGTCAGCCTGATGTCCAACGTCCGCGTTGATTTAATGGCTTATCTGTTTGGCGATTTGCTGGCCGTCACGCCGGAAGATCTTATCTCGATCGCTATTGGGGTCGTTATTGTGCTGGCCATTCTCTTCTGGCAGTGGCGCAACTTGCTGTCAATGACTATCAGTCCGGATCTTGCCTTTGTCGATGGCGTGAAGTTACAGCGCGTGAAGCTGCTATTGATGCTGGTAACGGCGTTAACTATTGGCGTGGCGATGAAGTTTGTCGGAGCGCTGATCATTACGTCGCTGCTGATTATTCCCGCCGCAACCGCGCGTCGCTTTGCCCGTACGCCGGAGCAGATGGCGGGCGTCGCCGTTGGTGTAGGTATGATAGCGGTTACAGGTGGACTGACCTTCTCAGCCTTTTATGATACCCCGGCAGGGCCATCCGTAGTGCTGTGTGCCGCGCTGCTGTTTATCTTCAGTATGATGAAAAAGCAGGCAAGCTAAGCATGTGTTGCCCGGTGGCGCTGCGCTTACCGGGCCTACAAAATCGCCCAGGTCTGATGAGCGCAGCGACTTCAGGCGCTAAGGCATCTCTGGCGGCGTGATCCCGAAATGGTTCCAGGCGCGCACCGTTGCCATACGCCCACGCGGCGTGCGCTGCAAAAAGCCTTGCTGAATCAGATACGGCTCCAGCACATCCTCAATGGTTTCACGCTCTTCGCCAATCGCCGCCGCCAGGTTATCCAGTCCCACCGGACCACCGAAGAATTTATCAATAACCGCCAGCAGCAGCTTGCGATCCATATAGTCAAACCCTTCCGCATCGACGTTCAGCATATCCAGCGCCTGCGCGGCAATTTCCGCTGAAATAGCCCCGTCATGCTTCACCTCGGCGAAATCACGCACACGTCTGAGCAGACGGTTGGCTATACGCGGCGTACCGCGCGCCCGACGCGCCACTTCCAGCGCGCCGTCATCGCTCATCTCAAGCCCCATGTGCCTTGCACTGCGCCCGACGATGTGCTGCAGATCGGGCACCTGGTAGAACTCCAGGCGCTGCACAATACCAAAACGGTCGCGTAGCGGCGAGGTCAGCGAACCTGCTCGCGTCGTCGCGCCAATGAGCGTAAACGGCGGCAGATCGATCTTAATTGAACGTGCAGCAGGCCCTTCGCCAATCATAATATCCAGCTGGTAATCTTCCATCGCCGGATAGAGTACCTCTTCCACCACCGGTGAAAGCCGGTGAATCTCATCAATAAACAGCACATCATGCGGTTCAAGATTGGTGAGCATAGCCGCCAGATCGCCTGCTTTTTCCAGCACCGGGCCGGACGTGGTTCGGAGATTGACGCCCATTTCATTGGCAACGATATTCGCCAGAGTCGTTTTACCTAACCCTGGCGGGCCGAAAATCAGCAAGTGATCTAGTGCGTCGCCACGCAGTTTTGCCGCCTGAATAAAGATCTCCATCTGGGAGCGCACCTGCGGTTGGCCGACATATTCCGCCAATAACTTCGGGCGAATGGCGCGATCGGCGACGTCTTCTGCGATCGTGGCGCCTGCTGAAATCAGGCGATCTGCTTCTATCATCCTTTACCTCATAACGCGGCGCGTAACGCGTCGCGAATCAGTGTTTCACTGCTTGCATCCGGACGGGCGATCTTGCTTACCATCCGACTGGCTTCTTGCGGTTTATAACCCAGCGCCACCAGCGCAGCAACTGCTTCTTGTTCTGCATCTTCCGAGGTTGGGCTGGCCGGCGACGTCAATACCAAGTCGACCGCTGGCGTAAAGAGATCGCCATGTAGCCCTTTAAAGCGGTCTTTCATTTCGACAATCAATCGTTCGGCAGTTTTCTTGCCGATACCCGGCAGCTTCACCAGCGCACCAAGCTCTTCGCGCTCAACCGCATTGACGAACTGTTGCGCCGACATGCCGGAGAGGATCGCCAGCGCCAGCTTAGGCCCGACGCCATTCGTTTTAATTAGCTCTTTAAATAGCGTGCGCTCTTGCTTATTGTTAAATCCGTACAGCAACTGCGCATCTTCACGCACCACGAAGTGGGTGAAGACGATTGCCTCCTGCCCGGCCTCCGGCAGCTCGTAAAAGCAGGTCATAGGCATATGTACTTCATAGCCTACTCCCCCTGTCTCCAGCAGCACGATCGGGGGTTGTTTTTCGAGAATAATGCCTCTGAGTCTGCCTATCACATGACGCTCCTGCGTAAAGGGCTGAAAAGATAATGCACTATCATAAAAAAAGACTGGATGTTTATCCAGATGAAAAACACGTTATTCGCCTATCTCAATGGCCTTCCCTTCGAATCGGTCGCGCAACACCACCGGGTGCCGCCGCGCCCCATGATGTGGAGATATAATAAGTATCTATAATAAATATAATTCAATAACATTTTCTGTAAGAATAATAAATAAAAAGTCCAGATACGCATTATCACTATAGCTTGAATTTCCTCCGGTGAAAGCACATCCTTTATAAACATTTTTAATCATCTTGTTATTTAATCATTCAGGACAGAAATTCAATGTTATTGAAAAATATTGTCATAGGTGCATTAATGGCTATTCCTGCGCTGGCGTCAGCTAATAGCCTCACGGAAACACGGGAAAGAATGGCCATTGAGCAACAAGCTATCGCCTATACTGTCAGCCAAAAGTGGGACAAGCTGGACGCTATGTTTCAGGAATACAATACCGGATTCCCGACAACCAGCGGCGGAACTCATAAACTGGTTATCGCATGGGGAGGGATCTATAATCTTTTTTCAGTAGATGTTTCCGACAATGGTATTTCTGGCGTGGCAAAAGAGTGGCTTAAAGCAAACCCCAAATCCACGGGTGCAAGGCTGCTGCAAGCAATGGTTTTTGATGCTAAAGCCGTGAATTTACGCGGTGAAGGTGCGGCCAGCACGGTGGACTCTGATATATGGCCGAAATATAAGAAGCTGATGATTCAGGAAAAAGAGTATCTGTTAAAGAACAAAGATATTGCCGACAAAGATGTGACCTGGTATCAGGAAATGGAAATGGTCGCACGCAATCTTGAGGATAAAGAGCTGCTCTATAGCACTTTGGAAGAAGCCAGCAAAAAATATCCCGCCTATCAAAATATTTATATCGAGGCCATGGTCGCTCGTTTGCCTAAATGGGGTGGTTCTCCGGAAGAAGTCGAAAAAATCGCCAGAATGGCCGCAGAAAAAAACAAAGATCAATCGGGACTTTCTTACTACGCTTATATCTGGAGTAATGCAATCCATTACCAACCTGAATTAATGGCTTTACTGAATAAACGTCAGATTGTCTCCTGGGACGATATGCTGCAAGGTTGGAGAGATCGCTACAAACAGTTCCCATCAACCCGCACGCTTAATAATATTCTGATAACTTCCTGCATTGCCCGCGATAAAGACTCCTTTGTGAAAGCAGATAAAATGATTCAAGGGGAAACGGAGCGGGATACCTGGCCACAAGGGTTGAATTATCGGGAATGCCAGCAGTCCTTCCAATAATTGCCAGATTACCATCACAGTTTAATGCACAGCATTAATTGAATTAAGCCGCCTCAGCCGTTATATGCAGAGGTGGTTTAATGGAAAATGTCCTTCAACCTCTGGACCATGAACGAGATAAACGGTACCGTTGTTAATCACTTCCTTACCCTTTACAACAATAATAATCAGCGATTGATGAACAGTACAAACTCGATATTTTTTGCATTGCAACCTAACCTTTTGCACTTTCGCCTCCTGTTCCCCCTGGCGCTTAATATAACGCAGAGTCAGCCAAATATTTGCGCCAACCACTCTTGCCAGATCACACCTCAAATGCCTATTAAAAACAAAAGCAATAAGCATGAAGAGAAACACAACCAGACAATAACATAGACTCAAGAAAAATATATGGCGATACAAACAATTATATAATATGGAAAGGACAGTCCACTTATTCCCTGCATTCGTCTATTTTCCCTTTCACTTTCACCTCTGGAAAGAGGTAAAAACATTATCACCGTAAATTATAATATTCATGATGGATATTTATTGATAATAATATCTTGTCATTATATGAGTATAATGCTAATTATCCAATAGCGTAAAATAAAGGATATTATTTTAGGTAATAATGGAACGTGAACATGAAAAAACATTATTCTGTCCAATATGAAACCGGGGATATCGTCTTTACCTGTATAGGTGCCGCGCTTTTCGGCCAGATATCCACCGCTTCACAGTGCTGGAGCAACCATGTTGGGATTATTATTGGTCATAATGGTGATGACTATCTGGTGGCGGAAAGTCGCGTCCCCCTCTCAACCGTCACCACGCTGTCACTGTTTATACAACGTTCAGCCGGACAACGTTACGCGGTTCGTCGCCTGTGCGGCGGTCTGACGGTCGAACAGAAACTCGCCATCATGGAACAGGTTCCCGCCCGGCTGAATAAGTTTTATCACACGGGGTTTAAATACGAGTCATCGCGCCAGTTCTGCTCGAAATTTGTGTTTGATATCTATAAAGAAGCATTATGTATTCCGGTAGGCGATATTGAGACATTCGAAGAATTACTTCACAGCAATCCTGATGCGAAACTCGCCTTCTGGAAGTTCTGGTTTTTAGGTTCAATCCCGTGGGATCGTAAGACGGTGACGCCAGCCAGCCTGTGGCAACATCCCAATTTAGAATTAATTAGCGCCTGTGGAATTGAAACCCCTCAACGCGAGGCTGAGGGAGAATGATTTAGCGCAACCTTCCCCGCGCCAGATTGAGTCGGCTCTCGCTCATTTGCATCGCGTTCTGGCTAACGTGGCAATGCGTAATGGCGATAGCCAGCGCATCCGCGGCATCGGCCTGCGGGTTAGCGGGCAGTTTGAGCAACGTGCGCACCATATGCTGAACCTGGCTTTTCTCCGCGCTACCAATACCGACGACGGTTTGCTTCACCTGACGCGCCGCGTATTCAAACACGGGCAGTTCCTGATTGACCGCGGCGACAATCGCGACGCCGCGCGCCTGTCCCAGCTTGAGGGCTGAATCGGCGTTCTTCGCCATAAACACCTGTTCGATAGCAAAATAGTCCGGCTGGAACTGCGTGATGATTTCCGTCACGCCTGCGTATATGAGCTTCAAACGAGACGGCAAATCATCGACTTTGGTACGAATACATCCGCTGCCCAGATAGGTCAGTTGTCTGCCTACCTGGCGAATAACGCCATAACCGGTAATGCGCGAGCCGGGGTCAATACCGAGAATAATCGACACGCTATACCCCCTGCCCGCCGGCGTTTAACAGCACCATTACAGGGTCGCCGCCACCTCATCAGAGATCTCACCGTTATGGTAGACTTCCTGAACATCGTCACAGTCTTCCAGCATATCGATCAGACGTAGCAGTTTCGGCGCGGTTTCCGCATCCATATCCGCTTTGGTTGACGGGATCATGGACACTTCGGCGCTATCCGCTTTCAGACCCGCCGCTTCCAGCGCGTCACGCACTTTGCCCATCTCTTCCCAGGCAGTGTAAACATCAATCGCGCCATCATCATAGGTCACAACATCTTCCGCGCCAGCTTCCAGAGCGGCTTCCATGATGGTGTCTTCATCGCCTTTCTCAAAGGAGATGACCCCTTTCTTACTGAACAGGTATGCCACTGAGCCATCGGTACCCAGATTACCGCCGCACTTGCTGAAAGCATGACGCACTTCCGCTACGGTACGGTTACGGTTGTCACTCAGACACTCAATCATAATGGCCGTGCCGCCAGGACCATAACCTTCATAGATGATGGTTTCCATGTTCGAGTCTTCATCACCACCCACACCGCGAGCGATGGCACGGTTCAGAGTGTCGCGGGTCATGTTGTTGGCCAGCGCTTTATCTACAGCCGCGCGCAGACGCGGGTTGGCATCCGGATCGCCGCCGCCCAATTTAGCTGCCGTTACCAGTTCACGAATAATTTTAGTGAAGATTTTACCGCGCTTGGCATCCTGCGCAGCTTTACGATGTCTGGTGTTGGCCCATTTACTATGACCTGCCATAAATATTTCCTCAAAAAAAGCGCGCCTTTTCAGGCGACGTTAATGACAAACTCTTCAATCGCTTGCCGGTTACTCCAGGACTTGGTAAGCGCCGCCGCGTCAGGCGCATCAAGCCACTGGTACGTCAGATGTTCAGTGAATATCACCTGCCGCTCATGCGGTAACGCAAGGCAGAACCAGAATTCTGTATTGTGCATGACGCCCGGCGCATAGCGATGACGTAAATGTGAAAAAATTTCAAACTCCACCGTACGTTGGCAGTCGATTAAGGTCAGTTGCTCTGCCGCAACATCAATCGTGACCTCCTCTTTGACTTCACGTACGGCGGCCTGCAACGCGGTCTCCCCTTCTTCTATGCTGCCAGTCACTGACTGCCAAAAATCCGGGTCGTCGCGTCGCTGCAACATTAGCACCCGTTTCGTATCCTGCGCGAAAATAACCACCAGGACCGAAACGGGGCGCTTGTACACTTTATCCTTCACGCGACCTCGTTGTTGGCTGTTGGGTGACGGATGAGACTCGCCCCTGCGGGCCGCCGCGATATCACGCGAATGATGTCGTGTACATTGTTCATATCAGTTATTCTCGGCTTTCTTTACAACCTGAATCCCCAACTCCGTCAACGCTGCCTGGTTGGCGAAACTCGGCGCTTCGGTCATCAGACACGCGGCGGCGGTCGTTTTCGGGAAGGCGATAACATCACGAATATTATCGGTGCCGGTCAACAGCATGGTCAGACGGTCCAGACCAAACGCCAGGCCCGCATGCGGCGGCGTACCGTATTTCAACGCATCCAACAGGAAGCCGAACTTCTCGCGCTGCTCCTGCTCATTGATACCGAGAATACCAAATACGGTTTGCTGCATTTCACCGTTGTGAATACGCACCGAACCGCCGCCCACTTCATAGCCGTTAATCACCATATCGTAAGCGTTAGCGACGGCTTCTTCCGGCGCAGTTTTCAGTTCAGACGCCGTCATGTCACGCGGGGCGGTGAACGGATGGTGCATCGCGGTCAGACCGCCTTCGCCGTCGTCTTCGAACATCGGGAAGTCAATCACCCACAGCGGCGCCCATTTGTCTTCGTCGGTCAGGCTCAGGTCTTTGCCCAGTTTCAGACGCAGCGCGCCCAGCGCATCAGCAACCACTTTTTTGTTATCTGCGCCGAAGAAGATCATGTCGCCGTCCTGCGCGCCGGTACGTTCAAGGATAGCCTCGACGATGTCGGCGGTCAGGAACTTGGCCACCGGACTGTTAATCCCGTCCAGACCTTTCGCGCGCTCGTTAACTTTGATATACGCCAGGCCTTTCGCGCCGTAGATCTTAACAAAGTTACCATAATCGTCGATCTGCTTACGGCTAAGCTGTGCGCCGCCAGGCACACGCAGCGCTGCCACGCGGCCTTTCGGATCGTTAGCCGGGCCCGCGAAGACCGCGAACTCTACCGATTTCAGCAGGTCAGCGACATCTACCAGCTCCATCGGGTTACGCAGGTCTGGCTTGTCGGAACCGTAGCGACGTTCCGCTTCGGCAAACGTCATGACCGGGAAATCCCCCAGATCCACGCCTTTCACTTCCAGCCACAAATGGCGCACCAGCGCTTCCATCACTTCGCGCACCTGTGGCGCGGTCATGAAGGAGGTCTCGACGTCGATCTGAGTAAACTCCGGCTGACGGTCAGCACGTAAGTCTTCATCACGGAAGCATTTGACTATCTGATAGTAACGGTCGAAACCGGACATCATCAGGAGCTGTTTGAACAGCTGCGGCGACTGCGGCAGCGCGTAGAATTTACCTTTGTGCACGCGCGAAGGCACCAGATAGTCGCGCGCGCCTTCCGGCGTGGCTTTGGTCAGCATCGGCGTTTCAATATCAAGGAAACCGTGATCGTCCATAAAACGACGCACCAGGCTGGTAATTTTGGCGCGGGTTTTCAGGCGCTGCGCCATTTCCGGACGACGCAAATCCAGATAGCGGTACTTGAGACGCGCCTCTTCGGTATTAACGTGGTTAGCGTCAAGCGGCAGTGAGTCTGCGCGGTTGATGATAGTGAGAGAGGACGCCAGCACTTCAATTTCGCCGGTCGCCATATCCGCATTGACGTTTTTCGCGTCACGCGCACGCACGGTGCCCGTAACCTGAATGCAGAACTCATTACGCAGTTCAGAGGCCAGCTTTAACGCGTCCGCACGATCCGGATCGAAGAACACCTGCACAATACCTTCGCGGTCGCGCATATCGATAAAGATCAGGCTGCCAAGATCACGACGACGGTTGACCCAACCACACAGAGTCACCTGCTGCCCCACGTGGGACAGACGTAGCTGTCCGCAATATTCTGTACGCATGAGATATCCCTTAACTTAGCCGCAGGCGGATTGTTGCCTGCCATGCAGGCGACGAAGTCGCAGCTTTAGCTGTATGTCACAACTGGATGAAAAAAGGCGGCTATTATACTGGAAATTCTGCCGCACGATAAGAGTCAATCCAGCATGGGAGCGATAACTTGCCCGTTTCATGCGGTATCGACGCCTGGTTCATACTGACTGTACCCGGCTTTTTCACGCGGGTATTGCGTATGCTCACAAAAATTAACAATATTTGTCGCCGCTTTCCTCTTTAATCGCGCTTAAGGTGTAGTGAAATCCGCTATTTTTAGGAGAGTGATTATCATGCTGAAACTCAACGCGACCACAACCGCCCTGGTGGTTATTGATTTACAGGAAGGAATTCTTCCGTTTGCCGGCGGCCCGTATACGGCAAATGAGGTGGTCGCCCGCGCCGCGCGGCTGGCGGAAAAGTGTCGCGCCAACGGCTCGCCCGTGGTTATGGTACGCGTTGGATGGTCTGATGATTATGCCGAAGCGTTAAAACAGCCGGTGGATGCCGCAACGCCTGCGCACGCGTTGCCGGAAAACTGGTGGACCTGGCCTACGGCATTGGGTAAAAAGGACAGCGATCTGGAAGTGACTAAACGCCAGTGGGGCGCGTTTTACGGCACCGACCTGGAATTACAGCTTCGCCGCCGGGGTATCGACACCATCATATTGTGCGGAATCTCAACCAATATCGGCGTCGAATCCACAGCGCGTAACGCCTGGGAGTTGGGATTTAACCTTATTATTGCCGAAGATGCCTGTAGCGCCGCCAGCAGTGAGCAGCATCAGAGCAGTATGACGCATATTTTCCCGCGCATTGGCCGGGTACGCAGCGTAGAGGATATTTTAAACGCCTTATGATCTACATTGGCTTGCCGCAATGGTCGCACCCGAAATGGGCGCGGCTCGGCATCACCAGTCTGGAAGAGTATGCCCGCCACTTTAATTGCGTGGAGGGCAACACCACGCTTTACGCGCTGCCGAAAGCGGAAATTGTCGATCGCTGGTATGCGCAAACTACGGACGATTTCCGTTTTTGCTTTAAATTTCCCGCCACCATTTCTCACCAGGCCGCGCTGCGCCATTGCGACGATCTGGTACAGGCGTTTTTTACCCGCCTGGCGCCGCTGGAAACGCGTATTGGCCAATACTGGCTGCAGTTGCCCGCCGCCTTTGGACCGCGCGATCTCCCCGCCTTATGGCAGTTTCTTGATGCGCTCCCCGCCACGTTTACCTATGGCGTAGAAGTTCGTCATCCGTGTTTTTTTGACAAGGGTGAGGATGAACAGCGGCTCAATCGCGGGTTACACGCGCGCGGCGTAAACCGCGTGATCCTGGATAGTCGTCCGGTACATGCCGCCCATCCCCACAGCGAGGCCGTCCGTGACGCGCAGCGAAAAAAACCCAAAGTCCCGGTACATGCGGTCGTGACGGCCAGCCATCCGATGGTGCGTTTTATCGGTAGCGATAATATGGCGCAAAACCGTGAGTTTTTCGCCGCCTGGTTGCAGAAACTCCCGCAGTGGCGGCAGACCACCACGCCTTTTCTGTTTTTACATACTCCGGATATCGCGCAGGCGCCGGAACTGGTGAATACGCTTTGGCATGATTTACGCAGCGTCTTACCGGAAATCGGCACTGCTCCGTCCATTCCACAGCAATCTTCTCTTTTCTGAAAATGCCCCCTATCATAGACAGTGCCATCAGCCATTTTAAAAGGGAGTTTGTATGGTAAGCGCGCTGTATGCCGTTTTGGGTGCGTTATTATTAATGAAGTTCTCTTTTAATGTCGTTCGCTTGCGAATGCAGTACCGTGTCGCCTATGGCGACGGCGGTTTTAGCGAATTACAAAGCGCCATCCGTATTCATGGCAACGCGGTGGAATATATTCCTGTCGCGCTGGTGCTGCTGCTGTTTATGGAAATGAACGGCGCCGAAACGTGGATGGTGCATATCTGCGGCATCATTTTAATCGCCGGTCGGCTGATGCATTATTACGGTTTTCACCACCGCCTGTTCCGCTGGCGGCGGGCGGGGATGAGCGCGACCTGGTGCGCATTGTTGCTGATGGTGCTGGCAAACCTGTGGTATATGCCCTGGGAGTTGGTTTTCTCCCTGTATTAGCGCACAATATGCGCCTTTATTTTTCCCGGATGTATACGTTATGTCTCACCGCGACACGCTTTTTTCTGCGCCTATCGCCCGTCTCGGCGACTGGACTTTTGATGAACGAGTAGCCGAAGTTTTCCCCGACATGATTCAGCGTTCGGTACCAGGCTACTCCAACATCATCTCCATGATCGGCATGTTAGCTGAACGCTTTGTGCAGCCGAACACGCAGGTCTACGATCTGGGCTGCTCGCTGGGCGCCGCGACGCTGTCTGTTCGGCGTAATATCCGCCATGAGCATTGTCGCATTATCGCCGTCGATAACTCCCCGGCCATGATTGAACGCTGCCGCCGTCATATTGATGCGTATAAAGCGCCTACGCCGGTTGAAGTCGTTGAAGGCGATATCCGCGATATCACTATTGAAAACGCCTCGATGGTGGTGCTGAATTTTACCCTGCAATTCCTTGAACCTGCCGAACGCCAGGCATTGCTGGATAAGATTTACCTGGGGTTGAATCCCGGCGGCGCGCTGGTACTGTCGGAAAAATTTAGCTTTGAAGATGCGAAAGTGGGCGAGCTGTTATTCAACATGCACCACGATTTTAAACGCGCGAATGGGTACAGCGAACTGGAGATCAGCCAGAAGCGCAGTATGCTGGAAAACGTGATGCTCACCGACTCGGTGGAAACACATAAAGCGCGCCTGCGTCAGGCGGGTTTCGAACACAGTGAACTGTGGTTCCAGTGCTTTAATTTCGGGTCGCTTGTCGCGTTAAAAGCCGGAGTTGCCGCATGATCGAGTTTGGTAACTTTTATCAGCTCATTGCTAAAAATCACCTCTCCCACTGGCTGGAAACATTGCCCGCGCAGATTGCCGCCTGGCAACGCGAGCAGCAGCATGGCTTGTTTAAACAGTGGTCGAACGCGGTAGAATTTTTACCGGAAATTACGCCCTGGCGGCTGGATTTACTGCACAGCGTCACGGCGGAAAGCGAAACGCCGCTCAGCGAAGGTCAGCTAAAGCGTATTGATACATTGCTGCGTAATCTGATGCCGTGGCGTAAAGGCCCGTTCTCGCTTTATGGCGTAGATATTGATACCGAATGGCGCTCCGACTGGAAGTGGGATCGCGTACTGCCGCATCTGTCAGATTTAACCGGCCGGACGATCCTTGATGTCGGCTGCGGCAGCGGCTATCACCTGTGGCGGATGATTGGCGCGGGCGCACATCTGGCGGTCGGCATCGATCCTACACAGCTTTTCCTCTGCCAGTTTGAGGCGGTGCGTAAACTGTTGGGTAACGATCAGCGCGCGCATCTGCTGCCGTTGGGCATTGAACAACTCCCGGCGCTGAAAGCATTTGATACCGTCTTCTCGATGGGGGTGCTTTATCACCGTCGCTCGCCGCTGGAGCATCTGTGGCAGTTAAAAGATCAGTTGGTCAACGAGGGTGAACTGGTACTGGAAACGCTGGTCGTCGACGGCGACGCAAATACCGTTTTGGTGCCCGGGGATCGCTACGCGCAGATGCGTAACGTCTATTTTATTCCTTCCGCGCCGGCATTAAAAAAATGGCTGGAAAAATGCGGCTTTATTGATGTGCGTATCGCTGACGTTTGCGTCACTACCACCGAAGAGCAGCGCCGTACCGAATGGATGGTTACCGAGTCGCTGGCCGATTTTCTTGACCCGAACGATCGCAGCAAGACGGTGGAAGGCTATCCCGCCCCGCAGCGCGCGGTGCTGATTGCGCGTAAACCGTGATGGATTGCCGAATGACCGTTACGTATAGCACCGTTTCTCCAAAATAGTTCAAGTTGCAGCAAGGCGGCAACGCAGCAAATCCCCGGGAACGTAGGTAGCTACGTGACCGGGGTGCGCGAGGCGGCCAATGCTGCTGCGGCTTGAAATATGAAGGAGAAAAAAAGGCCCCTGTTGAATTGGCAGGGGCCTGGTACGAGCAAGCATCATATTGGGCGACATGATGCAACGGTAAAAATCATTTGGCCTGATGGCGAACAATGATTCCTTTCATTTCAGCGACCGCCGCACCCTCTACTCTATAGCGAGAATACTCGTCCGCCTGAATATCGGCAGACATCGATAACCCCTGATTGCGATAGCGCATCGGCGAAGGCAGTAAGACTCCGGCGGAACTGTGTACTTCCCGTACTCCGGCATCGAGGAAATTCTGCAGGTTATTTGCACGAACCCCCGCACCAGCCATAATGGTTGGAGCATCCCCCTGGGCAATAAGTTCCATAATTATTGATAAACCTTGCGCCGCATCGGCTTTTTGCCCGGAAGTCAGTACTCTTGCTACGCCTGCGTCAGCCAGATTCTTTAGCGCATTGAAGGGATTAGCGCACATATCGAAGGCGCGGTGGAATGTCACCGCCAGCGGCCCGGCCGCCGCCATTATTTTTTCCATTCGCGACATATCGACATCCCCATCAACGGTCAACACGCCAGTAACCAGCCCGGGAAACCCCAACTCTCTGACGAGGCGGATATCTTCCAGCATGGCGGCAAATTCGCCGTCAGTGTAATAAAAATCCCCGCCGCGAGGACGAATAATCGGATGTACGGGAATCGTAATATGCTCACGCACGCTGCGTAAGACACCCAGCGAAGGCGTAAGCCCCCCTTCTTTCGGCGCGGCGCACAGTTCGATACGATCCGCGCCGTTTCGCTGCGCGGTGAGCGCGCATTCCATGCTGTAACAACAGATCTCAAGTAACGCCATATTCACTCCGCTCGGCAGGTTAATGGGCCGCCTGTTCGCTGGCGACAATCGCTTCAATCGACCATGGATGAAATTTTACCGTGACGCGGCCATCGGTCACAGCCAGCGTAGGGTTTGGCAAACGTTCATGCTCGCCCTGTGGCGAACTGGTTTTAACCACGATCCCCGGCTGACTAAGCCCCTCATCCGACAACAACGCCAGAGCCCTCGCGTTCAAGGTCTCCGGCTCGCCGGGCAGCACGATTTCAATATGCTCCCACCCTTCGTGTGGATAGCGTTTTTCTCCCGGCCACGGTAATTCAATAACAGAAAACCGCCAGTGTTCCACACATACCGGTTCATGCAGTTTAAACAGACAAATCGGCCTACCGTTGATGATATTTTCCGACAGTAGCTCGCCGCATTGTTCAAAACCGCGACGCCAACGCTCCGCCGTCGTATTCTGGTGACAGCGCAATGAAATGTGATCGGCCTCAAGGGCGCTAATCTGCAGACCAAGGCGAGTGGAAAGTTCTCTGAACGCCAGAGTGAATCGCGGTAAATCTGCGGAAATATCATGCAGTTCATCAATGTGTTGCCAGTTCGCCATATCAGGACGCTCTTCTTGCTGTGAAAACCGCTAATTTACGCTGTTGCGCCCCGGCAACCAACCTTTGATTTGATTGGGCGTTTATTGAATGCTTATGCAGATTATTGTTGCGTATATTTCAGGCGACGCGCCGCGCGCGCAATGCTGACGCCAACGGGCATTTGCAGTATACTCCCGCCCTAATTCTTAAACTGGCGCGGGCAATACAGTCCGCTTCATAAACGTAAGGTATTCCGGTGAATATTCAGGCTCTTCTCTCAGAAAAAGTTAGTCAGGCCATGATTGCTGCAGGCGCGCCTGCAGATTGCGAGCCCCAGGTTCGTCAGTCAGCCAAAGTTCAGTTCGGCGACTATCAGGCCAACGGCATGATGGCAGTTGCGAAAAAACTGGGTATGGCCCCCCGACAACTTGCAGAGCAGGTGCTGACTCATCTGGATCTCAGCGGCATCGCCAGCAAGGTTGAAATCGCCGGCCCTGGCTTTATCAATATTTTCCTCGAACCGGCTTTTCTCGCTGAACAGGTGCAACAGGCGCTGGCCTCCGATCGTCTGGGCGTTTCTCAGCCGACTCGTCAGACAATTGTCGTCGACTACTCCGCGCCCAACGTCGCGAAAGAGATGCACGTCGGTCATCTACGCTCCACGATTATCGGCGATGCGGCAGTACGCACGCTGGAGTTTCTGGGCCATCATGTTATTCGCGCTAACCACGTCGGCGACTGGGGCACCCAGTTCGGTATGCTTATCGCCTGGCTGGAAAAACAGCAGCAGGAAAACGCGGGCGACATGGCGCTGGCGGATCTCGAAGGATTCTACCGCGATGCGAAAAAGCATTATGACGAAGATGAAGCGTTTGCCGCGCGCGCGCGTAACTACGTCGTCAAATTGCAGAGCGGTGATGCCTATTTCCGTGAGATGTGGCGTAAGCTGGTTGATATCACCATGACGCAAAACCAGATCACCTATGATCGCCTGAACGTCACTCTGACGCGTGACGATGTGATGGGCGAAAGTCTGTATAATCCGATGCTGCCGGGCATTGTCGCCGATCTGAAAGCCAAAGGCCTGGCGGTTGAAAGCGAAGGCGCAACGGTGGTTTTCCTTGATGAGTTTAAAAACAAGGAAGGCGATCCGATGGGCGTCATTATTCAGAAGAAAGATGGCGGTTATCTGTATACCACTACCGATATCGCCTGCGCCAAATACCGTTACGAAACGCTGCACGCCGACCGCGTGCTCTACTACATTGACTCCCGTCAGCACCAGCACCTGATGCAAGCCTGGACCATTGTGCGCAAAGCCGGTTATGTACCGGATTCCGTTCCGCTGGAACACCACATGTTCGGCATGATGCTGGGTAAAGACGGTAAACCGTTTAAAACTCGAGCGGGCGGTACGGTGAAGCTGGCGGACCTGCTGGATGAGGCGCTGGAGCGCGCGCGTCGTCTGGTGGCGGAGAAGAACCCGGATATGCCGGCTGACGAGCTGGAAAAACTGGCTAACGCCGTCGGTATTGGCGCGGTGAAATACGCCGATCTGTCAAAAAACCGCACCACTGACTATATCTTCGACTGGGATAATATGTTGGCTTTCGAAGGCAATACCGCTCCTTATATGCAGTATGCCTATACGCGTGTGCTGTCTGTTTTCCGTAAAGCGGACATCGACGAGCAGGCGCTGGCGAGCGCGCCGGTTATCATTAGCGAAGATCGCGAAGCGCAGCTCGCTGCCCGTCTGCTGCAGTTTGAAGAAACCCTGACGGTGGTCGCGCGTGAAGGTACGCCGCACGTCATGTGCGCGTATCTGTATGACGTCGCCGGGCTGTTCTCCGGCTTCTACGAGCACTGCCCTATTCTCAGCGCCGAGAATGACGCGGTTCGCAATAGCCGCTTAAAACTGGCGCAACTGACGGCGAAGACGCTGAAACTGGGTCTGGATACGCTGGGTATCGAAACCGTAGAACGCATGTAAACGCGCCGTCGTTAACATCATCAGGCCTGACTCCGGGTAACGGACTCAGGCCTTTTTATTGCCACAGCGGTATATCTGTAACAAATCACAAGGAATGACACATTTCTATAGAGAGATGGAACATCTTTTACCTGTGCTGGCGCTGACCGCCCCGTATCATTAGGCGGCGGATTGTTCAGGTACAGGTAATGACTTTTAAAGACTTTGATGCGGAAGAGAAACTCTTCCTGAGACGTGTGATTGTGGCGTTTGGTGTAGTGGTTGTCTGCTTTGGTATCCTGATCTTCAACCTCTATAACTTGCAAATCCGCCAGCACCACTACTACACCACCCGTTCGAATGAGAACGATATCAAGATGCTACCCGTCGCGCCCACGCGCGGCATCATTTACGATCGCAACGGCATTCCGCTGGTGCGTAACGTAACCTGGTATGATATCGCGGTTACGCCCTATAAAATTGCCGATATGGATGCGCTGCTAAAACAGCTCACCCCTATTGTTGATCTCTCCCCCGACGATATCGCCGACTTTCGCCGCGCGCTAAAATCCAGTAGCCGCTATCGTCCGGTGGTGCTCAAAAACGCGCTAACGGATGTTGAAATCGCACGCTTTGCGGTCAATCAGTTTCATTTCAACGGCGTCACGATCAATAGCTATCAGGATCGGCAGTATCCTTACGGCGCGGAGCTGGCGCATGTTCTCGGTTACGTGTCAAAGATAAACGATAACGACCTTAAAGCGCTGGATAAAAAAGGGCTGGCAGAGAATTACGCGGCGGACCATAACATCGGTAAACAGGGGATTGAGCGTTACTACGAAAACGATCTTCATGGCAAAACCGGTTATCAGGAGGTCGAGGTGGATAATCACGGGCGTATTGTCCGCCTGCTGAAAGACGTTCCTCCCATCGCGGGTAAGAACATTCACCTGACGCTGGATCTCCATTTACAAGAGTACATTGAAAGTTTGCTGGCCGGGCAGCGTGCTGCCGTACTGGTTGAAGATCCGCACGATGGTTCAGTGCTGGCGATGGTATCTATGCCCAGCTACGACCCGAACCCCTTTGTAAAAGGCATTAGCTATCAGGATTACGGCAAACTGCTGCACGATAAAAATCTGCCGCTGATCAACCGCGTGACGCAAGGGCTTTATCCCCCGGCGTCAACGGTTAAACCCTATATGGCGATGTCCGCGCTGTTATGCGGGATTATTACGCCGCAAACCACCTTCTTTGGCGCGCCAACTTGGACGCTTCCCGGCACGCAGCGGCATTACCGGGACTGGAAAAAAACCGGACACGGTATGCTGGATGTCACTAAAGCGATTGAGGAATCTGCGGATACCTTTTTCTATCAGGTCGCTTATATGATGGGTATTGACCGTATCGACACGATGTTGTCTCAGTTCGGCTATGGCAAACCGACGGGTATCGACCTTAATGAAGAGTATGACGGGCTGCTTCCCAGCCGCGCATGGAAACAGCGGGTCCATAAAAAAGCCTGGTATCAGGGCGATACCATCTCTGTCGGCATCGGCCAGGGCTACTGGATTGCCACCCCCATCCAGATGGTAAAAGCGATGGTGGCGCTCATCAACAACGGTAAGGTGATTGCCCCTCACCTGTTACTCAATGAAGAGAGCGGCAAAACGGTGGTTCCGTATCGTCCTTCAGGAACACCGGCACAGATAGCCGATCCGGCGTCGCCATACTGGGGACTGGTGCGTCAGGCGATGTATGGCATGGCGAATGCACCCAACGGAACGGGCTATAAGTTCTTTCACACCGCGCCCTACGGCATTGCGGCCAAAAGCGGCACGTCGCAGGTGTTTAGCCTGAAAGAAAATCAGACCTACAACGCGAAAATGATCCCCATTCGCCTGCGCGATCATGTGTTTTATACCGCTTTTGCACCGTATAAAAACCCTAAGGTCGCTATTGCCTTGATTCTGGAAAACGGCGGAAGCGACGGCGTTACCGCCGCGCCCATCATGCGAAAAATCCTTGACCACCTGTTTGATCCACAGGCTGATACCACGCAGCCGGGTCAGGCGCCATAGTCAAATAAGCAAAGCGCCATCAGACAAGGATACGACCGGAATATCCGCATACATCAGAAATAGTTACGCAGATATTCCGTCAAACACAGCATAGCCATCGCCTGCCCGTAAGGCATAGAGGTCAACGGAATATGACGGTAAAAATCGAGATCGTGGCCCATGCCAGTGCCAAATGACGTTTGCAGCAGTTCGCCTTCCGGCGAGATATGTTTCACTATCCCCCGAATAGCTTTTTCCGCCACCTGCGCATAGTGCCGTTCGACATAACGTTTGCGCACCGCTTTAAGAATACCGTAGGCAAAACCCGCCGTCGCCGACGCCTCAAGATAAGAGTGCGGATCGTCAAGCAGCGTATGCCACAAACCGCTTTCATCCTGACATTTCGCCAGCGCGGCGATCTGCGCATTCAGTACCTGGACCAGGTAACGGCGCACGGCATTATTTTCCGGCAAGTCCAGCAGTTCAAGAAAATCCGGGATCACAATGGTCAGCCAACTGTTGCCGCGCGCCCAGCGAGCGTTAGCGAAGTTATGATGACCGTCATAGCTCCAGCCGTGGAACCACAGCCCCGTCTCTTTATCCATCAAATTCTGCACGTGTAGCAGGAACTGATAGGTTGCCTCTTCCACATATTCCGGCCGGTTCAACAGCTTACCGATTTTCGCCAGCGGCAGCACCGTCATCATTAGCGTGTCGTCCCACATCTGCTGATGATTTTCCTCCGCCAGCGTGATGTGCTGCATTCCGCCGTGATCGGTACGGGGCATTTCATTCATCGCCCATTCGGCCCACGTTTCCAGCCACGGTAAATACGCTGGATTACGCGTCTCTTCATAGCGATACGCCAGCGTTAAAAACGGCGCCATCGTATTAACGTTTTTCGTCGTCGCGCCTTCCGCAAAACGATCTGCAAACCAGTCATCAATGATCTTACGCATCGTCTGGTCGCCGGTCTGTTGGTAATAGTGATACATTCCGTACAGGCCCACGCCGTGCGTCCACTCCCATCCGGCCCAGCCTTTAGTATCGATCACGCGTCCGTCGTCCAGTCGCAATAAAAATTCGCCTGTCTCATCTTTAATATTGACCAGGTTATGCGTCACCTTTTGCACCAGGGCTTTTAGTTCATCTCTGGCGATAAAATGCTCAGGCTGACGCAATAGCGGACTGTGTTTGACTGGATAAACCATCATTTGCTTAACCTCTGTGTAATGTCGAATTCAGTGCTGCGTGCAGTTTTACCGCCGACGCAGTCGATTCGCTACAGTAAAAGCTAAGCTGGGCGGAAACCTTTTTGTTTCTGCCATTGCCAGAGCGTAAATGGCAAAAACGCAAAGAGTCCGGCAACCTACCTCACCATTTTATAAAACAGCGTTTCTATTTATTCAAAAAGAGAGTCAGGTCTGCTACCTGGCAAAGAAAGGGGCGGTTAGCGGTAGTTCACAATCACCTGATTGCTCCGCACTTTTAACGCCGGGATAAGTCGGCCGCCGCCGGGGACTTCCCAGACAAAGCGGAGCGGCTCGACTGCGGGAACATGAGCAAAACCGTGGGTCGTGCCACTCTGACCATCAAGTTCTACGCAACGGGACTGGGAACATAAACGTACCCGTAAGCCCGCGGGAGTCGGGCCATTCAGTTCATAACGCCAGGCGACCAGCGTCATCACACCGGAAACCGGCTGACGCGCCGACAATGGCGAAGACGATGCGGAAACACCCCGGTAATTTAAGGTTACACCCATACCGCTATCCTGCCACGCGCCTTCGCCTGCGGCCTGAACCGTCAGGGGAAAGAGCAACAATGCCAGCCATTTACGCATTATTTTCCTCCAATGGTCGCCGTCATGCGGATATGACGGTTATCGGAAAGCTCAAGGTTCGACAACACCACCAGCTGCGGTAAACTGCGCCGCAAAAAGCGGGACAATAATGGACGTAGCGCATGGTTAACCAGTAATACCGGCGGCGCGCCAAGCATTTCCTGGCGAGAAAGCGCCTCTTGCGTCTGCGCCAGCAGGCGATCCGCCAACCCAGGCTCAAGACCGCCGCCGCCCTGCAATGCCTGAAGCAGCAAACGCTCCAGCGCGGTATCCAGGCCAATCACCTGCACTTCTTCATTACCGGGGAACCACTGTTGCGTAATCGCTCGTCCTAATGCCACGCGTACCACGGCGGTTAATTCATGCGGATCGCTTTGTAACGGCGCATGTTCCGCCAACGTTTCCAGAATGGTGCGCATATCGCGAATCGGGACTTTTTCCGCCAGTAAGTTTTGCAGGACTTTGTGTAAAGTCGTGAGGGTCACGACGCCGGGGACCAGATCTTCCGTGAGTTTAGGCATCTCCTGAGAGACACGATCCAACAGTTGCTGCGCTTCCTGGCGGCCAAACAGTTCGGCGGAGAATTGGCCAATCAAGTGGTTAAGGTGCGTCGCCACAACGGTACTGGCTTCAACAACGGTAAAGCCCTGAATTTGCGCCTGCTCTTTCAGGGCGCTTTCAATCCAGATGGCATCAAGGCCAAAAGCTGGATCGACGGTTTTCTCGCCCGGTAGCGTTCCCGCCGCCGTGCCGGGGTTAATAGCCAGCCAACGTCCCGGATAGGCGTCCCCGCTGCCAATCTCTACCCCTTTCATCAAAATACGGTAGCGCGCAGGCTGTAAATCCATATTGTCGCGAATATGGACCACCGGTGGCAGGAACCCCATATCCTGCGCGAATTTTTTACGAATGCTGCGAATACGTCCGAGCAATTCGCCATCCTGTTGAAAATCCACCATCGGGATCAGGCGGTAGCCCACTTCCATTCCCAGTGAATCCTCAAGCTGTACGTCATTCCAGGTGGCTTCGACCACCGAGTTATTTTCCGGCATTTTTACCGGCTGCGGCTCCTCCGGCGCTTTTTCTTCACGCCCGCGCAGCCACCATGCCAGGCCGAGCAAAGCGGCGGTAAAGAGTAAAAATACCAGGTTAGGCATTCCTGGCACCATGCCAAGCAGCCCCAGCACCGCCGCCGCCAGCAGCATCACCCTTGGATTACTGAACAGTTGGCCAACCATCTGCTCGCCTACATCCTGATCGGTACTGACGCGGGTCACAATGACGCCCGCCGCCGTGGAGATAACCAGCGCCGGGATCTGGGCGACCAGGCCGTCGCCAATGGTCAGCAGGGTGTAGCTTTCCGCCGCGCTGCCTATGCTCATTCCGTGCTGCAATACGCCGACCAGCAGCCCGCCGACCACGTTAATGACCATGATGAGAATACCGGCGATGGCGTCGCCGCGTACAAATTTACTTGCCCCGTCCATCGAGCCGTAGAAGTCGGCTTCCTGAGTGACTTCCGAACGCCGTTTTTTGGCCTCGTCTTCACCAATCAGACCGGCATTAAGATCGGCGTCAATCGCCATTTGCTTGCCGGGCATACCGTCCAGCACAAAGCGCGCGCCGACTTCGGCAATACGTCCGGCGCCTTTGGTGATGACCATGAAGTTGATAATGACGAGGATGATAAAAACCACAATCCCGATCGCGAAGTTACCGCCGACCAGGAAATGACCGAACGCCTCCACTACCTTTCCCGCCGCCGCCGCGCCGGTATGCCCTTCCATCAAAATAATGCGCGTTGAGGCTACGTTAAGCGCCAGACGCAGTAGCGTGGTAAACAGCAGGATGGTCGGAAACGCGGCAAAATCCAGAGTGCGCTGGGTAAACATCGCCACCAGCAGCACCATGATCGATAGCGCAATATTAAAGGTAAACAATAAGTCGAGGATAAAAGCAGGCAGCGGCAGCACCATCATCGACAAAATCAGCAGAATGAGGATCGGCCCGGCAAGAATTTGCCATTGCGTCGATTTCAGGTTGCTGGGCAGGCGCAGCATCGCGACCAGATTAGCCATCAGTATTCTTCTCGTTCATAAAATCCAGCGCTTCTGGCACCGGAAGGTTCTCAGGTTGTGGAGGACGTTGCCCGCCCGCAAGCCGCCAGCGTTTAAGCTGCCAGACCCAGGCCAACACTTCCGCAACGGCAGCATATAACTGCCCGGGAATTTGCTGACCGATTTCGGCGTGGCGATATAGTGCCCGCGCCAGCGGCGGCGCTTCTAAAGTGGGAACCCGATGTTCAGCGCCGATCTCGCGAATGCGCAGCGCTATTAATCCAGCCCCCTTCGCGACCACTTTCGGCGCGCTCATTTTGTTTTCGTCATACTGCAGCGCCACGGAATAGTGCGTCGGGTTAGTGACAATGACGTCCGCTTTCGGCACATCTTCCATCATGCGGCGCTGCGCGGCGGCGCGTTGCATCTGGCGAATTTTGCCCTTAACATGCGGATCGCCTTCGCTCTCTTTAAATTCGTCGCGAATGTCCTGCCGCGACATGCGTAATTTTTTCAGGTGGCTAAAGATCTGGAAAAACACGTCAAATCCCACCATCGGAATCACGCCCAGTACCACCAGTAACGCGCAGAGTCCAACCAGATCCAGCGCATTCCCCATTGCGACGATCGGCGACTCCGCCATCAGGCGCATCATTTGCGGCCAGTGATGCCAGAGATAAAAGCCGGTAACGCAGCCGACCAGCGTGGATTTCAACACCGCTTTTAGCAGTTCCGCGCCGGTCTGCGCCGAAAACATGCGCTTAATTCCCGGCAGCGGGTTTAATTTAGAAAATTTTGGCTGTAGCGACTTACCGCTAAAAATCAGGCCGCCAAGCATAACCGGTGAGATAAGCGCCACCAGCACCACGCCCGCGATGAGTGGTAGCAACGCCATCATCGCCGCTTTAATCAGCAAAATTATCTGCCCCAGGATCAGGTTAGGATCGTTCACCATACGGTGATCGAAGTGCAGGCCTGCTGAAAGCATTCCCGCCAGTTGCCGCGCTAACGACTCGCCGCCGAACCAAATAATACAAACGCCCACCAGCAATATCAGCAGTGAGGTCAGTTCTCTGGAACGGGGGATCTGCCCTTCTTCCCGCGCTTTTTCAAGTCGGTGGGGTGTGGGGGCTTCTGTTTTGTCGTCGTCGCTCTCTTCTGCCACGCAGCAAACCCTGGATAGATTGATAAGCGAGAATGATGCCAGAACCGCTTTACGCCAATGGGCAGAGTAAGCGGTAAAAAAGGCGGGGTTTATGGCGTTAATAGAGATAGCCGGATACGATAAGAAAGTATCGTATCCGGCCGGGTTGACGGATTCGAACCCGATAAGCGCAGCGCCATCAGGTCAAAAAAGCTTAAAACCCAAGACTGTCCAGCAGGTCGTCCACCTGATCCTGACTAGCGACGACGCCAGCTTTCGAGGTATCCACCTGCGGGCCGTTGAGTAAGCTTTCGTTCTCGCGTTTTGGTCGCGCGCTCTGTTCCGGGATGTTTTCCAGCAGCACCATTAACAACTGACGCTCAATCTCCTGAATCACGTCCATCATGCGTTTGATCACCTGACCCGTCAGATCCTGGAAATCCTGCGCCATCATGATGTCCAGCAGTTGCGCGTTAGTAAAACTAGTATGGCCCGGGACATCCCTGAGAAACTGGCGCGTATCCGTCACCAGTTCACGGGCGTCGGAAAGCTCGATCGGATTGTCAAACCACTCGTCCCAACGTTGGGTTAGCGCTTTCGCCTCTTTTTCCATCGCATCCTGATGCGGCTGCGAGGCTTCGACACTGTTTAGCGCGCGTTCCGCCGCCTGCGCCGTCATCTGGACGACGTAATCCAGACGGTCGCGCGCATCAGGGATCGCCTCCGCCGCTTCGGCAATCGCCTGGTCCAGCCCCAGTTCACGCAGGCTGTCGCGCAGCATTCGGGTCAGACTACCGATGCGCGCAATGATGTCTCCTGCTGAACCTTCATCAGCAGGCTTGATAGATGGTTGCATCATCATCGCATCCTCACATGCCCAGTTTCTCAAAGATTTTGTTGAGCTTCTCTTCCAGAGTCGCTGCGGTGAACGGTTTTACGACATAACCGCTGGCGCCAGCCTGTGCGGCGGCGATAATATTCTCTTTCTTGGCTTCCGCCGTGACCATCAACACGGGTAACGCCGACATGGCGCTATCGGCGCGAATGGTTTTCAGCAGCTCCAGGCCATCCATGTTCGGCATGTTCCAGTCGGAGATAATAAAACCAAAGCCGCCCGCCTGGAGCTTGTTCAGTGCGTCGACGCCGTCTTCGGCCTCTTCCACATTGTTAAATCCAAGCTCTTTTAAGAGGTTGCGCACGATACGACGCATGGTCGAAAAGTCATCCACAACCAAAAATTTAAGCTCTTTATCCGCCATAAAATACTACTCCTGGTTCAAATACGTATCGCCTGTCCGGCACTGATTTTCGCCAGCATCTGCTGGCTTACTTGGCTAAGATCGACCACTTCGCTTACGCCACCCATATTGATGGCCTCGCGCGGCATGCCGAACACCACACAACTTGCTTCGTTTTGCGCAATGGTCCAGGCGCCAGCCTGGTACATCGCTAACATTCCAGCGGCGCCATCGTTGCCCATCCCCGTAAGAATGACGCCTACGGCGTTGCGCCCCGCGTGTTTCGCCACCGAATGAAACAGCACATCCACGGAAGGCCGATGCCGGTTTACCGGCGGGCCATCATGAATTTTGATTTGATAATTCGCCCCGCTACGCGCCAGCTCCATATGCTTGTCGCCGGGCGCAATGTAGGCATGACCTGGCAATACGCGTTCGCCGTCCTCGGCCTCCTTCACGCTGATTTGACAGAGTTTATTCAGACGCTCGGCAAACGAGCGGGTAAAGCCAGGCGGCATATGCTGCGTAATAATCACTGCCGGACTGGAAAGCGGCAGCGGTTGCAGCACATGTCGGATAGCTTCAGTACCGCCCGTTGAAGCGCCGATAGCAATCAGTTTTTCCGAACTGAGCAGCGGACCGGCTTTTAAGGTTGTCGGGGCCGCCATCGGTTTATGTGCGGCGATGCGGGCCCGCGCGGCGGTACGCACTTTTTCGGCAATCATCTCGCTATACGCCAGCATACCTTCACGAATGCCAAGCTGCGGTTTGGTGACAAAATCGATGGCCCCCAACTCCAGCGCCCGTAGCGTCACTTCGGAACCTTTCCCGGTCAGCGAAGAGACCATCACCACCGGCATCGGTCGCAGGCGCATCAGTTTTTCCAGAAAATCGAGGCCGTCCATACGCGGCATCTCAACGTCCAGGGTCAATACGTCCGGATTAAATTTTTTGATGAGATCCCTGGCGACCAACGGGTCCGGCGCAGTCGCCACCATCTCCATATCGCTATGGCTATTAATAATTTCAGTCATGATTTGGCGCATTAGCGCGGAATCATCAACTGACAATACCCTGATTTTACTCATGCTTTATCCTTACTTAGCGCATACACCGTCTGTCCGCGCAGGCTAAACTCGCGCACGAGGTTGCTAAAGTTTTCTGAGTGACCGGCAAACAACAGTCCGTCAGGTTTAAGGAGTGGAACAAAACGGCGCAGAATGTCCTCCTGAGTCGTTTTATCAAAATAGATCATGACGTTACGGCAAAAAATCGCGTCAAAGGGACCGGGTACGTTGTACTGCTTTTCCAACAAATTAACGGAGGAAAATTCAACATAATTGGCCAGTTCCTGACGCACGCGCACCAGTCCTTCATGCGGCCCCGTACCGCGCATGAAGTAACGTTGTAGCTGCTGCGGCGATAACGTTTTCAGTTCGCTGAGGCGATAAATACCGCTTCTCGCTTTTTCCAGCACTTCAGTATCAATATCGCTGGCGAATACTTTCCAGCGACCGGGGGCCATCCCTAACGCATCCGCCAGCGTAATGGCGATACTGTAAGGTTCTTCTCCTGTCGATGCCGCCGCACTCCAGACGCGATACTCGCCGTGGCGGCGACGCGCATGTTCCGCAAGGATGGGAAAATGGTGCGCCTCGCGAAAAAAAGCGGTCAGGTTGGTAGTCAGAGCGTTGATAAAAGCCTGCCACTCAGCGCTGTTTTGATTAGCCTCCAGCATACTGAGATAACGGCCAAAATCATCCAGTCCCAGGGCACGCAGCCGACGGACCAGGCGGTTATAAACCATATCCCGCTTATGGTCGGCCAGCACGATCCCTGCGCGCTGGTAGATTAATTGACATATCCGACGAAAATGCGCGTCGGACAGCGCGAGGCGCTGTGTCATCTGTAACAATACTGACGTTTGCCCGGAGGGCAGAGATGATGTCATAGCGCCTTCTTAATCACATTCAAAGTACAACGGGCGCGCCCTGCGGCAGCGCCATGCTTCCCGTATTACACATTTTTTGCTTTTATCTATGCGAACCAGACGAAAGGGATCGGCGGGTTCGCAAATTAATCGAGAACCGACAGCACACGTCGATCAGAAGGTTTCCCAGTTCGCATCATCCCCGGCGGCTAATGGCCGCGGCGTATTGCCGGACTGAGCGTCCGCTGACAAACGCATCTCAGGCTTATTTACCGCCAGCGGTCGCGATGCCAGGCGGAAAGCCGATACCGCCTGGGTCAGACGGCTGGCCTGCTCTTCCAGCGCGGCGGCGGCCGCTGCGGATTCCTGAACCAGCGAGGCGTTCTGTTGCGTTACGCGATCCATTTCGGAAACGGCCAAAGCGACCTGATCGATACCCCGGCTTTGCTCATCCGAGGCGGAGGCGATTTCGCCCATGATATCCGTGACGCGCGTAACGGCATTGACGATGTCAGTCATGGTTTCCCCGGCGCTTTCCACCAGCACTGAACCGGTATCGACACGCGAGACGGAATCTTCAATCAACGCTTTTATTTCTTTCGCCGCCTGGGCACTGCGGCTGGCCAGATTACGCACCTCGCCTGCCACGACCGCAAAACCGCGCCCCTGCTCTCCCGCGCGCGCCGCTTCTACCGCCGCGTTCAGCGCCAGAATGTTAGTCTGGAAGGCAATACCGTCGATAACGCTGATAATGTCAGCGATTTTTTTCGAACTGTCGGCAATTTCGTGCATAGTGTTTACTACGCCGTCGACCACTTTGCCGCCATGACGCGCGGTCTCGGAGGCGCTTTGCGCCAGTTGCGAAGCCTGACGGGCATTATCGGCGTTTTGCTTCACGGTGGCCGTCAGTTGTTCCATGCTGGCCGCCGTCTCCTCCAGAGCGGAGGCTTGTTGTTCGGTACGGGAAGAGAGGTCGGTATTACCGGCGGCAATTTCACTGGTGCCGGAATAAATCGCATCCGAACCTTCACGAACCTGCGTCACGGTGTCAATCAGCGAGCGTTGCATATGTTCAACCGTTCCCGCCAGTTCGCCAATTTCATTACGTCCTGAGACGGTGAGCGTTTTCGTCAGATCGCCGCTGGCAATTTCACGGATATGAGTAATCACTCGCGCTAATGGGTTAAGCAAGGCATGACGAATGCCGAACCAAACCACCATCAAAATCAGCACCAGCACGACCGCAAGCCCCCCCAGTTGCCATTGCGCAAAACGGTAGTCATGAGCGCTTTGATCAAATGTCTGGCGGTACAGGTTTTCGCTCACCCGGGCGTAATTGCCCAGCGCCTCGCCCAACGCGTTTTGCATTCCCTGGGTTGGCTGGGCGAAGTAGGCATCCATATTGCCATTGTCCAGAAACTGAATAAGTTCGGCTAATGCGGCCTGATAGCGCTGATATTTTTCATCGACGTTCGCGCTGGCCTCCGCCATCGCTGGCAATGGCGTCATGTTTTTGAAATTGGCGTAGTGCGCCGCCGCCTGTGCGAGGGTCGTTTTTGCATTCTGGAGTAAATCCGTTTTGGCGCTGCTCTGCTGGTTAGAAGCGTCCATCATCATGCGTGCGGCGGAGCGGCTCAGGTTAATGCGCGTTTGCAGCATTAAGTCCCATGTCGACGTGAGTTCGCTTTGTTGCTGGCGTAATTCGTTAGAAATAACAAAACCTTGCTGGTTATGCTGTAATGAAGAAAACAGCAAACCACCGGAAACAAGCTGTAGCAGTGCGAAAACCCCCAGCACCATCATCAGCATTGTGACAACGCGGATACGGTTAAACATAAGGCACCTTCCTGATAACGAGTTATCAACGTTATCGGCACCTGCGGTGATAACTTTACTTTTGCAAAAAGGAAATACGCTGTTCCGGAAGACGATATTGACAATAACAGTGTCGCAGCGGCGATGCCGGCGCAAAATGCAGGGGCTGGGCGCGGGCGATGAAGAGGCACTCTCACCGCTGGCGGAAGCATAACGGCGAATATTGCCGGATGGCGCGACGCCATCCGGCAACGTTATTACGCGACGTGTGATGCTGCGATATCCAGCAGCGCCATCTCTTCGCTGTTAAGCAGTTTTTCGATATTCACCAGAATCAGCATACGCTCGCCGAGCGCGCCCAATCCCGTCAAATATTCTGTTGACAAGGTCACGGCAAATTCTGGCGCCGGACGGATCTGTTCCGCCGTTAACGACAGTACGTCAGACACACCGTCTACCACTATCCCGACGACGCGTTGCCCCAGATTCAGTACGATCACTACCGTATTGTCATCATACTCAACGTCGCCTTCACAGAATTTCACGCGCAGATCGACAATGGGTACAATCACGCCGCGCAGGTTAGTCACCCCTTTTATAAAGGCCGGTGTATTGGCGATACGCGTCACCTGGTCATAGCCACGGATCTCCTGCACTTTCAGGATATCGATGCCGTACTCTTCATTTCCCAGTGTAAACACCAGGAATTCCTGACCTGACGGCTCGCCGGCCAGTTTGCTTACATTACTCATACCGGTCATATTATTCCCTTCTCACTCAATCAGGCGGCTGTGATCGCCATACGTTGTTCGCGGTTTAAACCCTGCAATGCGGAAACATCAACAATCAGCGCGACGCTGCCGTCGCCCAGGATCGTCGCGGCGGAAATCCCCGGTACCTTGCGATAATTGCTTTCCAGATTTTTGACCACCACCTGGTGCTGACCGATGAGCTGATCGACCAGCAGCGCGTAACGGCGTCCCGCGCTTTGCAGGATCACAACAATGCCCTGCGTGGCTTCGGTTTTCGCCCCGTCCACGTCAAACACTTTCCACAATTCGACCAGCGGCAAATACTCGCCGCGAACTTCCAGAACCCGTTCGCCGCCCGCCAGCGGATGAAGATCCTCTTCACGCGGTTGCAGCGACTCCATCACCGCATTTAACGGCAGGATAAAAACTTCCCCCGCCACGCGAACCGACATCCCATCGAGGATGGCCAGCGTCAGCGGCAGCAGAATACGAATCGTGGTGCCGGAGCCTTGTTTTGACTGGATCTCAACGTGACCGCCCATCTCCTGAATGTTACGTTTCACCACATCCATGCCAACGCCGCGACCGGAGACATCCGTGACCTGTTCCGCAGTTGAGAATCCCGGCGCGAAGATCAACATGCCTACTTCATCGTCGGTCATGTTTTCATTCACCGCCATCCCCTGCGACATGGCCTTCGCCAGGATACGCTCACGGTTAAGCCCCGCGCCGTCATCGGTCACTTCAATACAAATATTCCCGCCCTGATGTTCTGCGGAAAGAATCAGGTTGCCGACAACATTTTTCCCCGCCTCAAGGCGTTTTTCCGGCATTTCAATCCCGTGGTCGAGACTGTTGCGCACCAGGTGTGTCAGCGGGTCGATAATGCGTTCGATCAGGCTTTTATCAAGTTCAGTGGAGCTCCCCACCAGCGTCAGCTCTACCTGCTTGCCCAGTTTGCCCGCTAAATCGCGTACCAGACGCGGGAAACGGCTGAAGACGTACTCCATAGGCATCATACGAATCGACATCACCGACTCTTGTAAGTCGCGGGCGTTACGTTGTAACTGCCCCATACTGGTAATGAGATCGCCGTGGTTTACCGGGTCCAGCTCGTTAGAACGCTGGGCCAACATTGACTGGGTAATCACTAACTCGCCGACCAGGTTTATGAGCTGATCCACTTTCTCTACCGCCACGCGAATGCTGGTGGACTCGCGTTCACGCGCAGGTTTTTCACGCCCCGCATGATGTTCATGGGCCGCGCTTTTGGCGGCTGGCGCAACGACTGCCGGAGGCGCTACCGGCGCTACCTCGGTTTTCTCTTGCGCTTTTTCAACCGGCGCGGCGACCACTTTTTCAAAAGCGATCTGATCGGCCTCAATGACAAAACAGAGCACCGCGACAATGTCATCTTCCGCGACGCTGCCATCCAGAGTTGCCGACAGTGAATCCGCCCCCTTAACGACATCCGTCAGAGTAGCCAGATTGCCCAACTCTTCTTCAAGCAGATCGACCTCATTGGCTTTCAACCGTGAAAGTACAATGCGCAGTTTACTCTCGTCACGAGGCGATTCGGTTTCGGCTACGCTCTCTTCCTGGATCGCCGCGCTTAGTGCCGCGGTTTCTACGACCGCCGGCGTGGTTTCGCCTTTCGCCTCCAGCGCCAACTGGCGTAGCGCATTGCAGATATATTCGAAGCTTGCGGCATCCGGCTCTTCGGAGTTTTTATAGGCGTCGAGCTGTTCCTGCATAATATCTTTCGTTTCCAAAAACAGGTTGATAATGTCGGTATTGAGCTGCATTTCACCGCGTCGGGCTTCATCCAGCAGGTTTTCCATTAAATGTGTGGTTTCCTGCAGAATAGTGAAGCCGAATGTGCCCGCGCCGCCTTTAATGGAGTGCGCCGCGCGAAAAATGGCGTTCAGTTGTTCAGCGTCCGGGGATTCCGGCACCAAATCCAGCAGATGCTGCTCCATATCAGCCAACAGCTCGTCAGCTTCATCAAAAAATGTCTGATAAAAATCGCTAATATCCATGCTCACGCTATCACCTCGGTTCCGCTTTTGGCGATGTGGGTACGCTTGCCGGCGGGGCTGCCGCAGGCTGTTGTAATACACTTACCGGCTCATTCTGGCTTTCAGCGTTTTCATGCAAAATGGCCTGTTCCGCCTGTTTGTTTAACACCAGCAGGCTTATACGGCGGTTGATGGCGTCATCAGGACCGCGATCGCTCAGCCGCATCGTGGCGGCCATGCCAACCACCCGTAATACTTTTCCGTTATCCAGCCCGCCAGCGACCAGTTCGCGACGAGAGGCATTGGCGCGATCGGCGGATAACTCCCAGTTGCTATAGCCTTTTTCGCCGTTCGCGTAGGGAAAGTCATCGGTATGGCCGGCCAGGCTAATGCGATTAGGTATACCGTTTAACACTGGCGCAATCGCACGCAGGATATCGCGCATATACGGCTCAACTTCGGCGCTGCCGGTTTTAAACATCGGGCGGTTCTGGCTGTCGATAATCTGGATGCGCAACCCCTCCTGAACTAAATCAATTTTCAGATGCGGACGTAACGCGCGCAGTTTGGGATCGGATTCGATCAGTTGATCCAGATCGCCGCGCAGTTTGTTTAACCGACTCTGCTCCATCCGTTTTTTCAGCTCGTCGATATTCGGCTGCTTTTCCACTTCACCCTGCTGTTGGGTGTAATCATCGCCGCCGCCTGGTATCGGGCTCTCGCTATTGGCAATCCGATTCCCCCCCGTTACCGCGGTGGCCAACGGCGTACGAAAATATTCGGCAATCTGAATTAATTCTTTAGGGCTGGAGATGGAAATCAGCCACATCACCAGAAAAAAAGCCATCATCGCCGTCATAAAATCGGCGTAGGCAATTTTCCAGGAACCGTGCGCCCCGCCGCCGTGCGGTTTGTGCCTGCGGCGTTTTACGACGACAATGGGATGAGCCTGATTTTTCATGCTTCCTCAGTCGTCTGCTGCTGGTTTGGGTTTCTCACTGCGCGAACGTGTTCTTCCAACTCAATAAATGATGGACGCTCACTGGAATAAAGCGTTTTACGTCCAAATTCCACGGCAATCGGCGGCGCATAGCCGTTCAGATTAGACAGCAGTGTAATTTTTACGCACTGCATCATCTTGGTGGTTTCGGCGCTCTTCTGGCGCAAAACGGTCGCTAACGGTGAAATGAATCCATAAGCCAGTAAAATACCGAGGAACGTACCTACCATGGCATGGGCAATCAGCGCCCCCAACTCCGCTGCCGGACGATCGGCTGAAGCCAGAGCGTGAACCACCCCCATTACCGCCGCGACGATACCAAAGGCAGGCAGCGAATCCCCCACCATCGCCAGACTGTTGGCCGGGACTTCCGCCTCGCTTTCATGGGTTTCAATCTCTTCATCCATCAACGCTTCAATTTCGAACGTATTCATGTTGCCGCTGATGATCAGGCGCAGATAATCGACAATAAAATCAAGCATTACCGCATCGGCCAGAATACGCGGATAACTGGCGAAGATTTCACTCTCTTTCGGATTTTCAATATCGCGTTCAAGGGAGAACATCCCCTGCTGGCGTGATTTGGCCATCAGGCGATAGAGCAACGCCAGCAAATCCATGTACATAGATTTTGTGTATTTCGAACGACGAAATAACAACGGGATCGCTTTCATCGTGCCTTTGATGGCCTTCCCGTTGTTGCCGACAATGAACGCCCCTATCCCCGCGCCGCCAATGATGACCAGTTCAGCAGGTTGATAGAGTGCCCCAAGGTGCCCGCCGGTCATGACATAACCGCCGAAAACTGTACCGATAACCACCAGGTAACCTAATAAGATAAGCACGACATCATCCTTCCGCTGTTGACTATGACAGGATGCGCAGTCGGGCGATTAACGCGAAGGCAAGGCAAAAAAAAGCAGCGGTAATGACTTACCGCTGCTGGAGTGTTTGTCCACACCGTTTCGGTTAAACAGCCTGTTCGATCTGTTCATCCAGCAGTTGTGGAATAATATCGGCAGCATCTCGGGAAAGTTTACGTCTTTTTACTGCGCGGGATGGCGGCTGGCATAAACTACACGCAAAGCTGCCCACGGGCTGATGCGCATGGGTAATAAAGTTCCCACCGCAGCAGTTACAGCTCGACAATTCAAGCAACCCACTTTCAACAAAACGCACCAGCGTCCATGCGCGAGTCAGCGCCAACAACGGCCCTTCAGGCGGTTGCGGACACTGCTCAAGATAAAGCCGATAAGCTTTAATCACCGCATCCACACCGCTGCATAAGCCGGTCTTCAGTAAAAATTGCCAGGCGTTGCAGAACATGGAGGCATGAATATTTTGCTCCCAGGTCATAAACCAGTCTGTCGAAAATGGCAGCATCCCTTTAGGCGGCGGGCTACCGCGTAATTCTTTGTACAGCCTGATGAGGCGACCACGGCTGAGCTGTGTTTCGCTTTCCAGCATTTGTAGACGAGCGCCAAGATTAATCAACTCCATCGCCAACTGGATATCGCGAGCTTCCTGAACAATGCTTTTTTCACTCATTATCATGCCCTTTTCTTACGCGCCGTATCGTCCACTTCATTGAGCAGACGCGTTGAAAGCATGATACCTGTGTGAATCTGCTGTAAGTCATCGACGCGCGAATCCTGAGTCAAACGGGTGATCGTCTGATGATCGTCAAACCGGAAATGACAAACTAACTGGTTCGTCTCCGCCAGTTTGACCATCTGCGGCAGGGTCAACGCGCCCAGTGTGTTTGCCATCTCTTCGTTGATACCGAGGCGGAACATCGCAGATGCTTTGTCCTGGACGATCAAACGCTGTGCAAGGAGTAAATATGACAAATTGATGTCATAAATGTGTTTTAGCAACTCGGATGTATGCATTGTTCCCATCCAGAATAACCAACTTTATTTTTGTGCGACGTAGCCGCACCCCGTGATGTCGCCGGGAAGGCCCGGTAAAAGAAGCAAAAAGGTCAAATGCATAGCAGCGCTCAGACATTGTGGACATTGTGACGTATAACGCAGCTTCCCACTGAGATTCGCCTTACACGTTTACATCAATTTTTACAAATGCCTAAGATTTTTCCTAATTCGACGCAACTCTACTCGTCAGCTTCGTGACATACAACGGAGCGGGACGGCGATTTTAGAAAATATGTGATGTAGATCACATAATTTAACGGAATACTTACGATAAAACCATCAGCATGGCTTTTACTTTGTTTAATTAATAACCTAATGTTCACTTTTTCTATTCCACACTGCTGAATAGGGGTACGTCAACACCAAATTCTTTTTTGTTTCTCTCTGTTAAAATAACGCCAGGATAATAGATAACAGGCTATTATTTCTATTTTAGAAACGATTTTATTTTACCTTTAGTAAACAGTGGCTTAAATATTAAACGTTATTAATTAATCTCGTCACAGCATACGCCCTCCGCTGTTAAAAATAAGCTCATTTGATTTAACTTTTAGCTTTCATTGTTCACCCGTTTAAATGAAGCATCCTGGTGGTGTGTAAAAAGTGTCTTATGCCACGATTCTTTACATAAGAATAATTAATGATTAATTATGATGTCCTTCACATTAATGTGGCATTAGCGCATTGCAGAAATGCGATAAACAGAGTAAAGCTAAAGCACAATCTCATATTCTTGCAATCAAGGAGCGAGTTATGAGCTACACCCATATTCTTGTCGCCGTTGCCGTCACCCCGGAAAGTCACCAGCTACTGGCTAAAGCGGTCTCTATCGCCCGCCCTGTTCAGGCGAAAGTAAGCCTGATTACTCTCGCTTCCGATCCTGAACTGTATAACCAGTTCGCCGCGCCCATGATGGAGGATTTACGCGCGGTTATGCATGAGGAGACCGAGAATTTTCTTAAGATGCTGGGGGAAAAGGCGGATTATCCGATTGAACAAACTTTCATCGCATCAGGTGAGTTAAGCCAGCATATTTTGGCTGTGTGCCGCAAACACCATGTTGATCTGGTCATTTGCGGCAACCATAACCACAGTTTCTTTTCGCGCGCGTCCTGCTCGGCAAAAAGTGTCGTCAGCGCCAGCCAGGTAGATGTGTTGCTGGTACCGTTAGCGGGCGACTAGTCGCCGCTCGCGATATTTCAGGCCAGCTTAGGGAACGTCGCCACGTTGTTCTGCTGCTGACGCTCAGGGCTACGCGGCGTGACCTCCTTTAGGTCATGAATAAAACGCTCCTGCCAGCGATTAATGTCATTTTTAACGATCACGTCCAGCATTTCCGCATGGCGCGAAATACGCTCGGCAAGGGGCATCGTTAACGCACGATTGAGCGCCGCCGCCACGTCATCCCGATCGTAAGGATTGACGATTAACGCCGACGTCAGTTCATTCGCCGCGCCGGCAAACTGTGACAGTACCAGTACACCAGGGTTAGCGGGGTCCTGCGCGGCGACAAACTCTTTCGCCACCAGGTTCATCCCGTCACGCAACGGGGTGACGAGCCCGACGTCTGAATAACGGAATATCTTCATTAACAGTTTACGGTCGAAATGCTGATTCAGATAATAGAGCGGCGTCCAGCCCAATTGTCCATATTTCCCATTAATCCGGCCTGCTTCCGTCTCAAGCTGGTGGCGAATATCCTGATATGCCTGTACTTCGCCGCGTGACGTAGGCGCAATTTGGGTATAACGAATTTTTCCCCGATGCTGCGGGTAGTTTTCCAGTAGTGCTTCATACGCCAGAAAACGTTCCGGCAGCCCTTTCGAATAATCCAGCCGCTCAACGGAAAAAATATTCTTCACATTTTTCAGTTCCGCCTTGAGCTGCGCCAGTTTAGGCGGCAACGGCCCGGCAGCCTGCAGAGCAATCTCATCGGGCTCAATACCGATAGGATACACTTCTGTCTGGAAGTCTTTACCCCACGCGATATGCTGCTTGCCGCTGCGAGTCGTGACTCGCGTTTGACTCGAAAGGCTATCCAGAAAAGCCAGGCGATCATTTTCGGTCTGGAACCCTAGCAGATCAAAGTCACACAACTGCTCCAGCAGTTCATCATGCGGCGGTAAAGCGTTAAAAATCTCCGGGGTCGGGAATGGAATATGCAGGAAAAAACCAATTCGGTTGTTCACGCCGCGTTTACGCAGCTCGCTGGCAAACGGTAACAGGTGGTAGTCATGCACCCAAATGATGTCGTTCTCTTTAATGAGGGGCAATAACTTATCCGCTAATAGCGCATTCACCCGCATATAGCCTTCCCATGCAGGACGCTGAAACTGTACCAGGTCCAGACGATAGTGGAACGCAGGCCAGAGAACCGCATTGGAAAATTGACAGTAATAATCTTCGTAATCTTGTTCGCTCAGATTAAACGATGCCCAGGTAATATTACCTTTTGTCACCTTTTTTAATGGCTCATCCTCGTTACCTGTCTCGCCACTCCAGCCGAACCACAACCCGCCAGCCGCTTTTAGCGCGCCAAGCACGCCAACGGCGAGGCCGCCGGCGCCGCCTTTATTATCCGGGGGGGCAATTCGATTAGATACTACGACTAAACGACTCATAGCCATCTCTCCTGTTATTCATTACTTGTTGTTCTTGTTGTGGATAATTGATTTGTTCCAGCCAGCGCCAGACATCGGGTACGCTTTCCAGCCGCCATGCCGCCTGGGTTGCCCCGACGCCCACTTTTACGGAAATTCCGCCAGCGTGATTCACCACGCCAAAGCCAGCCTCATCGGTCAAATCGTCGCCCACAAAAACGGGAATCCGTCCCGCAAAGGGCGCCTCCTGCATAAAGGCGGCAATGGCTTCGCCTTTATTGGTTCCCTTAGGTTTGATTTCCACAACACATTTACCAGGCTGCAACGCCAGTTGCGGCCAGTGCTGCGTAACGTGTTGCGCAAGCGCCAACAGCGCCGCTTCATGTTCCGGAGCCTGACGGTAGTGCAGCGCAAACGCCATCCCCTTCGTCTCCAGCTCCGTTCCGGGCAGCGCTACAAGCGTCGAACGTAATAACTCCTCCACCTCACGGACTACCGCTTCAGGAAGGCGCACGATATGGGTTTTACCATTGATGTCACGACGCTCTGCCCCGTGAACGCCAGCGAGCGGAAAGCGAAAAGGCTTCGCCAAAGCATCCAGCTCAGTCATTGAACGCCCTGAAATCAATGCCAGTGCCCCTGCGTTGTGCGCCGCGAGACGGTCTAACAACTGAAGGATTTTATGCGGTACCACTACCTGATCGGGATGAGGCTTTATCTCTGCCAATGTGCCATCAAGGTCAAAAAAATACGCATAGTTCGCAGTGAGTTCGGGGGATACGGTTAACGGTTCTGCCACCCTGGTCTCCTCCTTATCATCATATTGAGACTCACAAACGGTCTCATTAGTCATGTAAGTATAGACAGTGTGACGCTGCTCGCCATTTAGAAAGACCATCGCCAGCCGGGGTAGCGGTTGGCGATGACGTGAAGCTATACTGTTTAGTTGAGTGTTAATTCATCAAATCGTACGCTTCGCTTTTTGCTTATAATGGTCGAAGATAACTGCTGCCAGAAGGATTCAGCCGCGAACCACGTACTGTGCAAAAGGTGAAATGTTGAACAGGTTCATCGCGTTCTCCACCGTTCCTGATATCAGTACGCTCGCCACCACATATGAGATTTTTCCGAGGCTGCCTCTCAGGAATCCCCCCCTAAGACACACGCAGAAATAACGATTAGCTCATAACCCAGGGAAGTCATTAGCCAGCATGACATAACCCAGAGCGAATTCATCAGCCAAAAGGCAGAAAAGCCAGCACATTAATCCATAACATCAGCCAGCTAATCCTTACGGCCCTGGGTGAATAACGATTACCAGGGATAATAGATATGTTCAGCCTGTTCGCGAACCGGCGCATCGTCTCCCAGCAGTCTGGCGGAAAGGGTTAGCGCGAAATCAAAGACATGACCCAAGCCTTTGCCGCTAATTAAATTACCATCTTCAACAACGGGCGCATCCACATAGACACCTTCCGGAACCGCTTTCCACAGGTCGCCGGAACAGACATAACGACGCCCCTTCAGCAATCCGTGAGCACCCAGCACCCTTGCCGCCGCGGAACAGATAGGACAAATTAATTTGCCTGCCGCATCATGACGCGCAACGAAAGCGATCACCGCCGGATTAGCCGCCAGATTAGCGCTCCCCTGCGGACCGCCCGGCAGCACTACCGCATCGAAAAGCGCCTGCTGGCGTTCACTCAGCGTGCTGTCCGCAACCATAGGAATATCATGGTAACTCACCACCGCCCGTGATTCAGCACACGCCAGCGTTTCGACGTCGATATGCAAACGTCGCAGAATATCAAGAGTAACAATGGCCTCTGCTTCTTCAAATCCTGGTGCCAACAGCACCGCGACCTTTTTCATTGACTGCTCCTTGTTAACGAGTCACCCATCAAAACTGTGCTCAACCGAATAACGTGCTCGTATGATTAATGACATTAAAAATGATCTACCGCAAAACCGGCTAGTTTATAAAAACAGGCATATTTGCTCTCAACCGTTTATGCGTGTGATATCCAGACTGGCTAATGTTTATTTTATTGAAATTACCATACTTGAAAGACTCACCCCATGATCTGAAACAATGTTTCATAAACCATAAATCCATATAATATCATTTAACTTTCAAACGGTTGCAATTTCTCTACACTCAAAATCATTACACCTGAAAAAATCACACCGCTGAAAATGTAAAAAAAGATAAACAATTGCATTTAAGGATTTTCTTATTTTTATTGACGCGCTATTCTCATTACCGATCGATAAACAGGAAATGAGATCGCATAAGGGACTGGCGGAACGGAGTTCTTCTGCTAAGAGTATTTATTGTGCATAGAGGTAAGAATGTGACAACGGCCCGTTGCATTCTCGTCTGTCATGCACATCAACACTTTCTGGAAATAAGGATATTGTTATGGCAGCTGTAGGAATGGTTCAAAAGCTCAACACGCCAATGAACCTTGAGTTTTACGCATCAAATCTTTACCTCCATCTAAGCGAATGGTGTTCTGAACACAGTTTAACAGGCACCGCCACCTTTCTTCGTACCCAGGCGCAAGGCAACGTGACGCAAATGATGCGCATGTTTAATTTTATGAAAAACGCTGGCGCCACCCCTATCGTTAAAGCCATTGACGTTCCGGGTGAAGAGCTCTGCTCTCTGGAAGAATTGTTCCAGAAAACCCTGGAGGATTATCAGCAACGCGCCAGCACGCTGTCGCGTCTGGCAGATGAAGCGAAAGCGCTGAATGATGCCTCAACGCTCGATTTTCTCCATACCCTGGAAAAAGAGCAGCAGCAGGATGGCGTACTTTTACAAACTATTCTCGAAGAAGTTCGCAGCGCTAAACGAGCAGGGCTATGCCTGGCGCAAACCGATCAGCATCTCCTTAACGTCGTGACCTATCAGCATCACTGATAGCGGCACCCCGAGCGACAATATTGAGACGTTATTAGCCGGATAGCAACGCGAAGCAGCTTATCCGGCCTACACCGTTTCTGGTCTGTTTGCCAGAGGTGGCGCCTGTCGCTACTGGCGTATTATCGGCACATCATGCCAGCCGACAGGCGCGAAACGTCTCTGTCTTGTCCGGGCATTACCCCAGCATCTCACGTACAAACGCTTCTATTTCTTTATTCTGGCCGTTTTCAAACAAACATTGCTGGAAACGCGGCCCTGAAACCGCCGTTTTAACCAGTTCAGGATCGATAGCCCGTAGTGTATCCAGATAATTCTCTTTGACGACCGCGGCCTTAACCTGGTTCAAAATGCCCGCATTGCGTACCTGCGGCGCTTTGCGCTCAGGCGGATACCCCTCGCCTTTACGCCCGGTAAACGCTTTTTCAAAGATGAAACGCACGTTCAGCTCAGCGCCCCAGCCAAAGCCTTTCGCAAATGGCAGGGACAACGCATTGCCGTTGTTGATCTGCGCAAACAGAAAAGCATCTGCCGGATCGATGCAATAGCCACAAATGACACCTGGATGAATATTTAACGACATCAGCGCGCCCTGACCAGTGCCACAGCCAGTAACCACAAAATCAACCGCGTTTGCATTAAGCAGAATACTCGCCATGATGCCTAAATGAATGTACGTCAGGTGATGGTCATTTTCGTCGCACATGCCGACGTTAAAAACGGGAAATCCCTTTTCATTGGCGACGGCGCTAAGTTCGTTATAAATGATGGCATTTTTGCTGGCCTGGCTATTTTCCATCATCAGTGCAATTTTCATCGTGTTCCTCCTGAATGCAGACGGTCGCGTCTGCGTAAATCATGACGTTTTGCCCACACTACACACTTAAGAACACGCATTCAAATTTAATAAAACGAAGTTTCATCAAATGAAGAGACGCTCACACATTTTCTGTTTCCGCTGTAAATCCCCTGCCGTTACCTTTAATCAAGGCGAATCCGTAAGTTATTCCAGCCATTGACGGTGCAAGACACGAGGTAGCATGGTCTGATACCGAATTGTCGGAGCGATTTTATGAAGCCTCTTATTTTTACTCTTTCACTGCTAGCCCTGACGGGATGCACCATTACTCGACAAGCGCAGGTCAGCGAAGCCAGCCCGATAAGCGGCATCGTGCGCCTGACGTATAACCAGCCGCTATTTTTTACTTCACGGACAGATGACTATGTATCTCACGGGACCGCAACACGCGAATGCCAGCAGATGGGCTATGCCGATGCCGTTTCGTTTGGTCAGCCGGTAGGAACCTGTAGCATTTATGCGGGCTCGTTGTGTCTGAACACCCGATTTACCCTCTCCTGGCAGTGCCGGGGCGTTGCAGTCCCGCAAATTATGCCGCTTTATTATTAAGGCGGCTGGCTTAACGCCGACACCATGTACAATGGAGGAGAGCGCAGGGTCGCTATTGCCAGCATGAAGGTGCTGGCTTTTCTTTATTTTTATACCCTATACACTGGCGTTAATGCGTTTTATTCCCATTCGTATTTTTAATAATTAAATTTAATATTTTACCTTTTGCAAATAATAAAATAACAAATTATAGTGGCGCCACATTACCGTATATCTTTTGCTATTTGTGGAGCGGAACCATGCTGAAAACAGAAATGATCGACAAACTGAATGAGCAAATGAATCTGGAGTTATACTCCTCCCTGCTCTATCAACAAATGAGCGCGTGGTGCAGCTATCACAGTTTTGAAGGCGCGGCCGCATTTCTTCGTCGCCATGCGCAAGAAGAGATGACGCATATGCAGCGCCTGTTTGACTACCTTACCGATACCGGAAGCCTGCCGCGCATTAATACCGTTTCTTCGCCCTTCGCTGAGTACGCCTCGCTGGATGAACTGTTCCGCGCGACCTATGAGCATGAGCAGCTTATTACGCAAAAAATTAATGAACTGGCTCATGCCGCAATGACCAGCCAGGATTATCCGACATTTAATTTCTTGCAGTGGTATGTGGCAGAACAGCATGAAGAAGAAAAACTGTTCAAATCTATTATTGATAAATTAACGCTGGCGGGAAAAAGCGGCGAAGGGCTTTATTTCATTGATAAAGAACTCTCCACCCTGGATACGCAAAATTAATCCAACACGTCCTTACACGGTGAGACGCGCTCTCACCGTGGCGTATTAATGGCGGCAGATTTTACTCTCATGCGTTGAAAAACCGTCCTCCACCGCAATAAACTTTCCTTTCGCCGCCAGAAACGCGACCAGTTCCGCCGCCGTCATATCTGACGCTGAACAGGTGTGAAATCGTGCCCGCTCGCCAAAGCGCGCTTTTATTGCCGCCTCCAGCGAGGTATGCGTGTACTGCTCGCCAGACTCAATCATCATGTTGAGCACTTCGTGACCGTGAATGGAATCCATAACCCCTCCTGAATAAAACTCGTAGCCTAATGTGTCCTTGTGCGAGCGACTTTGCGCTAGCGCAGGTTTGCGGCGGTTGTCCGCGTCTCCTCCCATACTCGCTTTTATGCCCGTAACTGTAAACTTTACAGTACACCTATTGTAACGACCATTTGACGAAAATAGCGTAATGCCTTACCCTGCGCCGCGGATATCACCGTTCTTTGTTACCGGGGTAGTAGAAAGCGTGAAAAACAGAACTCTGGGCAGTATTTTTATCGTGGCAGGCACCACTATCGGCGCCGGGATGCTGGCAATGCCGCTGGCAGCGGCTGGCGTTGGTTTCAGCGTCACGCTGGGATTGTTGATTGGCCTGTGGGCGCTGATGTGTTATACCGCGCTACTATTACTGGAGGTATATCAACACGTTCCGGCGGATACCGGGCTGGGCTCGTTGGCAAAACGCTATCTTGGACGTTACGGACAGTGGCTTACGGGATTCAGTATGATGTTCTTAATGTATGCGCTCACTGCCGCCTACATTTCCGGAGCCGGAGAATTACTGGCATCCAGTATTAATAACTGGCTTGGCGCCACGCTCTCGCCCGCTGCCGGGGTGCTGCTGTTCACCTTTGTTGCCGGTGGGGTGGTGTGTGTGGGCACCTCGCTGGTCGACCTTTTTAACCGCTTCCTGTTTAGCGCAAAGATCATTTTTCTGGTCATCATGCTTGCGTTGCTCACGCCACATATTCATAAAGTAAATCTTCTTACGCTTCCTTTACAGCAGGGGCTGGCGTTATCCGCCATACCGGTCATTTTCACCTCGTTTGGTTTTCACGGAAGCGTACCGAGTATTGTGAGTTATATGAACGGCAACATTCGCCGGCTGCGTTGGGTCTTTATGACGGGTAGCGCCATTCCGCTAGTGGCCTATATTTTTTGGCAGCTCGCCACGCTGGGAAGTATCGACTCGCCGACATTCAGAGGGCTACTGGCCAGCCATGCCGGGTTAAATGGCCTGCTGCAGGCACTCAGAGAAGTGGTCGCTTCGCCACATGTCGAACTGGCGGTCCACCTGTTCGCCGATCTGGCGCTGGCGACCTCTTTTCTGGGCGTAGCGCTAGGATTATTTGATTACCTGGCCGATCTATTCCAGCGCCGCAGTACGGTGTCCGGGCGTCTGCAAACCGGGCTGATTACCTTTCTGCCGCCGCTGGCGTTTGCGCTTTTCTACCCGCGCGGATTTGTGATGGCATTAGGCTATGCCGGCGTAGCGCTGGCAGTGCTGGCACTGCTCATCCCAGCTATGCTGGTCTGGCAATGCCGTAAACAGAGCCCTCAGGCGGGATATCGTGTGGCAGGCGGCACCCCAGCGCTGGCGCTGGTGTTTATCTGCGGCATTGTCGTGATTGGCGTCCAGTTTTCGATCGCACTGGGGTTCCTGCCCGATCCAGGTTAATGTCAGGCAAAGATTACCGGGCCCGGACGCCGTCCAGGCTCGATAATCATCACGCTATGGCCGTTTACGAGCCATTAATGCAGGCAGCACTGCTTAAATTTTTTGCCGCTCCCGCATGGACAAGGATCGTTACGCCCCACTTTCACCTCTGCTTTTATCGGCATCTGTAGCGGCGTCGTGTGCGGATGCGCCATCCACCAGGCATGCAGCTCAAGCGCCGCGATACGGATAGCGTCAACGCTTTTATCGAACGCTTCCGGGCTCATTTTATCCAACAGCGCAAAGTTTTCTTCCGTGCCGTGTAAGGCAATCGCTTCCAGCGCCGGTTTTAGCGTATCCGGCAAGTCAGACCAGTCGGACAGCGACACTCCGCGCATGTAACCAAAGCACCATTCTTCAACAATCGTTAATTCATGGCCATCAACTTCTCGCAGGCCAAACAGCGGCTCGAACTGTTCTGGATAGTCTTCAAGCCGGGCGGCTGTGTCCGCCATGTGCTGGAACACCAGATCCATAAATCGCGTCATTTCTTTTTCAGATGTCCAGCGCGGTACGTACGCGGGTCCCCCCCATATCGCGACCAGCCACTGTTCCGGCTCGATGGGACGCGGAGAACTTAGTACCGCAGTAATCAGACCGTCCAGCTCCGCGACATCCAAAATGGCCTGATCGGTATTGTATTTCGTCAGCACATCATCCAGCCATTCCAGCTCGTTCTCGTTTAATGGTTCCATTTTCATAACGCTTTTCCTCAGTGATGACTTCCGCCTGTAGGCCTCTTACATTGCAGCGGATAAAAATAATTTTTTTGCAGGCAGTTTGGATGGCAACCATCAGGGGCCAGATTAACACGAAATGAGGAGGATTCCGGAAGTTAACGCACAAAAGGAGGATCAGGGCGCAGATTTTCCGCCAGGAAGCGCTCGCCCCACACAAAAGCGAGAGATGGGTTTCTCGCTATATTATACTCATGCTAACTTATACCACCGCCGCGGACAGATAAAACCGCCCTCTCAAATAGAGCTTATTTTCAGTAAAAAAGTGTTTAATGAGTTCGTCTACCGCTTCTCTGTCAGCAGAAAAGGTTATTTCCATAAACAGCGTATCGTACCCTATTTTGATATTTTTTTTCTTACAGTAAACACGGATCTCATCCTGCACACTCAGCAACGGAAGGCTAAATGTGTATAGCGGTTGCGGTTCTTTTTTCGCCGCTTTCTCAAAAACTTTAGTGACCAGATCCCCAAGATCGCGCTCTGACCGGGCACCGTTATTAAAATGCAATAAATTACGTCTTTTTACCACCCAGCCTCCAGCCAGATACCGCCAACAATAACTCTCACTTCAATGTGTGAGGCACATAATCACATCCAGAATCAGCTCCAGATAGTATTTCAAATAAACAGCCCGCACTATAGCTCATACTTTTTTCAGACACAGTTTACAGGGATACTCTCTTTATATCCACGCGCACGGTTGCCTTAATCATGTCTTCCGCGATAACACAGTTTGTCAACCTATTCTATATAACCAAGCTTAAACAGAACCTTACCAGCCAGCGATATCAGCTCAGGATTTTCAGGATAAAAACGCAGTAACGGCAAAAATACTGCCTCACCGATAATGCTCCGGCTATTAGCATGGTTTGGGCGCAATCCCCAGATATTCTGATAAGTCATCGGCACGACCTGCCCATTCATGGTTGTGTTACCGATATACAGCATAATATGCCCTGGAATATAGACCAGCGTAGTAAACGGCTTTCCGTATCTGGTGAGATAATCGATCCGCATTTGGGGATTTTTATGACTAAGATCGACCACCCGTCCAGCAGACTCTACCTGCGCGGATGAATGTCTGGGCAGGAATATGCCAAACGGCATTAACAGGCTGCGGACTTCGGCTGAACAATCATTATAAAAGTTAAAATTTCCCCAACCGTAGGGGGCGCCGTGCATTGCTTTCATTAGCACGGCGATATTTTCCGGCGTCATTTTCCACGGCATAGCCGTAAACTCGTTACCGCTTAGCCAGACCCAATGGATAAACGCGCGACCGTTGCTGCCGCGAACTGGCGCCGCAATCAGGAACTGGCCCGCCCGTTGATGTCGGAACGGTAAAATAGTGCCCGGTCGCCCGGTGAAATAATAGACGCCTGCGGCATGGACAGAAACCGGCGCGTTGATAAATGCCCCCAGTTGCTTATGAGCAAGCAAAACCCACTGTGTTATAAATTTCTGATCCGTACTGGCAATATCTTCACTATGAACCCAGCCAGTTACCGCTGGTGAAACGACATATTGCCAGCGTTGGTCTTTGCTCTTCGTCAGCGTATAGACCGGCGTACCGGGACGCAGCGAAGACATTTGTAAATTATCAAACGGATACCCCTCGCCCGCCTGACGGGGATCATTAAAGAGCGGGTCGTCCGTTGGCAGCGCTCTGACTAAACTTTCTCTGACCATAATGCCTCGCCGGGAGGCATGATAGATATTGTCAATCTGCGTATCCGTATTCCCTCTAACCTCCTCTTTCCAGCGAGAGGTATAAAGTCTGAAGTTTTCTCCCCAATAAGCACTGCCGTCGCTAAGAAACTGCTTAATACTGGCATCCCGCGCCTGTGCTGCGTTTTTTTTCAGCAATGCGGTAATATAAAAACCATTCCACGGCGAGTGCGCTTCACTGTCCATTCCGAAATAATGAGATTTTAGTGCGTTAAAGTAGCGTTGTTGGGTAGCACTATCAATAACCGGAATAGTGTAATCAGCCGAGTCCGGAGGTATCCATTTATCAACCGACTGTGAATAATCCGCTAACGGAAAGCGTGTTTTTGTCGGGTCAATATAGCTCCCTGCGACAATTTCATCTTTGGCTGTTGATCGGTTGGTCGTCTGGTGGCAAGCGGTGAGGCACAATGGTATCAATAAAACGGCCCAGGTTTTCTTTTGCATCATCATCTCCGTAAAGCGGGGAAAGCATAATATAGAGACTGACCAAAACCGCCATTCACGAAAACCCGAAATTATCTGTAGTTGACCTGTTATTAAGACAATATTGCAAAACGTGATTAAAGCATGAAGCGGATCACATTACCTAGTGATGAATATTAGTTCGCTATCTACCTTTAATTAAATTGTGCAGAAAACACCCCCTGAACAGTTTTATACTCGTTTAATTTGCATAAATACTCCACTGGCCCGCCCCTGTTTTTTTCAGACAATACATACTGTAGCGCGTCAGTTCTACTTTTTTTATATACTCTGCAAAGTCATTTTCATCGACGTAGCCAATAAAATTACGCGCATCACATGTCGAAGAGGAAAGCTCACCGGGAAGAGAGTAGGTTACGATTGCACTCTCAGGCTCATACAAAATAAAAAAAAGTAGCAAAGCACAACCTACAATCCCAATATTAATGAAGCTAATAAATAATTTTGCATTATCGGTATATTTCACTGGCAGACCTACTCACTTTATAAAGCAGGCATAAAACATATCAGCATTTTTTATAGAGATTAATGGATTTTATCGGCTGATTTACCCGACGTTTAGTATTTACCGGGCATAAGTTCTTGCGGGTCGGTAGCACATAACTGTTGTACTGGCAGAAATGCCGCTACCGATGTTTTTTACTGTGTATCGCGCTTGAGAGTTCACGCTCGCGGTCGGCATACAAACTGAAGGCACAAAAAAACCACCCGTAGGTGGTTTCACGACACTGCTTATTGCTTTGATTATTCTTGTCTTTCCCATGGTACCCGGAGCGGGACTTGAACCCGCACAGCGCGAACGCCGAGGGATTTTAAATCCCTTGTGTCTACCGATTCCACCATCCGGGCTCGGGAAAAATTGGAGGCGCGTTCCGGAGTCGAACCGGACTAGACGGATTTGCAATCCGCTACATAACCGCTTTGTTAACGCGCCAAATTTTTTTGGCTTTTCAGCCAGCATCCGCTTTACGCCAATGCTTTTAAACTGGAGCGGGAAACGAGACTCGAACTCGCGACCCCGACCTTGGCAAGGTCGTGCTCTACCAACTGAGCTATTCCCGCAGTATCAAGCAACTTTGTTAATCACTTGATTTTGTTATCGTCTGGCAATCAGTGCTGCCGTTCGATGCGTTGCATTCTACTTACCTGACGCACTGAGTCAACGATATTTTTCGTCACTCACGATCGTTTGCTGAAATTTGCGGCGAAACGATCACTGATCAAGCAAATCTCCGCGTGCAGCGCTCAAATATTGCAACATGGACCACAACGTTAGCACTGCTGCGACAAAGAAAAGCGCGATCCCGGCATACTCTACCCAGATATTCGGACGCCACAAGAGCCACGCCAGCGCCACCATCTGCGCGGTAGTTTTGACTTTACCGATCCAGGAAACCGCTACACTACTGCGTTTGCCCAGCTCCGCCATCCATTCACGCAGAGCAGAGATAATAATTTCGCGGGCGATCATCGTCGCCGCAGGTAACGTCACCCACCAGCTATGATAATGCTCGGTGACCAGCACCATAGCGATCGCCACCAGCACCTTGTCGGCGACGGGGTCGAGGAAAGCGCCGAAACGCGTACTCTGATTCCAGCGTCGCGCCAGAAAGCCGTCAAACCAGTCGGTAATAGCGGCAATACAGAAAATCAGCGCACTGACCATCGGCGCCCAGGCGAACGGCAAATAAAACACCACGACAAAGAATGGAATCAGGATGACGCGAAACAGCGTGAGCAACGTAGGGATATTAAATTGCATAGTGACGGGTAACTATCTGTTGTCAGTGAAATTACCCCTATGTTGCTACAGTGGCCTCAATGTTTCAACGACCAGAAGATCTTTTCTGCCAGACCTTGCGAAATACCCGGCACTTTTGCAATTTCTTCTACGCTGGCGTTACGTAGTCCTTGCAAACCGCCCATATATTTCAGCAGCATCTGGCGACGTTTAGGCCCAACGCCTTCAATAGTTTCCAGCGTACTGGTATTTTTAACCTTCGCGCGTTTTTTACGGTGCCCGCCGATCGCGTGATCGTGCGACTCATCGCGAATATGCTGAATAACATGCAGCGCCGGCGAGTCCGGCGGCAGGCTAAACCCCTCGCCTTCCGGTTCAAAAAAGAGTGTTTCCAGACCGGCCTTTCTGTCCGCGCCTTTGGCGACGCCAAGCAGCAAAGGGCGATGCTTATCCCAGGGGACATCCAGCTCAGCGAAAACGGCTTTCGCCTGGGCGAGCTGCCCTTTTCCGCCGTCGATCAGAATAACATCCGGAATCTTACTTTCTTCTATGGCCTTGCCATAACGTCGACGTAGCACCTGATTCATCGCCGCGTAGTCATCACCCGGCGTGATGCCCGCGATATTATAACGACGATACTCGGCGCGTAACGGCCCGTTAGCGTCAAATACCACACAGGATGCGACCGTTTGCTCCCCCATGGTATGGCTGATGTCAAAACACTCCATCCGCTTGATCGCAGGAAGCTTTAATACCGTCGCCAGCACAGTCAAACGCTGCGTGATGGTGGACTGCTGCGAAAGTTTAGTGATTAAGGCCGTTGCCGCGTTGGTCCGCGCCAGCTTGAGATAACGGGCGCGATCGCCACGCGGTTTTGTCTGGACATGAATACGCCGTCCGGCAAGTTCCGACAACGAGTCGGCCAGCAGCGTTTTATCACTCAGATTAAAATCGAGCAGTATCTCGCCCGGTAGCGTGCGCATCTGGCTACCCTGCAGGTAAAACTGCCCGACAAAGGTTTCCACCACTTCGCCCAGTTCCGTACCGCCAGGCACTTTTGGAAAATAGCTGCGGCTGCCCAGCACCTTACCCTGGCGAATAAACAACACATGCACACAGGCCATACCCGCATCAAAAGCCACACCGATCACGTCGAGATCGTCGCCCGCATTGGAGACAAACTGTCTCTCCGTGACCCGGCGTACCGCCTGGATCTGATCGCGAATACGCGCCGCCTCTTCAAATGCCAGATCCTGGCTGGCCTTTTCCATCCGGGCAATCAGTTGTGTTAAGACCTGGTCGTCCTTGCCGGACAAAAACAACCGGACATACTCCACCTGTTGCGCATACTCCTCCTCGCTGACCAGTCCTGCAACGCAGGGGCCTAAGCAGCGGCCAATCTGGTATTGCAGGCAAGGACGCGAGCGGTTGCGATACACGCTGTTTTCGCACTGGCGGATAGGGAAAATTTTCTGTAACAGCGCCAGCGTTTCCCGCACGGCATAGCCATTAGGAAATGGGCCGAAGTACTCGCCTTTCGCATGTTTGGCGCCACGGTGCATCGCCAGACGCGGATGGGTATCGCCGCTCAGAAAAATAAAAGGATAGGATTTATCATCACGCAACAACACGTTGTAACGCGGTTGATACAACTTGATGTAATTATGCTCAAGCAGCAGCGCTTCCGTTTCGGTATGCGTTACCGTGACATCAATGTGTTGAATTTGCGCAACTAGCGCTTCGGTTTTACGCGAAGCCAGGTTGCTGCGAAAGTAGCTGGAAAGACGCTTTTTCAGGTCTTTTGCTTTACCGACATAAATAACCGTACCGCCGGCGTCATACATACGATAGACACCGGGTTGGCTGGTAACGGTTTTCAAAAACGCCTTTGCGTCAAATATTTCACTCACTGGCTTGTTAACGTCTCCGCATTACACAGGCCATGGCGGATTGCCAGGTGAGTCAGCTCAACATCACCATGAATGTTTAATTTACTGAACATACGATAGCGATAGCTGTTCACCGTTTTAGGACTGAGATTCAGCTGTTCTGAAATCTCATTGACCTTCTGACCCTTGGTGATCATCAGCATAATCTGCAACTCGCGTTCAGACAAACTGGCGAACGGCGTTTCCGTTTTTGCAGGCTCGATCTGACTGAGCGCCATCTGCTGAGCGATATCGGAGGCGATATAACGTTGTCCGGAATACACCGAACGAATAGCGCTCACCACCTCCTGAGGCGCAGCGCCTTTGCTGAGATAGCCAGCTGCGCCAGCCTGCATCACTTTGGCGGGCAACGGGTTCTCCGTATGGACGGTCAGCATGATCACTTTGATATCCGCTGTCGATCGGGCAATTTTACGCGTCGCCTCAAGGCCGCCAATACCGGGCATGTTCATATCCATCAGCACGACGTCAACGGCGTTAGTACGGCACCATTTTACCGCATCCTCTCCGCAGCACGCTTCACCGACAACTTTAATGCCCTTTATATCTTCAAGAATGCGTCGTATCCCTGCGCGCACCAGTTCGTGGTCATCAACAAGAAGAACGTTGATCAAAGGAATATCTCCAGAATAGGGATAACGCTACTGATAGTTAATCGCCCTTATATTAGCTGGTTTTATCTCAACTTTGAAACGTAAAAAAACACCGGGTATTCGATTTTGCTCTCGTTTTTGGAAATTATGTTGTACGTCGTGTGGCAACTGCCAACGTTGTAGCCCCTTCTGACGGCGCTGTCCCGGGCTGCTATTTCATAATGGTGACAAAAATTTCACGTTCCGCTGTCTAAACACTAATTAGGGAATCAACTTTGTAACAATAATTAACGAGTAAAATACGCGTAATAAACAAAGAATGAAGAAAATATATGCATCACGCGGCAACGTTTATTTTGTGGGTAACCCCTCCGCTTTTTGATCAAAAAACAACCACTGCTATTTTTAGCGTAGCTTATGGTATACTCCGCCGCCTTAACATCTGCTATCGCACATTTTCACTGAAACATAACGAGGAAAATAAATGAGTACGCCTGATTTTTCCACCGCTGAGAATAATCAAGAACTGGCTACTGAAGTCAACTGCCTGAAAGCCATGTTAACGCTGATGCTGCAGGCGATGGGCCAGGCCGATGCAGGGCGCGTGATTCTTAAAATGGAAAAACAGATCGCGCAGATGGATGATGAAGCACAAGCGGCGGTATTTTCCAGTACGGTTAAGCAAATTAAACAGGCTTACCGCCAGTAGTAAAAAACCGGCTGTTAGCATCGCTTTCAGCCGGTTTCGCGTCTGGCGCGAAGCATCGTCAGCACGTCATATCAGACCTGTCGCCGCAGCGTAGCAGGCAATCTGTGTTTTATTTGGCGCATTGAATTTCTTCTGCATATTTTTCTGATGGAAGTTAACGGTATTTTCAGAAATCGACAGAATAATGGCGATCTCCGATGAGGTCTTCCCTTCCGCCGTCCACTTCAGAATCTCTTTCTCACGTTTACTGAAACGCATCTCAGGCGCCATCACCATGTCGTCTTCAAATCTTGTCAGCGCCGAAAGACTCTCCCGCGCCAGCAGTTGCAACCTCAGCTCCACTTCATCGTAGGTAAACGAGGAGCAGCGTAAACTGCTACGAGAGAAAGATAAAAAGCCCAGCGCCCGGTTCGGCAACATCACACACTGGGTTACGCCTCTGCGTAATCCGAAACGCTGGGCGGCATCCCACATCGCCTGCGCTTCATGAAATAGCACGTCATCCCAATGTAAATGACCCTGTCTGAAATTTTCCGGCTTTAATACCGGATCGATCGCGAAATAGTTTTCGGACTGATAATGCGTTACCCACGCCGGAGGATAAGTGGTACGAAGCGATATTTTAGGCCGGGTAAAGGGGACGGGATGACGAACACACAGGGCATAATAATCAAATTCCAGCCGCTGTGTCTGATATTGCAATTCAGTATAAACATCCTCTGCTGCCGCCATCTCCTGAAAGCGTAACAACATTGCGCGTCGCCAGGTGAAGAAATCATTTTCCTGCATATTTTATGGTCACGCCTTTGATATTGATAATCATTATTATGAATGACTTAAATTAACACATAAATAGTGTTTATATATAAGAAATATCGGACGAAACGTAGAATACTTGAGCGGCATTACACTTTTTTGGCTTCCGCCTGAGAGCGAGGTTAATAATCTGGCAGAATGAGTTCATAATTATTCATTGCGCTCGCCCGAGGCACGGCTAATTCGGGCGAGCGTTGAAAAGGTATTATTTCACTAAAAATTTCTCAAGGAACTGGCGGGTACGCGGATGCTGAGGATCGGCGAACAAGGTTTTCGCCGGCCCCTGCTCAACGATTTGCCCCTGATCCATAAATATCGCCCGGTCAGCCACGTCACGCGCAAAGCCCATTTCGTGAGTAACGATCACCATCGTGCGCTTTTCCTGCGCCAGCTGGCGAATCGTATTAAGCACCTCGCCGACTAATTCAGGATCAAGCGCCGACGTCGGCTCATCAAACAGAATCACTTCCGGGCGCATCGCCAGCGCGCGTGCAATCGCCACGCGCTGCTGTTGCCCGCCCGACAGGCGGCGCGGATAACGGGTCTCTTTACCGGCCAACCCGACTTTGGCTAACAGTTCCCGCGCCAGCGCCGTCGCCTCGGCTTTCGGCTCTCCCTTTACAATCACCGGACCTTCAATGATATTTTCCAGCACGGTACGATGCGGGAACAGGTTAAAACTCTGAAAGACAAAGCCGACATGCTGACGCAACTGGCGAATCAACCCTTTTTGCTGGCTGAATGGGCGGGCGGTATCGATGATAATATCGCCCACTTTAATGGTGCCCGCTTCCGGTTGTTCCAGCAGGTTAATGCAGCGTAATAACGTTGTTTTCCCTGAGCCGCTCGGGCCGATAATGGCGACGACTTCTCCGGGCTTCACCTCAAGGTCGATACCGTGCAGCACCGTTTGACCATGAAATTTTTTGACCAGGTTGGTGACTTCGATCGCACTCATTTTGGCTCTCTCTCCTGGCGGTTAAGCTGGTTTTCAAAATAGTTTTGCAGTGCCGATAAGACGGTCGCCATTACCCAGTAGATTAACGACGCGGCCAAATACATGGTAAACACCTCCAGCGTTCGCGAGGTAATTAACTGCGCCTGGCGGAACAACTCCGGCACCTGAATCGTCGCGGCGAGCGACGTATCTTTCACCAGGCTGATAAAGCTGTTGCTCAACGGCGGAAGCGCGACGCGAGCCGCCTGCGGCAAAATAGCGCGACGTAGCGTTTGCCACGGCGTCATGCCAATGCTCGCCGCCGCTTCCCATTGTCCCTTGTCGATAGCCGAGATCGCCGCACGCAGCGTCTCGGACGTATAAGCCGCGGTATTGAGCGATAAACCAATCATCGCCGCCGGGATAGGGTCCAGCTCAATACCAAATTGCGGCAGGCCGTAATAGATCATAAATAACTGGGCGATAAGCGGCGTACCGCGAAAAATCGAGATATAAAAGCGCGCCAGCCAGCGAACCGGCCATAGCGGAGACATCCGCATCAGCGCCAGCACAAATCCCAGCAGCAGACCAAAAAACATACCGCCAATACTCAGTTGCAGAGTAAAGACGGCGCCTTTAAGCAAATACGGCAGCGATTCAATAACCAGTTGGATACTTTCTTGCATTCGCGTTGATTACCTGGAGGTTATACATGAGGATGGTAGGCAAACAGCGCAGGCGCCCCACCGGTGTGAATAAAGAGAATCGGCCCGTCATCGTTAAAGCGTTTCTGGCTGATGCCGTCTATCAGACCCGCCATCGCTTTGCCGGTATATACCGGATCCAGCAACACCCCCTCCAGGCTCGCCAGCAGTTTCACCGCCTCCATCCCCGCGTCATTTGGCACGCCGTAACCCGGGGCAAAATAGTCATCCCATAAATGAATATCCGCCGTCGCCGTCAGCGCCAGCTGACCGGCAATAGCCTGCTGCAAGGCAATCACTTTGGGTTTCTGCTCGGCGACAGAACGTGAAACGGTCACGCCAATCAGTCCGACGTCAGGCATCAGATGTTCCAGCCCGACAGCTAACCCGGCGTGCGTTCCGGCGCTGCCGGAGGCCACCACCACCGAAGAGAGCCCGACAACTTCTTCACACTGCTGGGCGATTTCCAGGGCGCTCTCTACGTATCCCATTGCCCCCAGCGCGCTGGAGCCGCCGGCCGGAATCACATAGGGCCTGAACCCTTGCGCTTCAATGCGCGTCGCCAGCGTTTGCAGCTGCGCATCCGGATCGGTTAGCGCATCGCACATCTCAATTTGCGTATTAAATAAATCCAGTAACAGGCGATTACCATTCGTCAGGTAATTTTCCGCGGTGGTACCGATTGGATTTTCCAGCAAGGCGACGCAATGCAGTCCCAATTTGGCCGCGACCGCCGCCGTCTGACGGACATGGTTCGACTGAATCGCCCCTGCGGTTATCAGCGTATCCGCCCCTTCTCGCAGCGCGTCGGCCACCAGAAACTCCAGCTTGCGCAGTTTATTGCCGCCCATTGCAATGGGCGTAACGTCATCGCGCTTAATGTAAATCTCACGGCCAAGATAATCAGACAATCGCGGCAGGTATTCGAGCGGGGTCGGCGCGCCAATAAGCTCCAGGCGAGGAAAGCGCGTTAAGTGATGTAGTGGCATTGAGCCTCCGGTAACGTTGTGGTGTGTTCTTTTTATTATGCACGTTGATCTAACGGAAATAAAAAAGGCGCCGATTCACGCGCCTCCGTTTGCTGACATAGTATGAGGTTGATATTGCCCGGCGGCGCACTGCCTGCCGGGCAACGTAGAACATTATTGGGTCACGTCAGCGCCAAACCATTTTTCAGAGAGGGCTTTTAAGGTGCCATCTTTTTGCATTTCCGCAATGGCGTTATCTACCGCCTTCAGCAAGTCTTCGTTGCCTTTACGTAACGCAACGCCGGACTCCTGACGCGAAAACGCATCACCGGTGACGGCCAGCGTACCTTTGGTTTTTTTCACCAGATCCAGCGCCGCCAGACGATCGACTAAAATCGCGTCAATACGGCCTACGCGCAGATCCTGGTATTTTGTAGGATCATCGTCATAGGTACGGATATCCACGCCCTGCACATGTTGACGTAGCCACTCTTCATAGTTAGTCCCCAGCCCAACGCCGACTTTTTTGCCCTGCAGATCGGCCGCCGTTTTGATCGTGCCTTCATTGCCTTTTTTCACCAGCGCCTGAACGCCGGAGACAGTGTAAGGCGTAGAGAAATCATATTTTTTCTTGCGGACGTCTGAAATCGTGACCTGGTTTATCACCACATCAATGCGTTTAGCGTCCAGCGACGCCAGTATTCCGTCCCATTTGGTCGGCTTCAACGACGCTTTAACGCCCAGATGTTTTGCCAACGCCTCGGCGAAATCGACTTCAAAACCGGTTAATTTGCCGTCTTCGCCCTGAAAACTAAACGGCGGATAGGTACCTTCCAGCCCTACCAGCAGCGTGCCACGTTCTTTAACTTTGTTCAGCAAACCCTCATCGGCAAAGCTCTTCGCGCTCATTCCCGCCACCAGCGCTACAGCCATTACTCCCATCAGTGCCTGACGTCCCAGCAGTGCTAATTTCATAGTAACCCCGAATATTGCCGTTAATGACCATAGACTGTGTCCCGCCATGGCGCATCGTCACGTCTCGCGAACCTTTGGGGGACTCAGCCTAATGTAGAAGGTTTGCCACGTTTCACCAACACGACTCTGCTACATCTTATGCTTTTTTAATATATATCAGAACTGGCGGTAAAGGGGGATTTCTGTCTGGGCGCAATCTGCTGATGCGCTTTATATTGCTGGTATTTACGTAGTGCGATACGGTAATTATTGGTGCTGGTTTCCGGCAACCATGGCGCCAGGCTTTCATCGAGAAAACCGTCCTGCAGCAGATCGTGGGAAATGTTTTGCTCGCTGAGGTAATTGCCAAGACGTCGTAAACGCACGACATATTCCCGCACCGTGCCATGGCTCATCTCGGTTTGTTCAAACAAATACTGTTTGAAACCGATAATATCGAAAAAATCACTCTGCTTTTTGCAGTGCAAATCGCCGCAAAAGCGACATAGCGCCACCCACTCCTTCTGCTCCCGCTGCCAGGCAGCGTCGTCAAGTAGCATATCCAGCTGTGAAATAGCGATTTTATTAACGATCTTGCCACGGCGAACCAGCGTAATGCGGTCGAGCAGCTTGTGACAATGCGCGCAATGCGTCTGGCTGTGTTTAAAGTCTTTAAGATAGCGGCTCAAGGGCCGCCTTTTAGGTTGCTGCACCGTCATGAGAACTCCTGGTAGTCTATACGTTGTGCGGCACTTTTCGGGTGCGACCATGCGCGACCTATAACTTACCCAGTTTGGTGCGTAATCGTTTGATGGCCTGACTATGCAACTGGCTGACCCGCGATTCGCCAACTTCCAGTACCGCGCCAATCTCTTTGAGATTGAGCTCTTCCTGGTAATACAGCGTTAACACCAGTTGCTCGCGTTCCGGCAGCGATTCAATCGCATCCATTACCCGCTGTCGCAGGTCGCCCTCCAGCAGTTGATGTAACGGGTTTTCCTGTTGATGTTCTTCAGTCACCAGTTCGATGCTATCGCCATGCTCTTCCCGCCACTCATCGTAAGAGAAAAGTTGGCTGTTGTTGGTATCGAGCAACATCTGACGATACTCCGCAACAGGGATGCCAAGACGTTCCGCCACTTCGGTTTCCGTCGCATTACGCCCCAGTTCCTGCTCCAGTTGTCCCATCGCCTGCGCCACTTCGCGGGCATTACGCCGGACGCTACGCGGCACCCAATCGCGGCTGCGTAATTCATCCAGCATCGCCCCACGAATACGCTGCACTGCGTAAGTGGTAAATGCCGTTCCTTGCAAAGCGTCATATCGGTCGACCGCATTTAATAACCCGATGCCGCCCGCTTGTAGCAGATCGTCCAGTTCCACGCTCGCCGGCAATCGCACCTGCAGGCGCAATGCTTCGTGACGCACCAGCGGTACATAACGCTGCCACAGCGAGTGTTTATCCATTACACCTTCAGCGGTATACAGTGAATTCACGATAAACAGCCCTGCGTTAAATGAGTTATCGGCATGATTATCCGTTTCTACAGAGGGTTCTATCGAAGGAATAAGGCTATAAAAGAAGGGTTATTTCACTTATGTAACCTGTAGCGCCTTTTTAGCGGCTAAAAGAGCAGAATAAAATCAGCCAGATAGAATAAACGGGATGCGCAAAAGCCCACCCCGAACAAAACTATGTCAGAAGATGAATCATCGACAGATCGTCGCCAGTACGCACCGTTTCTATATGGCGATGAAAATTCTTCGCCACCTCGCTGTTATGCTGGCTGCGGGAGTGAAAACTATACACAATATTGGTAACGTCATCCCACTCTAGCCGCCCGCGCTCATGCACGCTGGCTGCCGTTAATAGCTTAATAAACGCATATTCCGCCACGATAATATACAGCGCGCGTAACGGGTCGACATTCGGCTGGTTGGGGAAATTATTTTCCCAAATTTTATAGAGAATTAAATTTCTGAAAGCCCAGTTCTTCTGCTGCTCATCCGCCTGTAAACAGCGCGCTAATGAGGACTCAATATCGCTCACCTTCTGCTCCATTGAAACGCCCTCTTCCGCCGTCAGCACCCGCAGAAGACACTGGATGTAGTGATCGAGGATAACACTGCCACGATTAAGCGGGAGCGAGCGGAAATAGTCCTGCATCTGCAATACCAGCGAGGTTTTTACCTTGCTATCCGGCGCGATATTCATTAACTCCTGCGCCAGCACGCCGGTCTGCAACTGCTCAAGTAGCGCAGCATACACCTGTTCCAGTTCACCCAGCGCCGCATCATCAATTTTGGCAAATTTCTGCGTATACATGACAAATTTTATTAACGCATAGAGCGCCGCTTCCGTACTGCTGTTGGCATGGTTGATCAGACTCAGGCAAAACAGATTGAGTAACTTTTGCTGCGGTGGGAATAACGGCGCAGTATTGAATGTCTGCTGAATGATTGTTTTTTCGCCGAGCGCCATCGCGTCAGGATCGTTTAAAATACGCGACGTTACCTCCGGGCAGGCAAGACTCAGGGAGTTACGTACCTCATTTTTATAGGTATGGTGCGCCCGCGGGAAAGAGGAACAGGTATGACTTAATGCCTTTGCGCCTAACGTTTTTTGTACCCGGCACAGACGTTCCTCATCCAGATAAGGGCAATTCCCCAGCGCCGAAGGCAGCTTAATTTCGCCCCAGTGGCTGTTGTTCTTTTTCAGCAGGATAATATGCTCTTGCGCGATGGTACGAATCGTCGCGTCTTTACTGGCGAGATACTTTTTAACCGTCGTCTTATCCAGCGTGATTTTCCAGCCCTTACAACAGTGGTCGCGACAGGCCGAGCCAGAACAGGAAAAGCGGGTGACAAAGGCAGGTTCAGTGACGGTGATTTCTTTCATTACACAGGCTCCGGAATTAAAAAAGGCAGCTTTCGCTGCCTTGATTGTGTACCACGAGTCGGTGAATCAATCGCCGGATTAACGCAGTAAAGAGAGGACGTTTTGCGGAACCTGGTTAGCCTGCGCCAGAACGGAGGTACCGGCCTGCTGCAGAATCTGCGCGCGAGACATGTTGGAGACTTCGGTCGCATAGTCGGAATCTTCGATACGGCTACGCGCTTCAGACAAGTTGTTTACGGTGTTGCCCAAGTTGGTGATAGCGGAGTTGAAACGGTTCTGTACCGCACCCAGGTCAGAACGCAACGCATCAACCTGCGCCAGCGCGGCATCAATTTTAGCCAGCGGGTTTTCGGTGGTTTTAGCGGCTGCTTCAGCCAGCTCTGGCTGCGCTTTGAAATCGTGACCAGCGGCTTTACTAGCATTGTAGGTTTTACCGTCGATAGTAACAACTTCGGTTTTACCGTCTACGCCACCAAGTTGGTTAGCCGCAGTTTTTGTGGCTCCCGTGGAATCAGTATAAGTGGTTACATTAGCTGTGATTTTACCTGTACCTTCGTCATAGGTTGCAGCATAGTACTTGCCACCGGCTTCAAGCGCATAACCACCGTCAATAGATTTTCCATTTTTATCGGTATAAGACATTTTTACTAATTTAGCTGCGGTAGCGTCCGCATTTGAAACGCCACCATCTTCTAGCGCTTTTTTAACATCAGTACTGACTGCAACAGGAGCATTAACCTGTACTTTGGTTACTGTTGTATCCCCAGTTACTGTGGCTTTAGTTGGTGCTGCATTGAAAGTTACCGCACCTGTCGCACTATCAACATTCACTTCATATTTACCATTCTTACTGGTATCGGCAGCATTCGTATACCCTGCAACAGTGGCGTAATACTTACCATCTTTAAACGAAAGCGTAGCAGACAAGGAATCGCCTGTTGCCGTGGGATTTCCCAACGCGGCTTTGATAGCAGTAGCATCAGGCGCTGTAAGATTTTTAGTACCGTCAGTAAATGATTTCGGATCCATTGCATCAGTTGCTGATACATCATACGCTTTCTGCACATTCAGCGTATCCAGACCCAGGGTCTGAGAGTTGATCTGCTTCAGATCGATATCGATAGTTTCACCGTCGTTCGCGCCAACCTGGATGGTCAGGGTGTTGTCCTGCGCCAGGACTTTCACGCCGTTGAACTGAGTCTGACCGGATACACGGTCGATTTCGTTCAGGCGCTGGGTGATTTCAGCCTGGATGGAGTCGAGGTCAGACTGGGAGTTGGTGCTGTTAGCAGACTGAACCGCCAGTTCACGCACACGCTGCAGGTTGTTGTTGATTTCGTTCAGCGCGCCTTCAGTGGTCTGCGCAATGGAGATACCGTCGTTAGCGTTACGGGAAGCCTGAGTCAGACCTTTGATGTTCGCGGTGAAACGGTTAGCAATCGCCTGACCTGCCGCATCGTCTTTCGCACTGTTGATACGCAGACCGGAAGACAGACGCTCGATAGCGGTGCCCAGTGCGGACTGGGATTTGTTCAGGTTATTCTGGGTCAACAGCGACAGGCTGTTTGTATTAATGACTTGTGCCATGATCTTTTCCTTATCAATTACAACTTGATGTTATTGGGCTGTTGCCCACGGTTTCTCACCGTAACCCTTGTATCGGCACCTGAATTTCGAACTTTAGAAAATTTTTCACTTCCCCCGATCTTTTTCTTAGGCGGCGAAATAGCCGCTTTATGCATCATTATTCCGCGCATTATTTTTGCAAAATTATCATTAAACTTTGCCTCCAGATTGCCGATAACGCGCTTAACTACTGTTTGCAATCAAAAAGGAAGAAGGCATGGCTTCAATTTCATCATTAGGTGTGGGATCAAACTTACCGTTAGACCAGTTGTTGACAGACCTGACAAAGAACGAAAAAGGACGCTTAACGCCAATTACCAAACAGCAGAGCGCGAATTCGGCAAAGCTAACCGCCTATGGCACATTGAAAAGCGCATTAGAAAAATTCCAGACGGCAAATACCGCGTTAAATAAAGCGGATTTATTTAAGTCTACCGTGGCGTCCAGCACGACAGAGGACCTCAAAGTCAGTACTACCGCAGGCGCTGCCGCAGGGACTTATAAGATTAGCGTAACCCAGCTTGCCGCCGCGCAGTCGCTGGCGACAAAAACCACCTTCGCAACCACCAAAGAGCAGTTGGGCGATACGTCGGTCACGTCCCGGACAATTAAAATTGAACAGCCGGGACGTAAAGAGCCGCTGGAAATTAAGCTGGATAAAGGCGACACCTCCATGGAGGCGATCCGTGACGCCATCAATGACGCCGACAGCGGTATCGCCGCCAGCATCGTTAAGGTCAAAGAGAACGAATTCCAGTTGGTGCTTACCGCCAATAGCGGTACCGACAATACGATGAAGATCACGGTGGAAGGCGATACAAAACTTAACGATCTACTCGCTTATGACAGCACCACCAATACCGGCAATATGCAAGAGCTGGTGAAAGCAGAAAACGCGAAGCTGAACGTAAACGGCATCGACATTGAACGTCAGAGCAATACCGTAACCGACGCCCCTCAGGGAATTACGCTCACCCTGACGAAGAAAGTGACCGACGCGACCGTGACGGTAACAAAAGATGATACCAAGGCGAAAGAGGCGATTAAATCCTGGGTGGATGCCTATAATTCGCTGGTGGATACCTTTAGCTCGTTAACCAAATATACCGCCGTTGAGCCGGGCGAAGAAGCCAGCGATAAAAACGGCGCGCTGTTAGGCGATAGTGTGGTTCGTACTATCCAGACCGGGATTCGGGCACAATTTGCCAATAGCGGCAGTAATTCTGCGTTCAAAACAATGGCGGAAATTGGCATCACCCAGGATGGGACTTCCGGCAAACTGAAGATTGATGATGATAAGCTGACCAAAGTACTGAAAGATAACACAGCCGCAGCGCGTGAGCTGTTGGTGGGCGATGGTAAAGAAACGGGGATCACCACCAAAATTGCCACCGAAGTGAAAAGTTATCTGGCGGATGACGGCATTATTGATAATGCGCAGGACAACGTTAACGCCACGCTGAAAAGCCTGACAAAACAGTACCTGTCCGTTAGCAACAGCATCGATGAAACCGTTGCCCGTTACAAGGCCCAGTTTACCCAACTGGATACCATGATGAGTAAGCTGAATAACACCAGTAGTTATTTGACCCAGCAATTTACAGCTATGAACAAGTCCTGATAACAGAGGTCACCATGTACACCGCGAGCGGTATCAAAGCTTATGCGCAAGTCAGCGTGGAAAGCGCCGTGATGAGCGCCAGCCCGCATCAGTTGATTGAAATGTTGTTTGATGGCGCGAATAGCGCTCTGGTGCGCGCTCGCCTGTTTTTAGAACAAGGCGATGTTGTCGCGAAAGGTGAAGCGTTAAGCAAAGCCATCAATATTATCGATAACGGGCTGAAAGCCGGTCTCGATCAGGAAAAAGGCGGTGAGATTGCGACGAATCTTTCCGAGCTATACGACTATATGATTCGCCGTTTACTGCAGGCTAATTTGCGTAACGACGCTCAGGCCATCGAAGAAGTGGAAGGGTTACTCAGCAATATTGCAGAAGCCTGGAAACAGATTTCACCGAAAGCATCTTTCCAGGAGTCTCGTTAATGACCTCAACCGTGGAGTTTATCAACCGTTGGCAGCGTATTGCGCTGCTCAGTCAATCGCTGCTTGAACTTGCGCAGCGAGGTGAATGGGATCTCTTACTGCAACAAGAGGTCTCCTATCTGCAAAGTATTGAAACGGTGATGGAAAAGCAAACTCCACCGGGCATTACGCGAAGTATTCAGGATATGGTCGCCGGATACATCAAACAAACGCTGGACAATGAGCAGCTCCTGAAAGGGCTGCTGCAACAGCGACTGGATGAACTGAGTAGTTTGATCGGACAATCCACCCGCCAAAAATCACTCAACAACGCTTATGGCCGTCTTTCCGGTATGTTACTCGTGCCAGATGCGCCTGGCGCCTCATAATATTTTCCCGTCTCGTATGAAAATTCTTCCATACTCCAGAGGTCGGCTAAACGACTTCTGGAGCACGGAAGATGAAAAACCCCACGTTATTGCAGTACTTCCACTGGTATTATCCCGACGGCGGTAAACTCTGGTCTGAGCTGGCGGAACGTGCTGATGGGCTGAATGATATCGGTATCAATATGGTCTGGCTACCGCCCGCCTGTAAAGGCGCCTCCGGCGGCTATTCCGTAGGCTATGATAGCTACGACCTGTTTGACCTCGGCGAATTTGACCAAAAAGGAACTATCGCGACAAAGTACGGCGATAAACGCCAGTTACTGACGGCGATAGACGCGCTCAAAAAAAATAATATTGCGGTGCTGCTCGACGTCGTCGTGAACCACAAAATGGGCGCAGACGAAAAAGAACGTATTCGCGTTCAGCGAGTGAATCAGGATGACCGCACGCAAATCGATGACAACATCATTGAATGCGAAGGCTGGACGCGCTACACCTTCCCTGCCCGCGCGGGCCAGTATTCCAACTTTATTTGGGACTATCACTGTTTCAGCGGCATTGATCACATCGAGAATCCCGACGAAGACGGCATTTTTAAGATCGTCAATGACTATACCGGCGATGGCTGGAACGATCAGGTTGATGATGAGATGGGTAATTTCGACTATCTGATGGGGGAAAATATCGATTTTCGCAATCACGCGGTTACGGAGGAGATTAAATATTGGGCTCGCTGGGTTATGGAACAAACCCATTGTGACGGCTTTCGCCTGGACGCGGTAAAACATATACCCGCCTGGTTTTATAAAGAATGGATTGAGCATGTACAGGCGGTTGCACCAAAACCGCTGTTTATTGTCGCAGAATACTGGTCGCATGAAGTGGATAAACTGCAAACGTACATCGATCAGGTCGACGGGAAAACCATGCTGTTCGACGCGCCGTTGCAGATGAAATTTCACGAGGCCTCGCGCCAGGGCGCGGAGTATGACATGCGCCACATTTTCACCGGCACGCTGGTAGAAGCCGACCCTTTTCATGCGGTGACGCTGGTCGCTAACCACGATACACAACCGTTACAGGCGCTGGAAGCGCCGGTAGAACCCTGGTTCAAACCATTGGCCTATGCGCTGATCCTGCTTCGTGAAAACGGCGTACCGTCAGTGTTTTATCCCGATTTATACGGCGCCAGCTATGAAGATAGCGGCGAAAATGGCGAGACCTGTCGGGTCGACATGCCGGTGATTAACCAACTGGATCGGCTGATCCTTGCTCGTCAGCGTTTTGCGCACGGTATACAAACTCTCTTTTTCGATCATCCTAACTGTATCGCCTTTAGTCGCAGCGGTACTGAAGAGAATCCAGGCTGTGTGGTCGTACTTTCCAATGGCGACGACGGTGAAAAAACCCTCCTGCTCGGCGACAATTACGCTAACAAGACCTGGCGTGATTTTCTGGGAAACCGCAGTGAGCATGTTGTAACTAATGATCAAGGCGAAGCGACGTTCTTCTGCAACGCAGGCAGCGTCAGCGTGTGGATCATTGAGGACGTGTGATGAGCGTTCCCGGCGGCAGAGCGCTGCCGGGAAGCGAAATTATGGCAGCGGCGTCGGCAGCGGCGTTTTTTCTAACGCGGCGGCGCACTCCGGCGTCGGACGAGCGACCCGTTGCAGCGTCATGCCATCATATTCCAGGGTATTCCCGTCGCGCTCAATCTCATAGAGTTCACGCTTAACCGTAACATTGGTTAAGTCATCGGAGAGCATGGTCAGCTTGCCCGGCAGAGCAATAACGCGCTGCCACTGGCGGCAGTCCAGCGTATCGCCTTCTTTAGTCACCACCAGGCTGGCGATAGCTTCAGGGCTCACCAGCTTACGTTGCGGGCCTTTTGACTGCCAGTACCCTTCCAGACCGGCCGGCGCGGGCGTTTTCACCACATCATTATAGTTTTCCACCTCGGCGCATCCGGCCAGAACCAGCAATGCGCCAACGATCGCTACTTTTTTCATCATTCATCCTGCATCAGAAGAAAGAAGAATTGTGGCATTAAAGCCCTGACGCCGCCAGCCTTTCCAGGCGCTGGCCGCAATTTGATCCAGTCGGTATTACCGCTTATTAGGTGTAGGCAAATTCTGTGATCGGTGTAGTATGCGCACTTCTTGTTTCACACCTTCTGAGTTCAGAGGCTAAACACATGTCATGGCAACACTTCAAGCAGACCTGGTTAATTAAATTCTGGGCGCCGGCCCCTGCGGTGATCGCAGCCGGTATTCTCTCTACCTACTATTTTGGCATCACCGGCACGTTTTGGGCCGTGACGGGCGAATTTACCCGCTGGGGCGGGCAAATTTTGCAGCTTTTTGGCGTTCATGCCGAACAGTGGGGCTACTACAAGCTGATTCATCTGGAAGGTACGCCGCTGACGCGTATCGACGGCATGATGATCCTCGGCATGTTCGGCGGCTGTTTCGCCGCGGCGCTGTGGGCCAACAACGTAAAACTGCGTATGCCGCGCAGCCGAATCCGTATCGTACAGGCGGTGGTCGGAGGCATGATCGCTGGCTTCGGCGCGCGTCTGGCGATGGGGTGTAACCTGGCCGCCTTTTTTACCGGGATCCCGCAGTTCTCCCTACACGCGTGGTTCTTTGCGCTGGCGACCGCTATCGGCTCCTGGTTCGGCGCCCGCTTTACGTTGCTGCCGATATTTCGCATACCGGTGAAAATGCAAAAGGTCTCCGCGGCTTCGCCACTGACGCAGAAACCGGATCAGGCAAGACGGCGTTTCAGGCTCGGTATGCTGGTCTTTATCGGCATGATTGGCTGGGCGTTATTAACGGCAATGCATCAGCCGAAACTGGGGCTGGCGATGCTGTTCGGCGTCGGGTTTGGGCTGCTGATCGAGCGCGCGCAAATCTGCTTTACTTCGGCCTTTCGCGATCTGTGGATCTCCGGACGCGCCCATATGGCGAAAGCGATTATTTTCGGCATGGCGGTCAGCGCTATTGGTATTTTCAGCTACGTGCAGTTGGGCGTTGCACCTAAAATTATGTGGGCTGGCCCGAATGCGGTCATTGGCGGACTGCTGTTCGGTTTTGGCATCGTGCTGGCGGGCGGCTGCGAAACCGGCTGGATGTACCGCGCCGTAGAAGGCCAGGTGCATTACTGGTGGGTGGGCCTCGGCAATGTCATCGGTTCGACCATCCTGGCTTACTACTGGGATGATTTCGCGCCCGCTCTGGCGACCAGTTGGGATAAAGTTAACCTGCTGAATACCTTTGGTCCGCTGGGGGGTCTGCTGGTCACCTATCTGTTGTTATTTACCGCGCTGATGTTAATCATCGGCTGGGAAAAACGTTTTTTCCGCCGTGCGGGGCTGACGCCTGCTAAGGAATCTGTATGAAAAATATCGTCCCTGATTACCGTCTGGATATGGTTGGCGAACCTTGCCCGTACCCGGCGGTCGCCACTCTGGAAGCGATGCCGCAGCTAAAAAAAGGTGAGATCCTGGAAGTGGTCAGCGACTGTCCGCAGTCCATTAATAATATTCCACTGGATGCGCGCAATCACGGTTATACGGTGCTGGATATCCAACAGGATGGCCCGACAATTCGTTATCTGATTCAAAAATAAGCGCATACTCCCGCTGTACGTTACGGCGGGAGACCTTTTACGGCATAACCGGCAAAAATCTAAAACGCATAAAAGAAATCAGACAAGGTCGTCTTGTGCGCCGTGGCATAAATCTATTATATAACGTATACCGTTTTAATTTTGTCTGAGCCGATGAAAAATCCAGGGTTATTTTAAGCAAAACATAAAATAATCATTATTTTCCCTCTACGTCATAAAAGACTATCAGGTATTTATATTTTTACTCACTGACATTATCAGGTGATGATTTATTTATGCACAGCAGAAGCCAAAAAAATGATAAAAATTATTTTCATCTCCATTATTGGAGTCGTCTGTCTTGCCGCTGCCCGTTACTCACCCGTCACAGTGGTCAATGCACATCCGAGCGCCATTGCCCGCTGTCTCGCTGATAATCTGTCCCCGTATGGGTATATACTGGATCTCCATGAAACAGATATTCCAGGCATTAATAAAGAATTTACCGTGTATTATCGCAACGGCGCATATATTGCAGGAACATTCTGGATTGCAAACTCAATGACAATCGCGTCAGAACGAATAGTAGGAATGAATGGCGTCAGTAAACAGGCGTACCCTATTTTTAATAAGTCCCTGCAACAATGTGCAACCCGCTTATCAATAAAATGAGCGCGCCTCGCAAAAAACAAGCCCACATAATCACGCACTGGTTGCATGGGCGTCGCGTCCCCCGCCGCTGACTTAGGTAAGCGCCCGGGAGTTCGCTGCGGATGTGTTGTCAACCCTGGCTTAAACCTGCATGGACATGACTTCCTGGTACGCGGCGACCAGCTTATTGCGCACCTGAATCCCCATTTGCATGGAAACGGACGCTTTTTGCATATCAGCCATCACGTCATTAAGCGCAATGCCCGGCTCACCCAGAGTGAATTTTTCCGCCTGAACGCGCGCCGCCGTCTGTCTGTCGCTAATACGATCCAGAGCAGCATGTAGCTGGCCGGCAAAACTCACCGTCGACTGCGAGTGCGTGTCTTGCCCGCGCGCGGCCATCGCCGTCGCCTGTAACTGGCTAATAACCCCTTCAATCCCCTGTATTGCTGCCATGCTATTCCCCTGGATGATTTTTTACGCAGCAGAGATTACCAGTTTGTCAATAAGATAAAGGCGTTAAATAACGATAAAAAACCTCGGTTTTTAGCGCATAGAAAAATTCGAAACCACAAATAATGAGACCGTCAATTTTTCGAGTTTGCTGACCCGGGAGTGAGTCTTGTTCCACTTTGCAAAAAACGCCGTCCACGATCAGTCACGAGGTGCGAGATGAGTGCGACTGCATCGACTGCAACCCAACCTAAACCTCTCGAGTGGCTTAATCGCCTACGCGCGAATCCCCGAATTCCGTTAATTGTGGCGGGTTCCGCCGCCGTGGCGATCGTCGTTGCGATGGTGCTGTGGGCCAAAACGCCCGATTACCGCACGCTATTTAGCAACCTTTCCGATCAGGACGGCGGCGCGATCGTCGCGCAGTTGACCCAGATGAATATCCCCTATCGCTTTGCCAATGGCAGCGGCGCGATTGAAGTGCCCGCCGACAAAGTGCATGAACTGCGTCTGCGTCTGGCGCAGCAGGGGCTGCCTAAAGGCGGCGCGGTAGGCTTTGAACTGCTTGATCAGGAAAAATTCGGTATCAGTCAGTTCAGCGAGCAGGTGAATTATCAGCGCGCGCTGGAAGGTGAACTGGCCCGGACGATCGAGACGCTGGGGCCGGTAAAAAGCGCCCGCGTTCACCTGGCGATGCCAAAGCCGTCGCTATTTGTGCGGGAACAAAAATCCCCTTCCGCCTCCGTCACCGTCACACTGGAACCGGGACGGGCGCTGGATGAAGGACAAATTAGCGCCGTGGTACATCTGGTTTCCAGCGCTGTCGCCGGTTTGCCGCCAGGAAACGTCACTCTGGTCGATCAATCCGGTCATCTGCTCACGCAATCCAATACCAGCGGTCGCGACCTTAATGACGCGCAATTAAAATTTGCTAATGATGTGGAAAGCCGCATCCAACGCCGTATCGAAGCCATTCTGTCGCCTATCGTCGGGAACGGTAATGTTCACGCTCAGGTAACCGCCCAGTTGGATTTTGCCAATAAAGAACAGACGGAAGAGCACTACAGCCCGAACGGCGATGCGTCGAAGGCCACTCTGCGTTCACGTCAGTTGAATATTAGCGAACAGGTAGGCGCGGGCTATCCCGGCGGCGTGCCTGGCGCGCTGTCGAACCAACCAGCGCCGCCTAACGAGGCGCCGATCGCCACGCCGCCGACCAATCAACAAAACGCGCAGAATACGCCACAAACCAGCACCAGTACCAACAGTAACAGTGCTGGCCCGCGCAGTACACAGCGTAATGAAACCAGTAACTACGAAGTGGACCGCACCATTCGTCACACCAAAATGAATGTGGGCGATATTGAGCGTCTCTCCGTGGCCGTCGTGGTGAATTACAAAACGCTGGCGGATGGCAAACCGCTGCCATTGACCGCCGATCAGATGAAACAGATCGAGGATCTAACCCGTGAAGCGATGGGTTTTTCTGATAAACGCGGCGATACGCTAAACGTGGTGAATTCACCGTTTAGCGCAGTGGATAACACCGGCGGCGAACTGCCCTTCTGGCAACAGCAGTCCTTTATCGATCAGTTGCTCGCGGCAGGTCGCTGGTTACTGGTGCTGGTGGTGGCCTGGATTCTGTGGCGCAAAGCGGTACGTCCGCAGTTGACGCGCCGTGTTGAAGAAGCGAAAGCGGCGCAGGAACAGGCGCAGGTTCGCCAGGAAACCGAAGAAGCCGTGGAAGTACGCCTTAGCAAAGACGAGCAGCTCCAGCAACGCCGGGCTAATCAGCGTCTGGGCGCTGAGGTGATGAGCCAGCGTATTCGCGAAATGTCAGACAACGATCCGCGCGTGGTGGCGCTGGTCATTCGCCAGTGGATGAGTAACGATCATGAGTAATCTTAGCGGTACCGATAAAAGCGTCATTTTGTTGATGACCATTGGCGAAGACCGGGCGGCAGAGGTGTTTAAGCACCTCTCCACCCGCGAAGTGCAGGCGCTAAGTACAGCGATGGCTAACGTGCGTCAGATCTCCAACAAACAACTGACGGACGTACTATCAGAGTTTGAGCAAGAAGCGGAGCAGTTCGCCGCGCTGAATATTAACGCCAACGAATACCTGCGCTCCGTACTGGTTAAAGCGCTGGGCGAAGAACGCGCCTCCAGCCTGCTGGAAGATATTCTGGAAACGCGCGATACCACCAGCGGTATCGAAACGCTCAACTTTATGGAACCGCAGAGTGCCGCCGACCTGATTCGCGACGAGCACCCGCAGATTATCGCCACCATTCTGGTCCACCTCAAACGCAGTCAGGCCGCCGATATTCTGGCGCTGTTTGACGAGCGTCTGCGTCATGATGTGATGCTGCGTATCGCGACATTTGGCGGCGTACAGCCGGCGGCGCTGGCGGAGTTGACCGAAGTGCTGAATGGCCTGCTCGACGGTCAGAACCTGAAACGCAGCAAAATGGGCGGCGTAAGAACCGCGGCGGAAATTATCAACCTGATGAAAACGCAGCAGGAAGAAGCGGTTATTACCGCTGTGCGCGAATTCGACGGCGAACTGGCGCAGAAAATCATCGACGAGATGTTCCTGTTCGAAAATCTGGTGGATGTGGACGATCGCAGTATCCAGCGTCTGTTGCAGGAAGTGGATTCCGAATCGCTGCTGATCGCTCTGAAAGGCGCCGAACCACCATTACGCGAGAAGTTCCTGCGCAATATGTCCCAGCGCGCCGCCGATATCCTGCGCGACGACCTTGCCAACCGTGGCCCGGTTCGTCTGTCTCAGGTGGAAAACGAGCAGAAAGCGATTCTGCTTATTGTGCGTCGTCTGGCGGAAACCGGCGAAATGGTGATTGGCAGCGGCGAGGATACCTATGTCTAATGAATTGCCGTGGCAAGTCTGGACCCCCGACGATCTCGCCCCGCCGCCGGAGACGTTTGTGCCGGTTGAGGCTGATAACGTGACCTTGACAGACGATACGCCGGAGCCCGAACTCACTGCCGAACAGCAGCTGGAGCAGGAGCTGGCGCAGCTAAAAATACAGGCCCATGAACAAGGTTATAATGCCGGGCTGGCGGAGGGACGGCAAAAAGGACACGCGCAGGGATACCAGGAAGGGTTAGCGCAGGGGCTGGAGCAAGGACAAGCCCAGGCGCAGACGCAGCAGGCGCCGATTCATGCCCGTATGCAGCAGTTAGTGAGCGAGTTTCAGAACACGCTTGACGCGCTCGATAGCGTTATCGCCTCACGGCTGATGCAAATGGCCCTGGAGGCTGCGCGTCAGGTCATCGGCCAAACGCCGGCGGTGGACAACTCGGCGCTGATTAAACAGATTCAACAACTGTTGCAGCAAGAGCCGCTCTTTAGCGGCAAGCCGCAGTTGCGCGTGCATCCGGACGACTTACAGCGGGTGGAAGAGATGCTGGGCGCCACGCTCAGTCTTCACGGATGGCGGTTGCGCGGCGATCCAACGTTGCATCACGGCGGGTGTAAAGTCTCTGCCGATGAGGGCGATCTGGACGCCAGCGTCGCTACTCGCTGGCAAGAGTTGTGTCGCCTGGCGGCGCCGGGAGTGCTCTGATGACCACGCGCCTGACCCGCTGGCTTACCGCGCTCGACAACTTTGAAGCAAAAATGGCGTTATTGCCGGCGGTGCGTCGTTATGGACGTTTAACCCGCGCCACTGGCCTGGTACTGGAGGCCACCGGTCTCCAGCTTCCGCTGGGCGCCACCTGCATTATTGAGCGCCAGGACGGCCCTGAAACCAAAGAGGTGGAATCGGAAGTCGTCGGTTTTAACGGCCAGCGTCTGTTTTTAATGCCGCTGGAAGAGGTCGAAGGCATTCTGCCCGGTGCCCGCGTTTACGCCCGTAACGGACATGGCGACGGTCTGCAAAGCGGCAAACAGCTACCGCTCGGCCCGGCCCTGCTTGGTCGGGTGCTGGATGGCGGCGGTAAACCGCTCGACGGACTGCCTGCGCCGGATACGCTGGAAACCGGCGCGTTAATCACGCCGCCGTTTAACCCGCTACAGCGAACGCCAATCGAACATGTGCTGGATACCGGCGTACGCGCTATCAACGCGTTGTTAACCGTAGGGCGCGGTCAGCGTATGGGACTCTTTGCCGGTTCCGGCGTTGGTAAATCGGTTCTGCTTGGCATGATGGCGCGCTACACGCGGGCGGACGTGATTGTCGTGGGACTTATCGGCGAACGTGGCCGCGAAGTTAAAGATTTTATCGAAAATATTCTCGGCCCCGACGGCCGCGCGCGTTCGGTGGTGATCGCCGCCCCGGCGGATGTCTCGCCGCTGCTGCGAATGCAGGGCGCCGCCTATGCCACCCGCATCGCCGAAGACTTTCGCGATCGCGGACAGCATGTGTTGCTGATTATGGATTCGCTGACGCGCTATGCGATGGCACAGCGTGAAATTGCGCTGGCAATCGGCGAACCGCCAGCCACCAAAGGTTATCCGCCCTCGGTGTTCGCAAAGCTGCCAGCGCTGGTCGAGCGTGCCGGTAATGGCATCCACGGCGGCGGCTCTATCACCGCGTTTTATACCGTGTTGACCGAGGGGGACGACCAACAAGATCCCATTGCCGACTCGGCACGCGCAATCCTCGACGGGCACATTGTCTTGTCCCGCCGTCTGGCGGAGGCCGGGCACTATCCGGCCATTGATATCGAGGCGTCAATCAGCCGGGCGATGACCGCGCTCATTACCGAGCAGCACTATGCGCGGGTACGGCTATTTAAACAGTTGCTTTCCAGTTTCCAGCGTAACCGCGATCTGGTCAGCGTCGGCGCTTATGCCAAAGGCAGCGATCCGATGCTCGATAAAGCCATTACCTTATGGCCGCAACTGGAAGCGTTTTTACAGCAAGGCATTTTTGAACGGGCCGACTGGGAGGACTCTCTGCAGGCGCTCGATTTAATTTTCCCGACGGTGTGATAAAGCAGGAGGGCGACGATCATGGCACAACATGGCGCTCTGGAAACACTCAAAGATCTGGCCGAAAAAGAGGTAGATGACGCGGCGCGTTTACTGGGCGAAATGCGTCGCGGCTGCCAACAGGCGGAAGAACAGCTCAAAATGCTGATCGATTATCAGAATGAGTATCGCAGTAATTTGAACACCGATATGGGCAACGGCATCGCCAGTAATCGCTGGATCAACTATCAGCAGTTTATTCAGACACTGGAAAAGGCGATAGAGCAGCATCGCCTCCAGCTTACGCAGTGGACGCAAAAAGTCGACCTGGCGCTGAAGAGCTGGCGTGAGAAAAAGCAGCGACTTCAGGCCTGGCAAACCTTACAGGACCGACAAACCGCGGCAGCGCTGTTAGCTGAAAACCGCATGGATCAGAAAAAGATGGATGAATTTGCTCAGCGTGCAGCAATGAGGAAACCCGAATGATCACCCTGCCCCAACTGATCACCACCGATACCGACATGACCGCGGGTCTGACGTCAGGAAAAACCACCGGTTCAGCCGAGGACTTTCTGGCGCTACTGGCGGGCGCGTTAGGCGCAGACGGCGCACAGGGCAAAGACGCCCGCATCACGCTGGCCGATTTACAGGCGGCAAGCGGCAAGTTATCGAAAGAGCTACTGACCCAACATGGCGAGCCGGGCCAGGCGGTGAAGCTTGCCGACCTGCTGGCGCAAAAAGCGAATGCGACGGATGAAACGCTTACCGATCTGACACAAGCGCAGCATCTACTGTCTACGCTAACGCCATCGTTGAAAACCAGCGCTCTGGCCGCATTGAGTAAAACGGCGCAGCATGATGAGAAAACGCCCGCGCTGAGCGATGAGGATCTTGCCAGTCTGAGCGCCTTATTCGCCATGCTGCCCGGACAACCTGTCGCGACGCCTGTCGCCGGAGAGACGCCGGCTGAAAATCACATCGCCTTGCCGTCACTGTTGCGCGGCGACATGCCATCGGCGCCGCAGGAAGAGACACATACGCTCTCTTTTAGCGAGCATGATAAAGGGAAAACCGAGGCGTCGCTTGCGCGCGCCAGCGACGATCGCGCCACGGGGCCATCACTGACGCCGCTGGTGGTCGCTGCCGCCGCGACCAGCGCGAAAGTGGAGGTGGATAGCCCGCCCGCGCCAGTAACGCATGGCGCGGCAATGCCGACGCTCAGCAGCGCCACGGCGCAACCGCTACCTGTCGCCTCAGCCCCGGTACTCAGCGCGCCGTTAGGCAGCCATGAATGGCAGCAAACGTTCAGTCAGCAGGTCATGTTATTTACGCGTCAGGGACAGCAAAGCGCGCAGCTTCGATTGCATCCGGAAGAGTTAGGTCAGGTGCATATTTCGCTCAAGCTGGATGACAATCAGGCGCAGCTCCAGATGGTATCGCCGCATAGCCATGTCCGCGCCGCGCTGGAAGCCGCTCTACCCATGTTGCGCACTCAGTTGGCGGAAAGCGGCATTCAGTTGGGACAAAGCAGTATCAGTAGCGAAAGCTTTGCCGGACAGCAGCAGTCTTCATCGCAACAACAGTCTGCCCGCGCCCAACACCCGGACGCGTTTGGCGCTGAAGATGACATAGCGTTAGCAGCGCCGGCCTCGCTTCAGGCCGCCGCGCGCGGCAATGGCGCAGTGGATATCTTCGCCTAACGCCAGAGGTAGCATGATTATCCGCGTCTTTTCCACGCTTTGTCGTGGACAGGACACGGGATAATCAGCCAATAAGCAGTACCGAAACAGGAAGCCCGTATCAGATGACTGACTCCGCGATTAACAAAAAGAGCAAACGCTCGATTTGGATACCTTTGCTGGTGTTGATTACCCTCGCCGCCTGCGCGACCGCCGGTTATAGCTACTGGCGTATGCAGCAGCAACCGACCACGAACGCTAAAGCGGAACCGGCTCCGCCGCCCGCGCCGGTATTTTTTGCGCTGGATACGTTTACCGTCAATCTGGGCGATGCGGATCGCGTGTTGTATATCGGCGTGACCCTGCGTCTGAAAGACGAAGCGACGCGCGCGCGATTAAATGAATATCTGCCGGAAGTGCGCAGCCGTCTGCTGTTGTTGTTTTCCCGTCAGAATGCCGCCGAGCTCTCAACAGAAGCTGGCAAACAAAAACTGATTGCCGCCATTAAAGAGACGCTGGCCGCGCCGCTCGTTGCCGGACAACCAAAACAGGTCGTCACTGACGTGCTTTATACAGCTTTTATTCTGCGGTAACGATATGGGCGATAGTATTCTTTCTCAGGCTGAAATCGATGCGCTGTTGAACGGCGACAGCGACACCAAAGACGAACCCACTCCCGGTATCGCAAGCGATAGCGATATTCGCCCTTACGATCCCAATACCCAGCGTCGCGTCGTGCGTGAACGCTTGCAGGCGCTGGAGATTATTAACGAGCGTTTCGCACGCCAGTTCCGGATGGGATTATTTAACCTGCTGCGCCGCAGCCCGGATATTACCGTGGGTGCCATACGTATTCAGCCGTATCACGAATTTGCGCGTAACCTGCCGGTACCGACCAACCTGAACCTGATCCACCTGAAGCCGCTACGCGGCACCGGGCTGGTGGTGTTCTCGCCGAGTCTGGTGTTTATTGCCGTCGATAACTTGTTCGGCGGCGACGGTCGTTTTCCGACCAAAGTCGAGGGCCGCGAGTTTACCCATACGGAACAGCGTGTCATCAACCGTATGCTGAAACTGGCGCTGGAAGGCTATAGCGACGCATGGAAAGCCATTAATCCGCTGGAAGTGGAGTATGTGCGTTCCGAAATGCAGGTGAAATTTACCAATATCACCACCTCGCCGAACGATATCGTCGTCAATACGCCGTTTCATGTGGAGATCGGCAATCTGACCGGTGAATTTAACATCTGTCTGCCATTTAGCATGATCGAGCCGCTGCGTGAGCTGCTGGTGAATCCGCCGCTGGAAAACTCGCGCCATGAAGATCAGAACTGGCGTGATAACCTGGTACGCCAGGTTCAGCACTCTGAACTGGAGCTGGTAGCCAATTTTGCCGATATTCCGTTACGTCTTTCCCAGATTTTGAAGCTGAAACCCGGCGATGTACTGCCGATTGAAAAACCCGACCGCATTATTGCTCATGTGGACGGCGTTCCGGTACTCACTAGCCAATATGGCACCGTAAACGGACAGTATGCGCTACGCGTAGAACATTTGATCAACCCAATTTTGAATTCGCTGAATGAGGAACAGCCCAAATGAGTGACATGAATAATCCGTCCGATGAGAATACTGGCGCATTGGATGATCTGTGGGCTGACGCGTTAAACGAGCAAAAAGCGACCACCAATAAAAGCGCCGCCGACGCGGTTTTCCAACAGCTTGGCGGCGGCGATGTCAGCGGTGCTATGCAGGATATCGATCTGATTATGGATATCCCGGTCAAACTGACCGTAGAGCTGGGCCGCACGCGAATGACCATTAAAGAACTGCTGCGTCTGACGCAGGGGTCGGTCGTCGCGCTGGACGGGCTGGCGGGCGAGCCGCTGGATATCCTGATTAATGGCTACCTGATTGCCCAGGGTGAAGTGGTCGTCGTGGCGGATAAATACGGCGTACGTATCACCGATATTATTACGCCATCCGAGCGTATGCGTCGTTTGAGTCGTTAATGATGAAGACAGAGGCCACGGTTTCTCAGCCCACCGCGCCAGCCGGATCGCCGCTCATGCAGGTGAGCGGCGCATTAATTGGCATTATTGCGCTCATTCTGGCGGCGGCCTGGGTGATTAAGCGTATGGGATTCGCGCCCAAAGGAAATAGCGTCCGGGGGCTCAAGGTGTCAGCCAGCGCCTCGCTTGGCCCACGCGAACGCGTGGTGATTGTCGAGGTCGAAAATGCGCGTCTGGTACTGGGCGTGACCGCCTCGCAGATCAACCTGCTGCACACCCTGCCGCCCGCGGAGAATGACACGGAAGCACCCGTTGCCCCACCGGCGGATTTCCAGAACATGATGAAGAGCTTACTCAAGCGTTCCGGGAGATCCTGATGCGCCGTTTGTTATTCCTTTCTCTGGCGGGTCTGTGGCTTTTTAGTCCCGCCGCCGCTGCGCAACTGCCGGGGCTTATCAGCCAACCATTAGCGGGCGGAGGCCAAAGCTGGTCATTATCCGTCCAGACGCTGGTTTTCATCACCTCGCTGACGTTTCTGCCGGCGATTTTACTGATGATGACGAGCTTCACGCGTATCATCATTGTTTTTGGCCTGTTGCGTAACGCGCTGGGCACGCCCTCGGCACCGCCAAATCAGGTGTTACTCGGGCTGGCGTTGTTTTTGACCTTTTTTATTATGTCGCCCGTCATTGACAAGATTTACGTGGATGCTTACCAGCCGTTTAGCGAGCAGAAAATTTCTATGCAGGAAGCGCTGGACAAAGGCGCGCAACCGTTACGCGCGTTCATGCTGCGCCAAACCCGCGAAGCCGATCTGGCGCTGTTTGCCCGTCTGGCCAATAGCGGTCCGTTACAGGGACCGGAAGCAGTACCGATGCGTATCCTCCTGCCCGCTTATGTCACCAGCGAATTAAAGACGGCGTTTCAGATCGGTTTTACGATTTTCATCCCTTTTTTGATTATCGACCTGGTGATCGCCAGCGTATTGATGGCGTTGGGGATGATGATGGTGCCGCCAGCGACAATCGCCCTACCGTTTAAGCTGATGCTGTTTGTGCTGGTCGATGGTTGGCAATTGCTTGTGGGGTCGCTGGCCCAAAGCTTTTACAGTTAGAGGCGCAAAATGACTCCTGAATCCGTCATGATGATGGGCACCGAGGCGATGAAAGTCGCTCTCGCCCTGGCTGCGCCGCTGTTACTCGTCGCGCTGATTACCGGCCTCATTATCAGCATCTTGCAGGCCGCGACTCAGATTAATGAAATGACGCTGTCGTTTATCCCTAAAATCGTCGCGGTATTCATCGCAATTATCGTTGCCGGCCCGTGGATGCTCAACCTGCTGCTGGACTACGTACGCACTCTGTTCAGCAATTTACCTTATATCATCGGATAAACAGAACGATGATTCAGGTTACAAGCGAGCAATGGCTATACTGGCTGCATCTCTATTTCTGGCCTTTGCTGCGCGTACTGGCGCTGATTTCAACGGCGCCCATTCTCAGTGAGCGCGCTATTCCCAAGCGGGTAAAACTGGGGTTGGGAATAATGATTACCCTCGTTATCGCGCCGTCGCTACCGGCAAACGATACGCCGCTTTTTTCTATTGCCGCCTTATGGCTGGCGATGCAACAAATTCTGATCGGTATTGCGCTGGGATTTACCATGCAATTCGCCTTTGCGGCGGTGCGTACCGCAGGTGAGTTTATCGGTCTGCAAATGGGGCTTTCCTTTGCCACCTTCGTCGACCCGGGCAGCCACCTGAATATGCCGGTTCTGGCGCGTATTATGGATATGCTCGCCATGCTGCTGTTTCTCACCTTTAATGGCCATTTGTGGCTTATTTCGCTGCTGGTCGATACCTTCCATACTCTGCCCATCGGTAGTAACCCGGTGAACAGTAATGCATTTATGGCGCTCGCCAGGGCCGGTGGGCTCATTTTCTTAAACGGACTGATGCTGGCATTGCCGGTCATTACCCTCCTGCTTACGCTCAACCTGGCGCTGGGGCTATTAAACCGCATGGCGCCGCAGCTCTCGATATTTGTTATCGGTTTCCCGCTTACCCTCACCGTCGGCATTATGCTGATGGCCGCGCTAATGCCATTAATTGCGCCGTTTTGCGAACATTTATTCAGCGAAATTTTCAATTTGCTTGCTGATATTGTTAGCGAGATGCCGATAAATAATAACCCATAATTTTTATCCTGTTTTACTAAGGTTTATCCGAAAATAAATTTTAAAAAACATTCACCAGGATATATCCGCTGCCCCTTATTTGTTTTTACTTCACTCACATAACGCAACATTCACTTTACTTTAAGATGATTCCTGGCAAATTATATGTAACTTTACGGGATAGTAAGTTCGCCTGAAAAACCGCGTAAGCGTTGTCTAAGGTGACTATTCGTGTTCCGTCTGATTATGGTGAGTTATTCAGGTAAGGGGAATTATCGTTACGCATTGAGTGAGGGTATGCCATGTCAACGATTATTATGGATTTATGCAGTTACACCCGGCTAGGGTTAAGCGGGTATCTGGTCAGCAGAGGGGTGAAAAAAAGGGAAATCAACGACATCGAAACCGTTGACGAACTCGCTATCGCTTGTGGCGCGCATCAGCCTTCGGTGGTGTTTATTAATGAGGACTGTTTCATTCATACGCCTTCAGACAGTCAACAAATAAAGCAAATCATTAATCAACATCCTGACACGTTATTTATTGTTTTTATGGCAATTGCTAATGTGCATTTTGATGAATATTTATTAGTAAGAAAAAACTTATTGATTAGCTCGAAATCGATTAAACCTGACTCGCTGGATACCATTCTTGGCGATATTCTGAAAAAAGAGTCGGGTATTTCAGGAACCATAAATTTACCAACATTATCGTTAAGTCGAACTGAATCCAGCATGTTGCGAATGTGGATGGAAGGTCAGGGAACCATTCAGATTTCTGACAGAATGAATATTAAAGCAAAAACAGTATCCTCCCATAAGGGGAATATAAAAAGAAAGATAAAAACGCATAATAAACAAGTGATCTATCACGTAGTGCGGCTGACAGATAACGTCACTAACGGCATTTTTGTTAACATGCGCTGAGACATCCGGACTGGCAATGTACCTCCAGTCCGGCTCAATTAGTCCTGCTCCGCCTTCTCGACAAAAATACCATCCTGGTGACCTGACTCATTGAAGAACCAGATGCCGAGCGGGTAATCCTCCAGCGAAACCAGGTACATTGTGCCTTCACTAAATTCTTCCACTGCCAGTACCACGCCTGGTCGGCGGGGACCGCCGTCCGTTTTAACGGTTACCCGATCATTCACCTTCATCATTTTCCTCCTGTCGCTTTGTGCCAGTGTAGAACAATTTTCTGCGTCTGACAGCGCCTTGCTGGCGTGTTTGCTGGTTTTCTCAACGGTCTATACTTAGGCTGTCAGGAACCCGTGAGGTAGTGAAGATGAAAACGGCAAAAGAGTACAGTGATACGGCCAAGCGCGAAGTGAGCGTCGATGTAGATGCGCTACTGGCGGCCATCAATGAAATCAGCGAAAGCGAGGTTCACCGTAGCCAGGAAGATCCTGAGCGGGTGAGCGTAGACGGACGGGAATATCATACATGGCATGAATTAGCTGAAGCATTCGAGCTGGATATTCATGATTTTAGTGTAACAGAAGTAAACCGTTAAAAATGGCCGAAAAAAATCCCGGCCCTACGGGTCGGGATCAAACTTGCTTATGCAAGAAGCACTTGAAAATTCGTTACACCAGGAAATCTGATGTGAGATTTACCTTATCTGCAATTTTTTTTGCATGACAAGTAAATATTTTTTACATGAATGATTAAGCGCGCTAATAGTTCGGTAGCAAAAGTGTGACAACGCATGTGCTGCCTGGAAGCGACGGGATCGGTTCCAGTTAGCGTTCGACTTCTTTCGGGTGTGCTTTAGGACTTTTCCTGGAAATAAGCCCGCCGTTGCAACGGAAAATGAGGAAAAAATGCTCTCAATCCATGACCCCTTGCTGATTTTTACCGATCTGGACGGCACATTGCTGAACAGCCACACTTTTGAGTGGCAGCCCGCGGCTCCCTGGCTTACACGCCTGCATGAAAGCGGCGTGCCCGTGATCCTCTGTAGCAGTAAAACCGCGGCTGAAATGCTCCAGCTCCAGACGACGTTAAATCTACAGGGACTGCCGCTGATTGCGGAAAACGGCGCGGTGATCCAACTGGACGTTCATTGGGAAGACCATCCCAACTATCCCCGCCTGATAGCCGGTATTTCTCACAACGAAATCCGCCTCGTCCTGCATAAATTGCGTGAAAAGGAACAGTTTAAGTTCACCACGTTTGATGACGTTGACGATCAGGTGATAAGCGAATGGACGGGCCTAAACCGGGCACAGTCTGCCCTAACCCGTCTGCATGAAGCGTCGGTGTCGCTGATCTGGCGCGATAGCGATGAACGCATGGCGCAGTTTGTCGCCCATTTAAATGACCTGGGACTGCAATTTGTCCATGGCGCCCGTTTCTGGCATGTGCTGGACGCCTCCGCCGGTAAAGATCAGGCTGCTAACTGGCTGATAGAAGCATATCGTCGGCAATGGCGCGCGCGTCCTCTGACGTTGGGACTGGGAGACGGTCCCAATGATGCGCCTTTACTGGATGTGATGGATTATGCGGTTGTCGTTAAAGGGCTAAACCGGGAGGGCGTACATTTGCGTAACGACGATCCTCAGCGCGTCTACCGTAGCCAGAACGAAGGGCCGGATGGCTGGCGCGAAGGAATGGACTATTTCTTTTCCCGCTCCTGAGTCGCGTCGCTGGCGCAAATACGGTTACGTCCGGACTGTTTGGCGTAATAAAGCCGTTTGTCGGCCAGCGTCTGCAACTGCTCAAAATCATAGTCGCCGTATTCCTCCGCGCTACTGATCCCCATTGACGCGCTGATACGAAGCGTCGTGCTTTTCGTCACCAGAATCTCTTTGTCATTAATGCGCTGGCGTATGCGTTCGGCAATCTGCAGCGCCTGCGCTTTCGTCGCGCCGGGCAGCACGATACAAAACTCTTCGCCCCCTACCCGTCCGGCGATGTCGTGCGCTCGAATGGTGCTGCCAATGAGCCCAGCGGCATGGGACAACACGCGATCGCCTGCCTGATGACCAAAGCGATCGTTAACGCTTTTAAAATAATCTAAATCCAGCTGTATCACAGAAAATGGCTGGCGGGCTTCCCGATAGCGCTTTGCCAGCCTGGACGCTTTTTCAAACAGCGCGCCACGGTTATATAGTCGGGTCAGCGGATCGTGCCATGCCTGCCATTGCAGCGAATTTTGCAGAACAAACATGTTTTTGACCATATGTCGAATAACACCCCAGGAGATCAACAGCATCGCCGTAAAAAGCACCCATAACAGCGTCAGCGCGATACTAATACTGCCAAAATTCCCTTGTATGCCTTCACGTAATGTATGCACGCGCAGCAGGACGCCATCAAAATGATCCAGCCGCTCCCAGCTTACATAATGCGTTCCTAAACGCAGCCCGCCCAGGGTATCTTTTTCTATTTCACGCGCCAGTAAGGCGCGCTCACGGTCATTTAACGTATTCGCGGTTTGTTGTTCCGGCGCGGAGTCCGTCAACAAACGGAGATGGTTATCGTATAGCTGATATTCCCCTTCAATATCCTTTTCGGCCGCATCGCGCAGGAACCGCTGTAATGACGCAACGGGAATATCCATTGCCAGTACGCCATACCAGTAATTATCGTGATCCAGCGGTAGACTGGCTGTCACTTTTTTCTGCTCGTCAGCAACATAGGGCTGTGCGGAGGTAAACCACCGCACGCCGCGCTGTGGGTTACGCCGTTGGCTTTGCTCGATAAACCAGGGCTGAGTCACGTACTGATAGTAACGGGAGACAATATCGCTACCGTACGCCGTAGGGAGAGTTGAGAGGTAAAACCCTGAGCGAGAAACATACATCGTCTCCAGCGTCAGCATGGCGGATGAGCGCGCCAGACGCGCCAGATACCCTAACTCCAGCGTGGCGGTTAATTCATTTGCCAGGTCACGACTCTCCCGCGAAAGAAGCGTCGTCCGGGCGACAAATTGATCGGAAACGCCATATAACGGCAATGTCCGCCGCTTATCCAGCTCCAGTTGCCAGAAATGTCTGACGCGTCGTTGCTCAAACTGCGTCACCGCGCTCTGCAATGCGGAAAAAGCCAGCGGCGCCACCAGCGCTTCATGCATACCGTTGCGTAAAAAGATCAACCTGTCCATGTTGAATTGCAGTTGGCGGTCAAGGACATTCGCGACGCTCCCCAGATGATTGCGCTGACTGGCGACATACGCGTCTTTCAGTATCATCACTTCCCGCCAGGTAAGTAGCGTCGAGAACAGCATCACGATCAGAAAACAGGTGTTGACGACATGACCGGGACCAAAACGCCGCGCCAGCTTTTTAAACCAGCCTTGATTGTCTAACAGTGTTTCGTGCGGCACCCTGGTAACTCCTGGTTATTGATACAACTCCCCCTGATGGCTTACGGTAGCCAGACCTCATCAAGGGATACCACTCAATCCTGGCATAACCAGGTAGCAGCATGTCGCAGCGCGACGACTCTTTTTCTCCACAGCAAAACGCCCGGCATTAACCGGGCGTTTTGTCATCGGGCTTCGTCCCGCCCGCGCCTTTCCTTGCCTGGCACGAGCTCATTCTCATGGAATGCCTCCCGCTTTACGCCAAAACCATCATACCAGCGACACTCTACCATTCCGCTGGAATAACCGGTGACGATCATCCGGGGCCCACCCTCTTTCACGGTAACTTCCTCACTGACAGAAAAGACCATACCTGCCTCCTGTATCAGATGAAACGTTTTCACCTTAGACGAGGATGGACAATTTTGCATAATTCATTGTAGAAAATCAGTGCGAAACACCGCGAATTTTCGCCACACCTTTCACCAGCGCCACCACAATGGCGCCGATAATAAAGCCGAGCACCAGATTCAGCCCCGCAGGGATCGTATGCGCCATGAAAGCCCCCTGCTGCTGCGCAAGATGTTCAATGGCATGGTGTAGCGGCGCAATACCATGTACGACAATCCCGCCGCCGACCAGAAACATCGCCAGCGTACCGACAATGGATAATGCTTTCATTAACCAGGGCGCGATAATCAGTAATCCTTTACCGACGCCCTGCGCCAGCACACTACGCTTTTCCGCCAGCCAGTACCCCATATCATCCAGTTTGACAATAATACCCACCAGGCCATACACGCCAATAGTCACAACCAACGCAATCCCCGCCAGTACCAACACCTGATTAAGCAGCGGCGCCTGCGCGACAATCCCCAGGGTAATGGCCACAATTTCAGCGGACAGAATGAAATCGGTACGGACCGCCCCTTTTACTTTATCTTTTTCAAAGGCCAAAGGATCTTGCGCAGCCAGCGCCTCAAGACGTTTTTGCCGCTCCGCCGGGTCTTCTTTGTGTTTTCGCGCCTCAAAGGTATGCAGGACTTTTTCTACCCCTTCAAAGCAGAGAAACGCGCCGCCTAACATTAATAAAGGCGTAATGGCCCACGGGATAAATGCGCTTATCAACAGCGCCAACGGCACCAGAATAACCTTGTTGATTAATGATCCTTTCGCCACGCTCCATACCACTGGCAGCTCGCGATTAGCGCGAACGCCGGTCACCTGCTGCGCATTGAGCGACAGGTCATCCCCCAGTACGCCCGCGGTTTTTTTCGCGGCCAATTTGCCCATTACCGAAATATCGTCCAGCAGCGTGGCGATATCGTCGAGTAATGTCAGTAAGCTACTTCCTGCCAAAATGATTTCCTCGGTCTTTTCTTCTAAGACGTTAAGTATGTAGCAAAATGCGTAATGCCGAAACCGGCGGCGCGGGTCAACGCCTTTTTATTCCAAAAGGACAATTATAATGCTCGCCAGCATAATAATTTTGACGTTTACTATATTCACCCTTTTTATTTCACCGTGAGTGATTATGCGTTTCCGGCAGTTATTACCTCTTTTTGGCGCGCTTTTTGCCTTGTACATCATTTGGGGGTCTACCTATTTTGTTATCCGCATAGGCGTTGAAAGCTGGCCGCCGCTGATGATGGCTGGCGTACGTTTTCTCTCGGCGGGGATGTTGCTCATGGCGTTTTTGCTGTTGCGCGGCGAAAAACTTCCGCCGCTGCGCCAGACCATCAACGCCGCGCTGATTGGTCTACTGCTGCTGGCGGTGGGTAACGGTCTGGTGACGGTGGCGGAGCATCAAAACGTGCCATCGGGCATTGCTGCCGTCGTGGTCGCCACTGTCCCGCTATTTACGCTGTGCTTTAGCTACTTTTTTGGTATTAAAACGCGCAAATTAGAATGGGTGGGGATTGCCATTGGACTTGCCGGGATTATTCTGCTGAACAGCGGCGGTAATTTAAGCGGCAATCCGTGGGGCGCGATTTTGATCCTGATAGGTTCGATGAGCTGGGCATTTGGTTCCGTTTACGGCTCGCGCATCGCCCTGCCTGTGGGCATGATGGCGGGCGCGATTGAAATGCTGGCGGCGGGCGTGGTATTGCTTTGCGCGGCGTTTCTTTCCGGCGAAAAGCTCGCCACGCTGCCTGGTTTATCGGGGTTTATGGCCGTCGGCTACCTGGCGTTATTCGGTTCTATTATCGCCATTAATGCCTATATGTACCTGATTCGCAACGTCAGTCCGGCGCTGGCGACCAGCTACGCCTATGTGAATCCGGTTGTCGCCGTGTTGCTTGGCACTGGCCTGGGCGGTGAGAGGTTATCGCCCGTTGAATGGGCCGCGCTGGGCGTGATTGTGTTTGCCGTAGTGCTGGTGACTCTGGGTAAGTACCTGTTTCCCGCCAGGGCGGTGATCACACCGTGTAAAACGGAAGATTCACGCCAGTAGATGAATCCCCTGGGTGTCGATCTGCGCGCTGGCGCCGCTGCCGCAGATCCACTCTTCCAGGCGCTCCGCCAACGCCGCGTCGCTCAATTTCGCTCGCCCGCGCAAGGCGCACTCCCAGACGATCAGTACCCGCCAGCCAAGCGCCTGTAAACGCTGAATATCGCGCTCATCGCGCTCAACGTTCTTACCGATTTTTTCCAGCCAGAAAGCCGTTCGCGTGGCCGGCACTTTGAACAGATAACAGTGGTGATGATGCCAAAAGCAGCCGTGAGTAAAAATCACACAATCATAATCATTCACCACAAAGTCCGGCTTGCCCGGTAATGTCGCGTCCTGAGTATGAAACGTAATCCCCTGCGCGCTTAACAGGCCAGCAAGACGTTTTTCAATAGCCGTATCGCGGGTCGCTATCGCGCGCATATTTTTACTGCGCGTGGCTTTATCGTGAACGTCCGCCATCTACCGTCTCTCTCTGACGCAACGTCACCGCCTGGTGAATTTTGGGTTCCAACAGCTTTGCTACCGCAGCAAATACCGGCACCACCACGGAGTTGCCAAACTGGCGATAGGCCTGCGTATCCGAGACAGGTATCCTGAACTGGTACGTTTGCGGCGCCTCAAATCCCATTAAACGCGCGCACTCTCTCGGCGTGAGTCGGCGGGGACGATGTTGTTGGTTGCCAGCATCGTCGAAATTCACTTCGCCTTTCGCCATATCCCAACCACGATCGATCAGAATTTCGGCACCATCTTTGTAGTAGCGAGCAGATAACGTGCGCGCCACACTTTCCGGATTGTCAGGATAAACCATGCCATAGCCAAAACCGTTTCCCCGCGCCTGGTGCTTTTTCGCGTAGCGATATAAATATTTCCACAGCACCGGCGTCAGGATATATTTGGCTTCGACGACGGGCTCCAGCAGTTCTGCCAGCGTCGGACGGCGCGGTGGATAACAACGGGCGATATTGCGTAACGTAAAATCGGTTTTCAGGTTTAAATCGCGACGGAATCCCACCAACACAATACGTTCCCGATGCTGAGGAAGAAAGTGCTGCCCGTCGATAATTTTCGGATCGTCCGGGCCATTGTCAGCGGCATCCGCCACGTCATATCCCAGTTCATCGAGCGTTTGCATAATAATGCGGAAGGTGTTGCCCTGGTCGTGACTTTTAAGGTTTTTCACGTTTTCCAGCACAAACAGCGCGGGGCGGCGGGCGTCGATAATTCTTACGACATCAAAAAATAACGTCCCCTGAGTCTCGCAGGCAAAGCCGTGGGCGCGGCCCAGCGCATTTTTCTTGGAAACGCCCGCCAGAGAAAATGGCTGACAGGGAAAGCCCGCCAGCAGGACATCATGTTGCGGAATATGCTGGCGAATGTGTTCCGCCGCCTCATCATCGCTGACCCCTTCCCGGTGGCTCAATGTGATATCGCGGATATCTTCATTAAAGCGATGTTGCAGCGGATCGCAAAAATAGTTCGCTTTATATGTCCGTACCGCGTGCTTATTCCATTCGCTGGTAAACACGCACTGTCCGCCTATCGCTTCAAATCCGCGGCGAATACCGCCGATGCCCGCGAAGAGATCGATAAAACGAAAGGCGTAATGTGGATGATGCGCTGGCGGCGTCGGCAACTCTGTTTTAAGACAGGTGAGTTCATTGTCGCTCAAACGATGCCATGCCGCGTTCATCATTACGCGCTTTAAGATGGCCGGGCTCCAGTGCTGTTCGCCCAGGCCGTTAAGGTGCGCCACCAGCGTTTTAACATCGTAGATTTCCAGCAATTGACTCAGCATCGCCTGGATCTCGCTTCCGGCGTCGTCGGCGATGAGGTTCCGGGCGTGTGTTACTGAAATATTTTCCTGCATACATTTAACCGGCCAAAAATAATTGCCGACAGACTAACATAAAATGACGCGGTTTACGTTTCAGCGGCAGGGGTTACTGATGCGTAGCAAACATCTGGATGACCGCCTCATCCCGTGTTTCATAGTCGCCTTTCAGCTCAGCGCTCAGTTTCGCCATGTACGACACCAGAAAATCCGCATTACGCTGCGCCAGGCACTTGCCCCGTTCAGTCTGCATCGTCAGCGGCAGTTTCAGCAGTTTGGTTTGAAAATGGTCGAGCGCGAATTGCTTATCGTTAAGAGGCCGTCTGTCGGCAAAGGGATCGTCGGCATCAAACAGCGCGACGCCCAGCGCGCCGGAAACCGCGAAGACCCGCGCCAGACCAATGGCGCCCAACGCCTCCAGCCTGTCTGCATCCTGTACGATTTTTGCCTCTGGCGTGGTAGGCGCAATTTTTGCGCTGAAGCTATGCGCTTCGATAGCATGACAAATGCCCGCCAGTTTTTCTGCCGGAAAGTCAGGAAAATCCCGCAGAAAAATACGTCGGGTTTCTGCCGCCGCCAGAATGGAAGAACGATGCCGCTGCGGATGATTTTTCGCCAGGCTGACGATGTCATGGAAATAACATGCCGATAGCACCACCAGCCAGTCGACAGGACTGTTTTCCCCGAGCGTTTGCGCGGTTGCCCAAACACGACGAAAATGGAAGATGTCATGGGCGGCATCCTGTTCCTGGTGGTGGTGACGTAGCCAGTCTTCAAACTGCGATTGCCAGTATCCTGAGTCCATACGCCCTCTCTTTATAGCAGACCATTTTTATTACATGCCTGAGCACAGGGTTCGCTATCCTGACATATCCGCCACCACTTTACATCCCTGCGTGCTTGCGCGTTTCTGGCTGAGTGTCGGCGGGATACCCCCTGTTTTTGCGAGGCCGGGTGTACCAGGCAATACTCCCCAGAATAAGCCAGACGACGCCCAGCGAAAGCGCGTTAAGCCATTTTTCCGTTGTGCTGCCAGGAGTGCTGATTGGGCCGAGAACCGGCTCGGTTTGTATGGCGGACATCAGCCACACGCAACGCGCCATCGCCCAGATGAAGTAGCCGCAAAAGGTATAAAAAACCCATAACGCTAATTTGCCGCCCATGCTACGGGTGGCGTTGTCCTCCCTGGTACTCAAACTTTACTCCGCTTTTGTGATGTAAGTCATATGACATTAATTACATTATAATGTGACATTAGTCACATTTCGACCATAAAATACCTTATCCACCTGTTCTGGTTATTCATTCCACAAATAGTTTATTCTCAGATAATGTTACGCTTGGCGCTGAACCTGCTGTTAAATAAGGGAATGGTGATTGAATCGCACTCTGATGCAGAATAACCCATAACCAGAACAACTTATTTTTACGCACCGCGATAGCGTTTTATTTTATTAGCATTAAGTGTCAGAATGATTCGGTTATTAGCCTTTTATCATTTATTTTATCATTACCCACATTACCGGCATTTATGCCGGTTTTTTTTATGATTTTTCATAATCAAATCATGAAATACATATAAAAAACAAATTATATTCACGCCAAAAAACATCAAACCAAAACACATAACCCATTGATAAAAAATGATAATTATAGAATATATATTCTTAGTTACTTATATTGCCTGTATTATAAAAAACCAAACAGAAACAAATTGAAATATTTTAAATACCTTTGTTACATGTTATTTTTTAAATTCCATGAACTTCATAGAATAGTATCAATTTGTAGTTTTGTTGAAGTGGCTACATATTCATATAAATTATTATCATAAGGGAATACATAATGAACAGAAAAGTTCTGGCACTGCTTGTCCCGGCGTTATTAGTGGCAGGCGCAGCAAATGCGGCTGAAATTTATAATAAAAATGGCAACAAACTCGACCTGTACGGCAAAGTTGATGGTCTGCGTTACTTCTCTGACAATGCAGGCGACGATGGCGACCAGTCCTACGCCCGTATTGGCTTTAAAGGCGAAACGCAGATCAACGATATGCTGACCGGCTATGGTCAGTGGGAATACAACATTAAGGTGAACACCACCGAAGGCGAAGGTGCAAACTCCTGGACTCGTCTGGGCTTTGCCGGTCTGAAATTCGGCGAGTACGGCTCTTTCGATTATGGCCGTAACTATGGTGTTATCTACGACATTGAAGCCTGGACCGATGCGCTGCCGGAATTCGGCGGTGATACTTATACCCAGACCGATGTCTATATGCTGGGCAGAACCAACGGCGTTGCCACCTACCGTAATACCGACTTCTTCGGTCTGGTGGAAGGCCTGAACTTCGCGTTGCAGTACCAGGGTAATAATGAAAATGGCGGTGCTGGTGAAGGTACAGGTAACGGCGGCAGCCGCAAACTGGCCCGTGAAAACGGCGACGGTTTCGGTATGTCTGCCTCCTACGACTTTGACTTCGGGTTAAGCCTGGGTGCGGCCTACTCTTCCTCTGACCGTACGGACAATCAGGTTGCTCGTGGTTATGGCGACGGCATGAATGAGCGCAACAACTATGCTGGTGGTGAAACCGCTGAAGCCTGGACCGTAGGTGCCAAATATGACGCCTACAATGTTTACCTGGCGGCGATGTACGCTGAAACCCGCAACATGACCTATTATGGCGGCGGCAATGGCGAAGATAATGGCGGTATTGCTAACAAAACCCAGAACTTTGAAGTGGTTGCGCAGTATCAGTTCGATTTCGGTCTGCGTCCGTCCATCGCCTACTTGCAGTCTAAGGGCAAAGATTTAGGCGGTCAGGAAGTCCATCGTGGCAACTGGCGTTACACCAACAAAGATCTGGTTAAATATGTTGACGTCGGTATGACTTACTACTTCAACAAAAATATGTCCACCTACGTTGATTATAAAATCAACCTGCTGGACGAAGATGATGACTTCTACGCAAGCAACGGTATTGCAACCGATGATATCGTAGGTGTTGGTCTGGTCTACCAGTTCTAAGACGCTTTATGTTATTCAAGCCCGTGCTTAGCGCGGGCTTGTTATTATAGGGCAAGAATTAAATAACGGATAACGGCGCAAAGACAGGTGACCTGGCTTCATCGGATAGATGAGGACAACGTCGCTCTTTTCAGGCGCTGCCTGCAAGAGAAATAACACCTTTGGGGAAAGGAAAATGCCACTATAGATGATGGATGTCAGCGTCTATAGATGATAATCATCCGGGCATAAAAAAAGCTCCTGTACGGAGCTAATATGAATTATTTTCTAAAATCTGGCGGAACCTGTCCTGAGCGAATGTATAATCCAACATTATCAAAAGTGATCATGGTTGACTTACAAAAAATACATTTCGCGCCAAATGGGTTTTGCTCAGTAACATCGAATGTCGATGTTCTGTATTGTGAACCATGGCAACATGGACACCGGAAGTGAATTTTATTAGTAATATCAGATACCTTAAAGCGCCACAACGTTGACCGCTGATGGACCTTTTGGTCCCTGCTCTACTGAAAACTCCACTTCCTGATTTTCATTCAGAGTGCGGAATTCATTACTTTGAATGGCGGAAAAATGCACAAACACATCTTTGCTGCCATCTTTAGGCGTAATGAAACCAAAGCCCTTTTCAGGGTTAAACCATTTTACTAAACCAGTGATTTTCGTCGTCATAATATTGTTACCTTTTGAATGAGCCCGTGGGCAAAATGGCCTGAAGAAAATTATCAGAGAGAAAAAAACCTAAAGGAGATCTCAAGAGGAACAAATGATGAGAAATATTACAATCACTACTTCAGATAAGTTTGTATCAAACCGCACAACCATTAACGCATGGTTAACTGAACATAGCAAGCTTTAGTTTTGTTAAAAAAATATTAATTGTTTTTTAGCATTATCACGCTGATTGCCATACTCTTTTTATCCATGTCCGTCGCTACGGCTGAAACCTGGCGTAAATAAGTGACGTCTCACAACGCCTACCTGGCAATAAACGCACCACATTTCCTGATGTCGTAAACCAGGATACATGCGCCTCATCGTGAGAGGTTCCTGTGATCTTGTGCGACCAAAACCGGTTAGAGAACGGGGACGAGTTGGGGAACTATCTCAGGCATTGATCGCACAAGTTACTTAACACGCAGTAGATCAGAGTATCTTGTGGTGTACCGAGGCGAAAGCATTTCTCGCTTCATAGCCCACTGTTGCGACATCCCCTGCCCGGCGAAGTACAGCGTCCCCTTCCCGTCTTTTGCGTTAAGATGGTCCAGTACTTCCATCAACTTCGCACTACCGGCGCGCGGCGCATTATCGTCGAAAAGGTTGAGTTGCGCTACGCCCTGACTGAAGAAGTCACCCAGCATCACCCCCGCTTTCTGGTAGCGATGGCCGTCGCGCCAGATTTTATCCAGGCATTTCACAGCCGCATTGATAATGTCGCGTGAATCCTGCGTGGGGGTGAGAAGCGTCACTGCGGCGCTGTTACCGTAGTAGGGCTCGTTCAGGGCAAAGGGGGATGTTTTGACGAATGTTGAGATGAAACGGCAGTACTGGTGCTCGCCGCGGAGTTTTTCTGCCGCGCGCGCAGCGTAGCTGTAAACAGCCTGGCGCATTTCCTCATAGTCTGTGACCCGCTCGCCGAAAGAGCGGCTACAAACGATTTCCTGCTTTGCCGGCGCAAACTCTTCAAGCTCCAGACATGGCTCTCCGCAAAGCTCTCTCACGGTACGCTCCAGCACGACATTGAAGTGTTTCCTGATGATCCAGGTACTTTGTTCAGAGAGATCGAGAGCAGTCTTGATGCCCAGGGCATTGAGCTTCTTACTGATGCGCCTGCCGACACCCCAGACATCCTCTACGGGTATCAGGGCCAGCAGCCGACGCTGGCGATCGATGTTCGACAGGTCAACCACCCCGTCGGTCTGGCGCTGCCACTTTTTCGCAGCATGGTTAGCCAGCTTGGCAAGGGTTTTCGTCTGGGCAATGCCTACACCGACAGTCAGGTGCGTGCGCTTCAGGACCGTCGCTCTTATCTCGCGCCCGAAATCTGTCAGATCCCGGCAGTTTCGTACCCCCGTCAGATCACAAAAAGCCTCATCAATGCTGTAAATTTCTACCCGCGGCACCATCTCCTCGAGTGTGGTCATTACCCGGTTCGACATATCAGCGTAAAGCTCGTAATTACTGCTGAAGCAAACAACACCGGATCGCCGGAAGCGTTCTTTCTGTTTGAAGTATGGCTCACCTGGTGCGATACCGAGCTGTTTCGCCTCGGCGCTACACGCGATAACGCAGCCATCATTGTTTGATAACACCACCACTGGTCGGCCACATAAATCAGGACGAAAGACCGTTTCGCAGGAGGCGTAAAAGCTATTAACATCGCAGAGCGCGAACATAATCAACTGACCGCTTTAATGATAAAGGTCACCACCCCGAATATGTCGAGCGTGTCTTCACTGCCGACAGGTATAGGTCGATAGGCGCCGTTCATGGGGATTAACTGCACTGTCGGGCGCAACTGCAACCGTTTTACGGTGAACTCTCCTTCAATTGCCGCAATTACAATGTCACCGTGGTCAGCGTTCCGTGAGCTATCCACCACCAGCAGATCACCGTCGCTGATGCCTGCTTCAATCATTGAATCACCCGTGGCTTTGACAAAATATGTTGAGCTGGGATGAGAAACGAGCAACTCATTAAGATCGATACGCTGCTCAATGTAGTCCGCCGCGGGGCTAGGGAATCCACACGGCACTAAGTAACTGAAAAATGGGAGAGGAATAATTTCGCGCAACTCTGTAGGTCTGAAAAATTCCATAATCCATACCTCGAATACTGTTTTTATATACAGTAGTATTATTTGAACATGCGCGCAAGATACCGGAGTCGCTGCGGCTGTTTAAATCTTCGTCGCTTCGTTTGTAAGTTTCTCTCTCAGTTCAAATTATGGGTTTTGTAAATTTTCCGGTTGTATTGTCATGTGCGCATATTTAAGCCAGCCTGGAGGCCAGATTTTCTGTACAGCGTCGACAGTCCCGCAGCGTAAGTTATCGCCACGCGCCAGCGCGTTTCCCTGACAGCAATTAATCTTCTGCCCGGCGCCCATGTCTACAGGGGAACATTTCGGGCAACAGGCCGGGTGCGATGATTACCGAGGACGACGGCGTTAAGTCGCCGCGAGTGACATCACTGTGAATCCCGATGGGGTACAGCGAGCTTCATGGATTTACTAAAAATATAACAGACACAAAAAATAGTTTTATTTTTCATTATGATTAATATCAGTTTGCATATTGGAAATAAGGATAACTGACCAGAACACCATGATAAACACTGACAACAAATTAAAAGCGTAGTATTTTTGATTTGCGGCAACAAAATTAATAAGAGTCATGGTAGCTAAAAAAACTCTTTTTCTTTTCCTGTACAAATAAGATAAAAATCGCTTCATCCACCACCGCAAGAATATGTATATTATCTGTTATTACTATTTCGATAACACAATATCAAATTAAATATATCTCTATTACCTATCCATTAGTGTAATTTTCTTAAACTGAAAATTTATCATTTACAGCCCAAACTCTTACGCATTTTTTCTTTTAATGGCTCGGCTACTTCTGGACGTAATTTTGAGTATAAATTTTGCACATTTTCACAGCCAGCAGGTTGGCCTGATGATAAAGGTTCTATTTTCGTCAGGATATTCCACAAAATATAAATTGCAAATGCGATTAGCATTATACTTAAAAAATAAATACGGATACCCCGAGCATTAAACAACGCAGGGACATTTGATGTTTCTTGTTTAACGGATGGCACATAATTTACGACCGGAGCAGCAACCTCAGGAATAACAAGTTGTTTTCCATACGGAACGAAGTATGCAGAAATATGCTCTGGGCTATAACGCTGTTCAACACGTTTCCACTCATCTGACGGAATGAGTAAGAACGATAATGTATCACTAAAAGTGCTGTTCTGATATACCCGCAAACTATATCCACTATTAGCCAATATATGCTCAATGCGCACCAGTTCTGTATCAAAACCATCACTTCCCATTGGGTAGTGATGAAACACATACTGCGTATCAACCAAATTTATCGTTGCTGTTTCAATCTCACTGTCATAATCGAATTTGACCGTGACAGGCTTCCCTCCCTGATTATCTGAAAGTGCCTCAAGCAGGCTAAAAGTCCCCTCTTTCCAGTCAATATTAATTCCGTAGATACTCATAAACAGCGCCTGGTAGTCCTCTAATGCAGACTCAGACAGACACGGTTCTTTATGTTTCTCCAAAAAAAACTTACGCCTTAAAGAGGCTTGTTCATCATCATTGGCAGCAAAAAAATCAAAAAACTCATCCTGTTCTGGTAATTGCATCGTGGTTCCATCCAGTATTTTATTAATCAAAAATCGATCCCAGCAGCTAATTTCCCCTACTGTCTATGATAGAATAGAATATGTGATCTCAAAGCGTCAAGATGACAAGACCAAACGAACACGCATCCATTCAATAAATGAATAAACCCCGTTAATACAAATAGTTTTAAAAATGATTTATCTGGACAACTGAAATTATCTTTATACTGATAGCAGTACAGCCATTTCTGTAAGTTTAAATGACAGATAAAAAACACGGACAAATCGTTTTACGTTATTTCCAATATTTTTCAATGTCTGCCCTCTGTTTTTTTACGTAATCTCTATGTTGTCGCGACGGGAACAATAATAGCGAATTCGCGTATGACGTTTTAGGGGCATTCATAAAAGAGTTTTTTGAAAAACATGAAGGGAGATGAACGGAAAAAGGTTCGTTAAGGCTGGATGCGATCACGTTCGCTTACGGCGAACGTAACCCTTTTTACCTGGCTGCATTTTTCTTCTTCTTTTCGTCCTCAACATGCTTATCAACAGGTGAGTCTTTTAAGCGATTGTTTTGCATGATGTCATCTTCAAGCGATTTTAGATAGCTTGCATCAGTCAGCAAGGCTATTGCCAGCGTTTTCGCATAAAATTGCGCGTGGCTTCGTGTCGTAGGATTTACCGCGTAGGTTCTGGCAAGCTCATGTCCAGGGGAGGCGGTATCACCACTGAAAAAGATTTCGCCTCTTTTCCTCCATCCTCCAGCAATCCATTTCCTTTAAGATACCCTTACAAGATCCGTGTGAAGCAACGGCAGTTAAACTGTTTTGTCACCAGAGATGTGAGATGGGCGTTGCAAAAGAGTGTGAGCTTGTGAGCTAAAGAAGATAAAAGTGGATGCCCGACGCGCAGCAAAATGGTAAAAAACAGCATCAGTAGTAAGAAAAATCGAGCGAGTGAAAGAAATTTTAATGCAGGGATTTATGTATGACGAAATCAAAAACGCTTTGTCAGTGATTGATTTTGTTGAATGATTGGCGGAGAGAGGGGGATTTGAACCCCCGGTAGAGTTGCCCCTACTCCGGTTTTCGAGACCGGTCCGTTCAGCCGCTCCGGCATCTCTCCGTATATTGCAATGATGCCAGGTAATTTGGCATTTTAACAGACCCTATTCGGGTAATTTTGTTCAAGTGACGAGTTTACGAGCAAAACGATGATTAAGTGGCCCTGGAAAGCACAAGAAATAACCCAGAACGAAGACTGGCCGTGGGATGATGCGCTGGCTATACCTCTTCTGGTAAACCTCACCGCGCAAGAACAGGCTCGGCTTATTGCGCTAGCCGAACGTTTTTTGCAGCAGAAAAGACTGGTAGCGCTACAGGGATTTGAGCTCGACTCGTTAAAAAGTGCACGTATTGCGTTAATTTTTTGCTTACCGATCCTGGAGCTCGGTATTGAGTGGCTTGATGGTTTTCATGAAGTGCTCATTTATCCCGCGCCCTTTGTGGTAGATGATGAATGGGAAGATGACATAGGTCTGGTGCACAGCCAGCGTGTCGTACAGTCGGGGCAAAGCTGGCAACAAGGGCCCATCATTCTGAACTGGCTGGATATCCAGGACTCGTTCGATGCTTCGGGTTTCAACCTCATTATTCATGAAGTCGCGCACAAACTGGATATGCGTAATGGCGATCGCGCCAGCGGCATCCCTTTCATCCCGTTGCGCGATGTGGCTGGCTGGGAACACGATCTCCACGCGGCAATGAATAATATTCAGGATGAAATCGATCTTGTTGGCGAAAGCGCTGCCAGTATAGATGCCTATGCCGCCACCGACCCTGCAGAATGTTTTGCCGTGTTGTCAGAGTATTTTTTCAGCGCGCCAGAACTGTTTGCTCCACGTTTCCCGGCGCTATGGCAGCGTTTTTGCCAGTTCTATCGCCAGGATCCTTCTCAGCGCTTACGGGTAAGCGCTGCCGAAGGCGACTACGGCGAGGAATCCGAACATTAATTCCTCACTTTGTGGGTTAATTAACCAATTGAATTGGCGCGTTAATTTTACTGTTGACACGTTATAGCCGGCCCAGTATTATGCGCCTCGTTGAAACAATTCCTCTGTAGTTCAGTCGGTAGAACGGCGGACTGTTAATCCGTATGTCACTGGTTCGAGTCCAGTCAGAGGAGCCAATTTCTTGTTTTTATGCTTCCTTATACGTCAAAATACGTTTTAGATTCAGTAAGTTAGCATAAAAAACCTTCCCGATGCGTATCTGGTTTTCTCTCCGCATCCGAGAAATTTGGTGGTCAGATCTGGGGTCAGTTTGGTTCGATTGTGGAGTGACCCCCAAATGTCTTTAAACGATTCTAGAATCCGTAACTTAAAACCCTCGGCTAAACCTTTCAAAGTGTCAGATTCGCATGGTCTCTATCTGCTGGTTAATCCTGGCGGTTCACGCATCTGGTATCTCAAATATCGCTTCAACGGTAAAGAATCGCGCATCGGTTTAGGCGCTTATCCGCTGGTTTCTCTTGCCGATGCTCGTCAGCAGCGTGACGTATTTCGTAAGCAACTGGCGCAGAATATCAATCCGGTGCAACAGCGCATGGAAGAGAAAGCCGCCAGTTCGCCGGAGAAATGTTTTAAGGCCGTGGCGCTCGGCTGGCATAAGACCAATAAGAAATGGTCTGAACATCATGCCAGTCGCATTCTTGCCAGTATGAGTAATCACATCTTCCCGGTGATTGGGAATATGCGGGTCACTGACCTCAAAACGCCGCACTTCACCGCTTTACTGAAAGGGATTGAAGAAAAGGGGCTGCTGGAAGTTGCGTCCCGTACCCGGCAGCACCTGAACAACATCATGCGCTACGCCGTGCAGCAGGGGCTGACGGAAAGTAACCCGGCGCAATATCTGGAAGGTGTGACTGCGGCACCTGTCAGGGAGCACTACCCCGCGTTACCGCCGGAACGTCTGCCGGAACTGCTGGCGCGCATCGACGGCTACACAAAAGGCCGGGAGATCACGCGACTGGCGGTTGAACTGACCCTTCACCTGTTTATTCGCTCCAGTGAACTGCGTTTTGCGCGCTGGGGTGAGATTGATTTCAAAAACAAAATCTGGACGCTTCCCGCCACCCGCGAGGAAATAGACAAAGTACGCTATTCCGGGCGTGGCGCAAAAATGCGCACGCCGCATATTGTGCCGCTTTCGCGTCAGACCATCGACATCTTGAAACGGATCAGGGAGATTTCCGGGCATCTGGAACTGGTATTCCCCGGTGATCACAACCCGTATAAGCCGATGTGTGAAAATACCATCAACAAAGCGCTGCGTTTAATGGGATACGATACGCAGGCGGATGTTTGCGGTCACGGCTTTCGGGCAATGGCTTGTAGCGCGTTAGTCGAGTCTGAACTCTGGTCGCGGGATGCGGTTGAGCGGCAAATGAGCCATCAGGAGCGCAACAGTGTGCGGGCGGCGTATATTCACCGCGCCGAGCATCTCGACGCCCGTAAAGCCATGATGCAGTGGTGGTCGGATTATCTGGATACGTGCCGGGAGGGTTTTATCCCGCCCTATATTTATGCGCGGCAAAATAAAGCGGCCTGAGCCAGCAACAGTATAATTTGTTGGTAATGAAAAAGCAGATCCTGATTGATTCGGATCTGCTTTTTGTATTGAAAGGTTTTATTTTCATTTTTTCTGCTATTAATCGAAAAGCGTACAAAATTATTTGAGGACAAATAATTTTGTATGAAAACCTATCAATACCGACACTATCAATAGGCAACCACCTGTTTTTATTACAGCTGTAATAATTTTCGGCATTTGCCTTTTAATCGAGCCTGATTGTAAGAGAAAACTTTATCTTCGGTATTACCGGAAGTCTTTTCGTCTGCGCCAGAAATTTATCTGCCAGTAAACTGCACCAGAACATATGTTACCTGGCCATATCCATTACCGGGAAATAATATAACAGCACTGCGCCAGGTATCCAGCAAAGAAGTACTGAACTGCACCCGTTCAGCCCTTTAAGCCTTTTCGGCCCTTTCCGGGCTGGCGCAATTACCCTTAATTATCTTTTTCCCTGCGGCCCTTTTCCCTTTCGTGGCACAGTCGTTTTATTATCGTTACTGCGTAACGCAAATGCCCGGAGGCAAATAAAATGGCAACGACCAATGCAGAACGTCAGGCAAGATACCGCCGCACCACGCGGGAGCGCCGGAAAACTACACGTCACGACTGAACACGGAGATCCTGTGTGGGGCAAAGCTGGCCCTGAAACGGCTGTCGCTGCATCATGATCTTTCACAACACAGCATACTGGAGCAGATTATTATTTAGGCAGATGAAATCCTGCGCCAGTCCATGAGCGATAAGAAATGCGACCGCTATCTGGAACTGACTCTGGAGCCGTTACGCAGTAACGATGGTCAGGATGTACGCCATGAAGCTGTTGTCTGCGCTAGCCTGTGAGGGAAGCAAATGAAAAATTACAAAATATTAACATCGTGATAGTTTATATCTCCTGATACTGCATTCATTGATAGAAGATCGTACGAAAAATTTTGCCCTCAAAATTTTTTGTACGAAAACCGATTGATCACCGAATATATACAAGGTACAGACTATCAGCCGTCAGTCCTCCCCACGCAACCCATACACCTGCGCCACATAGCGCCCGCGTCCATCGCCATGTCCTAAATCCATCGCCACCATGGCCAGCGCCTCTTTTTTGCAGAATCCCTGCGCCAGATAGTGACGGATCGCATCCTGCGCCCAGGCGTAACGCAGCGAGTGCGGGGTATTTTTGCCCGTTAAACCGAGTTGCCCCGCCTGACCGCGCCAGTAGTCCATCGCGCTTTTCAGATCGGCCTTATCGATCAGCCTGCCGTTACGCTGTTCCGCAATATTAATAGCGTTCTCCAGCGCTTTTTTGACAGCTATAGTATCCAGGATCACGGTTTCGCGGGGCCGCCCGCCTTTGGTGCCAAATACCACCGCCAGCCGGGTTTCGCCACGCGCCAGCGCCTGCCGCCACGTTTTAAACGACTGCGGGCAGCGCACCGCCTCCTGCGAGCGCAGGCCCATCAGCCGCGTCAGCTCCAGTGCTGCCGCCAGCCCCGGATCTTTCAGCCGGGCATTTTCCTGCACCGTCTGGTATTTACCATCGGCGATAGCGCGACGTGCGCCGCTGCGTGATGCGCCGCCGATCCCCACCGCCCGGTTGCTGATCCGGTCGCCATCCGCCAGTTTTTCGCGTCCGGCCTGCCGCAGAACAATCCTTATCATCGACATTTCATTTTGCAGGGTGCGTTTATCAATCCCCTGCGCCAGACGGTGACGGATGTAATCCTCTATGTGTCGCGCTTTCAGGTGCCTGACATAACGGATCTGCACGTTCAGTTCCGTCACCAGCCGTTCGCAAAAACGTTCCGCCAGCGCCATGCGATCGCTGACCGTTTTATGTGCGCCGCCCGCCTGCTTCGCCAGGTGCCGCATTTCCCGCTCCAGCATACTCATTTTTCCCCCTTTCATGATTGCTACAACTCATTCACCCAAAAAACAAATACAGCGTTCCCCGGCGCGTAGGCCAATAGCTCCTGATTTTTGTCGGGGCTGCGAACGATATCTGAGCGCCGGGGCGACGGCTGTTGAGGTGTGGCGGGGCGTCGGTTGTGCTCTCAGAGCAGCCGCCCGCTTTCGCGGGTTATCCCCCGGATCGTCCAGATCCCCCTCTGATATCGGTTCATGTTCTCCTTGTGGTGAATAAATGGTCTGAAAGGGCGCGTCAGAATGTGGGATTCGTCTGTAACAGACTGATTTCTGGTGCATAAAGGGTGTGGTGCAGCGTGCGTCACTTTCCCGCGACTTCGCGGTAAAAGTGACGCACGGGTCTGGTGCAGGGGTTAAACGTTGCGTTTCTGGTGCAGTTTTACGGTCACGCGGCAGCAAAGCATGACGGCAATGCAGGCCGCAGCCCGTAAGGAAAAAGGCGCTGAGGGTGTCAGCAGAACAGGTTAGCCGGGAGAATTCCGGCGCGGTGCAGATTCAGGCAAGCAGGCTGGCGCAGTAAAAGGACATATTGTGTTAAAACTCAGGCCTCCGTCGCGATGTTCTGCAACCCAGTGTTTGCAGAGGTCTGCACCGGTAAACGGATCAACCGTCCTGATAACAGGCGCTTCTTTCAGGTTGTGAAGCGTGGCGCTGTCAACGACAGCATAGGGCAAGGAGGAGACTACGCCAGTGCCGCTGGCGCGGAAAGGAGAAACTGTTTTTACCTGCAAAAGGATTTTTTAATCACTTGTCGTTATAAAAAATGAGGGCGCTGTACGTGACAGCGCCCTCGTTCAGGTTACATAAAAAGCATCAGCTCAAAATGGCCTCCAGTCGGGCCAGCACTTCATTCACAACAGCGTCGGGTATACGTTCCAGCCGCTTACCGTTCCGGGCGCCCATATCAATAGTTCTGGGCTGGTCGCAGCGAATAACGCCCGTTGTTTTTGTTCCCGCGCCGTCCAGGGAGACGGTAAAACCGGCTGCGCGGGCAAAGTTTCCGCCGCTGGTGACGGGAACAATAACGGGTAGTCGGGTCAGCTTGTTAAACGATGCTTGCGATACGATGAGTACCGGACGTTTTCCACTTTGCTCATGGCCGGCAATCGGATCCAGTGAAACGAGCCAGATTTCCCCTCTGTCCATTTACAGGATCTCCTTGCCCACCGCAGGCGCATCAATCCATTCCCGATCCTCTTCGCTCATTTCAGCGTGCGGATCGCACTGCGCCAGCAGTTCCTCAAGCGAATAACGTGGCCGTTTCTGGGGTTCAATAATCAGGCAGCCATTATCAATGGTCATGCCCACTTCGCTGTCCGTCGACAGCCCCAGCGTTTTCAGCACGGCGGGAGGAACAGCCAGCATGACGGATCCGCCAACCTTTTTCAGACGAGTGGTATACATAGAGCACCTCCGGATATTATATTTTAATATAACATCTACGGCAGGCGATGCACAATTATTCATCAGATTCATTGTGATTTCCTTAGCGTAATAAAGCGTGAAGAAAGCCTTAATCTATCAGAGGACAGATCCGGCATTTTTCAAAGGCGACATTGCCGGTAAAAAGGCAACCGTCCTGATACATCAGGCGCTTCTTTCAGGTCATGAAGCATTTCGTGCAGGCGGGAGCTTAGTTCGTGGTAAGAAGGTCGATAATAGAAAACTGTTTTTGCGGTTCAAAGGATTATGACAAATCAGATAAACAAAATGCGGCGCAGCTTCCGTATCCGGGCTGCGCCGGAGGAACATCAGAGATAGCGTGAAGGCCAGATTTGCTCAGGCGCGATGCCTAACGCTTCCGCTATCAACCTTTCGCCTTTGGGCCAGCGGCGGTTAAGGGCGTTGGTCAGCGTAGAGGACGCCAGCCCGGCGTTACGGGAAACCGCCGCCAGCGACGTTCCTTGCTTTTTCAGCGCCGCAATAATGTCGGCGGGATGCCAGTCCTGTTGCATCATGCCGTCACCTCGTCAATAAATTTCACTCCATCAGATGTGCGTAGCCAGCGAGGGGCTTTCATTTCCGCGGCGAAATAGCTGATCAGTTCATACAGCAGGCCGCTAAGGTGTTTCTCCATTTCAGAGTAAAAGCCTTGCCCTGCCAGCGTCTGCGTCAGGGCGAGACAGTAGCGGCAAAGCTCTGTGCATTCAGGCTCGAAACGGGGGGAATTTGCAGGAAGGGTGTCAACGGTCAGGCTTTCAATAAGATGGGGAGGAACGGGGTCTAACAACGTGGGCTGCAACAGTGTAAGACAGGCATTGAGTCTGCCGCAGAGCGCCATTTTCAGTGTGGGATCGTTGCTTTCAATCAGGGTTTCGGCGAAGTTTTCGCAGTGGTTGGCTAGTACGGTAAAATCCGTGGCAGCGCTGAAGGGAACTGTAAGCAGCTTGTCGGGCGATTGACTTAAAGGAAGTGAAAAATTAGGCATATTAACCTCGTTAGTTTCTTTGAGAAAAGCACCACCAATAGGGTGCCGGGAGGCTCAAAACGGTCTAACGAAACCGCGGACTAATTTCCCCGAAGGGTGTTGTATTCGTCGCCCTCCCGACCTTGATCGGGCAGCACACACCCTCCGTCCTTACGAACGGAGGGTACAAAAAAGCCAACACTGACGGGGTTGGTTTTGGCCGCGTTAGATGAGGTTTTGAGTCCTCGTCCGGTAGGATATCAACGATTAGGGGCTAACGGCAAGGGAGTTTAATGGGAAATGGGTCATTATTCATACAATCGAAATCTCATTGACTCGTCATTTATATAATTTCTGACTTACGGAATGGAGAAGATCCGTTGAATACTACAGAACAACAGATTGTAAAGCTGGGGCCACCAGTAGGAAAAGCAGATGCTTATTTACCACTGGAGCTTATGGAACAGAAAACGTTTGAGCTATTTTGTTGTGAGCTCATCAAGAAACGGCTGAAAATCGAAGACGGCGAGATAGTTGATACCATGACGATTGGCATTTCCGGCCAATCACAATTTGGGGCGGATATTTTTACGCATCGCCAGCACGGCAATCAGGACGTTTATTCGTTATACGAAGTGAAACGTTGTAAAAAATTCACAAACAGCCACTATATTTCCACTGTTCGACGCTTTAATGAACATCGGGAAAAATGGCAGGTAAATATCAATGAGTTTTACATTTTTCTCAGTGAGAAAGCGTCAGCAAAATTAATAGCGGAATATAAAAAACAAGAGTCTATATTTAAAGAACTGAATATAGTACATCGTGTGCTTGATACGGAATTGATCCACGACTGGCTGAAAAATCTGTATTGTCCAGATCTGTTGTATCGCTTTTGTCACGAGAGCTGGGTGTCTCTTTTTTATGGCGAGCGAGCACTGTTAAATATCAAAAACTATGGCGTTTGGGACTATAACGAATCTTCTGCCTGGCAAAATTACACACATCCATATGAACACATTAATGGTGATACCTATACACTTCAGAACGATCATGTTTTTATTCAGGCGTTTTTACCTAACCTGAAAGGGAACCCTCTCTCCTGTTTTATTGATTTTCGTAATGGCCGCTATAGCCATGTTTTGCTGACGATGAGTCAAAATGACCTGCTAAATTCGGCCTTCGAAGGAGCCGGTAGCCCACCGGAGGCGGGAGTCAGACCATGGGTTTTAAAAGAACCTCATGGCGAAAATTATTATTGCGATATCGGTAACTGCCGCCTTGCACTTACCCTAAATGAAACCCGCTCTCTCTGTGATGCTTTTGATAAGTTCTGGAGGGGTTATAAACAGCGCATGGAAGAGATTGACCGGATTTGTCGCACTGTTGATTTCTCGAACAGTACACCACTGGGCGATAATATTCATCTCATAACCATTCCTTACTGGCTATGGGGTCGCATCAGCATCTTTTGTCAACAGCATGACTATCTGGATACCGAAGGCGAGTGGTCGATATTTAATCCTGCCCGTGAGCGTATTATGGTCTTTACCCGTCATAAAGACGAAGTAATGAACGAAGGGCATCACGTCACACTATTAGCCAGCCGCGACCCTAATTATAATCGCCTTACTAATCATCGCGTGGCGCTAATCTGGCAACCTCCCAGTCGCTACGAGATCGATAATATGGAAGAGGACGCCATCGGGCCTCGTAATTACTGGGATGCGTTGACGACATATCGCTGGCTGATGGAGAAATTAATCCCTGCGGCAGATAGCTGGTACTGTGCTAATCACTTTCCAGAACGCAGGGGCTGGCAACGACTACCATTTCGCGCACCCCGCCATATCTCCTGTACATCCGATGATATTTATTCCAACTACCAACCGGAAAGTAATATCTCTGTTGAACAGGTTGACAGCAAACAGAGTCTGCTGGCGTTGCTGACTGAACTACAAGATTTTTTTAATATCTACACTCGCCGGGTGTACTTTAGGGCAAGTGAATTTGAGCAACTTTGCGATGCCTTTCTCTTTTTATTGAACAAGACTACCGTCAATTACTGGGGCTATATCCGCAGTAGCGTCGGTGCTTCGCAGGATGAGCGAGAGTCTGTGGTAACAGCATTGCAAAAGTATCGGAGGGAAAGTACGGTTTATGAAAGCAATTCGTCACTGTATGACTATCTGTTTCGCGGCATGATGGCGCTATTTCGCGACGGTGACTGCCATATTAACGAAGTGGAAGCGATTAAGGTTGCGGCATTGTTGCGCCCTTTTGTGGATAAGGTGTCGGAGGGGCGTTTTTTGCGGCGCTGCCAAAAGAAATTATGAATTCCCTCTAACAAATAGCACGTTTAATTATATTAAACAATGCTATTGGGCAGCTGAAACATATGTCTTCCACTGCCCATTAACATCCTAATTGTTTTATTCTCCGCGCTTCTACGAAATGGTTTCGCAGTGAACAGAATTAAGCTCTTTAAGCGGTCCGCCGTATGCCGTATGCAATACCTTTTCCAGTTTGGGATGCATAATTAAATCAGCGCCGATAATTACGTGGGCATCTATGTCACCAGTACCTTTTCCCTTAACTCGCCATGTTCGTAAAACAACTACCGGTTGGCCATTCTCATCGTACCAGCATAGCGGCCCCGCGTAATGAGATGATTTCAATTGTGCATCATATTTCAGAGCCGCAGGAGGAAGCAGAACAAAGACATCATCCAACCAGTCTTTGACTTTATCCAGCTTAACTAATTGTGGCTTTGCTCGAGCCTGCATTGCCTCCATCCAATCAATGTCTTCCCACCAAACTAAGGCATCATCACTGCCTAAAGGCGATACTTTCGGAGGAACCATCCCATCAGGATTTGTCCTAACAATCGCAGCACATTGCACCGTTTTCCTGTCCATGGGGCCATAATCTTTACCATCTGCCCGAAAATAGTATTGTTCAAACAGCCCTAATCTTATCCATCCCCCCCATGTTGGGTCTTCATTAGAGACCCGCGTAAATTCTGCCAGTTTATATTGTTTACTTTCATATAACGGCCAGTCTGGTCTGGGGATCCGACTGGCGTCCATAGCCAGATGAAGAGGCATAAAAGGCAGAATTTGTCCCAGGATGCTACGTTCTATGTCTGCTTCCCACAATCCCTTGCGCCAGAGTTGTGCCGGAAATTCGGTCAAAACATTATCAAAAATGGCAAGAAATAATTCAGAATGCCATAGTAAAGTTCGAGCCGAAGGTTTTACATAATTTCCTCGGTCATATTTTAGTTCATATCGTTCCTTCATAAAATGCTTGAAAACGTTTTCAGCGTCACCAGTAATATATGATTCCATTCTGGTAGCCACAAGCATAGGCAACTCAGGCCATACTTCTTGGAAAATATTCAATAAACAGCTTTCATCAGCAAAGGTAACTACTTCCATGGATTTATTTGAAGGTGTGTTTGTTGCCAATGACATCGCTGATTTCGCGTTAAATGTTGTTTCTTTGATACGCGATAAAAGAAGCTTGGCCAACAGTGACAAACTTAATGAAGGACTTTGAGCATAATCCCTTAATGGCTCTTTAAGCCTTTGAACCAAAGCAGTCACATCTGCCAGAGTTTCGTTAAGAATCTGTAGTATGGATTGTAGTGAGGAAACACTACTGGTATGCATCAGATAATATTTTAGAGGGTTATAAAAGAGTTCCGTTCTCTCTTTTACCAGTCGAGCAATACCTGACAGAGCTGCTATTCGCCTGGAGATAACCGCATTGCCTGTATTCGTGAGTAAAAGCACGCAAAGTGATTCATCCAAAGACCATTCAGGGGTAGCCTGAAGTTCAAGGTTTTCAAACACATGAATTTGACCGGGGAGCGGTAATCGGCTTTCAATAATGGTGAAGGCCTCTTCCCAGGCATTCACTGCCAGTTCATGATCGCCCCAGTCAGCTATCCTTTCAATCAGGTGACGGGATAACCCATAATAGCCGTCCATATTTAGCCGTCGGAGCGTCTCCTGTGCCAGCGTTTGCAGTGCCAGCTTTTTATCCATCTCCAGAGCCCGACAGAGAGGTGCGGATTGTGTGTCATCACCAAAATTGAGCCACCCCCGTCCTCCTCTTGCAGAAGTGAAAGCAAGCGTATAGGCGACAACAGCCAATTTTTCATGTCCAGAATTCTCCAGACACTCCGCCAAACATAATACCGGCGTAATACTCTCCAGAGACCAATAAGAACGTTCGTGAACAAAAAAATAGAGTAGACGCAGAGCCTGCTCTTCTTCTCCTCTTTGTACCATTTCCGTCATTATATAACTTAATGGTAGTGAAACAGACTCTTGATATTCAGCACGAGAAAGAGTTGATTTTGAAAGCTTTCGCAATATTGTTAGCAGTTCGACAAATTTGGGTGTTGGCGGAAATACTGGAATGCGTAAAGCCATAGAGGTAATCGTAGATGTATCTCCAATATATTCTCTTCGATGAGTTTCTCTATTTTTATTCGTTTCATCAAGTTTGTAAGCTGGCATATGCAGACTATGTTCTTCGGCAAATTCCCGCAAAGGTTCAACCGCGCTTAATTGGTAGTTAGAAGAATCATTAAATACTTCTGCACAAAGTACCGTGAATCGTTCCTGAGCATAAGCCGGATATTCTGTAAGTAAGCGTTGGACAGAGGACAGTCTCTCTTTTACTACTGCTTCTCCGGCATTCTCATAGTCAATATCAACCAATAATGTTGACCATAATGCATTCAATAAAATTGAATCCCCCCGGTCAGCCAGTTGACGTAATGTCTCCTTCTGTGCCTCTATACTTGTCCAAGAAAAAATACCTCGTTCATACATTAGAGTACGGTTAAGTAATTCGATTGCCTGAACTTCGTCAACTTGCAACAGTGAACTAAACCATGCATTGGGGGCATGTTTTGTCGTTCTATGATCGGTATGACAAAGTACTGCACTTAGTAGTGGGCGGAGACGAATCAATGCATATATCGCTGATTCTCTTGAATGAAGTTTTAATGCAGGAACGCATTCGATGATATCAAACAATGTAATATCTTTTCGAAAACCATAGCCTAATAAAAATACAATGGCCTGTTGCCAGTGCCGGATTGCCTCCGAGGGGGACGTTTTCGCATAAAGTTGAGCCAACTTCATTCGTTCTAACGCATGTATACTGTAATAAGTACCATTTGCTTCCATAGATTCAAGCTCATCTTCTAGCCTTTTAATGATTAAATCTGCAATCTCGGGCTTTATTGTGTGTGCGAGAAAAAATGAATACAATACATCTCCTGAAAGCGGACTATTTTCATCTCGATCCAGATATGTTGTCGTATCATTACGAACCATAGAAATAATACTTAGAGCTTTTTCCCACTCCTCACGAGTTTTGAGGAGCTTAAGTGCACGAACGAGGCTCGCTTTGATAATAGGATGTATCGAATAGAGATCGCAGGCTCTGGGGCTACCAGCGAATGGTCTTGTGTCCTTAGTTAATTCTTCAAAAGCGGCTAGAATATCGTATGCTTCATCTTTCACCGCAGCCGCTTCAGCCAATGCAACAGCAAGAACAAACCTCAGCCAGCAGCGATACCAGCCGTCTCCCTCCAGACTAAGTCGTTGAAGCTGGAAAAACCTCTCACAGTCCACATCGCGAGCTTTCAGACGTACTGATGCCACCCACTGGTGTACAAACTCGGCTTCTGGTGAATAACGCTCATTTGCTGGAGTTGTTTCAACTTTAAGCTCGTTACGTACTATATCAAGCGCTCGTTCACCTGAAGCTCCAGCGTCAACACACCACATAGCTTCTATTGGCGTAACAGCCTGGCATAAGGCCATTTCGGCATAATGCCGACTGCCATCTACTGCTTTTATATTCCGGTAGAAATCTGAAAGACCTAGAAATAAGAGACAGACAGTTCTGTCTGGTAATCTGTAGCGTCCAGTATAAGTAGGATCCCCTCTATGGCAAATTCTTTCGACTAAGGCTGGGGACGTAAACTGAGCTAGTTGTTGAGCTAAATTACGCAAGAACCAAGGCGAAAAAAGCAATCCTGAACGACAGAGATTCCAATAAATATGTCGAATAACTTGTCTATACCGCCCTAACCGTAATGCACCGTAAATGGTTGCGAGAGCTTCCTCTTCATTATCACAACGAACGTCACCATGAGACTTAGTATCCGAATAATCGAGTCTATCTTCTATTTCTGTTGTAATAGATAAGTATTCTTGCCAAGGTGCGGCAACCCCTTTGGAATCAACTAACTGACAGGCCAGTAAACCTTCTTTTTGAGTTAGTGTTGGACGACCATCAAACAACAGCCTCTCGGCCAATGCATCAGCCCCATAAATAGAATAGTAAGTCCGCCAATACTCTTGCCAATCATTGTTCCCTTCCTCAAAGCAAGAATTAAGTGCTCTGGATAATTCAGCATAGCGGACCAATGCAGGCCAGTTAAGAGTACGAGCAGCCACATCCGTCGCAAGCATGATATTTTTCTGAATAGCTTCGGAAGGATGACCATGAGCGACACTTTCGCGTACAAATGATGCTGAAACGTATGTCAGAATTTCGTTATCTCTTCCAGCCCGCCTCATAATTGGTAGCAAAAAGCGATAACTTTTAGCATCAACAAAAAATCCTCGCATTTCCAGCCATACCGCTACGGGATATAAAATATCAGCGACTTGTCTTCCCTGACGTATCAATTCATCAATCATGAAACGTCGAAAACTTTCATGAAATATCCTCATGCCGCCCTGAGTAGTTGCCTGGGTTAGGACGGGACGTAGGATCTGTAGTGCAGTGGAAACATATCCTCTAAGTAATGGGCCGACAATTTCACATAATTCACTTTCAGTTACTGAGAAATCCATCACCCCCATAAGATCAGCAATCGCCTGAGCTTGTTTGCCTGCCGACGAATATAGGTGCCCGTAGTAATGTTTAATATCGCCATTTAGGTCGGGCACCCCTATGAGCCATTCAAATGGTTCAGTAATTGCACCAGATAAAAGACCATCCATCAGACCAAAACAAAGGTAACGAGTATATAGAGGATTACCTTCCGAGCGCTGGAACAGTATTTGCAGAACGTCATTTTCTTTTTCTTGTAGGTTAATCTCTGCTAGTGAAGTACCTAACCCAAGTTTTATAGTTAGTTCCCTCACTTCTTCGAATGACCAAGGTTCAACAACGTATTCGTTCAAATTAGAGTTGTATACTTCCCGTAATGGCTCAAGATGATTTCCTGGTTGCGAGCCGATAATTAGCGTTACTCGTTCTGGTAGCTCAAGCGTTGCCAATTGTTCAACAATATCTGTTTCATTATCACTGAGGCCTAATGATGCATCACGAACACGCGCAATATGATCCAGCCCATCAACAATGATCACAGTATGTATTTCACAGGCAGAGATTTCACCTAAGGTCTGTTCGAGCTCATGAATACCTGAAGAAAAAGTCTGTTGTAAAGGGATTGCATGTTTTTGACAGGATTCATGCAATTCAGCCAACAAATTAGCGAAGAAAACGTTTGTTGTAATTCTTCGTTCAACCAGTTCATCCCCTGGCTCCAAAAAACAATAATGGCGAGCTACAATAAAACCCTGTTGTACCAGTTCTTCTGACAACTGCGTCAAAGACCATGATTTACCGGCTCCTGGACCAGCAAGAACAAGATGAACCCCTTGTTGTTGTGCTGCCTCAAAGAGTTGTTTCTGTAATGACTTCCGCTCGAATAAAACAGCTCTGTCTAGAGGGAATGCTTGAGCAATACGACCAAAGTCAGTACGGAGTGATAAACGTTGCGCTATAAGGGATGGCGATAATGATTCTCCCCTTGTCCTTGCAACATTAGCAATATGAACTGCCAGTGCTGCCACATCTTCCACGCGGCGTTCATCATTTGGATAGCGACCAATACCAACATGCTCCACAAGCATTTTTAATAGTAAATTCTCGAGAGGCCCGGGATGTTCAAGATCAAGGGAAGCAGGAGGAAATGCAATTTCAATAATAAACCGCTCGCAAAAATCAATTACATCATCGCGACTAGGTACAGCTTCCCCTCCAGGGATACTCACCAATGGTTTAAATACTGGGGAAGAACTCTTCGGCCAGACCCTATCAGGATCTAAATAGTATAGCTCCGTGGAGTATCCATCGAAAGTACCAGCAGCGCTATTAGCTGGTATAAGTAATTCAACAACAGGGTCGTCAGAATCAGGATACTGCCATGTTGCACAGAGCCGATATTCTTCAGTAGCAGTATCCTCTTCTGAGGAGAGAAAAGTATTGACTAATCGATCAAACCGTAAAGATGAATTCTTTTTATCAAAATCATCGAAAGTTAATGGCCTGGTTATATTTTCACTTGATTTTAGTTGCCTACGTAATTTATGCCCATTTACAATGACCTCAATATCATCAAAACGGTCGTCTTCAACGGTTTTGCGATCAACAGTTATCTTCTCGTCTCGGCGAACAAGGCAACAGATGAATAGATATGCCGTGACTAAATCTTGGTAGACGTAACCCCTGTGGGCAGCACTTAGGGGACTGTTACTAAATCGCTTCTCTGATCTTCGGTCACTCATAATACCAACACCCCCCAACAAAATGATTACATATACTAAGTCATTAAACTTTTATGTTCTTAATATTCAAATACATTACTCAGATACTTGCAAGACAAAATCAAGAGAATCAAATAGATACCTCACATAACGAATTAAATCAATAAATTCATTAAGTTACAGTGCTTTTCGGTATAAAATGGTAGGATTGGTCGCATCAAATTACGATACTTTCTCACAGCTATAAACAAAAAACGGGGATTAAAAATGGAGATGTTGGGAAATTTTCTTTTACAAACGATTACATCTACTGCTTTCAGTCTGGTATTTCTGACTGGTGTTGGTTGGCTTTTAAGAACCTGGATTAGAAACCGAATTCATTTAAGCATTAAAAATCAATATGATAATAAATTAGAAAGGCTTAAGGCTGAACTTAAAACCGAAAGCGATGCTCATCTAACAGATATGAAGGCAGAATTAGATCGACAATCAAATATATTAAAAATTGCTGCTGCGTCTTTCTCTGAGGTACAAAAAGCAACAATTTCAAGAAAAATTGATGCAGTCGATATTCTTTGGAAAGGGATAATCGACTTTCGCAAAATATTTCCTGGTGCAGCCTCTTTTACGGACGTTCTCACTGATGAAGAAATGAAAAATTTCTATACTGATCCACGATTACATAAATATTCACATGAATTGGAGCAATTTGATATGATATGTTTAATCAATGCCAGCTCTGAAGAAGTTAAGTTAGTAAGGCCACATATTGGTGAATTTGTGTGGGCGCTTTACTCTACTTACTGCACTATTCTGATGCGTTCCATTTATTTATTGAAGTCAGGAAAGGATGAGCCATCTAAAGTGGCATGGCATTGCGATGCTAATATTGAAAACTTAATTTTAGTTGCATTTGGTGAAGAGTGTTCTTCTGAGTTTAAAAAACTCCGTTGGGGGAGATATCAATGGCTTCATAACCAGTTTGATTCGTCATTATTTAAAGCGATTGATACTCTTCTAAGTGGTAAAAGTTTCAGTGATGCAGCTTTACATGAAGCACAATTGATGGAGCGTCAAATTAGTGCTAATGAGCTCAAGATTCCGTATCCTCTTTAATAGGTGCGCTGCTGATTATCACCATTTTAGATATACAATATAAATGGTGGTCATTCTGGTGGTCTTGACAAGACTGGATTTCTGATTTAGCTTAATCTTCAGCCAGTTAATGGCAAAGGCGATCCCAGTCAGAGGAGCCAAATTAAGGAAAGCAGACGTTTACTGACGTCTGCTTTCTGCATTTATATCAACTGATTAACCCCTTCTTCAGGTTCACTCTCGTTTACTAAAAACCACTCGAAGCCATACCCTTTTGCTGGTAAAGCTGGTTCGATTTGCGTTTTACCAGCACGCGGAGGGAACCGTCATGTCACTGACTGATACTAAAGTAAAAAATGCCAGACCAGCGGAAAAGGCCGTCAAGGTCGCTGACGGGTTTGGCCTCTATCGATTCAAAATACTGGCAGTCAGGCTATCGCTTCAATGGCAAACAGAAGGTGTTTTCTATTGAAGTTTACCCTGCGGTTTCTCTTGCTGATGCCAGACAACGCCGTGACGAGGTCAAAAGGCTGCTGGCTCAGGGGATTGACCCGAACGCAAAAAACAGGCTGATGAAAAAATCCTTCAGGAAAAGCGCGATAAAACCCGCTCGTCCCGTGTCGTCGCCAAAAGCTGATGCGCCATAATTCTGCCTATGATATTGACGGAAATCTTTTCGCCTTCACCAGAAATTTATCTGCCATTTCCGCTACCGGCGTCAGACTGCCTGTATCAACCATTTTCACAAAATATTTCACGTCTAAAGTTCATTCTACCCCCTGCCCTTAATCTCTACGGCGTTATGTCTCAGAATTATTTGCCAAGTGCCTGCCAATTTTTCACGCCTCATCAGGCGCTGGTACATAGCCATTGCGGTAAGGTCACAGCATTTGACTTGTGCAATTACAGATAAAGTTGCGCCATGCCGGGGCAAAGTAGAAATTAGATCAAAACTTCAACGCTTTGTTGTTTTTGTCAGCAAACAAACGCACAACCTTATTTCCCCCTTTGACAAGCCGATCGCACATCGTTACTATGCGCCCCGTTCACACGATTCCTCTGTAGTTCAGTCGGTAGAACGGCGGACTGTTAATCCGTATGTCACTGGTTCGAGTCCAGTCAGAGGAGCCAGATTTTAGTTTCGGGACATCCTGGCGAGTCCGGAGACATTTAAAAAAACAAGAAGTTATCTTTACCCGGTTGATCTGATAAGGTTTTCCGGGTTTTTTGACATCCATAGTTTTTGGGGCTTAATCGGGGCCTCACGGTTCGTTGAGTAAATAGAGCCCCCTCCTATGGCATTAACCGATACCGCTGGCGGCACGCAGACCGATCCGGGTACAGGAAAACCGTCAGAAAATCCACCCGCCGATCCACCGTCAGATGGTCCCGCTTCTGAAAAACCACACGACCCACCCGCCGATCCCAATAAGCCCACTCCACCGAAAGAAGAAACGCCGCCCGGCGCGCCGGAGAAATACGCGTTCACCGCCCCTGAAGGTCAGGAACTCGATACCAGCGCGCTGGCGCAGTTCGAACCAGTGGCGCGTGAACTGAACCTGACGCAAGAGCAAGCGCAGAAGCTGGTGGACGTCTATCCGAAAGTGCTGGCGGGAGTGCAACAACAGCAAGCGGAGTCATGGCAGAAGCAAACAGAAGACTGGGCTGCGGCAGTTAAAGCCGATAAAGACATTGGCGGTGACAAGCTGGCGTCTAATCTCGGCGCAGCTCAGTGGGCTATCGACACGTTCGGTACCAAAGAACTGAAAGAGTATCTCGATGGTACCTGCGCCAGATCTCTGGTCAATGCTGCACCGTGACGGAAGCGATTCCACCCGGCCCCCGTTACCACATCAACGCCTTTTACTTTACGGGCTGCGGCCTGCAAAGACGTCCGGCTTTGCTGCCGCGTGACCGTAAAACAACACCAGAGTCTGCGATCTTTCGCGTACTGCACTCGACCAGTGCATCGCTTTCGTCGCGCAAAGCGACAAAGTGACGCACAACCACTACACCGCGCCATGCCCCTGTTTTCGGGGTTCCGGCGTTCATTCCCGAAACTGACACGCCTTTTTGGGGCCGCTGTCAGCAAGAAAGAAGAGAAAAAGATCGATACCGAGGGGGGGCATGATGCCCCGGAGAATTTCTGCTCATGCAGGCAGCCTGTACCGCGTACAGTCTGAAACTCCCTATACCTCAACAAACTGCCACTCCGGCGTAAAGGTATCGTTCTGGCGCAGCCAAAAAGCATACGCCGGAGACTGTTTGTGTTCTCAAAATCACAGGAGAAGTGTATGGGCAAGTTAGGTGGTGAAATGAAGGCGCTGGCAAAGCACTGTGGCGGTAGCCATAAAACGGTGCACGATCGCATTCATATCGTGCAGCGTTTCGATCACCACTTACGGGCTTTGAACGTCCATATCCAGCGGGTTGCGCAGATTAAGGTGCGCCACATTGAAAGCTATATTCATGAAAGGTTGGCGCAGGGGATCGGCAAACGCACGCTGCAAAATGAAATGGCCTCGCTGCGCGCTGTTCTGCAACAGGCCGGGCGTAAACTGGTGGCAGGGCATGAGCGGCTGACTAATAAATCGCTGGTTTTGTCTGGTGCATCGCGCAGCGGGACGCGACAGGCGATCACGCCGGAACATTATCATCATGTGCTGGAGACGGCCCGCATGAAAGATCAGGGACTGGCGGCGGCGCTGGAACTGGCGAGGCTGATGGGCTTACGTTCACAGGAAGCGGTGCAGAGCGTGCAATCGCTGAAAACGTGGAAACAGGCCATTGAACGCAGCGATACGCGCTTAACCGTGGTGTTCGGCACCAAAGGCGGACGGCCCGCGAAACGGTGATTCTGGATACTATGGCTGTCAGAAAAGCGCTGGATAATGCGCTGGCTATTGCAGAAAGCCGTCATGGCCGACTGATCGACAAACCGGATCTGAAAAGCGCGATGGACTACTGGCACAACCAGGCGGCGCGTATTGGTCTGACTGGCGCATATTCTCCGCATTCCCTGCGTTATGCGTGGGCGCAGGATGCCATTAGTCACTATCTGGCGCAGGGGTTCAACAGGAAAGAAGCGCTGGCAATTGTGGCGATGAATCTGGGGCATGGGGACGGGCGTGGGCGGTATGTGGCGCAGGTGTATGGGCAAATTTGACAGTTGGCTAAGAGCGAGCAGCGGATGGAGCAGGTTACCACAGTTCACAGTTAGTGAAAGACTGGGCGGAGGTGATAAATATCAGGCTGCATTACCTTCCCCCTTACAGTCCAAACCTGAATCCGATAGAACGAATGTGGAAATTAATGAACGAACATGCCCGGAATAATCGCTACTTCAGCAGTACGCGAGAGTTCAGGGACGCAATATCTGTCTTTTTTAACCAGACGCTGCCGGATATAGCAGACTCACTGACATCCCGAATTAAAGATCACTTTCAGGTGCTCACTCCCGCATCTTGAGGTTTATTGGGTATATAATCGTTAATAATCATCAGCGCGTTATTAGCAAATTAAAAACAACGCGCTTGTAATACTTAAATTATTCTTACCGGTAACTGAAGCAAACTCTCTCCTGCCAGAATATGCTCCTCGCATCCTTTACATTAACTCTTTGTTTCTATAGCATGAAATAAGTTTCAGGGAGTTATTATTCATACAAGGAGAACATCTTGAAGAAAATATTCATAACAATTATAGTTTCATTATATTGCGCGAATATATGTGCAAAACAATCCCCCAGTACAGAATCCAAACCCGTTAATTTCATCGCCCAAATTGAAAATATCGATTTTAATAAAACCGCCATTAGCAGTGACCTGAAACTTTTACTCGCCGACCGTTATTATTTTAAAGATAAAACACCCTGTAATACTAATACCCTTTCTGCGCGCGCAGAATCAATGGGACTGACGACAGAAAAATATATTAATAAAATACGCAGTTTAAGGCCGGCTATTCTCGATGACCGTTATTTTTACCTGACGGTCGATCAGTGCGATGCTGGCGGCACGCCCATGCTGACTGGAATCGAGCTATGTACCGAAGCGCTGTGCGGTGCCGAATACATGAAAAGATCGTCTGACTTGTGGCTGGATGATGAACTGCAACCGACGGTTAAACGTCAGGCAACAACAATAGTCCATATGCCCCTCCCCTATGACAAAGAGAAAAAATTATGGAAAGTCACCGGCTGGTATCTGGAATCCTCAGAAGAAACAGGGGAGGTGATGCAGAGTAAACAGATAGCCTTTGAAGGCTATACTAACGAAGAAAACTTCGCTAACCGACAACGTGTTTCTGTATTTAAATCTTTCTATGAAAGCGGCAATCTCAAAAGTATTTATCATTATAATGCGCAAAATAAGCGTGACGGAAAAGCTGAAACTTACTTTGATGAAAAAGACAAAATAGCGGAAACGCTGACGTTTAAAGATGGTCAACCCGAAGGGGAATACATCGTATACCATGAAAACGGAGCCGTTGAAAGTAAACGTTACTTTGCCCAAGGTAAAATTAAAGATGGCGAATGCCCACATTTTTATGATAACGGCGTTTTAAAACAAAAACACAGCTATTTAAATCAGAAACTGGAAGGCCCGGCATTTGAATATTTCCCTGATGGGAAAATAAAGGAGAAATATTCATACAGTAAAGGCACCATTGTCGGCACCAGTACGGAATATTATTCTACCGGTAAAATTCGTGGTGTTTACCACAGAAATAACCAAGGTGAAAACGACGGAACGTTCGAACAATACAGTGAAGAAGGCAAACTCCTTTCTAAAGCGACCTATAAAAATGGCAAACAGCTTTCTGCTCAGAGCTGGTATGGGAATGGGCATCCCAAAGAAGAATCCTCTTTTGATAGTGAAGGCCGTAAACATGGTGCGGTCAAAGAATGGTTCAGCAACGGAAAGCCTGCCTCATCCAAAATGTATAAACATGATGTGTTAGACGGGGATTCCGAAAAGTGGTACGAAAATGGTCACCGCGAATCAGTCTATCCCTATAAAAACGGTATGCTAAATGGGGACGCTAAGCACTGGAATGAACAGGGCAAACTCACCTATACCACCGAATATAAAGACGATAAAAAGCAGGGAGCCGATCGCCGCTGGAGCGAACGTACCGGTAAACTTGTTGAAGAGGTTATGTTTGCTAATGATGAAAGAAACGGCCTGAAAAGAGAGTTTAACGATCGTACGGGTAAGGTCTTAAGTGCGCTGCCCTATGTCGATGGCGACAAGGAAGGTACAGAAGAAGCCTATGATGAAGACGGCATAAAATACATCCGTTGTTACCACAACGATAAAGAGCTTTCAGAGCTATATGCGCCGACTGACGTCACCAATAAGGCAAAGCAGGGTGACAGCACTGCGCAATATCATTTAGGTAAGTATGAGTTTGAATGCACAAACTACGATGCGGCGATGAAATGGTTAACTCAGTCCGCAGAGCAAAATCATCCCGGCGCGCTTCTCTTTTTGGCCTATGCGTACAACGACGGTGATGGCGTAGCGCAAGACAGCAAAAAATATCTCTCCTATTTATTCAAAGCGGCAGAGCTTGGCGAAAGTGATGCGCAGTTAGAAGTGGGATATTTAAATCTTATCGGCGAAGGAATGCCGAAAAACCTGCCGGAAGCCTATAAGTGGATTAAAAAATCCGCTGACCAGGGAAATGCTCGGGCGCACTATAACCTTGGACTCATGTACAGGAATGGTGATGGCGTTGAGAAAGACCTCAACAAAGCCAAACTTCATCTTACAGCGGCGGTAAAAGGCGGCGTCAAACCTGCACTGGCAGCCTTAAAGGAATTAACGCCTCAAACTAAGTAAATATGACTTTGCTGTAAAGAGGCTATTCAAACGGAACTGAAAGGATACACGTTGCTATGAAATTTAAATTCGCCACATTACTCACAGCCGCCACGGTTTTTTACTCTTATCAGAGCGTTGCACAAAGTCAGCAATCGCCTGATGTCTGGTCAGTTGTCGAACAGAAACTGCAAAATGCCGTCCCTTTAAATGAAAACACCACTTTTAAATCGCAGGCAGCCTGGTTTGAATTACACAGGGAACTGTTTATGTACGGCCCGATGAGCCGTGCGGATGCATTACTGAAAAAGCTGGACACACAATCGAATGATGCGAAGTTTTCGCTAAACCATGAGGCCTCGTGGATCGCTGAAAATAATAGCCCGGATGCCGCGATGGTTTTCCTGTCCAAAATTGGTCTCGATAAACCGTCGAGCATTACCGCCTACGAGAGCTACGTTGATGGCTGGGTTAATCGCAAACAGCCTGAAAAAGCCTTAGCCCTTCTTAGCAAAAATGCCGACGCGAGGAATTTTTATTTAGCCACGGTTTTAGAATCCTGGCACTCAGAGCCTGATAAAACCGCCGCTATTTATAATGAAAATTACGCTGATAAAATTGTTGTTCCTTATACTCAGCTAAAAATGCTGCTTATTATTGCGAAGCAGTACCATGCCAAGGGCGACACCGCAAAGGCGTTGGTTTACGCAGATAGCGCGCTGAAAATGTTTGATACGGCTATTGCTCAACAACCGAGTGCTGAAGCCTACCGTTATCAGGAGTATCTCGACCTGATGGAGATCTATTACGCCACGGGTAATAAAGAGAAGGCGATGGCGTTGTCTGCGAGATTGCGCAAAGCAACCGGCAATAAAGGAAGCTATTTCCAGTATTCATTATCGGGATTGCTCTCTTTTTATAAGAAAAACGAGCTGACACAGAATTATCAAGAGACGCTTTCAACCTATGTGACGCAGGTCGATAAAATATTCAATTTTGCCCCTTCACCGCGCATTGAAATGGAGCTGATTGATTTATTAAGCAAGCTTGATGATGTTGCGCTGATGAATAAGCGTATCGATTTGCTGATGAGCGCGCCGGAATATACCTGCTACGACGACAGGTATTGCTACGAGTACAAAATCAAAGCGCTGAAGAATCTCTTTCAGCATAAGCAGAATGCTGTGGCGGAAAAGCATATCGCAACCCTCTCCGCCGAGGCGCAAACCCTGACGTTCGCCGAATGGGAAGATGCAACAAATGAAATGGGTGAAGTACTCGAAGAAATTGGTCATCCTGAGGCAGCGCAAAAATTAGCCGTCAGCGCCGAGGCGATTTACCTCAGCCAGGCAAAAGCCTGGCCTGATGAAGATATGTCGCGTTCCTTTCAAAGACTTGCGGAGCTTTACGGCTATGGCAACGACACGGTGAATGCCAAACGGGTGTTACACCAGCACGTTCCCTCTCTCGAAGAGGAGGCGATGATCGACCACTACATGAATGCAAAACAGTGGAGTCAGGCAAGGGAATTGATGATTAACGCAGATAGGGTCGATAATAAAAACCTGATGCTGTTACGCCAGATTTGTGCTGAAAACACGCCCGAGTGTCAGGAACATATTACCTTTACGCTGAAAAAATTAACCACGCAGGCGTCGATTACCCGCCAGGACGACACCGGTAATCAGCAGCTTTATCAGATTGGGAATATTTTTCACAGATTGGGTATCATACCGGGAGCGGAACAGCAGGCGCTGATTCAGGCGTTGTATAACAAGGCCGCAGAGCCTAAAAAAGCCACGCCTTAATCGATTTACCCGCCCTGCCACCTTTCTCACATGCGGGAAGGCGGCGGGCGGGAAAAATCAATCGCGGAAGTTTTTGAACTGGAACGGCTGGCCCAGATTGCCGCCGCGCACCAGCGCCATCGCTGCCTGCAGATCGTCGCGGGATTTACCGGTCACACGCACTAACGTAAATTCGAATCCAAACCCACAGAGATTACCGCAAGATATTAATGTTGACCCAACACCGCCTGCCGGAAGACCCGCGCTGGAACGCCCTGCACGAGGAGTTCAGCTTTGACGACGACGACAACCTGCTGGGCATGAACATGCCGCCCGAAGGTGGCGAGCATCAGGCGAAAGTCAAAGGCGACCGCCTGCTGCTACAGGGCAGACCACCACTATGAGTACGGCGAGTTCGGCAATCCCATCGCTGACCGCAGGGGCAAGGCGCAGTGCCGGGAGCACCGATTTGAATGGAACGGCGAGCACCGGCTGGTGCGCTTTACCGACGTGCGCCAGCTTTGCGCGCCACTCGTGGCGCTATGAGTTCGATAATGACGTGACCACCCTATATCCCTGTCCAACGCGAAAATCCTCAGTATCAAGCCTTCTGACACCCCTTTAAGCTGACCGCTTCTCACGGTCGGTATCTGCTTGTTAATCCGGGCTTGTGGGTCAGGCGCTCAAGGAGCGTGAAGTGCGACGCAATGTTTTCGCCTTCCGGCGCGTTTCCTGGCGTAGACGCGATTATCGGCGACAGGTATCCGGCGATGGTGATGAAGCTCGCGGCACAATAAGGCCTTGGCGGGATGCAAAATCGCCTCCCGCTAAGGCTTCATTCAGCCGCTTTTCATATCACATAAATACGCCTCTTCCACTCCTGTCCAACAGCAGGCGACAGCTCATTTCGTTAGCGAAACGGTGGCTCATTAAACGTGCGTAATTTACGTGAGTGCAAACGATCACCTTCTGCGCGTAGTAAATCAATAGCACGAATACCAATTTGCAAATGTTCTGAAATAGCCCCCTCATAAAACCGGTTTGCCTGCCCGGGCAGTTTAATTTCACCGTGTAAAGGTTTGTCAGAAACACAAAGCAGCGTGCCGTAAGGCACGCGGAAGCGATAGCCCTGGGCTGCAATCGTCGCGCTCTCCATATCAATCGCGACCGCGCGGCTAAGGTTGAATCGCAGCGCCGATGCGGAATAACGAAGCTCCCAGTTACGGTCATCCGTGGTGACGACCGTTCCCGTGCGCAGTCGCTGTTTCACCTCTTCGCCGGGCATTCCGCTAACCGCTTTGGTAGCGTCGTACAGCGCACGCTGTACTTCCGCAATGCTTGGAATCGGAATATCAGGCGGCAGAACGGCATCCAGCACATGATCATCGCGTAAGTAGGCATGGGCCAGCACATAATCGCCAATCGCCTGACTTTCTCGTAACCCTCCACAGTGCCCAATCATAAGCCAGACGTCAGGCCGCAACACGGCCAAATGGTCGCAAATCGTTTTAGCATTTGAAGGGCCAACACCGATATTTACCAGCGTAATCCCCTGCCCATCTGCCGTTACCAGGTGCCAGGCGGGCATCTGATGTTTCTTCCAGGCCAGATCGGAAATAGCCTCTTCCGGCGCTTCCGTTTCTGCCGTGATCCAAATTCCGCCAGCACAGGAAAGCGCGATATAGGGGCTGTCAGGATCAAGAATTTGGCTGCATCCCCAGCGCACAAACTCATCGACATAGCGGGTGTAGTTGGTAAACAAAACGAAGGGCTGAAAATGTTCAACCGGCGTACCGGTATAGTGCCGTAACCGGGCCAACGAGAAGTCAACACGACGCGCGTCGAAGTGCGATAACGGATAGAATTCGCCGGGGTGGAACAGACCGTCTGCTGTCTCATCGCCAATCTGCGCCAGTTCTGTGGTAGGAAAATGGCGCGTTAGCCCAGCGCTCATAGAACGATCCAGCGTCAGAGCCGAGCCATCGATCACGTAAGGATACGGGATCTCATGGTGCGAGGCCTCCACCGCAATATGCGCACCATAATCATGGTAAACGAGGTTAAGCTGTTCCAGAAGATAAGCGCGAAATAGCGCAGGCCGCGTAACGGTAGTGGTATAACAGCCAGGATGAGTAAAGCGTCCAAAAGCGCGTGTTTTAGGCGGGTTCGGTGTCGCGCCATCCCAGCTTACAGACAGCGAAGGATAAACAAACAGTCCGTTAAGCCTGGCGTGGGGATCGGGCAGCGTACCGTTATCAACATAGTCAGCGATGGCTTCACGGAGCGCGTTAACCGACTGCTCGTACAGCTCCTCCAGGCGATCCAGCGCCTGCTCGGGCGTCAGGTTTGTGCCTTTATTTTCCATATTATTCTCCTTAGCGTTCACAGGTGAGGCACGTCATTCGATAGTATGACAGCAAAGGAGGAAACTAAAGGGGTTAGCGTAAGGGCGGCGGCAGTAAACATGAACCTTTAAAAAAGAAAAGAGAACTATCTTAGCGCCACCATCATCGCTCAAAAAGAAGGGTACTGGTACAGCCATTTGTTAAGTTCATTACAATTAGTCATATAACCATTTCCCGGCTTTTGCTGACTCGATCAGCATGCTGATAGTGAAATCTGGGACGGGTACAGGCTCCGTTTTCTTGAACGGATGCCATGAAAAAGGGTGATTAGGAAAATAGGTTTCTATTCTGAAGTTACCTCGCTCGACATTGAGTTTCTCGAAGAATTTATTCATGAGATCTTCGGCTTCAAGTTCATCAATGCTCAGATCAGTATCAAGGTCAATCTCTGGTGCTAATTCCACTTGCTTAATGTTGAACAGATATGTGCCAGCATAAGGCCGTACAAGCTCGTAAACTTGCTGTTCAATATTGTCTACCATAACTTATCATTGCCCCGAGCAATGGTATTGTAGTCGCGTATAGTGCGATATGTTATTTGTGACACATCTGCGGCAAGGATAATTTCCCCGATCAAAGGAATGGAACGTCCAACAAACGGCGCAATGTTACGAACCATAACACGTCTGGCTGTCCACGGGGTGTAACCGCCTAACCATGTCGGAAGGGATATTCCAAAGGGAAATTTTGACTTTTTAAACACTGCACGTGCAGTCCTGGACGCGTATGATGTGCCTTTAGTCGCTCCAGCGGGTTTCGCCCTTGTCCAAAGATTATTACGACCTGATGCCAAAGCAACAACAGCCCCGAAATCTGCAACACCAATCCCAAACTGGCTTGCGGTATTCTCACAAAAAATCATAACAGAAGTTCGGCAGCAGTCAGATTGGATTTTCCTGCATAGAAGTATGTTCCATTTAGTTCTTCTACTGTATCCATTAGAAACTCTATAGTTACTATTTTGGTTTACTTATTGTACATCCTTGTTTCGAATGAAAGAAATCAATCTTTTGGGAAAGAACGGATCAAGATCACTGGAAATATCTGAAATCAGATGAAAGAGACGGTCGCGATTCCCACCAGGGGCATCACCTCGCAAGCTTGTGTGATCGCTCCGTTTGAACCGAACACATCTATATGTCAGCATACTGATACGGGTTTGATCTTGCGGATAGCGGTATCGGTTAATGCCATACGTGGGGGCTCCATTTTTCCAACGAACCGTGAAGCCTCCGATTAAGCCCCAAAAACTATGGATATCAAAAAACCCGGCAAACCTTATCAGGTCAACCGGGTAAAGATAAGTTCTTGTTTTTTTAACGTCTCCGGACTCACCAGGATGTCCCGAAACTAAAATCTGGCTCCTCTGACTGGACTCGAACCAGTGACATACGGATTAACAGTCCGCCGTTCTACCGACTGAACTACAGAGGAATCGTGTGAACGGGGCGAATATTAACGAGGTGCCCCTGGCTTGTCAAAGCCTGTTTTCACAAAAAAAGTTCGTTTGCTGCTTTATTCCACACTTCGGTTAAAATTCACCGTTTCCTGATGATTTTCACAGCAAAAAGCGCTTACTCCCTCTTTACGCGCGGGTATCTCCACAGCCAGCGCCCGCTTACCAGACGCCAGTAAAACAGTGCGCCGCGCACGGCCCAGTCAAGAAACATCCCCAGCCAAACCCCTACAACCCCCATACCCAGCACAATACCAAGCGTATACCCTGCCACAACGCGACAGCCCCACATCCCCAGCATCGATACCCACATCGCAAATCGCACATCGCGCGCGCCTTTAAAACCCGACGGCAGCACCCACGCGGCCGCCCAAATTGGCATAAAGGCAGCATTAAGCCAGAGCAGAACTTTCACTACCTCTTTTACGTCCTGCTCCTGGGTATAAAATGAGGCAAACAGACCCGCGAACGGCGCCGTCCCCCAGGCAATTGCCGTAAGTACGATAGTCGACATCCAGAATACATGGCGCAGTTGACGCTCTGCCTGACCAATTTGCCCGGTACCAAGACGCTTACCGGTGATAATAGTCGACGCCGAACCAAGGGCGTTACCCGGCAGGTTGATAAGCGCCGCCACGGAAAAGGCAATAAAGTTACCCGCAATAACGTTAGTGCCCATTCCTGCGACAAACATTTGCGTCAGTAGTTTGCCACCGTTGAACAGCACTGATTCAATGCTCGCCGGAATACCGATACCCATCACTTCCCAGATAATGCCGAAATTCAGCGGCTTCAGATAGCTTTTCAGCGGAATACGCAGCGCCGGATTAAAACCAATCATCAGCACCCAAATAATCGCTACCGCGCCGATGTAGCGCGAAATGGTTAATCCCAGCCCCGCGCCGGCAAAACCCAGCCCTTGCCAGGAGAAAGCCCCGTAAATCAGGATGCTGCTGATGATAATATTGAGAATGTTCATCCCGCCGTTAATCATCAACGGGATTTTCGTATTCCCTGCCCCACGCAGCGCGCCGCTACCGATTAGCGCAATTGCCGCAGCCGGATAACTCAGCACCGTCAGTTCAAGGTACGTTAACGCCAGCCCCTTTACTTCTGGCGTCGCCTCGCCTGCGACAATATTAATAATTTCACTGCCGAAATAATGAATGACCACTGCCAGCACAACGGCAAATAGCGTCATAATCACCAGCGACTGGCGCGCCGCCGCCCTTGCCCGTCGCCTGTCGCGCTTGCCCAGGCTAAAGGCAACCACCACCGTAGTACCAAGATCGATAGCCGCAAAAAAAGCCATAATTACCATATTAAAACTGTCGGCAAGCCCCACGCCCGCCATTGCTTCCTTGCCCAGCCAACTGACGAGAAAAGTACTGAGCACGCCCATTAGCAAAACACAGGTATTTTCCAGAAAAATAGGGATAGCAAGTGGGGTGATTTCACGCCAGAACAACACTTTGTAGCTCTTGCGTTTGGCATACCAGGGCGTACGGACGACAGCCTGGCGTAAGGCAGTGGAGACGTTCAAAATGGACCTTAAAGAAGAGAGTTGAAACCACATTTCAATAATGAGCGAGAAATCGTAAGGCTGCAAAGCTTTTTGCAGAAAAAATGTCTGCAAATGCAACAAAGTGATGAGATAACCCGCAATCGAATCTGTAAGAGGTTAAATGGGGTTTGACAAAAATTTTTCCGCCGCTAATATACGACCCCACACGATTCCTCTGTAGTTCAGTCGGTAGAACGGCGGACTGTTAATCCGTATGTCACTGGTTCGAGTCCAGTCAGAGGAGCCAGATTTTAGTTTCGGGACATCCTGGTGAGTCCGGAGACGTTCAAAAAACAAGAACTTATCTTTACCCAGTTAACCTGATAAGGTTTGCCGGGTTTTTTGACACCCATAGTTTTTGGGGACTTAATCGGAGGGCTCGCGGTTCGTTGAGAAAATGGAGCCCCCGCCGATGGCATTAACCGATACCGCTATCCGCAAGATCAAACCCACCGAGAAATCCTTCAAGATTACCGACAGTTCAGGACTCTACCTGCTGATCAAACCCAACGGCTCGAAACTCTGGTACATGAAGTACCGCATTGACGAGAAAGAGAAGAAGCTGGCTTTTGGCCCCTATGCGGTGAAAAAACAGTTAATCAGGTCGAACCCTGCGCAAAATCTGGATGGTGAGTTCACGCCGCCTGAAACACAGCATTACCCGGCCCTGCCCCTTGAGAAACTGTCTGAATGTTTGCCGCGAACGGATAATTAGAGAGGGATAATATCTCCGCTAAGCTCTCTCATACCACCCTTTCGAACGATTCACCACCCGCACAACCAGCAGCATCACCGGCACCTCAATGAGCACCCCAACCACGGTCGCCAGCGCCGCACCGGAATGAAAACCAAACAGGCTGATTGCCGCTGCGACAGCCAGTTCAAAGAAGTTCGATGCGCCGATCAGGCTGGATGGACAGGCAATATTGTGCTTTTCGCCCACCAGTCGATTCAACCCATAGGCCAGTGCCGAGTTAAACAGCACCTGAATCAGAATTGGCACCGCCAGCAGGGCAATGACCAGCGGCTGTTGCAGAATGGCTTCGCCCTGAAACGCAAACAGTAACACCAGCGTTGCCAGTAATGCCGCCATTGACCACGGGCCGATTTTCGTCAGCGCATTATCGAATGCCGCTTGCCCCTTGCGTAGCAGGGCCTTACGCCAGAGCTGGGCCAGAATAACCGGCACAACGATGTACAGTACCACGGAGGTTAACAGGGTGGCCCACGGCACGATGATTGAGGACAAGCCGAGTAGCAGCCCAACAATCGGCGCAAAGGCGAAAATCATGATGGCATCGTTCAGCGCCACCTGCGACAGCGTGAAATAAGGGTCGCCGTTGGTGAGTCGGCTCCAGACAAACACCATTGCCGTACAGGGCGCGGCGGCCAGCAGAATAAGCCCGGCGATGTAGCTGTCAAGCTGATCGGCTGGCAGCCACGGCGCGAATAAATAACGGATAAACAGCCAGCCAAGCAGCGCCATTGAGAATGGTTTAACCAGCCAGTTGATAAACAACGTTACGCCGATCCCGCGCCAGTGCGCTTTGACCTGACCCAGCGCCCCGAAATCAATGCGCAGCAGCATAGGAATAATCATTACCCAGATAAGTAAACCGACCGGCAAATTGACGCGGGCGATCTCCAGACCGCCGATAACGCGAAAGACGCCCGGCATTACCTGCCCGAGCAGAATACCGATCGCGATGCAGAGCGCAACCCAGACGCTCAGGTAACGTTCAAACAGGTTCATGGCCGGAGCGGCCTGGGTTTGTGCTGACATGTCAGGCTCCTTTGGGGTTATTTTCCCGTTGTGCTCAGTTGTAGTAAACGCTCAACGCCGACAGGCTCTTCCGCCTGTAGCGGCACCAGCGCACAGCGTCGGGTATGGTGGGTACAGACGGCATCAATCTGCGACCGTTCGCGTTCGGCACGCTGGCGCAGCAGCGGGGATGTAGTCGGCGTATTGATCAGGCTGTTATTAATGACCCAGCCCCACGGTTCAATCCCCGCGCGACGCAGGTCGTCCTGCAAATGAGCGGCTTCCAGCACCGGCGTGGTTTCCGCCAGCGTGGCGATGAGAACTTTCGTCTGCTCGCTGTCCTGTAGGCGCATCATGGGCGTCAGTACGGGCTGACCGTGTTCTCCGGCTAGTCGGGCAATCTCACGGTGGTAAGCGCCGGTGGCGTCAAGCAGTAGCAATGTATGGCCGGTTGGCGCTGTATCCATAACGACAAACTGCTTACCCGCTTCCTGAATGATGCGTGAAAAAGCCTGAAACACGGCAATTTCTTCCGTACAGGGAGAACGCAGATCTTCTTCAAGAACGGCACGCCCCTGTTCGTCGAGGTTTTTACCCTGCTCAGCCATCACCTGCTGCCGGTAACGCTCGGTTTCAGCCTGCGGGTCGATACGGCTGACGCTCAGACCGTCGAATGAGCCGTCCAGCGTGTCAGTCAGGTGCGCCGCCGGATCGGATGTGGACAGGTGAACAGGATAGCCGCGACGAGCCAGTTCAACGGCAATCGCCGCTGCCAGCGTAGTTTTCCCCACGCCGCCTTTGCCCATCAGCATGATCAGGCCATGTCCCTGCGACGCGAATCCGTCGATCAGTGATGACAACGAAGGAAGATCTACGGGGGAGATGTCTCCGACTTCCGCCGGGGTGCCAGTTGAACTGTCGTCCAGCAGACCCCGTAATGCCGCCAGCCCCACCATATTGAACGGTTTTAACGGCAGGCGATCGCAGGGCAATGCGCGCAGGTTATCAGGTAAATGTTGCAGCGCCTGTTGTTCACGCTGATACAGTGCCTGCGCCAGCTTATCGCGTGCGGTTTCCTGCTCAGGCAACAGGCCGTTAATGACCAGATACTGCTGCGTCAGACCGATGGCGGCCAGTTCGTCATAGGTACGCGATACTTCTTTCAGCGTTGCGGTTTGCGCTCTGGCGACCAGCACCATCCGCGTCAGTTCCGCATTCGCCAGTGCGTCTACGGCGGCGCGATACTGGCTGCGCTGTTTTTCCAGCCCGACCAGAGGGCCGAGACAGGACGCACCGTGCTGGCTGTTGTCGAGATAACCGCTCCACGCGCCGGGCAGTTGCAGCATTCGTAGCGTATGCCCGGTTGGCGCGGTGTCGAACACAATATGATCGTACTCATCGCGCAGTTGCTGATTAGTCAGCAGCGCGGTGAATTCGTCAAAGGCGGCAATCTCGGTGGTACAGGCACCGGAGAGCTGTTCCTCAATACCCGCCACGATATCGTCTGGCAGGATCCCCCGTACCGGCCCGACAATGCGTTCACGGTATGCCGCTGCGGCAGCAGATGGATCGACTTCCAGCGCGGACAGTCTGTTAACCGCTGCAACCGAGGTTATCTGATGGCCGATGGTCTGTTCAAACACCTGCGCGACATTGGAAGCCGGATCGGTGCTGACCAACAGTACACGTTTGCCAGAGGCGGTCAGATGAATCGCGGTAGCACAGGCCAGCGATGTTTTACCCACACCGCCTTTACCGGTAAAAAACAAAAAGGGGGGCACCTGCCGAAGCATCAGCATAAAAAAGACTCCTTTAAATTAAATAAAGCGGGAAATCAGTCCATCAGCAGCACTTATCGCCGCCGCAACAGGAGGAAGTCGCTGGCGTAAAACTCGAATAGACGGTAAGCCCCATCCAGCGCGCCAGTTCCTCTCTGCGAGGGTAACGACCAGCCAGTGCGACTTCACCATCCACCAGAATCAGCGGTAGCGCCTCTTTGCCGGAACGGGCCAGAAAGCCTTTAACGATTTCGTTCTGTGCGAAGAGCAATGGTTGCTGTGCCAGATTGAAACGCTCAATATTGACGCCCTGCGTTCTGGCCCACTCAAAATCAGCGGCGAACGCGACCAGCGCCGGATCGGTTTCCGGGCCACAGACACCGGAAGAACAGCATAAAGCGGGATCGAAAATCTGAATCGTCTTCATTTGACTCTCCATCAATTATTGAAATACAGGTCGTTAAAAAATTTCACCAATACGATCCAGTTCGACTTTCAGACGAGCGCGATCGTGCAGCAATTCATTCAGCGGCAGCGCCAGAAAAGCTTCAATACGCGCACGTAATGTCTGGTAAGCAGTGACAAAAGCCGCATCGATTTCGGCATCGCTACCGGTAGCATGAGCCGGATCGTCAACGCCCCAATGGGTACGCATCACGTTACCAAGCCAGGCCGGACAGGTTTCTCCGGCAGCGTTTGAACAGACTGTCACGACAATATCCGGCGTCTGCGGTAGGCCATCCCACGATTTGCTGAAATAGCCTTCTGTTGAAATTCCTTCCCGCGCCAACAACGCCAGTGCTCGGGGATGTACGTAACCCGCCGGGTGACTGCCTGCGCTCATGGCGCGCCATCCGGCAAGAGCCAGATGGTTAAACGTGGCTTCGGCCAGCACGGAACGGCAGGAGTTGCCGGTACAGAGAAAAAGTACGTTCATGATTTACTCTTTTTCGTGGTGTTGAGTGGGGGTAAAACGGCTTCTGAGCAGGAAGAAGCCGAACGAAAATCTGCGCATTGTTCCGGGTGGCCTGAACAACACTCCTCGGTCAGCCAGCCGATTAAATCCAGCATCAGTGGGATGTTGGCACGATAACGCTGGTAACGACCTTCCTGTTCTACCGTCAGCATCCCGGCTTGCGTCAGCGCCTTTAAATGAAACGATAAGTTAGTCGGCGGGATATCCAGCGTTGAAGCGATCTCCCCGGCAACCATGCCCTCGGTACCCATTTTGATCAGTAGGCGATATACATCCAGACGCACGCCGGAGGAGAGGGATTCAAAGATGGTTGTGGCAGTTTGTTTGTTCATAATGTGGGGCGGCCCTCTATGATTCAATATTTCAATCATTATTGAATAATCGAATTAATTCAAGTATCCGTTAATAATATCTAGTGGAAATGGCAAGATGGGGGGAAATAATCCCACTTTTAAAATGTGATAAAAATCACATTCTTAGTGCATCATTACGATCGGGGCTTTTATAAGGGCCTTATTTTGAATTTAGAAAATAAATATTTTATTATTCAATGAGATAAAAAACGCACCCAGTCAGAGGAGCCAAATTCCTGTTTTCAGGCATCTCAGCATGTCTCAATAGTATTTTGATTCAGAGAGTTAGCGTAGAAAACTGTCTCAGTGCATATTGATTTATCTCTCCGCATCGGGACAAATTGGTGGTCTGCTTTGGGGTCATTTCAGTTAGATAAAGGAGTGACCACCACATGCCCCTTACTGACAGTAAAATCCGCGCTACTAAACCTTCACCAACTCCCTTTAAACTGACCGCTTCTCACGGTCTGTATCTGCTTATCAATCCGGGCGGTTCCCGCCTCTGGTATCTCAAATATCATTTCGACCGAAAAGAATACTCGGCGCGGTGGATAAGAGGGCCTTGCAAACGCATATGAAAAACCTCCGGCGATGCCGGAGAAAAGATTTATGACTTTGAGCTTAATCGGGGGCCTCACGGTTCGTTGAGAAAATGAAGCCCCTGCCATGACACTCACTACTAATACAGATACTCCAGCCCATGAAAACCAGCAATGTGGCAGGATATTTAAAGGCCAGACCTGCCCGCGCTAATGTTGACCGGCATTCCAGAACGGCGCTCCAGCACCTTATTAACCCGCGAAGTATCAACGTCGTCCCCTTTGATAAACGTGCGCAGCACTGGCGTAACGGGCAATGGAACTTTTTTGTCTGACTCAAATTCAGCACGGTTACGAGAAAGCGGTTCGTGTACCTCCAGCCAACGACTGCCATCCGGCTCTACCGAAAATTTAACGGGCCTGTCGATAATCTGAACGCGGGTTCCTACAGGAACATGGTCGAATAAATATTTAATATCGTCATTGCGTAAACGGATACAGCCCTGACTGACGCGAAGGCCAATGCCAAAGTTAGCATTAGTGCCATGGATGGCATATAACCTGCCGATATATATTGCGTATAGCCCCATAGGGTTATCCGGCCCCGCAGGCACCATCGCGGGCAGCGTTTTTCCCTCTTTAGCATATTCCCGACGCGTATTAGCCGTTGGCACCCAAACCGGGCCATCTTGTTTGCGTTCAACCGCAGTTACCCAGTTGCGCGGCGTTTCACGGCCAGCCTGACCAATACCAATGGGTAGCACCTCAACCGTATTCGTGCCTGCGGGATAATAATAAAGGCGCATCTCGGCGACGTTTACCACAATACCTTCACGAACGGTGTCAGGCAGAATCAACTGCTGCGGCACTACCAGTGTGGAACCAGACTGAGGTAAAAACACATCCACGCCGGGATTCGCTTCAAGCATATTACTCAGCCCCTGACCGTAGCGGGCGGCAAATGACTCTAAGGGCTGAGTATTGTTCTGTGGTACGGCGATTGTGACAGGCTGTCCTACCAGACGACTGCCTTCGGGCGGCAACGGATAGCTTATAGCCAGCGAGAAATGGCTTACCAACAAGACGAAAAACGGAAAAAAAGGTGTGATACGACGCATTATATCCCTTCCTTTGTCGCGGCAGGTGTGCGTTAAGTATAGCTTTTTTCTCACATGGCTGGTGTTGTGCGCCCGGGTTATGTTGCGTTTGCGTTCCCCTCCGGCAGGACAATATTACTGGCCGCTAACTCCCCCATATTGTGGAACATGGCGCACGCGGCTTCCACGATCGGCATCGCCAGCGCCGCGCCGCTTCCTTCACCTAACCGCATCGCCATATGCAAATAGGGTTCCATAGACAAATGCGCGAGCGCGATGCGGGCACCCTTTTCCGCCGAAAAGTGCGACGGGATCAGATAAGGTCTCACCGCAGGCGCAATCTGACAGGCCGCCAGCGCTGCCGAGTAGGAAAGAAAGCCATCCAGCAATACGGGTAAGCCACACCTTGCCGCGCCAAGCATCACGCCGGTCATCCCGACCAGATCGAAACCACCCACCTTCGACAACACATCAATGCCATCGCGCGGATTGGGCTGATTAATCGCAATCGCCCGCCGCACGACGTCCACTTTATTATCGATGCGGGAAGGCGGAAGATTCGCGCCAATCCCCACCACCTCTTTTGCATCACTTCCTGTAAAAACGCTGACCATCGCGGCGGCTGGCGTAGTGTTCGCCATTCCCAGCTCCCCTACGCCAAATAAGGTCACGCCGCGTTGCGCCAGGTCGCAGGTGTAGCGGGAAACCTCCAGCAAAAGCGCCTCAGCCTGCGAGCGACTCATCGCCGGGCCAACGGCAATATTTCCGCAGCCGCGCGCGACGCGCATATTAACTACGCCAGGAATAGGTTCAGCATCAATACCAACATCAATGACATGCACCTTCGCACCGGCCTGAGCGGCAAGCACGCATACGCCGGTTGTTCCCCGCGTCATATTCGCCGCCTGAATCGCCGTCACGATTTTGGGCGAAACCGCTACGCCTTCATCCCAGACGCCATGGTCGGCGCACATCACCAGCACCGCCTTTTCACCTACCTGCGGCGTACCGTTAAGACCCGGCATTCCCGCGAGCTGAACGGCTAAGGTTTCCAGTCTGCCCAGGCTGCCCGGCGGTTTGAGCAGGCCGTCAATATGTTGCTGCGCACGCGCCATCGCCTCGGCGTCCGGCGCAGGAATGTCACGGAGTAAAGCGTGTAGTGTCTGCATAAGATGTCTCGTCCGTAATAATCGGCTCATAACAGAGCCAGCAGAAAGATCAGTTCGCCAAGTTCGATCGCCGCGCCCAGCGTATCGCCGGTTTGACCGCCAAGCGTACGTTTAAGCAACTGGCCAAGGATGAAAATCGCCGCGAGTGTGACCACCATTGCGGCCAGTCCTTGCATACCAGGCAGTAATACCGTGGCGACGATTACCGCCAATCCCAGAGTAATGCTGGTTTGCCGTCCGCTGACTTTACCGATAAATACATTGCCAAGCCCCTCTTCACGGGCGTAGCGATGACGGTACATCAATAAAACGGCGCTGCCGCGTCCGGTCGCACAGGCCGCCGCCAACGCCGCCAACATTGGCGTTCCACGTAACGCCAGTTCGCTGACCACCAGAATTTTTGCCAGTAGCACAAAAATAAGCGCCAACCCGCCATGGGTTCCCAGACGACTATCGCGCATAATCTCCAGCATTCGCTCACGGCGGCGCGCGGAAAAAATGCCATCGCAGGTATCGGCCAGCCCATCCAGGTGAAAACCACCGGTCAGCAGCGCCAGCGCCAGAATACAGAACAACGCCGCTAGCGGAATACCGCACCAGGGTTGCAGGAGGATGAAAATCAGGCCGCTTACCCCCCCCAGAATCAACCCGATAAAGGGAAACATCACGATCCCACGCGAATACTGCTCGAAATCCAGTCCCTGCGACCAGCGTGACGGCACGGGCAAGCGGCTAATAAAAGCGAGCATGGCCCAAAACAGCTTACTCATTTAATTTTGACTCCAATACCTGAGACTACCAGCCAGACCTCATCCGCCGCTGCCGCCAGTCGTTGGTTGACCCGACCGGCAATATCACGAAAATGGCGCGCCAGACGGTTTTCCGGGACGATCCCCATTCCCACCTCATTTGTCACCAGTACCACTTTCGCCGGGCAGCGCTGGCAGGCTGCAATTAAAATCTGAATTTCATCGTCAATGGCGCGCTCCATCGCTGCATAATCCCATTGTTCGGGATCGTTTTCGCCTCCCAGCGCAAACAGCAGATTCGTCACCATGGTGGTAATACATTCCAGCAAAATCGCGTCGTCAGGGGCAAGATCCGCGGTAATCAACGTATCAAGATGCCGCCAGCATTCTGCGGTCCGCCAGTGTGCCGGCCTGCCATCTTTATGATGCTGAATTCTCGCCGCCATCTCGTCATCAAGAATCTGCGAGGTGGCGATATACAGTACCTGCGGCGCATCGCCAATTAAGGCTTCAGCATGACGGCTTTTACCACTACGCGCCCCGCCCGTCACCAGAATCATCATACCGGCTCCTGATGTTGTTGCATGATGGTATAAATTTTATCAATATCAATATGTTGCCGCATCGTTTCCGCCAGCAGATCAAATTGCCGCGCTTTATGCTCCGCATAACAAAAAGTCGTTTCCCACGGCGTAAGTCCTTTTCGCGCCCGTAACCCATTGACCACCGCACGGGTAAACGCATCGCTGTCAAACAGGCCATGAAGGTAAGTGCCAAACGCCAGTCCGTCGGCGGTGACCGCGCCATCCGCCACAGAGCATCCATTTTTCTGTAACGTCATGGCCGTACAGCATCCTTCCTGTAGCACCGTTTCCCCCATGTGAATTTCATAACCGCGTACCGGCAGCCCCGCCGCGGCAGCCAGCCAGCCGGGCAGCTCGCCTGACATTGTCGCGTTAACCTGCGTCGTGGTTTTATCCTGTGCAAAGCGAGTGATCGTATTAAGCAGCCCCAGGCCCGGCTGCGTACCCAGCCCCGACTCCACCTCATCCACAATGGTGTCGCCCAGCATCTGGTAGCCGCCGCAAATTCCCATCACCGGCACGCCCTGCCGATGTGTCTGCAATACCGCATCCGCCATCCCGCTTTCGCGCAGCCAGGCGAGGTCGCTCAGCGTATTCTTACTGCCCGGCAGGATCACCAGATCAACGTCAGTCAACGCTTCCGGGCGGCGAATATAGCGTATGCGCACATCCGGCTGCGCCGCCAGAGCGTTAAAATCCGTAAAGTTAGAAATATGTGGCAGTTGCACAATGGCAATAGTGATATCACGGGGGGCGTTACCGCGATATTTATCGTTTTGCAGCGCGACGCCATCTTCATCTTCCAGATCCACATCCAGCCACGGCATCACCCCCAGAACCGGGACGCCGGTAAGCGATTCGATTTGTTCGATACCGGAATAGAGTAGCGCCACGTCGCCGCGGAATTTGTTGATAATGACGCCCTTTACTCTGTCACGCTCCTGTTTATGCAGCAGCGCCAGCGTGCCATAAATAGCGGCGAATACGCCGCCCCGGTCGATATCCGCCACCAGAATAACCGGACACTGGGCCATTTCCGCCATTCCCATATTGACGATATCGCGATCGCGCAGATTGATTTCCGCCGGGCTTCCGGCGCCTTCCAGCACAATAACGTCATATTCCTGCGCCAGGCTGTTATAGACCGCAAGGATTTGCTCACGCAAACGCGGTTTATAGTCATGGTAACTCACCGCATCCATATTGGTCGCCACTTTCCCCATCAGCACGATCTGCGCCTGGCGATCGCTGGTCGGTTTGAGCAGCACCGGATTCATACGCACATCTGGCGTGATCCCCGCGGCTTCCGCCTGAAAAATCTGCGCCCGCCCCATCTCTTTACCATCCGGCGTAATACCAGAATTAAGCGCCATATTTTGTGATTTAAACGGCGCGGTACGCAGACCATCCTGATAAAAAATGCGGCATAAACCCGCCGCCAGCACACTTTTGCCGACGTCGGATGCCGTCCCCTGCAACATAACTGCCTGCGTCATGACGCCTCCCTGAATGCGCACTTTCGCATTCGATGAAAAAACTCCGTTTCTGTTTTACACAGCGGCAGTCCCAGTTGAGTATGAAGTTTGACCAGCCAGGGCTGGGTTAGCCCCGCTTGTTCCATCGCTTCCGTACACGCGAAAACCTCGCCAGGCGCGCCATGCGTCAGGATCTGGCCCTGGCGTAACACGTATACGGCATCGCTAATTTCATAAATAAGATCGATATCATGGCTGGAGATAATGACATGATTTCCCTGCGCCACAATCCGCCTGATGATAGCAAGCATCTGAGTGCGCCCTGCGGGATCGAGACCAGCAGTGGGTTCATCCAGCAATAGATAGCGCGCCTGTAGCACCAGCGCTCCGGCGATAGCCACACGTTTTTTTTGCCCATGACTCAAACACTGAATGGGCTGATGGCGAAAATGTTGGGCGTCAACCAGCGTTAGCGCCTCGTCGACGCGGCGCGTGATTTCCGCCTCCGGCACCCCCAAATTACGTAAACTAAACGCAATGTCGCTATCGATATCAGTATAAAAAATCTGCTGTTCAGGGTCCTGAAAAACCGTCGCAACTTGCTGGCGCAGCGCCAGTAGTCCGCGCTTGCTGTAATCCAGCGGTTTTCCCTGCCACAACACGGCCCCTTTTTGCGGACGCAACAGGCCGCTCAGGTTCATAAAAAGCGTAGACTTCCCACAGCCGTTCGCACCCACCAAACCGGTAACAGGCGAAAGCGAAAAATCCAGATTTAACCCTTTAAGTACCGGCTCATCCTGATAACGAAACCACAGGTCTGAAGTGGCAAGCATAATAGTCCTTACAGGTGAAAATCACCCTGATACAGTTTGATATCCAGCGTGGTGGTCATTTGCTGATAACGCATTAACACCCGCGTAAACAGGAGTCCAGTCAGCATTGCCAGAGATCGATAGCCGTTCGGCAGGCTGCAATAACCAAAACGCAGCGTTTGCGCGCGACGAATTGCCGCCGCCTCATCCAGAAGAATAAAGAGAAAGCGCCACGTTAACAGGATTTGCTCGGTAAGCAGGCGTGGAATATGCGCGCGCTTAAGCAAGCTAATTAACTGCGGAAACGGTAGGTTCATCACCAGCCACAACGTCGCGGACAGCGCCGTCAGGCTACGCCAGAACGTTTCATTCGCCGTAACCACGCCCGCACGGGTAATCCCGATCCAGTACGGCCCGACAGAGATGCCAGCCAGCAGCATTTGCGGCTCGCGGCTGATGCTGAAGATAATCGTTATCACGCCGACCAACAAAAATCCAAAAGGTATCGCCATCCATCGACACCAGCGCCAGAGGGATATGCGCAATAGCCAACAGCTCAATCCGGCAATGATCAGCAGCTCAATGCCCTGCCCTACAGGCGGCAGAACAAACGCCAGTATCATCATCGCCAGCCACAGCAAAAACTTGCGCTGCGGCGCAACGTGTGCCCAGCGGCTTTGATAGCTGAGTCGATCAAGCCCGGTCATCACGGCGTTGTTTACCTTTGCAATACCCCAGGATATAAAAAATCACCGCCGCGCCAAGAGAGCCCTGAAGGGTAAACAGCAGGCTTTCAATTTCACCGCTGGCAGGTTCATATAACGGCTGAAACCAGGGTTTATACTGCGGCGCAATAGCCTGAATCTGGCTTTCCGCTTCGCCGTCTGAACCGCCATATTCACCGCCATGGTTAATAAAAAACGGCAGAATCACCAGCGCCACCACCATCGCTAACAACATCAACGTTTTTTTCATTTTAATGTCCTTGTACGGTAATCACTTGCCGTTTGGTTAACTGGTCATAAATCATGACGGTTAATAAACCCTCGGCAATGGCGACAGGAATCTGTGTGAGGCAGAAAATCCCCATAAACTTCACAACAGACCCTGTCGCTCCGGCATGGGGATCGGGAAACGCAACGCCAAGCTGGACTGAAGTCACAAAATAGGTCGCCAAATCCGCCAGCATCGCGCACAGAAAAACGGCGACATCACGGCGCAGTCCGGCACGGCAGGCCATTTTCCACACCAGATAACCGACAACCGGGCCAATCACCGCCATCGACATTCCATTTGCGCCAAGCGTCGTCAGGCCGCCGTGCGCCAGCAATAGCGCCTGAAACAACAGCACAACCGCGCCGAGAATCGCCACCACCCCGGGCCCGAACAAGATAACCGCCAGACCAACGCCGGTCGGATGTGAACAACTCCCCGTTACCGACGGAATTTTGAGCGCGGACAGGACAAAAATAAACGCGCCGCACAGCGCCAGCAGTACCTTCTGATGATTATCCTCCTGCACAATACGCCGTAAGCGCACCAGCCCATACCACAAGCAGGGTAAAAACAGTAACCACCAGGCCAGCGCCCACACTGGCGGTAAAAAGCCCTCCATGATATGCATCGCAAACGCCTGTTGCGGGACAACCATCAGCAATAGCGCTGCAGCCAGTCCACTGAAAGACAACTGTCGAAGCTGCTGTTCAAGTTTCATTCTGCATACTCCCACTGTTTATTGACCAGAATGGTCGAAAAATAGGGCAACGGTCGATCATCGTTGACCTCGTGGAGATGGCGCCAGCACTGCTCGCCGGGCAGCGTGGCCTCGGACATCATTAAGGCGCATTCCAGCAGGCCAGTCTGCGCCAGCAACGCTTTAATACGGGCGAACCGGCCATACACTTTCATCAGCACCAGGCTATCATGCTGTTGTAGCGCCTGGGCTATTTCCGCTTCCGGCGCGGTACAAGAAATAACCGCCAGCGATTGCTGTTCTATGGCGAGCGGCATTTTCGCGCGGGCGGCTATCGCGGCGAAGGACGTGACGCCGGGGACAATCTCCAGCCACTCCGGGCAGCCGATACGCTGGAGTAAAAAAATCCAGGTACTGAATAGCATCGCATCGCCCAGGGTAATAAAACCGACCTGTTTACCCGCTTTCACCTCTGCGGTAAGCGCGGCGGCAACCTCGTTCCAGACCGCTTCTTTCTCGGCGCCGTCAGCGCTCATAGGGAAATGGCAACAACGTACTTCCGTCTGCTCGCCGAGATAGTCGCGCACAATCGACAGCGCCAGACTATCGCCTCCCTTACGACCGGCGGGCGCATACAGAATGTCCAGCGAGCCAAGAATCCGCGCTGCGCGGACGGTTATCAGGTCGGGCGCGCCTGGCCCGGTGCTTAATGCGTATAATTTACCGTTCATGCCGCCTCCTCTACCGCCATGTTCAGCGCCTGGTGCAAATGCGCGACAAACATCGCCCGGATAGCCGGGTTTTCTCCCAGCCCTCTCAGCCACGGCGTCGCCGGAATGCCCGCCGCGTTAAAGCGCATTTTCCATGAGTCGCCGTCGTCTGAAGCCATATCATTAATGGCGTGATCGCCCGCCACCAGCATTAATGGCATCAAATGTACGCCGGTGACGCCTTCGTCACGCAGGCTGTCGATCAGGATGTCGACCTCCGGGTAGCTTTCTACGGCGCCGACGCGCGCCGGAAAGCGCTGCGCGGTCATCATATGATCGAGACAGGCATAAGCAGCGAATGCGTGATGGCTGGCGCCGTGGCCCATAAAAACGACTTTCTCCGTTTGTCTGAGCGATGGCATCTGTTGTCGCAACGCCTGCATTAGCTGCACATAATCGTTATGGCTGCTCAGCAGCGGCACGCCCAGCGTCAGGCGAGTGAATAACGGACGCAAGAGTTGTACCTCACGGACAATTTTTTCATATTCGTCGCCGTTAATAATGTGCAACGACTGAATCGCCACGTCCTGATATCCCTGTGCGGCAAGCTTTTGCAAAGCCTGTAATGGCGTATCGATGTCGATACCGTCACGCTGGCGAAGCTTGCGAATGATCATTCCGGAAGTGAAGGCGCGAAACAGGTCGCGATCGGGACAGGACGCCGCCAGATCACGTTCGCACGCCACAATGTTTTTTTCACAGGTGTCGTGATAGCTGGTGCCAAAACTGACCACCAGAAGCGCTTTTTTCATTTTTACTCCTTAGCTGCGGCCAGCCAGCGCGATAAACGCTGCGCAAAGGCGGCCTGGCTTTCCAGTAACTCATCACCCGTCACAAGCGGCGTCGGGCGCGCAATAACGATGCAGGGAATGCCCGCATCCAGACAGGGCTGAACTTTTTCCTGATATCCCCCCTCCGCGCCGGACGCTTTGGTAATGACTACGTCGGCCCGGCACTGGTGGTAAAACGCGGCGTTAAAATCAGCGCTGAACGGCCCACACAGTGCGAAAATTTCTCCAACGCCGAACCCCAGTTCGCTGCAGCGTTGAATCACCTCCGCCACGGGCAGTACGCGCGCCAGCAACGTTTTTTCCGCCAGCCCGGCACGCCAGACGGCCAGATCTTTACTGCCGGTCGTCAGTAACACGCGCGGACCAAAACGCCTCGCTATCTCGCAGGCATCGGCAATACTGCGCGCCGTATAGAGAAGCGGATGCGTCAGATTGCTAAGCTGCTCCGGACGCTGATAACGACTTAACAACACGCCTGCCGTTTCACAGGCGCGAAGGAGGTTATGGCTGACCATTTCTGCATAAGGATGCGATGCATCTATTACCCAGCGAGTACGGTTTTCTTTTAGCCAGGCGACCATCTGCCCGTACTCCAGACGACCACAGCGCACCTGTCCTTTAATGTCGCCAGCCAGCGCTTTTCCGGCTGGCGTCGCCACGGATAAGGTGTACGCGACGTTCGCCGCATCCAGTTGTCGGCATAACGCGCGCGCATCGCTGGTGCCGCCCACCACCAGCACTTCCCCCTCATTCACAGCGTGTAACCTCGCGGCGTTATCATCAGCCCATCCTGAACATAGGTCGTTTTATTACCAACGATGACCAGACTGGTCATATCTACCGGTTCAAAATCCATATCGCCGAGCGTAGTCAGCCATTTTTCCTCTTTCTTACGTCCGGCGGATTTCACCACGCCAACCGGCGTTTGCGCACTTTTACTGGCGGCAAGCAGGTCAAACGCACGCGCCAGATGCCCTTCGCGCCCGCGGCTGCGCGGGTTGTAAAAACAGATAACAAAGTCTGCCTCTCCGGCGGCAACGATGCGTTTTTCAATCACCGGCCACGGGGTCAGCAGGTCGCTGAGGCTGATATGGCAGAAGTCATGCATCAGCGGCGCGCCCAGTAAAGAGGCGGCGGCGATGCTGGCGGTCATGCCAGGAATGAGCCGCACCTCGACGTCCAGTTTCTGCTTGCCGACCAGTTCCAGCACCAGTCCCGCCATGCCGTAAATACCGGCGTCGCCACTGCTGATGAGCGCTACGTTATGCCCGGCCTGCGCCAGTTCAATAGCCGCCTGGCAGCGTTCAATTTCCTTACACATGCCGGTCTTGATCACCTGTTTGTCGCCGGTGAATGCTTTAACCAGATGGGTATAGGTTTTGTAGCCCACGACGATTTCCGCCGCCTGAAGCGCCTCAATCGCCTCCATCGTCATCATTGCCTGCGAACCGGGGCCAATACCAATTACGCTCAACATCAGTGTGCAACTCCTAAAGTAATAGTGACGCCCTGTTCGCGCAGGGTTTCGCCTAACAATTGTCCCTGGCTTAATAACCACGCAGCCGGGCCGGATACGCTGCCAACGCCCACCGTTTTTCTGACGAAGCCAGAACCGGGAAAATGGTGTTCGAATTCGCGCAACGCTTCGGCGGTAAAGGTTTTAAAAGGCACGCGGCAGCAGGAGGCGAGCTGAATAAGCCCCGGCTCCCCTTTTTTGAGCGTGACGCTGCCAATCGCTTTTAACGCCAGCGGATCGAGTTTCTGCGCTTCAAGCTGACGCGCCAGTAATGTCGCTAACAGGGGAAATGGCGTATCGCGGCGACAGCCAATTCCCGCCACCACACGCTGGGGCACCAGTTTCCAGTGCAGTACGGGAAGCTCAGGGAGGTCATTACGCAAAGAGACGCAGATAAGCGCATCCAGTTCAGGCAACCGCTGCAAATCATCAACAGGGATAAAACCGCGAATATCGCACTGGCCGATCTCTTCCGTTAGTTCGGCATCCCACCATAACCCCACACGTTGATGACTGACCAACATCTGGTTAACGGTTTTTACCGCCGTTCGAAGATCGGTCATGCGGGCGTTAAGCTGGAAAGCTAAGGTGTCCAACGCGGACATCTCATTGACATCCGTTGCCGTGGTAATCACCGGATCGGCGCCTAACATTCCTGCCAGGTAGCGCGTCAAGGCATTGGCCCCGCCCGCATGACCGGAAAGCAGGCTAATGACATGCTGACCACGTTCATCAATGACGACCACCGCCGGATCGCTGAACTTGTCGTTCACTAACGGCGCCAGGACACGAACGGCAATGCCGGTCGCGCCGATAAAAATAAGCGCGGTATAAGTGGTAAAAGCCTGCCGGGCGGTATTAGCGAATCCGCCATCGAAGGGAATAAATCCCTCTTCCCGCAGTTTTTCACTGGTAAAGCAGGTTAACGGCAGCATCGCGGCGAGTCTCTTTGCCAGCGCCACGCCGCCGGGCGTCAGGCAAAACAACGCAATGGATTCAGGCTTTACGGTATTCATGGCTAAAGTCCGCTGCATAAAGTCTTGAGTAGTGATACTCCTTACCCAGAAAATTCCCGACCAGGATTAGCGCCGTCTTACGGATGCCAGCATCACGTACTTTGTCGCTAATATCCGCTAACGTGCCGCGAACGGTCTGACTTTCCGGCCAGGTAGCCTTATAGATGACCGCGACAGGCGTAGTTGCCGGATAACCGCCGGCAATGAGACGTTCCGCCACCCGATGAATACGCTGAACGGAGAGATAAATCGCCATCGACGTCTGGTGACTGGCGAACGCCTCCAGTTGTTCGCGCGCCGGTACTGGCGTACGCCCTTCCAGACGGGTAATAATGAGACTCTGCGATACCTCCGGTACGGTATATTCCACACCCAGCTCCGCCGCAGCGCCGAGAAACGCGCTGACGCCAGGCACTACCTGCCAGTCGATACCACGGCGGGTTAACTCTTCGCCTTGCTCACGTACGGAGCCGTACAGCGAGACATCGCCCGTTTGCAACCGCACCACCGTTTTTCCCGCTTTCACGCCCGCCGCCATCAGCTCGATAATCTGCTCAAGATGCAGTTCGGCGCTATCGTAGCGTTCTGCCTGCGCGGGGCAGTAATCCAGCAGTTCGGTATTGATCAGCGAACCGGCATAGATAACTACCTGCGCCTGTTGCAGCAGGCGGTAGCCTTTAAGCGTGATCAGCTCGCGATCGCCCGGCCCGGCGCCGACGAACCATACACAGCGTGGATCAAATGTCTCTGACATGGTTTTCTTCCTTCTGACAGGCGATAACAAAAACAGGATTGTTCGGTTTGAAATAGTGCCCCGCCCCCAGCGGCGTTAACGATGAAAGCTGAAGCTGTACACAGTCCATTCGACATGCGCCGATGTGGGCAAGATGCGCTAGCGCGCTATGAAGGTTTTCCTGCAAGATAAAGGTCATCACCAGACGGCCACCGGGATGCAGATGGCCCATCGCCCAGTCAATCAGCGCCGTCAGATGCCCGCCGCTGCCGCCCATAAACACCGCATCGGCTTTCCCGGTTATGGTCATTGGCGCTTCGCCGGGGAGAATATCGATATTGCCGCAGGCAAAGCGCTGACGATTCTCATCAAGCAGCCGTAGCGCGGCAGGATTACGCTCGATAGCCGTCACCTGCAACGAAGGAAACTGCAGCGCCGCTTCAATTGAGACGCTTCCCGTTCCCGCCCCGACGTCAATCAGGTGACTGGCGCGGTGGAGCTCAAGTTTCGACAGCACCAGCGCCCGTACCGCCTCTTTGGTCATTGGCACGTTCTCGCCGCGCAGAAAAAGCTCATCTTTCATCCAGGATCACCACTGCATTCATTTCATAGTCGGCGTTGACCGCACTGACGGGTAGCCAGTGGATCCGCTCATTTTCCATCGCCAGATTTTCACCAATCACCATCAAGCGATGCCCTTTACCGCGCGCGACCAGCTCCCGCGCGATTTCCCGCGGCCCGCAGCGGGCATCCGTGACCATCGCCACTTTGCAATGGTTCGCCAACTGCTCGAAGCTGACGCAACGACCGTGGCTACTGGTCAACCACATGTCATTCATATCAATTCCAGCCTGTGCGCACAGATACTGTACGGCGCTGATGCCAGGGATAATGCGAACCTGTTCGATACCAAAATACGCCACCAGGCGTGTACCGATGCCATAAAACAGCGGATCGCCGGAGGCCAGCACCACGATCCCTTTATCCCGACGGGCGGCAATCCATGACAACAACGCGCCAATATCCGCGCCCAGCGTAAATCGTTCGCCGCCAAACGCCGGAAACTGCGCCAAATGCCGTTTACCGCCTGCCAGCGCATCGGCGTGGTCTATCGCTTCCAGCGCCGCAGGCGTCATCAAATGCCGTCCAGCGGGCCCCATTCCCACGACCGTCAGCATTGCAGCTCCTTAGCAATCTCGTCGACGGGACGATTACTGCCGAGAATATGGTTATCAAAAGAAAACAGGATGGCGTCGCAGACAGGCGGCGTTTTGGTAAAACGCAGCATCTGCATGACTCGCAAACAAATACGCCTGGCAAGATGGTTATAGATATGCCCGAAGCCATATGCTTCAATGTGCTCCATTGCCGCTTCGGTGGTATCGCAATCGCTGACCAGGGTGAGTAACTCCAGCGGCGCGCCCAGTAAAGCTAAATGCGCGACCAGCGTTTCCATGCGCGCATCGGCAATATGGCTATGGGTATGAAAGATCCCGGCGGCGATTTTGATCAGTTTTCCAGGATGCCCCACCAGCACTATCTGGCAAAATCCCAGCCGTACCGCCTCTTCAATCATGTAGCCGACAAAATTGCTCATGGTGACGACCGCCTGTGTGTCGACGCCCATTTGTTCGCGAACAAACCGTTCGCCGTGGTTGCCCGGCACGAGTATCACCCGCGTTAATCCTGACGCCCGTTTGATCTCCAGTTCCAGCGATAGCGAGCGTTTCCAGCTTTCTTCCGACATCGGCGTCACAATGCCGGTAGTGCCAATAATGGAAATGCCGCCAAGAATGCCAAGCCGCGAGTTATACGTCTTTTGCGCCCGCACTTCGCCTTCCGGGGCAAAAATCTCCACATCAGCCCCACGCGCCGGGCCTATCGCTTCGCGCACCGCAGACTCAATGGTATGGCGTGGCGTACGATTGATGGCGGCGCTCCCGAGCGGTAGTCCAATCCCTTTACGCGTTACCGTACCAATACCTTCGCCGCCAGTGAGCGTAATCTCACCGCTGTCGTTGAGCGTAACGCGGGCAAAAATCAGCATTCCGTGCGTGGCATCCACATCATCGCCGCCATCTTTACGAATTGCGGCTATCGCCTGCTGGCCTTCAATGTGCGGCGACTCCACGTTCAGGCATAGCGTGACGCCCGACGGCGTGACGATGGAGACCTGATGAATCAGATGTTGACGCAATACCATCAGCGCGGCGACTTTTGCCGCCGCCGTCGCGCAGGAACCGGTGGTATATCCTTTACGTAACGCTTTACCGTGGTGCCAGACCGGCGCGTCAAAAGAAAGCTCGCTCATCAGGCCTCCCGGAGGTGATAGAGCAGCGCATTGACGATAGCGGCAGCCACGTTACTGCCGCCTTTACGCCCTAACGCGGCAACCGCGGGGAAATGGCTATGGGTGAGCGCCTCTTTGGACTCCGCCGCGCCGACAAAGCCTACCGGTACGCCCACCACGCCGCTCACCGTCACGTTATGTTCAAGCAAACGGAACAGGGCCGTCGGCGCATTACCGAAAACAAAGAGTTTGTTTTTCTCCTCCTCGGCGATAGCGATATCGACGGCGGCCATTGAACGGGTAATCCCCTGCGTTTTTGCGGCGCGCACCACGCGCGGATCGCTGATATAACAGCGACACTCGCCGCCAAACGTCGCCAGTAATCTTTTATTAATGCCGGACAGCGCCATCGTGGTATCGGTATAAATAATGCACGGTTGGCGTAGCGCATCACAAAGCTGCTCCAGCGCATCGGCAGAGAACCACAAAATGTCCAGCCAGTCGAAATCGGCGGTGGTATGAATAACCCGCTTGATAATGGCCTCATGGAGCGGACTGGCGAAACGGTAATCAGGACGCGTTTCGCGAATAATGTCGCTAATAATGGTGAAACTGTTGGCCTCAATGGTTTGGGGCTGCTGGATATAATGCATACTGTCGTCCTCAGGCCACGCCAGATAACCCGCACCGCGCCGCAATAAACAGCGCCAGCGCCAGGGTTGAAGCGACCCACATCAATCGAATCGTTCGGGAAATATCGTCCACGGAAATATCGCGCTGCGCGTCGCCTATCCAGGGCTTGTCCACACGCTCGCCAAAGTAGTTATTTGGGCCGCCGAGCTGGATTCCTAAGGCGCCGGCCACACACGCTTCCGACCAGGCGCAATTTGGGCTACTGTGGTTATAACGGTCACGCCAGCCAATACGCAGCGCCCGCCAACCACTCAGGCGACACAGTCCTGCCGCAATGCCCAGCAACAGCCAGCTCAGTCGGGCAGGAAGATAGTTCGCTACGTCGTCCATACGGGCGCTGACCATACCAATCGCCCGGTATTTTTCATGTTTGTAGCCCACCATTGAATCCAGGGTATTGACGGCTTTGTAGGCCATCGCCAGCGGCGCGCCGCCGAGAAAGAGGAAAAAGAGCGGCGCGATAATGCCGTCAACGGTGTTTTCTGCAACCGTTTCCACCACGGCGCGATTGATCTGCGCTGGCTGAAGTTGCGACGTATCGCGCCCGACGATCCAGGAGAGTTTTATTCGGCTTTCCGCAAGGTCGTTCTCCCGCAACGGTCGTTCAACTTCCTGCGCGGCGCGGGCCAGAGAGCGTCCGGCCAGCGTGGTAAAGATCATCCAGACTTCGACGCTCCAGCCAAACCAGGGGTGAATCCGCTGCGCCATTGCCAGTACGCCCCATGCCACGCCCCAGGTCGCCCCGACAACCACAACCCACATTACGCCGCCGCCAATCCGCAGCGCTTTATCGCCGGGACAATAGCGACGCACAATACGCTGCACAAACGTGATTAAACGACCTATCCAGCGTACCGGATGGGGCCAGTGTTGAGGGTCGCCGATGATAAAATCCAGCACCCAGGCGATACACCAGGCAAGGATCGTCATAATACGCGCCTCGCCGCCGCCAGCCAGTGCTGCAACATTTCCGGACGCTGGGCGAAATGGACGTGCAGATAGCTGGCAAACGTGTTGCCTGTCTGCCAGCCGCCAGTCCATTCCTGTAACACGCGGCCATCGCGAACCTTACGACAGGCCATAACGGCGGGTGTTTCGGGGATAAAATCTGAGTAGTGAAATTCATGGCCGCGCACTATCTCGCCAGGCGCCGCCAATAGCGTTGGCTGCATAGCCTGCGCCTCACAGTAGCCAAAGCGGGTAAGTCGCTTACCCATTTTGCTGTGACCGGGGATAATATTCGCCATCTGATGAATTTCCCCACCGCTATCCTCCAGAGTGCTCCCCAGATACATCAGACCGCCACACTCCGCGTAAATCGCCACGCCGCGCTGATGCGCCGCCCGCAAATGTTTTAACATCGCCGTATTTGCCGCCAGATCCGCGGCGTATAATTCAGGATATCCACCGCCCAGCCAGATCATCTGGCAATCAGGCAATGCGCGGTCATGCAGTGGGCTAAAACGCACAATGTTAACGCTGGCACGCTCCAGCAAATCGATGTTATCGGGGTAATAAAAGTTAAAGGCCTCATCATCCGCCAGAGCAAGCGTCAGCCCTGCCCCCGCTGTGTTATCGGGGCGCTCAGGCCACATTCCCGTCGGAAGCGCTGATAACACGCTCAGCGAGAGTAGCGCATCCACATCCACTGTTTGTTCCAGCGAGGCGGCAAAATCATGCCATGATTGCTGATTGACGAGGGATTCTCTGGCGGTAATCAACCCCAGGTGGCGTTCAGGTAATGCGACGCCGTCGCAAGGAGGGACATACCCCAGTACCGGCAGTGAGCAATAATGTTCAATGGCATTTTTGAGGAGCTGATAGTGGGCGTCGCTAGTGACGCGATTCACAATCACGCCCGCGAGGTTGAGGGTCGGGTCGAAGTGCTGAAATCCCATAACGGTAGCCGCAAGCGACGTTGAAACAGCCTTGCCGTCCACCAGTAGGATGACCGGGCAACCAAGCTGTTTGGCCATCGCGGCTGTGCTGCAGTAATTGGGGTCGACGCCATAGCCGTCATACAGCCCCATGACCCCTTCAATGACAGCGATATCCGCCTGCCGCATTTGTTCGCAAAATAAGTCGTTGAGAACAGGAGGAGGAAGCATGAAACTGTCAAGATTACGGGACGCCACGCCACAGATAGCGGTATGCCAGCCGGTATCAAGGTAATCTGGCCCAACTTTAAACGGCTGTACGCGCAGCGCGCGTTTTTGCAGCAGCCTCAACAAACCAAGCGTCACCGTGGTTTTGCCGCAACCGCTTCCTGTGCCTGCAAGAATAAATGCGTGATGCCTTGCCGCCATTACCCTGATCCTGTTCAGGGTGGTAGGGGTATACAGGTACGCGCATGTTCAGTCTTTCGACTGTACGCGTCTTCGCAACCCACTTCCCACCGAAGTTGTTGGTTATCACCGACAGGCAGGTCTTCTGGCTTAGCGTCCTCCTCGCCCGTCCTTCCCAATCTTGCGATCAGTGGTCTTTACGGGGTCGTCAGCATCACAGCAGCGGGGGCTGCGGGGGATTTTCACCCCCTTCCCTACCACAAATGTGGCAAACCTGTTGGTTTACGTTATGGCTGTACGGCACACCCATAACGACAATTAATAATGTGCTACGTTTTACATTTCTGTGAGCAATAGCCTGAGCGGTTGCTCATCTGACGTTAATCTACTCATCCTTACCGGTATATTGACGATAAAACGTATCGACAAAGCGTAATAAAACTTATCTTTCCTGACACTGTACTTCATCACAAAAATAAAAACTGGTGCAGTTTATGCCCTAAATTTTATTATTTTGTTGCGCTATGACAATTTATTGTTACACCAGATAAATTTTCTTTCTGAAATGATTAAGATACAAAAGACTATCAAAAATCGGCAATAGCAAAATATTGCTATTCATAACGATGGAGGATGAGAATTCTCATTTATCTGCTGGCGATAAGCCTGCGGCGTAACCTGATAGGTCTGGCGGAAGACTTTGCAAAAATAGCTGGTTTGCGAAAAGCCTAAATTACGCGCAATACTGGCAATACTCCAGTCACTATGGCAAAGCAATTCTCTGGCGCTAACCATTCTCTGGCGGTTCACCCACGCATTAAATCCGATTCCCTGATATTTCTTGAATAGTTTACTGAAGTAATAGGGGCTGAGATAGACATGTGAGGCGACATCCTCAAGACGAAGATCGTCGGACAAATGCGCATCAATATAGCGAAGCGCTTTTTTCATTTTACTGTCATGCGGAGTGGGACCACGAGTGGTTTTATTTGCCTCCGACTGCTGCGGATTGTCTTTGATAACCACGAAATTGAGCTGTTTTTTCAGGCAATTCTCAACAATCAGTTTAAGAAGATCGGCGGAAGCGATAACGCGTGAATAGTCCATCTCTGGCACATTCCGAAATTCATTCAAGAGCTCAGGGTCAGCCTGCCAGCGATCGTCGACATTAAGAATGTTTACCAGCTCCACGTCATTACTTAAACGAACCTGCCCGCATAAAACAAAGCCAACTAAATGCCCTGCGATTACCAGCGGAATAGAAAAATCCGTTAGACCGGCATGACAACGATAAATACAGGGTTGATCGGACTTCGATGCCTCCAGTCCCCCGCAGCGATCGCTCATACGACAACGTGTACTATGCTGGGGATGCTGCCGCATCAACTGACAAAACGGCGTGAAATTGAATAGCTCAGATATTTCATCACCATGAATATTGACAACCACAACCGCCAGACCGGTGGCTTGTGCAAAATCCTGTGCGATTTTATTAATGAGTTCTGAGTTCAGAGCGCTCGCAGAAATCATGATAAAACCCCTCAGTTAATTTATTGTTATAAACAAAACACATTATTTACATTCACTTTTTATTAGCATTATCCTGGCCCTGATAAAAAGTACAATGACAATATCAAAAGTCTCCCATTGCTGGGAGACGTTTTGATCAGTTCGTGAAAGCAGATCACGAAATTATCTCACCTGTTTTTACGATACATCATTGCTGTGAATCTGGTTCGCATTTTCTTACAGTTCACAGCGGTTACAAGGTAAATTCTTACCAATAAAATAGCGATATATCGCTGCTCCGGCACAGGCGCCGATAACAGGCGCGACAATCGGCACGATAAAATAAGGGATCTCTCGCCCACCGCTCATCGCCATGTTCCCCCACCCCGCTAACCATGTGAACAGTTTGGGACCGAAATCACGCGCCGGGTTCATTGCAAAACCGGTAAGGGGTCCAGTAGACGCGCCGATAACGGCAACCAGTATCCCAATAAGCAAAGGCGCAAGCGGCCCTTTAGGAATGCCATTGCCATCATCCGTCAATGCCATGATCATGCCCATCAGAATCGACGTAATGACCACTTCCACCAACGCAGCCTGCCATACATTTAGCGCTGCGGCCGGATAGGTACTGAAAATGCTGGCTAATTGCAAACTTTCGACGCTACCGCGCACCATATGATGCGCAGTCTCAAATTCAGTAAAAAGGCTACTATAAAGCACATATGCCAGCAGAGCGCCGCCAAAAGCGCCGGCAAACTGGGCAATAATATAAGGCAATACTTTCTGTTTGGGAAAGCAGGCAAAGAGCCACAGCGCAATCGTCACCGCAGGGTTAAGATGTCCGCCGGAGATCCCGGCCGTAAGGTAAACGGCCAGTGAAATTCCAAGCCCCCAAATAATGCAAATCTCCCATAATCCGAGGCTGGCGCCTGCGACTTTGAGCGCGCTCAAACAACCGATACCAAAAAACAAAAAGAGTCCGGTGCCTAAAAATTCCGCACCACATTGCGCCTTTAGAGAATCATTCATGTGACACCTTCTGAGCAAAGTTCGTGTCCTGGCCAGCGCAAGTTTCGGCTGGCGGTAGTGTACAGCTAACCTCACTATAAAAAGTGCCGCCTGTAAATTGTTGGCAACCTGCGGGCCTGCCTTCCGGAAAAATCGTGTTGCGATAGCAAAATTTTGCTTTTCCGATATTTTTATCAGCCCATCACACGGGAAATTTGAGCTATAAAATACGCCTGTTGAAATAATAAAATATTGCACAAGCCAACTTATCAATTTCGAATAAACATCACATTTTGCGTCTTTCGCCATATCAAACAAGAATACTCTCGTCACTAACAAAAATGTAAAAATGAAATAATAAAAACAAAATAATCATATAGACAATAATAAATTAAATTTTAATTATCAATGATTTATAAAAATAAAAGGCAATTTAATCATATTGCTTTCCCATTATTTTCTGATGTTCAACAGCAAGTCAGCCATTCTTTTTCCTCGCATCTTCTTATAGTCCCCACTATCGGAACACTCCATGCGAGGTCTTTATGCAACAAGAAGCACTAGGAATGGTAGAAACCAAAGGCTTAACCGCAGCCATAGAGGCCGCTGATGCAATGGTTAAGTCAGCCAATGTGATGTTAGTGGGCTATGAAAAGATTGGCTCCGGGCTGGTAACCGTCATCGTGCGCGGCGATGTTGGCGCGGTCAAAGCGGCCACCGATGCAGGTGCCGCAGCCGCATGCAACGTGGGTGAAGTGAAAGCCGTACACGTCATCCCACGCCCTCACACCGATGTAGAAAAAATCTTACCGAAGGGAATTAACCAATGAGCAGCAATGAGCTGGTGGAACAGATCATGGCGCAGGTGATTGCCCGTGTGGCAACGCCGGAACAACAGGCCATCCCTGGTCAACCCCAACCTATACGAGAGACGGCTATGGCAGAAAAAAGCTGCAGTTTAACGGAATTTGTCGGGACCGCCATTGGCGATACCCTGGGCCTGGTTATCGCCAACGTCGATACCGCCCTGCTGGACGCGATGAAGCTTGAGAAGCGCTATCGTTCCATCGGCATTCTCGGCGCCCGCACCGGCGCAGGCCCGCACATTATGGCGGCGGACGAAGCGGTGAAAGCCACCAATACCGAAGTGGTCAGCATTGAGCTGCCGCGCGATACCAAAGGCGGAGCGGGCCACGGTTCGCTGATTATTTTAGGCGGTAACGACGTGTCCGACGTCAAGCGCGGTATCGAAGTCGCGCTGAAAGAGCTGGACCGCACCTTCGGTGATGTTTACGGCAACGAAGCCGGACATATCGAGCTGCAGTACACCGCTCGCGCCAGCTATGCGCTGGAAAAAGCGTTCGGCGCGCCGATTGGCCGCGCCTGCGGCATTATCGTCGGCGCTCCGGCTTCCGTCGGCGTACTGATGGCCGATACCGCGCTGAAGTCAGCCAACGTTGAAGTCGTGGCGTACAGCTCTCCGGCGCACGGCACCAGCTTTAGTAACGAAGCTATTCTGGTGATTTCCGGCGACTCCGGCGCGGTCCGTCAGGCGGTGACCTCCGCCCGCGAAATCGGCAAAACCGTCCTTGCGACCCTCGGTTCTGAACCGAAAAACGATCGCCCGTCCTACATCTGATACCCACGAGGCTGATTCATGAGATCGAAAAGATTTGAAGCACTGGCGAAACGCCCTGTGAATCAGGACGGCTTTGTTAAGGAGTGGATCGAAGAAGGCTTTATCGCGATGGAAAGCCCGAACGACCCAAAACCGTCGATAAAAATCGTTAACGGCGCGGTAACCGAGCTGGACGGAAAACCGGTTAGCGAATTCGACCTGATCGACCACTTTATCGCCCGCTACGGCATCAACCTGAACCGCGCCGAAGAAGTGATGGCGATGGATTCGGTCAAGCTGGCTAACATGCTGTGCGATCCGAACGTCAAGCGCAGCGAAATCGTTCCGCTAACCACCGCGATGACCCCGGCGAAAATTGTTGAAGTGGTTTCGCATATGAACGTGGTTGAGATGATGATGGCGATGCAGAAAATGCGCGCCCGCCGCACGCCCTCTCAGCAGGCGCACGTCACCAACGTTAAAGACAACCCGGTGCAAATTGCCGCCGATGCCGCCGAAGGCGCATGGCGCGGGTTTGACGAACAAGAAACCACGGTTGCGGTAGCGCGCTACGCGCCGTTCAACGCCATCGCGCTGCTGGTTGGTTCTCAGGTAGGTCGTCCGGGTGTACTGACTCAGTGCTCCCTGGAAGAAGCCACCGAGCTGAAGCTCGGTATGTTGGGCCACACCTGCTACGCCGAAACCATTTCCGTTTACGGCACCGAGCCGGTCTTCACCGACGGTGACGATACGCCATGGTCGAAAGGCTTCTTAGCCTCTTCCTACGCCTCTCGCGGCCTGAAAATGCGCTTCACCTCCGGCTCCGGCTCCGAAGTGCAGATGGGCTACGCCGAAGGCAAATCCATGCTGTATCTGGAAGCGCGCTGCATCTATATCACGAAAGCGGCTGGCGTTCAGGGTCTGCAAAACGGCTCCGTAAGCTGTATCGGCGTACCGTCTGCCGTGCCGTCAGGCATTCGTGCCGTGCTGGCGGAAAACCTGATCTGCTCTTCGCTGGATCTGGAATGCGCCTCCAGTAACGACCAGACCTTCACCCACTCCGATATGCGTCGTACCGCGCGCCTGCTGATGCAGTTCCTGCCGGGTACCGACTTTATCTCCTCTGGTTATTCCGCGGTGCCGAACTACGACAACATGTTCGCCGGTTCCAACGAAGATGCGGAAGACTTTGACGACTACAACGTTATCCAGCGTGACCTGAAAGTGGACGGCGGTCTGCGCCCGGTTCGCGAAGAGGACGTTATCGCCATCCGTAACAAAGCCGCCCGCGCGCTGCAGGCCGTGTTTGCCGGAATGGGACTACCGCCGATTACCGATGAAGAAGTTGAAGCCGCGACCTATGCCCACGGTTCGAAAGATATGCCGGAGCGTAACATCGTCGAAGACATCAAGTTCGCCCAGGAAATCATCAATAAAAACCGCAACGGTCTGGAAGTCGTTAAAGCGCTGGCGCAGGGCGGGTTTACCGACGTGGCCCAGGACATGCTCAACATCCAGAAAGCCAAGCTAACCGGCGACTATTTGCACACCTCCGCCATTATCGTCGGCGACGGACAAGTGCTCTCTGCGGTTAATGACGTCAATGACTATGCCGGTCCGGCAACAGGTTATCGCCTGCAGGGAGAACGCTGGGAAGAGATTAAAAACATCCCTGGCGCTCTTGATCCCAACGAGATTGATTAAGGGGTGAGAAATGGAAATTAATGAAAAATTGCTGCGCCAGATAATTGAAGACGTGCTCCGCGATATGAAGGGCAGCGATAAACCCGTCTCGTTTAATGCGCCTGCGGCATCCACAGCACCACAGACCGCTGCGCCTGCGGGCGACGGCTTTCTGACCGAAGTGGGCGAAGCGCGCCAGGGCACTCAGCAGGACGAAGTCATTATCGCCGTCGGCCCGGCATTTGGCCTGGCGCAAACCGTCAATATCGTGGGCTTACCGCATAAGAGCATTCTGCGCGAAGTCATTGCCGGTATTGAAGAAGAAGGCATCAAGGCGCGCGTGATTCGCTGCTTTAAATCTTCCGACGTGGCGTTCGTCGCCGTTGAAGGTAACCGCCTGAGCGGATCCGGCATCTCCATCGGCATCCAGTCGAAAGGTACTACTGTTATCCACCAGCAGGGGCTACCGCCGCTCTCCAACCTGGAGCTGTTCCCGCAGGCACCGCTGCTGACGCTGGAAACCTACCGTCAGATTGGTAAAAACGCCGCCCGTTATGCGAAACGCGAATCACCGCAGCCGGTCCCTACGCTCAATGACCAGATGGCACGCCCGAAGTACCAGGCAAAGTCGGCCATTTTGCACATTAAAGAGACCAAGTACGTCGTGACGGGCAAAAACCCGCAGGAACTGCGCGTGGCGCTTTGATAAAGGATAACTCCATGAATACCGACGCAATTGAATCGATGGTCCGGGACGTATTGAGCCGCATGAACAGCCTGCAGGGCGATGCGCCAGCAGCGGCTCCTGCGGCAGGCGGCACGTCCCGCAGCGCAAAGGTCAGCGACTACCCGCTGGCGAACAAACACCCGGAATGGGTGAAAACCGCCACCAATAAAACGCTGGACGACTTTACGCTGGAAAACGTGCTGAGCAATAAAGTCACCGCTCAGGATATGCGCATTACCCCGGAAACCCTGCGCTTACAGGCGTCTATCGCCAAAGATGCGGGCCGCGACCGGCTGGCGATGAACTTCGAACGCGCCGCCGAACTGACCGCGGTACCGGACGATCGCATTCTTGAAATCTACAACGCCCTTCGTCCGTATCGTTCAACGAAAGAAGAGCTGCTCGCTATCGCCGACGATCTCGAAAACCGTTATCAGGCAAAGATTTGCGCAGCTTTCGTTCGTGAAGCGGCAGGGCTGTACGTTGAGCGTAAAAAACTCAAAGGCGACGATTAAGGATTTCGTATGCGATATATAGCTGGCATTGACATCGGTAACTCATCAACGGAAGTCGCGCTGGCGCGGCAAGATGAGACTGGCGCACTGACGATTACGCACAGCGCGCTGGCGGAAACGACCGGGATCAAAGGCACGTTGCGTAACGTGTTCGGCATTCAGGAAGCGCTCGCCCTCGTCGCAAAGCGCGCGGGGATCAATGTCAGCGATATTTCGCTCATCCGCATTAACGAAGCCACGCCGGTGATTGGCGATGTGGCGATGGAAACCATTACCGAAACCATCATCACCGAATCGACAATGATCGGCCATAACCCAAAAACGCCGGGCGGCGTAGGCCTTGGTGTGGGTATCACGATTACGCCGGAGGAGCTGTTAACCCGCCCGGCGGACTCGTCCTATATTCTGGTGGTATCGTCAGCCTTTGATTTTGCCGATATCGCCAATGTTATCAACGCCTCAATGCGCGCCGGATACCAGATTACCGGCGTCATTTTGCAGCGCGACGATGGCGTACTGGTCAGCAACCGGCTGGAAAAATCGCTGCCGATCGTTGACGAAGTTCTGTACATCGACCGCATTCCGCTGGGGATGCTGGCGGCGATTGAAGTCGCCGTGCCGGGGAAGGTTATCGAAACCCTCTCTAACCCTTACGGCATCGCCACCGTGTTTAATCTCAACGCCGATGAGACGAAAAACATCGTCCCGATGGCGCGCGCGCTGATCGGCAACCGTTCCGCCGTGGTGGTTAAAACGCCATCCGGCGACGTCAAAGCTCGTGCGATACCCGCCGGTAACCTGGAGCTGCAGGCGCAGGGTCGTACCGTGCGCGTGGATGTTGCCGCCGGTGCCGAAGCTATCATGAAAGCGGTGGACGGCTGCGGCAAGCTCGACAACGTCACCGGCGAGGCCGGGACCAATATCGGCGGCATGCTGGAGCACGTGCGCCAGACCATGGCCGAGCTAACCAATAAGCCGAGCAGTGAGGTTTTCATTCAGGATCTTCTGGCCGTTGACACCTCGGTTCCGGTGAGCGTCACCGGCGGTCTGGCCGGGGAGTTCTCGCTGGAGCAGGCCGTCGGCATCGCCTCGATGGTGAAATCAGACCGTCTGCAGATGGCGATGATTGCCCGTGAAATTGAGCAGAAGCTTAATATCGACGTGCAGATCGGCGGCGCTGAGGCTGAAGCCGCCATTCTGGGCGCGCTGACCACGCCGGGTACCACCCGACCGCTGGCGATCCTCGACCTCGGCGCGGGCTCCACCGATGCCTCCATCATCAACCCTAAAGGTGAAATCATCGCCACCCATCTCGCCGGGGCAGGCGATATGGTCACGATGATTATTGCCCGCGAACTGGGGCTGGAAGACCGCTATCTGGCGGAAGAGATCAAAAAATACCCGCTGGCTAAGGTCGAAAGCCTGTTCCACTTACGCCACGAGGACGGCAGCGTCCAGTTCTTCCCGACGCCGCTGCCTCCCGCCGTGTTCGCCCGCGTCTGCGTGGTGAAACCGGACGAACTGGTGCCGCTTCCCGGCGACTTAGCGCTGGAAAAAGTGCGCGCCATTCGCCGCAGCGCTAAAGAACGCGTCTTTGTCACCAACGCGCTGCGCGCGCTGCGTCAGGTCAGTCCAACCGGCAACATTCGCGATATTCCGTTCGTGGTGCTGGTCGGCGGCTCGTCGCTGGATTTCGAAGTTCCGCAGTTGGTCACCGATGCGCTGGCGCACTACCGCCTGGTCGCAGGGCGGGGAAATATTCGCGGCAGCGAAGGCCCAAGAAACGCGGTGGCCACCGGCCTGATTCTCTCCTGGCACAAGGAATTTGCATATGGACAGTAATCACAGCGCCCCGGCTATCGTCATTACCGTTATCAACGACTGCGCCAGCCTCTGGCACGAAGTGCTGCTGGGTATCGAAGAGGAAGGCATCCCTTTCCTGCTTCAGCATCACCCGGCTGGAGATGTCGTTGACAGCGCCTGGCAGGCGGCGCGCAGCTCGCCGCTGCTGGTCGGCATTGCCTGCGATCGACACTCGCTGGTCGTGCATTACAAGAATTTACCCGCATCGGCACCGCTTTTTACGCTGATGCATCATCAGGACAGTCAGGCCCAACGCAACACCGGTAATAACGCGGCACGACTGGTCAAAGGGATCCCTTTTCGGGATCTCCATGCTTAATCACAGGAGAACGGCAGTATGAATAACGCACTGGGACTGGTTGAAACAAAAGGGCTGGTCGGCGCCATTGAAGCCGCCGATGCAATGGTTAAATCCGCCAACGTACAGCTGGTGGGCTACGAAAAAATTGGTTCTGGCCTGGTTACCGTCATGGTTCGCGGCGATGTCGGCGCGGTTAAAGCAGCCGTAGATGCCGGCAGCGCAGCGGCAAGTGTCGTGGGTGAAGTGAAATCCTGCCACGTTATCCCGCGTCCGCACAGCGATGTTGAGGCCATTTTACCGAAATCAGCCTAATCGATGGCGAATAAGGAGCACCGCGTGAAGCAATCACTGGGATTACTTGAAGTTTGTGGTCTGGCACTGGCTATCAGCTGCGCCGATATCATGGCGAAATCCGCTTCTATCACGCTGCTCGCCCTCGAAAAGACCAATGGTTCAGGCTGGATGGTGATTAAAATTACCGGTGATGTGGCCTCCGTGCAGGCGGCCATCACCACCGGTGCGCAATTTGCCGAACAGCGGAATGGTCTGGTGGCCCACAAGGTTATCGCCAGGCCCGGAGAAGGGATCCTGCTCGCAGAGACACCCTCCCCCTCCGTCATTGAACCTGAGCCTGAAGCGTCAGAGATAGCTGATGTCGTTTCTGAAGCGCCAGCCGAAGAGGCCCCGCAGGAATCAGAACTGGTCAGTTGCAATCTGTGTCTGGATCCAAAATGTCCGCGCCAGAAGGGCGAACCTCGTACGCTTTGCATTCATTCTGGCAAGCGAGGTGAAGCGTAATGGATAAAGAGCTTCTGCAATCAACGGTCAGTAAAGTTCTCGACGAGATGCGCCAGCGGCCTATTCCGCTGGGCGTCTCAAACCGTCATATCCACCTGTCCGCACAGGATTATGAGCGGCTGTTTCCCGGCCATCCCATCAGCGAGAAAAAAGCGCTGCTGCAGCCGGGACAATACGCCGCGGAGCAAACCGTCACTCTGGTGGGACCGAAAGGGCAGCTCAAAAATGTGCGCCTGCTCGGCCCGCTGCGCTCGGTAAGCCAGGTGGAAATTTCGCGTACCGACGCCAGAACGCTGGGGATTGCCGCGCCGCTGAGAATGTCCGGCAACCTGAAGGGGACGCCGGGCATCCGCCTGGTCAGCCCCTTTGCCGAACTGGAGCTGCCTTCCGGGGTTATCGTCGCGCAGCGGCATATCCATATGTCGCCGCTTGATGCGCTGATCCTGCGGGTTTCCCACGGCGATACGGTCTCCGTGGCGATTGAAGGCGACGATCGCGGGCTGATTTTCAACAACGTGGCGATTCGCGTTTCACCGGACATGCGCCTCGAAATGCACATTGATACCGATGAAGCCAACGCCGCTGGTGCCGATAACCCGCATGCCTTTGCCCGGCTGGTAGGCCCGCGATGAACGGCGAAACCCTGCAGCGCATTGTCGAGGAGATTGTCTCCCGGCTGCATCGCCGTGCCCAGAGCACGGCGACGCTGAGCGTTACGCAACTTCGCGATGCCGACTGTCCAGCACTGTTCTGTCAGCACGCGTCGCTGCGCATCCTGCTCGTCGACCTGCCGCTGCTGGGTCAGCTTGCGGATGCAGAAACCGACGATACCGCCGCCCGGAAAATTCACGACGCGCTGGCGTTTGGCATCCGCGTACAGCTCAGCCTGCACAGCCAGTTGCTGCCGGTTATCCCGGTCAAAAAACTGGCTCGTCTGCCGCTGGTATTCACCGACGAGCACGGACTGCCGCTGGTTCTGCATGCGGGTTCGGTGCTGAGCTATCGCGATGTCGCGCTGCTAAGCCGGGGGCGTCTGGTTGTCCACCGCAAATGCATCGTGACCGCCATGGCGCGTGACGCGGCCAATGCGCGGAATATTCAATTAATTAAGCAGGAGTAAATCATGCATCTGGCACGAGTCACGGGCGCGGTTGTCTCCACGCAAAAATCACCTTCTTTGATTGGGAAAAAGCTGCTGCTGGTGCGTCGGGTCAGCGCCGATGGCGAACTCCCCGCCTCGCCCACCTCTGGCGATGAAGTGGCCGTGGACTCCGTCGGCGCGGGCGTCGGCGAACTGGTTTTGCTCAGCGGCGGCTCCAGCGCCAGGCACGTTTTTTCCGGGCCAAATGAGGCCATCGACCTCGCCGTTGTCGGCATTGTAGATACGCTTTCGCGTTAAGGGGCGGTTATGGCGATTTATACCCGAACAGGTGACGCTGGCACCACATCACTGTTTACCGGCCAGCGGGTGAGCAAAACCCACCCGCGGGTTGAAGCCTACGGCACGCTGGATGAGCTGAACGCCGCGCTGAGCCTGTGCGCCTGCGCCGCTGCGGATGAAAATCACCGCACCTTACTCGAGGCCATCCAGCAGCAACTTTTTTGGTTTAGCGCAGAGCTGGCCAGCGACAGCGAGCAGCCGTCGCCCAAACAGCGCTACATCAGCAGCGAAGAGATTTCGGCTCTGGAAGCCGCTATCGATCGGGCAATGGCCCGCGTCGAACCGCTGCACAGCTTTATTTTACCCGGACGCTGCGAAGCCGCGAGCCGCTTACATTTTGCCCGCACGCTGGCGCGCCGCGCCGAACGCCGTCTGGTTGAACTGGCAACTGAAGTCAACGTACGCCAGGTGCTGATGCGCTACATCAACCGCTTATCGGACTGCCTGTACGCCCTGGCCCGCGCGGAAGATAGCGATGCGCACCAGGCCAACATCATCCGTGAAGTTAGCAAGCGCTATCTGGCTGCCAGCCAGCCGACCCGCAGCAAGGAGACAACGCCCGTGGCCCTCTCATTCCACGATCTGCACCAGCTCACCCGCGCCGCCGTTGAACGTGCGCAGCAACTGCAGGTTCCGGTAGTCGTCAGCATCGTTGACGCGCACGGTACGGAAACTGTGACCTGGCGGATGCCGGACGCCCTGCTGGTCAGCAGCGAACTGGCACCGAAAAAGGCATGGACCGCAGTGGCAATGAAAACGGCGACCCATGAGCTGAGCGATGTTGTTCAGCCAGGCGCGGCGCTTTATGGCCTGGAAAGTCATTTACAGGGAAAAGTGGTCACCTTTGGCGGCGGTTACGCCCTGTGGCGCGACGGCATATTAATTGGGGGTCTTGGCATCAGCGGCGGCAGCGTTGAGCAGGACATGGATATAGCACAGACCGCCATCGCGGCTATTAACGTGGGAACTCATCAATGAATACTTCTGAACTCGAAACCCTGATTCGCACCATTCTTAGCGAGCAATTAACCACGCCAGCGCAAACGCCGGCCCAGCCTCAGGGCAAAGGGATTTTCCAGTCCGTGAGCGAGGCCATCGATGCCGCGCACCAGGCGTTCTTACGTTATCAGCAGTGTCCGCTGAAAACCCGCAGCGCTATCATCAGCGCGATGCGTCAGGAACTGACGCCGCTGCTGGCTGCTCTGGCAGAGGAGAGCGCCAATGAAACGGGAATGGGCAACAAAGAAGATAAATTCCTCAAAAACAAGGCTGCGCTGGACAACACGCCGGGCGTAGAAGACCTCACCACCACCGCGCTGACCGGTGACGGCGGCATGGTACTCTTTGAATACTCGCCGTTTGGCGTCATCGGTTCAGTCGCCCCAAGCACCAACCCGACGGAAACCATCATCAATAACAGCATCAGCATGTTGGCGGCGGGCAATAGTATTTACTTTAGCCCGCATCCGGGCGCGAAAAAGGTCTCTCTCAAGCTGATTAGCCTGATTGAAGAGATTGCCTTCCGCTGCTGCGGCATCCGCAATCTGGTGGTGACTGTGGCTGAACCCACCTTCGAAGCGACCCAGCAGATGATGGCCCACCCGCGAATCGCAGTACTGGCCATTACCGGCGGCCCGGGCATTGTGGCAATGGGCATGAAGAGCGGTAAGAAGGTGATTGGCGCTGGCGCGGGTAACCCGCCCTGCATCGTCGATGAAACGGCAGACCTGGTGAAAGCGGCGGAAGATATCATTAACGGCGCGTCATTCGATTACAACCTGCCCTGCATTGCCGAGAAGAGCTTGATCGTAGTGGAGAGCGTCGCCGAGCGTCTGGTGCAGCAAATGCAAACCTTCGGTGCGCTGCTGCTAAGCCCTGCCGATACCGACAAACTCCGCGCCGCCTGCCTGCCAGAAGGCCAGGCGAATAAAAAACTGGTCGGCAAGAGCCCATCGGCCATGCTGGAAGCCGCCGGGATCGCTGTCCCTGCAAAAGCGCCGCGTCTGCTGATTGCGCTGGTTAACGCTGACGATCCGTGGGTCACCAGCGAACAGTTGATGCCAATGCTGCCGGTGGTAAAAGTCAGCGATTTCGATAGCGCGCTGGCGCTGGCCCTGAAGGTTGAAGAGGGGCTGCATCACACCGCCATTATGCACTCGCAGAACGTGTCGCGCCTGAACCTCGCGGCCCGCACCCTGCAAACCTCGATATTCGTCAAAAACGGCCCTTCCTATGCCGGGATCGGCGTCGGCGGCGAAGGCTTTACCACCTTCACTATCGCCACGCCAACCGGCGAAGGGACCACGTCAGCGCGTACTTTTGCCCGCTCCCGGCGCTGCGTGCTGACCAACGGCTTTTCTATTCGCTAACCGAGGTCGCGATGAATACCTTCTCACTACAAACGCGGTTGTACAGCGGTCAGGGCAGCCTGGCGGTGCTCAAGCGCTTTACCAATAAGCACATCTGGATAATCTGCGATGGCTTTCTGGCGCGCTCGCCGCTACTGGATACCCTGCGTAACGCGCTGCCCGCAGATAACCGCATCAGCGTCTTTAGCGAGATAACGCCGGACCCCACCATCCATACCGTGGTGCAGGGCATTGCGCAAATGCAGGCCCTGCAGCCGCAGGTGGTAATTGGTTTTGGCGGCGGCTCGGCAATGGACGCGGCAAAAGCGATTGTCTGGTTTAGCCAGCAGAGCGGCATCAATATCGAAACCTGCGTGGCGATCCCGACCACCAGCGGCACCGGTTCGGAAGTCACCAGCGCCTGCGTAATTAGCGACCCGGATAAAGGCATCAAGTATCCGCTGTTCAACAATGCGCTGTATCCGGATATGGCGATCCTCGACCCGGAGCTGGTGGTCAGCGTACCGCCGCAGATTACCGCCAACACCGGCATGGACGTTCTGACCCACGCCCTGGAAGCGTGGGTGTCACCGCACGCCAGCGACTTTACCGACGCGCTGGCGGAAAAGGCCGCCAAACTGGTGTTCCAGTATCTGCCCACGGCGGTGGAAAAAGGCGACTGCGTGGCGACGCGCGGGAAAATGCACAATGCCTCAACGCTCGCCGGGATGGCCTTCAGCCAGGCGGGGCTGGGGCTTAACCACGCGATAGCCCACCAGCTTGGCGGACAGTTTCATCTGCCGCACGGGCTGGCCAATGCGCTGCTGCTCACGACGGTGATCCGCTTTAACGCGGGTGACCCGCGCGCCGCCAAACGCTATGCGCGGCTGGCCAAAGCCTGCGGTTTTTGCCCGGCAGAAGCCAATGACGTTGCGGCAATCAATGCGCTGATTCAGCAAATCGAACTGCTTAAGCAACGCTGCGCCCTTCCCTCACTGGCCGTTGCGCTTAAAGAAGGAAGATCCGACTTTTCCGCACGCATTCCGGCGATGGTGCAGGCTGCACTGGCGGACGTTACGCTGCGCACCAACCCGCGCCCGGCCAAGGCCGAAGCCATTCGGGAACTGCTGGAGGAACTGCTATGAGTACCGCCGTCAACGTCGTTGAAATGTCTCATAGCGCTGATGAAATTCGCGAGCGCGTTCGCGCAGCGGGCGTTGTGGGTGCGGGCGGCGCAGGTTTTCCCGCTCACGTCAAACTACAGGCGCAGGTAGAGATTTTTCTGGTGAACGCCGCTGAGTGTGAACCGATGCTCAAAGTTGACCAGCAACTGATGTGGCAGCAGGCCGCGCGTCTTGTGCGCGGCGTACAGTACGCCATGACGGCAACCGGCGCGCGCGAAGGGGTGATAGCCCTGAAAGAAAAATACCGCCGGGCCATCGACGCCCTCACCCCACTGCTGCCCGCCGGTATCCGCCTGCATATCCTGCCGGATGTTTATCCTGCGGGCGATGAGGTGCTAACTATCTGGATGGCAACCGGCCGCCGGGTCGCCCCGGCTGCGCTACCGGCCAGCGTCGGCGTGGTCGTCAATAACGTGCAAACGGTGCTCAATATTGCCCGGGCGGTCGAGCAGCGGTTTCCGGTCACTCGTCGCACGTTGACCGTGAACGGCGCGGTCGCCAGACCGTTGACCGTTACCGTTCCTATCGGCATGTCACTGCATGAAGTGCTGGCGCTGGCGGGCGGCGCAACGGTCGACGACCCTGGTTTTATTAACGGCGGCCCGATGATGGGTGGCCGGATTACCTCTCTTGATAATCCGGTGACGAAAACTACCGGCGGCCTGCTGGTGCTCCCCAAAAGCCATCCGCTTATCCAGCGGAGAATGCAGGACGAGCGCACGGTGCTTTCCGTCGCGCGCACCGTCTGCGAACAGTGCCGACTGTGTACCGATCTCTGCCCACGGCATCTGATCGGCCACGAACTCTCTCCGCACCTGCTGGTGCGGGCAGTGAACTTTCACCAGGCTGCCACGCCGCAGTTGCTGCTGAGCGCCCTTACCTGTTCGGAATGCAACGTTTGCGAAAGCGTGGCCTGCCCGGTGGGGATCTCGCCGATGCGCATCAACCGCATGTTAAAACGCGAGCTACGGGCGCAAAACCAGCGCTACGAAGGGCCGCTGAATCCGGCCGACGAAATGGCGAAATATCGCCTGGTGCCGGTGAAGCGGCTGATCGCCAAACTGGGACTAAGCCCCTGGTACCAGGAAGCGCCGCTGGTTGAAGAAGAGCCGTCAGTAGAAAAAGTCACTTTGCAGCTGCGCCAGCATATTGGTGCCAGCGCGGTAGCGAACGTTGCGGTGGGAGAACGCGTGACGCGCGGGCAATGCGTTGCCGATATCCCACCTGGCGCGCTCGGCGCACCCATTCACGCCAGCATCGACGGCGTTGTATCGGCCATCAGCGAACAGGCCATCACGGTTGTAAGAGGTTAACCATGTCTCAGGCTATAGGAATTTTAGAACTCACCAGCATCGCCAAAGGCATGGAGCTTGGTGATGCCATGCTGAAAAGCGCCAACGTTAATCTGCTGGTCAGCAAGACCATCTGCCCGGGGAAGTTTTTACTGATGCTTGGCGGCGATATTGGCGCTGTCCAGCAGGCTATTGAAACCGGTACGTCGCAGGCCGGCGAGATGCTCGTCGACAGCCTGGTGCTGGCGAATATTCATCCCAGCGTACTTCCGGCCATCAGCGGCCTGAACAGCGTCGATAAGCGCCAGGCGGTAGGTATCGTCGAAACCTGGAGCGTGGCGGCCTGCATTAGCGCCGCAGACCGGGCGGTGAAAGGCTCAAACGTCACCCTGGTGCGGGTGCATATGGCCTTCGGCATCGGCGGTAAATGCTACATGGTGGTGGCGGGCGACGTTTCTGACGTCAATAACGCCGTGACGGTTGCCAGCGAAAGCGCGGGCGAGAAAGGGTTGCTGGTTTACCGTTCGGTGATCCCGCGCCCGCATGAAGCCATGTGGCGACAGATGGTGGAGGGATAATGGAAAGACAACCGACAACGGATCGCATGATTCAGGAATACGTGCCGGGGAAACAGGTCACTCTCGCGCACCTGATTGCCAATCCGGGGAAAGATTTATTTAAGAAGCTGGGTCTGCCGGATGCGGTGTCCGCCATTGGCATCCTTACCATCACGCCGAGCGAAGCATCTATTATTGCCTGCGATATTGCTACCAAATCCGGCGCGGTGGAGATTGGGTTTCTTGACCGCTTTACCGGCGCGGTGGTGCTGACTGGCGACGTTTCCGCCGTCGAGTATGCCCTCAAGCAGGTAACGCGCACGCTGGGCGAAATGATGCAGTTCACCACCTGTTCGATCACCCGGACGTAACGTCATGAAGCGTTTGATGTTTATCGGCCCCAGCCAGTGCGGGAAAACCTCGCTGACCCAAAGCCTGCGTGGCGAAGCGCTCCATTACAAGAAAACCCAGGCCATTGAATGGTCCCCGATGGCCATCGACACGCCGGGCGAATACCTGGAGAACCGCTGCCTGTATAGCGCCCTGCTGACCAGCGCCTGCGAGGCCGACGTTATCGCCCTGGTGCTGAACGCCGACGCCCAGTGGTCGCCCTTTTCTCCGGGGTTTACCGCCCCGATGAACCGCCCGACGATTGGCCTGGTCACCAAGGCCGATCTCGCCGACCCGCAGCGTATTTCGCTGGTTGCGGAATGGCTTACGCAGGCTGGCGCACAACAGATTTTTATTACCAGCGCGCTGAATAACTCGGGTCTCGACGCCGTGCTGGATTTTCTGAATTCGAAGGAACCTTTATGTCTTACAAAATAATGGCCATTAACGCCGGCAGCTCATCGTTAAAATTCCAGCTGCTGGAGATGCCGCAGGGCGACATGCTCTGTCAGGGGCTGATTGAACGTATCGGTATGGCGGATGCGCAGGTGACAATTAAGACGCACAGCCAAAAATGGAAGGAAACCGTCCCCGTTGCCGATCATCGCGATGCGGTAACGCTGCTTCTGGAAAAGCTGCTGGGTTATCAAATCATTAACAGTCTGCGGGACATTGATGGGGTGGGCCATCGTGTGGCGCACGGCGGTGAGTTTTTTAAAGACTCGACGTTGGTCACGGATGAAACGTTAGCGCAAATCGAACGTCTTGCTGAACTGGCCCCGCTTCACAACCCGGTAAACGCGTTGGGTATTCACGTTTTTCGTCAACTGTTGCCTGATGCCCCTTCCGTAGCCGTGTTTGATACGGCATTTCACCAGACGCTGGATGAACCCGCCTATATTTACCCGCTTCCCTGGCATTATTACGCGGAACTGGGGATTCGCCGTTATGGCTTTCATGGCACCAGCCATAAGTATGTCAGCGGCGTTCTGGCGGAAAAGCTGGGCGTACCACTCAGCGCATTACGGGTGATTTGTTGTCATCTTGGAAACGGTAGCAGCATCTGCGCCATCAAGAACGGGCGTTCGGTCAATACGTCGATGGGCTTTACGCCGCAGTCAGGCGTGATGATGGGCACCCGTAGCGGAGATATTGATCCCTCTATTCTGCCGTGGATAGCCCAGCGCGAAAGCAAAACCCCGCAACAGTTGAATCAGTTATTAAATAATGAGTCAGGCTTGCTGGGCGTTTCTGGCGTGTCGTCTGATTACCGCGATGTCGAACAGGCAGCCAATACCGGTAACCGGCAGGCTAAACTCGCTCTCACTCTGTTTGCCGAACGCATTCGCGCCACCATTGGCAGCTATATTATGCAAATGGGAGGACTGGATGCGCTGGTATTCACTGGGGGAATTGGCGAGAACTCAGCGCGAGCCAGATCGGCGGTTTGCCATAATTTGCAATTTTTGGGCTTAGCCGTTGATGAAGAGAAAAATCAGCGTAATGCGACATTTATCCAGACGGAGAACGCCCTGGTGAAAGTCGCCGTCATCAACACCAACGAAGAGTTAATGATCGCACAAGACGTTATGCGCATTGCGCTACCGGCCACGGAAGGGCTTTGTGTACCAGCCTGAGAGGGTTATACGACGCATTGCGGCAAGTCATGGTAATAACGCTTTTACCATGACACTATGCGCGCACACTATTCGTACCTGAAAGGTGATAACGTGGCTGTTGCGCAATGCCCCGCCTCATGCGGGGAACTTATCCAGGGATGGATTCTGGGCAGTGAGAAACTGGTCTCCTGCCCCGTTGACTGGTACAGCACCGTAGCAGTCACGGCTGCGCCGCCGTTGGTAAACGAGCGTCCATTGTCGCGGGCGATGGTGGAGCGCGTTCTGGCGCACTGGCAGTATCCTGCGCACTGGAGTAACGAGATTCGCGTCGATGTGCGTTCGTCAATTCCCGTTGCCAAAGGCATGGCCAGCAGCACCGCAGATATTGCCGCTACGGCAGTGGCAACGGCGCATCATCTTGGCCATTCGCTGGATGAAACCACCCTTGCACAGCTTTGCGTCTCACTCGAACCCACCGATAGCACCGTTTTTCATCAGTTAACGCTGTTTGATCATAATAATGCGGCCACGCAAATCGCCTGCGAGCCACCGCCGCCAATCGATTTGCTGGTACTGGAAAGTCCGGTCACACTGCGCACGCAAGATTACCACCGTCTCCCTCGCCAGCAGAAATTAATAGCAAGTTCAGCAACCTTACAGCAGGCCTGGAATCTGGTGCAGGAAGCCTGTATAACGCAAAATCCGCTCCGACTGGGTGAGGCGGCTACGCTTAGCGCTATCGCCAGCCAGACGCTGTTACCTAAGCCAGGATTTACCGCCCTGCTGTCGCTGGTCGAAGAGTGTGATTTATACGGATTGAACGTGGCGCATAGCGGTAGCGTGGTGGGTCTGATGCTGGACCGGAAACGTCATGATATTGCGCGTCTGAAAGGTAAGCTGGCAGAGAAAAAACTTACCCGACACTGGCCAAAACAACATTTACTCAAGATGGTCACTGGCGGGGTCAAACTGCAGTGAGAGCCTGATATACGCTCCCACTGCCGTAGCGCATTATTCGGCTTTTACATCGGCGTGTTTCATTTCGCCCATCGCTTTCAGCTTTTTGGAAATGTCGCGACGCTCTTTGGAGATTTCGGCATTTTTAATGATGTAGTCATCAACGCGATCTTCATAGTCGCTTTTCATGCTGGCGATGATACCCTGAATCGCCTCAACGCTCATACCTGGCTTGATGTAGTCGCTCAGGTTGTCCAGCAGCAGCACACGCTTCTGGTTGTCACGGATCTTCTTCTCAATATCCTGAATTTCACGTTGCAGTTTATTTTTGCGACGGAACAGACGAACAAACTCCAGCACGTCCTGGAAAGAAGGCTTGGTTGTTTCCATTTTTACACCCCTGATAATGTGAGATTCGGATTCGTTAAGCAACTGCTAGTGGATAAACATTACGTTTATCCCCGTCATACTTCAAGCCGCCAGAGGAAACACCGTTACGTCGCCGTCTGGGGAAACCTGAAGGTTCGGGGATAAAATCGTTGCCAGTAGCACTCATTTTATCCTTATATTAGTATCATACTCTTAATCTTTGCTGAATCGAAGCAGCAACAAATTCATTCGCCCCATCTGCTTTTTATTTGCGCAAAGCCCGGCAGATCAAGTGTGAAAGCAGTTCCAACTGTCGGGCCGTTTCCATACTTAGCCAAACATAGCCGTGGATGGGGGTTTCAGCCACCGCGTCGCCCTGCTGCTCGTTCATTAGCTGCCGCAACTCGGCAGCAATATCATTCAGTTTACCGGTGTTTGCCAGTACCGGCTGCGGGTTGCCTTCAAACAACGCGTGGGCGATCGTTAGCAAGGTTTGCTGCGTCATCTGCTGGGTTTCACGCAATGTGTGCGCGTTAAGCATCACAAAATGGCTGGCGCGCGTCGCCCAGTGGGCATTGATTTGTAATTCAAGCATACAAACCAGATTGCGGTTGATGGTCTGAATGGCCTCGAAAATAGATTTTTGTATCCGGGTTTCTTTACTGGCTGGCGTTATCAGCCCGCGCATTTTGACGACATCGTTCAGCAACCGTTGCAAATGTTTATCCAACCGGGGGCGCTCCAGCAAATTCGGCGACAGAGCTGCCTGATACACCCGATTATACGCCGTGACGCAATGCGCCAGTTGGATGCGCCAGTGCAAAAAGGCGCGCTGGGGCCAGATGCCGGTAAACAACATTGCCAGTAGCGACCCCAAAATCACATCCCCGCCACGCCATAATGCCGTATTCATATCACCAGCGGGAGCGCCGACAACAACGGCGAGCGTTATGCCTATCAGTAGCGCCTGATACGGTTTTTTCCCTAAGGCCAGCCAGCCGCACAAAAACATCGCTATCGCACACCACACCAGCATCAGCGGTAAGGAAAAGAGCTCCAGGCGTAGCGCCACCAGCCCTAACGCCGCGCCCAGGATCGTACCGCCTATGCGCTCAAAAGCACGAGGCACTACATTTCCCCAGAATGAGATGGGCCCCATAATCACCACTAACGTGATTAGCGGCCATGTGCCTTCGGGAATAGAAAACAGACGAACCAGCAGAAAGGTAAGAATGAACGCCAGGGCGATACGTATGCCGTGCACGATGCGATAATGACGGTACAACCGTATTTCAAAAGGGCTTAATGACTTATCGGCACGCACGCTTGCGCTCCTTACGGGAATGGCAAAAAATGCATTGTACCTGCTTTATAGCAAAAATAGCGCACTGGCGGACGGAACACATTATCCGTCCGCTCTTTTCAGCCAGGAAACCAGTCGATCACTTCCGCTGTACCGGAATATACATTTCAATATCCCAGTATCCATCTTCCATGCCGTTATTCAGATAGGTTTCAAAACAGGGCGCAGAGGCTATCTGATAAGCGCTATCCTGCTCCAGGACGTCAAAAAACCGTTCCCACGGCTTCGCAAAGTCACGGTCTTCCACACGCGCGACAGCAGTGGCATATTCGCCGCCTTCAATGGCGGTCACGATTACGCCTTCGCTATTGTCCGGCAGGATGAAATTCTCTGCCACGGACACCACGGTATCGCAGCGAAGTTTTTCTGCAGGTACGACATCTGGATTGTCGTAATAGACGGCAATCCATTCAACTGGCACGATCCGCTGTCGATCCACCCACGTCATCAGTTGTTCAAAACCCTGCTTCACGGTGTGTTCCCATGGACCGACCATGTGGAAACCGGCTATCTTGCGTTTTTGTTCCTGCCTGATTTCGTAATCCATGCTGCCTCCGTCACTTTACTACACTGTATGAATGTACAGTGTAATTACAGCCTTTTACGGTCACAAGGACAGCGTGATCATTTTGTGAGCAACCTCGCAATCCCGCCCTTTTGACACCTCAGATGACGGTGAACGGTGTGTGACAACGGCTTACGCTTTATGCTGAAAATAGTCGCTCAGACGAGAGAACATACCGCCTTTACCCACCGATTCCAGAGTGACCAGCGGCCACTGAGCGATCAGTTTATCCCGATCGTAGAGCTCTATTTCACCTACCTGTTGATGAGCGGCGATTGGCGCCTCCAGCTCTTTTCTATCCAGCACATATTTTGCTTTGATATGCGGAATTTCCGCTTTGGGCAGCGCCATCCAGAAATCCTGTTCCGCACCCAGCGCAATCTTTTCTTTGTCTCCATACCAGATTCGCTCGCTGCCCACTTTTTTACCGCTGTGCAAAATCTGCACCGTCGCAAAGTTTTGCTGGCCCCACTGCAACAGTTTTCGCGCCTGTTCCTCACGACCTTTCGAACTTTTCGCCCCCATCACGACGGCAATAAGTCGGCGCTGCCCGTCCACCGCCGATGCGATAAGATTAAATCCCGCCCCCGATGTGTGTCCGGTTTTAAGCCCATCGATATGCATGGTCTTATCCCATAACAAGCCGTTGCGGTTCTGCTGCGTGATGCCGTTCCAGGTCAGGCTTTTCTCGCTGTACATGTGATAAAATTCAGGTTCGCCGTGAATAATCGCCCGGGAGAGTACGGCCAGATCATACGCGGAGCTATGTTGTCCCGGCGCATCCAGACCGTGGACGGTTTCAAAATGGGTATCCTGTAAATTGAGTTTTTTCACATAGCTGTTCATCATCGCCACAAACTGCGGCTGCCCGCCCGCGATATAATCCGCCAGCGCCACACAGGCATCGTTACCGGAATCCACAATTAAGCCACGGCTTAAATCGCGTACCGACACGCGATCCCCTTCTTTTAAAAACATCAACGAGGAGCCGACAAACACCGGATTATCCTTCGCCCAGGCGTCGCGCCCAACGGTGACGATATCGTCAGGGCTGATACGATGACTATCGATGGCGCGATCGACGACGTAGCCCGTCATTAGCTTGGTAAGGCTGGCGGGATTACGTTGCTGGTGTTCATTACCGGCGGTAAGAACCTGTCCCGTAGTGTAATCCATCAACACCCAGGCGCCTGCATCAATGGCTGGCGGTTGGGGAGCAAAACTTACGGCATCGGCCGCAAGCGCAGGAGAAAGGTGCATCGCGAATAAAGAAGCGGCAATAAACAAACGGCGTTTCAACAGCATGTCCTCAGGATGGTCTCTATTTGCCGTTCTTTTTACGGAAGTTCAGTTAAACAAACATGGATAAATTGCAAGAAAATGTGACACAAGGCACATTTTCTTGCTGACTTTATTTTATGGATACGCTCAGACGGCGGACTTATCCCCGCGCGGCGCGGTACGATGACGATGATAGCCGTCAACCATGCTACGGAAAATTTGTCCCGGCGTGTCGCCAAGAGTACACAGATAGAGATGCGCGCAAATAAACAGTAAGCCGATGATAGCAAGCGCCATATGCAGCACCAGCATCACAGGGCCCAGACCCGCAACCTGCGGATAGAGACACAGCAAACCGGTGATGATTAACAGCGGTACCAGCGCGTACATAATCGCCAGATATGCCAGTTGTTGCAGTGGATTGAACTTATTCTGCTCTGTTGCCGCGAACGGATGCGCTTCCCCTTTCATGATGCCAAAAAGGTAAAAACGCGTCTGGCGTATGCAGCGCGTTACCAGTCCGGAAAAATTTACCCGATAGTGACGCCCGTTACCTGTGGTGAGGTTGATCAGCACAAACCCGACCCAGAAAGCCAGTAAGGCAAAACCACACCAGGTATGCACTTGTACCATTAGCGCTACAGGGCCGAGAGAAAAATGGCCAAATAAACCGCTTAACAGTAATAAAACAAACAGTAACGCATTTCCCCAATGCCAACGGCGAATCGCCAGCGAGTAGAGATAGTCACGATGCTCTTCGCCGCCTGCCGTTTTTGGCGCCAGCATCCGGCGCAATAACGCATGGATAACCAGCCCAACAAGCATGAGCAGCACCACGACGCCTGCGTAAATTAACCACAGCGGCCAATAATCTGGCGCATAATGTAGTTCCGCTCCCCAGATAGTATTCATGCTTTACCCTCCTGATGGACTTCTTTACGACGGTACAGACTGACCGCGCCGCTACGCGCCTCCTGCTGGCGATAGACCTCTTTCTGACCGACCCAGCGCTGGATCTCGCTCTCATCCAGTCTGCCGAATTTCAGCGCGTCCGTTGGGCAAACGGATACGCACGCCGGAGACTGGCCAGCCGCCAACCGCGTGTCGGCACAGAAGTTACACTTGTCGGCGACGCCGGTTTGCGGATTCAAATAGCGCACATGGAAAGGACACGCGGCAACACAATAATCGCAGCCAATACAGCGCGATTTATCCACCTGCACGATCCCGTTTTCATCACGATATGACGCTCCGGTAGGACAAACGCTGACACATGGCGCATTTTCACAGTGCTGACAGGAGACGCGGACAAATTGAAAATGGGTTAGTGCGTTGGATGCCTGTTCAGGGGCGCGAATTTGTACCTGTACGCGGCTAAATCCCTCCGGTACGTCATTAAGCACTTTGCAGGCAACGGTACACGCCTGGCAGCCGATACAACGTTTTTCATCATGCAGCATGACGTACTGATTCGTTAAATGATCCATGGTTCCCTCCTCCCTCATGCCCGGCTCAGCGTCACGCCTGCGGTATGCACTACCGTACCGGATACCGGACTCGTCACGTGCGGCAGTAAATTTCCGCAGTGGATACCGTGTGTCGTCGCCGCCGTTTTGGCCCCAGCTTTAGCGCCAAATCCCATATAGACAAAAAGCGTGTCCGGGCGGATTCCGGGCGTCACCAGCGCCTTACCTTTCTCTTTACCCGTAGCATTTTCCAGCCAGATCTCATCGCCGGTCTTAATGCCTTTTTCTTGCGCCGTTTGCGGATGGACCCAGACCGCGTTATCCCACATTAGCTCGCTGAGTAAAGGAACGTACTGCGTCGCGCCATTGGTATGCACGGCCACCTTGCCCTGAATGAAGTAAAGCTCATTCTCTTTTTTCAGCACAAAGTCACGAACGCGCGGAACGCCGTAGCCTGGGAGCAATCCCTCCAGAGTTGCGGAATAAAGTTCGATTTTGCCGGAGGGCGATTTGAAGCGAAGCTGTTCGCCATAGGTGTTGTCGCTGTCCGTCGCGATAGCGCCGGGGTAACGCGCCGTAAACTGACGAACGGATTCTGGTTCGCGTAATAGCAGCGGAACGCCCCATTCGAGATACCCTTTCTGTCGCAGTTCCTTCGCTAAGGCATGGTCGCCGTTCAACTGATAGAGTTGGCGCGTCTGCATATCCTGCCACGGATAGTACTGCCCTAATCCCAACTGCTCGCCAAGTTCTTTCCAGATTTGCCAACTCGGACGCGCCTCGCCAATCGGCTCTACGACCTGTTGGCGCAGAGCGTAAGCCGGGTGCAGTCCCGACATATCCGATACCTCTTCGTCCCGTTCGAGATAGGTGCATTCCGGCAGCAGATAGTCGGCATACGCCGCGCTCTCGCTCAAATAGACATCGCAACTGACCACCAGATCCAGTTGCTCAACGGTTTTTACCAGGTCCGAACGACAGGTGACGGTCTGGAAAGGATTATGCCGCGACATAATCCACGCCTTTATCGGGTAAGGCTTCTGGGTTAACACCGCGTCAATAATGCTTTGCACCACGCCGCCGCCAGCGGCGATATATTTAAACTGCGGTGCGACCAAATCGATTCGTTGCGCCGTCGGTTTCGGCATATTTTTAATGTTGAGTTTCGCCAGCGTTGGCGCGACCTTTTCTCCGGCCAGTTTATTGTAAACAGAGGCGTTTTTTTTCTGATATAGCCCGCCTTCGCGCTCAATATTACCGAGCAGCACATTAAGCGTAAAAATCATACGCCGCATATCGATCTCTTCCTGCGAGAACGTCGCGCGATGACCAGGACTGACAATAGCGTGAGGCGCGCAGGCGGCCAGTTCGCGTGTCACCCGGACAATGACGTCGGCTGGGACATCGGCCTGCGCGGCGGCCCATTCCGGCGTCGTCTCTTTTACCGCCTGTGCTAACTGTTCAAATCCGCTGGTATAACGCTCAACAAAAGACGCATCGTAGAGTTGTTCATCAATCATGACGTGGCACATCGCCAGCAGAACCGCTAAATCCCCCCCGGGACGAATAGCGTGCCACTCATCCGCCTTGCTGGAAAATATCGACAGACGCGGATCGAAGCTCACCATTTTGGCCCCCTTCTCCTGCGCGGTCATTAACTCATGGGTATCGGCAACTTCAATCCCTTCATACAAATTGTGGCCAAACGAAACCAGATAGCGCGTGTTAGCGATATCCATCGCCAGATCGCCGCCCATCATCACTTTTGCCGCAATGGCTTTCCCGGCAGGGCATGTTGAGGCGTGCGTAAAGGTATTAGGCGAACCAAAGGCCGTAGCCAGATGGAAAAGATGGCTGGAGAGCGAGCCCGATTTGGAAGAGAAAGCCACGCTCTCGGGGCCATGCTGCGCTTTGATGGCATTCATTTTCGCCGCGATTTCCTGGTAAGCCTGTTGCCAGCTAATCACCTGCCATTCACCGTCGCCGCGTGGCCCGGTGCGTTTCATAGGTTTTACAATCCGTTGCGGGTCATTGACCAGGCTGACGCCGCTCCCGCCCCTGGCGCATATGCGCGTCCCCTGCTGCGGCGCAGAAGGATTGCCCTGGATAAAAACGGTCTTGTTATTGACTACCTGCGCCTGAATAGGGCAACGAAAGGAACACATTTCGCACAAGCTTGGCGTTAGCGTGGTTTTACCGTTAATGCCGGCAATCGGGTTGCGCGCCAGCGCCCCGGGCGGAAAAGCGCCCAGCGCACAGGCAGAGCAGCCGATGCCTACCCCCTGCAAAAAAGAACGACGACTAATGCTCATATAACCTCCTGTTATTAGATATAGCTGAAGATTATATTTAATTTGTATTATGAAATGTCGGTTTCAATCACAATTTGAAATAGTTGTTAAAATGAACACGCCAACACGATAAAACCTTTTATTTTATAAATATTTTACATTTCCTGAACACGCACATGGACTGTCATTGAATAATCAGCAGAATTACCAAACAACCCGCTGTTAATTATAAAAATGATACAATTCCAATAACACGTAATAATATTTAAAAGAAAACGATTATTTCCTGAAAAGCGATTTCACGCGCTTTACGCAGTTCTTTCTCATACGCGCCGGAATGTCCGCCGACGATATCCCGAATGCCGGTGAAAAACGCTGGTTGAGCATCGAAGCGGGTTTACTTTTGCGTGCACACGGGCTTCGTTACCCGACCCGCTCCCTTATGCCTTGATTTTTCCGCAGATACGTCAGCGTCCCACAATACGGTGACATGATGACAGGATGGACACTTTCTGAAAGAAACCTGCCAGATAACATGGTGAATTGTGATCTCCATCGCCATACCGACATATGAAGCTTACTTTTAAGGCGTTAAAAATCCAGACCGTTTTTCCATAATGATGTTGATAAGGAATTCTAATGAAGATATCATCAGGCGCAATTAATTTTTCTACTATTCCTAACCAGGTTAAAAAATTAATTACCTCTATTCGTGAACATACGAAAAACGGGTTCGCCTCAAAAATAACCAGTGTTAAAAACACGCATGCTTCTTTAAATGAAAAACTTAAAACAGGAAAGAGCTCATCGATTGAGTTCGCGTTACCACAAAAAATAAAAGACTTCTTTCAGCCGAAAGATAAAAACACCTTAAACAAAACATTGATTACTGTTAAAAATATTAAAGATACAAATAATGCAGGTAAGAAAAATATTTCAGCAGAAGATGTCTCAAAAATGAATGCAGCATTCATGCGTAAGCATATTGCAAATCAAACATGTGATTATAATTACAGAGTGACAGGTGCGGCCCCACTCCCCGGTGGAGTCTCTGTATCAGCCAATAACAGGCCCACTGTTTCTGAAGGTAGAACACCACCAGTATCACCCTCCCTCTCACTTCAGGCTACGTCTTCCCCGTCATCACCTGCCGAATGGGCTAAGAAACTCACGGATGCACTTTTACGACAGAAAGCCGGAGAAACCCTTACGGCCGCAGATCGCGATTTTTCAAACGCAGATTTCCGTAATATTACATTCAGCAAAATATTGCCCACCAGCTTCATGAAGCGAGACGGCGATATTATTAAGGGGTTCAACTTTTCAAATTCAAAATTTACTTATTCTGATATATCTCATTTACATTTTGACGAATGCCGATTCACTTATTCGACACTGAGTGATGTAGTCTGCAGTAATACAAAATTTAGTAATTCAGACATGAATGAACTGACTTTACAGTATTCAATTACTACACGACAACAGCCCTCTTTTATTAATACAACATTAAAAAATACGTTTATACGTCACAAAGCCAACCTCTCTGGCGTTATTTTAAATGAACCGGATAATTCATCACCTCCGTCAGTGTCAGGGGGCGGAAATTTTATTCGTCTAGGTGATATCTGGCTGCAAATGCCACTCCTTTGGAGTGAGAACGCTGTGGATGGATTTTTAAATCATGAGCACAATAATGGTAAAAGTATTCTGATGACCATTGACAGCCTGCCCGATAAATACAGTCAGGAAAAAGTCCGGGCAATGGAAGACCTGGTGAAGTCATTGCGGGGTGGCCGCTTAACAGAGGCATGTATCCGGCCAGTTGAAAGTTCGCTGGTGAGCGTACTGGCCCACCCCCCCTATACGCAAAGTGCGCTTATCAGCGAGTGGCTCGGGCCTGTTCAGGAACGTTTTTTTGCCCACCAGTGCCAGACCTATAATGACGTTCCCCTGCCGGCTCCTGACACATATTATCAGCAGCGCATACTGCCTGTGTTGCTGGATTCGTTTGACAGGAACAGCGCCGCCATGACTACTCACAGCGGACTCTTTAATCAGGTGATTTTACACTGTATGACAGGCGTGGACTGCACTGATGGCACCCGCCAGAAAGCTGCAGCGCTTTATGAACAGTATCTTGCTCACCCGGCGGTGTCTCCCCACATCCATAATGGGCTCTTCGGCAATTATGACGGCAGCCCGGACTGGACAACCCGCGCTGCAGATAATTTCCTGCTGCTTTCCTCCCAGGATTCAGACACGGCGATGATGCTCTCCACTGACACGCTGTTAACAATGCTAAACCCTACTCCTGACACTGCATGGGACAACTTTTACCTGCTGCGAGCCGGAGAGAACGTTTCCACTGCGCAAATCTCTCCGGTAGAGTTATTCCGTCATGACTTTCCGGTGTTTCTCGCCGCATTTAATCAGCAGGCCACGCAGCGACGCTTTGGGGAGCTGATTGATATCATCCTCAGCACTGAAGATAACGGGGAGCTGAACCAGCAGTTTATTGCCGCCACGAACCAGAAACATTCCACCGTGAAGTTGATTGATGATGCCTCAGTGTCGCGTCTGGCCACCATTTTTGACCCCTTGCTTCCTGAAGGCAAACTCAGCCCGGCACACTACCAGCACATCCTCAGTGCTTATCACCTGACGGACGCCACCCCACAGAAGCAGGCGGAAATCCTGTTCTGTCTCAGTACCGCATTCGCACGCTATTCCTCCAGCGCCATTTTCGGCACTGAGCATGACTCTCCGCCGGCCCTGAGAGGCTATGCGGAGGCGCTGATGCAAAAAGCCTGGGAGCTGTCTCCGGCGATATTCCCATCCAGCGAACAGTTTACCGAGTGGTCCGACCGTTTTCACGGCCTCCATGGCGCCTTTACCTGTACCAGCGTTGTGGCGGATAGTATGCAACGTCATGCCAGAAAATATTTCCCGAGTGTTCTGTCATCCATCCTGCCACTGGCCTGGGCGTAGTCCAGCCTCAACCCGCATGGAATTAAGGGACACAGCGTTGTGTCCCTTTGTAAATAGACCCGTTTTAGTCCATGCATTTTTTGAGATCCCGGCCAGATTGACCCTGGTCTAAATTCCATACAGTACTAAATCAGAATCAGTAATTTCAGATGGACCGGAATATGGTTTACCATAGAGGGAGCGTAGCTTAGTGTCGCTGATGATCATTTTAGTATTTTGTACTCACCATCGCATGTACGAACATTAGCAACGATATCAATTGGTGTACAAATACAATCAATCAACGACAAAATAAAAGAATAAAATATTTCATATACAGATAACATCAGGCGTGTACATCAAGTGACAGTTAAAAACGACAGCATACAGAGCACATTCCTCTTCCACGATTACGAAAACAAAATCACAACCCACTGAATTAAATAGAATTAAACAAAAGTAACATATAAAAATGTACTTAATTATGTACTCACACCCCTAAATTTGCCATTTGACTGATAGCCTAAATTTGAATAATACTGTACAAAAAACCAGTACGGGAGCACCACATGAAAAACACTGAATCTAACGTAAGCAGCTTACCCGAACTCACCAGTTTTGAAGTAGGCTATTCCCTTCGAACTAATGAAGTTTACCTGTCCGCTTCATTCACAGATAACATGGCCTGTATACCAAACTGGCCAATTAAAGAGTTTCCTGACCAGTTTATGTGTATCTCTCGTACTCGGGCGGTTGCACTCATAGAAGAGCTTCAAAAGGCTATCGACTACATGAACGCGGGGATAGAACGTCGCTCAGAAAATTTAATCCAGTAAATAGGAAGGTTTACGCTATTCCATTACATCTTTTGCAACAGCATAGATTCTGGACAGATACGCATCATCACTCTGATCCGAGTGCGCTTGCAGCATCAGGTTTATGCTGTTTTTGGTAACTGGCTGATTAGTTTCTTTTAGCATGACTACTGCGCGTCCAATAACCCTGCATATATCGTCAAAAACAGCTTGTTTTTCCTCATCCATAACTGTTTCTCGCTCTGTTATCGCTGAACCAACATCATTGTAATATAGGCCATAGTGCACCATTTATGTCTATATATTTCTATGGTTATAAACATATTGATATGTATTTTATTTAACCTTTTTACAATCAAATACATCAATACTACCCGCAAATTCGAGTGCCGAAGTGTGTGTTACCACCGCCCCGTTAAATTGGCTTACAGGCAAAGTATTAAATATTTGAATTTCGTAAGCATGACCATCATAACTAGCCGATACGGTTATGGAGCCATCAGCCGCCCGTCCATATCGCTCACCTGAGTCAGAATCAACAACTTCTAATTTTGGTGAGATAATCTGCTTATCGTCAGGAAAAAGGAAACCAACGGAATCAACGTTGTCCTTTACACGTACTCTCATGCGACTAGTATCAACTGGCCCACCAGATTGATTTAACGTCATTCGACAATAAAAAAGGTCTCCTTTTTTTACTGATGTTTGTTTATTTTTATTGGCTATTTTTTGCCGTTTCTTCTCTATTTTTTCGTTCTCAGAATAATACATACTAACAGTGCAATACCTATCCGAAGATTCAAAGCATTTATCAACCAATCGGTGGAGAAATTCACTTGTCTCCCCACCATTATCAACTAGTTTAGTTCGTAACACAGTAACGCTTAGAGGAGGCTGTTGTACCAATGACTGAGGAACTAAAAAACTTGGCACGTACTGCGGACCATACTCCAATAGGTAATCCCGCTTTTGCTCGATTGTTTTTGCTTTACCTTTATCCCAAGCACTACAACCGATCATAAAAAATGACAACAAAACTACTATACCAATTTTATTCATTTTTCATCCCTAAACATATGTACCGATAAGCGCAGTGTACACCATCATCACTGCGCCTCAAATCAACCTATAAGGTACGCGGTTGTTCAGGTTTCTTAGGCCAGTCGATTTTTGTCGCGGTCGATGTATCCACCCGGTTTACCAGCACCCTGTATTTTTTCCATTCGTCGAGCTGCGCTTTCTCATCATCTGTTGCAACGTTCTTTCCCATACATCCCCCTGCCAAACCACCTGACCGCCAGATGCATCACTATCCGTTTCCACTTCGGCACGCCAAGTACGGTCATTCTGTCCAGGAGTATCAAATCGGCTTCTTTTTTCGTGCGCAGCGCGTTGTCGTAAATCCAGTTGTGAATTATTGCGGTTTTGGAATATTTGCCATCTGGCGGCATGAACGTCCAGAATATGCGTGGTATCGTGGCAAAGTCGGTAATGAATCCAGCTGGTACACTGATTATATCGCTGATGTCGTCACTGAGGTAAAATTCAAAAGGCTCGTATACGCGCCATAAGAAATGGTCCAGCATTTCAAGAATTGCGGGAGTTGTGAAACGGCCCATGGTAATTATTGTTCTACCTGTGCGATAATGAGTTCTTTTTGAGGGGATGTTATGCGCACAAAGTTACACTCTCTGCAAGCACTGCGTGGTATTGCTGCGTTACTGGTTGTGTTGTTCCATTATAGAGGCTTTCTGAATGATGGAGCTAAAGGAAACCCTACAATATGGGATAAAGTATTTAGCCCTGGAATTATCGGTGTTGATATTTTCTTCATTATTAGCGGTTTTATAATGGTTTATACTACCTGGAGTTATATGCGAGGGAAAGCATCTCTGGTTCGGTTCTTGCTTAACAGGGTAATACGTATCATTCCGTTATACTATCTTTGTCTTGTCATAGCCTTTCTTCTTGAAGGCGCTATGAGCACTTTTCATTATCCAGACAAAGTGCAAAACATTTTAAGTGCGTTGACATTCACATTATACAAAACCTCTACACCGCCACTCTACATTGACGATGGTGGTACGTATAATATTCGATGGACACTCAACTACGAAATTTATTTCTACCTTGTATTCGCTTTATGTCTGCTGGTTAAACACCGAGTTCTGGCGCTCGTCACTTGGGGCGTTCTGGTAACCAGCATCATACCTGTGATAGCAGGATACCAACCAACAATAAATGTACAAGGTTATCCTTTTTCATCTCCATACTTCGGTTTTCTGACAAACCCTCTTCTACTGGAGTTTATTATTGGAGTTATAGTTGGCTGGCTGTACATCAAAATAAAACAAAACTTTCCTTCAAGAAAAATAGAATTATTATCAGGTATTAGTGCTATCGTACTACTAATATATATTATTTGGGGAATATATACTGGAAACATCCATGCGTTGGACAGGAAAAGTTCCCTTGTTTTGGGGTTCTTTGTTCTTGCCCTCACGCTTGGGGAATCTTTATTGCTGGCATTTATCCCCCGTTTTTTGACTTATGTGGGAAACATCTCATTTTCGTTATATCTGCTCCATAGCGCAGTTGGTCTTGCTGTGGTAAAAAGAGTTGGAGCTGTCGGATATTCGGATTTTAAGATGATCCCATCCGTGTTGCTGGCTATCGGGATATCTATCCTGGCAGCTCACTTTACACATAAATACATAGAGATTAATCTGACTCAGAGGATAAAAAATAAGTTAAAACAGAAAAATCTATTAAAGAACCCTCTTCCATACGGCAGTCTGCAATAAAAATAATTTATATACGCCCGGTAGTCCGGGCGTTGCTTTATTTAATTACCGTTATTATCATTCCAGTATCCTTTTTCATTTGCAGTTGGCGCCCATGGATTTTAAATCCCTGAAGACCATTGCCTGCATCATACCTGCCCAGTTATCTGTCTGTTGCCCCAAACCGTGAATCCACGGATGCGCCGGAACGACGGAACAATCCAGCGCAGCCAGGGAATCCGTAAAAGCCAGACGCGCTTCACGCCACATCCGGCACCTCCGGCCAGTCAGGGGAAGCTGTATCCACACGGTTAACCATTACGCTGTAGAGTTCCCATGCTTCAAGCCGTTTAATCTCTTCATCTGTGGCAATTTTTAGTTTTACTGCCCGCGCCAGTGGTGCGATGGCTGATTCAGCTTCAGAAAGGCGACGAATTTTTTCAGCCTCAGCCTTTTTACGCAGCTCTTCCGGAGAATAACCCCGCTGAACGACTTTACCGTCCTGATATAACCACGTACCATCACCACGGCAATCATCAGGACAGTCAGCAGCGTCTATTTCCGCAACAGACATATTAACCGGCCACAACATTGATACAGCATATGTGTTTCCACGTTGCGGGACTGGCTTATTAACAACACCCCAGATCACCCCCTCAGGGTCGTACATTATTTTTGCAGTATCATCAGAAAATAATGACTGACACTCATACCAGTCCTGCCCGTCTTCTGACTCCAGAAAATATGCACCTATATTTATTTCGGCCTGAGTTTTACCCCTGTTTACAGGCGCGTCAATCAGTCTGAAATTTTTAATATCCTGATATTTTTTCATTATACCGTTCCCCCTTGTACGGTATACCACTGATTCCCGACTCGTTTTTGCAAAGGCGCATAATTAATACCATCAATATTTTCGCCCTGATAATCTTTCCAGACGGAGGTAACTACATATCCGGGAGTGTTAGGCCATGACCCTGCATTGTTCCAGGTAGTCACTGATGTGCCGGCCCCTAACTGAACATCTAAGACGAGATTATTATTAATCCAGGTACTTAACCAGCCATTTCCCCATAGCGAACCAAAGATATCACCGTTATTCTGATAGATGGCCCCGCCTGCACGCAGTACGTTAGCGGTGATATCGCCATTGACCGTAAACAGGACTGAACCATCAGGGTTTCGCTGGCTGTATAACTGCCATCCCTGATCATCATCCAGTTCAATTACAGTGGGCCTGTTTGCGTCGCCCCATAAGTTAAACGTGGCTGTCATTGTCGAATTATTATTACTCGTTAGTGACAGTTTTTTTTCTTTGCCTGCGCGAATAGCTCCCAGAACCATCATTTCACCGGGAGCGACACGAACGGTGTGCTGGTTGTTCGCGTATGTATCCAGTATCCCGTCACCGTTCTGTTTAAAACCGGTATCGTTATCACCGAGTACAATTGAATTACCGCCCAGTGCATTGTCAGTACCAATGCTTAACGGACCGTTTAGCTGTCCCCCTGTAATCGGCAATGCACCCACATCACCGGCTGTTGGTTTCATCAGACTACTGTAAATTGTATATGTCTGACCGCTGGTTGAGTTTCCCGGCTGTACTGATGAATATTCAGGCGTACTGTGCAACGTGACATTTGCATTACCGGTGTAGTCATATTGCGCAATTAACCAGTACGCATACTGGCCGATATTAATATAAATATCGTAGGTGTCGCCTGATGTATTAACCCATGCGACCTCGTTAGCCGCAGCAGGCGAGCGTCTCCACAACGTGGCAGTTATTCCAACAGGTGAGCCATTACCGGCACGCAATACCAGTTCGCTGATTGCCGCCTGTTCAGGTGAACCAGCGTTAAACCCCGCCCCACCGTACAGTTTAATCACCGCTGTTGATGTAGCCTGCGGCATTACAACCGTGGCGATTTTGAACCAGCCTGATTCACCAAGTGTAATGGTAGTCGATGTTACCGCGCCGATAGTTCTCGCAAATTGTTTTTTGTCCGGAATATCGCCGCCATTCTGCGATTTTTGCAGTGCACCCGCAGCGAGATTTATCGTTTCTCCTAAACCAAGGTTTTCGAGAGCCGTTTTCACCGTGCCGTCCGATTTGATATCGCCAAACGGATTCTTGCGGCTTAACAGCAGCGCACGAAGCGCGGTAAGCAGCTGGTCGTGCCGCCCCTTCTCCAGGCTGGCACCGGATGCCTCCACCACGCTGCAAAGCTCCTCCTGCAACATGTCAAAGTAGTCATCATCCAGATCGGTGGCAGGCGTTCCGGTCTGGGGGTTACCACGGGTAAAACCGTTCTTACCCGCGCCGAACTTATCCTTCTGCGCGGTTTTCGTGTCTATACGATGCATGGATTACTCCGGATATTTAAAAATTACGTAGGTATGCGAAGGGCAGAGTTTGTTAAGCACGCACTCGACAACGGTGTCGCCCCAGATACGCAGTGCGGAATCACAGGGATCGCCACATGTCATCCAGGTGGTGTTGGTGGCGGCTGGCATGTTGACCTGCCAGTAATACCGCCATTCCGGCGCATTCACCGCGTCAGTACAGGCCGATGAGCAGGTGAACGTACTTTTATCGTATCGCGTGATAGTGGCGTCTGGTCTGCCCAGGGCAGCAAGCTGTGCAAGGTAAAAATCCTCATTGATGCCGCCCGCCAGATTAACCTTCGCATCCAGCCGTTGCTGACGCTGGCGAAGGGTCTGTGTCCCTGCGGGAATACATTCATCCGGCAGACCGCACAGACGCTCCCAGCGGTTTATCAGTTCAGTGGTGGTGCGCGGATCCAACTCCCGCATCAGGGCATCCGCACGCTGATGAACACGGGTTAATGACGGTGCCGCACCTGCAATCGCCGGATCGCTGGCTGACCACGCCGGACCGGGCGGCAGCAGTGCCGACAACAGACGGATGTAATCATCGTTTGTCACGTCCATGAAATCGTCCCCAGAACCGCCAGTTCATTTTTTGCAATGGAGATATTGTCTGCCGGTGCAAGCAACTGATGGCTGTATTCCCCGTTCGCACCGGAAATCGCCTCACTGATACGCGATACCTTCAGTTCTCCCTGCGGATAACCATCACGCAGCAGGAACGAACGCAACTCCGCGGTGATGACAGCCCGTATTTCCGGTGTGTCCGGCGTCACACGGATATGAAAATCCACCGTATGTGCCACCGGCCTGAACACATACAAATCAGAGCCTGCCACCGGGGCCAGTGGCTCGATATGTTGTCTTGCCGCCGTTTCCGTTGATTCTTCCGGAATGGGATTAATCAGGTCACTGCTGGCAATCATCACACCGACAGTTCCCGTTCCCATCCAGTGACGGTATGTCCATGCGCGGGTAATGCCGGGCACTTCTTTAGCCCAGACGACATAGTCCCCGTCAGCCCCGCCCTGAGGCGTCCAGTAATACCGCTCAATGACGCGGGCGCGCCACGTTTCCAGCTCTTCAGTATCAAATCCGCCTGTCAGGGTGTCAGCCACACCGGAAGACGGCAGACCATTCACCGGCGTGACCAGGATTAATGCCGTACCGTCGTCAGCGTTACCGACCGCACCTGCACTTGAGCAGGCGATCGGCACGCGCAGGACACCACCAGAGCTGGTTGCATCGGCAGTTGCCGTGTACTGAACCAGGTCATCGCGCTGAATAACACTCCCGGCAGTCACCTTCAGGCCATCGCTGACACCTTCCCAGCGCATATACCCGCTGGCAGCCGTGGCCTCCTTGCGCGGACACCGTTTCATCGCAGCATGTCGCGCCAGCCAGGACTCATCGCACAGGTCAGGCAGCATGTTCATTGCCAGATAATCGATGTAACCGTAAACCGTATGCAGCGCCGCCGCATACACCTTTGCCCGCACGTCTTCATCCATGCGCCGGAGCGTGTCGCTGACGTCCAGCCTGGCGAATAAATCGTTACGGAGCATACTGATATTTTCTGCCAGCGTCGGGCGCTGAAATTCACTGTCCGCCATGCGTTATCGCACTCCACAGATCATCAAAAGAAATCATTACCGGTCCGTCACGACGCCAGAGAGTGATACTGTTACCCAGTTCATTAATCCCGGTGCGGCGGATATCCAGATCAATACGGGACACCACGCCGTCATCAATCATCCATTGCAGGCATTCGCGGATATACCCCCTTACCGTCTGCACCAGCTGATTGGTCAGTTTGCTGCGCTGAAGCAGCCACAGTCGGGAGCCGTAACGGTCATTCTGTACCGCAGGCCAGGTATCCCCCCACCATCCCATCGGGACGTCGGCATTATCATCAGGCTCCGCCCGCCGCCAGGTGAACAGGGAAATCACCACGGCGCGGGTCAGCGGATCCAGCGGTGCGCTGGCGCAGGTGCGTTTACCGTTCACCGTCAGCCACAGTTCCATCATGCCTCCATCGCTTTATCCGGTTTGTCGGTGTTACTGCCCTGACCGTTCTCTCTGTGACGATGGCCGTTATAGGCAAGCCGCATCGCTGACATGGTGGTGCCGCCGGAATCGCACAGGTCTTTCACCTGTCCGGTCACTTCCAGGTCCATTTCAAAACGCGCTTTAGGTGAATTGCGAAACGTGATCGTTTTACCTGCACCGTCCACCACGAGCCCCTCCCGGGTCAGCGTCACGGACTGCCCCTGATCGTCATAGACAGCCACCTCACCCGTCTGCAGCCCTTTCAGGCGGTAGCGCCGGTCCGACACCGTAACAACCACCGCATGAGAACGGTCGCCATCCGGAAACAACACCACCGCTTCCGCACCGCTGTTTGCCCTTGAGGTAAAACCGTAGGGTTCAAGATGTTCAACCCCGGCTTTGGGTTCACCGGCAATCAGGGACACATCCACGGTCTGACATTTCGTGGCGGCACTGATGCTTTTCACCACGGCCCGCCCAATCAGGCCGAGGAGTTGTCGCTGCATGGCTTCAATCGTCCTCATCAGAACGGGTCCTCCTGTACTCTGGCTTTTTTCTTTTTCCGCGCGCCGGGGGCTTCGGGTTCAGGCAGATAAGCATCAGGTGGGCCGACACGGATTTCCGTCAGGGTGCCGTTCTGGTCCTGAGTAAACGTGACTTCCGAAACAAGCAGTTCGGTATTGTCGAAACCACAGACCGGATCAAAGACAATCACCCGCTGGTTGGGCTGCCACAGCGTACCGTTACCCTGTCGCCAGCCCTGCACCACATAGGTGGTTTCATCCGTCCGCGCCGCCCGTTGTCGGGCTTCAAAGTCCGCACGGGCAATACAGCCTGCCCCCGTAGCCTGCCCTGTCTGCCTGATATACATCGGACGGTAACGGGCAATAAATGCGTCCTCTGTGCGGGCCCGCAGCGCGGTGGTGGTGGCCTCACCGAAATCATCGTCGTTTCCGGCACGCTGCCCCGCCACCTGGTAAACAGAAAACCGCTCCCGGATACTCTTCTCCGTATCGCAGGAAAGGATGTTTTCCCCGAGTACCAGCGCAGTATGTGCCCGCGTTGAGCCAATACCGCCAATCACCAGCCTGCCGTGCGGGTCGTCGTAAGCCAGTGCCTGCTGCTGACCGAGTATTTTGTTGATTACCTCAATCACCGTTTCACCGTGATCAGGCTGGACATCAGGAATAACACCCGACGGCGCACCGTTGTTCACCACCTCAATGCCGAAAGGCGCAGCAAGCGCCTGCGCAATCTGTACCAGCGATCGTCCATTAAACTGTGTCGGTTCGGCTGCACAGTCAATCAGGTCAGCGGTCAGACTGCGTCCGGCAATACCGGTGCTGACCGAACGGGCATCGTAACGAACGGGCGTCGCCTCCACCCAGCCGGTGATCACCAGCTCATCACCAATCAGCACCTCCACTTTTGAACCGTTTTTAATGCGCGGCTGAAGCGTGGTGATACCCTCATCTCCCGGCCACTGGCGGGTGATCTCCACACTGAAATCCCGCGCCAGCCGTTCAATACCGGCACCGATGCGCACCGATGTCCAGCCATTCCACTCCCGGCCATTTACCCGTAGCGTGACATTGTCGTTCATTGCACTGGCACCTTCAGAGGGATCACCGGCACAAAGCCGGGATGCGTAATGGCATTACGCCGGATAATGTCCGCGTCACGCGCCGCGTTATCAAACCAGGTCGCCGCCAGCACCAGCGCGGGTAAAACCTCATCCGGTGTGCGCTGAATGATCCGTGCAGACTGTTCAAGGCGCGTGTTGATATCCGCATTCAGATCTGCTTTCACCCGGCGCAGCGCCAGAAACAGCGCATCGCTGGTTGTACGGGACAACTCCTTATCAATTGCCGTATTCAGTGTGTCGCGAATGTCAGTCAGTTCTTCCCACGTCGGCAGGTCAACCGTGTTTTTCACCGCCGGTGCATTGTTCAGTGCCGGATGCGTGACGGAAGGCCAGCCAGTGCTCTGCGCGGGTGTTGTTGCCTGCCCCACTGCGGAATTCTGCATCACCGCGGAAGTTGTTGGCGCAGGCAATCGGGTGACGGCATACGCCGCTTCGCTGATTGCGGTCGTACGAAGGGTGCTGGCAACCACGTTACGCTGCTGCGTCGCCGTGGCGGTGGTTTTACTGTCCGTTTTCCAGACGCCGCGCGGTTGCAGATCGCTGCCGAGGCTGACACCGGAAAGCGTTTTGATCATGGTGACCAGGTCGCTGGCGTTACCATAAAGGCGTTTCCCGGTACGCCACATTTTCTGCACCTGCTCAACGAAATTTTTGCCTGACGATGGCGGCGGCAGAAGTACCGAGATATCCCCCTGCAACAGCCTGGCGGCATCCGATACGGCAGAATCCACCACTTTCATCGCATCAGAAACATACCCCAGCATTATGCTGGCATTACCGATAACGTCGTTCTGCACGAAATCCGCCACACCATCGATACTGAAACCGCTGAAGCTGTCACTGATGCAGTCATCCAGTGCAGAACAGGATGACATCAGCGTCTGCGCCGTCGCCGCACCTGATGTGGGGTAAGAGAGTTCTCCTGCTTCGACAAACTTCAGGTCAAAGCGGACAATACGCCCTTCACTTTTCGATGTGCTGACCCGAACTTCCCCGTCAACACAGACTTTCAGCTCACCATATGTCGGGTGGACAAGCGTGCCGGGACCGGGTTTATTCAGCGCGTCAATCAGGCGATCGCGCTGGTCAAAGCAGTCATCTCCCACCACATAAGCTGTGATGGACGGGCGGAAAGTGACTTTTCCCAGATCTTCGGTATAGGGCTTGTCGCGGTTCGGATATTCGTGTGTTTCCACACGGCGACCGGTTCCCGCACTTTCTTCTTCAACCTTAAACGGTACGCCGCGAAATGACGCATCCTGAAGCCTGTCTTTCCACGTCATATAAACTCCGGATACAAAAAACCCGCCAAATCTGCTTTGTCAGTTATTTACATCGCAGAAGATGTGGCGGGAACCTAATATTTTTAATTACTATCTGAGTTGAACATCAATGGAATAAATATCACCACTCTTTATAAATTTAGAATCTGTCCTTTCATCAAAAGATTCAAATGACTGTACCTTTAAAAACTTTTTCATTTTATTTTCAAAAATACTTTCATTAACACCAGTTAAATACTTGAACGCTCTACCAGCAAGGACCTCATTACTTAAATCCATTGTGTTTTTATTGTCTTTGAAAAACCAAACAATAACCTTTTGTGGGCATGATGGATTATAAACAGATATATAAAACTGCGGCTCATATTTTTCATCAGCGTCATCACTAAGCATTTCTTCAGAAGATAATTCTCTTCTGAATTCATATTGCCGCTTAGTTATTCCTTCGTCCTTTATTATCTCTTGCTTAACTGGTGCAATACCTATAGAAGAGATTAATTCTGACTCATTAAAGCTGAACTTACACTCTTCCGCAGCCAAGTTAAAAGATAAAAGTGCAGATATAAAAAAAACAAAGATACGCATAATCATCCCTTCAATCATTTGTAAGGAATGATTATATTAACTACTTAAAGCTGAAAACCCAAATTATGCCAGACAAAAACACATTAATCATTTTGTACACTACCTGAACCGCGTATAGCCAACATCATGGCTGACATCAAAACCGCTGGATCGCGTTTCCATAACCCGCATACCCGGAGGCGAATTCACAAAAGATACCTTGATCTCACCATCAACTTTTGGCACAGAAGCTTTGTTAATCATGAAGGGATTCGAGCCTGTGGCATCGGAGGCGTTGTTTGACTGAGCCGGATCCACCGCCGGATAAGGTGTGTATCCCCGCGCCGGTATTCCCGTCCCATAAGCATCATAAGCACCCGCGCCCCACTGCGCAGAGTTAATGGCATCGACCGTGTCACCGAAACTGTCGGTAAACCACTCAATAATTGGCTTCAGCTTGTCCCACATATCCTGAAACCACTTAACAACCGGTCCCCAGTTATTGATCACCATCCCCAGCGGCGACCAGGCAAAAACCTTCTTCAGAAGTTCCCAACCTGCCTCAAAATAAGGACCAATGGTTTCCCAGAGCTTCTTGAAATAAGGTCCGACAACATCCCAGTTAGTGATAATTAATCCCGCAGCCAGAGCAATCGCCGTCGCAATCATGCCAATCGGCGTCATCGACATAATCCTGCTGACAATACTGATGGCACTGCCCACGCCCATCAATCCCAGTTTCAGAATCGCAAGACCGGCAGCAAGCCCGACGACGCCGCGAATAACCCGGGGATTTTCATCCGCAAACTTCGTGAATTTCTCCCCCAACTCCCCCAGCCATTGTGTGATATTTTTAGCGTCACCAGAAAATGCGCCGCCAATAGCCGCAAGGCCGTTAGTTGCGGTCCCTGTCATTGCCTCCCACAGGTTGGACAGCGTACCAAGCTGTGCCTGAACACGTTTATTCAGGCTGGCCTGTTTATTCATCTTCTGCTGGATCTGATCGTAGCCATCCTTTCCTTTATCGATTAGTGCATTGACCACCTGAAGGGTTTCGGCATCATCACCAAATATTGCCTTAAGTACACCTGTTCGCTTAACGTCGGTCAGTTTTCGCAGCTTTGCCAGTTGCCTGAACATGTTATCAAGACCGCCAAAACTTCCTTTGCCGTCAGTAAAATCGAGCTGTACCCCGAGTTTCTGGCGGGCCATAACTTTATTAACGTCCCTGATTTTCTTAACGCTTAATCCGGACTGGATAACTTTTCGCAGGGCATTACCTGCCGACTCCCCGTTCATCCCCATCTGATCCATCATGACGCTGATGGGGGCAAGGCTCTGTGCAGCCTGAAGACCATCCTTGTTCACCATCTTCAGAACAGAACTGGTTTTAGTGAAGAAGGACAACATGTTGGTATCGTCAACGCCCAGATAAAACGCCTTCTGGATAGTGTCGAACAGCCCCATCATGTCTTCTGACGCCGTTCCGGTAGCATCCTGCATCTTTGCAGCAAACTCAGCAGCCGCTTCCGGTGTTTTTTTCAGTTGTACCGCAAGATAAGCTGTCGCTTTACCCACACCACCCAGAATGTTTTCTGCCGGGATCCCCTGACGCACCAGCATCTGCATCATGTTCTGGAAATCAGCCGTTGTACCAGGTAGCTGGTTACCCAGGCCAATAGCCAGTTTATTGATGTCCTGAAAGCTCTTTCCAACCTCGCCGTTCGCATCCATCATGGCGACTTTCAGCCCGGTGGCGGCGTTTTCCTGATCGGCATAAGATTTCAGGGAAAGCGTCAGACCCGCTGCCAATCCGCCCCCAAGCGCCAGCCCACCCTGTGACGCTTCTTCCGCCTGGCGTTTAAATCCCCGGATTTTCTTTTGCATTTTCGACAGCGCGGGAGAAAGCCTGTCGACACCGGTGATCAACGCCTTAAGCTCAAATTCAGCCATGTGTGCGTTTCTCCTGCTCTATCCTGTTTGCCTGACTGACCAGCAAGGGAATTTCACTGATCGGCATACTCAGCAATTCGAAGGGATTAATGCGCCAGTAGCTGGCGCAGTCAAAGAAGCGATCAGTGAGGTATTCAGCCGTCAGGCCTGGAGGAAAAAACCAGCCACAAGCCACGCCGCTGCATTCAGGTCTGCCGGAGACATCTGGTCGACAGAGCTTTGCGGCACTTTCGCCAGCCGCACAATGTATTTCGACACCACATGCGCCAGAAGTCTGACGGACTCATCCTGATTCATCTGGTAGGGATACCCCAGCTCGCGGACATCCTTCCCGGTGGGTTCATCAAACTCCAGTACGGAGAGTGTCTCACCATGAGCGATAATCGGTTTCTTTAACTCAAGCTCTTTCATTACTGGTAATCCCCTTCTTCACCGTGGAACTCAAGATCAACCGTGCCTTCTTCGGCATTATGGTTCGCTTCTCCGTGCAGCCAGGCGGACGACAATACATAGACCTGACCGTTCGCCAGCTCGGCAGTGATGGTCATCTCATCAGACGAGGTGATTTTGCTCACCGGAAAATTCTTCGGCACCTTGAAGGTCCCTTTGACATAAGGCGCACGGTGAGTTTCCTTGCGGTCCACTGAACCGTCCAGGCCGATGATGTCATCATTGACCGTCCTGTTCATGGGCACCTCAATGCCGCCGGTCAGCGATAGCTGCTGACCGTCAATTTTGAAATAACAGGTTCCCCCGATACGGGCCATTATGCAGACTCCTCTGAATACTGAAGACGGAACTGGTTAACCACGGCAAAAACACGCAACTGGTTAACATAGTCAGGCGGGAACAGCGTGTTCAGGCGGTTCGGATCGCTGGCATCACGCTCCACAACCAGGTACTGCTTAAACAGTTCGTAGTTTTCCACGATCCCCGCACGCTCAAGCTGACGGTAGGTTGCCAGCAGTTCCCCTTTGATTACCGCCGGGGTGACAATCGCCTGACCGGGACCAAAGCGGGTACCGTCGCTGGCAAGCTTGTGACGCCCGTACTTACTGGTAATGACGGATTTCAGTTTGCGCAGTACATACGCACTGGTATGCAGCGTCTCGCTGTCGAGGTAGCTGTTATCCGCAACCCCGTAAGCATTTTTCCTGTACGTGGTGACATCACGCTGAATGCGCAGCACCCCGCTTTCGACATACGCCGTTGCCACGCCATGAGACAGCAGGGTCTGCTGCTCGGTCATCGTGAACCGTTTCCCCTTCGGCGCAGGCAGCATACCCACCAGCTCACCGGTCTGCGTGGGACGTGCCGGATCGTTGCGGATAAACACCGCTGCGCGGGCGGTACGGCTTGCCGCCAGCTCGTCGGCAGGCGTCTGGGTGTCTTTTTCGTACCCCGCCAGGGTAATGTGCTGCTGGTTAAACTGGTCACCTGCGGTCACCAGTTCTGACAGCGTGCCGGTCTTTGCCGTATACACATGACCATACAGCTGACGCGCATAGCTCCAGCGACCGCTGGTATCGTTCATCTCGGTCACCAGCGTGTTAACGGAGGCCGTGTCGTTGAACGGCAGGCCAATATAATCAAACGGCTCATCCGCCATTGCAGCCACCGCGCCGGTGAGAACCGGAGCACCCGTTCCGGCGGTACCCGTCGCCACGGCAATCTGTACGCCCGCTGGCAGCACTTCGCCCCCACCAAAGCCGTAGTAATTGAGGCTGACAGGAATTTCATTCCCGCAAAGCCCCTTATGACGCGCGGTCAGTGTGACCACGCCTGCCGAAGATGAAGCCGTAAACGGCAGGGTCGGAACGGCATTGATGGCATCCTGGATACTGCTGGCAATCATCGTGACGTTATCGCCGTTAGTCACCGGTGCCTGCACGCGGGTACGTCCCACATACACATTCACCGTGCCGGTTTCGGTTGCCGCCCCGGTCACCGTCAGCGTAACCGTTGCCGCCGCGCCTGTGGATTCAGGAACGGCAATCACATACAGCTCGCCAAACGGGTCAGTCTGGCGATAAGCCTCGACCATACGCGCCAGCTGACTTCCCGCACCACAAATCTGGCGTGCATAGTCTGCCGACGGCATCAGTACCAGACTGTTGGCAACAATCTCTGCACCGTTATTGGCATGACCAATCAGCAGCGATGCTCCGCTGTCCTGTGCAGTATTCGCCGCCTGGTTATCCATTTCCGCATAAAACAACGGAACCAGCGTATTCGACGGAATGGTGTTAAAGCTTATCGTCATCGGTATTCACCTTTTTATTCACGCGCCGGATATCACCAGCTGCTTCACGGCGCAGCCAGTAGTTGTTCTCGTCAACATTTCGCCCTTCGGCGGGCAAAAGGTCGCCGCGGGCAGGATCAGGAACTGACCGCCCTTTAACAGGTTTGACAAACATGAGGATCCTCAGGAAGGAAGAGTTATTTCGGTGTGATGTTCGATATCGCCGTCAGGCCCGTTACCGGGCTCGAGATAATCAACATCAATCGCCAGCGTTTGCAGTTCATCCAGACTGTTCAGATCATCCTGCTGGCGGGTATCGTCTTCAGTCAGCTCGCTGATGACCGAAAAATCGAACTGATAAATCAGCTCATGACGATTCAGATCCAGCAGCGTGCCGCCGTCATAGGTAATCGGGTTACCGCACGCCTCCGGGTTCCAGCCCAGCAGAGCCTTAAAGAGCATCTGCCGGACATCGTCCACCACATCATACGAGGCAAACTGACCGCGCTCATCACGCCCGTTACTCAGTATGACAACCACGGAGAAACCCTCTTTCAGCTCCTGCCAGTAGTCGGTCTGGCTTTTGTTTTCTCCCGGAGAATCATCACCCGGTACCACATATGCCGCCGGAAGCTTCAGCTTTCCGACCTCCGGCAGATTTTTGAACTGGGCCGCGCCTGCAACCCGGTTTTCAAAATACGGACAGCGGGCACGCAGTGCAGCAATAACAGGCGTCAGTTTCATCTGTGTCGTCGCTCCGGCTTCAGTGATTTACGCAATTCCCGCGCCAGAAAATAGCGTGTCCAGCTGCGGTTCTTTTCAAGCGTTTCCACCATGAAGTTATTACGTGGAGCAAGTCGCCAGCCGCTGCCACCGGATGCACCACGATGATGGCTGCGACGACGCTTTTCCCCTCGCCTCACGCCATAGAACAAAAAAGCCGGATAAAAATCACCGGTGATACGGCGGTTTCCCTCTCCATTACGCTGGTTAGGGGCTATACGTGCCATAAAACCAGGGCGATGTTTACTGGCTCTGGGTACCATGTAACCAATCGAACGAGCCAGGCGTCCGGTCTGATAACCGGGGTTTTCACCCGGTGCCGACCGCGCACGGCGCATCACCAGCCGACGGGCATCACGCATATGACGCTGACCAATCGTGACAAACGCCCGCCGGACACGGGCGCGGTTAAAGCGCATCTCCGCGGGCTGCTGAAAATCAACGTGCAAAAAGGAAGTCGTCATTGTTGCCTCCGTGACTCTGCCTACATTCGCCCAGCTCCGTACACTCCAGCAGCAGAAAGCGCCGCGCCCCGTTCAGATCGCGCTGACGTTTCACCCGGTACACACTGTCACCGCAGACCACCTCATAATCAGCGGTGATCCCCCGGCGGTAACGAATGGTGATGTAATGGGTGATGGCGTCCCCGGTCTGCGCGGTTTCCTGCCAGGTGGTGGCACTGGTCTGGATAACCTTCGCCCATGTCCGGAACGTAACCGGGTATTGAGGCTCCACGCCAAAGTTATCCGCGGGCATATCCACCCGCAGGCGGATCAGGACGCGTTTATTCAGTTCACCGGGGTCCGGCAGAATGTAGGTTGCGCTGGTCTGCGCCTGACGAATTTTCATTGCGGAAAGTACCTGTACGGGCCGACAAGCCAGCCAAAACTCTGCGGCATGTCGAGTTTCTCCACTTCCGTAACCGACGAGCGGTTTTCGTAAAAATGGCTGATAAGCATCAGCATCCCCAGACGAATATCATCCGGCAGGTGCAGCCCGTCCGGATCGCTGTCCGGAATGGTTTCATCCGGTGCATAGAGCTTCCGGTTCAGATACGTTTCCGTCCGCTTTTGTGCCGCACATGCCAGCAGTTGCAGATGGCGGTCATCAGTATCGAAATCCTCATCCAGCCGGAGTTGGGCTTTAATCTCTTCCATTGTCAGAAGCATACTCAGCCCTCTTTACTGGTCGTGGCTTTTTCTCTTTTGCCGCTTTACTGCTTTTTGCACTGATTCCGCGCTCTGCTAACCCGGCCTGAAGTGCAATCTCCTGCACCCGGGCAGGAAGCGCCCCGTCGTCATACTCACCGGCCTGAATGACCTCAACACGCATACCGTCCGGTGACCATTTCAGATCTTGTTTCAGGATCATGATTCTTCACCCGTCAGAACAGGGGGCGCGGTTCCGCGCCCCTGAGTGATTACGCCGCTGCAATCTTCAGCAGTTTGATGGCCTGCGAATCGACCAGCATCCCGCCGGTGCGCTTGGTGGTATAAAAACCGACAAACGGTTTATTGGTGTACGGGTCACGCAGAATGCGGGTGCCGATACGGTCAACGATGGTGTAACCCCGTTTGAAGTTACCAAATGCAATGGCTTTCGCATCAGCGGCGATATCCGGCATCTGTTCGTTTTCAGCGATACCGTAACCCGCCAGAGAGGACGGCTGCCCCAGTTCCAGCCCCGGACGCCACAGATAGTTACCCTCGGTGTCTTTCAGCAGACGGATGGCAAACAGGCTGTTGTTGTTCATCATGAACTTCGCGCCAGTGCGGTGTGCCTTACGCAGCGTGTAAATCAGTTTGATAATGGCGTCTGCGGTCACCGCGGTCGCTTCGCCGGATACAATATGCTGAAGTTTGCCGAACGCCCGGACCTTGTCGGTTTCATCAGTGGATTCATACGCCAGGAACCCTTTCGGCTTCTTGGTGCCATCGCCTGAGGTAAAGGCAATTTCTTCCTGTTCGGCAAATTCGGTTGCCAGCTCGCTGTTGATCCAGGCCTCCACGTTGAAGAAGGCATCGTCCAGCATTTTCTGGGTGGCCTGCGGGTTGCCGTAGATTTCCCCCATGAGAGGTTCAATCAGCTCCAGTCTGGAGGTGGCAGTCTGGGATCGCGTATCCGTTTCCCCCACCCATCCGGAAGCCGTGCCGCCCAGATTCACCAGTTTTTTGTAGTCGGAACCGCCAACGGTGATCACCGTGGCTTCCTGGCGCATCACCACTTCATCTTTCAGCAGGGTGAGAATGTTGCGATCCAGCGCTTCCGGCACGGCATAGCCACCGTCTTCATCGGTGCCCACCTGCAATGCCTTACGCTCCAGATCGCGCAGACCATCTTCACGGCCTTTACGCAAAAAGCCCACAAACGCTTCTTTATGCTCGGTGGCCAGTTTATTTTGCGCGCCACCTGCCGGACGTTTCAGCTCAAGCAGCTCTTTTTCAAGATCGCTTTTGAGATTTTCCAGCTCGCTGAGTTTCCCGTTCAGAGTTTCCACCTGCCCGGCAAGCTTGCCTTTTTCCTGCTCAATCGCATCCACGCGCTTGTCGTTCTTTGCTTTGAAGTCGTCAAACTTCTGCTGCAGCTCCTGCGCGACCTGTTCGACATCTTTAATATCTACCGCCATCGTATTTCTCCTGATTAGAAGTTCAGATTTTTCAGTGCATTCAGTGCAGAGCCCACATCCTCAGCGTCGCGCAGGGACAGTGCGCTATAGCCCCCGGCCATGAATGCTTTGGCCTGGGTACGGGAGAGTCCGACATCACGCAGGACTCTTTCGATTTTTTTCTGTTCGGGGATTTCCCCGCGGGCCAGCGCGTTCTTGACGTCGCTGATCCGCGCCTCGTCGTTAGACGGAAACGTCACCAGACTGACTTCCCAGAGGTCGATTTCTTTCAGCAGAAAGGCTTCTTTCGTCCGGTCGTATTCCCAGTCCTTCAGGACGTACCCAATAGAAAGGCCGGTTAACGAACCGGCCTTCATGTGTGCATGTGCGCGTTTTGCCAGGGGATCATCATCAATGAGCAACCGCCCCCTGACGTAAAGCCCGACATCGTCTTCCTTCATTTCGGTGTAAACACCGATGGGCTCATCCATGCGGTGCTGCCAGAGCAGCGCAGGTAACGCTTTTCTGTCACTCCACGCCCGCAGGGACGCAGCAAATGCCCCGGACATCACCACATCATCGTGGCTGTCCTTTACACCAAAGACGGAGCCATATCCTTCAAACTCACCGGAGTCACTGACAGATTTCAGACTCAGCGGTACATCAAGACGTTGTTTCGTCTGCATTGGCGTTATCCTTCTGCTTACCGGCTTTACTGCCATCGGAGGGTTTCGTGGTCATGTTCATCGGTGTGAGATAGACATCACCACCGGGACGCGGATTCATATCTTCCAGGTCGCGGCAGTCATTGGGAGAGTAAATTCCCCAGTTAATCCCGGTGGCGTAGGCTTCAAAACGGGACTTCATATCCCCGCGCAGTAACGCCCCGGCGTTAAATTTGGCGTAATAAACACCCTGCTTACTTTTTCGTACCAGTCCGGTGTTGATCCGCTGCTCAATGCGGGTCAGATACGGCACCAGTGAATAGTTGATAAATCCGAGCCCCAGCTCTTCGATATTGTTGAAGGTGGCGCGATCGGTGTTCTGCACCATGTGCAATGGCACACGGAACAGACGACAAATTTCTTCAAGCTGAAACTTGCGGGTTTCCAGGAACTGGCTGTCCTCTGCGTTCAACGCCATCGACTTCCAGTCCAGCCCCATCTCAAGGATCATCGGGCGGTGAGCATTGCCAAGCCCGGTGTGACGCTCCTCAAAATCTTTCTTCAGGCGCTCATAAGCCTGATCCGACAGCGTCTGCTCTGTACGCAAAACACCCGATGTCACCGCGCCATTGCTGAACAGTCTGGCCCCGTGCTCTTCGGTCGCTGCCGCCAGCGATATTGCCTCGCGGGCATAGGCGATGGGATTCAGCCCCACCAGTCCGTCCAGCGTCAGCGTACGCACATGCCAGATATCCTCCTGGCTCAGTACATCCGTGGAGCCATCCGGGAATGTGACCTGATAGACCGGTTCCCAGCTACTGTTAAGCTTCGGTACCACACTGCCGGGATCGACGGGCAGCAGTTCAGCCACTTCGCCAAATGCTTTCACTTTGTAGGCGTAAAAGTTTCCCCTCAGGCACAGACAGGTGACCACCAGCTCCCAGAACTCCTGCGGCGTCATATAGCCATTGGGATGCGTGGAGATCAGTTTATGCAGACGTTCGCCGGTGGCTCTCTGCTTCAGGCTGCCGTTCAGGTGATACAGATTGCAGGGCAACATCCCGACCGACTCTGCCAGCACTCTGACGCAGGAAAAAACCGCCGTCAGTCGCATGGCCCGCTGACTGCTGATCTGCTTTCCGGTATAGGTGTCATACGACAGCCCGATGGCATCCGCCAGCTCTGCTGGCGTGGTCACCGGTGCGTCACTTTTTCGTTGAAATAATCCCGAAAAGAACACTATTTACCTCCGCCGACAGACGACTGTGTACGGTCGAGATATCGCGCCACCAGCCACGACCAGAACAGGCACAGCGCCCCGGCAACAACAAAACCCGCCGGGGGATAAATCAGCCAGGCACCATACGCCAGCAAAAGCGCACCCAGCACGCCCACCAGAGGCGCGAGAATCAGCATGATCATAATTACCTCAGTTAAAGCGAGCGGATCCCATAGGACTCAATGTGGTCAGACAGCGTGTCTTCTTTCTCGTACAGCATGGCTCTGCCAACCGCCATAATCAGCGCAACTGCACCATCGATTTTGTTTTCCGCCTGCTCTTTGACGGGCTTCACTAAATCATCGTTACCTGGCATGTTTTTGCCGACCACATTGCCGATACACCAGGTCATGATGGGATTGCCGTCATGATGAAAGCGTCCCGATTCAATCGCTGCCTCCAGCTCTTTCATCGGGTCGGACATATTGGCGAAGTTCTGGACGATAGTAACGGGATTCAGGTCTTCATCAGCAAGGTCATGTGACAGCCCGGTCGCTCCAAAAGGGTCGATGGGTGACTCACTGACCGGGCTGATTTTGTTCGCCGCTTTGGCCTCTTCGAGGATGTAGCGATAATCCACCTCTGCACCATCGGTAACGGTCAGAACGCCCATTTCCACCCATTTCTGAAAGCGTTCGGCTGTCCGGCGATCTTCATTTTTCTCGACGCTGTACACCGTGTCATACGGTACCCAGAAACGCGGGGCCACACTGTAGTAATGCGTTTTACCGTCAATCTCGCGGGTATAAAGTCGCGCCATGCTGTTCATATCCAGCTTACGCGCCAGGTCAAAGGCCAGAATGCACGGCTGCCCCTCGAACTGCTCAAGAGTCAGTGATTTATCCTCGCAGCTCTGCCAGCTCACCAGGTTGAAATACGCCGAACGCGCCGACACCCAGATATTGAGGTGTTTTGTTTTAAAGACGTTTGCCAGACGGGCATTATTTTTCGCACGCTGCTGCTGACTTAACAAAAATTCGCGATAAACCGACACGCCAATATTTGGATTGGCTTTTTCCAGCACCTGCGGGTCGGTCCAGTCGTCACCTTCATCAACGGTATAGATGATCCCGAACAGTTCATCGTTAGGCACCGAGCCGTTGAGCATCTCGATGACTTCCCGCCGTTTGTCGTAGCACGGCCCCTCAATGTTGTACCCGGCGGTGGTGATGGCCCACATCAGTGGCTGACGTCGCGCCCCCATCCCGGTAAGCATTGTGGTATAAAGCGCATCGGTGGCATGCTCGTGATATTCATCCACCACGGCACAGTGGGGTGATGAACCATCACCTGGGTTGCCGATCAGCGGTTCAAACCGCGCGCCATCCTCCGGACGGTTCATGTTTGAGGCGTTAACCTCAATCCCGAACGCTTCTGTCAGCATGGGTGTGCGTTTACACATCAGTCGCGCCGGGCGAAAGACTTCCCACGCCTGTTTCTCTGTCGTGGCACCGGAATACACTTCCGCGCCAAACTCGTTATCACAGGCAAAACAATACAGGGCAACACCGGCAGAGATTGCTGATTTGCCGTTCTTACGGGGGATTTCGGTGTACACCTCCCGGAAGCGGCGCAACCGGGTGCCTTTATTGACCCAGCCAAACGCACAGCAGATCACAAATAGCTGCCACGGCTCCAGCGTGATGGGCATCCGTTTGAATGCCCACTCCCCCTTGGTGTGCGGCAACAGCTGAATAAATTTCGCGGCCCGTTCAGCCAGGTCCTTGTCGAAGCGGTAACGAAACGACTTACTTTTTTCCGCCATCAGGTCATCAAGATGGCGCTGGCAGGCCTGAATCACAAACTGGCAGGCAACAATCTTTCCGCGCACGACATCCCGGGCATACTGATTGGCTGCATTTACGTTGGGGTAAGATTTCCGGCTCATGATTCGATGATTTTCAGATTGTCAGAAACGGGTTAGTGGCTTTCTTCTTCCCCGCCAGGCCAATCAGACGCTGGCGGCTGCTGGGGTCGAGTCCGAGCATTGCCCCCGTGCTGCTCATCTCGGACTCCTGTTCTTTTTTGGCGGTCAGCTCCGGATTTTTGACCATGCCGCCCATTGCACCGGTGATGGTGTTGCCCTGTCTGGCAATATTTTTCACGGCACGTCGCCAGAATTCATAGGCCACACACCACCGCTCAAGTACCGCCAGGTCAGTCACGCACAGCAGGCCCTGACCGCAGAGTTCTTTGGTTGTCAGTTGCCACATGATCGTGGCGAGAGGGAGATCTTCTTCAGCGAACCACTCCGGTGGCTCAACACCTTTGATGGGCGTAAAAACAGGTTCATCTTTATTCAGGGCTCGCTTGCCGGGGTTTCCGGCCAGCGCCTTGCGCGCCGTTGGCTTGGGGCGACGCCCGGAACGCCCCGCCGTTCCAGCCATATGCGGCACTCCTGGTTAAATTTCATTTTTCGCGGGTATAAAAAAACGATGGGGCGGGCAGTCCGGAAGACGTCAGGTCACAGGGATTTGACCCGCCCCTCCCCTCTGGCAGCGGGAACTGGTTCTTACTTCAGCCGTTCACGGGCCGTCTTCGCCTTATGACACGGCCAGCACAGACTCTGCAGATTGCAGTCAGCATCAGTGCCGCCATGCGCTTTAGGAATAATGTGGTCAACGGTTTTCGCCTCACGCACCACACCGGCACGCAGACATAACTGACACAGGCCTTTGTCACGCTTCAGGACACGCGCGCGGATACTGTCCCACTTCGAACCGTAGCCGCGCTGATGACGGGATTGTCCTGGCTTGTATTGCTTCCAGCCTTCGCTTTTGTGACTTTCACAATAGCCTGACGGATCAGTGGTAGTTTGGCGGCAACCACGAACGCGGCAGGCTTTTGGGATTCTAGGGGGCATATAAAAAATTTATAATAAGTAAAATAATAAAGAAAAATGCTCAAAGGCAATTACCTTGACTCAAATACAAATCTAGAAGAGATGAGCTTATCAAGCATTTTCATAAGTAAATCCTTACTCTCACCACCATTTATATATTTATTAAAGTTAGACTCGAACTCATGCCAAACTTTTTCTAACTCAGTATTATCAAATAAGTGCTCTGTCGCAAACCATGAAGATTGGCAACAATCAAAAATACTCAAAAGCTCATCAAATCTTTTAACATTCTCTTCTCCCAACTCAATTTGCTGGCTAATAAGATCTACATCTTTAAATAGCCATTTAGCAATAACTTGCTCTCGTTCATCATTGAGTTGCTCGGGGTCAATATTGACAGGCATAAATAATAGAGCTGTCTTTAATTTCTTTAATGCATTCCTAAAATCTATTTTTACTTTTGTTTTCTCTTGTTCCCGCCACGTAAATAATGCCTTGAACGCCAAAAACAAAGTAACAATAGTAGCTCCAGCACTCACCCAAGATGCAATCATTGCCCAACAAGCCCACTCAGCAGCAGCACGGTTTGCTACAAGTGTCTCATATGCAATATAATTTTCGTTCATTTTTACCTCACTGTTAATAGTGAGAGTATTGTAACTAAAAGCATAATAACTAGAACAGTCAAATAAAAATATTTCACCTAATGAATATTATTATTCAAATGTAGATTGTACTTTTGCTCTCCTAGCCTACGAAGATCAGACTTATCACGGTTACATAGCCCCAGTGCTGATAGCAGACTTACATTCAAACTAAGACTATCCCCATAAGTCAGAGGATTGGGTATAACTGGCTGTGGAGTTTCAGCGAGCAGGTTCGCCGGTAACGGCATCGTTGGAACCTGCACGTATACTGTCCGCGTACTTCCGCAACCGGTCAGCAGCGACATCAGGCACAGGACGTGAAGCACAATCATCATCCGCAACAGCCACTTTGATATCTTCCTGGGTTCTCTGTGACTCCAGTGCGATCTGCTGTTTTGCATGTTGATTCGCCTCCTGAATGATGTTCGTTATTGCCATAGTACGCAGAACATTCTCGGTGATAGCCTCAGTAGAATCAGCTCGCTGTTCCGCAGCATCAGCACGCTTCTGCTCCTCCAGAAACTTTCCATGATAGTGATTCGCTGACCAGACAAGACCACCAGCGACACAAGCAATAAACGTTAAAATGAGCGCCCAATAACTCATCTTCATACCAGCAGCGCCGCCCGCGCCTTGTTGTATCGGACCTTACGATCCTCAATACCGTTCAAACCGCCGTTAATGATGCGCGTAACACGGTTAATATCGGCACCGTAGATCATGCAACCTTTAGAGGTGTAGAACCATGCAGCTGAGCGCGCAGCCTGTAGTTCCTGTTCCAGTTGTTCAGGTGAAGTCACCAGATCTAACTTCAGCGCCGCGCCACAGATGCGATAATTATGGAGGCCAGTGATTTGAATTAATCCTCTACCACGATATTTCCAGCCATCACCGGGTGCTTTGTTACCCAGCCGGTTGCTATACACCAGATTGGCAATAGCATCCTGACGAGCTGCATGTCCGGATGTTCTGCCAAGGGCATCAGCCTGCTGCTGTGTGATCCTCTTTCCGAACGTCGCCACCAGCGCAGATGGCGTGTAGTTAAAATTTTCAACTACGGCGCTAAACCCCATCGACTCATGGCCTACCTGAGCGATAAACATCGCCTGATCCGCTGGTGCTGTAATGCCGAATTCCTTCATCGCCGCATCAATGTGCGGAAACCAGCGCGCGGCCAGTTCGGCGCTGATACCAGCCGCCTGCTGAAATTGAGACTCGTTCATGATTAAACCTTGTTATTATCCCCACCGATACGACCACTGATAAACTTCATTGCAAAGCCGCGGATCGCATCCACGCCGATAAGGCCGACGCCGCCACCTATCGCAACAGACAGGGACTTGGGCCAGCCGAAATATTCCAGCGCAGATGAGAAGGTCAACGTCAGGGCGCCGCAAAGTAGAATTTCGAGTGTTTTTTTCTTCCAGCCACCGTTACCGCCAAAATAGGCAATGCGCAGACCAGCCATAAATAACGACATCAGAACAGCGCCCAGCGGGGTATCTCCTCGCCACCAGCTCTGGAACAGCTCCAGCCAGCCCTGCCAGGAATGGGGATCGTTGTGCATTTTCATAAGCCTCACCTCCGATAGCTCGGATGGCGCAGTGTGAAGTAGGAAGGCCGCCCGGTGGATTAACGACAAAACTCAGAGGGATTATTCCGGACGGCACAAACAGAAAAGCCCCGCACGATGGCGAGGCTTGAATTTGTTTGGTCGACGATTGAAGCTATGGCGACGATATCAGATTTACTCAAAATGTATGCTATTTAATTGACTTTTGCAATACCCTGCTGCGAAAAGGTCGCTTTTTGTTGTGATCTTGTTTTCACCAGGCAAAGCAGAGATTCGGTATCAAGCCTCTTAAAGATGTTACTCATCGCGCGCCAGTAGTCCGCATAGTTGTGGCTCCAGTTGTCAGGCTTAACCCCGCACAGGCTGGCAAGCTCCTGTTGCTGGTAGACGTATCGTCCGGCCAGCCCCTCTCTGACATCCTGCGCCGCCAGCCAGATAAGTTTCTTCAGCCGCTCCACTGTCTTGCCAGCCATCTTCCTCCCTGCAAGCTGCTGTCTGAACTCGCACCACGCCCAACTTGTTATTTCGACCTGGTGTTCCCAGCAGGTATTCTCACTATAATTCCACAACAACCACGCCTTGTAGTGTTCATCGAGTGAAAGAACCGCCCGGCGCCATGAGGCAGTGGAATATTCCACAGGCTTCACCAGCGGGATAGCGCTTCCTTTCGCCAGCGACTGCTTGCCGGGGATTGGCGGGTTATTTAACGTTATCCAGCTTTCTGTTTCCTCGTTCCAGATACGCTGTTTTTTTCGGGGATAGTTTTTCGTGTCGAATTGCGCGTTCTCCAGCCAGGCCAAAAGCTGCCCTTTAGTCTCCCCGCTTAAATCGGCTGTCGCTACCATTAGCTGCTCACGTACATACTGGAGGTATTGAGTGTTCATTGAGTAAATCCTGTGAACTGATAAATACGAACAAAATTGCGCAGGATGCGGTAGTCAACCAACACCGACCCCGGACGGCGGTAAATGCGGAGGCGCTGCCAGCGCATGCGGAGTATCTCGATCAGTTCTGGTTTCATGCGGCCTCCAGCTTTTTTAGCGCACGCAGATCCGCCAGAGCCGCGAGCCTGATTTCCTTCAGCTCCTCGACCGTCCAGCGGTGCGGGGTGTTATTGTTCTCGAGTGCCAGCACCGCCGCCTCACCGTAACGCTCAACCAGCGCAGTACGATATGCTTCGATGTTCCCTGATTTGTAGACGTTGCAGACATCACACTGAAGATGGATGTTGAAGCGAGTGAAGCGCAGATGCCCCGCGGCGGCCGTAGTCCTGTAATGGCCTGCATGCCATGCGAACGCCGTCTTCGTTCCACAGGAGATGCAACCGAGTCCTTCTGCCAGTTCGGTTTCGCGGCAAATGTCATTTACGGCGCGCTGCGTCAAGTCAATCCAGTGCTTCAGCGGCTTAACCGCGGCTTTCCGCTGGCGCCAGGTGGCGCGTTCTTTTTTCTCAGCGGCGCGCTGAAGGGATTGCGCCTTACGTTGCGCGGCTTCGCGAGCTTTTCTGGTTTGTTCTTTGCCGACGGCGCTGGCGCACTGGTACGAGCAAACGATCTGCCCCTCGCGTATCGGGTGAAACCACTGGCGGCATTCTTTGTTTACGCACTTACGGCGCGGTAATTTAGCCATGTTCACCCCCAGACCTTTTGGCGTAAGGATTTTGGCGTCCGCACCCGGTGTGCATATTCAGGTAATTTCGCGCTGACAGTCCAGGTAATGAAGTCAGGGTTCAGGCTCTTTTCTGTCCTTACGCCCCGCTTCTGATAATCCGATATCAGCGTGTCGGCCTGCTCGGTTGTGCAGTCATGATGATGGAACCAGGAGTATTTCATCGCCATCACCCCGCAAAGCTCATGAGCTGGGCGGCGGCGTTCTCGGCCTCGCGCTGAGTACGGAATGTCCGTGATAAAATCCATCGCCAGAGAACATCAAGCGCAGATTTATACAACTGCTGAAATTCGACCTCATCCATACTGGAAAAAGCGATGCTGCGGGGATGTTTGCGAAGGGTGCCGTCCGGTAACTGGATGGCGTCATAGTGACCAGCCTCAACCGTCACCCATGCGCGGTAGGCATCGAATGATTTACACAGGCTAATCCCGTTTGTTACCCGGCGGTTTGCAATCTGTTCCAGATACTGTTCAGCCGCATCCAGTAATGCGCTTTCATTCCCGCCATATGCAGCGAGAAACTTTGCATAACCGTTTACCAGTTTGCGCTCATTGGCAGAAATGGCGCCGCCGGTGGGTTCCCAGTATTCAAACCCAAGATTAAGCAACGCGAAAAAGCGGCGATGGAATGCAGGATTCCTCACCTGACGGAACTCAGCCACCAGCACGGCGCCGAGTTTGATTTTTGATTGCAGAATATCACTGGTCTCCGGCGTTGCGGGGATCAGAATTCCAGATGACTGCTTGATGAGTTGTAATTCGTGCGCCATGGTATTCTCCGTGGCGCAGAAGGTTAACGGTTGTTCAGGCCGTTGATTTCATATTATCAGAAGGTGGTATTACCCGGTAGCCGAGACGACGAATAAAATGCATAAAACCGTTGGGAGTAAAAACTTCTTCATCATCCAGCAAAGGACGCATAGATACCATGCCATTTACACGATAGATAAGATGCCTGCCTGATGATGGAAAGCTAAACACCACGCAGCCATCAGATCTTCTTACAATGTCATACCAGCTATCTTCTGACTTTTGCAAAGCTGAATTATTCAATTTTTGTTCTCCCTTCAGGCGATGTACAGGCGCGGTTAAAAATTGTCGGCAGCAGCATCAAAGGGATACGCAAATTGCGGTATTCTGAAAAATGCGCGCCAGCATTAAGCGCAATGTTAATAAAACCAGTCGTCAGCGCTTTCCCACGTTTCCTGCAGAATGCTCTGTATACGTTTTTTATCGCCATCAGCAGCACCGACGATACTCAGACCATCCTGACTGCCTCGACGGATGGTTAAGTTGCAGTTTTCATACTGATTCTGGAGACGGGTAATTAATTCTTTTTCAAGCGCAGGAACGGCACCTTCCGGAAGCTGTTTTGTCCGGCTGATAACAAGTTCAATTCTCATAATTCCCTCTACATTTAACTACTGTATATAAACACAGTATACCTGTTAGAAAGAATATTCAAGAGGTGAATAGCACTTTTTGCAAAAGCTAGCATGTTGTTTCATATCAGATTTTAGGCGAAAAAACCCGCCGCAGCGGGTTATGACGCAACACTTCATGCCGGAATTTTCCGATCCGTCTTGTTGTGAACCTCCCAGAGACTAATGCCGCAACTGAACACAAACTCAGCCAGATAATTTAAACCGGACCATTCCCGGATGCCGCCGCGCGCCGCTTCCACAAATACAGCGATATCCTGATCACGCCACACTCCAAACAGGCGCCAGCCGCCACTGTCAGTCTTAACGGCTGCTATACGCGTCAGAACACCAGTCTGGTACAGGTCAGTGAACGCAGGTTTCTTCCTGGTTATTATTCGCATATCTACAAACCTAAGAAATGTTGATTACAAATCACTGATTCGTATTTTTTGATTTTGTACTAATGCCTACTCCTGAATTGCTTCAGAAGGTAGCCCAATCATCTCGTTCAGCGCTTCCCGGCGAATAGCAGGAGGCAGGGGAACAACCGCATCTTCAGCAGGTAACAGTTCTTTGGCTTCAGGCCACTGTTCCAGCAGTCGCTTAACCGTTCTGGCTTTATCCAGTGCGGCGGTGACGTTCTGGCGGATGTCTGTTTCGTCGCTTTTTATTTCCCTGTAAAGCGCATCGAAGCTGTAGAACTCGGTAACGAGTGGGTCATCTGCCAGTAAGGTGTATTCATAGGGGGTTATTTTTTGGATATGGTCTGGTGAACCCGGCTCATTGTGCCGGTAATTGCCGTTGAAGTATGCAGTAACACGCGAACCCGCCAGATTCAGATAAATATCGCTGTCATATCTGACAAACGTATAGTTTGTCCTCAGTTCTTCGGGCAGTTTCGCAATAAGCGCTGCAATTTTCTTTTCGGTTTTTAATACCTCAGACTCGGCTTCCGGTCCGCCAATTGCCGCCAGCCTTACACGTTCCGCCCAGTCTGCCCGGGCAGCACGCAGGGCTTTCTTCCGTTGCGGAATACCAGCTTTTGCCAGTGCATTATCCACGATTTTCTCTTTAATGGATTTATTCAGTGTCTGGTTCATATTTTTCACCTTGTATAATTCAGGTTGTACGAATCCCGCCGCGTGAGCGGTGTTTAAAAACGTTTTTACGGTTAATTAATTATTCAGATGCGCGTTATGGCATATGCAAAAGCCCACGCTATCCCGACATATAAAAATGCGTCAGGCCAGTTCATCCATTATTTCCCTCCTGTTTTGGTGCCGCTTTAATCATCGCCGCCCAGCACAACTCAGCCCGTCGCGCAGCCCGTCGACACCCGCTTAACGCTTCGTATTCCGCCCACACTTTTTCGTCGCTGAAATGTGGATCTGGCTCAGACTCGAAGCCGTTAATCACCATGTACTCGGTTGGAACGATCGGCACCAGCGCATAGCCATCCGGAATTACTGGGGAGCTCAACTCATCACGATTACTTACAGGTTGGCCACCCTGAAGCATGGCAGCTCGGCAGGCGTTCCAGCCTTGCGCAAAGCTCTTTTGATAAAGATTCATGTCATCAGATGTCGCCATTTCATCCGGCACTACCGGCGCTGGCTGCTCTTTGATATGCAGTCGTGGCTCGCCGTCTTTCGGTTCAGGCCATTCGCGCTTCTTGTTCACCGCCAGCTTTTCTACCATCGCCAGGGTAATCTGCTCGTCACTGATACCAGCACGTCTTTGCGCATCCCATAACAGGAATTGCATATCGGCCCACTCGCTCAGGTCGTCAGGTTCTGCGGCAGTTTCCAATGCTTCTTTTGAGAGATGTTTCAGCGGCCCTACTGGCCCAACATCGCCGAACGTCTTATCAGACCATTCGGCGTGCTCGCGGCGAACCTGTTCGCGTTCTGAAGCTGGCGGGGAAGCATATAACGGCATATACACGGCAACATCATCAGCAGCGTTTGACTGCTGCTCTAACGTCACGCATGTACCTGAAAATTTATTTAGATATCGCACAGGTTCAGCGGTAAGCGCTGCCAGTGTCTGCTTCAGCACAATAAGAATTTTGGCGTCGTCATCGCTCAGTCCAAACGGAATATCGTCACGAGTGTTCTCAAATTCAGCGATGGTTTGCTGTAGCCATTCTTTGGTAATAGTGGTCATCTCAATACATCCTCCACACTGATTAACCCTTTGCTGCTCAAATAGTCCATTGCATCGATATGTAACTTGCTGTCTGGTCTGGTGTTTCTAAGCGAGTAGGCCAGGCGCTTAATCCACATCGTTAATTCTTCCACTTGCTTTTCTGCCCGATCTGCTCGCTCACCCTCAGACTCTGCCAGTCCGTGGTAATGCCATTTTTCAGCCTCGTATGCGCTGGCGTAACCGTTGGCGCTGTCCAGCTCATCCAGCAGCGCCAGCACATCCGGGTCGCTCACATCGACGACAGTGACGCGAGACTGTTCATAATGGTCATCTGCGATACTGCGGCCTTCTGCGTAGTGGCAACCTTTATCGTCGTAGGTCGCGCCCGTGCAGCCATAGGTAATTCGACTGGCAGACATGCGCTGTATTGTCATTTCTTTGCCGCAAATGTGGCATTCAGGTGCAGGTTTTGGTGAATAGCGCTCACGCAGCGCACGTTTGTCGATGTTGCTCATTGGGCTGGCCCCTCGCATTTGTGATTTTCTGGATCATCGGCTTTGAAATAACCGCCGCAGATTTTGCAGGGTATCGTCGGCACTTCGTCGTAATTTGAGGTTCCCGTAATCATGACTGCACTCCTTTGCGAAGCTGGGCGGCGAACTCGTCAGCATCAAAAATCTGGTAGCGCAGGCTCACATGCGCTGCATCAAAAATATTTTCTGAAGTTGTTGGCAATGCGGTGAGCTGCGCCCTGTATTTATCTGCGAACATCTCCACACCCTGCGCACGCACCTCAGCCAGGAAAGCGTCGGTGGCTGGGGTTTCGCCGTGGTGCAGGGCATCATTGATAATCATCGCAGCTACTCCGGCCTGTCCTGCGTCCGTGACCGACACATGCTCAAGAGTTACGGCCATTGCGTGTTTCAGCCCCGCATTCTCCGCAGCCAGCGTATTACGCTCCTGAACCAGCTTTTCCGTTGCGTCCTGCGCCAGTTTGTTTGCTTGTTCGGTGGCTTCCATAAGGTCGTTAATCATGCTCAGCTTTGCAGACAGCGCCGCGCATCTGGATTCCAGTGCCGCTATGGTAGTTACGTGTTCAGCATTACGTTCCGCAAGCTGATTCATGGTTAAACCATCAGTTATTCCACGTTCTTTCATTTGGTTGCTCCTGTTAAATCAGACCGGCGTCTTTGCGTTGTTTGTATTTCGCCATTAACATCTCGGCTGGCGTTGGACCGCGATCCCGCGACGGCGCGGATAAAGCGCGACGAACAGGCGGTATGGGTTTACCTGCAAGAGCTCGCTTTTCCCAGTCATGTAGGATATCGCCAGCGGCCCGGATAAGTTCCTTTTCACTTAATTGCCCCTCAGTTCCACGGCGGCGCAGCTCCAGGCAGACGTGGTAATACAGCGGGTTTTTATCCCTCCAGGGGAATTGCTCACTGGTCGGATAACGGAAAACAAGCTTCCGCCAACGCCAGTATTCGCCCATGATGTCGTCAACACTGACCCCGAGTACTCCACTCCCCTCACGGCACCACGAAATAAACTGACCTGGCGACGGCCAGAACGGAGACTGGCTGGAACGGGCTTTCTGCATTCCGGCGGATAGCTGCTTGCGGGTGCGGATGCCATTTTCTGAAAATGCCGCTATCCATTGCTGCTTAGCTACTCGCTCGTCAGCATCGGAGCGGAGATTGGTTTGCGTCGCGGCCGGGAAAATCTGCTTCAGTTGCATGAACAGCGCGTCAACAAGGCGCTCAGCGTCTGAATTCACAACCCGGCCATGCTCAGGGTTGCCCCCGGCTATGCTTGCCATCGCTGCGCCATCCCGATTGTTTATTGCGCGGTAGAGTTCAGGTTTCATAGGAAATCCCTCCATGCATCCGGGCTGTTCCAGTGGATACTTTCCTGATCGATATCTCTGCTGCGCTTCGCCTGTCCGTCAGGTTCGAACAGACCCTGCCAGCCATTCGCAATACTGCGGTTAATAATTTCTTCAGGTGTGTATCCGTTCAGCCTGCAGCGGTCGAGCAGGTTGATAGCCTGCGTCACGGTCTGCTGAGACTTAATCGGCTTTTTCAGGTCACGGCGGTATTCAACCCATGAAGACCAGGTGATCGAAGACAGCCAGTCAGGCAACTGAACACTTGACGCATCGAACGAAACCGCCCGGGGGGATTTAGGGGGGTTATTACTATTGTCTTTACTGTCTTTTGTAATAGTGTCTTTTGTGTTTACCTGATTTGGGTAATAGCCGTTACCTGATTCGGGTAAACTTTTCTTACCTGATTCAGGTAAATTTACCTTTTTCAGGTAAGTTTTTTTTTCTGTACCTTTTTCAGGTAAAGATGACCATTCGCTGACCGTTTTATTAATCCCGATAACACGACCGGTTTGAGTTAATATCCCCCGCTTAACCAGGGCGCTTTTTGCAGATGAGCACTTATGAGGGAGAATGCCGGTCAGCTCCGAGAGCTGCTCGTTACTGACCCAGTCAGATTTCTTATTGAAGCCGTATGTTTTGCGCATGACAGCCATGAACACCAAAAGCTGATGCTGCGACAAACCTGCATGCATTACAGCCTCAAGGATCTCATTGGCGATGCGCGTAAACCCATCATCGAGATCTGCCACGCGCGGCTCCTTATGTGCCACGTCAGGCACAGGAAAATTGATTACTTCAGCAGTGTTTGCCATAATTACTCCTGTGAATTGATCCAGTTAATTCCACCAGAAAGCCGTTGGTGACCCCTCACCGCGGCTTTCGCCTTTTTGGTTGCTACCATTTTCAGTCCCACCCCAGCGCATCCGGCCTGGCTCGTTCAGCCTTTAGCCCGGCATCAGCGAGAATCTCTACGGCTGTGAGATAGTTTCTGGATACCAGTACCGCCTCCGGTGGCGCGGCCTGAATTCCAAGAAAAGCCAGCTCTTTCGCCATGTTGCAGAAATATCCCTCAGCTTTACGTCTGCTGACTGTCGACTCGCTGATGCCCATATGCTCGGCGTAAGATTTCTGACCTACCGATGCAAGCCGGTTGAGCAGGACGCTCTCTATTTCAATCGGGTTGATTTCTGGTGGGTCTAACTTTCGTGCAATTGCGTTCTCCATGGGTAAATATCCTCTATGGTTGTTTGGCTGATGCCTCTTGGCTTGGTAATCCATCTGTTGGGTTTGGGTAGAGATCAGGGCGCAGTTCGTGTGGGGTAACACCAGTAGCGCTGTAAATTGGAAGTACTCGATCGGCAGGAACCACTCCTTGATAACGATTCCGCCAATGACTGATGGTCATTGCGCTTACTTCCAGTAGTTCAGCAAGCCGGGTTGCGGTTCCTGCTCTGGTAATGGCTTTATCAATTGCTTTCATATTTGACTCCAGTGGCAACAGCCAAATTAAACAAAATGTTTATCATAATGTCAACATTTTGAATATTGAGCTAATAAACTTTTGGTTTAGAATTGTGTTATGAAAGAAAAAACTCATCAGATTAATCACCCACAAGTGCAGAGGCTCAACGAGATCCTCGAACTTAAAAAGTTGACCAAGTCGGACATGGCTCGCATTTGCGGGGTCAGTGCTCAGTCGGTCAATAACTGGTTTGTGCGCGGTACAATTGGGAAAAGCTCGGCGATAAAACTGGCAGACGCGCTTGGGGTGAGTCTTGAGTGGGTTCTTGGCCAAGAGGTCGACGAGAGGGACGGTTTAAAGGCCGACGAACGGAGACTGCTCGAACTATATCGCCAGCTTCCAGATGACGAGGAAAAGCAGAATTTTCTTCGGGTATTATCGCTTCGTCTCAAGGAACTGGATGCCATGTACGAGAAGTACATGAAGGGAAGGATTCGAACGCGCGAAGATTAAGATAAAAGCTCGGAGTAATTATCAAAATGACTCATTCTCAACATAGCAAGGAATAATTATGCCAGCATCGGTAATTAGCTTTATTAATATGAAAGGCGGGGTAGGAAAAACAACTCTATGTGTTGGCATTGCTGAGTTCATGGCTAACTATCTTGGTAAAAGAGTTTTAGTTATTGATGTTGATCCTCAATTCAATGCAACTCAATCACTCCTAGGTCATTATGGTCGTGTCGATGAATATCTTGATCAACTTCAAACAAATAAAATCACAATACGTCGAATTTTCGAAGTTCCAACATCCATTATGGATACGGCTCAAGCCATTAGACCTGTTGATGTTATAACTAAAGTTTCTGATAACCTCGACGTCATCTTAGGTGATATTAATATAATCTTTGACACATCTCAGGAGTCTGTAAGAATATTCAAAATCAAGAGGTTCATCGATGATAACAACCTCCGTGACCAATATGATTATATTTTCCTAGATAGCCCTCCTACAATATCAATTTTCACTGATGCTTCACTTGTTGCTTCAGATTTTTATGTCGTTCCGGTAAAAATTGATCACTACTCCATTTTAGGAGCAACTAGTCTGGTCAGTGTGGTGCGAAATGTAAGACACAATCATAATCCGAATATTAGACACTTAGGATTCGTTTACACCAATACTGATGATGAATTGACATTAAAAACAAGCAAGATAAAAGATAATTTTGAAGAAAAATTCAGTGAATTTTACTTCTTTGAACATAAGTTATCATACGTACGAGATTTAATGGTTGGGCAGCAGGGTAACATTCCCTCTTGCTATACAAAGTCAAGAAGTGATATAAGCGCAATATCAACAGAATTCGCATTAAGAGTTGACCAACTAATGGTGAGTGAAAATGGATAAAGAACAATACAACACTCTATTCAGGTTTGCCCATGGCGGAGTAACAAAAGAATCCGCGATAGGTCTTTTTGTGACCATCTTACTTGATAAAGATTTGTTAAAATCAAATCATGATGTAAAAGATTTTGTTGAAAGTGTCTTTTCCATAGCCCTATTACCATACGTTGTTCGCTCAAGAACACTTATTTGCGCAAAAATATGCAGATTTTTAGTAAGCAGAGAAAGAAAAGAAATCAATAACTATGGTGTTATGGCTCGTTCATATTTCGAAAATATTTTTTCTAAAGAAGAAGACCTGCAAGGCCATAAAAAAAGAAATACAGCACTTTCTAATATGGATCTGTGGGTATCTAGGATGCTTAAGAAAGGCGATAAATAATGCTTTCTAACGACCCATACGGCAACAGAGCAGAAACTGACAGGTTTCGCCAAGAGGCAACTAAGTATCTGAGTGATGAGTCAGATATAAATACCTTGGTAAGTGTTTTCAAACACGTTAGAATTTATAGCATGATTATTGAAATGAATACCAATCTATCACACAAATCACATGTGAAGGGTATAATTTATGATTCTTTAAATTCCATCGTTGCAATATTAAATAAAAGAGAACGATATTTACATTTAAATCTTCGTTCTATGATTGAGCATATAGCAAGAATAGCTTTGAATAAAACTTATTCTGGTGGTGATTTCGATGGAACGGTACGACGACGAGATTTTGATTACCTTAAATCTAATAGAAGAAATGAAAATTGGAACTATCTGCACAATGTTTATATAAACGCTTGTCATTATGTGCATTTTTCACCGCAAGCAAATATTAACACGTCAGCAACTTTTTTGCAGTTGCTTGTAAACGACTGCCATTCATCGCAAAAGAATCTTATTCGTAATCTACATAGATTAACAAGTTCCGTAATGGAAACTTACATTACTTATTTTCACTATGAAGTTGCGAGTACATTTTATAGATCCATGGCAGATCTGAAGTATCTGCTGGGGAATAGTTTATACACCAAATTTAAAGCGCTGAACTAACACCTCTAATTTAACCGGGCAACAAAGACGTTTTTTATCCTTAGCCCCCTTCCCCAAAACTGCAAGTGATCCCAGCCTCATGGCTGGTTTTTTTTGTCCAAAATCGGCATAAATCACACCTCCAAAAGTCAGATTAAACATTTTGTTTATTGATTTATACTCATTATGTTGACATATGTTTAAACATTGTGTTTAATGAAATCACCAAAACGCACCACGACCACCCAGGCAGGACGCCCACGAAGTAGCCGTCCGGGGCATACGAAGACCGGAATGAGGTGGAAAAGTTAACGCGCAGAAGGTTTAAACAATGTTCCGCTGGCCGGGCGATATCGGCACGAGGATGAGATGACTAATTACGGCACAACAACATTACCAAGAACCAGCGTTGTACCGGGAATGCTGGTTAAGTACCAGGGGCGCACATACCGCGCATCTGCAAACGTAGGAAAAGGGTTGTACTTGTTTGCCCTTTTCGAACGCCTGCGGACAACCAACGACGAGATCGAGGTTTACCTCAACCAACACGGCAAACCTGCAACCCATTAGCAGGAAAAACCAGCAAAACGAAATACTGCACAGATTCTGGCAGACCACATGGTGTCGGGGATTCTGCAAACAAAATTCAGGAGTTCAGCCATGAACGCATATCTCACTTACGACCGGATCGAGGCTCAGGACTGGACCCAGCATTACCAGCAAATCGCCAGAGAAGAGAAAGAGTCAGAACTTGCTGACGATCTGGAGAAAGGACTGTCGCTTCACATGCTGGAGTCGCTGTGTATGGACGAGCTACCGCGTCACGGCGCCAACAAAAAAGCGATCAGTCGGGCATTTGATGACGATGTCGAATTCCAGGAGCGCGCGTCGGAGTTTGTGCGGTACATGGTTGAGGTGTTTTCCCTGCATCAAATTGATATTGAATCAGAGGAATAAGACAAATGAGCACAGCACTCGCAACACTGGCAGGAAAACTGGCTGAACGTGTAGGAATGGATTCTGTAGATCCGCAGGAACTGATCACCACATTGCGCCAGACAGCGTTTAAAGGTGATGCCAGTGATGCGCAGTTTATTGCGCTACTGATAGTCGCCAACCAGTACGGTCTTAATCCGTGGACGAAAGAAATTTACGCCTTTCCTGATAAGCAGAACGGGATCGTCCCTGTGGTGGGTGTTGATGGCTGGTCCCGTATTATCAACGAAAACCAGCAGTTTGACGGCATGGATTTTGAGCAGGATAACGAATCATGTACATGCAGGATTTACCGTAAGGACCGCAACCATCCGATCTGCGTTACCGAATGGATGGATGAATGTCGCCGGGAACCATTCAAAACCCGTGATGGTCGTGAGATTACTGGACCGTGGCAGTCACATCCCAAACGGATGTTGCGACACAAAGCAATGATCCAGTGCGCCCGTCTTGCCTTCGGTTTCGCAGGCATCTACGACAAGGATGAGGCCGAACGCATTGTCGAAAATACCACGTATACCACAGATCGCCAGACGGAACGCGACATCACTCCGGTTAGCGATGAAACCATGCGGGAAATTAATGATCTGCTGATCACCCTGAATAAAACATGGGATGACGATCTGCTGCCGCTCTGCTCCCAAATCTTCCGCCGCGATATTGGTGCATCGTCAGATCTTACGCAAATCGAAGCAGTGAAAGCCCTCGGATTCCTGAAGCAGAAAGCAGCAGAACAGAAGGTGGAAGCATGACACCAGAAATTATCCTGGCTCGTACAGGTATTGACGTTAGCAACATCGAGCAAGGTGATGAAGCATGGCACCGTCTACGCCTCGGTGTCATCACTGCTTCCGAAGTTCACAACGTCATTTCCAGGCCAAAGTCGGGCAAGAAGTGGACTGATATGAAGATGTCCTACTTTCTCACCCTTCTTGCTGAAGTTTGCACCGGCGTGGCGCCGGAAGTTAACGCCAGGGCGCTGGCCTGGGGGAAACAGTATGAGGACGATGCTCGCACCCTGTTTGAGTTCACCACTGACGTGAAGGTCACCGGATCGCCGATCCTTTTCCGTGACGAGGGCATGCGTACCGCCTGTTCTCCTGACGGCCTGTGCAGTGATGGCCGCGGTCTTGAGTTGAAGTGCCCTTTCACCTCTCGCGACTTTATGAAATTCAGGCTTGGCGGCTTCGAGGCTATCAAATCCGCCTATATGGCCCAGGTGCAATTCAGCATGTGGGTAACCGGGAGAGATGCCTGGTATTTCGCGAATTATGACCCGCGCATGAAGCGAGAAGGCATTCACCACGTGGTTGTTGAGCGCGACGACAAATACACGTCCCTCTTCAATGAAATGGTACCGGAATTTATCGAAAAGATGGACGAAGCGCTAAAGGAGATTGGCTTCACGTTCGGGGAGCAGTGGCGATGACGCACGCAACAACGGCAGTACTACCAGTTGAAAAAAGTGTTCCGCGCACCTGGCGCCGCCCGTTCCTGAAATGGGCAGGCGGTAAATATTCGCTGCTGCCGGAACTGGATCGTCTTATCCCGGCAGGTAAACGACTGATAGAACCATTTGTGGGCGGCGGTTCGGTGTTTCTCAACTCAGACAAGCACGAACGTTTCCTTCTGGCTGACGTCAACGCCGACCTGATTAACCTGTACCAGATGCTGGCCGTAGTGCCTGATTCGGTAATCGCAGAGGCAATAAAAGCTTTCAGACATCTGAATGATGCCGAAAACTACACAGTAATTCGTGAAGCATTCAACGCCCAGAAACTGAATGCGACAGAACGAGCAGCCGCATTCCTTTATCTCAACAGGCACTGCTTTAACGGTCTGATGCGTTACAACCTTGACGGTTTTTTCAATGTTGGATGGGGAAAGTATAAAGCCCCATATTTCCCGGAAGAAGAGATCAGGGCATTCAGGAAGAAGTCTCGCGCGTGCGTATTTATGACTGCGGGTTTCGAACGTACTCTCAGGCTGGCGGGTGATGGTGATGTCGTTTACTGCGATCCGCCATACGAGCCAATACCCGGCACCACTGGCTTCACTAGCTACGCCTCCGGTGGGTTCTCATGGGATAGCCAGGTAGCGCTTGCTGAAAGCTGCGTTGCAGCCCATCAGCGCGGCGCAAAGGTGTTTATCAGTAATTCTACCGCACCACGCGTTATTGAACTTTACGAGCGGCACGGCTTCACTTTGCACCGGGTCAATGCCCGCAGATCAATATCGAGTAAAGGCAGTACCCGAGAAACAGCGAACGATATCGTCGCCTCACTGGGGATTTAGTGATGATGAAACTTATTAACAGAAGCAAGCAATCACCAGTCGGTCGTCGCGCATGTGATATTGCACTGGCTGCGCATCATGAGAAGTTCGGCGATTACGGCAGACAAAAGCACGTTACCAATTACACCGTTGTAGTGGATGGCGTAAAGGTTCCTGTCGAAGTAGTTAACCGGGCCACCAGCTACGTAGCCACCGCAATGATCGGCGTCCGGAAACTTAGAAATCTGCCGGCACAGGCAAACTGAATATTAGCGATGGCCCGCTGCAGGGCCACTGGAGAAAACGATGAGCAACAAAATCGAGAACCCTGTCGTGATTGGCGGTATGCAGTGTGGGAACATTCGACGCCTAACTGCCAGCACTCTTTATTCTACTGCGATGGTCGCTGGTGCTGTCTATGTAGCCAGTCTGTGAGGTGGATATGAACGATATTGCACAGAACAATGTTGGTATGATTGACGAAAAAGAAGCTATGAGAATGATCAAAGTATCTTCACGGATGACCATTTCGAAATATACCAAGCTATATAATTTTCCAAAACCAATCCGAACTCACCCCAAACAATACCTTCAGTCTGAGGTGGTACAGTGGATCTTAAACGGGGGGATCAACCAGAAATCTTCCTGATATGCCAGAATATTTTTTCAGCGTACAGCTCATAGGCGGCTTTCTGTTCAGCAATCCAGTCATGTTTGTTATAAACAGAAAGTACGCCGCCCAGCTCATGCCCCAACATTTTCTCAATAACATGCGGAGCTATACCTTCTTCTGAAAGTCTGGTTGCCAGTGTACGCCGAAAATCATGAGCGGAAAATTCGCCAATACCCAGGGATGATTCTATCCTTCCAAGAAATCTGTTTGCACCAGCAATAGTCATGGACTTTTTCAGATCCGGACCAGGGAAAAGAATATTCCCGTATGTCATTTCTGCTTTTTTAAGCAACTGATCGGCCGCGTCAAAAATTGGTCGTCTGATAATTCTGTTCGTTTTACTTTTTTCGGCGGGTACGGTCCATATCCCCTCCTCACGATCGAATTCCTCCTTAACAGCCAGGCGAAGTTCGCTATTCCTTGCGCCATACAGCATCAGTAGTTGATGGAGCAATCGGTTAGACGTTGACCCTCTGCTACGCTCTATCGCCAGCCAGATTTTAGCAAGCTGATTATAACTGAGTGTCACCTCACCCACGGTTGGTTTTGTCCCCACATCTTTTGGCTGTAACAGCATTAAATCAGCCGTGCTGATAAATTGTCTGCGTGTACACCAGCCAATAGCTGCCCGAAGTTGTACCAGTAACTGACGAGCCCTGCGTGGGTTTAATCGCTCTTCGTCAGTAAATCGTTCAACCCACAGGCGAACAGGAATTTCTTCAATCGGAACACCGGCGAACGCATCACTCATGTGCTTTATGACCGTCGACCTGTAAAGTGCCTTAGTCTTTTCCCTCAAAGCCACGTTAACATAGTTTGCCTCCCAGTAATCCAGGCAGTCTTTTACCGTTGGTTTTTTCTTTGACTTGTTGTTTCCGGCAAGCTCACGAGGATCAATGCCTTTATCGACGGACTCTCTTAAATCTGCGACTATGTTACGGGCGTCACGCAGAGTGAGAGCAGGATAGCGACCAAGTCCCATGCGGTGCTGTTTCCCATCCCAGCGAAAACGGAACTGGAAGCTAATGATTCCCTTTGGAGTAATACGGATACCCAACCCATCAGAATCAGTAATTTCAGATGGGCCGGAATATGGTTTACCATAGACAGAGCGAAGCTTAGTGTCACTGATTGCCATTTTAGTTTTCTGTACTCAATGATTTTATGGTTTATGTACTTATTTTGTACTCAATATCGCATGTACCAACATAAACCACAATATCCAGACATGTACAAATAAAAGCAATCAATATCAAAAACGGCACTAAAAACATTTTATTTCATGGACATACAACATCAGGCGTGTACATCAGGTGACAGTTAAAAACAACAGCGTACAGAATACATTCCTCTTCCACGATTACGAAACCTTCGGTACGCATCCGGCCCTCGACAGACCTGCGCAATTCGCCGCGCTCCGTACGGATAACGACTTCAACGTTATTGGCGAGCCGGAGGTGTTTTATTGCAAACCCGCCGATGATTATCTACCGCAGCCCGGCGCGGTGCTGATTACCGGCATCACACCGCAGGAAGCGCGTGAGAAAGGAGAAAACGAAGCCGCTTTCGCCAGACGCATTCATGCGCTGTTTACCGTTCCTAAAACCTGCGTTGTGGGCTACAACAATGTACGTTTTGATGATGAAGTCACTCGCAATATTTTTTATCGCAACTTTTACGATCCCTACGCCTGGAGCTGGCAGCATGATAATTCACGTTGGGATCTATTGGATGTCATGCGCGCCTGTTATGCGCTGCGCCCGGAGGGAATTAACTGGCCGGAAAACGACGACGGCCTGCCCAGCTTTCGTCTGGAACATTTAACCCAGGCGAACGGGATCGAACACAGCAACGCGCATGATGCGATGGCGGATGTCTACGCCACTATTGCGATGGCGCAACTGGTGAAAACACGCCAGCCGCGACTGTTTGATTATCTTTATAGCCACCGCAGTAAACATAAACTGGCGGCGCTGATTGACGTTCCGCAAATGAAGCCGCTGGTGCATGTCTCCGGCATGTTTGGCGCGTGGCGCGGTAATACAAGCTGGGTCGCGCCGCTGGCGTGGCATCCTGAAAACCGTAACGCGGTGATCATGGTCGATTTAGCAGGCGATATTTCTCCTCTGCTTGAGCTGGACAGCGACACCCTTCGCGAGCGGCTTTATACGGCCAAAGCCGATCTTGGCGATCACGCCGCAGTGCCGGTAAAGCTGGTGCATATCAATAAATGTCCGGTACTGGCGCAGGCGAATACCTTGCGCCCGGAGGATGCCGACCGGCTGGGAATTAACCGCCAGCATTGCCTGGATAACCTGAAAGTGCTGCGTGAAAACCCGCAGGTCCGCGACAAAGTGGTGGCGATTTTCGCCGAAGCCGAACCTTTTGCCGCCTCGGATAACGTTGATGCCCAGCTCTATGATGGTTTTTTCAGCGATGCCGATCGCGCAGCCATGAAAATCGTACTCGAAACCGAGCCGCGTAACCTGCCCGCGCTGGATATTACCTTTGTCGATAAGCGCATTGAGAAGCTGCTGTTTAATTACCGCGCACGCAATTTTCCCGGTACGCTGGATGACGCAGAGCAGCAGCGCTGGCTGGAGCATCGCCGTCAGGTACTGACGCCAGAGTTTTTACAACAGTATGCCAACGAATTGCAGATGCTTTCTCAGCAGTATGCGGAAGATAAAACGAAGCTGGGGTTGCTGAAATCACTGTGGCAGTACGCAACCGAGATTGTGTAATTGACCAATGCCTGACGGGCATTGTTAATCCAGAGCGGATAAAGAGTGACGCCACCATCCGGTAAACGTGCTGGATGACAAAAAACCGGAGGCACTGCCTCCGGTTTTACTATTGCCGATAATACGTGCGATTACGCGACGTCTTCGTACTGTGGAACCGGGTTGCGGAAGCTTTTAGTTACGCACGCCAGATAAATCAGCCCGATACCCGCCCAGATCAGGCCCAGTACCATTGAGCTCTCTTCCAGGTTAACCCACAACGCGCCAACCGTGAGCGCGCCGCACATCGGCAGGAACAGATACTGGAAGTGATCTTTCAACGTTTTATTACGCTTCTCACGGATCCAGAACTGCGAAATCACCGACAGGTTAACAAAGGTAAACGCGACCAGCGCGCCAAAGTTAATCAGCGCCGTCGCCATCACCAGGTCAAAATTAATCGCCAGCAGCGCGATCGCCCCGACCAGGATGATGTTCATCGCTGGCGTACGCCATTTCGGATGAACGTAACCGAAGAAGCTTTTCGGGAATACGCCGTCGCGCCCCATTACGTACATCAGGCGCGCTACGCCTGCATGCGCAGCCATACCGGAAGCCAGTACGGTGATAGTAGAGAAGATCAGCGCGCCCACCTGGAAGGTTTTACCCGCCACGTACAGCATGATTTCCGGCTGAGACGCATCCGGATCTTTAAAGCGAGAGATATCCGGGAAGTACAATTGCAGGAAATAGGTTGCAAAGATGAAGATCAGGCCGCCAATCAGCGCGGTCAGGAAAATCGCACGCGGGATCACGCGCTCAGCATCTTTGGTCTCTTCCGACAGGTTACTGATGCCGTCAAAGCCAGTAAAGGAGAAGCACAGGATCGTCGCTCCCGTAATCATCGGGATAACGTGCGCATCGCCGGACCAGAACGGACGGGTGCTCGCCAGCGTACCGGCGCCTTCGCCTTCAAATACGCCATAAACCACCATGCCCAGAATGACCGCAATCAGCACCACCTGTAGCACTACAATCACGGTGTTGAAGTTAGCGACCGATTTGAGGCTGCGCAGGTTAAAGGCCGTCATAAAGGCCACCAGCGCCACAACAAACACCCATGACGGAATGGAGGGCACCAGCGCTTCAAAATAAATTTTCGCCAACAGAATGTTGATCATCGGCGCGAACAGATAATCGAGCAGAGAAGACCAACCCACCATAAAGCCAACGGTCGGGCTGATGGATTTCTGGGCATAGGTGTACGCCGAACCCGCGGAAGGGTAGCGACGCACCAGTTTCCCGTAGCTCAACGCCGTAAACAGAATCGCGATTAACGCGAATGCATACGCCGTCGGTACGTGACCGTCAGTGAGGCCTGAAACGATACCAAATGTATCGAACAGCGTCATCGGCTGCATATAGGCAAGACCCATCATTACAACCGGAACTAACGTAAGCGTTTTACGTAATTCCACGCGAGAGGTGTTTGGAGTAACGTTATGCGACATGGTCATTCTCCTTTACGGCGAATGCCGTCGCGTAAGCAAAAAATTGCCCCATTTTCTGGATTCCTCAGCGACAACAACTGTCGATTTTTAAGTAAGTATCTATCCGGTACGAAGCCCGGCCTCTTGGTATTGAATGATGTGTTTGAAGCAAAAAAATAACCGACGCGTATTAAAACGTCGGTTAGTGTCATTTTTTGCAAGCGGCGTATTCTGCCCTAAATTGAAGTGAAATGACAAGAGAATGCGAGCGCGTTCAAAAAATTATTTTTCATAAGCGATTGATTTTTAAACCGGCGATTTTGCATACACCCCAGCAATAGCATTATTTGCTAAAATTTCATCCCGCCACCAGCCGCTGGCCAGCCCGGCGGTCTGTTCATTCCAGCCAACCCACACCGGTTCATAGACGATTTGCGCCACCACTTTCTTCTCTATAAGCGCACCGCTTTCCAAAAATCGCTGCGCCAGATAACGCGGTAAATAGCCGCATCCCAGGCCGCTAATTTGCAGCTCCAGCTTGGTTTTAAAATCAAACACGGTAATCGCTTCCTGAGCGTCGAGCAGTTCAGACCCTATTGATCGCGAGGAATGGACGCTATCGCCAACCACAATCGCGCGAAAACGTTTGATCGTCTGGCGGCTAAGCGGTTCCTCTTCATGAACCAGCGGATGATGCGGGGCGACAGCAAACACCAGTTCAAGATCGCCCAGTCTTGCAAAGCCAAAGCCGGTGTCAGGCGGCGGCGCGCGCATGGCGCCAACGATGATATCCGCCCTTCCCTGCGTCAGCGTCTCCCATGAACCGCCGAGAACGCCATTGACAAATTTAAGGCGCGTCACGCTGTGGCGTTGATAAAAAGCGTCGATAAGCGGGGCCAGAAGAGAAAAGGGAAAGGTATCATCCACACCGATGACCAGTTCGTTCTCCCAGCCTTCATGCAGTTTAATCGCCTGCTTTTCCAGCTCGCGAACGGTGTGCAGCACTTCACGGCCTTTTTCCAGTAGCATTTTACCGGTTCGCGTAAATCGCGCGCGATGCCCGCTACGGTCGAGCAGTTGGATATTAAGATCGTTTTCCAGCTTATGAACGGTATAACTGAGGGCGGACGGCGTTTTAAATAATTTTGCCGACGCCGCCGCGAAGCTGCCTTCTTTTTCTAACGCATCAAGAATAATCAGAACGTCCAGCAGTGGTTTCATACTCGTCCCCTTGCGCTATATGGCGACCACCTGCTGGACAGCGACTCACTCCATCGGCATCACCAGCGGATCGGGATATTGATATTCAAATCCCAGCTCATTACAAATCCGACTACCGTCGATAATCTTCCCTTTGCCGTTGTCCGGTGCGTCACGAAAATGCGGCGGCGCCATTCCCAGCAAGCGCGTCATTTGCGGATAAAACACGTTGCGGGCTGGATGCGCCGGCGCACATATATTATAGATGTGCCCCCCTTTCGGCGCCTGTAGCAAGAGGGTAATTGCGCCAACCACGTCTTCAAGATGCACCAGATTGACCCCGTGTTGACCATCCGGCGCGGTTTTTCCGGCAAAGAAACGTCCGGGATGGCGTCCAGGCCCGACCAACCCCGCCAGCCGCAGAATATCTACTGACGTGCCCGGCAGATTATGCAGCCAATCTTCCAGTTCCTTCAGGGTACGCCCGCTGGCCGTGATCGGATTACGCGGCGTATTCTCTTTCACCACGCCTTGCGCATCGCCGTAAACAGACGTCGAACTGGTAAAAATAATACGCGGGATACGATAAGCCAGCGCGCTGTCGACCAGCTCCTGCATCGCCTGCAGATAAAAATCCTCTCCCGGACCGCTACGGCGCGCGGGCAGTGTTATCACCAGCGCATCGACATCCAGCAGAGCGTCAAGATCGTCCGCCTCACAGACCAGCTCCGGCTCCAGACGCAGCGGATAGCTTTCAATTCCACTCATACGGGCCGCTTCCACCCCGTCAAGGGTGGTTTTGCTGCCGGTAACCTGCCAGCCTCTCGCTGCCAGCGACATTGCCAGCGGCATGCCTAACCAACCTAAACCGACAATTGCGACCTTTTTCATCCATTTTCTCCTGACTTTAACGCCTCATACATAAGGCTACGCCAGCCCGCCGTGACTGACAATTCATACTATAAATGCGAAATGAAAAAAGCGCTTGCTTTAAGGCGTAAAAGTGGTTTAGGTTAAAAGGTATCAAATGAATAAGCATTCATCGGAATTTTTATGACACGCGTTCAATTTAAACACCACCATCATCACCATCATCCTGACTAGTCTTTCAGGCGATGTGTGCTGGAAGACATTCAGATCTTCCAGTGGTGCATGAACGCATGAGAAAGCCCCCGGAAGATCATCTTCCGGGGGCTTTTTTTTTGGCGCGCGATACAGACCGGTTCAGACAGGATAAAGAGGAACGCAGAATGTTAGACAACACCCGCTTACGCATAGCTATTCAGAAATCAGGCCGTTTAAGCGATGATTCACGAGAATTGCTGGCCCGCTGCGGCATAAAAATTAATTTACACACTCAGCGCCTGATTGCGATGGCGGAAAACATGCCGATTGATATCCTGCGCGTACGTGATGATGACATTCCGGGTCTGGTGATGGATGGCGTGGTCGATCTCGGCATTATCGGCGAGAACGTGCTGGAAGAAGAGCTACTCAACCGCCGCGCGCAGGGCGAAGATCCGCGCTATTTTACCCTGCGCCGTCTTGACTTCGGCGGCTGCCGTTTATCGCTGGCAACGCCGGTTGACGAAGCCTGGGACGGCCCGGCCGCGCTGGACGGTAAACGTATCGCTACCTCTTATCCGCACCTCCTCAAACGCTACCTCGACCAGAAAGGCGTCTCTTTTAAATCGTGTCTGTTAAATGGTTCTGTCGAAGTCGCGCCGCGCGCGGGGCTGGCCGACGCTATCTGCGATTTGGTCTCTACCGGCGCGACGCTTGAAGCTAACGGCCTGCGTGAAGTCGAAGTTATCTACCGCTCTAAAGCCTGTCTGATTCAGCGCGACGGTGAGATGGCACAGAGCAAGCAAGAGCTGATCGATAAATTGCTGACCCGTATTCAGGGTGTGATTCAGGCGCGCGAATCGAAATACATCATGATGCACGCGCCAAGTGAACGCCTGGAAGAGGTTATCGCCCTGCTGCCAGGCGCCGAAAGGCCGACAATTCTGCCGCTGGCGGGCGAGCAACAGCGCGTGGCGATGCACATGGTCAGCAGCGAAACGTTGTTCTGGGAAACCATGGAGAAACTGAAAGCGCTTGGCGCCAGCTCGATTCTGGTACTGCCGATCGAGAAGATGATGGAGTGATCTGACGCCTGATGGCGCTGCGCTTATCAGGCCTACGTAATGCGTTGATATTTTGGGTTCAGTAGGCCGGATAAGGCGGAACCCTGTGATGGAGTAAAGACCATGAGCTTCAATACCCTGATTGACTGGAACAGCTGTAGCCCTGAACAGCAGCGTGCGCTGCTGACGCGTCCGGCGATTTCCGCCTCTGACAGTATTACCCGGACGGTCTGCGATATTCTGGATAATGTAAAAACGCGCGGTGACGATGCCCTGCGTGAATACAGCGCTAAATTTGATAAAACAGAAGTGACAGCGCTACGCGTCACCCCTGAAGAGATCGCCGCCGCCGGCGCGCGTCTGAGCGACGAATTAAAACAGGCGATGGCCGCTGCCGTCAAAAATATTGAAACGTTCCATTCCGCGCAGACGCTACCGCCTGTAGATGTGGAAACCCAGCCAGGCGTGCGTTGCCAGCAGGTTACGCGTCCCGTCGTGTCTGTCGGTCTGTATATTCCCGGCGGCTCGGCTCCGCTCTTCTCAACGGTGCTGATGCTGGCGACGCCGGCGCGTATTGCGGGATGTCAGAACGTGGTTCTGTGCTCGCCGCCGCCCATCGCTGATGAAATCCTCTATGCGGCGCAACTGTGTGGCGTGCAGGAAATCTTTAACGTCGGCGGCGCGCAGGCGATTGCCGCTCTGGCCTTCGGCAGCGAGTCCGTACCGAAAGTGGATAAAATTTTTGGCCCCGGCAACGCCTTTGTAACCGAAGCCAAGCGTCAGGTCAGCCAGCGCCTCGACGGCGCGGCTATCGATATGCCTGCCGGGCCGTCTGAAGTGCTGGTGATCGCCGACAGCGGCGCAACACCGGATTTCGTCGCTTCTGACCTGCTCTCCCAGGCAGAACACGGTCCGGATTCGCAGGTGATCCTGCTGACGCCTGATGCTGACATTGCCCGCAAGGTGGCGGAGGCGGTAGAACGTCAACTGGCGGAACTGCCGCGCGCGGACACCGCCCGGCAGGCCCTGAGCGCCAGTCGTCTGATTGTGACCAAAGATTTAGCGCAGTGCGTCGCCATCTCTAATCAGTATGGGCCGGAACACTTAATCATCCAGACGCGCAATGCGCGCGATTTGGTGGATGCGATTACCAGCGCAGGCTCGGTATTTCTCGGCGACTGGTCGCCGGAATCCGCCGGTGATTACGCTTCCGGAACCAACCATGTCTTACCGACCTATGGCTATACTGCTACCTGTTCCAGCCTTGGGTTAGCGGATTTCCAGAAACGGATGACCGTTCAGGAACTGTCGAAAGCGGGCTTTTCCGCTCTGGCATCAACCATTGAAACATTGGCGGCGGCAGAACGTCTGACCGCCCATAAAAATGCCGTGACCCTGCGCGTAAACGCCCTCAAGGAGCAAGCATGAGCACTGAAAACACTCTCAGCGTCGCTGACTTAGCCCGTGAAAATGTCCGCAACCTGGTACCGTATCAGTCCGCCCGCCGTCTGGGCGGTAACGGCGATGTCTGGCTGAACGCGAATGAATTCCCGACAGCGGTGGAGTTTCAGCTCACCAAACAAACGCTTAATCGCTACCCGGAATGCCAGCCAAAGGCCGTGATTGAAAACTACGCGCAATATGCTGGCGTAAAGCCGGAGCAGGTGCTGGTCAGCCGCGGCGCGGATGAAGGGATCGAGCTGGTGATCCGCGCCTTCTGCGAACCGGGGAAAGACGCCATTCTCTACTGTCCGCCCACTTACGGTATGTACAGCGTCAGCGCCGAAACCATTGGCGTAGAGCGCCGGACGGTTCCCGCGCTTGAAAACTGGCAGCTGGATCTACAGGGGATTTCCGACAACCTTGACGGCACAAAAGTAGTATTCGTTTGTAGCCCCAATAACCCCACCGGGCAACTTATCAACCCGCAGGATCTGCGCACGCTGCTGGAGTTGACACGCGGTAAAGCGATAGTCGTCGCCGACGAAGCTTATATTGAGTTTTGCCCACAGGCCACGCTGACAGGCTGGCTGGTTGAATATCCTCATCTGGTTATCCTGCGCACATTGTCGAAAGCTTTTGCGCTGGCGGGTCTGCGCTGCGGCTTTACGCTGGCTAATGAAGAGGTGATCAACCTGCTGTTAAAAGTGATCGCCCCTTATCCGCTTTCTACGCCAGTGGCGGATATCGCCGCCCAGGCGCTGAGTCCGCAGGGAATAAACGCAATGCGCGATCGCGTGGCGCAGACAGTGCAGGAACGTCAGTATCTGGTGAATGCCCTGCAACAGACCGCCTGCGTAGAACACGTCTTTGACTCTGAAACCAACTATATTCTGGCGCGGTTTACCGCCTCCAGCAGCGTGTTTAAATCCTTATGGGATCAGGGCATTATCTTACGCGATCAGAACAAACAACCTTCTTTAAGCGGCTGCCTGCGGATTACGGTCGGCACCCGCCAGGAAAACCAGCGCGTCATTGACGCCTTACGTGCGGAGCCAGTATGAGTCAGAAGTATCTTTTCATCGACCGGGACGGAACCTTAATTTCCGAACCACCGAGCGATTTTCAGGTAGACCGCTTTGATAAACTGGCCTTTGAGCCAGAGGTGATTCCCGTATTGCTGAAGCTGCAAAAAGCCGGTTTTAAGCTGGTGATGATCACTAACCAGGATGGACTTGGCACGCAAAGTTTCCCGCAGGCGGACTTCGACGGACCGCACAACCTGATGATGCAGATTTTCACCTCTCAGGGCGTACGCTTTGATGAGGTGCTGATCTGCCCTCACCTGCCCGCAGACGATTGCGACTGCCGCAAGCCCAAAGTGAAGCTGGTGGAGCGTTATCTTGCGGAACAAGCGATGGATAGCGCCAACAGCTATGTGATTGGCGATCGTGCGACCGATATCCAGCTCGCTGATAATATGGGCATTACTGGTTTACGCTATCACCGTGAAACATTGAACTGGACGATGATTGGCGAACAGCTAACGAAACGCGATCGTTATGCGCATGTGGTCCGCAACACCAAAGAGACACAGATTGATGTCAGCGTCTGGCTGGATCGCGAAGGCAACAGCAAGATTAATACCGGCGTCGGCTTCTTTGACCATATGCTCGATCAAATCGCCACCCACGGCGGCTTTCGCATGGAGATTACCGTTAAGGGCGATCTCTATATCGACGATCACCACACGGTAGAAGATACCGGACTGGCGCTCGGTGAGGCATTAAAACTGGCACTCGGCGACAAGCGCGGTATCTGCCGTTTTGGCTTTGTCCTGCCGATGGATGAATGTCTGGCGCGCTGCGCGCTGGATATTTCCGGTCGTCCGCATCTGGAATATAAAGCTGAATTTACCTACCAGCGTGTGGGCGATTTGAGCACAGAGATGATTGAACACTTTTTCCGCTCACTCTCTTACACGATGGGCGTCACTCTGCATCTCAAGACTAAGGGTAAGAACGATCACCACCGTGTCGAAAGTTTGTTTAAAGCCTTTGGTCGGACGCTACGCCAGGCTATTCGCGTGGAGGGCGATACATTACCGTCCTCGAAAGGAGTGCTGTGATGAACGTCGTCATCCTTGACACCGGCTGCGCCAATTTAAGCTCGGTGAAATCCGCCGTGGCGCGCCACGGTTACACCCCGGTGGTCAGCCGCGAAGCGGAAACCGTATTACGCGCTGACAAACTCTTTCTGCCCGGCGTCGGCACGGCGCAGGCCGCTATGGATCAACTGCGCGAACGTGAACTGATCGACTTAATTAAAGCGTGTACTCAGCCGGTACTGGGTATCTGCTTAGGGATGCAACTGCTGGGTCGTCGCAGCGAAGAGACGCGCGGCGTGGATCTGCTGAACATTATCGAACAAGACGTGCCGAAAATGACCGACTTTGGTCTGCCGCTGCCGCACATGGGCTGGAATCGCGTGTATCCGCAGGCGGGCAACCGGCTGTTTCAGGGCATTGAAGATGGCGCCTATTTTTACTTTGTTCACAGCTACGCGATGCCGGTCAACCCGTGGACTATCGCCCAGTGCAATTACGGCGAGCCGTTTACCGCGGCGGTACAGAAAGATAATTTCTTCGGCGTACAGTTCCATCCGGAACGTTCGGGCGCGGCGGGCGCACAGTTGCTGAAAAACTTCCTGGAGATGTAATGATTATTCCGGCATTAGATTTAATTGACGGCACCGTGGTGCGTCTCCACCAGGGTGACTACGCCCGGCAGCGGGATTACGGTAACGATCCCCTGCCCCGTTTGCAGGATTACGTCGCCCAGGGCGCCGGGGTGCTGCATCTGGTAGATCTGACCGGCGCTAAAGATCCGGCTAAGCGACAGATACCGCTGATTAAAACCCTGGTCGCGGGCGTGAACGTGCCTGTTCAGGTCGGCGGCGGCGTGCGTACCGAAGAAGACGTTGCGGCATTACTGAAAGCTGGCGTTGCCCGTGTGGTCATCGGTTCAACGGCGGTGAAATCCCCTGACGTGGTGAAAGGCTGGTTTGAACGTTTTGGCGCGCAGGCGCTGGTGCTGGCGCTGGACGTTCGCATAGACGAACACGGCACCAAGCAGGTGGCGGTTAGCGGCTGGCAGGAAAATTCCGGCGTCTCGCTGGAACAACTGGTGGAGACCTTTCTCCCCGTCGGCCTGAAACATGTACTGTGTACCGATATTTCTCGCGACGGCACGCTGGCGGGCTCTAACGTGTCGCTGTATGAAGAGGTATGCGCCAGATATCCGCAGATCGCCTTTCAATCCTCCGGCGGTATTGGCGATATCGATGATATTGCCGCCCTGCGCGGCACCGGCGTGCGCGGCGTGATTGTCGGACGCGCGCTGTTGGAAGGGAAATTTACCGTTAAGGAGGCCATCCAATGCTGGCAAAACGTATAATTCCGTGTCTGGATGTTCGTGATGGTCAGGTGGTGAAAGGCGTACAGTTTCGCAACCATGAGATCATTGGCGATATCGTTCCGCTGGCCAAACGCTATGCCGACGAAGGCGCGGACGAACTGGTGTTCTATGACATTACCGCCTCCAGCGATGGTCGCGTAGTCGATAAAAGCTGGGTGGCGCGCGTTGCCGAGGTGATCGACATTCCGTTTTGTGTAGCGGGCGGTATCCGGTCAATTGACGACGCCGCCAAAATTCTTTCTTTCGGGGCGGATAAGATCTCTATCAACTCCCCGGCGCTGGCTGACCCAACGCTGATTACCCGTCTGGCTGACCGTTTTGGCGTACAGTGTATTGTCGTCGGGATTGATACCTGGTTTGACGACGCCACGGGGAAATACCATGTTAACCAGTATACCGGCAATGAAAACCGTACCCGCGTGACGCAGTGGGAGACGCTGGACTGGGTGCAAGAGGTACAACAGCGCGGCGCAGGGGAAATCGTCCTGAATATGATGAACCAGGACGGCGTGCGTAACGGTTATGATCTGACGCAGTTGAAAAAAGTCCGTGACGTTTGCCGCGTGCCGCTGATCGCCTCCGGCGGCGCGGGCACGATGGAACACTTTCTTGAGGCATTCCGTGATGCCGATGTCGACGGCGCGCTTGCCGCCTCCGTTTTTCACAAGCAAATCATCAATATTGGCGAATTAAAAGCGTACCTGGCAGGCCAGGGCGTGGAGATCAGGATATGTTAACAGAGCAACAACGCCGCGAGCTGGACTGGGAAAAAACCGATGGCCTGATGCCAGCCATCGTGCAACATGCGGTATCCGGCGAAGTATTGATGCTGGGCTATATGAACCCACAAGCGCTGGACAAAACCATTGAATCCGGCCATGTTACGTTCTTCTCACGCACGAAACAGCGTTTATGGACCAAAGGCGAAACCTCAGGCCATGTGCTGAATGTCGTCAGCATTGCGCCAGATTGCGACAACGATACACTGCTGGTGCTGGCAAACCCTGTCGGGCCGACCTGCCACAAAGGTACCAGTAGCTGCTTTGGCGACGCCAGCCATCAGTGGTTATTCCTGTATCAACTGGAGCAGCTACTGGCAGAGCGCAAAACCGCCGATCCGGCCAGCTCTTACACGGCGAAACTGTACGCCAGCGGTACCAAACGTATTGCGCAAAAAGTTGGCGAAGAAGGTGTAGAAACCGCGCTGGCGGCCACCGTTAACGATCGTTTTGAATTAACCAATGAAGCGTCTGATTTGATGTACCACCTGCTGGTGCTGTTGCAGGATCAGGATCTCAACCTCACCGCCGTGATCGACAATCTTCGTAAGCGTCATCAATAAGCGTAAAAAAACCGGGCAATGCCCGGTTTTTTAGTGAGAAATTTTACCTTTCGAAGCCAACCCACCATCCGGCAAAGAAGCTTACAAGGCTTTTGGCTTATAGCTACGTAGCGCATTGCGCCCCAGCACAATCCCGGCGCCGATCATCCCGCCCAGCAACACAGCCAGCACGAGGGTAATGGCGGTTTTCGGGCTATCGCGACGGACCGGCAGCGTCGGCTTCATCACATAACGATAGACGTGCACCGTATCGGCAGTCACTTTCAGATTTTTAATGTCCAGCAGTGTCTGCTTCGTCTGGTAATAGGCCGGAGAAAAGACCAGCGGACGCGTCGCTTCGTTCTGTATCATCGATTTTAGCGCATCGCTCCCCAACAGGAACATCGTGTCCTGGGTAACATCCTGGGTTTGCTGAATCTGCGGCTGCGTGATTTTGGCCTCATCCGCATAGCGCAACGCTTCTTCGATTTGCTTAATACGCAGATCTTTTTGCTCCTGCGCCACAACTTCCTGCGTCTCAAGGGACTCCTGCAACGTTTTGGTTTGCAGCGTGATGTTATCTTTCAGGTCAACTTCCAGTTCCTTAGCGACCTCTTCATCCACCTGTTGGATATATTCCGCCAGCCGACGCTGCGCCCCTTCAGCGGTAGTACTCACATAAGAAACCGAGAGCGGCAGCGTCTGCCCCTTTACCGACTGTTCAATGGTGAGCTTTTCCCGCTCTTTCTGATTATCCAGCGCTTCCGATAATGCGGAAAACGCAGAACTAAAGCGGCTTATAAAATTCGCCTGCACTTCAGAGATTTTGGGGGCATTCCCGCCATACAAGACGTTGAGCGCGTTGGTATAGGTGGCAACCTGCGCGGCATCAGGTTGGGTAATAATCGCCGTGGATGTCCATTTTTCTTTGGCTATCATCAGGTAGCCTACGGCCAGCAAAATGGCGATAATAACGGCTACAATAATGGTCATCTTCCCACGCCATAACTGTAGCAATAACTCAATCAAATCAATCTGTTCCGGATCGTTCCCACGCCCGGAAGACGTATTACTATCCACTGTCATAGATACCCTAACTAAAAAAAGGATGAAGCTGGAGACAGTGTAGTCATAAAGCAAATATATGCCATAGGATTAATGATAAAAATCAGACATTATTTCCATTTGGTCAATAAATCATCGGGACTCATCAGCCCCGATTGCCTTATTAATCACTACCGAAAAGATCGCGGGTATACACTTTTTCAGCAACATCCAAAAGCTCTGCCGCCATCCTGTTGGAAATAATGACATCCGCCTGCTGTTTAAAGCAGTGCAAATCACGTTCAAGACGTGAGTTAAAGAAAGTATCTTCTTCCATTACCGGCTCATAGATGATGACCTCTACGCCTTTCGCTTTAATGCGCTTCATAATCCCCTGAATCGATGAGGCGCGGAAGTTATCGGAGCCACTCTTCATAATCAGGCGATAAATGCCCACCACTTTAGGCTTTCTGGCGAGGATAGCGTCGGCAATAAAATCTTTACGCGTACGGTTTGCTTCAACGATAGCGGAGATAATATTATTAGGCACCGATTGATAATTGGCCAGCAACTGTTTGGTATCTTTTGGCAAACAATATCCGCCATAACCAAAAGAGGGATTATTATAATGATTGCCAATACGCGGGTCGAGGCACACCCCTTCAATAATTTGTCGGGTATTTAATCCTAACGTTTCAGCATAGCTGTCTAATTCATTAAAATAAGCGACTCGCATAGCGAGATAAGTATTGGCGAAAAGTTTAATGGCTTCCGCTTCAGTGGAGTCCGTAAACAGCGTCGGAATCTCCTGTTTAATAGCGCCTTCCTGGAGTAATGCGGCAAATTCTCTGGCGCGCTCAGACTGTTCCCCAATCACGATACGGGAGGGATAAAGGTTATCGTAAAGGGCTTTACCTTCACGTAAAAACTCCGGAGAGAAAATGATGTTTTCTGTCGCAAACTTCTGACGCATTGCCGCCGTGAAGCCAACCGGTACCGTAGATTTAATAATCATTACGGCTGCGGGGTTGATGCTGATCACATCCTGAATGACCGATTCCACACTGGACGTATTAAAATAGTTGGTTTTGGGATCGTAATCCGTAGGCGTAGCAATGATGACGTAATCTGCATTCTGGTACGCATCAAACTTATCCAGCGTTGCCCTGAATCTGATGTTATCTTCCTTTAAAAATTGCTGAATTTCTTTATCAACAATCGGAGATATCCGATCATTTAACAGTTCAACACGGGATGGAACAATGTCTAACGCCACCACTTCATGGTGTTGTGCAATAAGCAAACCATTAGACAAGCCAACATAACCCGTCCCGGATATCGTGATTTTCATTATTTGCTCTCAGAATTAACTTAATTATGAATCATGATGTATTTCGCATCCTGATAAGATATTAAAGTTTTAACGCCTGAGTATATAAAGTGCAACGCAGACGAAAACAATTCAGATTATCTTCATTACGATAAACACAGATTATTAAGTTAATATTAAGCAAAAGCGATAAATCAATAAGAATAGAGATAAAAAAAAGCCCAGTATTAAACCGGGCTTAAACATTTTGCAGAAATTATTCCAACCATTCGGTATGGAAAACACCTTCTTTATCAGTACGTTTATAGGTGTGCGCACCAAAGTAGTCACGCTGCGCCTGAATTAAGTTAGCTGGCAGTACTGCGGCGCGATAGCTGTCATAGTAGGCCACTGCCGCAGAGAATGTCGGCACAGGAATGCCGTTCTGCACCGCGTAAGCCACAACATCACGCAGCGCCTGCTGGTACTCATCAGCAATTTTCTTGAAGTAAGGCGCTAACAGCAAATTGGCAATACCAGCGTTTTCTGCGTAAGCATCGGTGATTTTCTGCAGGAACTGAGCGCGAATGATACAACCCGCACGGAAAATCTTAGCAATCTCGCCGTAGTTGAGATCCCAGTGATATTCATCAGACGCGGCGCGTAGCTGCGAGAAGCCCTGCGCATAGGAGACGATCTTGCCAAGATACAGCGCACGACGCACTTTCTCGATAAATTCCGCTTTGTCGCCTGCCGGTTGCGCTTTCGGCCCGGAGAGCACTTTAGATGCGGCAACACGTTGTGCTTTCAACGAAGAGATGTAACGCGCAAAGACGGATTCGGTAATCAGCGACAGCGGTTCGCCCAGATCCAGCGCGCTCTGGCTGGTCCATTTACCGGTCCCTTTGTTGGCGGCTTCATCAAGAATGACATCCACCAGGTAGTTTCCGTCTTCATCTTTTTTAGTGAAGATGTCTTTAGTGATGTCGATCAGATAGCTGCTCAGCTCGCCGTTATTCCACTCAGTAAAAGTGTTCGCCAACTCTTCATTGCTGAGATTCAGGCCGCCTTTCAGCAGGGAGTAAGCTTCAGCGATAAGCTGCATATCGCCATATTCAATACCATTGTGGACCATCTTGACGTAGTGACCAGCACCATCGGCGCCGATATAGGTCACGCACGGTTCGCCATCTTCTGCCACAGCAGCAATCTTCGTCAGGATCGGCGCCACCAGTTCATAGGCATCTTTCTGACCGCCAGGCATGATAGATGGCCCCTTCAGCGCGCCCTCTTCACCACCGGAAACACCGGTACCGATAAAGTTAAAACCTTCCGCAGACAGCTCGCGATTGCGACGGATTGTGTCCTGGAAGAAGGTGTTACCGCCATCAATAATGATATCGCCTTTTTCCAGATACGGTTTCAGCGAATCGATAGCTGCATCAGTACCTGCACCCGCTTTCACCATTAACAGGATACGACGAGGCGTTTCGAGGGATTCAACAAACTCTTTCACCGTGTAATAAGGCACCAGCTTTTTGCCGGGATTCTCGGCAATCACTTCTTCGGTCTTTTCACGGGAGCGGTTGAAAACGGAGACGGTATAACCACGGCTTTCGATGTTGAGCGCGAGGTTGCGCCCCATCACTGCCATACCGACGACGCCGATCTGTTGCTTGGACATTACATACTCCTGTCAGGTGTGGTTACTCATAGGAACTATATCCAATGAGATGAAGTGAATAATATGATAACCCAGACTTAAAGCCCGGAGAAACAATCATTAATTACCTATTTCTACCTACGACACACCGGAATCCTTATCTGGGAACGCGTCGGTAGACTAAATAAAAATCTCCTGAGTAACCTATTATGTGATATTTATCCAAAAATTAATACTTAAACATTAGGCTGCATTAAAGCTAAAATTAGCTTTTAATTGATTCTAAAATCCCGCTTAAATTTTATCTTCCCTATTACTTTCTGTTTCAGAATACTAAAAATTAGAGGCAGTAGCAAACCTAATGCAATGTAGACAGGAACGGACCATTTAGTGATAAAGTGATTATCATATACATCTGTTCCCGATAGGCTATAATCACCTAAAATTGAAGCAATTATATCTAAAATTACATATACAAGTAAATGATATGCCATGATAGCCCTTGAATTCTGACCTATCATTTTTAGCAGCTTAATTTCTTTCATTCCCCTTGTAATTAATAGAGAGATAAAAAACACAGCATAAATACCTATCAGCGCGTTAATAACAGACATTATTAACCCATCCGGATAATAACTCCATGACATAATTGTCTGCGTAGAGAAACCATAACTTTTCGAAACATATAATATTACAGTTAATAAAATAAAAACATAAAAATTTAATAAGCTATATATCTGATTTCTTATCACGTATCCAAAAATATAAAACGACATACCGGTTAACACTTGGCATATGAAATTCAGCTTATAGTCTTTTACCAGAATATATTGAGGGGATAAATATGTTATTGAGACGGTTATTAATAATACACTAATCGCCACCAACACCGATAATAATAAAGCATTGCTAACAACGACCCGTTTTATGCTTTTTATTATAATCACCGACAAAATGCTCACAAATATATAAGCAAACAGAAACCAACCTGTTAGAAACATTTTATTGTTATGAAAATTTGATTTTATAGCAAGTTTAACCGTTTCATATAGTCCTGTCGAAAAAGCATCACCTGTGTGTATTCCATAACGTACATTAATTAATAATGCAATAGAACCAATAATCAAATAAGTTATTATAAGATAAGGTAACTGTTTTTTTATTACATGCGCTGTAAAATTTGTTATACACCGTGTATCTTTATATAAAACCCCACCAATAAAGAAAAATAATGGCATATGGAAAAGATAGGCATAATAAACATTAAATATGTCATTATTTATATGCCCAACCAATACGAAAATCATACCAAAAGCTTTAACATAATCCATAGTTAAGGAATGTTCGTGGCTTATGGAAAAAGAGTTTTTTTCCGTCATAACTCCGATGATGTCTCCATAACAATAATGTTTCTCAATATATACACTGGACGTTTTTCATATAAAAATATGAAAATATGAAAATATGAAAATAATTGCACATGATTTACAATATAAGATAATTAGTACATAAATTACCTCAAACTGAACATGACAATTATACTAACACTCTGCCAAATATAATATAAAATTAATACGCACCGTTGCGGTGAAAAACAACTTTTACCGTTTTAAACAGAATGGCAATATCATTCCAAAGCGTCCAGTTTTTAACATACCAGGAATCAAAATAAACACGGGTGTCATAATCAACATCATTACGCCCACTCACTTGCCATAGACCTGTCATGCCCGGCTTTGCCATCAAATAATAATCAACATCATCACAATAACGCTCCAGTTCATCCGAAACGATAGGTCGTGGTCCAACCAGGCTCATATCACCTTTTAGTACATTAAAAAGTTGTGGCAACTCATCAAGGCTAGTTTTACGTATAAATCGACCTACAGCTGTGATTCGAGGATCATTTTTCAGTTTAAAATCTTTTTCCCATTCAGCCCTGGCAATAGGATCGTTAGCCAAAAGTTCTTTTAGTACCTCTTGAGAATTCATAACCATAGAACGAAATTTGTAGCATGGAAAAAGTTTTCCATGCCGACCTACTCGCTGGTGACCATAAATAGCCGGACCACCATCTCGAGTAACCTTATACCACAGATAAATCATAAGTGGTGATGCAATTATAAGAATCATTATTGAACAAACAATATCAAATGTCCGTTTGAGAAAACGGGACGACCTTTTAGCCAAGTTATTTTGTATCCTTAATAACATAACTTCATGGCTAAAGATAAAAGACATATCAGTATTATATAATGGCAATCCTCTAAACGAGGGGACTACAGTAACAGAACGACAATGATGTTTTGAAAGTTCACGTAGCCAAAAATGTGTTTTCTCCAACTCGGTGTATTCATAAGCAAGGATATAATGGACATCACCTGTACGATTTAAATCCCAAATAGTCTCAGTATCCTTTATCACCGGCAACATATTTATTTCAGCATCTGACGCATCCGTATCAAAAAAAGCGATAACATCAAACCCCATCATCTCCTCACTTTGCAGCGCAGAATATGCACCATGAGCATTCTGTCCGCTCCCCAGGATGATAGTTTTTTTCTTCCAGATACCTAGCTTGTTCAATAAATGCTTTGTAAGTGCGCGAAAAAAAGGCACCAGGATTATGGCAAAAGTCCAACAAAACACCCAGACATAGCGTGAAAACTGCCATTTTGTAAACGCTATCAGAGCCAAATCAAATATAGCAAAAATAACGATCGTACGAAAAATTTCTTTTAACTCATACCAAAATGGCTTGCGGTATGTATAATGCCGCAAACGAATCCAAAACCAACCGACACATACTACTGACAAAATAAAATGTGTAATAACTCTTGTATCTAATTGGTCTTGAGGAATAAATCGCTGTACTTGATCAAAAATAAAATAGACACATCCTAATGAAAACCATAAGGCTAAATTAAAAAAAATCAAATCCGATATAGCCAAAAAAATTTTACATAGCTGTGGATTATACTTATTATCAATATTATCCATTTAATCCTCACCCTCTGACCGTGCATAATGTAAATAAAATAGGCATATTAAGTAAATAACATTCAATTCTTTTACAGCAAGCATCGTTTTTTAATATTAGCAAGCGTTGTATTTACAAGATCCTGAGCTCTATTTAATAAATTAGCTTCTGCATAGCAGCGTAACTCAGGCGCATTACCAGAAGCGCGCAAATGCACAATACATCCATCACGTAAGGTAATTCGCATACCATCTGTCATATCTGTAGAAATTGCACCTTCATTCTCCAAGCCAATATAGCTTAAGAGGTTGCTCAGATTTTCTCTGCCCATACTAATTAAGGATTGACTTTTATCAGTCGTAATCCCCTGTAATCTGTCAGAATGGGTGTAACGAGTTGGGAGTTCATTGACTAAAGCGCTAATGCTGGTATTCCTACTTTTGTAAAGCAGCATTATTGCTGGTAATACAGCATCACGAGTTGGTAAGGCATGAAGATTCTGCTCGTTAATACAGATGTCGCTTCCTAATAAAAAGCCGCCATTGGCTTCAAAACCGGCAATACGACTATAACTCCGCGATAGTTCATTAAAAGCTTCGATAACATAAGGCGAACCTATTTTCGTAAGCTTAACATGTTTAAAAAAGCAGCCAGAAGAGATTATGCTATTACAACTAACAGGAATAGCGACGGCTTCTGCATCCAATGCAAGTGAACATAATAGACCTAGTATATCGCCTCTTAGCCACTCACCGGCCTCATCAGCAATAAGAGGGCGATCGCCATCTCCATCTGTTGAGAATATGGCATCTAAATCGAACTCTTTAGCCCATGAGCGAGCTTTTTCCCGATCCTCTTTGCTTACAGCCTCTGTATCTATAGGTACAAAATTATCGCTTCTACCCAAGCTAACGACTTCAGCCCCCAATGCAATAAATAAAGGCTTATAAAGATCACGCCCAGCGCTTGAATGTTCGTAAATACCAATACGCTTATTTTTCAGGAATGGAGTAGAAAATAAAGATGTATAACGAGATATATAATTAGCAGCAGCCATTTCTGAAACTATGAGTTCTTTAAGCTCTAAATGGCTACACGTATCTTCAACACTAAGGATCGCAGCCTCATCATGTTTCGTGATTTCACCATCAGGACGATAAAACTTGAGGCCGTTCCGCTCGAATGGAATATGACTTCCCGTAACCATTATCGCAGGCATATTGTCAGACATAGACTGAAAGGCCAAAGCTGGGGTTGGTACCACTCCATAAAAAATACAGTTAACGCCTTTATCCGCCAATGCAGCAGCACACGCCTGAGCCATCCCATAACTACTTGGACGATTATCTATTGCCAATGCTACGGTATCAAAGGAAAAATGTTCCTGCATAACGGCAATAAATGAAACCGTAAAAGCAGCACATACCTGAGGTGTAAAATCTTTTACAAGACCGCGAGCCCCACTCGTTCCAAACACAATACCTGATGAATGAATAACATCACGGCTATTATTAACTACGTTCATTAGTCCACTCCTTCGAAAATCCAGAACGTTGTTCTAAACGAATAATATCATCCTCACCAAGATAGGTACCTGATTGAATCTCAATTAACTTCAGGGGGATCATTCCGGGATTTTCCAGCGCGTGAATAGTATCCGGAGGAATAAATGTTGATTCATTTTCAGAAACCATATAAATCTGCTCTCCCTTTGTAACACGAGCAGTCCCGGATAATACTATCCAATGCTCAGCCCGGTGGTGATGCATCTGCGCCACAAATTTCTCACCCGGCTTAACAGTGATACATCTAACGAGGTAATTTTTTCCGCTATCAATCACATTATATTTTCCCCAAGGGCGGAAAACTTCTTGATGTTGTTTATATTCGTTCCTATCATTTCGTTTTAAATAATCAACAATTTTTTTAACATCTTGTACTGTATCTTTATTAGCCACCAGTAAAGCGTCTGTTGTTTGAACAATGACAAGATTGTTTACGCCAATCGCACTTATAAACATATCTTCGGAATAAATGTAATTATCATTGCAAGCATGTGCGAAGATATCTCCTTTTAAAACATTTCTCTGATGATCTTTATTCGATATATCCCAAAGTGAGGACCAGGAGCCCACATCCGACCAGCCAGCGCTCATTGGTATCACCGCGGCATGCTGTGTGTGCTCCATAACTGCATAATCGATAGAATCACTCGGGCATGACATAAACTCTTCTTTATCAATACGAATAAAATCAAGATCGGGATTTATATGTCCTACCGCCTTTTCACAAGCTTTGTAAATTTCAGGTGATAAGTACTTCAATTCGTTTAAATAAGAGCTTGCACGAAATAAAAACATACCGCTATTCCAGTAATATTTCCCTGATTTGAAATAGTCACCGGCGGTATCGATATCCGGTTTCTCCACAAATTCAGCCACTGCATAAGCGTCATTTCCTATCAACTCACCACGACGAATATATCCATAACCCGTTTCAGCATGCGTTGGAACAATACCAAAAGTTACAAGCTTACCATTTGCGGCGTATTCTTCAGCATGTCTGACAGCTTTCGTAAAAGCTATTTCATCCTGGATCACATGATCTGCAGCAAGAACCAACAAAAGAGGATCAGCATTATCAGCATTCTGGAGCGCACAAAACGCGGCAAGAGCGATCGCTGGTGCAGTATTACGGCCTACTGGTTCGAGAATAATATTATTTGCTAACTTGTCAATTTCACGGAGTTGTTCAGCGACTAAGAAACGGTGTCTGTCATTGCAAATGACAACGGGTTCTTCTGTAGAAAGTGAAGCTAATCGCTTTATAGTATTTTGCAGCATTGATAGTTTACCTTCAACGCTTAGAAACTGCTTCGGATGATATTCGCGTGAAAGCGGCCATAAACGGCTACCTGTGCCGCCAGCCATAATTACGGGAAGAAAAGACATTTATTTTATCTCTTTTGACGAAGAATATTGGATATTATTCCAATAACTCTTGTACATGCTAAAATAGCGACATGTAGGCAACGGTAAAGATTGCCAATGCTTGCCTAATTTGTAACCCAGAAATTTAGCAAAGGTTGTTAATAAAGCTCTTGGAATCCAGAACGGTGCATTTTTAAGCAGGAATTGAATCTCTGATTTTACGAAGCGGAAACCCTCACCACCGGCTCCGCCAAAGTCGCGCTGAATCCAAGGGTTACAGGCATGAAATACCCCTGTATCAAAATACCGTTGGAACTCTTGTTTTGGCGTATAATTATGCGAATGCCTTACGCTGGCTTCTGCGCAATAAGCAATTTTATACCCCGCCTGGATCATTCTCGCAGCCATAAACATATCTTCAGCGAGGATAGTATGTTCAGGAAACCCCCCAAGTGCTTCAAAAACAGACCGCCGATAAGCTGCAAAAGAATTTGACATAAACACGGTTTTAATGCCGAGGTTTTTTATATCATTTTTACTTTTAATTAGAGTTTCAGTACCATAATTAAAATTTCTTGCGTGTATAGCAAGAGGATTAGCATCATGATGAGGAAGCTGTCTGCCACATACTGCAGCGACATTTTTGTCATTAAATAATGATAATATTTCTTCCAGGGCATTTTTGTTTTCAAATATAGCATCCTGGGTTAAAAAAACAACAAAATCACTTTCTTCGGCAGAAGCTAATGCTTTATTTCTCGTCCCTCCGTGATTAAATTCACTTGGTGATATAACTATAATATTGTTGGTATAAGTGCTTGCAATATTTCTAGTGTCATCTGTCGATGATGAATCAATGATTATCAATTGTGATGGCTGATTAGTTTGTTTTTGAAAAGCGTGAAACCACTCATTCCATCTAGCAGTACCAGCATTATATGTAGGAACAATTAAAGTAAAGGAGGGCATTTTTTAGTCCAAAAGCTCAAGTATTTTTTTACCAAATTGTGTTTTATTAACAATGTGAAGCTTTTTATGGCTTTCAATACCTTCAGCCCCAACCTCAGTAGCAACAACCGTTGCACCCGCCTCAAGCATCTGTAACACCTTTATTTTTACTCCAGCTCCATATAGTAAAGGTGCAACACTTAAATCGGCCTTTTGAAAAGCCAAGGTAGGATCTGATACAGCACCAGCGACATGTACGTTAGATATACACTTGCCGATCAACTTCAGTAAAGGTCTGGGAGCCAAGCCTAAAATCCAAAGATGGATATGTGGATTTTGTTTTCTTATTTTAAGAAAAACAAAAAATATAAACCATATTATAGACCAGTGGTTTTCCGCACGCTTCATGTAACCAAAAAAAATTAAATTTTTTCTATCCTTAAATTTATCTACAACCTCTTCAATCGGAATACAATTTAATACCTCACCAACTTTTTGTACTCCAAGATCAGCAACCTCTATAACTCCCTTATAATTCATTTGCTCAAGTAACAATTTATCTTTATGAGACATTGCCACAATTTTTTTCAACTTACAGAATAAGTTTGCCTCAACTTTTGCAATCTCTTTATTGATAGGTTTCTTTGTAAGAGAACGACTTGTGCGCTGTGATACAACATCATGGGCAAAATAATGAATATTTGGATGTAAAATATGTTTTACCACTCCTAAAACTGATGGAAAATCAAGCCATACTAAGTCGTAATTCGTGTGAGAGATCTTATTATTTATCCGTTTAATTAAGCTTTTATTTACTCTAGTAAAAAACCATGGCGCAATAAAAGATTTATATTTAGCATTGAAAAGTATTCCTTTAAGATAATCTTTCTTACTAACGTTGATTACTTCATAAGAATGGCATAGTGCTTTAATTTCGGGATTTTCATATTGTGTTGCAGGAGATATAACAATAACATCGACTTGACTGCCATTATTTACATGTTTTTTTAAATTATCACCACAAATGGCCTCACCAGCACCGATCGAACCTCTCGCCCCAGGATGAAAGGCACTAATAAAAAGAACTTTATGCATTTTTAATTCAACCATTATTTTTAAGTGGGAGTAACTTATAGATGAAATAAAAAATCATCATAAATATGAACAAAAGAGAAATATATTTAACACCATAGGTAAGGTCTTTTCTCATTGCAACAAATATGAGGGAAATAATTGGAAAATGATAAATTATGAGCCTGCTTTTCTTGGCTACACGATAAAATACTATTAGCATTACACCCAAGATTAAACCATGCAGGAATACTCCGACATAACCAAGTGAATGAAAAGCCTCTGTGAATATAAACTGCCCACCTTTATCCTCATAAAAACGCATCTCATTATTCTCGAACAAAGATTGTTTATCTAAACCAAAAATGCCATATATAAAAGCAGGGATAATAAATAATATGGGAGAAAATAAATCTAATACTCCCCCATAAGGTAAATTATTATATAAATGCGTTCTCACTTCATTAGCCAAAGTCGCTAAAGAAAAATGTGTTTCATACATCACGGCAAAAGGTATAGCTGTAAAAACACTTCCACCTGAAGTTGAAGTGCTTTCACGCAAATATAAACCTAATCCAGCAATGAAAAACATTATTATACAAATAATGCTTACTTTGATAATACGTTTAAAATTAATTTTATAATTTAGCATATAGAATGACACGAAACATAATATTAGCAAAATTAAATTTTCTCTTCGTCCCTGAATAAATATAGAAACAAGTATTAATAGCGATACTGCTATGACAACTTTATTAGTTATTGATATTTCTTTAAAGTTGACACGAATGCTAGTTAATAGTGCATAGTTAGCAAGCAATCCCGATGAAGATATGAGAATATCTCTGGTTTGATTTTCTGCACTACCTTCATAGATTGCTATATAAGGCGTATGTAGAAATGCTATGTAACCACCATATGCAGCGACGCCTAAGGCGAAAATTAGAAACGCTGAAATAATAAAGCATACTGAACAAAAATTTATAAAACACGGATTATTAAAATCTTTTATTCCTACTAACTTGATTTTAGAAAATGCAAAATAGCCGAGAAAAACTCCCACTACCCCCGTGGATACGACCATGATTACATCGCCCACTGTATCAGTATATGCAAGGGCCCCTAGTGGTGATAATTGAGGAAATTGAAGATAAAGAATTCCACATATTATATATATCCCAATAGCAATAAACCAAGCTAAAAATACCATAACACATCTCATATTATTAAGCGATAAGGAATAAGATAATACTTTATTACATATATTTATCTTGTTTAGATTTATACCTTATTTTCAATAGCCAAATAGTCGCTTTTGCGTACACCACTACGCTTAATATATATCGGTTTCATTATCAAACTATCAAGGCAACGATCTTTTTCTCCAATTTTAGAGAATCAATTTTCCCTATACTTTTTTTTAAACATAACAAACATGAATTTCCGAACGTTGCTATCAAAGACGCTGTATATCATTATCAATAACAATAAAGGAGTAATGCTACTCATACACACTTGTATAAAGAAATCTAGCCATTCATTGCTGACTATAACTTTTGCCCTTGTAATAAAGAAGATGGAAAGCAAGAATATGCTTATAAAGAACCATGATCTTATAAGCTCATGAATAATAAATGCATTATCCGATTTAAGGGCATTTTTGTATAAAAATACTGGTTTCAAGATCATGACAACGATGATATTACTAACGATAGTTCCAATAACTATCCCATTTAAACCTAAATAATGTACTAAAACTAATGAAACGATAATATTAATTATGGCTTCCAGTAGAGGTAATTCAACATCTGACATATAACCAAGGCCTACTTTTGCAACATCAAAAGAGATCCTTGCAATCAATACGAAGCAATTAACAGAAAGTAACAAAACTAATTGTTGGCTAAGTACAATTTCTTTTCCCATCCATAAGGATACAAATGTACTTGAAGATATATAAAACATGTACGCGCAAAAAATACCTAGCATAAAAAAAAGTGAATTATAAAGTGATATAATCCTGATAACTTTTTCCTTACTATCAGAATATAGTTTTGCTCCTATATAAGCACCCAGTGGGGAAGCTATTGCTGATATCAGAAAAGCCAATGCTTGAATTAACATCATATAGGAAGAAAAAGATGTGATAACCGTTATACCTAGAAAGACAGATATAATTAAATAATCTGTATTAAATACTACAACACCGGCAATTTTATGTACAAACGTATATTTTATCTCTCTTTTTATTTTAGATTTTACACTTATTATATTTTCTTTATTGATAGTATCAGTAATATCCAACTTCACTAATTGCGGATATTTTTTTAATGTTAGTTTGTTAAAAAGAATAAGTTGTATTACATTAGAAAGTAATTCAATAGCGCACACAATCCAAAAGGAGACGCCGCAAATCATTAGAAATATTTGCAATATATACGCTAAACTTCTAGTTAACCCAGTAATTAATTTAACCAAATAGACATTCTGGTCTGCTGTTAAAATGACAGATTGAGCAGAGTATAAATATGATAATGATGTACTTATAACAAATACCCCCCATGTTATATATAGATTTTCAGGGGATATACTTGCATTTACTATAGAATTTAATAACAAAAAGAAAAGTAGTCCAATAACTAATATGCCCAATGCTATAAAATGGTATATTTTCTTTATTATAAAATATAATTGTCTTAACTCACTATTTTCTTTTCTATGCAGTGGTTTAAATAGGATATATGTTAAGGCTGTACTTATACCTAGCTCAGCAAGATTTAATACTCCCATCAACTGTACTACTAATAAATAATACCCGGTTAAATCAGCACCATATACTTTAACAAAATAACTTCTTAAAAAAAAGTTTGTTATTAATATAAGAACTGAAGTAAACAATCCTATCTGAGACCCAAGAGCAACTTTATTTCTAAACATATTAGGATAAAACTCGAATCATCTGTATTTTGTTAGCTAAAAAGGAATGTTGAATGATAGTTTCTAATATCATATTTTTATTTTCTTGAACTGACTTTACTTATTCCAAGTAAATATCTGTCTGATATTTTTGAAATCTATCTAATTTGGTTATTTTGTCTAAAAAACCCATATTCACACATCGTTCATACAACAGATGAATAGACTAAGCTCTTTAAAATATCTCTATAACTCTCTAAATTTTAATTACAATGCAATAAATAGGATTAGAAAATTTTAATAACACCTATAAAACGCTTATAGGTGTTGAACAATATCTATTCAATTATAAATAATGGCAATTGTGTTACTTTACTAAACCTTTATGAATCTTATCTTTTAATGAAAGAATTGGACTATCTATTCCCCATGTAATATTAATATCAGGATCATTCCAAATAATACCTCTTTCATGTTCGCCAGAGTAATAGTTTGATGTCTTATAAACAAATTCAGCTTCTTCACTTAATACTAAGAACCCATGAGCAAAACCTTCAGGTATCCACAACTGCCTTTTGTTTTCAGAAGAAATATTGACACCAACCCATTTACCAAACGTTTCGGAATCTTTGCGAATATCTACAGCAACATCAAAAACTTCTCCTGCTATACAGCGTACAAGCTTCCCTTGAGCATAAGGTTCAACTTGATAATGTAAACCACGTAACACACCTTTAGTTGATTTTGAATGATTATCCTGAACAAATTCAATCTTTCGACCAACCGCTTCCTCAAATACTTTCTGATTAAAACTTTCCATAAAGAACCCACGTTCATCACTAAACACTTTAGGTTCAAAAATTAATACACCAGGAATTTCTGTTTTAATAACGTTCATTTTATTAATAACCTTTAATCATGTTCAGGAGATACTGTCCATAAGCATTCTTCGACAACGGTTTAGCCAGATTTTTAATCTGCTCTGCATCAATAAACCCTTTTCGATAAGCGATCTCTTCCGGGCAGGACACTTTTAGTCCCTGGCGTTCTTCGATGGTTGCAATAAAATTACTGGCCTCTATCAAACTCTGATGCGTCCCTGTATCCAGCCAGGCATAACCGCGCCCCATCATAGCGACAGATAATCTTCCTTGATCCATATAGATACGGTTAATATCCGTGATTTCTAACTCACCGCGAGCGGAAGGCTTAAGATTTTTCGCCATCTCCACCACGCTATTATCATAAAAATACAGCCCCGTTACCGCGTAATTACTCTTCGGTTGTAACGGTTTTTCCTCCAGACTAACGGCTGTGCCACTTTGGTCAAACTCAACCACACCGTAGCGCTCCGGATCGTTTACATGATAAGCAAAGACGGTAGCACCACTTTCTTTATTAACGGCAGCTTCCATTAACTTTGGTAAATCATGACCATAGAAGATATTGTCACCCAGTACTAATGCACAATCATCATGACCAATGAACTCTTCACCAATAATAAACGCCTGTGCTAAGCCATCCGGGCTTGGCTGTACTTTATATTGAAGATTCAGCCCCCACTGGCTGCCGTCTCCCAGCAGTTGTTGAAAACGCGGCGTGTCCTGTGGCGTACTGATGATCAGGATATCCCGAATGCCTGCCAGCATAAGCGTGGAAAGGGGATAGTAAATCATCGGTTTATCATAAATTGGTAGCAATTGCTTACTTACCGCCATGGTCACCGGATAAAGACGGGTGCCGGAGCCCCCCGCTAAAATAATGCCCTTACGCGTTTTCATTTCCATTTCTCATTCATAGAAAATGCCCTGATGGGCATTTAAATTTATCAGATGGTTGTCGTCGTAAACATTTCAGTCAGCATGCGCTTAACTCCTAATTCCCATTGCGGCAGAATAAGGTCAAAATTACGCTGAAACTTTTCAGTATTGAGACGCGAATTTCCAGGTCTGCTCGCCGGCGTCGGGTAGGCGCTGGTCGGCACAGCATTAAGCTCAGTCAGCGCAAGCGTTATCCCTGCTTTGCGCGCCTCGTCAAAGACTAAGGCCGCGTAGTCATGCCAGGTTGTGGTTCCCCCGGCAACCAGATGGTAAAGACCTGCGACTTCTGGTTTCTTTAACGCCACACGGATCGCATGAGCCGTGCAGTCAGCCAGTAATTCTGCACCGGTTGGCGCACCGTACTGATCGTTGATGACTGAAAGTGTCTGACGCTCTTTCGCCAGACGAAGCATTGTCTTTGCGAAATTATTGCCCTTACCTGCATAAACCCAACTGGTGCGGAAGATAAGATGCTTAGGGCAGTTATCCTGCAGGGCCTTTTCTCCCGCCAGTTTGGTCTTGCCATAGACATTCAGCGGCGACGTAGCGTCCGTTTCCTGCCATGGGATATCGCCGGTACCAGGAAATACATAATCGGTTGAATAATGCACTACCCATGCGCCAGTTTCGTTGGCTGCTTTAGCGATGGCTTCCACACTGGTGGCGTTAAGTAACTGCGCCAGTTCTGGTTCAGACTCTGCTTTATCTACTGCAGTATGGGCTGCTGCGTTAACAATCACATCGGGACGAAGCTTACGAACGGTTTCGGCAACGCCTTTCGGATTACTAAAATCACCGCAAAACTCTTTTGAATGGACATCCAGGGCAATCAGATTCCCTACCGGTGCCAGAGAACGTTGCAACTCCCAGCCTACTTGCCCTGTCTTACCAAAAAGTAAGATATTCATTACTGGCGTCCTTCATAGTTCTGTTCTATCCAACTCTGATACGCCCCACTTTTAACATTGTTTACCCATTGAGTATTTGCAAGGTACCATTCCACTGTTTTACGAATACCGCTTTCAAAGGTCTCCAGCGGTTTCCAGCCTAATTCGCGGCTAATTTTACCTGCATCAATGGCATAACGACGATCATGGCCCGGACGATCCGCGACATAAGTGATTTGTTCACGATAAGAAGTCGCTTTGGGTACAATCTCATCCAGCAGATCACAGATGGTAAATACCACATCGAGATTTTTCTTCTCATTGTGTCCACCAATGTTATAAGTCTCCCCTGCCTTGCCTTCAGTCACTACCATATGAAGCGCGCGAGCATGATCTTCTACATATAGCCAATCGCGAATCTGATCCCCTTTGCCATAAATTGGCAAAGGCTTTCCTTCCAGTGCGTTCAAAATGACCAACGGAATCAGTTTTTCAGGGAAGTGATAAGGGCCATAGTTATTAGAACAATTGGTAACGATCGTTGGTAGACCATAGGTACGCCGCCAGGCACGGACTAAATGATCGCTGGATGCTTTTGACGCAGAATAGGGGCTACTTGGCGCATATGCCGTCGTTTCAGTAAATAACGGCAGCGTAACGCTGTTTTCAACTTCATCAGGATGCGGTAAATCGCCGTAAACTTCATCAGTGGAAATATGATGAAAACGAAAATTATTTTTTTTATCTTCGCCAAGGGCAGACCAGTATTTACGCGCAACTTCAAGAAGTGCATAGGTGCCGACGATATTGGTTTCAATAAATGCTGCTGGCCCGGTAATCGAACGGTCCACATGACTTTCCGCAGCCAAATGCATCACCGCGTCCGGCTGGTACTGCTCAAAAATACGCGTTATTTCAGCGGAATCACAAATATCCGCGTGTTCAAAATTGTAGCGATTACTTTCAGAAATATCAGAAAGGGATTCAAGATTACCGGCGTAGGTTAATTTATCAATATTAACTACAGTGTCCTGTGTATTCTTAATAATATGGCGAACAACAGCTGATCCAATAAAACCTGCCCCGCCAGTAATAAGTATCTTCACTTTTCTATTCCATAAGGCGTATTTAATGTGGTATTTAATTTGCCAATAAAAATTAATTGCTCAAGTCGTTACACACGCTACCGCCCCTGGCTCATCAGCTACCAGTGCACTGCATACATATCGACTTGTTACAGACCTCGCCCATCAGGGCAAAGCTCACTAAAACTTAAACGCTAATTGTCTTATTAATTGCATCCGGAAACAAGGATTAATCTTATAAAATCAGCATTAAAATGCTCCAGATAACCCCTTGTTACTTAAGTCCTTTATACAAAACTAAAACGGCAGTCAACACTCGTTTCAGCCAACTTGCCGCTTCGAATGTTCACTGCCGTTATTATGTTTATCACCAACCATTTATCACGGTTGTTAATACTTATTCATGCAGAAGCTGCTCTATGCTCTTACGGAACTTCGCTCCTTCTTTCAGGTTGCGCAGCCCGTACTTCACAAATGCCTGCATGTAGCCCATTTTTTTACCGCAGTCATAGCTGTCACCCGTCATTAGCATCGCGTCAACCGACTGTTTTTTCGCCAGTTCAGCAATGGCATCGGTGAGCTGGATGCGGCCCCAGGCGCCCGGTTCGGTTCTTTCCAGTTCCGCCCAGATGTCGGCTGAAAGCACATAACGGCCTACCGCCATCAAATCGGAATCCAGCGTCTGCGGCTGATCCGGTTTTTCGATAAACTCCACAATCCGGCTGACTTTGCCTTCATTATCCAGAGGTTCTTTCGTCTGGATAACGGAATACTCCGATAAATCACCTTTCATGCGCTTCGCCAGCACCTGGCTGCGACCCGTTTCATTGAAACGCGCCACCATCGCCGCAAGGTTATAGCGCAGCGGATCGGCGGTAGCATCATCAATAATAATATCCGGGAGTACCACAATGAAAGGGTTATCGCCCACGACCGGACGCGCGCACAGAATAGAGTGCCCCAGCCCTAACGGCTGTGCCTGGCGAACGTTCATAATCGTCACGCCCGGTGGGCAGATAGATTGCACTTCCGCCAAAAGCTGACGCTTAACGCGCTGTTCAAGAAGTGATTCAAGTTCATAAGAGGTGTCGAAGTGGTTCTCAACGGCGTTTTTGGACGCGTGAGTCACCAGTACGATTTCTTTGATCCCTGCAGCCACAATCTCATCGACAATGTACTGAATCATTGGCTTGTCGACGATCGGTAGCATCTCTTTTGGGATTGCCTTGGTGGCAGGCAACATATGCATACCCAAACCCGCTACCGGTATAACTGCTTTCAAATTCATCATTGTTTCTTCCACCTGTAAAATGGTTGCTGAATTATAGCTCTTTAGCTTGTTTTCGCCAGCATGAATTACTCTGCTGCCAGGGATAATGATGGCACGCTCTACATTACGTCTTAGTCGGCACCATAACATTAAGTATGAACAACTTTTTCCCAGGAATTTTCGTAAAAATAACGGTACTTACCCTCCCCGCTTCGGCAGCGGAAAATTCACTGCTTCGACATTCACGGTTTGGTGATTAATCCTGTCGATATCCACGGAACTCTGCCCGTTTTCATTGATGGCATGAACATTAGCGAGGGAAAGCAGCGTGTCCTGGCGGGCCATAAATTGACCACGGACATCTTTACACAAATCGAAATGCATTTTTAACGCCGGGCCAATCGCTGAAGTTTGCATCACGTTGATATTGCGCAGAAAGAGGTGCTGCGGTTGATTATGCAGTTCCAGCGTAGCACGCGTCATCCGTACGTTGGTGATGGCGACAAAAGAGGGGGTGTTACCGGAGGAAATTTGAATGCCGCGTAATTTATAAGCAACCTGGCGATTATCCAACCGAATAGCGTTTAATTTAAAGTTTTGCGGAATTGACAGGTATTTTCCTTTAACGACGCCATAGCCGATGAGCATCCCAGCACTATTCGTCATATCAATATTATCAATGACGAAATTATCACAGCCATAAATTGCGATCGTTGCGTTATCAATACCCGCATTTTTACTGAAATCGGGCGTGATGTTTTTGGCTTTGACATTGCGAATGACGAAATGTTTGCCATTTTCTACGTGCACCAGCTGTCGGCAATCAGATCCGGTAATATTGGCCACCACAAAGTTTTTTACTGCCTGGTCTTCAGGATAACTGTTGTCATAGGTGCTACCCGCCAGCCCGATGCCGATCCCCCAGTTGATTTTGCCATTGGTACAATCAATGCGTTCGATGACATGATCGGAAATCAGGATGTCGCGGTCGTGAATCGCGACATTCCACTCAATGGCGTCCCCCTGTAAATCGCTAAAACGGCTATGCGTAATCCTCGCGCCGTCCATTTGGTTATGAAATCCCTGGCGGAGAATGGCGTAGTTGGCGTGGGTAACAGTGATGTCATCGATAATGAGATTACGCATCACCTGCGGTTCCTTACCACCGATGAAAATTTGCGCGACGGGGCCAAAGCCGCTCATCGCCACGCCTTTAATCACACAGTCCGACCCGCGAACATCCAGCGTCACATTGTGCAGACTGCCGCCCTGCTCCCCCACCACCTGACACCCGTCCTGCAAAATAAACCGTCCCCGGCCATTCCCACGCACCGCGCCCTGTACCCGCAGCGTTTTTCCCGCCGGAATCGTTATCGCCGCATTGATATTTTCACACACCCATCCTGGCGGTACGACCACGGTCTGTCCGTCGGCGAAGGCCTGTTTGAACGAGGCGATACCGTCATCCGCCGGATAATCCTTAATATCGACGGTCTCGCGAGGTTCACGCGCCTGTACCGGCAAGGCGCGCAGAAAAGGAAGAACAGCAAGCGCAGAACCTGCCGTCAGGAGGGTACGTCGGGAGAATTTAGTCGCGGGCATACCACCTCGTTTATATCGTTTGTAGCAGGCTGGCTAACTGGCGATTAATCGCCTGCTGATTAAAATCTTGCGCCACTTTTTCACGGGCGCGCGTGATCACCGACTCCAGCGTGTCGTGGTCAATCCGGCTGAACTCAGCAAGTCGGGCCGCCAGCGCCTGCGCATCGTTTTCCGGCACCAGCCAGCCGGATTTGCCGGCCTCCACCAGTTCCGGAATACCGCTATGCACGGTAGATACCACGGGAATCCCTACCGCCATCGCCTCCATCAGCGCTACCGGAATACCTTCCATATCGCCATCCGTACCGGTAATCGACGGCAGCAAAAAAACATCGGCGTCATCCAGCATCGCCTTCACTTCATGGCTCGGTTTAAACCCCGGCATCTCAATGACATCCTCTAGCTGATACTGCTCGATGAGCGTGCGCAGCCGACGTTCCCACGGGCCAATCCCCAGAATGCGGTAGCGAAACGCCACGCCCTGTGCTTTCAGTTGCCGACAGGCTTCAATCGCCACATGCAGGCCTTTTTTTTCTGTCAGGCGCGCGACGGAAATCATCTCCAGCGGCATCCCTGGCGCTTTCACCGAACGATGGGTAAAACGCGTCATGTCGACGCCCATGCGCGAAACGGCAATCTTTTCCGGCGGACAGCCCATACTTTTCAGGCGACCGGCCCACAGTTCGCTGATGGGCAGCATCAGATCGCCACGACGAAACAACTGCTGATACTCCGGCGTGTAATGACTGAGCACTTCGCGGCTGGAAATATCAATCCCGTGGAAAATAGTCGCAATTTTGCCGCGAAGCACGCCCAGTTCGCGTAGTTTGGCCGCCGTCACGCCCGCCGGGCCAAAGTGTGCGATGAACACATCCGCTCCAAAAGGCTGGCTCACCTGCGCGCAAATCGCGGAAAGGATCAAATTGCGTGATTCATCGCCATAGCGGGTAAAATTGAGCGCTTTCCAGGTCGCCGCCCGATGCAGCCCCGGCAGCGTTTTACATGCCCGGTAGCGCAGTTTCGCCAGCCGTCCCTGGGGCTCATCCTGTAACCAGCGGGTTTTCGCCGCCAGGCCATACTTCTCCCAGGCGGCGTGAGTATGTTGGGTATCGCCTTTTTGTAACGCGACAATCTCCACCTCATGGCCCATATCAATAAACGCAGTAATCTGATTCAGCACAAAGGTTTCCGATGAGAGTGGAAATTTCAGCAGAAAAAAGCTGACTTTCATTGCGCCTCCCGAATTCTGTCGAGAACAGATTTGATCATCGTGAACCCTTTCGCCCGCTCCTCGGTGACGGCGTTAGCCACTTTTGCCTTTAGCGCAGGCAATTGATTGAGCGTATCGGCCACCACGCTTTGTAATGAACCGTTCAGCAAGTGACGGATATCGATGGCCAATTCCGCCAGGCCTAGCTGCTGCATAATCCCGGCGGATTTATGTTCATAATTAATGGCGATGGCGGGTGTGCCAAAATTCATGGAGATAATGGCGGAATGCAGGCGCGTCCCGATGGTCAGTACGCAGGAGGCGAGGATCTTTCCGATTTCCACGTCATTGAGTTCGTCCATCGCGATATGGAAATGCTCTGAGTCGTTTACATACTTCGCCATCCGTAACGCAACCATCCGGTCATCGCGGTTATAGCGATCGATACTGGTGCAGGTCGACAGCGCCAGTACCTGATAACCGTCCGCAATCAGGCGATTCACGACCTGGGCAAATGCTTGCTCATAGGCCTGCTGAGTGGTGCCCAGGCGTTTATCAAACGGCTCCAGATCGCGCAACGTAATCGCGACGGTTTTGCGGCGCGCGGTGACGTCCAGCCAGTGCTGCACAGCATAACTGGCAACAAACTCGTCGTGACGGCGTTCGACTAACCAGGCGGTATCCACCCCCTGCTCCACTTTCCGGGTATCGATCTGCGCGGCGGTCATCAGATCGCGGCTGACGGTTTCACGCAGGATCAACGCACTGGTGCGTCCAAAAACATAATTGGCGAGCTGGTTAAAGTCAGGGGTCTGGAAAGGGCCGACGCTATGTCCCACCATATAAATTGGTTTGTTCGCCATAAACGCGCACAGCGGATATTCAAAGTGAGTCAAACCGTATAAGTCGACATAGTTTGAACCGCCCACCTGAATGACGGCGTCATACTGCGCAATAAATTGCGCGAATTCGGCAAATTCCGGCGCGATAGCAAAATTACGCAGCGATCCTTCCTGGGCGACTTTAGACAATAAAATTTTATGCTGAAAACGACGGCGTAATATTTTTTTCACCCGACCGTTAAGCCCTGCCGCCGCCTGCTGTTTCTGGCTTAACTGATACAGCGGGTCGGCAATAATCGGGCGCCCCTGCAACCAGGCGGAACTCACCGGGAAACGGCTCATCACATCCATCTCCGCCTCTGGCGCCTGTTGACGGATGGCATCAAGCAAACCGCGCATAATGGCGCTATCACCACGGTTGCCGCATGTGTGGTTGCCTAAAATTAATAATTTCATAAATAGCCTCTTATATCCCCGTCATCCGACACGTAATAACTTTTTCATTTTTGCACTGCCAAAAAGCTGATTTTTAATTTCCATCACCAGCGCATTGCGTGAAAAAATAATCATTAAAATAAAACTCAAAATACCGACTACAACCTGTAGTGCGAATACCCCTGACAACGGTAAATAGCCGTCGACCAGCTTTCCTGCGCCGTAGCTGGTAATAAATGTTGGCAATGAGAGATAAAACGGTAGCCACAGGCTGAGAATATACTGACGATAGCTGGAGCCGAGTACTGGCTTAATCATCACGAAATAGCTCAGAATGGTGTTGATGATTTGCACCACCAGGAACCCCAGCGTCACGCCAATCGCCCCCGCCAGATGGCCGCCAATGAGAATGGCCGGGATAAACAGAAACGTTTTAAAGACGTTGAACTTAAAGCTGATATCCACGCGCGCTTTCGCCATCAGCAGCGAACCAATCGGGTTGCCGACCGAGCGCAACAGCCCCACTACGCACAGCAATTGCAGGATCGGGATAATGCTGTTCCACTTCTCGCCAAACACTAACGGCACAAAATTGTTCGCCACTACCATCAGGCCCAACAGCGCGGGAAAATTGATAATTCCCACCACGGAAAGCAACTTATAGAAGTTGACGCGCAGCTTCTCGGTATCGTCCTGGATTTTGGCGAATGCCGGAAATAGCACGCGAGTAATGATGGGGTTAAGCTTCGCCGGCGGCACAACCGCCACGTTGTACGCGAGGTTATATCCCCCGGCGACGCTTGCGCCGAGAATTCTCGCCAGTACCAGCGTCGATAAATTCGTGTTGATGTAATTGACGATACTGTCCGCCGTCAGCCACGCGCCAAAACGCAGGTTCGTGGACACCGATGCCAGCGAAAAATGCAGCCCCGGACGGTAAATCTTGCGGCCTAAGTAACCAAACAGCAGCGTTCGCACCACGCTGTTCACCAGATAGCCGAGAATCGCGGTTAACGCCAGCGGCCAGTAATGGGCGCTAATCACCGTAAAGGTGAACCCCGCCAGTACGGAGGTCGTTTCGATCATGCCGATCTTATTGAACTCCAGCTCTTTTTGCATCAGCGCGCGGAACTGCTGCCCGTGAGGGATCACGATAAACGCCAGCGACAACGTTTTGATTAACGGCGCGAGATCCGGATTATGCAAAACATGGGCAATCGCATCGCTCAGCCAAAAGACCACCGCAAATACCACAATCCCAAGCCCAACGTTTAGCCAGTAAAGCGTGGTCAGCTCCAGATGCCCAATCGTTTTACGCTGGATAATCGAGTTCGCGATGCCAAAGTCTGAGATCGTGTCGGCCAGCGCGATAATCACCAGCGAGACGGTCAACAGGCCAAACTGGTGGTTGTCGATGATCCGCGCCAGCACCGTCATCTGAATTAACCCCAGACCGATAATCACTATCGTGGCGATAGCCGACCATTTAGCGCCGCTGATCGTTTTTTGTCGTAAACTCATTCTTTTCTCCAGAACCTGTTCACAAGGCGTCATTGGCGCAGCCAGATTGAGCACTGCCCTGGTGCAATATGGCAAGTAAAATAGCCTTGTGGGTCAGGTTCTTAATACGCCGCTTTATTAACAAACCCTTTAAAAATCGTCAGAAAAACGATTTTGATATCGAACCAAATACTCCATTCGCGGATGTATTCCAGGTCGAATTCCACGCGTTTTTCCATTTTCTCCAGCGTATCGGTCTCACCACGCCAGCCATTAATTTGCGCCCAGCCGGTGATGCCCGGCTTCATCTTGTGGCGTAGCATGTAACCTTCAATCAACTGACGATACTGTTCGTTATGCGCCACCGCGTGCGGGCGAGGACCGACGATGGACATCCCGCCGGTTAATACGTTGATAAACTGCGGCAATTCATCCAGCGAGGTACGACGCAAAAAGTTACCTACCCGGGTGACGCGCGGATCGTTTTGCGTCGCCTGGGTAACGACCTTATCGTTCTCCATCACCTTCATTGAGCGGAACTTCCAGACCTTGATCGGCTTGCCGTCCATCCCGTAGCGCGTCTGACGGAAAATCACCGGCCCGGGCGAGCTCAATTTGACCGCCAGCGCAATGCAGCACAGTACCGGTGAGATGAGCAGCAGAATCAGCGACGCCAGCACGATATCTTCTGCCCGTTTAAGCAGACGGTTAATCCCTGACAGCGGCGTGTCATACAGCGGAACGACCGGAACGCCGCTCATCTCCTCCACGCGCGAGTGGAGAATATTAAAGGTGAACACATCGGGAATAAGGATCACCGAGCAGGTGGTGTCGGCCAGCTCGCGCACCAGTTTTTTCACCATGGTGCCGTCGCTCATCGACATGGCGATATAAACATTGTGAATTCGCAAGGCTTTCGCATCGTCAATTAACTGCTCGAAGTTCCCGGCCCAATCAGCAGAGACGCCGCCCGGTTTAGGATCGTGATAGACGCCCACCACCTCAAAACCCAGCCACGGCTCATTACGGAAGCTATCCAGCAACGCCTGGCCCGCAGGCAAATCTCCGGCGACGGCGACCCGGCGAGTGTTATAACCACGATTGCGTAGCCAGCCCGCGCCGAAACGAATAAATGAACGGCATAACACTAAGCCCAGGCTGGACAGCGCATACCAGGCCAGCCAGGTGGCGAGGCGGTTGTCAAAGTCATCATTAAACGCCACCAGACCGGCGCTGAAGATCAGGCTCAGCGTCCAGTTTTGCAGTAACAGCGTTAACTCTGTCGACATTTTGACGCCGCGCCAGGAGCGATAAAAATCGGTCATCCCGCCCAGCATTTGAAAAACAACCAGCGTAATCAGCGCCACCAACAGGTGCATGTACAGGAATGGCAGTCCACTGACTTCACAGATGAACCACAGCCCGCCAAACATGATGGTGATATCTGAAAAGCGTTGCACCATAGAGATTAACGATGCATTGGTTTTGGCTCGTTCGCGCTTTTTTAGATTTGTCATCGTTGTTCCTGTGATTGGCCCCTTACCCGCAGGCGGTAAGGGGAGATCTGACGTTACTGATTCAGCAGCGCCAGCAGAGTGCGTGTTCGCGCTTCCATCAGCGGTATATCGCCGCGTGATTCCACATTCAGGCGCACCACCGGTTCGGTGTTCGACGAGCGCAGGTTGAAACGCCAGTCCGGGAATGACATGCTGAGACCGTCCGTGCGATCCACCGCCTGCGCCTCTTCCGCGAAGTGCGCTTCCACCCGCGCAATGGCTGCCGCCGGCTCCGCCAGCCTGCTGTTGATTTCCCCGCTCGCCGGGAACGCCGCCATCCGGTCGCGGACCAGCTCACCCAGCGACTGCCCCTTCAGGCACACCAGCTCCGCCACCAGCAGCCACGGGATCATCCCGCTGTCGCAGTAGGCAAAATCACGAAAATAGTGATGCGCGCTCATTTCCCCGCCATAAATGGCATCCTCCGTACGCATCCGCTCCTTGATAAAGGCGTGCCCGGTTTTTGACATCACCGGCGTCCCGCCCGCCGCCGTCACCACTGCCTCCGTGTTCCAGGTCAGGCGCGGGTCGTGGATAATCTTCGCCCCCGGATGTTTTTCCAGAAACGCTTCCGCCAGCAGCCCGACGATGTAGTACCCCTCGATAAACTGCCCTTTCTCATCGAACAGGAAGCAGCGGTCGAAGTCGCCGTCAAAGGCGATACCCATGTCCGCCCCGTGTTCAATAACGGCCTTGCGGGTGTCGTCGCGACACTCCGGCAGCAACGGGTTGGGAATGCCGTTCGGGAAGGTGCCGTCCGGGGTGTTGTGGATTTTGATGAACTCCACCGGCGCGCCCAGCGCCTTCAGGCGCGCTTCGATGGCGTCAATGACCGGCCCCGCCGCGCCGTTGCCGGCGTTAAACACCAGCTTCAGCGGGGTGAGATTGTTAACACTGATATAGCCGAGCAGGTGGCCGATGTAGGCGTCGCGCAGGCTGATTTGTCTGTAGCTGCCGCGCGCGGCCTCGTTCACCGGCGGGAAGTCGCCCGCTTCCGCCAGACGCTGAACGTCGCGCAGACCGGTGTCGCCGCTTATCGGGCGGGCGCCCTCGCGCACCAGCTTCATACCGTTGTAGTCCATCGGATTATGGCTGGCGGTCACTTCAATACCGCCGTCCACGCCGAGGTGGAAGGTGGCGAAGTAAATCTCTTCGGTGCCGGACATACCGATATCCAGCACGTCGACGCCCGCGTCCTGTAACCCTTTCGCCAGCGCCAGCTTCAGCGCCTCGCTGGTCAGGCGCACGTCGCCGCCCAGCACGATGGTCTTCGGTTTTAAATATTCGCCGTAAGCGCGGCCAATCCGCCACGCGATATCTTCATTGAGCTCTTCGCCCAGCCTGCCGCGAATGTCGTAGGCCTTGAAACAGGTTAATTTTGTCATGTGCTTACCCTTCTTCAGGCAACAGTTAGCCCTGACCGTAAATGGCCAACATCGTTATTGTTGTTCATTGCCGGATGGCGCGTTGCGCTTACCGAGCACCATTGCAGGCGTCAGACCCGCCCGTAACGGTCCTCGAACCGCACCACGTCGTCCTCTTCGAGATACGAGCCGGAACGCACTTCAATTAAATCGAGCGGTATTTTTCCCGGATTTTCCAGGCAGTGGGTCGCCCCCAGCGGAATATAGATGGACTCGTTTTCACCGAGCAGCTTAACCTCGCCGTTGATGGTGACTCTGGCGGTCCCCGCCACCACCACCCAGTGCTCGGCGCGGTGATGGTGCATCTGCACCGACAGTCCTTCCCCCGGCTTGACGGTAATACGCTTCACCTGATAGCGCTCGCCCGCGTCGATGGAGTCGTATTTGCCCCACGGACGGTAAACCTCGCGGTGCATGTGGTGCTCATGGCGTCCGTCGGCCTTGATCTTCTCCACCACCTTTTTCACGTCCTGCACCGCGTGGCGATCGGCAATCAGCACGGCGTCTTTGGTCTGCACCACCACCAGATCCTTCACGCCGACGGTAGTCACCAGGCCGGATTCGGCGTAAACGTAGCTGTTTTCCGTTTTATGGCTGATGACGTCGCCGTGGTGGACGTTTCCCTCCGGGGTGTGGGCGCTGATTTCCCACAGCGAGGACCACGAGCCGACATCGCTCCAGCCCGCGTCCATTGGCATCACCACCGCGTCCGCCGTCCGCTCCATCACCGCGTAGTCAATGGACTCTTCCGGACAGGCGAGGAAGGCCTCTTCATCCACGCGAATGAAGTCAAGATCCGGATCGACGCCGCGCATCGCCTGTTCACAGGCGGCCAGAATATCGGGGCGGAACTTTTTCAGCTCTTCCAGATAGCGTCCGGCGCGGAACAGAAACATGCCGCTGTTCCAGTAGTAATCGCCGCTGGCGACGTAGGCCTGGGCGGTTTCCAGCCCCGGCTTCTCAACGAACTGCGCCACCTCAAAAGCCACCGCATCCGTCGCGCCCGGCACGACATCACCGCGCCGGATATAGCCATAGCCGGTTTCCGGCAGATCCGGCACGATACCGAAGGTCACCAGTTTGCCCGCGTCGGCACAGGGCATGGCGCCGCGCACCGCGTCGCGGAAGGCCTCTTCATTGGCGATCGCATGATCCGCCGCCAGTACCAGCATCAGCGGATCGCAGTCCGTATGCTGGCGCGTCGCCGCCAGCGCCGCCAACGCAATCGCCGGCGCGGTATTGCGCCCGGCGGGCTCAAGAATAATGTTCTCCGTCAGCTTATTGAGCTGGCGGAGCTGTTCGGCAACGATAAAACGGTGCTGTTCGTTGCAGATAACCACCGGGCTTTCGCACTCCACGCCGTTCAGACGGCAAATGGTGGTTTGCAGCATGGTGAGATCGCCTTTCAGGCACAAAAACTGTTTTGGATAAAGCACGCGAGAAAGCGGCCACAATCGGCTACCGGAGCCACCGGCCATCACAACCGGGTAAAGTTTTGTCTGACGCATTATCATCCCCGAATATCTGCAATAAATTGGCGTAGCACGTTCTCTTTATTGAGCGTGCGTTCGGCGTATTCACGTGCCGTCGTGTTGTTTTTCGGCATGGCGAGCGCCTGGCTAATCCCGTCGACCAGCGCGTCGGTTGACTCCGGCTCCACGCAAACGGCGATGCCCGGATAACGCGCGCAAAGTTGCCCTAATTCGGTGTGCGGCTCAGCGGTAATTACCGCATTGCCGCCGACCGCCAGAATGTTAGTCAGCTTGGAGGGCAGTACCGCATCCGCCGCGCCGCGCTTTTGCACCACCAGATGGCAGTCGCCCATTTTCAGCAGAGCTGGTAAGGCGTCGTAAGGCTGCAGCGGGAGGAATTTAATATTTGGCAGGCCGCGTTCGCGGGCCATGTTCTCCAGCCGCGCCTTGCCGCCCCCCTGGCCGACAATCGCGAAAATCAGCGGTCGATCGCGTAATCGTTCCGCGGCGTCAATTACCTTTTCCAGCCCTTGCTTTTCGCCGATATTGCCGGAATAGAGCACAATTTTTTTGCCCTCTGGCAAGCCAAGCTGCTGACGCAAAGCCGTCACGTCAGCGTCATTAACGTCCTGAAAGCGCGCCACTTCCGACCAGTTCGGAAAAAAGAGGATTTTTTCCGCCGCGACGCCTTTTTCCCGCGCTTTATTCATCATGGAGCGAGAAATGGTCGAAACATTATCAACGTTACGCAGCGCGCTGCGTTCAAAGGCCGTCGCTAACCGCGCTACGCTGCCGCGCTTGCCTTTTCCCGCCATTCCTAAGCCGAGCATGGCGTCCACTTCGTAATCCTGAATATGCAGAACGGTACGCGCGCCGGAGAGTGTCGCCAGCAGGCGCATTCCCGGCGTACAAAAGAGCGTCGGTACAACGCCGATAATCCGATCCGGCTTCCAGCGACGCTGCGCCATCAGTGGGAAAAAACTGCTCAATGCAAAGCTCCCAAGATGAAGCAACCGTTTTAAGGTGGAGGGTTGTTTCGGCACATACAGCGGGCAGCGCCAGACGGTAGCCTCGCCCTCTTCCCGGCGATAGCGCCAGGCGGAATAGCGCTCACCGACCTTCCACTGCGGGTAGTACGGCGGCGCAGTAATGACCCGCACCTCATGGCCTTCCTGCGCCATCCACGCCACCATTTCGCCGGTATATTTGCCGATACCGGTCAGTTCCGGCGAATAGTTAATGCCATAGACCAGGATCTTCATAGGCCCACCGCCGGCGCGTCAGGAAGGAAGTAGGCCCGACTGTTCTCATGAACATTGTCGCTTGCCAGAAGCTGTTCCGGCGTCAGCCAGCGGTAACTGCCATGCTGGGTGTCAGGCAGGCGTAAATCGCTCTCCGCCACGCGCAGACGAAAGCCGAGCACGATGTAGTGAGTTGAAAAATCCTCACCGGAAAAGTTGTCGTCATAGAAGTGCTGCCAGACGCCATAAAACGTCCCTGCCGCCAGCGGCAGACGCACGCCCAGTTCCGCCTGCGTCAGGCGTGCAAAGGCGGCCTCCAGCGTTTCGTCTTTGCACACCCGCCCCCCCGGCACAAACCAGTAGCCCTGCGCCGGACGGTTGAGACGCTGGCCCAGTAAAATTTCCCCCTGGCCGTTTTCCACGATGAAATCGAGGGAGATGAGGGGCGTGGTCCGCACCACGGCGGCGAAATCTTCCTGACGTAAAAACATTGTCACCCCCGGAACCGTTGCTGATTCTCAAGGAACCACTGGTAAGTACCGGCAAGCCCTGCCTCCAGTGAAATTTCGTGATACCAGCCAAGCTGATGCAGGCGCGTGACGTCGAGCAATTTACGCGGCGTGCCGTCCGGCTTCGCGGCGTCGAACACCACCCGGCCCTGGTAACCCACCACCTTTGCGATAGTCTGCGCCAGCTCGCGGATGGTGCAGTCCACGCCAGTGCCGACGTTAATGTGCGACAGCATCGGGGCAGTGTTCTCCTGCCACACTTCGCGCGCCAGCTCCATCACGTGAATACTGGCCGCCGCCATATCGTCAACGTGCAGAAATTCACGCATCGGCGTGCCGCTGCCCCACACCACCACCTCCGGCGCGTGGCTCTGCGCAGCCTCATGAAAGCGACGCAGCAGCGCCGGGATCACATGTGAATTGTCCGGGTGGAAATTATCATGCGGGCCGTACAGGTTGGTCGGCATCACCGAACGGTAGTCGCGACCGTACTGCCGGTTGTAGGACTCGCACAGTTTAATCCCGGCGATCTTGGCGATGGCATACGGCTCGTTGGTCGGCTCCAGCGTCCCCTGCAGCAGCTCGCTTTCCGCCATCGGCTGCCTTGCCAGTTTCGGATAGATACAGGACGAACCGAGAAACAGCAGTTTGTTCACGTTGTGCAGGTGCGCGGCGTGAATAATGTTGCTCTCTATCATCATGTTTTCATAAATAAAATCCGCCGGATACGTGTTGTTGGCGACAATGCCGCCCACTTTCGCCGCCGCCAGATAAACCTGGTCGATACCCGCTCCGGCAAAGAACGCCTGTACCGCGCGCCCGTCGAGCAGATCCAGCTCATCGCGGGTGCGCAGCACCAGTTCCACGTCGCCGCGCTGCGCAAGCTGCCGTACAATGGCGGAGCCCACCATCCCGCGATGGCCCGCCACAAAAATTCGTTGCTTATTCATTCTCAGGACTCCAGCGCGATGGCCACCTCGTAACCGTGAGATTTCAGCAGTGAGTGTTTTTTCGCGGCTTCCAGATCGTTCGCCACCATCTCGGAGACCATCTCCGACAGGGTGATTTCCGGTTTCCAGCCCAGTTTCTCATGCGCTTTGGACGGGTCGCCCAGCAGGGTTTCCACTTCCGCCGGACGGAAATAACGCGGATCAACGGCCACAATTACATCCCCCGGTTTCACGCCCGGCGCATCGTGTCCGGTAACGGATACCACAATCCCTTTCTCATTAATGCCTTCGCCTTCAAAGCGCAGTTTTATCCCCAGTTGCGCCGCCGCCAGCTCCACAAACTGGCGTACGGAATACTGCACGCCGGTGGCAATCACGAAATCTTCCGGCTGCTCCTGCTGTAACATCATCCACTGCATCCGCACGTAATCTTTCGCATGACCCCAGTCGCGCAGCGAGTCCATGTTGCCGAGATACAGGCAGGACTCCAGTCCCTGGGCGATATTGGCGATGGCGCGGGTGATCTTACGGGTGACGAAGGTTTCGCCGCGACGCGGGGACTCGTGGTTAAACAGAATGCCGTTACAGGCGTAAATACCGTAGGATTCACGGTAGTTGACGGTGATCCAGTAGGCGTACAGTTTCGCCACCGCATAGGGGGAACGCGGGTAGAACGGCGTGGTCTCTTTCTGCGGAATTTCCTGCACCAGCCCGTACAGTTCAGAGGTGGAGGCCTGGTAGAACCGCGTTTTCTTTTCAAGACCGAGGAAGCGAATCGCCTCCAGCAGGCGCAGCGTGCCCATCGCATCCACATCGGCGGTATATTCCGGCGACTCAAACGACACCGCCACGTGGCTCATTGCGCCCAGATTGTAGACCTCATCCGGCTGCACTTCCTGTAAAATGCGGGTCAGGTTGGAGGCGTCGGTCAGGTCGCCATAATGCAGATGAAATTTCGGGTTGCAGCTGTGCGGGTCCTGATAAATATGGTCCACGCGCTCGGTATTAAACGATGACGCGCGGCGCTTGATACCATGCACCTCATACCCTTTTTCCAGCAGAAATTCTGCCAGGTAAGACCCATCCTGTCCGGTTACGCCAGTAATGAGAGCGACTTTTGACATTTTCATTTCCTCAAATAGTCCCGTTAGGGAGTAACTTTCTGAACGCGCTGGCGCGTTACCACTGCGGGATTGCCCCGACAAATCGCATTTGCCGGTAATGATTTAAATACGCTGCTGCGCGCGCCGACGACGGTGCCATGTCCTATCGTCACGCCGGGCGCGACAAAAACATCGGTCGCCAGCCAACATTTTTCGCCAATAACAATCGGCGCGGCGTTAATATCGAAATGAGCGCTGGTATAATCATGGCTACCGGTACACAAATACCCTTTTTGTGAAATAACCGCATGTGCGCCAATATTAATTTCACCCAACGTATATAACACAGCGTCGTCGCCTACCCAGGCATAATCGCCGACGGTTAATTTCCACGGGTAGGTAATTTTTACTGACGGTCGAATAACCACATTCTTTCCAATTTTGGCGCCAAACAGACGCAGCAAAAAGGCTCGCCAGCGATACAATATTTGCGGCGACCCGGCGAATAATGTCGCCTGTACCGCCCACCATAATTGTACTTTTAGCGCATTAGCGCCGCGGAACCCTTTCGGCACCGTAAAGCCGCTAAGATCCTGCATAATAACTCCCGGTGATTAGACTTTGTTATACCGCGCTTTTGTTTTACCCGTCGTTTTCAGACGTAATAAATAGGATAATTGCGCCCAAAACCCTGGCACACGTAATATTTTTCGCTGTACGTTTTTTGCATCCTGACATAATTCCAGATTATTCGAGGTTGACACGCCGCCCATCGAAAATTCAGATACCAGTCCGTTAATTCGCCGAAAAGGATAGCCTGCTTTATAGAGACGGGCCGCCAGCGCATAATCTGAAGAGACATGATATTGCAGATCATAAGGATACTTTTTTAACGCTGCCGTCGGGAAAAATATCGCCTGATGGCTGGCTGGCAAACTATGGTAGATATAATACCCGGGTTTAGCCTTCCGGCGTATTTTATGCCCGCCGCCGAAATCCAGCAGCGCGTCGCCAATATACATCGCCTCGCCCTTTTGTCGCGCCAGTTGGCGGACAAACAGCGCGGCATCATCATGGAACGCATCACCGGAATTAAGAAACAGGGTATAGCGCCCCTGCGCCAGCGCAATGCCTTTGTTCATGGCATCATAAATACCGCGATCCTTTTCACTGATAAAACGCAGGTTAAACTCACCGTGACGTTTTTGCAGAAATTCGCGCGTGCCGTCCTCCGAACCGCCATCCACTACGATCCATTCAAATGACAGGCCCGGATCGCGCGCCAGATTGCGCAGCGAGCGCCAGGTTTTTACCACCCCTTCGTAATTGCGAAAGGCGACGGTAACGACGCTTAAAAACATGCCACCACCCCGTTATGAAATTTTTAACGCCTTGCGCAAAATGAACGGACAGACGATTAAAAAAGCATATTCCGGGCTAAATATTGAACCGGTAAAAAACAGTGACACCGGCGTAAAAAGATAGAGCTGTACCCGAAAATTGCGATTATCGCCAAACGCATTTAGCGCCATTTTTAAAACTTTCCCCATATACCACAGCGTCATTAGCACTGCGAACCAGGAAAAATAAATAATCAGCAGATACAATCCATTGTCTATGGTTTTCCCGACATCCGCACCGTTAAAGATTCCGAATGATGCGACATATTCATAAAGTGAGCCAAATCTGACTACACCATCAATATGGGTCAAGGAATATCCGACCATGACTAACGGGCCCACAATACGATAATAAGAAGATGAGCCTTCCGTCCCTAAATCGCCAAGTCGTGTCGCGATATAAGGAAATGCAATAATTACCCCAACCAAAAACAGGGTTAATGAGACCAGCGCCAGTGGAAGTTTTTTCTTTATCGCATCCTTATTCAAATATTGGAACGCCCACTCCAGAAGGTAAAACAGGATAAATGTCATTACCCCTGAAAATGATCCTGATAATATTATCCCTGCCAGAATCATAGCATCGCTTTTCGGTGTTTTGATACCAAACTGTTTGATGCTCAGCCAAATTGAGATTAGTGCCAAAGCGAAAAATGCCGGTTCAAAATAAAGTGCAGTGGTACGCTTACCGCCAAATTTTATGAAGTTCAGTACGTAGCTATTACTGTAAATGAGATATTTCGAAATTCCTTCCATAATACTGCTGCCGCCGGTAAGGATAATTTGCGCCATCTCAACCGCGGCGAGCGCGACCACTATACCCACCACCAGATAAAAAAAACGCAAAATCTTTCGGTGGTTATGCGCGGAAATGGTTTTGAATCGGATACTCCAGACCATCCCGATAATGACCACAATATAGACAAACAGCATCGTGGACGTGACATATTTACCGGCATTCAGCGACTGGCCGAACAGGAAGTTAAATGCCGTAAGCCCCGCGCCGATGCCTAAGGCGATCATCAATTTTTTTACGCTAATGCGTTCCACAAATAACAGCAGCAACAGCGGTAAAAAAGTGACGATGGTAATGGGAAAGCTTTCCCCCAGTTGGGCAATCTTGACATTGACCAGTAGGTAGATCAGCGGCAGCAGCAGATAGCTACAGATTCTGATAGAACGAGACATACTCCTCCAGCATCTGTTGACCGCTGTACGCGACGCGGCTACGCATACGAAAGGCGTCCAGCGTGGCGCCAAATACCGCCTGAGCAATCTCTGGCTTACGCCGCTGCGCCAGGCGCAGGACATCTGTAGCGGCAAAAGTCTGGCCGCCGGATTTCGCCAGCACCTCCTGCGCCGCCTCGCTGTGGGTGGCGATTACCGGTACGCCGATCGAGAGCGCTTCACACAAGATCAGCGGATAGTTATCGACCCGCGAGCTAAAGACCAGCGCATCCATCTCATTGAGCGCGCTCATTAATTTGCGCTTATCGGTTTCAAAACCGTGATTAACAACGTTTTGGCCAGTAAAAGGCGAAAATTTACCGAAGGTATGCAGTTCAATTTTTTCGCCCAGCGCCATCATGTCGTGTACCAGACGCTGGTCAGTTTTGCCGTCATAACGCAAGTCATGCGCCACAATGGCAATTCGCGGTTTGCCCGGATTCAGCGGCACAGGTGATAGCTGCGCGAGAATCGCCTCGGTCGCCAGATCGATACCGTTGTTAATAATCTGGCAGCGCCCCGCGCCATAAACGCTGTTAAAGGCCTCGGCCACGTGCTGGCTCGGTGAAATAAACCGGCAGCCCAGCCGCAGCATGTCCCGAAAGCGCTGACGTTTGCCGCCAATAAGCTGGTGCGCCCGATCCACCCTGACCGGCGGATAATTGCTTAGGGTCGGACATTTTTGGCAGCCGCTTTTCCAGCCCTCGCAACCGTCGGTGAAGGCGCAACGCCCGGTGACGCTCCAGTGATCGTGCAGCGTCCAGACCAGAGTGACGTCTGGTTTTTGCGCTTTGACTTTTTCGCAAAACGTCACGATGTCCGCCAGGTTTAGCCAGTAACTGTGGAGAACATGAAAATGCAGCACCAGCGGGCCGGATGTCTGGATAACCGTGCGGTAAAGATTGTCGAGATTGCCAAACAGATCGCGATTCAGGAAACGAAACAGCGCGATATTAGCGATTGCCGTGCCGCGCGGCGTCTGTTTTATCACCTGCGGATAACGGTGGTGGCTGACGCTTTTTTTTCCGCCTTTGCCATAACCATAGACAAAACGTGACGTCAGCCCTTTTTGCAGCGCCCGCAGATGGAGATCCAACGCCACTCCCGCCGCGCCGCCTTCCGCCAGCCGTACATTAAATTGCAGAATATTCATGTGCTGACCTTCACCCGTGCTTTTTCTCCCACCACCAGCGCATGGTCCGGAATACTGTCAAGCACCACGCTACCCGCGCCAATCGTGACGTGATTACCGATAGTAATATCGCCAAGCAGGATGACATTCGCCCCCAGCTCAACGCCGTGACCAATCACCGGACAAGCCAGGCTGTCCGCGCCGCGATTGCCAATGGTGACGCCGTGGCGAATGGTAAAATCGTCGCCAGCGACGACATGTTTGTTGATCACTACCGCGTAACCATGATGGATAGTGAACCGCCGACCAATGGTCGCGGCGGCCTGGATTTCATACCCGAACAGGCATTCCGTGATCACGCGATACAGCACCAGCACCGGCGCGGCCCACAGATTATTCAGCACATTCTTTTTGCGCCAGACGGAACAAAAATGAGCGATACGGTAGGCCAGCACCATGCAACAGGGGCGTAAGCTCCAGCTATTCGCGCGTAAGTCTTCCAGCATCGTTATCGCCCCCGCAGCCCGGCCGCCAGGCGTTTGCTGTTACGCACGGAGAGCAACGTCAGCAACGTGCGCCAGGTCATTCGCTTATTGCGAATTTGGTACAGCGTAAAAAGCTGGTATTTTTTGCTGGCGCGATCGAATTTATCTTTGTGCTTACGATAAAAATGGAAATAACCGGAGAACTTTTTCGGCGAAGAGGTAATCTGCATCTCGCCGTGGTTGATATGTAAAATTTGCGTCGCCTCTTCGACTTTCCACGGTTCGCCATACTCCACCACCATACGCAGAAAAATGTCGTAATCCTGCGCCGCCTTGAGTTCGGTATCGAACAAACACGCTTTAAAACGCCAGGCCCAGGTAAAAACCTGATTGCCAATAATATTGCGCTTGTAGAACAAGCGGCGCGAATAAGGGGATTTCGGATACAGCGGCAGGCTGGCAGGCTGAGAGTAGACCTCGCCCTCGCACACATAGTCGTTGGCATACAAAAAGGCGTGCGTAGTCAACTGGTGTTTATGGGCCAGAAACACGCTCAGACGGTTTGGCGTCCATTCATCGTCATCATCAATACCGGTAATGTAGTGCCCTTGCGCCTGCATAATGGCCTGGTTGCGAACCGCGCAGGCGCCGGTATTCCTGGCGTTATGGGTATAACGGACGCGCGGGTCGTTCAGCTCCTCAACAAATTGTTGTAGCTGCTGATAAGATGAGGAGCAATCATCCACGATGATCATCTCCCAGTGACGGTAGTCCTGACGTAGTACTGATTTAATCGCCCGGATAGCCAACTGCTGCCTGTTCCAGGTTGGCATATAAATTGAGATCAGCGGATTGTCTGTTGTCATGCTTATTCCCCAGATAGTTTTGCCGCATGGCGCTACGCTTGTCCGGCCTACAGTCACAGGCCGCGCCATCCGGCACGCCTTATTTTTTATTTGGAATCTGACTGGTATTCATACTCGTAATAGCCATAATCCTGGTAGCCCGTCGCCCGGCGGAAAATGGAGTTGAGAATGACGCCTTTGACCTGAATGCCATTCTGGTCAAAACGGCTCAGACTGGTTTCCACCTCTTTTAAGGTGTTGACGGCATAACGCGCCACCATCAGCGTTGTCCCGACGTGACGACCCACAATCGCGGCGTCCGTCACGGCCAGAATCGGCGGCGTGTCGATTAATACCAGATCGTAGCGGCTGCTTGCCCAGGCGATCAGCTCGCCGAAGCGCTCGCTCATCAGCAGTTCCGATGGATTAGGCGGCACCTGACCGCGCGGAATAAGATCAAAATTAGCGATCGCCGTAGGTTTCGCGCAGGAGGCTATCTCGCCTTTGCCCGCCAGAATGTCAGATAAGCCGTCCACGTTATTGGTGCCGAGCAGTTCATGGGTGTAGCCCTTACGCATATCGCAGTCGATCAGTAATACCCGTTTATGCGTCTGGCTGATGACGGCCGCCAGATTGGCGCAAACAAAGGTTTTGCCGATAGAGGGGCTGACGCCTGTGAGCATGAGTACATTATTTTGCGCCTGCATCATGGCGAAATGCAGGCTGGTGCGCAGGCTGCGAATCGCCTCAATCGCCAGATCGGTCGGATTACCCACCGCCAGCAGTTGGCTCTGCTTGTAACGCTTAATCCCTTTAATGGTTTTGACGCTATCGCGCGCTTTTTGCCATTCCGACAGCGGAATACTGGCATAGACGCTGATCCCGTGCTCCTCCAGCGCCTGCGGGCTTTCAATACCGCGATTAAACAGCGAGCGCAGCAGCACGCCGACAATCGATAACATTAATCCCAGAATAATGCTGCCGAGAATAATCAACGCCTTTTTCGGCTTTAGCACGCCCGGCTGGGTAATCGCCGGGTCAACGATGCGCACGTCGCCAACGGTGCTGGCTTCGGTGATTTTCAGCTCCTGCTGTTTATTAAGCAGTTGCATATAAACCTGCTGGCCGGACTCCACATCACGGGTCAAACGCACAATCTCCTGCTGGGTTTTCGGCATTGCCGTCACCCGCCCGTTCAGTTTGGCTTTTTCATCTTCCAGCGCTTTACGTTTTTCCAGCAGGGTGCGGTAAGCCGGATGCGCTTTGGTAAAGAGCTTGGAAATTTCCGCCTCTTTAAACGTCAACTCATTCAACTGGGCGTCGATATTAACCATCGAATCGAGCACCGCCTTCGCCTCCAGCGGTAAATCCACCGAGTCTTTATCCTGGCGGAAAGCGTTTAGCTTGTTTTCCGCCACATCCAGACGGCTGCGGACTTCCGGCAGTTGTTTTGCCAGAAACGCCAGGCTCTTCCCCGCCTCTTCAGATTTCCGCGCAATATCCTGTTGCAGATAGTTACGGGTAATACTGTTGAGAATTTCGCGGATCTGGTCGCGATCCTCTCCCGTGAACGTCAGGCTCAGAACGCCGGTATCTTTGCCGGTTTCCGTTACGGTGAGGTTATTTTGCAGGTTATTAATCATGCCAAGCGTTGAGAATTTACTCACCGTAAATTCTGTTTCAGGACGGGCGTCAATCGCCTCTACCTGCATCGTCACGCCGTCTTTATTGAGTGGCTGGCCCACAACGCCCTGCGCGCTAAATCCGCCGTCGCTAACCAACTGATAACGTTTGTCGCCCAGCACTTTGAGGGTGAAGATCTGTCCGCTCATCGTCTCTGGTCGGGTGAATGTCGTGACTTTCACCCTTTCATTGTGACGTCCCATCAGCCGTTCCCACCCGGCGCCAAAGAGCGGAAAGGTGTTTTTGGTGACGGCAATATCCAGATCCAGATCGTCAACGGTCTTCCCCAGCACCAGGCGCGATCGAATGAGCTGAATTTCCGCATCGGAAGCCGGCGGCTTATTCGCTAATGCGCTGTTGATATCCTGTACCAGCGAATTACCGGCGTTTTGTTCAATCTGCACCAGCGCATCGGCGCTATAGATGGGCGTGGCGAAGAACGTATAAATTACCGCGCACAGCGCAAATATGGCCGTCGTCCCCAACACCCACCAACGCGCTTCAATCACCGTTCCGACCAGACGCCCGATATCGATTTCATCGCTACCCGTAACCGCCGCAGATTGTTTTACTTTTTCTGTCATGGTTTTCCCTGCTCTGCATTCAGTGCCTGCGCCCACTGGCGGGCAGACCTTTCCAGTAATGTGTACACCGCCTCAAACGCATCGCGGCTTTTGCGATACGGGTCCGGTATTTCACGCTCGCTGTCCCAGTGACCAAACAGCATTACCTTGCCGCGCATTTCCGGCGCAATGTCGCACAGGGCGGCGATGTGACGTTTCTCCATCGTCAGAATCAGGTCATATTCCCGGCACAGACGCGCGGAAATTTGCCTTGCGCAGTGATTTTCCAAAGACAGATCGTGGGCGCTCGCCACGCTCGCCGCCGCAGGATCGGCGCCTTTGCCGACCAGCGCGCCTAACCCGGCGGACGCAACCGTCAGCGAGGGATGAAAGCGCTTTAGCAAACGTTCTGCCGTCGGGGAACGGCAAACATTCCCCACACAGACCACTAAGATTTTGTTAAACATAACGATTACCAGGAATGAATGTCGCTGGCCGTATCCGTCATATAACGGACACCGCTAATGGTTGGCAGCAACTGATTGATCAGACGGTTCCAGCGAGCAACCGGCGCGGTCGTGACGTACACCACATCGTAAGGCTGAAGTCGGAATTCCGTCGCCATCACCAATGACGTGGCGTCAGACATATCAAGCTGGTAGATATTGGCGATCTTGCCGCCGCGTCCCCCCTCGCCTTTCAACGGACGAATCACAAAAATGCCGCTGGCGTTGGAGGTGGTCAGATCGATGCCTTCCGCATTGCCTAATGCTTCGGTGAGCGTCATGCCGCTGAAATCCATTTTGAGGGTGCTCTGTTTTTTCACTTCGCCCATGACAAAGACTTTCAGATCGTCATTGCGCGGCACATACAGAATGTCGCCAGGGTAGAGCAAGCGGTTCTGGCTAAGATCGCCATTTTGCATCAGAGCCTGTAGCGAAATGCGTTGTTCTTTGCCGTTGTGCGTCAACACGACGTTGCGCCAGTCCGCCATATCGGTCAGGCCGCCCGCAGCGTTAATCGCATCCAGGACGGTTAACGGTACGTTAGTAATGGCCTGCTGACCGGATTTATTCACCTGGCCGGAGATGTACGCTTTTTGCGAGCGGAAAGCGGCGATATTGACATCCACCTGCGGGTCCGCGATGTACTTCGCTAAACGCCCGGTAATATCGCTGCGAATCTCTGACAAAGTTTTACCGACGACGCTAACCTTGCCAATGTAGGGATAAAACATGGTGCCGTCCGGCTGAACCCAGTTGCCGGTATCGCTTGAGCTACGGTACTGGCCTGCTGGCGTGGTCAATTCCGGGTGATCCCAGACGGTGACATTCAGCACATCGCCAGGCCCGACGCGATACTGATAGCTGGCGATCTCCTGGTCCAGCGACATATTCGGTTGCGCGACATTGGGCCGCGGGCGTAATTGCTCAACCAACCGTGGCGTCAGCGGATACACATTGACCATCCGGTCGAGATCAAAGTCAGCGTCTTGCTGTTTGATCACATCTTTCCCCATCGTAGACATATTGCTGCCCGGAAGTACTGTGCAACCACTTATCAAGCTGAGCGACGCCAATAATGGCATCAATTTCATTTTGGATTTCATCATTGATTATTTATCACTTTGGCAGAGTCATTATCCTGTGCAATTTAAATAGCGGCTTCGTCCGTGCACATTTACCTTGCAGTTAATGGCAGAGAAAATTAACTGGCATCATACTGAAAAAAAATCAATTCATCCGCAGGCTATTGACAGAATAATAAAGGCTTATATTCAGGCTTTCAGGCACGCTACCGCCCCTGGCTTCTTAGCTACCAATACACTGATTATTCTAAATTTTCGCATTCCCCTCCGATTTCATCCTCGTTCAGATAAAAATCTTCAGCGAAATAAAGGTTACGTATTAATAGTTTTCTCGATGTCGTGACAGGATATTTAAGAGCGCTATCTTAATCCTGCAAGAATTGTTGCAGCTAACCTAATGACAGGCAAGGTAACAAACCCGCCATTCTATATTTTTAAGATTAATATTAAATGAATTAACAGATGATTTTAGGATTTTATTGATGTTGACAATATTTATTTACTCCACTCCACCTGCGATATTTCCTAAATATATTCTTGACATTATTTAGTTTCCGACAGAAACATTACGGCTATTTTAAAGTTATTTTATAGCCGCGTAACAAAGATAAATTGCTCTGCGGCATTGCATTTTTCCGCCGTATTATCCATGATCGAATTGTGACAATTGTCATATTACAGAAGGTATTGCTCTTACTATGGAATGGATTGCCGATCCGTCAATCTGGGCCGGACTGGTAACGTTAATCGTTATCGAACTTGTTCTCGGCATTGATAACCTGGTCTTTATTGCCATCCTCGCTGAAAAACTACCGCCGGGGCAGCGCGACCGCGCGCGCATTACCGGCCTGATACTGGCGATGATCATGCGCCTGCTGCTGCTGGCGTCAATCTCGTGGCTGGTCACCTTGACTAAGCCGCTCTTTAGCGTACAGGCGTTAAGCTTCAGCGCCCGCGATCTGATTATGCTGTTCGGCGGCTTCTTCCTGCTCTTTAAAGCCACCATGGAGCTCAACGAACGGCTGGAAGGGAAAGATAGCGCCAACCCTACCCAGCGTAAGGGGGCGAAATTCTGGGCGGTGGTCGCGCAAATCGTGGTGCTGGACGCTATCTTTTCTCTCGACTCCGTGATTACCGCCGTGGGGATGGTCGATCACCTGGCGGTCATGATGGCGGCAGTGATAATCGCCATTAGCCTGATGCTGCTCGCCAGCAAGTCCCTGACCCGATTTGTGAACAACCATCCCACCATTGTCATTTTGTGCCTTAGCTTCCTGCTAATGATCGGCTTTAGCCTGGTGGCGGAAGGGTTTGGTTTCCACATTCCGAAAGGGTATCTGTACGCGGCTATCGGCTTCTCGGTGATGATCGAGGCGCTCAACCAACTGGCTATTTTTAACCGCCGCCGTTTTCTTTCCGCTAACCATACGCTGCGCCAGCGCACAACGGAGGCCGTGATGCGGCTGATTAGCGGTAAAAAAGAGGATGCCGAACTGGATGCGGAAACCGCCGCGATGCTGGCAGACCATGACGACAGCCAGATTTTTAATCCGCAGGAGCGCAGGATGATTGAGCGGGTGCTGAATCTCAACCAGCGCACCGTAAGTAGCATCATGACGTCGCGTCATGATATCGAGCATATCGATCTCAACGCGCCGGAAGCGGAAATCCGCGCTCTGCTGGAAAAGAACCAGCATACGCGTCTGGTCGTGACGGGTGAAAATGAACAGGAAGATTTACTCGGCGTCGTCCACGTCATCGATCTGTTGCAACAATCGCTGCGCGGCGAACCGCTCAACCTGCGGGCGCTGATTCGCCAACCGCTGGTTTTCCCGGAAACATTGCCGCTGCTGCCTGCGCTGGAGCAGTTCCGTAACGCCAGAACCCATTTTGCCTTTGTCGTAGATGAGTTTGGCTCGGTTGAAGGCATTGTGACATTAAGCGATGTCATGGAGACTATTGCCGGTAATCTGCCGAATGAAGTCGAGGAAATTGACGCCCGCCACGATATTCAGAAGAACCCGGACGGTTCCTGGACAGCAAACGGCCATATGCCGCTGGAGGATTTGGTGCAGTACGTGCCGCTACCGCTGGATGAAAAACGGGAATACCATACGATTGCCGGATTATTGATGGAATATTTGCAGCGCATACCGCAAACCGGTGAAGAGGTTCAGGTGGGCGATTATTTGCTGAAAACATTGCAGGTAGAAAGCCATCGAGTGCAGAAAGTGCAGTTAATTCCGCTGCATAACGGCGAGCCAGACCCGGAGATGTAACGTCTGTTCGCCTGCCCCGGCCTGCTTACCAGGCAGGCCGGAGGCGCGTTAGCCTCGCCATCCGGCACTCCTCTTTGGCCAAAAACTACAGCTTATTCAGCAGCTTCTTCACATCTTTACCGTTGCGGGTATCTTTATTGCGATCCGCCCAGTCGTTGAGCCGACGCTTCGCCTCATCCTGTAAATGCTTGCGCAATAACTGATCCACTTGCAGGGTATAGTTCAGCTCCTGCCACTTGCCATAGACGCGCAGCGGCACCGGCGTCTCTTTCAGGAAGGTGATCAGGTTGCTATCGCCGTTCCAGCCGCCCAGCACACGCAGATTAAATTGCGTATCACAGCTCTGCTTAACCAGATCCAGCGTTCCGCTGCCGGTTAACGCCAGCATAGAAGATTGCCCGACCATGTCGTCGAGCGTCAGCGTGCCCTTATTTAGCGTCAGATCGGTCGTGAAGCGATCCAGTCGGGTCGCATTGTCCATATTTTCCTGCGACTGCTGCGCGTCGCCGCCGCTTCGCTCTACGGCCTGCTGCACCAGTTGCTGGAAATTCATTCCTTCAAGGCGCGTATTGCTCATGTCAACATGCGCTTTTCCTTTCCAGCTATGGCGAAATGCCTCCGCGTCAATATCCGCCCCGGAGAAATCGCCAACCAGCGACATCTTACCGGTCAGGCTAATCGGATAATTGAAGGCTTTCAGGATAGTCCCAATCTCAACATGGTTGAGGCGAGGGTGGAATTCGATGCGCGGACTGGCGGTGCGGGCGTCCAGCGTGCCGGGCAGCGACATCTCTCCGTCGGCCAGTTTCCCCTGCAACTCGGTGATATCCAGCAATCCGGCCTGATTAGACATCTTCGTCGAAACCTGGGTAAAGTCCATTCCCCGCCAGCGAACTGAATCCGCCTGTAAAGCAATCTCCGCCGTAAAGCTTTGCAGCCCCTGATAAGGCGGCGCACCAACACGCGACGCGATAACTGGCCTGGTCAGGGGGAGCGTATTTTGCCCCTGCGACACCGCGCCGCCCGTCTGTGCCACGGTGCTATGATGCGGCAACAGGTTGTCCAGATTAAGCCTGCTGGACCGGAGGTCAATTTGCCATTCCGGCTGCTCCGCCAGCGTTACCTGAACATGCCCGGTCAGAGAACTGTCATTCGCCGTTAAATTTAAGTGGTTAAATGAAAGACGTTTTTGCGCCTCCTGCCACTGCGCCTGCAGTTGTCCCTGCCCCTCAATCCCCTGCGCCGGTAGATCCGCGCCCTGCAATTGCCAGCGCAGTTGCTCAATACCCGCGGTTAAATTATGCGGATAATCGGAAGCATCCACCGTTCCGCTGAACGATAAAGCAAGATCCCGCTGATCGCGGTTCACGCGTCCCGAAAAATCAAACGTGCCGCGATGCTCGGCATCTTGTTCCATATTCAGACGAATATCGCGCACCGTGACCTGATCATCATTTTCATGCTGGAAAACCAGCACGCTGTCGGCAACGCGCAGGCTACGAATATCAAACGACCAGCCGCGATCTTCCGCTACGTCCGGCAAGGTATTATCTTTCGGCGCGACCGGCGCATCATCACTGCGTACCGCTTCCGTTTGCGGCGTCAGTTGAATCACCCCGCCTTTCAGCATCACCTGCTTAACATGAAGCTGATGACTCAACAGCGGCCATAAAGCGACATCCAGGCGCATATTGTCAGCCCGCACCAGCGGTTCGCTGGCGCCTCGCGCCGTTAGCGTCATTCGCCCGGAAAGGATGCTGAGTTGCGGCCATACGTGCCAGCGCAGCGGCCCGTCCAGTTGCAACTGATATTCACTACGCGCGGCAACCTGCTGCACCATATAGGCGCGGAAATCATTCGGATTGACCAACAATACCAACGCAGAGAATCCGGCCACCAGCACGACCAGGAGAATCATCAGCGTCGTCAGAAATCGTCTCATGCTACCCTCAATGGACCGGCAGTATTGCGCCGAATGGCTCAGTCTTTATCAATCCGGCTGGCAACAGCGCCCTGCTGATCGCGATATTTGGCATCCTGACGGCGGTTATAAGGCCGCGCCGCCGGGCCGGACAGCGGCTCAAAGCTCAGCGCGCCGATGAGCATACCCGGACGCAACGCCAGCGGCAGCTTCCCGGAGTTGTAAAACTCAAGCACAATGCAGCCCGACCAGCCGGGATCGATACGGTGCGCCGTCACATGCACCATCAGTCCCAGACGCGCCAGCGAGGAACGACCATCCAGCCAGCCCACTAAATCCGGCGGCAGGGTAACGGATTCAAAGGTGACGGCCAGCGCCAACTCGCCCGGATGCAGATAAAATGCCTCGCCGTCCGGCAAAACGATTTCATCGCTCATCACGCGATCCAGCGCCGCGCTGACCTCATCTTTCGGCCCGCTCAGATCGATAAACGCCGCCGTATGGCCACGGAAGGTTCGAAATTTATTGCCAAGACGTACATCGACCGTCGCGCCGTTAATGCGCTCTACGGGAGGTCGCGGGGTGATAGACAAACGGCCTTCATCCAGCCAGGCTTCAATATCTCGGTCGCATAAACGCATGGCACTTTCTCCTTTCGCGCATCAAGCCCTTAAATCAAGCACATCAAGGGCTAACCAGGTTATCACTGAACGGTACACAATTCGCCAGATTTATTCAAAGAACTGGCTGATTTTCGCTTTCAGAATATCAATAGCGATGCGGTTTTTACCGCCGCGCGGCACGATAATATCCGCATATTGTTTGGAAGGCTCAATAAATTGCAGGAACATCGGACGCACCGTTTTCTGGTATTGCGCCATCACCGAATCCATTGAGCGACCACGCTCGTTCACATCGCGTTTGATACGGCGCATCAAACAGATATCCAGCGGCGTATCGACAAAAATAGAGAAGTTCATCTCTTCACGCAAACGCGCGTCGGTCAGTAACAGAATACCTTCAAGAATAATCACTTTCTTCGGTTCTACGCGAACCGTTTCCTGCATACGGGTATGCTCAACATAACTGTATACCGGTAATTCAATCGCCGAACCGCGCTTGAGCGCCTGAAGATGCTGAAATAGCAGGCTGTGATCCATCGCATTCGGATGGTCATAGTTGGTTTTTACGCGTTCTTCCATCGACAGATGGCTTTGATCTTTGTAATAACTGTCTTCGGGAATAACGCCAATATGTTCGTCACCCACTTGTTCACGCAATTCGCGGTAAAGGGTACTGGCAATAAGACTCTTGCCGGAAGCCGATGCGCCAGCGATACCGATAATGACGCACTGATGAGACTGATCAGTCATAAATTTAGCGACCTGATTAACCTGGATGTAAGGAAGGGGGCGCCGAAACGCCAAACGCGGCAATTATAGGGATTTCAGCAGCGCGATACCAGTCCGGCGCTATGCCACGGTGAATTTGTTGGCGGCGCATTCGACGTCGCGACGTAAAAGCGTTCAGTTTTAACGCGGACAGCGGATTTATCGCCCCGTCTGGAGGAGGAATACGCCGGGAGCCACAATTTATATTCAGCCAGCGTATAAATCATTACGCGTTTATACTAGCATAATCACAGAGTAAACTGACGCGTCCGGTATTCCGCGACGTTACCGGCGATTCGGATAGAGTGGTAATGAGTAAACCATCCCAACATGTTTTCGTTACCGTCCCCCACCCGCTATTGCGTCTGGTCAGTTTAGGCCTGGTCGCGTTTGTCTTTACGCTCTTTTCGCTCGTATTATCGCGTGTCGGCACCCAACTCGCGCCGCTGTGGTTCCCCACCTCCATTATGATGGTCGCGTTTTACCGCCATGCGGGCCGTCTGTGGCCAGGGATCGCGGTCGCCTGCTCGCTCGGCAGCATCGGCGCCTCACTGACTTTATTTCCTGCCGCCTCGCTTAACTTTAGCTGGACGGCAATAAATATTATCGAGGCGGCCACTGGCGCGATACTGCTGCGAAAACTGCTCCCCAGCTACAACCCCTTACAAAATTTGAATGACTGGTTTCGTCTGGCTATCGGCAGCGCCGTGATTCCGCCGCTACTCGGCGGCCTGTTATTTTGGCTGATAGCGCCGGAAGCGGTCGCCTCGAAAGCGTTTCTGATTTGGGTATTATCGGAAGCCATCGGCGCGCTGACGCTGGTGCCGTTAGGTTTACTGTTTAAACCACACTATCTGTTGCGTCATCGCGACCCGCATCTGTTGCTGGAAACGCTATTGACGCTGGTCATTACGCTGGCGCTAAGCTGGCTCGCTATGCGCTATATTCCGTGGCCGTTTACGTGCGTTATCGTCCTGTTGATGTGGAGTGCGGTGCGCCTGCCGCGAATGGAGGCGTTTTTAATTTTTTTAGCTACCGTTATCGTGGTCTCGCTCATGCTGGCCAATGACCCCACGCTGCTCGCCACGCCGAAAACCGACGTGATGGTCAATATGCCGTGGCTGCCTTTTTTAATGATCCTGCTGCCTGCCAATATGATGACGATGGTGATGTACGCGTTTCGCACGGAACGCAAACATATCACCGAGAGCGAATCCCGCTTTCGCAACGCGATGGAGTATTCAGCCATTGGTATGGCGCTGGTCGGTACGGAGGGTCAGTGGCTACAGGTCAATAAATCTCTGAGCCATTTTCTTGGCTATAGCCAGGATGAATTACGCACGATGACATTTCAGCAATTGACCTGGCCGGAAGACCTGAATAACGACCTTGAACAGCTAAACATGCTGGTGCGCGGCGACATCAATAGCTATTCCATGGAAAAACGCTACTACACCCGCAACGGCGATGTCGTCTGGGCGCTACTGGCCGTCTCGCTGGTTCGTCATAAAGACAATAAACCTCTCTATTTTATTGCTCAGATTGAAGATATTAACGATCTCAAGCAAAGCGAGCAGGAAAACCAGCGGTTGATGGAACATATTACACAAGCGAACGACGCGCTGTTTCAGGAAAAAGAACGGTTGCACATCACGCTTGACTCTATCGGAGAAGCGGTGGTGTGTATTGATGTCGCGATGAATATCACCTTTATGAACCCGATCGCCGAGAAGATGAGCGGCTGGCGGCAAGAGGATGCTTTAGGCACGCCATTATTAACGGTTCTGCGCATTACGTCAGGTGATAAGGGGCCGCTGCTGGAGGATATTTATCGCGCCGACAGGTCGCGATCGGACATGGAACAGGAGATAGTGCTCCATTGTCATAACGGCGGCAGCTACGATATTCATTATAGTATCACGCCGCTCAGTACGCTTGATGGCGATAAGATTGGTTCGGTTCTGGTTATCCAGGACGTTACCGAATCACGAAAAATGTTACGCCAGCTCAGCTACAGCGCAACGCATGACGCCCTCACCCATCTTGCCAACCGCGCCAGTTTTGAAAAACAGCTTCAACAGCGCCTGCAAACAATACAGGAATCGCCTCAACATCATGCGCTGGTGTTTATCGATCTGGACCGTTTTAAAGCGGTTAACGACAGCGCGGGACATGCCGCCGGCGATGCCTTATTACGCGAGCTCGCATCACTGATGCTCAGTATGCTTCGCTCCGGCGATCTCCTGGCCCGTCTGGGTGGCGATGAGTTTGGCCTGTTGCTGCCGGATTGTAATAGTGACAGCGCGCGCTTTATCGTGACGCGGCTTATCAACGCCGTTAATGAATATCACTTTATGTGGGAAGGACGCCTGCATCGGATCGGCGCCAGCGCCGGGATCACAATGATAAATGAACATAACTGCCAGCTCACAGAGGTCGTGTCTCAGGCCGATATTGCCTGCTACGCCGCGAAAAATAGCGGTCGCGGCCGTCTGACCGTGTACGAACCGCAGCACGCATTAACCTCCTCAAAGGGAATGATGCCGCTGGAAGAACAGTGGCATATGATTAAAAATAACCACCTGCTGATGCTTGCCAGAAACGTCGCGCCGCCGCGTACGCCGGAGGCCACCAGCTTTTGGCTGGTCTCACTCAGGCTGTGGACCAGCGAAGGGGAAGTGATGGAAGAGCGCGCGTTCCGGGCAGGGTTAGCCGACTCCGCGCTGCATCACGCGCTTGACCGACGGGTATTCCATGAGTTTTTCCACCATGCGGCGACCGCCGTCGCCAGCAAGGGATTAAGCGTTGCGCTGCCGCTGTCCGCCGCGGGATTATACAGCGCGACCCTTATTGATGAGCTGCTGGAACAACTGGAGCATAGCCCACTGCCGCCACGGTTATTACACCTGATTATCCCGGCTGACGTTATCGTTAAGCAGGCGCAGACCGCCGCTGCGACTCTGCGAAAACTGCGGCAACGCGGCTGCCAGGTGATTCTCAGCCATGTCGGGCGCGATTTACAGCTGTTTAATTTACTGCCCCCGCATATCGTCGATTATTTACTGCTGGATAGCGACCTTATCGCCAACGTTCATGAAAGTTTAATGGATGAAATGCTGACCTCGATCATCCAGGGACACGCCCAGCATCTGGACATCAAAACGCTCGCCGGGCCGGTACAAAACCCACAGGTGCTGGATACGCTCTCCCGTATTGGCGTGGATCTGATTTATGGCGACACTATCGCCGAAGCGCAACCGTTGGATTTGTTACTGAATACCAGCTATTTCGCTATCCATTGACGGTTGCCAGCCGTGGGTATACCAGATATGCAGTAGCGCGTAGGAACGCCACGGTTTCCAGCGCTCCGCGTAGCGACGGATCTGCGCGGCCGTCATCCCGGCGAAGCGCTGTTTAATTAAGTAATCATCGGGTAAAAAGATATCTTTTGCCTGCCAACCGCGCAGGGCGAAATAGTTCGCCGTCCAGCGGCCAATTCCCGGAAACGTTTGTAAATTTTTAACGCTCTGCTCAATATCCGGCGGCGCGGCGAGCGCCAGTTTTCCCGCCAGCGTCGCCTGCGCCAGATGAATCAGCGCTTCGGCGCGCCGCAGCGGCATCCCCAGAGCTTTAAGCGCCAGCGGATCGGCCAACGCCAGCGTTTCCGGACCGGGAAAACAGACATAATCGGGCGCATCCGGCAACGCCTCGCCATAGCGGCGCGCCACTTTCGCCGTCAACCTTGCCGCCATCGCGACACTCACCAGTTGCCCCAGTATCGCCCGCACGCCTTGTTCAAACGTATCAACCGATCCCGGTAAACGCAGCCCCGGTCTGTCCTCGCCCAGTGACCCCAGCACGGCGGCAACCTGCGCGGGCTGGCAGTCAAGATCAAACAGACGCGAAACCTTCGCCAGACACGCCGGCGCGACAGGAAGTAATCCGGCGCTCACGCTGACCTGCACAGTGTGGGTGGGCAGATGGGGGCTCACGCTGATCAGTCCACGATGCTCGCCCACCACCAGGCTGCGCGCATAAAAGCCCTCGCCTACCGTTTCCACGCCATCCACCGCACGCGCGGCAAGAAAGCCCAACATCCACGACCAGTCGTAAGGCGGCTGCCAGCTCAGGGTAAACATACTTTTCTCCTTTATTTGACCTTTCAGCATAAACGCTAATCGCACGTAACGCCTTGCTTTCATATTCCAGTTGTCGCCGCGACGACATTTCGCTAAAGTCACGCCCCTTCTTCACTGGCATGGGGATTTTAAGGTGTTTATCGGATTTGATTACGGTACGGCAAACTGCTCGGTCGCCATTATGCGCGACGGGCATCCACAGTTGCTGACAATGGAGAATAACAGCGCATTACTGCCGTCTATGCTGTGCGCGCCGACGCGCGAAGCGGTGAGCGAGTGGCTGTATCGCCATCATGATGTGCCGGCAACGGACGAAGAAACCCAGGCGCTGCTGCGCCGCGCGATACGCTACAACCGCGAGGAAGATATTGAGGTTGGCGCGCAAAGCGTACAGTTTGGTCTGGCGTCGCTGGCGCACTATATTGACGATCCCCAGGAGGTCTGGTTTGTCAAATCGCCGAAATCCTTTTTAGGCGCCAGCGGCCTGAAACCGCAGCAGGTCGCGCTGTTTGAAGATTTGGTCTGCGCCATGATGGTACATATTCGTCATACGGCGCACAGCCAATTGCCGGAGGCCATTACTCAGGCGGTGATCGGTCGCCCGATCAACTTTCAGGGACTCGGCGGCGATGACGCGAACCGCCAGGCGCAGGGTATTCTGGAGCGGGCGGCAAAACGCGCCGGTTTTCAGGAGGTGGTATTCCAGTATGAACCGGTTGCGGCGGGCCTGGACTACGAGGCTACGCTGCGGGAAGAGAAGCGTGTGCTGGTCGTGGATATTGGCGGCGGCACCACCGACTGCTCCATGCTGCTGATGGGGCCGCAGTGGCGTCAGCGCGCCGATCGTGAAAGCAGCCTGTTGGGGCACAGCGGTTGCCGCGTGGGCGGAAACGATCTGGATATCGCGCTGGCCTTTAAAAATCTGATGCCTTTGCTGGGCATGGGCGGCGAAACCGAAAAAGGCATCGCCCTGCCGGTGCTGCCGTGGTGGAACGCCGTGGCGATTAACGACGTCCCGGCGCAAAGCGATTTTTACAGTAGCGCGAATGGTCGTCTGTTGAACGATTTGGTTCGCAACGCGCGTGAAGCAGACAAGGTCGCGTTGCTGCTCAAGGTCTGGCGCCAGCGACTTAGTTACCGCCTGGTACGCTGCGCGGAAGAGAGCAAAATCGCCCTTTCCGGCCAGGCGGATGTTACGGCGAGGCTGCCATTTATCAGCGACGACCTGGCGGTCGCTATCAGCCAGCAAGGACTGGAAGCGGCGCTGGATCAACCGCTGGCGCGTATTCTGGAACAGGTGCAACTGGCGCTGGACAGCGCGCAGGAAAAACCGGATGTCATCTATCTGACCGGCGGCAGCGCCCGTTCGCCATTGATTAAAAAAGCGCTTTCCGAACAGCTACCGGGCATACCCGTCGCTGGCGGCGATGATTTCGGCTCCGTCACCGCAGGACTGGCGCGCTGGGCGGAGGTCGTTTTCCGCTAAGCGCCTCGCAAGCCCAGCGCAGATGGATTGACATTATTCTTGATGTGGCTTAACGTCAGGAGTGAGGGTAAGGGAGGATTCCTCCTCCCCTGGTGTCTTAGTAAGCCTGGAAGCTAATCACTAAGAGTATCACCAGTATGATGACTACCTTCATCATAACCCTTTCCTTATTTTGGCCCCTTCCTCGGGAGGGGCTTTCCCGTTTCAGCGTCCTGCTGAAATCGGTGGCTTACCTTTATTGCCGTGCCGCCACTTTACCGCACTCCGGCGCGTTAACGATTTTCACCGATGAGAGTTGCGTAGCGCCTCGCAAAGCGGGCCGCCATTCAGAATAATCCCGACCGTGTTCCATAATTCCTCCATTTTTCTCCCTTCCCTGCTGACTACAATAGAGGGAGCAACATTCCGCAAAACGTTTCAGGATGAGAAACTTATACCGATGAAAGGCAGTAATACTTTCCGTTGGGCAATAGCGATTGGGGTTGTAGTGGCCGCCGCCGCATTCTGGTTCTGGCATAGCCGTAGCGAAAGCCCGACCGCCGCGCCGGGCGTCGCCGCGCAAGCGCCGCATACCGCCGCCGCAGGTCGCCGCGGTATGCGCGACGGCCCTCTGGCGCCGGTACAGGCCGCGACCGCGACCACGCAGGCCGTACCGCGCTATCTGAGCGGGCTGGGTACCGTGACCGCAGCGAATACCGTTACGGTACGTAGCCGCGTGGATGGTCAACTCATCGCCCTGCACTTTCAGGAAGGTCAGCAGGTCAACGCAGGCGATCTGCTGGCGCAAATCGATCCCAGCCAGTTTAAGGTCGCCCTGGCGCAGGCTCAGGGACAGTTGGCGAAAGATAACGCTACGCTGGCGAATGCGCGTCGTGATCTGGCGCGCTATCAACAACTGGCAAAAACCAATCTGGTTTCCCGTCAGGAACTGGATGCGCAACAGGCGCTGGTCAACGAAACCCAGGGAACCATTAAAGCGGATGAAGCCAATGTCGCCAGCGCGCAGTTACAGCTCGACTGGAGTCGTATCACGGCCCCGGTCTCGGGACGCGTGGGTCTGAAACAGGTGGATGTCGGCAACCAGATTTCCAGCAGCGATACCGCAGGTATTGTCGTCATTACGCAAACGCACCCGATTGATCTCATTTTTACTCTGCCGGAAAGCGATATCGCGACCGTGGTTCAGGCGCAGAAAGCGGGGAAAACGCTGGTCGTAGAAGCCTGGGATCGGACTAACTCGCACAAATTGAGCGAAGGTGTGTTGCTCAGTCTGGACAACCAGATTGATCCCACGACGGGAACGATCAAAATTAAAGCGCGCTTTACCAATCAGGACGATACGCTGTTCCCCAATCAATTTGTGAACGCCCGGATGTTGGTCGATACCGAACAAAATGCCGTTGTGGTGCCTGCCGCGGCGGTGCAAATGGGCAATGAGGGCCACTTTGTGTGGGTGCTGAACGACGAAAATAACGTCAGCAAGAAGCGGGTAAAAATCGGTATTCAGAATAACCAAAACGTGGTGATCAGCGCAGGCTTGTCGGCAGGCGATCGCGTCGTTACCGATGGTATTGATCGGCTGACGGAAGGCGCAAAAGTCGAGGTCGTTGAGCCGCAAACCACCGTGGCGGATGAAAAATCCCCTTCCCGCCATGAAGGTCAAAAAGGAGCGCGCGCCTGATGCAGGTATTACCTCCGGGCAGCACGGGCGGCCCTTCGCGTCTGTTTATTCTGCGCCCCGTGGCCACCACTCTGCTGATGGCGGCGATTTTACTCGCCGGGATTATCGGCTATCGCTTCCTGCCCGTCGCCGCTTTGCCGGAGGTCGACTACCCCACTATTCAGGTTGTTACGCTCTACCCTGGCGCCAGCCCGGATGTCATGACCTCCGCCGTCACCGCGCCGCTTGAGCGCCAGTTCGGCCAGATGTCAGGACTGAAGCAGATGTCGTCGCAAAGCTCCGGCGGCGCGTCGGTGGTAACGCTACAGTTTCAGTTGACGCTGCCGCTGGACGTTGCCGAGCAGGAAGTACAGGCGGCGATTAACGCAGCCACCAATTTATTGCCTTCCGACCTGCCGAATCCGCCGATTTATAGCAAAGTCAATCCGGCGGACCCGCCGATTATGACGCTTGCCGTCACCTCAAACGCGATGCCAATGACTCAGGTAGAGGACATGGTAGAAACCCGCGTGGCGCAGAAGATCTCGCAGGTCTCCGGCGTCGGGCTGGTGACGCTTGCCGGCGGGCAGCGCCCTGCGGTGCGTGTAAAACTGAATGCTCAGGCTATCGCCGCGCTCGGTCTGACCAGCGAAACGGTCCGTACCGCAATTACCGGCGCCAACGTCAACTCGGCGAAAGGCAGTCTGGATGGCCCCGAACGGGCGGTGACGCTTTCTGCTAACGATCAGATGCAGTCTGCCGACGAATACCGCAGGCTTATCATCGCGTATCAAAACGGCGCGCCGGTACGGCTGGGCGATGTCGCCACCGTCGAACAGGGGGCGGAAAATAGCTGGCTCGGCGCATGGGCGAATCAAGCGCCGGCTATCGTGATGAACGTTCAACGCCAGCCTGGCGCCAATATCATTGCGACAGCGGACAGCATTCGCCAGATGCTGCCCCAGCTTACCGAAAGCCTGCCGAAATCGGTGAAGGTCACGGTCCTGTCCGATCGCACCACCAATATTCGCGCTTCCGTGCGCGATACCCAGTTTGAACTGATGCTGGCGATCGCGCTGGTCGTCATGATTATCTATCTGTTTTTACGTAACATTCCCGCCACAATTATTCCCGGCGTCGCCGTACCGCTGTCGCTTATCGGCACCTTTGCGGTGATGGTATTTTTGGATTTTTCCATTAATAACCTGACGCTGATGGCGCTCACTATCGCCACGGGTTTCGTGGTGGACGATGCGATTGTGGTGATCGAGAACATCTCGCGCTACATCGAAAAAGGAGAAAAACCGCTGGCGGCGGCGCTCAAAGGCGCGGGCGAAATCGGCTTTACCATTATTTCCCTCACCTTTTCACTGATTGCAGTGCTGATCCCGTTGCTCTTTATGGGCGATATTGTTGGTCGACTGTTCCGCGAATTTGCGGTGACGTTGGCGGTAGCGATTTTAATCTCCGCCGTCGTCTCTTTGACGCTCACGCCCATGATGTGCGCGCGTATGCTCAGCCAGCAGTCTCTGCGTAAACAAAACCGCTTTTCCCGCGCCTGCGAGCGGATGTTTGACCGCGTGATCGCCAGCTATGGACGCGGATTAGCGAAAGTACTCAACCATCCGTGGCTTACATTGAGCGTGGCATTCGCCACGCTCCTGCTCAGCGTTATGCTGTGGATAGTCATCCCGAAAGGGTTCTTTCCGGTACAGGATAACGGCATTATCCAGGGGACGCTGCAGGCGCCGCAATCGTCATCGTATGCCAGTATGGCGCAACGTCAGCGCCAGGTGGCGGAACGGATATTACAGGACCCGGCGGTGCAAAGCCTGACGACTTTTGTTGGCGTAGACGGCGCTAACCCCACGCTGAATAGCGCGCGCCTGCAAATTAACCTCAAGCCGCTGGATGCGCGTGATGACCGCGTGCAGCAGGTGATCTCCCGGCTGCAAACCGCCGTGGCGACGATTCCCGGCGTGGCGCTGTATCTCCAGCCGACGCAGGATTTAACCATCGACACGCAGGTCAGCCGCACGCAGTATCAGTTTACCCTGCAGGCCACGACGCTCGATGCGCTCAGCCACTGGGTGCCAAAACTGCAGAACGCGCTACAGTCGTTACCACAGCTTTCCGAGGTAAGCAGCGACTGGCAAGATCGAGGATTAGCGGCCTGGGTGAATGTCGACCGCGACAGCGCCAGCCGTCTGGGTATCAGCATGGCGGATGTGGATAACGCGCTCTACAACGCGTTCGGACAACGCCTGATTTCAACGATTTATACCCAGGCGAACCAGTACCGCGTCGTGCTGGAACATAATACCGCCAGCACGCCGGGCCTGGCGGCGCTGGAGACGATTCGCCTGACGAGCCGCGACGGCGGCACCGTACCGCTCAGCGCGATTGCCCGCATTGAGCAGCGCTTCGCTCCGCTCTCCATCAATCATTTAGATCAGTTCCCGGTTACGACATTTTCGTTTAACGTGCCGGAGGGCTATTCGCTCGGCGATGCGGTGCAGGTGATTCTCGATACGGAAAAAACGCTCGCCCTGCCAGCGGATATTACAACGCAGTTTCAGGGCAGTACGCTCGCCTTCCAGGCGGCGCTGGGCAGCACCGTCTGGCTTATTGTCGCCGCCGTGGTGGCGATGTATATCGTGCTCGGCGTGCTGTATGAGAGTTTTATCCATCCGATCACGATTCTCTCAACGCTGCCTACGGCGGGCGTCGGCGCGCTGCTGGCGCTGATCATCGCTGGTAGCGAGCTCGATATTATCGCCATTATCGGCATTATTTTGCTGATCGGCATCGTGAAGAAAAACGCCATCATGATGATTGACTTCGCCCTCGCCGCCGAACGCGAACAGGGGATGAGCCCGCGCGACGCTATCTTCCAGGCCTGTCTGCTGCGTTTTCGACCGATTCTGATGACCACGCTGGCGGCGTTGCTCGGGGCATTGCCATTAATGTTGAGTACCGGCGTTGGCGCGGAATTACGTCGCCCGTTGGGGATCGCGATGGTGGGCGGCCTACTGGTCAGCCAGGTATTAACTCTGTTTACCACACCGGTGATTTATCTCCTGTTTGACCGCCTGTCGCTGTACGTGAAAAGTCGCTTTCCGCACCATAAAGAGGAGGCGTAGATGCGCTTTTTCGCCCTTTTCATCTACCGCCCGGTCGCCACCATTTTGATTGCCGCCGCCATTACGCTGTGCGGCATTCTGGGCTTTCGTCTGCTGCCGGTCGCCCCGCTGCCGCAGGTCGATTTCCCGGTGATTATGGTTAGCGCCTCGCTGCCGGGCGCCTCGCCGGAAACCATGGCTTCGTCAGTGGCGACGCCGTTGGAACGCTCTTTGGGACGCATTGCAGGCGTCAATGAAATGACCTCCAGCAGCTCGCTCGGCAGTACGCGCATTATTCTCGAATTTAATTTCGATCGTGATATTAACGGCGCGGCGCGCGACGTGCAGGCCGCCATTAACGCCGCGCAAAGCTTGTTGCCAGGCGGAATGCCCAGCCGCCCGACTTATCGCAAGGCCAACCCGTCCGACGCGCCGATTATGATTTTAACGCTCACCTCGGAGAGCTGGTCACAGGGCAAACTGTATGATTTCGCCTCTACCCAACTGGCGCAAACCATCGCGCAAATTGACGGCGTCGGCGATGTTGACGTCGGCGGCAGCTCCCTGCCCGCAGTACGTGTAGGCTTAAACCCGCAGGCGCTCTTTAACCAGGGCGTCTCGCTGGATGAGGTCCGCGAAGCGATCGACAGCGCCAACGTACGCCGACCGCAAGGCGCAATTGAAGATAGCGTCCACCGCTGGCAAATCCAGACCAACGACGAACTGAAAACCGCCGCCGAATACCAGCCGCTGATTATTCACTATAACAACGGCGCGGCGGTACGCCTGGGCGACGTCGCCAGCGTCACCGACTCGGTGCAGGATGTCCGTAACGCCGGGATGACGAACGCTAAACCCGCTATTTTATTGATGATCCGCAAGCTGCCGGAGGCCAATATTATTCAGACGGTCGACGGCATCCGGGCAAAACTGCCGGAACTACGGGCAATGATCCCCGCCGCTATCGATTTACAAATCGCCCAGGATCGTTCGCCGACGATTCGCGCGTCGCTGCAAGAGGTAGAAGAGACGCTGGCTATCTCTGTCGCGCTGGTGATCCTGGTGGTGTTTTTATTCCTGCGTTCCGGGCGCGCCACGCTAATCCCCGCCGTCGCCGTTCCCGTTTCGCTCATCGGCACCTTCGCCGCCATGTATCTGTGCGGCTTCAGCCTCAACAATCTGTCGCTGATGGCGCTGACTATCGCGACCGGATTTGTCGTTGATGATGCCATTGTGGTGCTGGAAAATATCGCCCGCCATCTGGAGGCGGGAATGAAACCTTTGCAGGCGGCATTACAGGGTACGCGGGAAGTCGGGTTTACGGTCATCTCCATGAGTCTGTCGCTGGTGGCGGTATTTCTGCCGCTGCTGTTAATGGGCGGTCTGCCAGGGCGATTATTACGGGAATTCGCCGTTACCCTCTCGGTGGCGATTGGCATTTCGCTGGTGGTCTCGCTCACGCTGACGCCGATGATGTGCGGCTGGATGCTTAAATCAAGCAAACCGCGCACCCAACCGCGTAAACGGGGCGTTGGCCGTTTGCTGGTCGCCTTGCAACAGGGTTACGGCACGTCGTTAAAATGGGTGCTTAACCATACGCGTCTTGTCGGTGTGGTTTTTCTTGGCACCATTGCGCTGAACATCTGGCTTTATATCGCCATCCCTAAAACATTCTTTCCGGAGCAGGACACCGGCGTGTTGATGGGCGGTATTCAGGCTGACCAGAGCATCTCTTTCCAGGCCATGCGCGGCAAGCTGCAGGATTTTATGAAAATTATTCGCGACGATCCGGCGGTGAATAATGTCACTGGTTTTACCGGCGGCTCGCGGGTGAATAGCGGCATGATGTTTATTACGCTGAAGCCGCGCGGCGAACGCAAAGAGACGGCGCAGCAAGTCATTGATCGACTGCGGGTCAAACTGGCAAAAGAACCCGGCGCCAGGCTGTTTCTGATGGCGGTACAGGATATTCGCGTCGGCGGGCGGCAGGCTAACGCCAGTTATCAATACACATTGCTGTCTGACTCTCTGGCGGCGCTGCGCGAGTGGGAGCCGAAAATACGCAAAGCGCTCTCGGCCCTGCCGCAACTGGCGGACGTAAACTCCGACCAGCAGGATAACGGCGCGGAGATGAACCTTATCTACGACCGCGACACCATGTCACGGCTGGGTATTGATGTTCAGGCCGCAAACAGTCTGTTAAATAATGCTTTCGGCCAGCGGCAAATTTCCACCATTTATCAGCCGATGAACCAGTATAAAGTGGTGATGGAAGTCGATCCGCGCTATAGCCAGGATATCAGCGCGCTGGAGAAAATGTTCGTTATCAACCGTGACGGAAAAGCGATCCCCCTCTCTTATTTCGCCCAATGGCGGCCCGCCAATGCGCCGCTGTCGGTGAACCATCAGGGACTTTCCGCGGCGTCCACGATTGCCTTTAACCTGCCGACCGGCACATCGTTATCGCAGGCGACGGAGGCCATTAATCGCACCATGACGCAGCTTGGCGTCCCCCCGACGGTACGCGGCAGTTTTTCCGGAACGGCGCAAGTCTTCCAGCAGACCATGAATTCACAGCTTGTTTTGATAGTGGCGGCGATCGCTACCGTCTACATTGTGCTGGGGATACTGTACGAAAGCTACGTCCATCCGCTGACCATTCTCTCTACTCTGCCATCGGCAGGCGTTGGGGCGCTTCTGGCGCTGGAGCTCTTCAATGCCCCTTTCAGCCTAATCGCCCTGATAGGGATCATGCTATTAATTGGCATTGTGAAGAAAAACGCCATTATGATGGTCGATTTTGCGCTTGAAGCGCAACGAAGCGGCGGCCTGACGCCGGAACAAGCCATTTTCCAGGCCTGCTTGTTACGCTTCCGTCCAATAATGATGACCACGCTGGCGGCGCTGTTCGGCGCACTGCCATTGGTGTTATCTGGCGGAGACGGTTCGGAATTACGGCAGCCGTTGGGGATAACCATTGTCGGCGGTTTGGTCATGAGCCAGCTCCTGACGCTCTATACCACGCCGGTGGTGTACCTCTTTTTCGATCGTCTGCGGCTGCGTTTTTCGCGTAAAAATAGCAAACCGGTAGTAGAGATATGACAGAACTTCCTGACAACACCCGCTGGCAACTCTGGATTGTGGCATTCGGCTTTTTTATGCAGTCGCTGGATACCACCATCGTCAACACTGCGCTGCCCTCCATGGCGAAAAGCCTGGGGGAAAGCCCGCTGCATATGCACATGGTAGTGGTGTCATATGTTCTTACCGTCGCCGTGATGCTCCCCGCCAGCGGCTGGCTGGCAGACAAAATCGGCGTGCGTAATATTTTCTTTGCCGCCATTGTGCTGTTCACGCTGGGTTCGCTGTTTTGCGCCCTCTCCGGCACGCTTAATCAACTGGTATTAGCGCGGGTTTTACAAGGCGTAGGCGGCGCGATGATGGTGCCGGTCGGACGCCTGACGGTCATGAAAATCGTGCCGCGCGTGCAATATATGGCGGCGATGACCTTCGTCACCCTACCGGGACAGATCGGGCCGTTACTCGGCCCCGCGCTGGGCGGGGTGCTGGTGGAATATGCTTCATGGCACTGGATCTTTCTGATCAATATCCCGGTGGGAATTGTCGGCGCTATGGCGACCTTTATGCTGATGCCAAACTACACCATAGAGACCCGGCGCTTTGATCTGCCGGGGTTCCTGCTGTTAGCTATCGGCATGGCGGTACTCACGCTGGCGCTGGACGGTAGTAAAAGCATGGGGATTTCGCCCTGGACATTAGCCGGACTTGCTGCGGGCGGCGCGGCAGCCATTCTGCTCTATCTCTTCCATGCCAAAAAAAACTCAGGCGCGTTATTCAGCCTGCGATTGTTCCGCACGCCCACGTTTTCACTGGGGTTGCTGGGCAGTTTTGCCGGGCGTATCGGCAGCGGTATGCTGCCGTTTATGACGCCGGTCTTTTTGCAAATTGGTCTTGGTTTTTCACCGTTTCATGCCGGTTTGATGATGATTCCCATGGTGCTGGGCAGCATGGGAATGAAGCGGATTGTAGTGCAGATAGTTAACCGTTTTGGCTATCGTCGGGTTCTGGTGGCGACTACGCTCGGACTGGCATTGGTTAGCCTGTTGTTTATGTCGGTCGCGCTGCTCGGCTGGTATTATCTCCTGCCGCTGGTACTGCTTTTGCAGGGAATGGTGAACTCGGCGCGCTTTTCTTCCATGAACACCTTAACGCTAAAAGACCTTCCCGATACGCTGGCCAGCAGCGGCAATAGCTTATTATCGATGATTATGCAGCTCTCGATGAGTATCGGCGTCACTATTGCCGGAATGCTGCTGGGTATGTTTGGCCAACAGCATATCGGGATAGACAGTAGCGCCACACATCACGTCTTTATGTACACCTGGTTATGTATGGCGGTTATTATCGCGCTACCGGCGATAATTTTTGCCCGCGTGCCGAACGATACACAGCAAAACATGGTCATTTCACGGCGTAAAAGGAGCCTGTAATGAAAGTCTGGCGGCCCGGAATCACCGGCAAGCTGTTTCTGGCGATCTTCGCCACCTGCATCGTGCTGCTGATCAGTATGCATTGGGCCGTGCGCGTCAGTTTTGAACGCGGATTTATTGACTATATCAAACACGGCAACGAGCAGCGGCTACAAATGCTGGGCGATGCGCTGGGCGACCAGTACCAGCAACACGGCAACTGGCGTTTTTTACGCAACAACGATCGCTTCGTTTTCCAGATTCTGCGTTCATTTGAGCATGACAACGACCGGGATAAACCCGGCCCCGGTATGCCGCCGCACGGTTGGCGCACCCAGTTCTGGGTCGTCGATCAAAATGGCCGGGTGCTGGTCGGCCCACGCGGTCCGGTGCCGCATGACGGTACTCGCCGCCCCATTCTGGTCAATGGCGTCGAAGTCGGCGCGATTATCGCCTCGCCTGTCGAGCGGCTGACGCGCAATACGGATATTAATTTTGATATGCAGCAGCGGCGCGCCAGTTGGATGATCGTGGCGTTATCAACGTTGCTGGCCGCGCTGGCGACATTTTTGCTGGCGCGTGGCCTGCTCGCCCCGGTCAAACGGTTGGTCGAGGGTACGCACAGGCTGGCGGCGGGGGATTTTACCACGCGCGTGACCCCAACCAGCGCCGATGAGCTGGGAAAACTGGCGCAGGACTTTAACCAGCTTGCCAGCACGCTGGAAAAAAACCAGCAGATGCGCCGCGACTTTATGGCGGATATTTCCCACGAACTGCGCACGCCGCTGGCGGTATTGCGCGGCGAACTGGAAGCCATTCAGGATGGCGTTCGCCAGTTCACGCCAGAATCGGTTACCTCGCTACAGGCGGAAGTCGGTACGCTTACCAAACTGGTTGACGACCTGCATCAGCTGTCGTTGTCTGACGAGGGCGCGCTGGCTTACCAAAAAACGACCGTCGATCTTGTTCCCCTGTTGGAAGTCGCTGGCGGCGCGTTCAGAGAGCGCTTTACCAGCCGGGGGCTAACGCTACATTACGCGTTGCCGGATAGTATGACCGTCTTCGGCGACCCGGATCGCCTGATGCAACTGTTTAATAATCTACTGGAAAACAGTCTGCGCTACACCGACAGCGGCGGCGGCCTGCATATTTCCGCCGAACAACGCGACAAATCATTATTCCTGACCTTTGCCGATTCTGCACCGGGCGTCAGCGATGAACAGTTACAAAAGCTTTTTGACCGTTTTTACCGCACGGAAGTGTCCCGTAACCGCGCCAGCGGCGGTTCTGGACTGGGGCTGGCAATATGCGTCAATATTGTACACGCGCATAACGGTCATCTTCACGCCGCTCATTCGCCTTTTGGCGGGGTTAGCATTACAGTAGAGTTACCGCTGGATCGCGATTTACAGAGAGAAGTATGACTGAATTACCCATTGATGAAAACACGCCGCGCATTTTGATTGTTGAAGATGAACCCAAGCTGGGACAGCTGCTTATTGACTACTTACGCGCGGCGAGTTACGCCCCCACGCTCATCAATCACGGCGACAAGGTACTGCCGTATGTGCGTCAAACGCCGCCGGATCTGATCCTGCTGGATCTGATGCTGCCGGGTACCGATGGTCTGACGCTATGCCGGGAGATTCGCCGTTTTTCCGACATCCCCATTGTGATGGTCACGGCCAAAATCGAAGAGATCGACCGGCTGCTTGGGCTGGAAATCGGCGCCGATGATTATATCTGTAAGCCTTACAGCCCGCGCGAAGTCGTGGCCCGCGTGAAAACCATTTTGCGCCGCTGTAAACCGCAGCGCGAACTCCAGCAGCAGGATGCCGAAAGCCCGTTAATGATTGATGAAAGCCGCTTTCAGGCCTCCTGGTGTGGTAAAGCGCTGGATTTAACCCCCGCTGAATTCCGCCTGCTAAAAACCTTATCGCTTGAACCGGGTAAAGTTTTTTCCCGCGAGCAGTTGTTAAACCACCTCTACGACGACTACCGTGTGGTGACCGATCGTACTATCGACAGCCACATTAAAAACCTGCGCCGTAAACTGGAATCGCTGGATGCCGAACAGTCATTTATACGCGCGGTGTACGGTGTAGGGTATCGCTGGGAAGCGGATGCGTGTCGCCTGGTATAATGATTATTGGCATAACAATAACAAGGTCGTAAGACGATATTTTCCGCCAACGCTATTCTGGCGGAATTAACACACTGCCCTCTTTCCTTTGGCCGAGCGGTATCCCGAAAACCATGACGAACGCGATCGGGGACAATAAATTATTTGGCCGCTCTTTTTAGTTTACCGATATACTGTGAGTAGTTTTTTAAACTTATTGCGCATTAATTCATTAAGTGAATCTAAAAATACATAAACATAATACCAGCTTAATTATACATGGATTTTTATGACAGAAACGTCATCTCACCGCTATAAACCACGCAATATAATAAATGCGCCAAATGTAAAATCGTCTATTTTTTCCCGGAGCCAACAACGCGGCGACAGCGAAAATATCCAGCGCTGGTTAAGCAACCATTTTTATCGTTGGATCATCGGTGACTTTCCTCATGTTTATCCTGTGCGTTCCGTCGCCGATTATGCCGTTTATTTTAGCGCTGATGCAGAAATCCCCGCCTGGCTGGCGCCAAAGCTGGGTGGCGATGAGCGCTTTTACTACCTTAACGTTCAGCACCCGCAACTTGTGGCAATGGAAAGAGATTTAGTGGAATTTCTTTCGCGTCAGGAAGGAACGCGGCTGGAAACTAAACTGCAGCGCATCAACTGCTTTACCGTGCTGGCAATGCGCGAAGCGGAGCATCAAAAAATGCAGCGCCTGCGTGAACAAGGTTGGTATCCCTCCAACAGCGAGGCGCTAAAACCGGTGATGGCGGTGAATAACGGTGTACTGGTTGAGCTTGATGCAACAAACCCCGGCCTGCGCAGTGAGATGGCGTATGAATCCTGGCATATGCAACACTGCGTCGGAGATTTTGATAATAAAGGCGCGCTTTCCGGCGGCTACGGCGATTACTACGCCCGGCAAATTGAACAACAAAAACTTCGCCTGTTCAGCCTGCGCGACGGCAATAATATTCCCCACGTCACAATAAGCCTGGTGGTTGGTAATAACGGCCTGAGCATTGATCAGATTAAAGGTAAGCAAAATCGCCACCCTATTAAGAAATATGCTAACGATGTTTTATCTCTGTTACGCCATCTGCAACCACTTCCTGAACGCCACGCCGATTGTGAAGGGATGGGAATAGTTTATGAATCGACGCCGGAATATTCAGGTTGGAAATTTATTACTCATATTCATGACCTCAATTTTCTGCTCAATGTGCTGCATGACAATTTTCATTTAATGGAACACTTCCCTACGCCTCCGGTGGCTTTACAGTGGCTGCTGCTGCACAGCGCCCCGGAGGCGCTACGCTACCTTCAGGTTGTTGATCCTAACGTGGCGACGGCTGCGGAAATGCTGTTTCCGCAGCATGAATGGCATCCTACGCTTGCCGGGAAAAACACCAGTAGCAAACCTTTCGAAATTGAAAGCCTGACGCTACAAACCACGCGCTATCTTTCTGCAACCAGGGAGGAGCGCTAATGTTCTGGGTTGTTCTTATTATTGCCGCCCTATTTTTTAGCTGGCGCAACTACAAAAAAAACAAACCGCTGATTGCGGCCCGTATCGCCGAGGAGAAAGAAAAAGATCGCCTGAAGGATCTGCGTCGCGATACCCGACGGCGGCAATGGGCGCTGGCGCTAGCCGATATCCTCGCCCGGCGCAACGGGCTACCGACCAAAGGCGTTGAGCTGGTCTTCAAACTTGACGATGACAAACGCCGCTATCTGGCACAGCAGGTAAAAAAAGAGCTGGGCTTGAGCGAAAACCTCGACGGCGCGGCGTTACGCCACAAGGTCGAGGATATCTTACGCCGCTGGCCTGCGGGCATCGGCAGCTCGCCGCGCACGTTTTATCATCATCTGGCGGCCCAGGGCCAGGTCCGCGACGCGCTGGCTTTCGACTGCATGCGCACCGCCTTTCTGACCCGCTGTATCGCCGGGCTCGGCTGGTGCGACGTACATCAGGCCTGGCTGGTGTTATTACTTAACGCCCAGCGCGCTCAGGACTGTTTTGATTCCTGGGAGGATTACGCCACCGCCTACGTTCGCGCCCGCCGGGTATGGCTCACGCTACGTGACACGCCAACAGCGCTTGCCGGACGGGATTTACAGGAAGCCACCCATTATTTGCAAGACCCGGTCAGCCGCTGGCGACAACTGCCGTGGAATGAATTCAAAATTTTCGAGCCGATTTAAAGGACGCTTTATGGAACAGGATGATCGTCTGCTCAACGCTATGTTTGAGATGTGCAACCACAAAAATCCCCTCAATGACGGGCAACGAGAGTGGCATATTGCCGATATTCCCGGCCTGCTGCGCGAAGAACGCTATGACGAACTGGACGAACGCTACAACCAGGCGCTGACGGAGAGCTTTACCAGCCGCGAAGCGGAAAAGCGCTATTTCTTCGCCTGGAATCAAATGGACAACCCTTTTTACGATATGGACACGCTGGTTGAGGCTGGGCCGCAAGGATTAGCGCTGATCAAAAACTGGCAGCGCGCTCGTCCCCGCTCCACTCACGCCTGGCTTGCCGAGGCGCAATACTGGAATCACCGTGCGTGGCTGTATCGCAGCTATGGCTGGGCGAGAGAAACCACCCGAGCAATGTGGATCTGCGCCGCCGCCTGCAACGAACGGATGGTCATCGCCGCGCTCAATGCTATCGACTGTGAACCGCGCCAGTGGATGGCGGCGGCCCTGACCAGCACCAACTCAAAAGTCTTCGGCCAGCCCGACTGGCTGGTTGAGTTCCTCGTGGGCGCGGATGTTGCCGGGCAGCCATTAATGGAAGATCTGGCTGAATATCATCGCCATTCACCGCAGGAGGTGGACGCGCTGATGGCCCATTCCGGGCTGTCGTTTGCCGACGCGGTTTGCCCAAATTTGCCGCGCCCGTCCGTGCTGCCGGAGTGCAATGACGATGCCGGGCAAAAATACTGGCTCGCCGTCTGCCTGGCTATTTTCCCGACGGCATTTTACGTGCTGGATGAATATATCCCGTTTCGTATGCCACGCTGGAGAGGGTCTCACGAGGAGATCCGCGAATTTCTGGAATCAAGCGTATGCGATCACCTTTCTGCCGCAGAACGTGAACATCTGGAGCTATTGATCTGGTGGGACGATCACCGCGATCTGCGCATCAAAGAGGTTGACTCCCCGGCAGAACAGGAACGTATTATCACCAAAGCCGAAGAGATTAGCCTGCGAGCGCATATTCAGGAATCTCGCCACAACGCGCTGGAGTGGCTGCGGGTCTGCTATAGCGATCTGGACGATAATGACGCGCTCTGGCGAACCCTTCAGCGTTCGATCGTGGAAAAAGTTAAGCTCAACAATTACTTCTCTGATGACACGATAAAGTTCGCCCTGCGCGATTTTCCTGACACCTGGTGGATGTATAACTTTCTCTGTCAGAATGCGCAGCAAACGGAATTCGCAGTGCCGAAAATCCGTCGTGGCTACTTTCAGTACGCCGGGTTATTGGGTTTCGAAAAGGATGAGGCGCAAGGCCTCGCCTGGCTCGATAGCGTCGCCGACATTCAATATAACCATAACTGGCGGGCGGCGATTAAAAATTTCAACTGGTTCGGGCTCCCGGAACATTTCGTGCCGCTGGCAGAGCTGGGCGCACAAAGAAATATACCCGCCGCGCTAAACCTGCTGGGCCTTGAACACAATAATAAAGAGAACAACGGCCTACTACCTTACGATCCTGCCATCGCGTTAGGGTATTTTCAGCGCGCGGCGGAGATTTTGCACCGGCAGTTAGCGCTGCGCGAGAGCACCCCGTACAAATTAATAGATAACGGAGGCTATACCGACTATGAAAATGACCTGCAAAATATTCATTTCAGCATTGGCATCTGCAACCAGCGTCTGAGTAAACAAGAACCTGATACCGAAAAACGTTCCGCTTATGAAAAAGAACTACTCGATAATCTCTGGCTGGCGCATCAGTTCGGGCATAAAGAGGCCTGGGGCTTGTTCCTGCTGAATATTTTTGAAGTGAAGGATATTACGCTGGCGCATAAGCATCTGGAACTGGTGCAACAAGAGGCCAACAAAGGCACGCTACATGCTATGGTGACCCTATCGCGCCTGCACGGTAATAAACACGATCGAACGCTGTTTAATATGAAGCTAAGCGCACGCTGGGCGCATTTTGCCTTCACGCTTTACCCGGATAATGAAATCGTTATGGACTGCCTGGACCACCTGCATTTCGATTCTTTCTGGAAACGCTTTCGTTTCGCCTGGTATACCGTCCGCATCCCGAATTCAGAGCTGCCGGGACAGGTCAACTCAATGGTGTAATGGAGTGATAATACAAAGAAAATCTCTATTTCTTTGCGCCCTGCTTCTACTCTGCGCCACCGCCAGGGCTGAAATTACGGAGCAGCAGATCGAGGCCGACTGCGCAAAAATTCCAGTTTTGGCCAGCCAGGGCGAACAGCTTTACAAGACCCAAAAATATGCCAAAGCGCGCGACGCTTTTGAACAGCAGGCCGCATGGAGCGAAAGCTGCGCCCTTGATGACAACGCCATCGCGACGGCCTACAACAACGTGGCGCTAACCTGGATACACGAAGGCGAGTGGCGTAAAGCCCGCGCCTGGCTAATGCTAAGGCCGAATGATAGCAAGTCGATCTACAACCTGAAACTTATCAAAGATAAGCTATCGGCCCTACCGCCACCGGTTTTTGCGGCGGGTGAATACTGGCGCTATGCCGGACGCGCCTCCTGGAACGTGCTTAACGTGAAGGCATTACCCACCCCATCACGCTATCAGGTTAATTTTCAGGGTTACTGGTTCGGTTTAATGGGGATCTACTTCGGCCCCAATATCGGCGAGTTCTCCGCAACGGTAACGCTGGAAAACGATAAAGCCATCGTGGCGCTTCGGGAAGGCGATGACATTCACTGTGACATTTCACTGGCTTTTTCTTCTGAAACCATTGATGCCAGCACCGATACGTTTGTGGACTGCGGTTTTGGCGCAAATGTCTGCGCCGACGGGCACTATTTGCGCGTTGAATAAATCTGGCGCGGAAACTGAAATTTTATGATTAACCTGAGTTCAGTTGAAATTAACAATCTATTTATAATTCTCATAACGTTCCTCATTCTTTCCTGCTATCCATATTAACTTAACACCTCCATTACAATTATTAATGTCGTAAGCATGATATATTTAACGCTCGCTTCTTTTTTTTACCCTGTGATACTTCATTTCTGGATATCAATTTGAACCGACCATTTTCCATTTGATATTGTTCCTTTATATAAATCTGAGGCGCCTGATCTTTAAACTTTATAGTTACAAGCTGACCATCTTTGCTGTCTTCATACCACCTATATATAACATAACTATCAATGCTTATTGTGTAATCCTGGCGGATGACAAAATCAGAAAAACGCACGATATCTTCATAAGCAAAAAAGCTACTAAGCAATAAAGCATCCACCAGGTTTCCTTTTGCATCGTAACTATTTATTTGTACATTAAGTAATAAGGTATCAGACTCTCCAATTTTATTATAAATTATCAATTTGTAAGTATTACCATCATGTTCAAAGTACCCTAATTCATAATAACGGACACCATCACCAATATACGGAGAAAGAAAATTCTCACCTTTTACCGGCACCTTAATTTCCTGTTGATTAAATAAGTTAGTTTTCTCTTTATATTCACCTGGTAATTTTAACTCCATTACATTATCATCGGAATTAATATCTTTATAATAACAAGCCAATTGTGCAAACTGCGTAGAATCAACAGGTAGAAGCAACGCCTTACTCTTTTGATTATTACAACCAACACTTGTTAAAATGATGCTAAGCAACATTACCGAACGCAGGAAATATAAAGAAAAAGTTAATCTATAATTATTCATAATCGGCATTAATATTGGGTTATATGTTGAAAACTATATAATAAAATATTGTCATCATGCATTATTGTATTTTTCAATTAAAAACTCATGATATGATTGCTAAATAAGCGTCAATTATTAAGATGTGCAGATGACGGTGTTGATACCAATTTTTAGCGTTTTTGCTGTATCGCGCACGTCAGCACCATTAAAGGCCATATCAACAATGTGTTCTTTGACGCCGGGCTTACGGCTTCACAGGTATAAGACAACTGGAAAACGCGTCTACATGGCCGGCAACGAAAGCGCTCGTGCCGGGAAGAACTACGACCATGACGATAAATTTCATCTGAATGGCAACAGTAACCATAGAAAACCTAAAATAACAGGACATACTATAAATTCTATCGATTGAAGGCATTACCCCTGTATCCTCCACAAAACGTTGCCCCGGAGGATGGAGCTCGTTTACAAAACACCACATTATTCACACTTTATTCTTTCTGTACTATTTAAAGAACTTCCAAACTCATAAAAATCGTTCATATTAGTGATATAATCATGATAATTATCATCATTTAATTCACGTTCCTTCTGCATAACCAACGAAAACAATTCGCTGTCAGACTTAACATCATAGCAACCATGAACTGACATCACAGATAACAAATATATAATTGTCATTTTTTCAAAAGAACTATTTGTGGTTGAAAGTTTGTCTCTCAATAGAGGAATAGCCTTCGATCCCATAGGGGCAATACCATCAGCCATCCATAATGGATATGGTCTTTTAGCACGCGTACCATAATAATAAAAATCATACCTTTTATCTAAAGGCAATCCCTTCATATACACCAAAACATCCTGGATAGAGTGCCCGTTGAGGGTACTCCTGACATATTCAGGAATAGAAGACTGGCAAGCTGTTATCGCCGCAACGAATGATATGACCATAATTATAGAGAAAAATTTTTTTGACATAAATTATCACCTGCATCAGTTATTTTTTTCATATCAGATTTTATTTTATCCCCTGTCGCATAGGCATCCTTTTCAAAACCAATATTTCAAAGTCAGAAAAAATGCACGGCACGATAAGAACATTAGCTGGTATCTGACAATCAATCACTATCAATAAATTTGCGTCATTACCGGATTCTACATATTTAAATAAATACCATCATGACTTCCCAAAATTCCTCCAAGCCAGAGCATGTTCCTTAGATTTTACTCCCAACAACCCCTCTATTTCCCCCCATAAATGTTGATTGGCGTCTGTCGATGTAACTATTGCCTCAACAAGACCTGTTGCTATGGCAGTGGCTAATTCATCATTATCTGAAGCCATCCCATCTTCAATATATTTAAACAATAACTCTTTTTTAACACAATCAAGTTCAGAAAATATCGCTACCAAAGACTTACCAATCTGCGAAAATAGCATAATCAACGGTGACTCATCAGGAATCCAATACTCATTAACGGACCCAATTGTTTCTGATATAGAGTCCGAAAAAGAACTAAATTTATCCACATAGTCAGCAATAATTTTATCCATTACTCTCCCCTTAAAGCTCGCTGTAAATCTTTCAATATATTCTCTGCCGCCGACCTTCTCACCAGTAGACAATTCATAAAGCACAGCATCCGCAGTGCTTCTGCAAATAGACCCGTTTTAGTTCAATGCATTTTTTTAAGATCCCGGCCAAATTGACCCTGGTTGAGTTGTATCCATTTCTTGTTTGGACCAACATACCCTCCCCCCCAAGGCTCTACTTTTCCATCAGAATATGGTCACAGTGGCAAAGATGGAGTTTTCTCTCCGGCTCATGGTGTGGCTCCAGTTGCCCCGTCATCTGCTCCGGCGTCAGCCCGTCCCTCTTGACTAAAATTTACACAATTCATTGATAATAAAAAATATTTAAATCATAGCTAATTCTTTAATTTTTTCAGTTCTTGTAGCTTGTTTTGAGCACCTATATCACCATTTTTTGAAGCCAATCCCATCCAATAAATAGCTTTGTTCAAATCATAATACTTTGAAAAGTCAGGGTTTGTATTGGATAAATAAATACCATAATTATATTGAGCTATGATATTTCCTTGAGATGCAGATATCTCCAAATACCTTAATTGTTCGTCAATGTTATTTATGGTGAAGCAATAATATTGATATAATCGAAATGATGCTTCCGAGTCTCCATCTTTCGATTTGTTTTCAAGCTCGAATTTTTGCTCATCCGTTAGATTATAGATGGTGGAAGTGGATTCCGACCTCCATTTATTACCGTCTTTAGACTTAGTCATTTTGCCACCAAATGTGTAAAATGATACTATTAACATTATAAATACAATAACAAATCGCATTTATTTCCTCATCATATAAATTTATTTTATATCTCCTGGTTTCTGAAGCGTTCCAGTGGTCGTTGATACGGGTTTAATCCCTCCATAAGCCCTATCGGGTCCTGTATGATATTCCTCCTTTGCAGCAAATCATACCATCGACATCAGTTGTAATCTCGACACCAGATAATTTTATATCTCATTAGCAGTAGCACAGACAGACTATTATTCACAAACATTTTCTTTTATTTTTTTTATCGATTCATTAATTTTGTCTATAATACGTTCATCTCTAAATTCATTTAATAGTTCATTTAGAATAGGAAGTAATTCTTTACTCCCGGCATTCCCGGCTGCAATAATAATTTCATCAAAAATCACATCTTTCTTAAGTTCTTTAATTATGGTTTCCAGAACACGTTCATCCTTTCTCTCTGCCAGACCTGATATAACCTCAATTCTTATATCATCATTCGTATCCAATAACATCCCCACAAACTCCTCTCTGATATCCTCGGTGTCATATTGATTGAAATTTATAGAAAATGCAGCCCAATTCTTCACGTCGCTATTATTATCACGAAGTAAACATAGCAATAAAGGTATTGTCGAGTTATCATTAATATTTGATAGTGCTGCTGCAATTGCACATCGAACATTTGCCGATTTATCATGAATTACTTTAGTGCATAAATTAATAAATTCCTTTTCGAAATGTTTGTCTTTTTTACAAAAATACCCTAACGCATTGATAATAGAGGCTCTTATCAAGACTGATTTATTGAGTTGGAACATGTTTTCTAAAAAACAAAAAGATTTTCGCAGTTTCTCATATGACATGGTCATTTGACTTAAAATAGTAACTCCAATTTTCTTTTTATAGTTATCCCTGGAATGACAAAGATTCATGGATAAATTAAAAACATCGTCTCCACTTAATATTTGCAGGCAAAATATAGCAGCATTTCTTTTTAAGGGGTCATTATCATACAAAATAGGAGTGAGTTGTTCTATTGTGTAGTTTTTATACTTTTCATATAGAAAAATCTCTCTTCTTTCTTTTTTTTGTTTGTATTTTTCAATAACTTTCATAACGATTATCACTTGGTAATTTTATCTTTGGATTGCCGTGTATGTTTGCATCCCCATGCCTTCATGGTGTACTTGTCTCCAGTGCAGTAAATCTACCATCTGCAATTAACTCTTCGAGCATCTCACATCGGCCAGGTTTCTTACCTGTACTTTGCCCTCGCTCACTTATTAATGAATCAACCAGCTTCTGTATTCCTGTGTTAGCTTGATTAGGCGCGGGTGAGTATGAACGGCAGCGGGCCGGGCGGCGTGAAGTCGATCTCACCCGGCAGCACCTTCGCCCCCGGCAGCGGGTTTACCGGCTCGCCGGACGTCATTCCGCCCGGACATACCGAGCACGCCACGCCTGTCGGCGCGCCTATCAGCCCCCCGCAGCCCCTGGACTATCGGGCCACCTTCTGCTGTCATATCATTCTGGCGCGCCGCTGGTTTTCCGCTCATCACTCAATTCCTTTTATTATTTAATTTGATGTGAGGAATAAGGTATGTACGTATTTATCACTTGTAATACTCCTCGTTTTTTATCATTTTCCCCACCAAACAAAACCATTGAACATATCCACCAAATAAAAACCACCCCCATATTGCCACTGTCAAAACATATTCACTGTGAATGGTTGTAAAAATAAAACCAAAAGACAATAAAAATAAAAACAAAACAATAGCAAATATTATTCCTGTCGGAAATGATATTATTACCATCCCATACATCATAATACTATTCAGTTCACTTATATCGTAATTTGAATCTAACTGAGAAAGTCTAAGTAAAGAAACACATAATATAGAGATTGACATTGTTATCCAGATCATTTTTATACTTCTAATAAAGTGTTTCATTATAACACTCCAGTTAAAATAAATCTCATAAGCCGTCCTGCATTATTCCCGGAACATTTCATCTGACATGTTTTTAAAGTATCATTAGACCAATCCTGACAATTATTGACCAATCCAAATTTCATCGGGAACATCCAGTCGGGTAATACGGTATAAAAAGGCCTTGCTCCTTTAAGTTTTTCTTTTAGGCAGCTTTCAATACAATCATTATCTGGTTCGACCGATTCGCACCGGCTAGCACCTTCTCTCGTATCGTTGCTCGCTTTTCCTGGCCCTAACATTCCATCAGTTGGCCATTCTCCTCGTTGATCCTGACCACCACAAACATATCCATTTTCCCCGTCAGGAACACAAAGATATTGATGATATAAAGGATTACCCCATATATCAGGGCCACTTTTTTCACCCGTACCTCCTAGTGAATGCAATGGTTTAGTACATTTTAGTGTTTCCAATCCTAATGGATCTATATCTGTGACCGGATTCAGCGGATATTTATAAAGGTTTCATCCCCCGGCTAATCCGATAGGATCCTGCGTGATATATATTCCCTGTCCCGGATTGTAATAACGATTCCGGTTGTAATACAGCCCCGACTCCTCATCGTATTGCTGCTCCGGCAGCCGTATCACCTGCTCCAGTTGCTCAGGGTTTTCCTCACCCGACAGGTTTTCCCATTCATTAAACGCTACTAACTTATACAATACTTCTATTAACGCTGATTAACATCTGCGATAGTCTCTAATAACCACGATAATATAGGTGGTTTTTACCTACTGGTCACGATGCAAGCCTCTACTGGCTCTCCTCGTTTGCTGCGTTTTTTCATCACGTAAGTTTTCGATAAGAGCATCGACATCACGATCAAAGTGTGATGACTTTTTTATATATCGAATGATATCTTCCGATAAAAATTGGTCGGGATCAATAAGTGCCAACCTAACTAATTTCATCAATTCATCTTTAGATGGTTTCTTCTTTAACCACCAATGAAACGCGCCATTCCGATCATGTTCCGAACTATCCTCATGACCAACCTCATATCCATTAAGTTGTTTTAAAAACAATAAATCAGGATACATATCAAGGTCTAACCACTCCATTGGAAAAGACATTAATGTTATAAACTCTATTTTGTTCATAAACCACCTTATTAAACAGGATCCGCACCAGTATATTGAATTTCTCCACCTAACCTTTCGAATATCTCACACATCGACACATCCCCACGCAAACACCCTTCTCAAGCAGCCCCCATTGATATATATTGTAATAGTAAAAGGTCAGCACTTAATAACTTACCAAATTTAAAAATCATCTTCTGCCTGGCAGATAGAATTTTCTTACTTGCATCAGATAGTTTTCTACAAAATGAGCTTTGTTCCTTTGTCATTTTAGTTGAATCAGCTTCAGAAAGAGATTTCCATGTATCGGTACTTACACGAGGACCATCATTTTTCCCTAAGTGAATATGATCTGGAGCATGGTCAGGCCGAAATCTGTGGCCTCTGGGCCAGGGTTCGCATGTACCGAAGTAGGACCATTAGCCCCAGGGATACCTTGTCCAAGGTTAACCAGCCCCAAAGGGTCACTTCTGCTAATCGGATTTAGTGGATACTGGTACAGGTTCCATCCTCCCATCAGCCCAATCGGATCCTGCGTGATGTACCTTCCCTGTTCCGGATTGTAATAACGGTGCCGGTTATAATACAGCCCCGACTCCTCATCGTATTGCTGCCCCGGCAGCCGTATCACCTGCTCCAGGTACGCCGGATTTTCCTCACCCGACAGGTTTCCCTATTCACCATATTTCCGCACGTCGACAAAGTTATCTTAAATATCAGATCAGTCATGCCTATAGATTGTGTACCATGCGAAACATCGAGCCAACCTATCTGGAATGTATGGAACATGATCTTTTACCCATTTTTCTATATTTTTTTCCTCTGATATTTCAGCCGCACCACTCCATATTGTGATAAAATCATCCTTAAACTCATCTCCAGAATAAAAAATAAACGCCTCATCGGCACCATATGTTTCTATATAGACGATTGAACTATTTTGCTCTTTAAAAAATTCGAGTATATTTAATCGTTCTGTTTTTAGTTGTCTTTTGATATTATTTTGCAAAGAATCTCTTTGTGCAGCACTTAATTTATCAGACATATTAGTACATGGTGTTTTTGCAAATGAAAAACCACAAGCCAAGCAAAATACTAACGTACATTTAAGTATATTTATTCTTATCCATCTCATTATCTCACATCCCCAAATTTCATATTCACCCGATTTTATTATTTCAAAAAAGCTCTTGACATTTCCCCTTCTTATCCTGCAATCATCCTCGTTCATCGCCACATCCAAACGCCAGTGCAATTTATTTTCCACATCTCAATGACTTCTCATCGCATTAGCAAATTTTTCTGCTGTTAAATCCGCTGAACTTATATAATATCTCACCCAACATTTCCGGTTCTTTCTTTCCGCTATGTTTCTCTGAACGAAAAGATACCGTCACACATAGTTTTTTAACCCTTCCATTCAAATGTAAAAGAAATTAGCTCATCCGGAACATCACTGACAATATGAGTCACATGTTATTTAACATTCAATGAGAAATATATCTCTTTGTAATCTTTAAATAAGGGTGAATCCCCTACGCCCATAAAAATGAACATTATTTTTGTTGGTGGTAATGCCACCTCTGCCTGAAAGCACTGTTCTATCAGGGAAAGATCATAACAACCATAACTCAAACATTAATTTATGAATTTAGTAATAACGCAACATTGATCTGTAAAATCCAGCACTAACTTGTATTTAAAAAGTTGTATTTAACGTGCTAAATATACGATTCCTGGTTATTTTATTCTTTATACAGGCGTATGCAAAAATATATTATCATACTCTCGTCATGATGCTGAAGGTTAAATTTAATTCATTTTAAAAGGCTAAAACCCGGATGAAGATCTACCTCGTCACCAAATCAATTTACCACTACCACCTATATAACTTCGGCCTGGGTATGGAAGTATAAACATGTCATCACATTTTTCCCTGGAACACCCCCAGTATATCGTTTCCTTACCATCGGACCATTCTGCCGTGGCAGCAGCATTAATAGAAAAATGCCACTTTTTCTTATTATAAATCAACTCACCCGTTATTTCACAGGGAAACCAGAGCCAAAATCCAGTCATGGTATCACTCATTTCCTTGTATTTATCACTTAACGAAAATATTTTTTCTATCTGACTTGCATTTAAAACCCATTTATTGCATAAGTTTCTATCCCCAGGCTCTTTATTATAAGGACTCATATAATGGGACTGATTTATTTTTAATATCTTCATATCAGCAAAACAATAACTCACAGAGGATAAAAATAAAATCACAAAAATAATAACATTATTCGCTTTCATATTAACACTCTATCCAGGTCGAACGCATACCTTTGTCGTTTAGTCGAGCGGCGGCGGGCATATAGTTTTCCTCATTATATATTGATGTGATTTTGTATCATTGCAATTATAATATTAAAGTTACCTTACTCAGTTTAGTAAAAAAAGGCAGAACATGTTTGACGTCAATATTATTCAACACTTCTATGAAGAAGTACAAATCCAAAATAACAGTTTGCACTTGCTTTTTGATTAAATAATGAGAAACTTTTACCTGACTTGTTCTTTGCCAAATTACTACAAATCCGTGAGTTTGTACTCGATTTTACATTGTTGTCGATAGTTAGGAATTATTGATATATAATTCAGTAAATTTGACAAATTCGTTTCAGAATGACCTTACTTTTATGTAAACTTCATTCACCTTTCAAACCATCTCATATAATGTTTTCATGCAAATTTTCTTGTTATACACATTGAAAACATATAACAAAAATATGTTCACGACATATCCAATTAATATTTCATACCATCATCAACTTCATTATCATAATTTATGAAATATAGAATTATTTTAGTGTGATACGTTTGAGTGGCAACCACTCACCAGGCTGAGAATATGAAAACATTTTCCCTTTTATATAATATGCTTTTCCTTTATTGCTTATCTCAAATTGCGGTGATGGATATGGACATGCATTTTCTTCGTCGCCGTTATAGTATAATGCCAAAACACCAGAATTGATTTTTAAAGAGTAGTCACCAATGCATGTTATCCCCGCATGCCAGGTTGTCATGGATAAAGAAGCACGATTATTTTTACTATCTATCTTTAAATTATATTGTAAAAAACCTGACTCCCATCATTTAACTCCTCGCCAAGTTCCTCGACTCTAAAGTTACCATCCCATTGTGTTTGAGTAATCGCAAAAGAATTTGCGCTCCATAAGCAAGAAAAAATAAATAGATACTTTATAAAATCGCCCATACCACTAACCCCTGATTTAATATGTAGAAGGTTTCAATTCAGTATTCAGCATTGTCACACTATACACAAAACCATTCAAGTTGCATCAAGGTGGCAAGGATTTGCTATTGCGCAATGCGTAAAAAACATCAAGAAAAATATATTTTTTATAATAAAATCTACTAATAAGTAGATTCAATGGATTCCATCTTATCAATACGTATTTATCATTTTCTTTTCAACCTCAAACTGATTTCCTCTTAGTACTGAGTATCGTCTGCGATCGTTAATTCTACCTCTGATGATATCTCGTTAAAAAATAACGCTACCGCCATACCCTGGTTTACAAACCTGCACACCCTAAGATTACTCTCTTATCTGCATTAAGAATATCATTGTGTTTTTTTTCGGAATATATAAAGATTCCCCATAGTGGATACATAACGTGAGCCAAATTAGTTAAAGACGTAATCACTGACGCTATAATAAGTCAAATGACCTTTAGTATTTTCTTTAATGCATGTTGCCGAGGTAATTTCAAGTTTATTTTTAGTGAGTTAGTTTAATATTCAAGAAATGCTTTATTTAAATCCTGAATATTGGGGGCAGTGTCATAACATCCTGATAGCAGAAAGATATAAATAAGCAGCTATTTACCCTGATTAAACATATATGCCTCACGCACTACAATCTTCCGTAACCAAATCCAGCAGTGTTAAACTCCACCCTTTGCCCAAGCCATGAAGCTCGCTCAGATGAAAAATCAAACCATCACCCCATTTTTTCGGCACTGCCACCACTCGCTCTGATTGCAGCTCAAGCCGCCTGGCGTTTGCTATACGGGTATCAGACGCCTGATCCCCATTATCCGCTCCATTCACCATGCTAAATGTCAGCAGCGCATTATCAGAACCGGTATAGCTGACAAAAAAACCGGCGTGATCCCATCCCTTTTCACAAACGTACTCAACCTCCGTGTGGTGATCAAATTCGTTATCCACTGGAATATGCTCTGAAAACCAACCTACCTGCCCCAACAGGTAGTTAAAACCGGGTATCGGCTTATTAATATCAAAACTTTTCATCCACTTATAATCAACCCCAGCCCCAATTCGGTACAGCACATACATCCCAACTTTTTTATCAATCAGGGCATTAATTTTCGCGTTGTCTCGCTGCTGAAAAGCAATAATCACCTGTCTTGCCGTCTCTTCAAACGACGGAGCGGCACAAACGGGATGCGCGACCATTCCCAGCAGACTCAACGCGATGGCCGTGCGGCTCATTTTCATCATTGGCTCTCCATTAACATCCGGTGTTCTATTAGCGCCAATATACTCTCGCAATATTTACTCGGCCTGTCCGTAAGCGTACAATGCCCGCCCTTAAAGTGAGGACTCTCCTCAAGCCGCCTCATCAGGTGAGGCGGATCTGACCTGTCATCAGAACGAGAAAATGATGTTTAAACCAGAACTTCTTTCGCCGGCGGGAACGCTGAAAAATATGCGTTACGCTTTCGCTTACGGTGCCGATGCCGTCTATGCGGGCCAACCGCGCTACTCTTTACGCGTGCGTAATAACGAATTCAATCACGAAAATTTGCAGCTTGGCATCAACGAAGCCCACGCGCTCGGAAAAAAATTCTACGTGGTGGTGAACATCGCCCCGCATAACGCCAAGCTCAAGACCTTTATCCGTGACCTGAAACCCGTCGTCGAGATGGGCCCGGATGCACTGATCATGTCCGATCCAGGGTTGATTATGCTGGTACGCGAGCACTTCCCGGCAATGCCGATTCACCTGTCGGTACAGGCTAACGCCGTAAACTGGGCGACGGTAAAATTCTGGCAGCAGATGGGGCTGACCCGTGTGATTCTCTCCCGCGAGCTGTCGCTGGAAGAGATTGAGGAAATTCGCCAGCAGGTGCCGGATATGGAAATAGAAATTTTCGTCCACGGCGCGCTATGCATGGCCTATTCCGGCCGCTGCCTGCTTTCCGGCTACATCAATAAACGCGATCCGAATCAGGGCACCTGCACCAATGCCTGCCGTTGGGAATATAACGTGCAGGAAGGAAAAGAAGACGTTGTCGGCAACATCGTGCATAAGCACGAACCGATTCCGGTACAGAACGTTGAGCCGACGCTCGGTATCGGCGCGCCGACGGATAAAGTGTTTATGATAGAAGAGGCCCAAAGACCGGGCGAATACATGACCGCGTTCGAAGACGAGCATGGCACCTATATCATGAACTCAAAAGATTTGCGCGCTATCGCCCACGTGGAGCGCCTGACGAAAATGGGCGTCCACTCGCTGAAAATCGAAGGCCGCACCAAATCCTTTTATTACTGCGCCCGTACTGCGCAGGTCTACCGTAAGGCCATCGACGACGCCGCCGCGGGTAAACCCTTCGACCCTACGCTGCTGGAAACGTTGGAAGGTCTGGCTCATCGCGGCTATACCGAAGGTTTCCTGCGTCGCCATACGCACGACGATTACCAGAATTACGAGTACGGGTACTCCGTTTCCGAACGCCAGCAATTTGTCGGCGAGTTCACCGGCGAGCGTAAAGGCCAACTGGCGGCCGTGGCGGTGAAAAATAAATTCTCCGTTGGCGATAGTCTGGAGCTGATGACACCGCAGGGAAATATCAATTTCACCCTGGAACAGATGGAGAACGCCAAAGGCGACGCTATGCCGGTGGCGCCTGGCGATGGCTATACCGTCTGGATGCCCGTCCCGCAGGACGTTACGCTGGATTACGCACTATTGATGCGTAATTTCTCAGGCGAATCAACGCGTAACCCCCATGCTAAGTAGTTAATTGCGGTTATTTTTTCATGGCGGGAAGATTCTTAGAAATTGATCACATACCGCTTCGCTCAATGCGGGTATTATTCAACGCGCTGAAAAACATAACCCATAAATGCTAGCTGTACCAGGAACCACCTCCTTGGCCTGCGTAATCTCCCTTACGCAGGCTTATTTTTTGCGTATAATCAATAAAAAAGTGGTACTTCCCGCCACATCCAAAAATTGAGCACACTAACCAAAGCGCAAATGGGCGCTTAGGTTTAGAGACCTCCCCTATCCATTGCCAGCCAGCAAGTCACAACCCTCCCCGCATCCGGTCGGACTCAGGACTTAGCATTGTGACGTTAACGTTTAAAATCAGTGAATTAAATCAAGAACTGCTTTGTGAGAACTTACACAAAAAGTTTCCAGGTTATTAAATTAAGGTTAAAAACTGATAATTTAAGCGTGTAAAAATATGGCACGTTTTAATGCCGCTTTTACAAGGATTAAAATAATGTTTTCCCGGATTAGAGGTTTGATTTCATGTCAAAGTAATACTCAAACCATCGCACCTACGCTCAGTCCACCTTCATCAGGCCATGTAAGTTTTGCTGGGGTTGATTATCCTCTATTACCACCAGATCACCAAACGCCCTTCCCACCGTCACGTATAATCGGTATCCAGAGTTATTCCTTTATCCTGTAAAATGTGATACAGATTCTCCATTGATCTAATAACTACCTCAATTTCACATTCAAGTTTCTCTACAGAACTTTCATTGAGTGAGAAGTTGAGAGCCAGTAATAATGATTGTGAGTTATTATCATAACACAAATGTGGTCCATTATTCTCTGCAAACCATAAATTTGCATTGAGAAATTCAAAAGCAAGATTATTATTATCCGGAGGTCTTCCGCAAAAACCGTATATCATTATATACTCGCTGTTAGTGCTTGTTAGTAAGATACGGTAACGGTTATCTATAATAAATGAGCATAATCTGTTTTCGTCAAAGGCAATTGAATCGGCATTTAATTTTAGTGAAAACTGTCTTAATAAGCGATCGGCTCTTGAATACATAACACCCCATACTCTATCTAAAGCGTTTCTATATAAGTCATAAGCCACTGGTCTGGACGCTTAACACCCCGTGTCATCGTCAGAATTCATCTTTTCCCTATGACTTGCTGTGTTTGCTCATTTATGGCCAGGCTGGCCGGGTTCTGACGCCATTTGCGCTAAGGTATAGTCCGGCGCATATTCCCATCATACCAATTCCCCCAATGCCAAACGATGCGCCTAAAACCGTCAGAGCGGTAGTATATGCAGCACCACTACTGACACTGGCGACAGCCCCTGAGCATACCCCACTGAAAATACCTGTAAACAATGCCGTGGTTCCTACGCATATTAAACATCTGGGTTTATTGCCGTGAGCGTTAAACTCAACGATTTCAGCTGCCGGACTTTCTTCATTACACCGTTCAGAAGGGGAGAGCAATGGCGTTTGCGCATTCACGCCTGAAGTAACATTCATATAAACCTCTTCATGCACATGCCTGTTTATGTTTATGAGAAAAGCGATACCTCAGGCAACGGTACGACTATAAGACACCGCGCCAAGTCATCATCTAAATAGGTTTTATTTGATAACAAGAATAGTGTACTGCTAATAGTGCGCCTTGTTCCTGCCAAAGCAGTCTAAAGAACATTTCGATTTTATGCTATTAAAAAGTATGTTTGGTAATAAATATCAGGTTTTTATCTGATATTATGAAGTTTGAAATTAATACTGATAACTGACGTATGTTCGTCTTGTTAATTCTCCGTTTCGTTATTAAAGGCGCTATATCGGAAAGCGTCTGACTACCCCTTGTGGTTTCCTTGCACTCTTACAAGCGATACTCAATGCGCATACCGGCATCTCTCTTGTCGCCATTTGCCTTAAACCATGCTTCACTTACCGCTGCGTACAGCAGGAAGAAAAACGGTAAAGCAATAAGTGCGCAACATTTCAATTTTCATCCTGTTCTGACCTCGCTTTTTCATTTCTGCTATACACTTTCTGGAGATTGTTGTTCAACCTATTAAGGCATAACGGATGGCTAACTTTCCCGCCAGCTTACTGATCCTCAATGGCAAAAGCGCTGATAACCAGCCGCTACGTGAGGCCATTACTCTACTTCGCGACGAAGGTATACAGATTCACGTTCGGGTAACCTGGGAAAAAGGCGACGCGCAGCGTTACGTTGATGAAGCCCGTAGACTGGGCGTTGAAACGGTGATTGCCGGCGGCGGAGACGGTACCATTAATGAAGTGTCGACCGCGCTCATCCAGATCCGCGACGGCGTAGCCCCTGCACTGGGCCTTTTGCCGCTCGGCACTGCCAACGATTTTGCCACCAGCGCCGGTATTCCTGAAGCGCTGGACAAAGCGCTGAAACTGGCGATTGCCGGAAACGCGATGGAAATTGATATGGCCAGGGTCAATGATAAAACCTGTTTTATCAATATGGCGACGGGCGGTTTTGGCACCCGCATTACCACCGAAACGCCGGAAAAACTTAAAGCCGCGTTGGGCGGCGTCTCCTATCTTATTCACGGTCTGATGAGAATGGATACGCTGACCCCTGACCGCTGCGAAATACGTGGCGAAAACTTTCACTGGCAGGGAGATGCGCTGGTGATCGGCATCGGCAACGGTCGTCAGGCCGGCGGCGGGCAGCAATTATGTCCCACCGCGCTGATTAACGACGGACTGTTACAGCTACGGATTTTTACCGGCGAAGAGCTGCTGCCGGCGCTGTTTTCCACGCTCACGCAGTCAGATGACAATCCGAATATTATTGACGGCGCCTCGGCGTGGTTTGATATTCATGCGCCGCATGAAATCACGTTTAATCTGGATGGCGAACCACTCAGCGGGCAAGAATTTCATATTGAGGTGCTGCCTGGCGCATTACGCTGTCGGCTGCCGCCGGACTGCCCGTTGCTACGTTAATAACACCAGTCGCTGGCCGGATGCGCTCACATCCGGCTTTTCTTCGTTGAACTCAGGCGATGGTGACTTTGCTATCCAGATAGACATCCTGTACGGCATTAATCAACTTCACGCCATCAGCCATCGATTTCTTAAAGGCTTTACGTCCCAGAATTAGCCCCATTCCACCGGCTCGTTTGTTGATCACCGCGGTACGAACCGCGTCGCCGAGATCGGTGTCACCGCCGTCCGCGCCGCCGGAGTTGATAAGCCCGGCGCGTCCCATATAGCAGTTCGCCAACTGGTAACGAACCAAATCAATCGGGTTATCGCTGGTCAGTTTGCTGTACACGCGATCGTCGGTATAGCCGAAGTTGACCGCTTTATAACCGCCATTATTCTCGGCCATTTTCTGTTTCACAATATCCGCACCAATCGTAGCGGCCAGATGGTTGGCTTGCCCCGTCAGGTCAGCGGATACATGGTAATCGACGCCGTCTTTTTTAAAGGAAGAATTACGCAGGTAAGCCCACAATACGGTCACCATACCCAGCTCATGCGCACGCTCAAAAGCGGCGGAGATCTCTTCAATCTGGCGACGGGACTGTTCCGAACCGAAATAGATCGTCGCGCCTACCGCCACGGCGCCCATATTGAACGCCTGCTCAACGCTGGCGTACAGGGTCTGATCGTACTCTGTCGGATAGCTCAATGTTTCGTTGTGATTCAGTTTGACCAAAAACGGAATACGGTGCGCATAGCGCCGTGAAACCGAGGCCAGTACGCCGTAGGTAGAGGCCACGCAGTTACAGCCGGCCTCAATCGCCAATTCAACAATATTTTTTGGGTCAAAGTAGCGCGGGTTGGCCGCAAAAGAAGCGCCGGCGGAGTGCTCCACTCCCTGATCGACGGGCAGTATCGAAAGGTATCCTGTTCCCGCCAGGCGTCCAGTATTATAGAGCGTCTGCATATTACGCAGAACGGCTGGTGGACGATTATTGTCAATCATCACCCGGTCAACGTAATCCTTGCCGGGTAGATAAAGCTGATCGGAAGGAATGGTCATACAACGATGCTGTAAAAGGCTGTCGGCGTCTTTGCCAAGCAACTGCGCAATATCAGTCATAGCTATGCTCCCGTAAGTTCCGATAGGGTATCGGAAGGTGAATAGTCCTGCCCCGCAGATTGCGGGTCGCAATAAGCCTGGTACTGACCGACCATTTTTGCCAACTTTAGCGCATTTTTTCGGCGCTATCTGCTGACTCGATTCACGTCCGAAAAAGTGTTAGATCGGTCAAAATTAATGCTCAATGGTATTTAAAAGGTATTATTAAATGGTATTGTCATGGCGTACCTTACCTGTCATGAAGGATTCAAAAATGAAAACGACCTTTAAACTGTCGTTCATGATGTTCGTGGAGTGGTTTATCTGGGGCGCCTGGTTCGTCCCCCTGTGGCTATGGCTAAATAAAAGCGGGTTTTCCGCCGGTGAAATAGGCTGGTCTTATGCCTGTACCGCCATTGCGGCGCTCCTGTCGCCGATTCTGGTCGGCTCCGTTACCGACCGTTTTTTCTCAGCGCAAAAAGTCCTGGCGGTACTGATGTTTGCAGGCGCCGTGCTGATGTATTTCGCGGCGCAGCAAACCACCTTTGCCGGATTCTTTCCGCTGCTTCTGGCCTATTCATTGACCTATATGCCGACCATCGCGCTGACAAACAGCATTGCCTTCGCTAACGTACCGGACGTTGAACGCGATTTTCCACGCATTCGCGTTATGGGAACCATTGGGTGGATTGCCTCCGGCCTCGCCTGTGGATTCCTGCCGCAAATGTTAGGCTATAACGATATTTCCCCCACCAACATTCCACTGCTCATAACCGCCGCAAGTTCAGCGTTGCTGGGCGTATTTGCGTTCTGTCTGCCAGACACGCCGCCAAAAAGCACCGGCAAGATGGATATTAAAGTGATGCTGGGGCTGGATGCGCTGGTCCTGCTGCGCGATAAAAACTTTCTCGTTTTCTTCTTCTGTTCCTTTCTGTTTGCGATGCCGCTGGCCTTCTACTACATCTTCGCTAACGGCTATCTGACGGAAGTGGGAATGAAAAACGCCACCGGCTGGATGACGCTCGGCCAGTTCTCTGAAATCTTCTTTATGCTGGCCCTGCCCTTTTTCACTAAACGCTTTGGTATTAAAAAGGTATTATTACTTGGTCTTATTACCGCTGCGATCCGCTACGGCTTTTTTGTCTATGGCGGCGCGGAAACGTACTTCACTTACGCCCTGCTGTTCCTCGGTATTTTGCTGCACGGCGTAAGTTACGATTTCTACTACGTCACCGCCTACATTTATGTCGATAAAAAAGCGCCGGTTCATATGCGTACCGCTGCGCAAGGGCTTATCACCCTCTGCTGTCAGGGATTCGGCAGCCTGCTGGGCTATCGTCTCGGCGGCGTGATGATGGAAAAAATGTTTGCTTATCCGCAACCGGTTAACGGTCTGACATTCAACTGGGCGGGCATGTGGACGTTTGGCGCAGTGATGATTGCCGTCATCGCGCTACTGTTTATGATTTTCTTTCGCGAATCGGACAAAGAGATCACTGCTATTGACGATCGCGATATTGCGTTGACACAAGGGGAAGTAAAATGAAAGCAGAACGTATTCTCGGTGCTCTTTACGGGCAAGCGTTAGGGGATGCGATGGGAATGCCCTCTGAGCTGTGGCCGAGAACGCGCGTCAAAGCGCATTTCGGCTGGATTGACCGCTTTCTGCCCGGCCCAAAAGAGAATAATGCCGCCTGCTATTTTAACCGCGCGGAGTTTACGGACGATACCGCAATGGCGCTCTGCCTGGCCGACGCGCTACTCGAATGCGAAGGCAACATTGATCCCGAGATTATTGGGCGTAACATCCTCGCCTGGGCGGAACGCTTTGATGCGTTCAATAAAAATGTACTCGGCCCGACGTCAAAAATTGCGCTGAACGCGATTCGCGACGGCAAACCCATCGCGGCGCTGGAAAACAACGGCGTGACTAACGGCGCGGCCATGCGCGTTTCGCCGTTGGGCTGCCTGTTGCCGCCAACTAACCTGACAGCCTTTATAGCAGAAGTAGCGTTAGCCTCCAGCCCGACGCATAAATCCGATCTGGCGGTGGCTGGCGCCGTGGTTGTCGCCTGGGCCGTCTCGCGAGCGGTTAACGGCGACACGTGGCAAAGTATTGCCGACTCGCTCCCCGCCATCGCCCATCAGGCGCAGACAGCGCGTATTACCACGTTTAGCGCCTCGCTATCGGCACGTCTGGAACTGGCGCTAAACATTGTCCGCCACGCCGACGGCGTCGAATCTGCCAGCGAACAGCTCTATCAGATCATCGGCGCGGGAACCAGCACCATTGAATCGGTTCCCTGTGCTATCGCCATGGTGGAACTGGCGAATACCGATCCTAACCGCTGTGCCGTGCTGTGCGCTAACCTCGGCGGCGATACCGACACTATCGGCGCGATGGCTACCGCCATTTGCGGCGCGTTGCACGGGGTAAGCGCCATTAACCCCCAGTTAAAGCAAACGCTGGACGAGGTTAATCAGCTGGATTTTGCGCGCTATGCCGTTGCGCTGGCGAGTTATCGTCAACGGCGGGAGGCACTATGAACGGCGCACGGTTGCTGACATTATTACCGACCCTGCATACCCGGCGTCCGCTCACCGTTATCGGCGCGGCAGTGATCGATATCATTGCCGACGCCTGGACGTTGCCGCGTCGCGGAGGCGATATTGAACTGCAACAACAGAGCGTCAATGTCGGCGGCTGTGCGCTGAATATTGCCGTGGCGTTGAAACGACTGGGGATTGACGCCAGCAATGCGCTACCGCTGGGCCAGGGCGTGTGGGCGGAGAGGATTTGCCGCCGTCTGGCAAAAGAGGGATTATCCAGCGTGATTGACGCGGTTGAAGGAGATAACGGCTGGTGTCTGGCGTTAGTCGAACCGGATGGCGAACGCACGTTTATGTCTTTTAGCGGCGTGGAAAACCAGTGGAATGCGGACTGGCTGTCGCAGCTCAGGACACCGCGGGGCAGTCTTGTCTACCTGTCCGGCTATCAACTGGCCTCGTCCTGTGGCGAACCACTGATCCAGTGGCTGGAAACCGTCGACGATGTCACGCCTTTTATCGATTTTGGCCCACGAATCGGTGACATTACAGACGATGCAATGGCGCGCATTATGGCCTGCCGGCCCATCGTCTCCCTCAATCGCCAGGAAGCCATCATCGCCGCGGAACGCGCCGGACTTGCGACCGATACGCGCACTTTCGGCGAAGCATGGGTAAACCGCTTTTCCGCGCCGCTGGTGGTGCGCCACGATAAAGACGGAGCGTGGTATTTTAGCGCGCAATCTTCCGGCGTTGTGCCAGCGTTTCCGGCAACCGTGGTGGATACCATCGGCGCGGGCGACAGCCATGCTGGCGGCGTGCTGGCAGGACTGGCGTCAGGCTGGTCGCTCGCGGATGCCGTACTGCTGGGAAATGCGGTGGCGAGCTGGGTGGTCGGGCATCGCGGCGGCGACTGCGCGCCCACACGCGAGGCGCTACTCCTCGCACACAAAAACGTATAGGTCGCTACGACAATAACTGATGCTGTATTCAATAGGCCGCTGCTGCTGATCGAGCGCCACCTGCTTAATCACCAGCACCGGCACTTTACCATCCATTTGAATATGCGACTGAAACTCATCATCCGGCATCCGGGCGCTGACGCGAGATCGGGTACGCTGAGGGTAAATGTGCTGGCGACGAAAATAGTCATACAACGAAATGCCAATCGCGTCGACATCATGAATCAGATGCGCGGGCACCCAGGACTCTTCAATCGATACCGCGTCCTCATCAACATAACGAATGCGTTTGAGTAAAAAGACGTCGCTGCCTGCGGGGATCGCCAGATGCTGCGCGACCTCATCCGGACAACTTACCACACGTTTGTTAACCCATAGCGTATCCGGTTTTTTGCCGCGCAAGACAACCTGCTGAGAAAATCCCCGCGCCTCTTTCAGGGAATATTCAAAGATATTATTGATTTGCGTACCGTAGCCGCGGGCGCGCGTGACGACACCCTCTTCTTCCAGCGCCTGCATCGCTTTTCGTACCGTGATGCGCGAGACGCCGGTAAGCTGGCTGAGATCGCGTTCGCCAGGCAAAATATTACCGTGCTCAAGAATACCGCTGCGCACGGCATCCTTTACCGTCTGGGCGAATTTCATGTATAGCGGCGTATTATCCGCCGCTGAAATTCGTTCATTCAGTTGCGCGATGAGCCGGGTATGCGCTTGTTCCATTTATCTTTCCTGACGACGGGTCTGTAGGCAGTATACTACCACCACGCGTGGAAATGATGTACCGGACCAATGCCCTTCCCCACTTCCAGCGTGTCCGCCTGCGCCAGCGCCGCCGAAAGCCATGCCTTCGCCTCGTTTACCGTCTCTCCCCAACAGCGATGCCGGGGCCGTAACGCCGCCAACGCCGCCGACAGCGTACAGCCCGTCCCATGCGTATTTTTGGTGTTCACACGCGGCGCGCTAAAACGTTGCTCGCCCTCACGGGTAAAGAGCCAGTCCGGGCTTTGCGCATCCTCTAAATGCCCGCCTTTCATTAATACCGCTTCACACCCCATCGCCAGTAACGCCCGCCCCTGCGCCAGCATCTCCTGTTCCGTACGCGCATGGGGCGCATCCAGCAACGCTGCGGCTTCCGGCAAATTAGGCGTAATCAGCGATACCTGCGGCAACAGCCGGACGCGTAATGTTTCTATCGCAGAGGGCGAGAGCAACGGATCGCCGCTTTTCGCCAGCATCACCGTATCCAGCACCACATTACGTACATGATGGCGCTGTAGTCGTTCCGCCACGGCCTCGACAATATCGGTTTCCGCCAGCATCCCGATTTTCGTGGTATCAATGCGCACATCGCTGAACACGGAATCAAGTTGAGCGGCGACAAAGTCCGGCTCTATCCGGTACACCGACTGTACGCCACAGGTATTTTGCGCCACCAGCGCGGTGATGACCGAACAGCCATATGCGCCCAGCGCGGAAAAAGTCTTAAGATCCGCCTGGATACCGGCCCCGCCGCTGGGATCGGTACCGGCAATCGTCAGCGCGTTAATTCGTTGCATTGGCCGCCTCCACATCCAGATGATAGAGCGCATCAAGAAAAGCAGGGATGAAGCTGCCCGGTCCTTCGCTACGCTCTGCCGCGGCCTGTCCAGCCAGTTTCATCCAGCAGCAGGCCGAAGCGACATTGTCCAGCGCGGCGCCCGGTAACGCGCAACTGGCGGCGACGACCGCCGACAACGCGCAGCCGGTGCCTACAATGCGAGTCATTAACGGATCGCCGCCGGGAATGCTCAGCGTGCGCTGACCGTTAGTGACGTAATCTATCTCTCCGGTAACCACAACGATGCAGTCTATCTGACGCGCCAGCGCCTGCGCCGCAGGCAGTGCGGCCAACGCCGCCTCGGTGGTATCTACGCCGCGTCCGCCCAGCGCCATGCCGGATAACGCCAGGATTTCCGAGGCGTTGCCGCGTATTGCCGCCGGGCGCAGGGACAAGAGATCCAGGCAAAATCGCCGACGAAATTCCAGCGCGCCCACCGCGACAGGATCAAGGGTCCACGGCGTTTTGGCATCATAAGCGCTTTCTACCGCCGCACGCATCGCGTCAGCGCGTGAGGCGGTTAAGGTTCCGACATTAACCAGCAAGGCGTTGGCGAAGGCGGCAAACGGTCTGGCCTCGACGGGATCAATCACCATGGCGGGTGAAGCGCCCAGCGCCAGCAGCGTATTGGCGGTAAACGTTTGTACGACGTCATTCGTCATACAGTGCGTAAGCGGGGAGAGCGCGCGAAAGTGTTTTAACGTATGCGCCGCAAGCGTGCGGCAGTGCAGGTCAGGCTGCATAGTTCAGCTCCTGCCCGCGTGAAGAAGGGACACGAGCAGTGTCAGACTTCCCTACGCTGGCATTATCCAGATCAGGTGGTACGGGTATTTCTCAGCCTTCACAACGAAGGGCACCCCGAGTCGTCAAGCCCCACCGTGTTAAGCGGGGTTTCGCTATTAAGCATACTGTCTGCGCCAGACAATGTAAATTTACAGCCAGCGGCGGACGATAATTTCAGCGTTATCAGATAGTTCTCAAAACCTATTCGGTTCTGGCAAACTTGCTGGCGGATATGTTGCTGCACGACGCTTTCGTTTACACTTTTTACGAAAAGGGGCGTGAGATAACAAAATAGCGCTTGTCAGATACGCCACCAGCAGAAATGATACACACGATGTTAACTGACCCGCATATGTGGAGGGTAAAAGTATGAAAAGTAAGTTGCTGCCTTGCGCGCTGTTGCTTGCAACCAGTTTTGCATGGGCCGCCCCCGCGACAACGGGCATTGATCAATATGAGTTAAAAAGCTTTATCGCCGACTTCACCCACTTCAAGCCCGGCGATACCGTTCCGCAGATGTACCGCACCGATGAGTACAATATTAAACAGTGGAAATTACGTAATCTGCCCGCGCCAGATGCCGGTACTCACTGGACCTATATGGGCGGCGCGTATGTACTGATTAACGATACCGATGGAAAAATCATCAAAGCCTATGATGGCGAGATTTTTTATCATCGATAAAAAAAGCCCCCTCATCCAGAGGGGGAAATACAGCCCCATGTTACTTTTTTATTAGCCCTTAATCACTCTATCCCCTTCAAACTGCCTTTTTGTTGACTGCCTTCACTACCCGATTCGCTCTGGATCTCGCCCTTTTGAAACTACCGCATACCACATTAAAATTTATTGCAGAAAAATTGTCATCCCGGTCACTTATTATTGTAAGTGACCGGAAGTTCATTCACCTATCGCGCCATATATCTTAAATATTTTTCATATATATTAATCGTATTTCACATAGATCAGCGCAGTCGCTTTTAGATCGCCTGGCTTTATATTGTCTCGGTCATAAACATAATAACTGGCGATAATAGGGATTGTTATCATATCACTGTTGAGCGGCGTGCCTACTTGATCCACTTTCCATAACGTTGAAGCATTACCCTGCTCTGCTGTATTTGAAATATTCACCGTTTTTCCACCGCTCTCCAGTATAAATCCGACGCCATTATTCACAGCACCACGCAACACAGAATAGCTATCTGGTATTAAATCACTGCTGGAGAGATAAACCGTCATTTTACGCGATGCTTGTTTAGCATTACCAAAAAGATTATCACACTGGAGTCGAATATTATCCGCGGCATTTTTATTACTGACCTTGCCTGTGTTATATAATTCAGAAAGCGCAATATTCGGTAGCGTGATCGTCAGATCTTCAGGTTTGCAGGTTGTCTGCTTGCGATCGTAGGACACAAACAGATCAAATGAATATAACCCTGCACCTCTAAGATAACTATTATAATCTGCGGCACAGGCATTCCAGCCTCTTCCTGCTAGCAGGCACCCTAAAAACCGCAAACCGGCCGTAAACTGAGTTGCAGAAGAAGCGCTTGTTATTGATACCACCCCGTTGATTAGGACACTGTTCCCACTACCGGCAGAAATATTTACATTCGCCCCAGAGGAAGCGGGTTCAACCGTTACCGTATAGCCCGTTGTAAACGGCATTGTGAGAGTATTATTATCTGCCCAGGCGATTTTTAACTTCAGTTTTACTGTATCATTGTATAATCCCACGATGATATCGGAAGGATCCATACGCGTTATCTTATAAGTCCCTGAACAAGTTGTATCGTTAAAATTATGGCTATAAGTTGCGGACTGATTAGGGTTAATCGTAAAATCCTCACGAATAATTAAATTATCCTGATAAGTAATTTCTCCCGTACAGGCTGCGTATGTTTCAGGTAAAATCAATAACATCACGATAAAAAGAAAGAGTTTCATTTCACCACCTCACCACTACCGACAAATATAAACTTTACTTTCATCAACCGTTTTACCAAAGGTGATTGAACATGAAAGCCCCTGCTCTTTATCTACTGGTACACTGACTTCGGGCGGAATATCATTCGTTCGAATAAATAGCTGACTACCTTGTCCAACAATGCCCACATTATGACCATGATGATCTACTACATCATAACCAAAAATAAGAGGCGAGCCATCAGGACGCTGCGCTTTAATAAACCATGGTTTACGCTGGTCGGTATCAAAATTCACTAGCACGACGGCCCCTCGGTACGGGGCGGCAACTTTACGGTTACCGCGTAATTCCGTTTCACTGCTACTTTGCGACACATCAAGCATAAGATGGTTTTCGCGATATGGCGTAAGGTTGTCATAAACCACCGTTCCTTTTTTATTGGTGGTCCGATATTTTTGGCCGTTAACGTAGGCTCCTTCAAGTCCCGGAGCCTGCATAATCGCAAAGGTATCTGAAAGCCGGCTGGATAAATTCAACCCGCCACTCCAGGCTACAACCCCACCGGAAATACTTGCGCCGGTCTGAGTATAATTGGACGACTGGCTGTAACTACCATTAAGCGTTGCAACGGGCGTATTCCAGGTTAAATTCGTCCCCGCTGTGGTCTCACTATCCTGTCGCTGATGACTAACATTCACGCCGTAATTAAATTGATCGCGACTGCCTGCCGTACCGGTTAAACCAATATTGTTTGAGGTAAATCCATCATCATCAAAGGTCGTCGAGTTCGACACATTCAGATGACGGCGCGGGGTAGTAATACCGTCCCCCCAGTCAAAGGGAATTGAAATAAACAGGTTAAAACGTTTATCTTCATTATGATCCTCGTCGTAAGTCTGACTGGCGGATAACGTATAATTAATTTTCTGGAACGTATTGGAATAGCTTATTTGATAATCTTTACTGGTGCCGCTACGTCCCCAGTAATCACGCCATAATGCACTCAGTGATACTGCGCCCCATCCTTCTGGCAAGGATTGGCTCACATTAGCTGAAAACGTATTTTTACGCCCAAAATCGTTTTGATAATAATCAGCAATATCGTATACATCATTCTTATCGCGACGATAGTTATTTTTATTATTGGCCCAGACATGATCGTTAAATGTGCGGTAATCCTGTGATGAATACCGATACGCAGCCAGACCAAACCGGGTTAATGTTTGGGTCAGGTATTTATTATAAGCAATCTGATAACTCTGACCATCAAATACATCGCCATTATCCTGTTTACTGTGCGCTCGCGTAGCGTCAAGCGAAATGGCGCCAATCCGGGTATTCCACCCCGTGCCGAGGGTAAACGCATTATAATGGTTCGATAGCATCGTACCGCCATAAAGCGTCAACAGGTTATTAAGGCCATACTGATAACTGATTTGTGTAAAATCGGCCTGATTATCGGCGCCTTCAATATGACTACGGCCGGCGGAAAAATCATACTTAGAGACGCCAGGCTGCAACATGTTCGGTACGGAAGCGTAAGGCACCAGCCAGGTATTTATCGAGCCATCCGCCTCACGCACGGTGACATCAAGATCCGCGCCACCGCCCGCGAGTTGCAGATCCGCAATGGAAAAGGGGCCAGGAGGAACCTCTTTCTGATAAACAACGAATCCGTTCTGTTCGATGGTTACCAAAGCGTTAGTCTGTGCAATCCCCTGCACCAACGGCGTAAAATTCTGTTTCGAGTTTGGCAACATTTGCATATCGCGGAACAGGCGAACGCCGGTAAATCTCACAGAATCAAAAATCTCTGACGAGGTATACTGATCCCCGGCGCGTAATGTGCCGAGGAGCTCAGCGATACCGCGCTCCAGATACAATGTGTTGCTTTTCCACTCACCGCTGCTGCCATCGGTTTTATTAAATGTGGTATCCGCATGCGCTTGCCAGCCCAACAGATTGAAACCGCTATTGAACCGAACGTAAGTACTTTCACTACTGCCAGAATTCTTATAGTCACTGTAATACTGGCTGGCATAGTAAGAAGTATAAAATGCATTGATGCCGCGATCCCAGTTTTCAGGCAATACATAACCCGCCTCGACCTCATTTACATAGGCCTGGGGAACGCTCAAATCCAGCCGAAAAACGCCAATATTAAAAGTATAGCCACCGCTTCTCACGACATCTTTTAACGCAATACAATCCGTTGCTCCCTGCGGTTGCAGACCATCGCTTATCACACCAATATTTTTCAACAACTCAGTTGAAATACACGTGCTACCGGGATCATCGGCAACAATGATATCGTATTTACCTCGCCATTGATTGTTGACATAAATATCCAGTTCGTACTGTCCCGGAATTGGCTTATTCTCATCCAGATGGAAATTTGTTGTTTTTTGATCTCTCATTCCCCCTACCATAAAATGGGTATCAAACGTTTCCGTCGCGATAGCCTGCGTTTGCCAGGTAAACAGAGTCAATAAAACAAGCGAAGCGATGGGCGTCATCCTTAGCATGATGAACTCCTGTTTATTTTACATTAATTTTGCTACTAATATAGTTACCATTATCATCAATAATCGTTACTTCATACTGGCTTGTTGACGCATATTTCATGTTAATATTTTGCGTCGATAGCGGTGGCAGCATGATAGTTTGATCATTAATCTTAGTATTTCCTGCTTTTACATCCGTCACGGTAATCCAGTTTGCAGTATCATTTTTCATGATGACAGTTTTATTACTGCGAAATAAACCAATCCGCTGAAAACTGTCTTTGGTTACGGCGGCAATTCGACTGGGGCGCCATATTAATTTTATTCGATTCTGCATTGCGAATTTAAGCACATTTTTACCGGCGTTTTCCTGGCTGTTTGGTGGAATATCAAGCACATTCAGATAAAACAGACTTTCTTTGTTGTCCGGTAAGCTATTAGGCATTTTCTTGATTTTGATCTGCTGACCAGACTCAGCGGCAACGCGCGCCACTGGCGGCGTCAGCATAAATGGCACCTGAATTTTTTCTGGCGGTAATGAAGTGTTACCGTCATCAATCCAGGACTGTACCAGCGAAGCTTGCTCGCCCTGATTCACCAATTGTACAACGACTTCTTTCTTCTCTGCCGGGTAAATCACACGCGTACCATAAATAACAATACCAGCATGCGCAGGCAAAATTATGGCAGATAATAATACTGCAGATAATATTTTCATATTTACACGGCCTTGCTTATAAAAAACCGGCGACGAACGCCGCCGGTTGAATAAATTAGTCAGTAACAACCGTTAAAGTTAGTGTTGAGCTAACATCACCAGAAGCAACATCACCGTCTAAACGCGCATAGCGTGCTAAAAAAGTCAGGTCGTATTCACCGCTGCTATTTGGAGCTAGTGTCACCCCCGTCTCTGGATCAATCTGATTATCCGTACTTCCGTAGTAAACCGCAAAACCGACACCTTTGGCAGAGCCGTTATTAAATGTGATATCGTGGCTGTCAAATTGCGTTGAAGAGAAGGTAATACGCGGCGCTACACCCTGTTGACATTTTATTTTCAACGGCATCTGAGTTTGATTAGTTACTGCGTCATAAATCTGACCCGGGGTTAAATTAATTATTTTATCCGCACCAATTTCATTCAGTCTAATTTCAGCGGTGTTCGTACCCAAAAATTGACAGGTAGTACCAACCACCTTTCCGTTAATATTCAGAACGCCTGAATCATACTCATCAGCAGCAAAAACCCCAGCGCTCATAAATACAGCAGACAATACAGAAGCAGCAATAAGTGAACGTTTCATAATCTCTTCCTTAATAAAGTAATTTCTATTTGTTAAGAGTTATTAACCCTTGCAACGAAAATTCTCATAGACAGGAAGTTATCGCAATGTAAACACGATGTTTTGTTGATTTAAAACAATTTACAGATTGCAATATAATTGCAACAAATAATCATTGCTTATCATTATTTTGTAAACTTATTAATTTCCGAAATTTACTGCCCTTAAACATAAACACAGCAAATAAAAAAGCCCATATCATTGATATCAATGATATGGGCCTGCGGAATTAATAAGAATTAGTCGTAATGATTAACAACAATCTGTCGGGTGCTATCACCAGGCACCGTGTATAGCTGCGTTGTCACACCTCTCATCGGCGTAGCGGCGGGTGTTTGCAGAGTTGAAACGTGGATAGTGTTGCCGCAACGCTGCTGCAACTGTGCGTTTACCACTTCTGTACTGCACGTTGGCGCGGTCACTTTTCCACTGATGGTTAATGTTGCGGTGTCGGAGGCAAAAACGGGTACGCTTATCCCATAAGCCGAAACTATAATTCCCATCAGCAAATATTTTTTCATAGTGAGTAATTGTTCCTCTGGTGAACGTCAAACAGTATGCAGGCCGTCCTGATGAGCAGTATGAACGTATCGATACCTTAAAACCAATTGAAAAAATAAATCAGTAGGATAGGTATGATCAATTCAAATAATGTTTTTGCCGATTATTTCAGATAAACACCTGTCTGTTTAAGCAGGAATTAACAATGCGGGGGCTATTATTTTATTAATACATTCACTGCATCAATATATATTAATGCAGTGAATGTCATATTCTCTTTGGAATACGTCAGGAGGATTACACCGCGCGGAAGGCGATTTCTCCCGGAATCACTTCACCCTGCCAGTAAAGCTGTGCCGCAACGCGATCGGCCAGTTCGCGATAGATCACGGTAAATTCGCTCTCCGGACGGCTAACCACCGTCGGCGTACCGCGATCAAGATCTTCGCGCAGACTAATATGCAGCGGCATCTGACCCAGAAGCTGAGTATGGTATTTTTCCGCCAGCTTCTGCGCGCCGCCCGTGCCGAAGATCGGTTCGTGATGGCCGCAGTTGCTACAAATATGCATACTCATATTTTCCACAATGCCGAGCACCGGCACTTCCACCTTCTCGAACATCACGATACCTTTTTTGGCGTCGATTAGCGCGATATCCTGCGGCGTAGTCACCACCACCGCGCCGGTAACAGGAATGTTCTGCGCCAGCGTTAGCTGAATATCCCCGGTTCCCGGCGGCATATCCAGTACCAGATAATCCAGATCCGGCCACAGCGTCTCCTGTAACATCTGCATCAGCGCCTTACTGGCCATTGGGCCGCGCCATACCATCGCGTTATCGTCAGTCACCAGATAGCCGATCGAGTTGGTCGCCAGGCCGTGAGACATAATCGGCGCCATATGCGTACCGTCTGGCGATGTCGGGCGCTGATCTTCTGCGCCAAGCATGGTTGGGATCGACGGACCGTAAATATCGGCATCGAGAACCCCGACCTTTGCACCTTCAGCCGCTAACGCCAGCGCCAGGTTTACCGCCGTGGACGATTTACCCACCCCGCCTTTACCGGAGCTCACGGCAATGATATTTTTCACGCCATTAATGCCAGGCTGATTTTTGACGCGTTTCAGCGTCGCAATGTTGTACGACAGTTTCCAGTCGATCGCTTTTGCGCCTGTAATACGTAACAGATCGGCGCTGCATTGCTCTTTTAATACCTCAAACGCGCTGTTCCAGACGAACGGCATGACCAGCTCAACGTGCAGCGTATCATCCATCCAGGCGACGTGGTGCAACGCCTTAAGCGTGGTGAGGTTATGCTTCAGGGTTGGGTGCTGAAAATTCGCCAGCGTCCCGGCGACCATCGCTCGCAGGGTATCTGGTGATTTGGCCTGGGATTGTTCGTTCATCCCGACTCCTTTTGTAGTTCTGAAAAGTACGATTGTAACTTTGTAGTTTACTCCAGCGGTAACAATTATTCATTTACGGATAAATGCCCTTATCGCTTGGCGCAGTAATTACCATTTTGGTACTATCAAAGCCCTTTTTTACAACAGAAGAAGTAATACCCACTATGACTCAAGTCGCGAAGAAAATTCTGGTAACGTGCGCGCTGCCGTACGCCAACGGCTCTATCCACCTCGGCCATATGCTGGAGCACATCCAGGCTGATGTCTGGGTCCGTTACCAGCGAATGCGCGGCCATGAGGTTAACTTCATCTGTGCCGATGACGCTCATGGCACGCCGATCATGCTGAAAGCGCAGCAGCTTGGTATTACGCCGGAGCAAATGATCGGTGAAATGAGCCAGGAGCACCAGACCGATTTCGCCGGTTTTAATATTAGCTACGACAACTACCACTCAACGCACAGCGACGAGAATCGCGAGCTGTCCGAGCTGATTTATACGCGCCTGAAAGAGAACGGTTTTATTAAGAACCGCACCATCTCTCAACTCTACGATCCGGAAAAAGGCATGTTCCTGCCGGACCGATTTGTGAAAGGCACCTGCCCGAAATGTAAATCCGCAGACCAGTACGGCGATAACTGCGAAGTCTGCGGCGCAACTTACAGCCCGACCGAACTTATCGAACCAAAATCCGTGGTGTCCGGCGCGACGCCGGTAATGCGTGACTCCGAGCACTTTTTCTTTGACCTGCCATCATTCAGCGAAATGCTGCAGGCGTGGACCCGCAGCGGCGCGCTGCAGGAGCAGGTGGCGAACAAAATGCAGGAGTGGTTTGAATCCGGCCTCCAGCAGTGGGACATTTCCCGCGACGCGCCGTATTTTGGTTTCGAAATCCCGAACGCGCCGGGCAAATATTTCTACGTCTGGCTGGACGCGCCGATTGGCTATATGGGCTCCTTCAAAAATCTGTGCGATAAGCGCGGTGACACGACCAGTTTTGATGAGTACTGGAAAAAAGACTCCGATGCCGAGCTGTACCACTTTATCGGCAAAGACATCGTCTATTTCCACAGCCTGTTCTGGCCTGCCATGCTGGAAGGCAGCCACTTCCGTAAGCCGACCAACCTGTTCGTTCACGGTTACGTGACGGTGAACGGCGCGAAGATGTCTAAGTCTCGCGGCACCTTTATTAAGGCCAGCACCTGGCTGAAACACTTTGACGCCGACAGCCTGCGCTACTACTACACCGCGAAGCTTTCTTCACGCATTGATGACATCGACCTGAACCTGGAAGACTTTGTCCAGCGCGTCAATGCCGATATCGTCAATAAAGTAGTCAACCTGGCCTCGCGTAACGCCGGTTTTATCAATAAGCGTTTCGACGGCGTGCTGGCGGCTGAACTGGCCGATCCGCAATTGTATAAAACCTTTACTGACGCCGCTGCGGTGATTGGCGAAGCATGGGAAAGCCGTGAATTCGGTAAAGCTATCCGTGAGATTATGGCGCTGGCCGACATCGCTAACCGTTATGTTGACGAGCAAGCGCCGTGGGTGGTGGCTAAACAAGAAGGCCGCGACGCGGACCTGCAGGCCATTTGCTCAATGGGCATCAACCTGTTCCGCGTGCTGATGACGTATCTGAAACCGGTACTGCCGACGCTTTCTGAACGCGTTGAAGCCTTCCTGAACAGTGAGTTGAACTGGGATGCCATCGAACAGCCGCTGCTCGGTCACAAGGTCAACACCTTTAAGGCGCTCTACAATCGCATCGACATGAAGCAAGTTGAAGCGCTGGTTGAAGCGTCTAAAGAAGAGGTGAAAGCCGCAGCCGCGCCGGTTACCGGCCCGTTAGCCGACTTCCCGATTCAGGAAACCATCACCTTTGACGATTTCGCCAAAATTGACCTGCGCGTAGCATTGATTGAAAACGCTGAGTTCGTAGACGGTTCTGACAAATTGCTGCGTCTGACGCTGGATCTGGGCGGCGAGAAGCGTAACGTCTTCTCCGGCATTCGTTCCGCCTACCCGGACCCGCAGGCGCTGATTGGCCGCCAGACAGTAATGGTCGCCAACCTCGCGCCGCGCAAAATGCGCTTTGGCGTCTCCGAGGGAATGGTGATGGCCGCAGGACCTGGCGGGAAAGATATCTTCCTGTTAAGCCCTGATGACGGCGCGAAGCCTGGCCAACAGGTGAAATAAGCAACAAGCCGGAGCATGCTCCGGCTTTTTTAACCGCTTAATCCTGACTGGCATATCACCCCATCCGCGTGTTTTAACTTTTTCCTTAATAAGCAATAGCGTTAAGACTCCATATCCGGACTGCTAAATAACGGCTAAAAGTCATATTCTATCTCTCCCTGATACATTGCTATTACTGGGTTAAATTAATTCATTGAAATTATTTTAAAAACCCAATCATTATATAAAATGGAGTTTTAGATGAAAATTTCTGGCAAGTTATTGTCCGCGGCTTTGGCTTCCGTACTGGTGTTCTCTCTTGCTGGCTGTGGCGATAAAGAAGAATCAAAGACCTTTAACGCAAACCTGGCGGGGACAGAAATTTCAATTACTTACACCTATAAAGGTGACAAAATCATTAAGCAGACGTCTGAAAGTAAAATCAGCTATGCCACTGTAGGCGCTAAAACGAAAGAAGATGCCGCCAAAATTCTCGATCCGCTGAGCGCGAAATATAAAAATATCGCCGGAGTGGAAGAAAAATTAACCTATGAAGATACCTATGCCCAGGAAAACGTCTCTGTGGATATGGAAAAAGTGGACTTTAAAGCGTTACAGCAAATCTCAGGGACGATGGTGTCCGGCGATACCAGCAAAGGTATCAGCATGAAACAAACCCAGACGCTGCTGGAAGCTGCTGGTTTTAAAGAAGCGAAATAACTGGCAGGCATAATGTATTGCATCGACTGGTAAAGTCGCTCAGGGCGCTGCTTCGGCAGCGTCTTTTCTTTATGAATTCCGAAAAAAGACAGCCTCGCTGTAAGTCCCCTCGCCAAAGCCTATAATCCCTGAATTCCTGGCCACACCAATACTTAACGACAAGGAATTGTTATGCAGGTTCTACGTCTTATGGCACTGCCACTATTCGCGCTCTCTCTATCGGTTAGCATAACTGGCTGCGATCAGAAAAACGATACTCTCCAGGGAAAGCAAAATAACATGACAGCGTTTATCAAGAAGATAGCCGCTAGCAAAGAGTCAGAGGAAACACAACGCTATGTAGGTAATCTCAACGGTATTGAAATCAAGTTAACCTATTACTACAAAGGGGATATCGTTTTACGTCAAATATCTGAACATAAACTACTTTATAAGACCCTGAAAGCCAATAATAAAGAAGAAGCACAAAAAATGCTGAGTCAAGTCGGCGAAGCTTATCAGGGTATGCCGGGTTTGACTGAACGAATCGACTATTATGATAGCTATGCTACGGAATATGTGGATATTGATTTTACCCAGGCAAAAATAAGCGACCTCTGTAAATTGCCAGGATCATCAATTGACAACTGTTCCGCGTACTATCTGTCAATGATTCGCTCGCAGAAACTGTTGGAAGAGAGCGGGTATCATAGAATCAATTAGTATAATAATGCGTTTTCCCGGTCAGACAGGACGCTGCCGGGAACAATACCGCAGAATTACTTCGCCGCGTGTTCACGGGCCGCCAGACCGCGCAGAAAATAACGCATAAACTGATCGCCGCATTCGCGGAAGTTCTTATGATCCGGCGCGCGCATCATCGCAGTGATCTCTGGCATTGAGACACGAAACAACTGACCGGTAAGTATCGCCAGGATATCATCTGTTTTTAGCGAAAAGGCAATACGCAGCTTTTTCAGCACAATATTGTTGTTGATACGACGTTCCGCCGTCAATGCAGGCGCCGCCTCATCTTTGCCGCGTTTTTCATAAATGAGGCCATTGAGAAATGAGGACAACACGATATCCGGGCAACGCTGAAACCCCTCTTCCTCTTCTTTGCGCAACCAGATTGCAATCTGCTCCGGCGTAGCATCAACGTTACCCAGCGCCAGGATACGCGCCAGATCGGTATTATTAGCTTTTAAAATGTAGCGCACGCTACGCAGAATATCGTTACTCAGCATGAGGCCTTCGGTCGTTTCTATGGCAAAACGATATTCTAACAGTCTTTTACAGGCCAATCGCCTCTTTTAAACTTTTCAGATAGCGACGGCTTACCGGCACCGTCAGGCCGTTGCGTAAAATCAGCTCTGCCTGCCCATTATCCTCCAGCCGAATTTCCTGCAAATGGGCCATATTCACCAGAAACTGACGATGACAACGCAGTAGCGGCGTCCGGCTTTCCAGCGTGCGCAGCGTCAGCTCGGTAAACCCCTCTTTACCTTCACTGCTGGTCACATAAACGCCGCTCATACGGCTACTGACAAAGGCGACATCATCCATTTGCAACAAATAGATCCGGCTGTGTCCGGTACAGGGAATGAATTTAAGCGCCTGCTGGTTTTCCGGCAGCAACGAAACATCCTGTTTACTGCGCTCCTGACGCAGACGATGTAACGTTTTTTCCAGCCGTTTCTCCTCTATCGGCTTGAGCAGATAATCAAAAGCGTGTTCTTCAAAGGCTTTGATGGCGTATTCGTCAAACGCGGTCAAAAAAACGATATACGGGCGGTGTTCCGGATCAAGCATTCCTACCATCTCCAGTCCACTGATACGCGGCATCTGAATATCCAGAAACAGCACATCAGGTCGCAGCTTATGTACCGCGCCAATCGCTTCTACCGCGTTCGCGCACTCCCCCACAATCTCAATGTCATCCTGCCCCTGGAGCAAAATCCGCAGATTTTCCCGCGCTAACGGCTCATCATCCACAATCAGCACTTTAATCATGCGTCCTCCTCCAGTGGAAGTCGTAATGTAATTCGGGTAAAGCAGTCCGGCTCGCAGGCCACGCTAATACCATAATCATCGCCAAAGTGTTCGCGCAGACGTTTATCAACCAGACTCATCCCCAGCCCGCTACTGCCGGCGGAAGGCTGATACAGTCCCGCATTATCTTCAATATCTAACATCAAATGCTGCCCTTCGCGCCGGGCGCGAATAGCGACGTTGCCGGTATCAAGCAGTTGCGACGTGCCATGTTTAATGGCGTTCTCAACAATCGGCTGTAATGTAAACGCAGGCAATTTCTGACGTGAAAGCGTCGATGGAACATCAAGCTGTACCTGCAGACGCGACTGAAAACGCGCTTTTTCAATTTGCAGATAAGCGTTCACGTGTTCAATTTCATCCGCCAGCGTGACGATTTCCGACGGGCGTTTTAAATTTTTGCGAAAAAAGGTCGACAAGTACTGCACCAGTTGGCTGGCCTGTTCGCTGTCGCGGCGAATCACCGCTTTAATGGTATTGAGTGCATTAAACAGAAAATGCGGATTCACCTGCGCGTGCAACAGCTTGATCTCTGACTGCGTCAGCAACGCCTTCTGCCGTTCATACTGTCCGGCCAGGATCTGCGCGGATAAAAGCTGCGCAATACCCTCTCCCAGGGTGCGGTTAATTGAGCTGAACAGTCGGTTTTTCGCTTCGTACAATTTAATGGTGCCCATGACTCGCTGATTTTCGCCACGCAGCGGAATCACCAGCGTCGAACCGAGTTTACACTGCGGGTGTAGCGAACAGCGGTACGGCACTTCGTTGCCATCGGCATAAACCACCTCTCCGGTTTCAATTGCTTTCAGCGTATAACCTGATGAAATGGGTTTGCCCGGTAGATGGTGATCGTCGCCAATACCAGTAAAAGCCAGCAGTTTTTCGCGATCGGTGATGGCGACGGCGCCGATATCCAGCTCCTGATATAACACCTGCGCCACCTTCATACTGTTCACTTCGTTAAATCCCTGACGCAGAATCCCCTCCGTTGACGCGGCGACCTTCAGCGCGGTAGCAGAAAATGCCGAAGTATATTTTTCGAACATGGCGCGCTTATCGAGCAAAATACGCATGAACAGCGCGGCGCCAACGGTATTCGTCACCATCATCGGCGCGGCAATATTACTGACCAGATGCAGGGCATCGTCAAACGGCCTGGCTATCAGTAAAATGATCAGCATCTGCACCAGTTCGGCAACACACGTAATTGCTCCCGCCGTCAGCGGGCTAAACACTTTGTCCGGGCGTCCGCGACGTATGAGAACGCTGTGTACCAACCCGCCCAGCAGCCCTTCGACGATGGTGGAAATCATACAGCTCAGCGCCGTCATGCCGCCCATAGAATACCGATGTAACCCACCGGTCAGACCGACCAGCCCGCCGACGACCGGCCCGCCGAGTAGGCCGCCCATCACCGCGCCAATCGCACGGGTATTGGCAATCGAATCTTCGATATGCAGCCCAAAATAAGTGCCCATAATGCAGAAGATAGAAAACGTGACGTAACACAGAAGCTTGTGCGGCAGACGAACCGTGACCTGCATAAGCGGGATGAACAGGCGCGTTTTACTCATTAGCCACGCAATGACCAGAAACACGCACATCTGCTGAAGCAGCAGCAACACCAGATTAAACTCGTACATACCCGCAAACCACACTTCAATTAAAAGCGCGTAACATACATTGAGTACGATTAACTTTCTTTGAACTGTTGCATAAAAATATGAATTCGTGAATACGATCACTTAAACGCCGCGCCGCAACCCGCTACTTCGCGTTTTAATGCATAAAAAACAGGCAAAACTTCCTGGTTCCTAAAAGAGCGTCTAAAGTTAAACCGGGACCTCGCGAGCAAGGGTGAAACGATGGCGCTTTACACAATTGGTGAAGTGGCTTTGCTTTGTGATATCAATCCTGTCACGTTGCGCGCGTGGCAGAGACGTTATGGACTTTTAAAACCACAGCGAACGGATGGCGGTCATCGTCTGTTTAACGATGCCGATATCGACAGAATCCGCGAAATCAAGCGCTGGATAGATAACGGCGTCCAGGTCAGCAAAGTCAAAGTGCTGCTCAGTAGCGACAGTAGCGAACAACCTAACGGCTGGCGCGAACAGCAGGAGATCCTGCTGCACTATCTGCAAAGCAGTAATCTGCACAGTTTACGGTTATGGGTCAAAGAACGCGGTCAGGATTATCCAGCCCAAACATTGACCACTAACCTGTTCGTCCCGCTGCGGCGACGATTACAGTGCCAACAACCCGCCCTTCAGGCGCTGCTCGGCATTCTTGACGGTATCCTGATCAACTATATTGCGCTCTGCCTGGCGTCTGCGCGTAAGAAACAGGGAAAAGATGCGTTGGTGATCGGCTGGAATATCCATGATACCACCCGCCTGTGGCTGGAAGGTTGGGTCGCCAGCCAACAGGGATGGCGAATCGACGTGTTGGCGCATTCGCTTAGCCAGTTCCGCCCGGAACTGTTTGACGGCAAGACGTTACTGGTATGGTGCGGAGAAAACCAGACGCTGGCGCAGCAGCAGCAACTCCTGGCATGGCGCGCCCAGGGACGCGACATTCATCCCCTTGGCGTTTAAACAGCAGCTAACAAATTCGCTTTAATGTATACTCCTTTTATTAACATAAGGAGTACATAATGCGCGTAGCGAAAATCGGGGTGATCGCCCTTTTCCTGCTGATGGCTATTGGCGGTATCGGCGGCGTGATGCTGGCAGGTTACAGTTTTATTTTGCGTGCCGGGTAAGCGCGCGCGTCAGCCTTTCAAACAGGCGATCGATAATGATCGCCGCCAGCGCCACCAGCAGCGCCCCCTGGATAACATAGGCCGTATTAAAGCCGCTAAGCCCGATAATGATCGGCGTGCCTAACGTACTGGCCCCCACCGTTGAAGCGATGGTCGCCGTACCAATATTGATAATCACCGAGGTTCGGATGCCCGCCAGAATCACCGGCGCGGCCAGCGGCAGCTCAACCTCATACAACTGTTGGCGACGGCTCATTCCCATACCGCTGGCAACGCTCATCACGCTGGCAGGCACCGCGCCCAGCCCGGCCAGGGTCGCCTGCAGGATGGGCAACACCCCATACAGGATCAAGGCGATAATGGCCGGTTGCTGACCAAAACCCATGACGGGTACCGCGATCGCCAGTACCGCGACCGGCGGAAAGGTCTGCCCGACGGCGGCGATAGTCTCCACCAGGGGACGAAACTCTTTCCCACTTTCTCGCGTGACCGCAATCCCTGCGCCGACGCCCACCACGACGGCAAACAGACTTGAGATGCCCACCAACCAGAAATGGGCGAGCGCGAGGGCGGCAAAACTCTCCTGTTGGTAGACCGGGCGCGGTAAATCGGGAAACAGCGCGGCGAAGAACGGCTGGCTATAAGGCAATCCAAACAGCAGAAGCAAGAACAGAACAATAAGCCAGAGAAGCGGATCACACAGTCGTTTCACGGGGGGACGTCTCCGAAAGCAGATCGCGGAAATGGAGCGTACCGCAGGGCTCGCCCTGCTGATTCGCCACCGGCAGGACGTCGCACCGACGGGCGACAAACATCGATAGCGCATCGCGTAGCGTCATCTCTTCCACCAGCGCGTCGCCGCTGAGCTGTTCATGCCGACGTACATAATCGCCTACGCTACGTAACGAAAGCAGCCTTACGCCCAGCTCGCTGCGGCCAAAAAACGCCTGCACGAAATCATTTTCCGGCGAGGTCAGCATAGAAAGCGGCGATCCCTGTTGGATAACGTGGCCCCCGTCCATCAGCACCAGATGGTCGGCGAGGCGTAGCGCCTCATCGATGTCGTGCGTCACCAGTACGATGGTGCGCCCCAGCAGCTGATGAATGCGGGTCATCTCCTGCTGCAATGCGCCGCGCGTTACCGGATCAAGCGCGCCGAAAGGCTCGTCCATCAGCAATACCTGCGGATCGGCAGCCAGCGCCCGCGCAACGCCGACCCGCTGCTGTTGCCCGCCGGAAAGCTGATGCGGATAGCGATCGCGCAGCGCGCTTTCCAGACCCAATAATGCCATCAGTTCATCAATACGATCGTTAATCCGCGCACGCGACCACTTTTGTAGTTGCGGTACGGTGGCGATATTTTGCGCCACCGTCCAGTGGGGAAAAAGACCGATAGACTGAATGGCATAGCCCATGCGACGGCGCAGTTCAAGCACCGGCAGGCTGCGGATCTCTTCCCCGGCAAAACGGATCGTTCCGCTATCATGCTCTACCAGCCGGTTAATCATCTTCAGAGTGGTCGATTTTCCCGAGCCGGAGGTGCCAATTAACACCGAAAAGCTGCCTTCGCTAAAGTGCAAATTGAGGTCGCTAACAGCCTGTTGATCGCCGAAGGTTTTACTGACATGGTTAAATTCAATCATCGGTTGCTCCCTTCAAAAACGCGATCCATAAATCAAACAGCGCGTCGATCACTACCGCCAGCGCAATCACCGGAATGACGCCCAACAGGACTAAATCAATGGCGCTGCTCAATAGCCCCTGAAACACCAGCGCGCCGAAACCTCCCGCGCCAATCAGCGCGGCGACGACGGCCATTCCCACTGTCTGGACCATGACTACCCGCAGGCTACGTAAAAAGACCGGCAGCGCCAGCGGCAGTTGCACATGCCTGAAGCGCTGGCCGCTACTCATTCCCATTGCTCTTGCGCTCTCCAGCACATCGCGCGGCACCTGATTGAGCCCGGCGACCACGCCGCGCACCAGCGGCAATAACGCATAGAGCACCAGCGCTATCAGCGCAGGCGTCATGCCGGTTCCCGCGACGCCGAATTCGGCAAGCCACGGAAACTGTTTCACCAGCCCGGCCAACGGCGCAATCAGCAGGCCAAACAGCGCGACGGAAGGAATAGTCTGGATCACATTCAGCACGGTAAATACCGGCCCCTGGCGTGAGGCGGAAAAATAACACCAGACGCCCAACGGTAGTCCGATCGCCAGCGCCGGCAGCACCGTGCCCGCCAGTAACATCAAATGTTGCACCAGCGCGGCATCGAAAACATCCTGGCGGTTGGTATACTCTTTCAGAAGCGAGAGGTTGTCGAACGTGCCTGAAAACAGCAGCACCAGCGGGACAATGACAATTTGCGCGTGCAGCAACCAGCGCCACAGCGGCCCAGTGGTAATACGGCGGATCGCATCGCTACAGGCCAGCAACATCAGACCGAGGCCCAGCCACAATCCACTTCCCAGACTGGTACGCGCCAGCGGGCTGCCCTCCTGCGCCAACTGGGTCGCCGCCCTGCCGACTCCCCACAGCATGACAATAAAAAGCGTCTGCGCCATCATCAGCGTCAGTACGCTACCGCGTTTACCGGGTACAAAGCACAGCGTAAACAGCGCGCATCCCGCGCCAGTCAGCATCCAGATGGCCGCCGGCCAGATCTCCCATAACTGGCGCCCCTCGCCGCTCACCAGACGATTCGGGGCGTAATTAATGAAAGGTAGCGCGACAGCAAGCAGGGTCAGAACAACCAACAGCAACAGCACACGATTAACCGTAATTTTTTTGGCAGCATCACTCACAGATTACTTCACCCACCCTTTTTGTCGGAGGTAATCTGCGGCGACTTTTTTCGCATCCAGCCCTTCTACGGCGATTCTGGCGTTCAACTGTTGCAGCGTTTTCTCATCAAGGCTGGCGAAAACGGGCTGCAGCCAGTCGGCTATCTGCGGATAGGCCTGTAACACCGATTCACGCACTACCGGCGCGGGGGCATAGATAGGCTGGACGCCTTTCGGGTCGCTCAAAGTTTGCAGACCCAGCGCGGCGACAGGGCCGTCGGTGCCATACGCCATCGCGGCGTTAACGCCGGATGTTTGTTGCGCGGCGGCTTTGATCGTGACCGCCGTATCGCCGCCCGCCAGCGACAAGAGCTGGTTCTGATTCAAGGTGAAATCATAGGCTTTTTCAAATGCCGGCAGCGCATCCGCCCGTTCGATAAATTCCGCAGACGCCGCCAGTTTAAAAGTGCCGCCCTCTTTCAGATAACGGCTGAGATCGGCAAGCGAGGAGAGTTTATTTTTTTCCGCGATGTCCTGGCGTACCGCGATGGTCCAGGTGTTATTTGCCGGCGCAGGCGTCAACCAGACCAGCTTATTCTGCTCCGCATCCAGTTTTTTGACTTTCTCAAAGCCTTGCTTTGCATTTTTCCATGCCGGATCGTTTTCATCTTTAAAAAAGAACGCCCCGTTACCGGTGTATTCCGGATAGATATCCAGCTCTCCGGCGGTAATCGCGCCACGAACGACTGGCGTCGTCCCGAGCTGAATTTTATTGACCGTTTTAACGCCGTGGCTTTCCAGTACCTGCAAAATCATGTTGCCGAGCAGCGCGCCTTCGGTATCAATCTTTGACCCGACCGTCACGGGCGATGCCGCCTGTAGAGGTAAACTCACCGTCGCCAGCAACGCCAGCGAACTTACCCATAGCTTTGAGATCGTCATGATGCTTTCCTCATCCTTTTACGGCCTTTTTCAGAGACTTGAGAAAAAAGCATAGTTGAAAAGTCTGCGTTTAACCTGGGATTTTCCGGCAGTTTAAGTGACGTGGCAGGCAATAAAAGGGGGGACAGGAAAAGTCATTGCCAGACAGGGCGCTGCTATCGCGCCCTGTTGACGGCAGGCTTACAGTAGCTCGAACGATCCTTGTTTAACGCGAGCGGAATCCACGCCGATAAAGACGTTGAACTTGCCGGGTTCCGCGTCATATTTCATCTGCTGATTCCAGAACTTCAACGCCTCGATATCAATCGGGAAACTCACGGTTTTACTTTCGCCGGGCTTGAGGGTGATTTTTTCAAAGCCTTTTAATTGCTTCACCGGGCGGCTCATTGACGCCGTGACATCCTGTAAGTACATCTGGATGACCGTAGCCCCTTCGCGTTTACCGGTATTCGTGACCTCTACGCTGGCCGTGACTTTGCCGTCGCGTTGCATTGTCGGTGAGGAGAGCGTGACGTCAGACACCGTAAATGTGGTGTAGCTCAGACCGTAACCAAACGGATAGAGCGGGCCATTCGCTTCGTCAAAATAACGTGAGGTGTATTTGTTTGGCTTTTCAGGATTATACGGGCGTCCCGTATTGAGATGGCTGTAATAGACCGGAATTTGTCCCACCGAACGCGGGAAGGAGATCGGCAGTTTGCCTGACGGGTTGTAATCGCCAAACAGCACATCGGCAATGGCGTTGCCGCCTTCCGTCCCGGCAAACCAGGTCTCCAGAATCGCATCGGCCTGTTGATCTTCTTTTACCAGCGCCAGCGGTCTGCCGTTCATTAATACCAGTACCAGCGGCTTACCGGTGGCTTTCAGAGCGGTGATTAAGTCGCGCTGACTCTGCGGAATGGTGATATTGGTACGGCTGGAGGCTTCATGCGCCATCCCCTGCGACTCGCCTACCACTGCGACCACCACATCGGCCTGTTTCGCCGCCTGCACCGCCTCATCAATCATCGCCTGCGGTGAGCGCGGATCGATTTTCACTGCCTCTTCATACAGGTTTAAGAAATCGACGATATCTTTATCGTTAGTGATATTCGCCCCTTTGGCATAGAGGATCTTCGCCCCGTCGCCGACGGCATTTTGAATACCCGCCAGCACCGTCACCGACTGATTCGCGACCCCAGCAGCAGACCAGCTTCCCATTACATCACGTTGACTGTCGGCCAGTGGCCCAACAACGGCAATGGTGCCCGATTTTTTCAACGGCAGCGTTTCCAGCCGGTTTTTCAGCAGTACCACACTTTCCCGCGCCACTTCCCGCGCCTCTTTACGATGCAGGCGGCTTTCGGCATTGGTGTCCACCGGGTCGCTCTCTTTCGGCCCCAGATGGCTATAGGGGTCGTTAAACAATCCCATGTCATATTTTACATTGAGCACATGGCGCGTCGCGTCGTCCAGTTCCGCCATCGTCACTTTGCCCGACTTAATCAGACCAGGCAGATATTTGCTGTAATACTCATCCGCCATGCTCATATCCACCCCTGCCTTTAGCGCCACTCGCACCGCATCTTCCGGGTCGGCCGCGGTACCGTGTTTAATCAGTTCTTTAATAGCGCCGTGGTCGGAAACGGTAATTCCCTTAAAGCCCCACTCATCGCGCAGGACATCTTTCAATAGCCAGGAATCTGACGTCGCAGGCGTGCCGTTCAGCGAGTTCAGCGCCACCATCACCGCGCCGCTCCCCGCATCCAGCCCCGCTTTGTATGGCGGCATATAGTCATTAAACAGACGCTGGGAACTCATATCCACGGTGTTGTATTCTTTACCGCCTTCAACGGCCCCATAGGCGGCAAAATGTTTCACGCTGGTCATCACCGAATAGCGATCCGCCGGACTTTTGCCCTGCATCGCTTTCACCATGGTTTCGCCCATGATGGAGGTTAAATATGTATCTTCGCCAAAGCCTTCGGAGGCGCGTCCCCAACGCGGATCGCGGGAGACATCCACCATCGGCGCCCAGGTCATATTCAGGCCGTCGTCCGCCGCTTCATACGCCGATACGCGTCCTACGGTTCTTACCGCATCCAGATTAAAAGAAGAAGCCAGACCGAGGCTTATTGGGAAGACGGTTCGCTGGCCGTGTACCACGTCATAGGCAAAAAAGAGAGGAATTTTCAGGCGGCTCAATGCCATCACCTGATCCTGCATTTGACGGATATCCTGGCGGGTGACGGTATTGAAAATCGCCCCTACCTGCCCGTCTTTGATCATCTCGCGAATCGCTTCTTTCGGGTTATCAGGGCCGACGCTAATCAGACGTAACTGACCAATTTTTTCATCGACAGTCATTTTCTTTAGTAAATCCGTGACGAACGCGTCGCGCGCTTCGGGCGTCAGCGGGTGATTGCCAAACAGGTTTTCCGCCAATGCTGGCTGCATCGCCAGACTCACAGCAATACCTACTGAACATAACCATTTCATGTTGAGTCTCTCTTTATCTTTATCCCGACGAGGCGGTAAAAACAGAATAAAAACCGCAGTTTGCCATAAGCCTAAACGCGAGAGGAGAAGAAAGCGAAGGTTATTCTCCTAATTTTCCGCACAGTCGAATACGCAACCGCCAGCAAATGGTATCAAGGCGGCAAATGAATACCACCAACACAGAGACAATTTGAATGAGAAAGCGTATTGTCATACAAAGCGCTATGCTTAACGCTGATATTTTGTCCCACCACAAGGAGTGGAGAATGTCTTCCATAACAATGACTGATAATAAAACGTTCCTGAATGAGCTGGCCCGCCTGGTAGGCCATTCTCACCTGCTGACAGACCCCGCCAAAACCGCCCGCTATCGCAAGGGTTTCCGTTCCGGTCAGGGCGACGCGCTGGCCGTTGTTTTCCCGGGTTCATTACTGGAACTGTGGCGTGTGCTCAACGCCTGCGTTAACGCTGACAAAATTATTCTGATGCAGGCCGCCAACACCGGTCTGACGGAAGGCTCCACGCCGAACGGCAACGACTACGATCGCGATATTGTGATTATCAGCACCCAGCGCCTGGATAAGCTGCACTTACTGGATAACGGCCAACAGGTTCTGGCCTGGCCCGGTACGACGCTCTATGCGCTGGAAAAAGCGCTTAAACCGCTGGGCCGTGAACCGCACTCGGTGATTGGTTCGTCGTGTATCGGCGCGTCGGTCATCGGCGGCATCTGTAATAACTCCGGCGGCTCGCTGGTGCAGCGCGGCCCGGCCTATACCGAGATGTCGCTCTTTGCCCGTATTGACGAGCAAGGCAAACTGCAACTGGTCAATCATCTGGGTATCGATCTTGGGCATACCCCGGAGCAGATCCTGAGCAAGCTGGATGATGAACGGATTAAAGATGAGGATGTGCGTCACGATGGTCGTCATGCGCACGATCACGACTACGTGACGCGGGTACGAGATATCAACGCCGATACGCCCGCCCGCTATAACGCCGACCCGGACCGTTTGTTTGAATCTTCCGGCTGCGCCGGAAAACTGGCGGTTTTTGCCGTTCGCCTTGATACCTTTGCAGCGGAAAAAAATCAGCAGGTTTTCTATATCGGCACCAATCAGCCCGCGGTACTGACTGAAATCCGTCGGCATATTCTGGCGAACTTCGACAATCTGCCAGTGGCGGGAGAATATATGCATCGCGATATCTACGATATTGCGGAGCAGTACGGTAAAGATACCTTTCTGATGATCGATAAACTCGGCACCGACAAGATGCCATTCTTTTTCACGCTAAAAGGCCGAACCGATGCGATGCTGGAAAAAGTAAAATTTTTCCGTCCGCATTTCACCGACCGCGCGATGCAGAAATTCGGCCACCTGTTTCCCAGCCATCTGCCGCCGCGAATGAAAAACTGGCGCGATAAATATGAGCATCATCTGCTGTTAAAAATGGCGGGAGACGGCGTCGCAGAAGCGCAACGCTGGCTGAATGAATTTTTTAAATCCGCTGAGGGCGGTTTCTTCACCTGTACGCCGGAAGAAGGCAGCAAAGCCTTCCTGCACCGCTTCGCCGCTGCTGGCGCAGCGATTCGTTATCAGGCCGTACACGCTGATGAAGTGGAAGATATCCTGGCGCTGGATATCGCCCTGCGCCGCAACGATACCGACTGGTTCGAGCATCTGCCGCCGGAAATCGACAGCCAACTGGTACATAAACTCTATTACGGCCACTTTATGTGCCACGTTTTTCATCAGGACTATATCGTGAAGAAAGGCGTCGACGTCCATGCGCTGAAAGCGCAAATGCTGGAGCTGTTGCAGGCGCGCGGGGCACAATACCCGGCGGAGCACAACGTTGGACATCTGTATAAAGCGCCGGAAACGCTGACGCGTTTTTATCGGCAAAATGACCCAACCAACAGTATGAACCCCGGTATCGGCAAAACGAGTAAGCGGAAATTCTGGCAGGAAAATACGCCCGACGAAACGCATTAACACCGTGCGGTTTACCGTGAAGCCCGGCGGCGCGATGCCTGCCGGGCCTGCGGCGACTTAATCGTTCTGTGCGGTTTGCGCCCCGGCACTGGCGCTGGCTGCCGCCATTTGCGCGGCTTTTTGCTTTTTATAGCTCAGCGCGGCAGCCGGAACGGGCATGACTTTACCGGTTTCAATCCATGTACGCAGGCGGCTGGCGTCCGCAAAGTGGGTATATTTGCCGAACGCGTCCATGACCACCAGCGCGACCGGTTTGTTATTGATCACGGTACGCATCACCAGGCAATGCCCCGCCGCATTGGTAAAGCCGGTTTTCGTTAACTGGATATTCCAGTTATCACGGTAGACCAAATGGTTGGTATTGCGAAACGGCAGCGTATACGCCGGATGCGAGAATGTCGCCATGTCTTCGCGCGTGGTGCTTAGCTGGCCAATCAGCGGGTATTGCTTCGTGGCAATCAGCAATTTTGTTAAATCCCGCGCGGTCGAGACGTTATGAATCGACAGCCCCGTCGGCTCAACGAAGCGGGTATGCGTCATGCCCAGCGCTTTCGCCTTCGCATTCATCGCTTTAATAAATGCGTTATAACCGCCAGGATAATAGTGCGCCAGGCTTGCCGCCGCACGGTTTTCGGATGACATCAACGCCAGCAGCAACATATTTTTGCGGCTAATTTCGCTGTTCAGGCGCACGCGGGAGTAAACCCCTTTCATTTCCGGCGTCTGGCTGATATCGACCTTCAGTATTTCATCCAGCGGCAATCGCGCGTCGAGCACGACCATCGCCGTCATTAATTTGGTTATCGAGGCAATCGGACGCACCAGATCCGGGTGGTTCGAATAGATCACTTTATTGGTGTTGAGATCAACAATCATTGCGCTACCGGAGGCAATCTCAGGTTGAGACGCCGCGGTTGTCGCTGCCGTTTTCGCCACGGCCTGCGGGGCAAAAGGTACGGCCAACATCAGAGCAAGGCTCAGGAATGAAGCTCGGAATTTCAGCATGATGAGATTTCTGATAATGATTCACGCGCGTCGTAACGCACACCGCCTGAGCTAAGATTATACTCAAGCTAGCAGTGGCATCATAGCGGCACGCCAGCGTTGCCGCTACAGAAGAATCGTCAGCAAATGCTGCATTGCTGGCTTTTGCGCCAGCCCTTTTTCGCATCAGAACAGGCGGTAGCCATATCCCCACAGGATCACGGTGATCGCCAGCAGCACCTCCAGGACCAGTACGCCGATAGCGAGCGTCGAACTGGAGAAGCTTAATCCCTCCTCTCTATTAATGTTAAGGAAAGTCGGAATACCCAAATACAGCAAATAGCCGGTGTAAAAAAGCGCGACAGCGCCGACCAAAGCGCATAGCCATACCAGGGGATAGAGCGCCACCAGACCACTTAAAAACAGCGGCGTCGCGACATAGCCGGCAAAAACCATACAGCGCGCAAGCGATGGCCGTTGCGGATAGTTTCGCGCCATCCACCAGATGACGCGTCCCATCACCGCGACGCCCGCCAGCATCACGCCGTAGAACAAGACCGCCAGCGCAAAAGCGGTAAACAGCGAGAGTTGTAACACGTTGCCGTCGCCAAAATTCCAGCCGATTTGCGTCGTGCCGATAAAGGCGCAGACGACGGGAATCGCCGCCATCAGCAAAACATGGTGCGTATAATGATGCGAAACGGTTTCGTTTTCGCTTTTGATCACCTGCATTTCCCGATCGGGATGGGAAAAAAGCCCCCATACATGGTTCATACTGCCCCCTTCTGCTGCCTCAGATGCCAGTATGTTCAAGTATAATTCAGTTTCTGGTTATTTTATGAGCAATGGCAAAATAGTCTCCGGCAAAACGTCGGCTTTGCCGCGCACGCCTCTTGCCAGGGTGTATGCTTAATGCCGGAGGTGGTTTACGCATGGATATCAACACGCTTATTACGCATTATGGATATGCGGCGCTGGTTATCGGCAGTATGGCCGAAGGTGAAACCGTTACCCTGTTGGGGGGCGTCGCGGCGCATCAGGGATTGCTCAAGTTTCCGCTGGTGGCGGCGGCCGTCGCGCTGGGAGGGATGATGGGCGATCAGCTACTTTACCTGTTAGGACGATGCTATGGCGGGAAGATCCTGCGTCGTTTCCCGCGTTATCATACGAAGATTCGTCGCGCACAGAAAATGATCCAACGCCATCCGTATCTGTTTGTGATCGGCACGCGTTTTATGTACGGCTTCCGGGTGGTTGGCCCGCTGCTGATTGGCGCCAGCCGCCTGCCGCCTAAAATTTTTCTGCCGCTGAATATTGTAGGCGCGCTGATCTGGGCGCTGCTGTTTACCACGCTGGGATATCTTGGCGGCGAGGTGATCGCGCCATGGCTGCACGACCTCGATCAGCATCTCAGGCACGGGGTCTGGCTGATTCTGGCCATCGTCCTGGTAGTGGGCGTGCGCTGGTGGCTGAAAAGACGCGGCAAAGCGGAGGCCCGTTAAACCCGATGGTATCCGGATGGCATAACGCCGCCATCCGGCACCCGGCGTTTATTTGGCGTTGAATTGCGGATTCGCCAGCATAAATCCGCCGTCGACAATCAGCGACTGACCGGTGGTATAGCTTGCTCCTTCCGAACACAGCCAGGCGACGAGGCTGGCTATTTCATGCGTAGAACCCGGTCGGGCAATAGGGATCGAGGGTTCCGATCCCGGCTCAATGTCGCTGTCATCCATATCATTCATCGGCGTGGCGATAGCGCCTGGCGCGACGGCGTTGACCAAAATATGATGTTCAATCAGTTCCAGCGCCATGGATTTAGTCAATCCCCCCAGCGCATGTTTCGCCGCGGTATAGGCGCTGGCTTGCGGAAGCGGCGTATGCTCATGGACGGAGGTGATGTTGATAATACGCCCTCCCTCTCCTTGTTTAATCATATGCCGGGCGGCGATCTGCGCGCAGAGAAACGCGCCATCGACATCCACGGTAAAAATTTGCCGCCACTGCGTAAACGGCATATCAATAAACGCGGATTTGGTCATCGCCCCGGCATTATTGACCAGCACGTCAACGCGCCCCAGGCGCTGGATAAGATGTTCAATGGCCTGCGCGCCCTCGGGTAACTGGCTCAGGTCAAGATGAATGGTCTCTGCCCGCACACCAAACTGCGCTGCTTTTTTCGCCGTCTCCTGCGCGCCGCGTTCATCGGAATGCCAGGTGATACCAATATCAAAACCGTTTTGTGCTAATAACAACGCACACGCTTTGCCAATTCCCGAATCTGATGCCGTTACAATTGCGACTTTGGTCATATTCCTCTCCGGATGAATCATACACAGCCTAAGTATAGGAACCCTGTCTGAATCATCCGGAAAAATCAGGAATGATAACCGCCGCCCAGCGCGCTGGTAAGCTGAATAGAGGCATCCAGCCACTGGCCCTGCAACAGCAAGCCGTTACACTGCTCGCGCAGTGCCGGGATTTTGGCCTCGCTCACGCGGGAACCCGCAATAATACCGGCATTAAAGCGCGCTTGCGCCAGACCGACCACACGCTGCGCGTCATGCTCAATCTGCTGCTGATGCTGATTTTTCTGCGCCAGCGTCTCTACCTGACTGGCGGCGCGCGCCACATCATTAACCGCATCTACCACCGCTTTGTTGTAGTTGGCGATAGAAAGGTTGCTTTGCGCTTTGGCGATATCGAGGTTGGCATTCAGCCTGCCGCTGTCGAAAATCGGCAGCGTCAGCCCGCCGGTAATGCCATATTGCTGTGCGGAATGGCGGAACAGATCGCTAAGATGTAACGCATCCTGCTGTAAAAAAGCCATCAGATTGATATCGGGATAAAACGCGGCCTTCGCGGCGTCAATGCTGCTCAACGAGGATTCAATGTACCAGTGCGCGGCCTGTAGATCCGCCCGGCGCGCCAGCAAAGAATAGCCCAGTTGCGACGGTAACTGGCTTTCAACGGCGGGGAGACTCACCTGACGCAGCTTGAGCGCCGCCGATTGCGTATTGGTTAACGCGCTGAGCCGCGCTTCAATCACCTTCATTTTACCGTTAACGTCATTCAGCTGCTGCTGGGTTTTGCTGGCGTCGATATCGGTCTCGACCCCTTCAACAGAAGAAGTAATGCCGTGTTGATACAGCTCCCGGTTTACCGTCACCACATTTTGCTGCTCATGCTCGATTTGCATCAGCACATTTTTCAGCGCCGCCTGCGTCTGCCACTCCCAGTAGAGTCGCGCCACGCCGCTTGCCAGCAGTTGTCGGGTCTGCTCCTGCTCCGCTTCGCGCGCTTTGACCGCCCCGATCCGCGCGGTAACTTCAGCGCGGTTTTTCCCCCATAAATCCAGATCCCAGCCCGCCGTCAGGCCGAATGTACCGTTGGTATACCACGGCCCGGTCGTTCCCGCCGCGGGGTCGGTAATCGCGAATGGCCCCATCAGCCCTTCCGCGGACATTCGCTGGCGCTCAATGTCGGCAGAAAAGTCGAGCTGCGGGCCGTCCTGCGCCTCAACCGCTTTCGCCTGCGCTTCCGCCAGTTGAATACGCTGTTCAGCCACCTGCATATCCGGCGAATGCTGTATGGCATTATCAATCAGCGCGTCAAGCTGCGCATCGTGATACGCCTTCCACCACTGGCTATCCGGCCAACCGTTTTTCAATGCCGCCGGCAGGCTGGAATCAACATGAGAAGAGGGCGTCTGCTGGGTCAGCGACTGGCGGGTATCGTGCATGGGGGCGCAGCCCGCCAGCAAAATAAAAAGCGGTAAGCTCGCTGTCGCGGCAAGGAAAGAATTACGATTCATGGAGGTGTTCTGATAAAAAAAGGTGCGCAGAGAGTACGTCTTACGGCGATCTATTTTTTAGTTACGCGTGGCAATACATCATCAGACAACAAAAGACATATTTTGAAATTTATATGATTAGCAAATAATTTCATCTGATACATTTTTTGATGTAATGATTCAATGTAAAGCCCCATTAACCCGTTAATAAATGAACGATTTTGCTGCAATACGCGCCAGCAGCCTTCATGAGTTAAACGTCGCCGCGCCCAACAAAGCAGCAGATGGCTTAATACTTTCCTATACTTTGTTTGTATTTACCAATAAAGGGACAAACAATGAAAATTCTTCTATGGGCAATCTTAATTATTTTTCTGATTGGGCTGTTGGTGGTAACGGGCGTGTTTAAGATGATTTTCTGATTCCTGCGCCGGGCAGCGATAATGTCTGCCCGGCACACGTTCTGGACGCTGTAGAGATTAGGTTTTAATAGCCTGAATCGCCCGCGCAATCTCGGACGAACGGTTTAACGCCCGAATCGACTGAAAGAGTTCCGTCGCCTCAATATATTCCTTACGTAAATATCCTAACCACTGTTTAATACGCGCGACATGATATAAACCGGTATCGCCCTGCTTTTCCAGTCGGGTATATTTTTGTAATAACATCACCACTTCCGGCCACGGCATACGCGGCTCGTTATACTTCACCACCCGGCTCAGGTTAGGAATATTTAACGCCCCACGGCCGATCATCACCGCATCGCAGCCGCTGGTCGCCATACATGCCTGCGCGCTCTGCCAGTCCCAGATTTCGCCATTCGCGATAACCGGAATAGTCAGACGCTGGCGTATTTCGCCGATCGCCTGCCAGTCGATATGCTCGGCGCGGTAGCCCTGCGCTTTGGTACGGCCATGCACCACCAGTTCACTGGCGCCGGCCTGCTGCACCGCATCGGCGATTTCAAATTTTCTATCGCCGCTATCCCAGCCGAGACGCACTTTTACCGTCACCGGCAGATGCGACGGTACCGCGGCCCGCATCGCTTTCGCGCCCTGATAGATGAGTTCGGGATCTTTGAGCAATGTCGCGCCGCCGCCGCTGCCGTTCACCACTTTTGACGGACAGCCGCAGTTCAGGTCCACGCCATACGATCCCAACGCCGTCGCCCGCGCGGCGTTTTCCGCCAGCCACTGCGGATGCTGGCCCAGAAGCTGAATACGCACCGGCGTGCCGGACGGCGTGCGGCTGGCGTGATGCAACTCCGGGCAGATGCGATGAAACACTTTTACCGGCAGCAGCTGATCCACCACGCGCACAAATTCGGTGATGCAGAGATCGTAATCATTCACTTCGGTCAGCAGCTCGCGCACTAACGCGTCGAGCACGCCTTCCATCGGCGCCAGTAAAACACGCATATCGGTATCCACAGCAAAAAAAGAGGCGCTATCATAACGCCTCTCTGCGATGAGCAAAACTTTTTGCCAGGTGGCGGCGCAAACGCCACGCTACGTCACGTAAGGCGCTCAACGCGGCTCAAGACAGTTATCTTCTTTCCAGCCGTACAGCCATTCGATACCACGATAAAACGCCTCCTGCGATTTTCCTTTCCACAACAGATTACGCACCTGACGCTCCACCCCGGCGGCGTGATAGAGACGCCCCATCTCGCGGGTAGACCAGACGATACGCGCCGTGCGGGGAATACGCACCGACTCATACAGCGCAAATGCCTGCTGCGCGTCGCCGTCGCAGCGTTCCAGCGCTTTGCCTAGCGTGACGGCGTCTTCCAGCGCCATACAGGCGCCCTGGGCCATATATTGCGCCACCGGATGCGCGGCGTCGCCCACCAGAGTGATACGCTCGGTTCCCCATTTTGCGACCGGCTCGCGATCGGCGGTCGACCAGCGGCGCCAGGAGGTCGGCTTGTCCAGCATCTGACGCGGGCGGGGATGAATACCGGCAAAATAAGAGAGCACCTCTTCTTTACTGCCGTCTTTCACGCCCCACTCTTCTTGCTGGCGGCTGTGGAATGTCACCACCAGATTGTACTGATGGCCTCCGCGCAGCGGATAATGGACCAGGTGGCAATGCGGGCCTGCCCACAGCACCGGTGCGTTAATACGTAAATCGTCCGGCATATCGTCGCAATCAATCACCGCCCGATAGACTACATGCCCCGTTACGCGCGGCGCGTCGCCGAGTAAACTTTGCCGCACGACCGATTTAACGCCGTCGCAGCCCACAAGAATATCCGCCGTCCAGCTATTTCCCTGCTCATCAAACACCGTAACGTCATCCGGCGTCTGGCGGATATCGACAATATGGGTCGAGGTACGATACTCCACGCCAGGGTGCGTCAGCACCGCTTCCCATACCGTTGCATGAATATCTACCCGGTGAATTACCGCATACGGCCCGCCAAAATGGTCGCGGAACGCCTGCCCGGTTTCAATGCATACCACTTCTTCGGCATTCACGGCATCCATCATGGTAATGTGATCGGTAAACACCGCACGCTGGCGGGCAACATCGCCCACACCGAGACTATCCAGCGCCGAAAAAGCGTTCGGCCCAAGCTGAATACCCGCGCCAATCTCGCCAATTTCGTGCGCTTTTTCCAGCAGCATGACTTTTATTCCCTGGCGCGCCAGCGACAGCGCGGTCGCCGCGCCGCCGATTCCGCCACCTACAATAATTGCGCTTGTCACGTGAGTCATGGTCATTCTCCTTTTCAGGCCGGGATTTTATCTTGTTGATTTTCCGGCGCGGCGGCAATAAACGCCGGTAGCTGTACGCAGGCGTCATAAACGGCTTTACAGCGCGGATAGCCTGATAAATCGCAGCCCATCCTGAGCGCATTCGCCCACTGAGGAATCAGGCAGCAGTCCGCAAGGCCTGGCGCGTCGCCCACGCAGAATCGTCCGGACTGACTTTTACGCAATAGCTGCTCTACCGCGCTTAACCCTTGCTGTATCCAGTGGGCGTACCAGCGTTTTTTATCCTCTTCGCTAACCTTCAGCTCATCGGTCAGGTAGCGCAACACGCGCATGTTATTGATTGGGTGTATATCGCAGGCGATAGCGTAGACAATTTCCAGCGCCTGGCTGCGCGCCGGGTCGCTCGTCGACAGCAGCGGCGTTTGCGGAAAATGTCGGTCCAGCCAGTCGACGATGGCCAGCGATTGCCCCAACGATTCGCCGTCATCAGTGACCAGCGTCGGCACCAGGCCTACCGGATTCATCCGTCGGTAGGCCAGCGCATTCTGCTGGCCGATACGAATATTGACGCCCACCGTCTGGTAATCAATCCCCTTTAACGCCAGCGCAATACGTACACGATAAGACGCCGAACTATTAAAGAAACTGTACAGCTTCATCGTTCACCTCAGACAATTTTCACAGCAATCGGCGTCAGACCTTCTACGTTCCCGGTGATAACATCCCCTTTCACCACTGCGCCCACCCCCTCTGGCGTACCGGTGAAAATCAAATCGCCTGGCTGCAATTCAAAAAAGCCGGACAAATAGCTGATGGTTTCATTCACCGACCAAATCAGGTGACGAATATCGCTGCGTTGATGGTCTTCGCCGTTAACCTGTAGCCAAATAGGGGCGTTATCCACATTATGCGTTTCAGCGGCTTTGTGTAATGGCGCAATGGGCGCGGAGAGATCGAACGCTTTGCCGATTTCCCACGGGCGTCCCATCTGACGCATTTCCATCTGACGATCGCGACGCGTCATGTCCAGACCGGTGGCGTATCCCCAGACATATTCATGGGCTTTTTCCAGCGGAATATCGCTCCCCTTTTTACCAATCGCCACCACCAGCTCAATTTCATAATGGTAGTTATCGGTCTGCGCCGGATACGGCAGTTCCAGGGTATCCCCCGCCGCTACCGGGACGACAGCGTCTGCTGGTTTACAAAAGAAGAACGGCGGTTCGCGATCGGGATCAAAGCCCATTTCACGGGCATGGGCGGCATAGTTGCGACCCACGCAGTAAACGCGACGTACCGGAAACTGCTCATCACTGCCCGCCACTGGTACTGTCACCGGGGCCTGCGGCTGGAATACATATTTGGTCATGTTCTCTCTCCCTAATTAATAACGTGCTTCGCGGAACAGCCCCAGGGCTTCCTGAACCGGCTTGTCCGAAAAGCTGAATAACACCGTGTCTTCGCTGCTGCGAAACGACACCTCATGCCAGGTCGGCGCCACAAAAATGTCTTTTGCGGAAAAATGAAAAGTTTCGTTGCCGATAGTGACCTGCCCTGCCCCTTCAACGACGTGGTAGATAGTGCTGTCGGTGCTCCGCGCCACACGCGAGGCAAAGCCTTTTGGCAGCAGTTGCAGGAACGCGCCCATCGACGGCATCGGATAACCGCCGGTGACGGGATTAACGTAACGCAGCTTGTAACCTTCCCACTCATCCGGATCGCCCATACGGGTCAGATCGTGCAGCGCCTCGCGACTGCGGTCGTAACGGTAGTTGAAAATCGGCGACGAGTTCCCGCGCTGGTGGCGCAGCGGCAGCATATTCGCTGCATAGCGCGGCAGATAATCGCCCTCTTTTCGCGTCACCGGCTGCTGATCTTCGGGATAGTCTTCCGCAAAACCACAGCCCAGGAGATTGACTAACGGCAGATCCAGACCATCCAGCCATACCACCGGCTCTGATCCCGGATTACCATGATCGTGCCAGCGCCACTGCGGCGTCAGGATAAAATCGCCGGTATGCATTGGCGTGCGCTCGCCGTCCACCGCGGTAAATGCGCCTTTACCTTCGACGATAAAACGCAGCGCCGACTGGTTATGGCGATGACTCGGCGCGACTTCGCCGGGCAGGATCAGCTGTAAACCAGCGTATAAGGTCGCCGTGATCGACGACTGACCGCGCAATGCCGGATTTTCCAGCACCAGCACCCGGCGGATCGCCTCTTTCGCGCCAATGACATTGCCGCTTTCCATCAGTAGCGGACGAATTTCCTGATAATTCCAGTAGGCCGGCGCGCAGTTGGCGTTTGGCGTCTGCGGTACCAGGTGATGTAACGATTCCCACAGCGGCGTCAGATTCTGCCCGGAAATATGTTGGTAATACTGTTGACGGCTATCTTTTACGTTCTGATTTATTTCAGACATGGAGATTCTCCTTATTCGTTTACGACGCTGGCACGCGGCAGGTCGTCAGGTACAGAAATCGAAAGGCGGACAACCACCGTCAGCAGGGTAAGCATTACCGCGCTGATAGCCGCCGGAATAGCAATGACAAAAAACAACGTATCGAAAGAGAAATTGAGGGCCATCATCATGCCACCGGAGAGCGAACCGACAATCGCCCCGCAGCGTCCAATGGCGTTCGACCAGCTCACGCCCGTCGCCCGGCTTTGGGTGGGGTACAGCGTCGCCGTCAGAGCATTAAGCCCTACCTGGGAACCGCTAATACCGATGCCGGTACCAAAAATCGCCAGCGCCATCAGCCAAAGGCCGTTTTCGCTCAGGCCTATCATGACAATGCAAACCGCGCCCAGCGCATAGCTCACCGCCAGTACCCGGAACGGGTTAAGCCGGTCCATCAACACGCCGAGTAACAGCGCGCCAAGCGTGCCGCCAACCTGGAATGCGGCAGTCACCCACGACGCCTGTTGCAGATCAATACCGCGATGGTTAAGTAACGTCGGCATCCAGCTGGAAAGCAGATAGATAATGAGCAGGCTCATAAAGAACACCACCCATAACATCAGGGTAATGACAAGCTGTCGCCCGGCAAAAAGCTGGCGAATACTGCCTTTGGCGACGGCTGCCACCTCATGCAGAAAGAATTGCGTATCGTGATAGCGCTCGCCGGTAATGGCGCTAACCGTCCGGGCGACAACGGCTTGCGGTAGTTGGCGACGTACCTGCCAGCGGGGAGATTCCGGCAGCGCGAACAGCAGGCCGAAAAACAGCATCAAAGGCAAGATGCCGCCTAACGCCAGAATTCCGTGCCAGCCAATCAGCGGCACCAGTTGCGCGCTCACAATCCCGCCCATCGCCGACCCCAGGGTAAAACCGCAGAACATCAGCGTGACCAGCGCTCCGCGTCGACGAGCAGGAAGGTATTCCGACGTCATGGTGATGGTATTCGGCATCGCTCCGCCCAGTCCCAGACCGGTTAAGAAGCGCAGCAACACCAGGGTTTCTATATCCGGCGAGAAAGCGGAAAGCAGGCTCAATGCGCCGAATAGCGCCACGCAAAGCTCAATGACCCGCTTGCGGCCAAAGCGATCCGCCAGCGGCCCGCATAGCAGCGCGCCGGCCGTAAGCCCCAGCAGCCCTGCGCCAAACAGCGGCGCAAGTTCGCTGGCGCTTAGCTGCCAGTGAGTACGAATATCCGGGGCGATGAAGCCAATCGCGGCGGTGTCGAAACCGTCGAGCATAACCACCAGAAAACAGCAGATGATAACGCGCCACTGCATTTTGCCGACAGGCGCGGCATCAATAAGGGCTTGTAGATCACGTCGTTGAGTCATAGCTAATGCCTCAGTGCAGGGAGATAGATGTTGTTTTTATGTTTGCTATGTTACGAGTTTGTAGAGTGAGCGATAAAATGTACAATGGCTTTTCAGGCAGAGACATAACCTGGAGGTTATAGCGAATGGCGAACTGGGCGCAGAAATTGAAATTACATCACCTGCAAACGCTGGTTGCGCTGGGCGAACAGGGCAACCTGACGCACGTCGCCCGGATGATGAATATCTCCCAGCCGGCGCTATCGAAGTGGTTATCTCAACTCGAAGATGAGATAGGCATCACGCTTTTTGAGCGCCACAGTAAAGGGCTACGCCCCTCGGAAGGCGGTAAATTACTGCTCCAGCACGCCCAGCGCCTAATTAACGATCTGGAGCGTTCACAGTATGAAATCGCCCGTTTCAAGCAGGGCGGCCTGGTTGGCAGCCTGAAGATCGGCTGTTCGCCCGTGGCGACTGACTGCGTATCACAGGCGATTCTGAGCCTGCTTAACGAAATGCCGACGCTGCATCTGAATATTGAAGAAAAGGTAATGACGCCGCTGCTGCACGATTTGCTTGCCGGTCAGGTGGATGTGGTGGTAGGGCGTGTCGGCGGACGCGCCCTGCAACTGCCGCTTAATTATCAGGTACTTTATACCGAGCCGGTCTGCTTTGTGGCGCGTCCGCACCATCCGCTGGCCGCGCGAGCGCAGATCGCCTGGAGCGATCTGGCGCACTGGCGATGGATAGTCTGGCCAACCGGCACTCCTATTCGCATCAGTATTGATAACGCCCTCGTCGATAACGGCGTCATGCTCCCGGAAAACACCATTGAATCGGCGTCAATGAACGTCAGCACCAATTTGCTGCAAAGCAGCGATATGATCTCTATTCTTTCTTTACGGCTGGCGCAACGCTATGCCAGCCAGGGGCAACTGGCGATTTTAAACTTGCCAAAAATTGAGCAAAAAGGCAGCGTAGGGATGTTCTGGCGTAAGAATGAGACGCCGTCTTTGGCCCTGAGTCGCTTTTTGTATTTTTTAGCCCAGGTTTAACGCCGCCGACCAGGGGCATTGCCCGATGTTCCTGCTGTCTATACCCACTATGCTAAGAATTCATGATGTGATCGGTAGCACGTTTTAACGTTTAATTGTATGATGAATCCATCTCATCAAGGGCTTTAAACATGAGTAAGTCACTGAATATTATCTGGCAATATATACGCGCTTTTGTATTGATTTATGCCTGTTTGTACGCAGGCATTTTTCTTGCATCACTGCTTCCTATCACTATTCCCGGCAGCATTATCGGGATGTTAATTCTGTTTGTATTGCTGGCGCTGCAAATTCTGCCGGCAAAGTGGGTTAACCCCGGCTGTTATGTGCTGATTCGTTATATGGCGTTGCTGTTTGTGCCGATTGGCGTCGGGGTCATGCAATATTTTGATTTACTGCGCGCGCAATTCGGCCCGGTGGTGGTCTCTTGCGCTATCAGTACGCTGGTCGTTTTTGTGGTCGTAAGCTGGAGTTCACATCTGATACACGGTGAGCGGAAAGTAGTTGGGCAGAAGGGAACGAAAAAATGATGACATATATCTGGTGGTCGTTACCGCTGACGCTGGCGGTATTTTTCGCCGCCCGCAGACTGGCGGCGCATTTTAAAATGCCGTTGCTGAATCCGCTGCTGGTGGCAATGGTAGTCATTATTCCTTTTCTGTTGCTGACCGGTATTCCCTACGAGCACTACTTCAAAGGCAGCGAAGTACTTAACGATCTGCTGCAACCGGCGGTAGTGGCGCTGGCCTATCCCCTTTATGAACAATTGCACCAGATTCGCGCGCGTTGGAAATCCATTATTAGCATCTGTTTTGTCGGCAGTCTGGTAGCGATGATTACCGGGACATCCGTTGCCTTGCTGATGGGCGCAACGCCTGAAATCGCGGCATCGGTACTGCCTAAATCCGTGACTACGCCTATCGCGATGGCGGTGGGCGGCAGCATCGGCGGCATCCCCGCGATCAGCGCGGTATGCGTAATTTTTGTCGGTATTCTGGGCGCGGTGTTTGGCCACACGCTGTTAAACGCGATGCACATCCGTACTAAGGCCGCACGCGGGCTGGCAATGGGGACCGCCTCACATGCGCTCGGTACTGCGCGCTGTGCCGAGCTGGATTACCAGGAAGGCGCGTTTAGCTCCCTGGCGTTGGTGATCTGCGGCATTATTACCTCGCTGGTAGCGCCCTTTTTGTTTCCGCTCATTCTGGCGGTAATGCGCTAACGACGGGACAAAAGACCGGGTTAAAATTTGCGATACGTCGCGCATTTTTCATTGAAGTTTCACAAGTTGCATAAGCAATGAGATTTAGATCACATATTAAGACATAGCAGGCCCGTAAACTACGGTTCCATTACATTGTTATGAGGCAACGCCATGCATCCACGTTTTCAAACTGCTTTTGCCCAGCTTGCGGATAATTTGCAATCAGCGCTGGCCCCTATCCTGGCGGACCACCATTTTCCCGCCATGCTGACCGCAGAGCAGGTCTCGACGCTTAAAAATACGGCGGGACTGGACGAAGACGCGCTGGCTTTCGCACTGTTACCTCTGGCGGCGGCCTGCGCCCGTACCGATTTGTCCCATTTTAACGTCGGCGCGATTGCGCGCGGCGTTAGCGGCAACTGGTATTTCGGCGCAAATATGGAGTTCCTGGGCGCCACCATGCAACAAACTGTGCATGCTGAACAAAGCGCGATTAGCCACGCCTGGCTACGCGGCGAAAAAGGGCTCGCCGCCGTCACCGTTAACTACACCCCTTGCGGCCACTGTCGCCAGTTTATGAACGAGCTGAACAGCGGTCTGGATCTGCGCATTCATCTGCCGGGCCGCGCGCCGCATACGTTACGCGATTATCTGCCTGACGCTTTCGGGCCAAAAGATCTGGAGATCAAAACGCTGCTGATGGACGAGCAGGATCATGGCTTTACGTTAACGGGCGATACGCTAACGCAAGCGGCGATTACGGCAGCCAATAAGAGCCATATGCCTTATAGCCACTCACCGAGCGGCGTGGCGCTGGAATGTAAAGATGGCCGTATTTTCACCGGCAGCTATGCGGAAAACGCCGCCTTTAACCCTACGCTCCCCCCGCTGCAAGGCGCGCTAAACCTGCTGAGTCTCAATGGTTATGACTATGCGGATATTCAGCGTGCGATTCTGGCGGAAAAAGGCGATGCGGCATTAATTCAATGGGATGCCACCGCCGCAACGCTGAAAGCGTTAGGTTGCCATAATATTGACCGCGTGCTTCTCGGCTAAGCAAATGTGCCGGATAGCGACGCACTGGCGTCTTATCCGGCCTGACTCTCCTCTCCCGCGACCCGATACAAGGGAAATCATGCTGAAAATCTCCGCAATCAGACGGCGGTTTCTTGCGCTACGTCTTCGGGTACAGTAGCCTGATCGTACTTTCATCCTGGTATCGAGTTTCCTGCATGTTAAAGCGCGTGTTTTACAGCCTGTTGGTCCTGGTAGGCTTGCTGCTGTTGACGGTGCTTGGCCTCGATCGGTGGATGAGCTGGAAAACAGCGCCCTATATCTATGACGAGCTACAGGATCTCCCCTACCGCCAGGTTGGCGTCGTGTTAGGGACAGCCAAATACTATCGCAAGGGTGTCATTAATCAGTACTATCGTTACCGTATCCAGGGCGCGTTAAACGCTTACAATAGCGGTAAAGTCAATTACCTGCTGCTCAGCGGCGACAATGCCCTGCAAAGCTATAACGAACCGATGACCATGCGCAAAGACCTTATCGCGGCGGGCGTCGATCCTGCGGACATTGTGCTTGATTACGCTGGCTTCCGTACGCTTGACTCCATTGTGCGTACCCGCAAAGTGTTTGATACCAACGACTTTATTATCATCACTCAGCGCTTCCACTGCGAACGCGCCTTGTTTATTGCGCTGCATATGGGCATTCAGGCGCAGTGTTACGCGGTACCTTCGCCCAAAAATATGCTGACAGTGCGCCTGCGCGAATTTGGCGCCCGCTTTAGCGCGCTGGCGGATCTCTATATTTTTAAACGCGAACCGCGTTTTTTAGGCCCGCTGGTACCTATCCCCACGCAGCATCAGGTGCCGAATGACGCCCAGGGGTATCCGGCCGTTACGCCGGAACAATTGCTTGAACTGGAAAAGAAAAAAGGGAAATGATCATGGATGTACAGACGATATTTGTCATATTAGCCTTTCTGCTACTCCCGCTTTTTTGCTTCCGTGAGGCCTGGAAAGGCTGGCGAACCGGCGCGGTAGATAAAGTTGTCAAAAATGCGCGAAAACCGGTTTATGTCTATCGCCATGCCGATCCCGTACAATATTGGTCTTATCTTTTTCTTTATACCGGTTGCGGTTTTTCATTTACTGGAATGATTATTTATCTTCTTTTTTATCGTTAATCTATTTACTATCCCTTTAAAATTGAGAATAGTTATTATTATGATATAAGGAACAAATGCTGTTTTGCATTCTGGTTTCATTTTTTTGTGAATTCTTTCACAGAATACCCTTCTTTCAATGCTTAGGCTGGCGGTAGATTTTGGATCATTAAAACGCGTTATTTGCGTTTCGCCTTAATTTATTCAAGCATTAAGGAAGATTATATGCCGCAACAAAATTATCTGGATGAACTCACGCCTGGTTTTACGCCATTACTGGCAATAAAAGAGGCTTCACGTTGTTTATTATGTCACGATGCGCCCTGTAGTCAGGCTTGCCCGGCGCAAACCGATCCGGGGAAATTTATTCGTTCTATTTACTTTCGCAATTTTAAAGGCGCAGCGGAAACTATCCGGGAAAATAATGCGCTTGGAGCCGTCTGCGCCAGAGTCTGTCCGACGGAAAAATTATGCCAGCGCGGATGTACACGTTCTGGAATAGATAAACCTATTGATATTGCACGCCTGCAACGTTTTATTACCGATTTTGAACAGCAGACTGCCATGCAGATTTATCAGCCCGGGAGTAAAACACGCGGGAAAGTCGCGATTATTGGCGCGGGTCCGGCAGGTTTGCAGGCAAGCGTGACGCTCACGCATTTAGGCTATGACGTCACCATTTACGAAAAACAGCCGCAGCCCGGCGGATGGCTGCGTCACGGCATCCCGGCATTTCGTCTGCCGCAAAGCGTACTCGATCAGGAAATTGCCCGCATTGTAGAAATGGGCGTCAATATTAAATGTAATTGTGACGTGGGCGGGTCGCTATCGCTTGCGCAACTCAAAGCCGAATATCGCGCCGTGCTGATGACCGTCGGGATGTCCTGTGGCTCTGATTTACCGTTATTTGAGCAAGCCAGTCACGTAGAGATTGCCGTTGATTTTTTACAGCGCGCCCGTCAGGCCGACGGCGATATTAGCGTTCCGCGTAGCGCATTAATTATTGGCGGCGGCGACGTAGCGATGGATGTCGCCAGTACGTTAAAAATTCTCGGCTGCCCTTCCGTCACCTGCGTGGCGCGGGAAGAATTAGCCGAATTCCCCGCCAGCGAAAAAGAATTTACCAGCACGCAGGCATTAGGCGTATCGATTATTGATGGTTTTACGCCTGTCGCCGTCAACGGAAATAAAGTGACCTTCCACCATGTACGCCATTCAGGAGAACTGACGCTGGAAGCGGAAAATATTATTTTGGCCGTGGGGCAGCACGCACGACTGGATGCCTTTGCGGAGATAAAAGCGCAGCATAATATTATCGACACGCACAATTATCAAACCGACGACCCGGCGATCTTTGCCGCTGGCGATATTGTTAAAGGCGATAAGACCGTCGTTTATGCGGTAAAAACCGGAAAAGAAGCCGCTCAGGCTATTCATCATTATTTAGAGGAGGCCTGCTCATGTTAACAAAAGATTTGTCTGTTACCTTTTGCGGCGTTAAGTTTCCCAATCCGTTTTGCCTTTCTTCTTCTCCGGTAGGCAATTGTTATGAGATGTGCGCCAAAGCCTATGATACCGGCTGGGGCGGGATCGTTTTTAAAACCATTGGTTTTTTTATTGCCAACGAAGTTTCTCCACGTTTTGACCACCTGACGAAAGAAGATACCGGTTTTATTGGTTTCAAAAACATGGAGCAAATTGCTGAGCATCCGCTGGAAGAGAATCTGGCCGCCATTCGACGGCTAAAACAGGATTATCCGGATAAGGTGCTGATTGCTTCCATCATGGGGGAAAATGAGCAGCAGTGGCAGGAACTGGCGCGTCTGGTTGAAGAAGCCGGCGCGGATATGATTGAGTGTAACTTCTCTTGCCCGCAGATGACCTCGCACGCCATGGGAAGCGATGTAGGGCAAAGCCCGGAGCTGGTTGAAAAATACTGCCGCGCCGTAAAACGCGGTTCATCTTTGCCAATGCTGGCGAAAATGACGCCGAATATTGGCGATATGTGCGAAGTCGCGCTGGCCGCCAAACGCGGCGGGGCCGACGGTATCGCCACCATCAACACCGTGAAATCCATTACTAACATCGACCTGAACCGCAAAATCGGGATGCCGGTGGTTAACGGTAAATCCAGTATCTCCGGTTATTCAGGAAAAGCGGTGAAACCCATTGCGCTGCGTTTTATCCAGCAGTTGCGAATGCACCCTGAACTGCGCGATTTCCCGATTAGCGGTATCGGCGGCATTGAAACCTGGGAAGACGCTGCCGAATTTCTGCTGCTGGGCGCGGCGACCCTACAGGTGACGACAGGCATTATGCAATACGGTTACCGCATTGTAGAAGATATGGCGAGCGGCCTCAGCCACTATCTGGCCGATCAGGGATTTGCCTCATTACAGGAGATGATCGGGCTGGCGAATGGCAATATTATCCCGGCGGAAGATCTGGATCGCAGCTATATCGTCTATCCGCGGATTAATCAGGAGAAATGCGTCGGCTGCGGACGTTGCTATATCTCCTGCTATGACGGCGGCCATCAGGCGATGGAGTGGGATGAACACAGCCGCACGCCGCATTGCAATACGGAAAAATGCGTCGGTTGTCTGCTGTGCGGTCATGTCTGCCCGGTCGCCTGTATTGATTTAGGCGAGGTCGAATTTAAAAAAGGCGAAAAAGAGCACGCGTTAACGCTGTAGCTCGCGGTATGAAGCCCGGCGCGCATTTTCGCTGCGCCGGGTTATCTGATAAGCAAAGTAATAGGTCTGGATAACTACTTCTTACGCGCGTATTTCAGCGAGTCCAGCGCCACGGCGAAAATGATAATGCCGCCTTTGATAATGTACTGCCAGTACGGGTTTACCCCGATATAGGTCAGGCCATAGTTGATGACGGTAAAGATAATGACGCCGGTCACCACGCCGAAAACCGTCCCCACTCCGCCGCTAAACGATACTCCCCCGACAACGCACGCGGCAATCGCATCCAGTTCATACATAAAGCCGAGGTTGTTGGTGGCAGAACCAATACGCCCTGCTTCCAGTAAGCCGCCGAAGGCATAAAACACGCCGGAGAGCGCATAAATCATCAGCAGGTTCAGCGCCACGTTTACGCCAGAAACTTTCGCCGCCTCCGGGTTGCCGCCAATAGCAAAAATGTTTTTACCAAAACGGGTCTTATTCCACAGCACCCAGACAAACGCTACCGCAATCAGAGCGTAAAAGGTGATGTAGGAGAGCCGGAAACTGCCCATCGCCACAAAGCCCTGTGCAAAGGTGGAAAAGCCGCTGTCAAAGCCGGAAATGGGCGAAGCGCCGACAAAGTCATAGTAAAGGGAGTTGATCCCATAAACGATAATCATCGTGCCAAGCGTGGTAATAAACGGCGTCACGTTCAGGTAAGCAATGATGATGCCGTTCACCAGGCCAATCACCGCGCCAATCGCGCAGACAATCAGGATGACCAGCGCAATCGGCATGGTCGCCATTTCCGGAAACACTTTATTGGCGTTTTCCATTGATTGCAGTAATGTTGCCGCCACGACCGCCGCCAGCCCTACCTGACGCCCCGCCGACAGGTCTGTCCCCTGGGTGACGATGAGTCCCGCCACGCCCAGCGCGATAATAATACGTACCGAAGATTGCGTCAGAATATTACTTAAATTCAGCAAACTTAAAAAAGTCGGGTCCTGGAAAATAATAATCGCCAGCAACACTAAAAGAACGACGTAAATTCCGCCCTCTTTCAGCCAGGTCAAAAAGCTTTTCTTGTTTAACGCACTCATAAGGAGCCCCTGATCTTAAAGGTGCAAAGAAGCAAGACGCAAAATTTCGTTTTGCGTTGTTGTTTTAGTATCGACAATGCCGGAAACGAGACCGTTACTCATCACCAGGATACGATCGGTAATCCCTAACAGCTCCGGCATTTCAGAAGAGATAATGATGATCCCCTTGCCTTTTTTCGCCAGTTCCGCAATAAGCTGATAAATTTCAAACTTTGCGCCGACATCAATGCCGCGGGTCGGTTCGTCCAGCATTAATATTTCCGGCTGCGTTAATAGCCAGCGACCAATGATCACCTTTTGCTGATTGCCGCCGGAAAGCGAACCAATTTGCGTGCGATGCCCCGGCGTTTTTACCCGCATGGAGTCAATGACCCATTGGGTGTCGCTTTTCATCCGGGAATTATCCAGTAACCCCACTTTATTTTTATAATTACGGATATTCGAAATTAATGAGTTAAATCCGATATCCAGATAGGCATAAATTCCGGTAGAACGACGCTCTTCTGTCACCAGCGCAAAACCGTGGTTAATCGCTTCGTTCGCAGTGTGATTATTAATTTTCTTGCCATGTAAAGTGATTGTCCCGGACGACTTCTCACGAATGCCAAACAGCGTTTCGACGATATCGGTACGCTTTGCCCCAACCAGACCGGCAATGCCCAGAATTTCGCCCTTGTGCAAATCAAAGGAGACATCGCGAATGGAAGGCTGGCGCAGCGAGGTCAGGTGACGAACCTCCAGAATCACGTCGCCCGGCTTATTTTCTTTATCCGGAAAGCGCTGGTTCAGGGAACGCCCGACCATCATCGCAATGATCTTATCCATATCCAGCCCTTCCAGCGGCTGGGTGGCAATCCACTGACCGTCGCGCAAGATAGTAATTTCATCGCACAATTGAAAAATTTCTTCCATTTTATGCGAGATATAAACAATGCCGCAGCCGCGTTCTTTCAGCTTGCGAATAATGGTGAACAGATGATTAACCTCTTTCTCAGTTAACGATGAGGTCGGTTCATCCATAATAACGATCTTAGCGTTATAGGAAAACGCCTTCGCAATTTCGATCATCTGCATTTGCGAAACGGATAACGTTCCTACGCGCGCGCGCGGGTCAATATCGATATCCAGTTCATCAAATATCGCTTTGGTATCCTGGTACATTTTATCCTGGTCGACAAACATACCTTTGGTGGGATAACGTCCCAGCCACATGTTATCCATGACCGAACGTTGTAATACCAGGTTTAACTCCTGGTGTACCATCGAAATCCCATTCTCCAGCGCTTCTTTCGCCGAATGGAAGTCCACTTCTTTTCCCTGAAATACAATGCTGCCGGAATCTTTTTGGTAAATACCAAAAAGACATTTTAATAATGTTGATTTGCCTGCGCCGTTTTCGCCCATTAATGCATGAATAGAGTGCGGACGAACGTTTAAGTTGACATTATCAAGCGCTTTCACGCCGGGAAATGATTTGTTAATGCCACGCATTTCCAACAAATATTCACCCGACGACGGAGAGATCGTGCTGCCCATAATGATACCCTGTCGGCCTTTTTAATTATGACTATCCGCGCCGGATGGCAAAAGAAATACGTTATCCGGTCTGCGGCGCGTCACCCTTCCACGGTTTCAGGGCGCAACAAAATTGCGCCCACAGACGGAAAAGTTATTTTTGGGTAAATTCGCTCAGATTGTCTTTGTCCACGCCGACATAAGGCACGCGCACGATTTTGTTCTCAATCTTCCAGTTGGTGCCGTCAGCCGCGCCCTTGCCTTCGGCGAGGTTTTTCGCCAGATCGAATGTCGCTTTCGCCTGATTGTTGGCGTCATTCAGTACCGTACCGGCCATCGCGCCCGATTTCACCAACGCCAGAGCTTCCGGTAACGCATCGACGCCAAAGACCGGAATCGACGATTTATTATGCGCTTTCAGCGCCTCTACCGCGCCCATCGCCATCGCATCGTTATTCGCGATAACCACTTCAATCTTGTTAGCGTTCGGGCCAGACAGCCAGGCATCCATCTTATCTTTTGCCTGCGCGGTATCCCACATGGCGGTGTCTAACGCCAGTTGCTCGGTCTGAATACCTTTAGCATTTAACTCTTTCACCACATACGTCGTACGGGCTTCAGCATCCGGGTGCCCCGGCTCGCCTTTCAGCAGAACATACTGAATTTTACCGTCTTTATTCAGATCCCAACCCTGATTCGCCTGCCAGTGTTTGGCAATCAAGTCGCCCTGAATCACACCGGATTCTTTAGAGTCAGTCCCGACATAATACGCCTTGTCATAGCTGTCCAGCGCTTTGCGGGAAGGCTCTTTGTTAAAGAACACCACCGGCACATTTTGCCCGCGCGCTTTCTCAATCACCGTACCGGCGGCTGCCGGGTCGACCAGGTTAATCGCCAGAGCCTTAACCCCTTTCGCCAATAAAACGTCAATTTGATCATTCTGTTTGGACTGATCGTTTTGCGAGTCATTCATCAGTAGCTGAACATCCGGCGCGGATTTGCCATCTTTTTCAATAGCCTTACGCACCACGGACATAAAGTTATCGTCATATTTATAAATCGTCACGCCAATACGAGTATCAGCCGCGTGCGCGTGCGCGCCGAATAACAGACTTGCCATCACGGCAGAAAGGGTCAGTACCTTCTTATTCATGGTAGCTCCGGTTTTATTATGTAGGGTATAGCGTAAAAAAATGCCCGGCTGTTCAGCACGTTAACGCGTGTTACTGAACGCCGAAGCGTATTTAGAGCCTATCCCACCAGGCGTTATTGGCGCAGCCAGTTTGGACACGGACAGCGCGCAAAAACCGGAGCGTACACGTAGTACGTGAGGTTTGACTCGCTACGCTCGCCCTTCGGGCCGCCGCAAGCGGCGTTCAAAACGCTAACGCGTTTTGGCGAGCACTGCCCAGGTCCAAAATGGCAAGTAAAATAGCCCTAATGGGATAAGCTCTTATTCAACTCTTTATTTTTGTCCGGTAGTCGCGGGATATTGTGATAACGGTTTTTATAAGCGAAATACCCCAGCAAAACTGACAACTAACTGTTACACATTAGTTACAGTGCGACAAACGTTGTCATCATAGCTATCACAATGTTAATAAACTGTGAATTTACTCACAGATTGAAAACGGTTACATGCGGGGCGTAATCAGTTAGTGATCAGTACCGCATTCTGTCGCCACGCCACCGAATGGCGCCGCACCAGGGTCGGCATAAAGCAGTGCGTCGCCGTGATATCCAGCGTACCTGCAGCCCCCTGTAACGCCAGCTCGGTCGCGATTTTCGCCATAGAAGCAATAGGATAGCGCACGGTAGTCAACTGAGGATCGGTATAACGAGCAATAGGGATATCGTCGAAACCGATGACAGACAGATGCAAGGGAATGGCGATGCCGTTGTCTTTTAACGCCGTCAGCGCGCCCGCCGCCATGTTATCGTTATAGGCAAATACCGCCGTCAGTTGCAGATTGCGTCCCAGCAACTCAACCATTGCCGACTCGCCGCCCTGCATGTCCGGCGTGCCGGTGCCTATCCAGCTCTCCGACGCAGCAATCCCCTGCTCTTGCAGCGCGTGTAACCACCCTTCTCTGCGCATCGCGTCATCTTCAATACGGTGGCTGGAGGCCAGGTAGCCGATGCGTTGATGTCCATTATTCAGCAACATTCGGGTCGCCATTCTGGCGCCGCTCACATTGTCGAGACAGACACAACGATGCGCATAACCCGGCACGATACGGTTAATCAGCACCATACCGGGGATCTGATCCATAAAGTCGCTCAGCTCGCGATCGGTTAAGGCTTTTGAGTGAACAATCAATGCGTTACAACGCTGACGGATCAAGACTTCAATCGCATGGCGCTCTTTTTCCGCCTCATGATAACTGTTGCCAATGAGAACATATTTCTGGTGCTGCTGCGCGACCAGATCTACGGCTTTCACCAGAGCGCCGAAAAAGGCATCGGAAACATCCATGACCACGACACCGATGGTATCGCTCACCTGAGTGGCCAGCGCTTGCGCATTCGCATTTGGTCGATATCCCAGCAGGGTGACGGCCTGCATAACGGCGTCACGGGTGTCGGGACTAACCAACGCGCTGTTATTCAGTACGCGGGAAACGGTCGCTACAGACACGCCAGCCTGGCGCGCTACATCACGAATGGTGATCATATTCACTGCCCTGTTTGAGTTCAAAAATGCTCACAAATGCCCCGTTAGCAGGCGGCTATTTTGTCAGCACCCTGCCCAGGGCTGCGTGAGAAACATCACAGGGATGGAAACGGTTACAGCCATTTTGTTAATGAATGTGATCCAGATCGTTATCTGAGCGATCCTGACGCGCGCAACGTGAGTTGACGCCATAACCACTCGACCGGTCCCTGTCGCCAGAAACGTAGCCAGATGACGGAAAAGAGAAGGTTTATTGCCCATACCGGAACGACAAAGAACAAGAGTTCCAGTCGATTGAATTTCATAAATAAGCCAAACTGATAAAACAGCGTGGTACAGATGATCGTCTGCAGCAAATAATTGGTCAGCGCCATTCGCCCTACGCAGGCAATGGCAAGCGTCAGTCTGCATCGGCTAAGCTGCGGCCAGAAGCCAAACATCAGCGCGGCATAGCCCAGCGTTTGCAACGGCGCGCTCAGTTCACGCGGCGCCTGCAATAAAAAGGCGCACCAGCGGTACGCCCAGTCCAGCCGCCATTGTAAAATGACCGCAGGCAGGTTGATCAGTAGCCCTAACGCCACCAGCAGAGCCCCGGTACGGCGATAGTGCCGCAGACTGTACTGACCTTTCAGCCAGCCGCTACGCATTAGCGCGGCGCCCAGCAGCATCATACCCGCCAGTTGCCAGCCATACTGCGCGCCGAGCGCCAGTAAACTATTCGACAGCATCTCTGCCCGGTTGCTGATAGCCTCCATGCCGCCGTTCAGCTTCCAGTATTTTTCATACAATATTGCCGACGCATCCGGCGTCCAGGCGCGGCTGGTTTCGCTACTCGATACCACGCCCAGCAGCAGTAGCACGCCAATCCCTACCAGATAAAGGAGTATGCCGGTATTGAACAGGCTTTTTACCGAAGGCGCATCGCGTATCAGTCGCCAGCAAATTAACCCGACCAGACCGTAGGCCAGCAGAATGTCGCCGTCCCAAAAGAATAACGCATGGATAAAACCTAACAGTACCAATAGCGTTAAGCGCGACTGAATCCACTGTTTACCACGCGGAAGCAGCATTTGTAGCCCCGCGCCAAACAACAACGCGAACAGCGTAAGAAACTTAGCCTGCGCCACAATATCGAGAATCGCCCAGGACCAGGCGTCTTCGGGAACGATCGCGCCGTACCAGGCGGGATTGAGATAAGCCGCCTTCGGCAATCCAAAGGCGCTAATGTTAAGAAGCAGGATACCGAGGATAGCGACGCCACGTACAAAATCCAGCGTGACATTACGTTCCATCGTCTCCGCCTTAATCATGGATGATGGCGAACGGCACGCAGAAACTCCTGGCGCGTATTCTGGCTGGACTTAAACAATCCGCCCAGCGACGTCGTCGTCGTGGCGCTGGTTGCATCACGAATACCGCGCGCTTTCACGCAGTAATGCACCGCATCAATCGATACCGCTACATTATTGGTGCCGAGCAAGGTTTGCAGCGCCGTCAGAATTTGTTGGGTCAAACGTTCCTGAACCTGCGGACGCTGGGCGAAGAATTGCACGATGCGGTTAATTTTCGACAGGCCGATCACGGAATCTTTGGGGATATACGCGACGGTCGCTTTGCCATCAATGGTCACGAAGTGATGTTCACAGGTGCTGGTCAGCGTGATATCGCGGACGGTGACCATTTCATCCACCTTCATTTTATTTTCAATGAGGGTAATTTTCGGGAAATTGGCATAGTCGAGGCCGGCGAAAATCTCGTCAACGTACATCTTAGCGATACGATGCGGCGTTTCCATCAGACTGTCATCGCTCAAATCGAGATTCAGCAACTGCATAATCTCAGTCATATGCCCTGCGATTAGGCTTTTTCGCGTTTCATTATCCAGTTCATCCATAGGCGGGCGCAGCGGCGTTTCCAGCCCCCGGGCAACCAGCGCGTCATGAACCAGGGCCGCTTCTTTACTGAGTGATGGCATTAATCGTGTTCTCCTGCAGGTGTGGCGCCTCTGCCCTGCATGGGGCAAAGTTTGTCAATATTGTGACAGTGTGATTATTGTGCGTGAGGTAGCGCACATAATCCAGTATTCACGCCCATAATTGTTGAAATTGTCGCTGCCTTTCATGACATCTTTTCCGGTGCGAGAATGCTGGCAGGACAAAGGGCATATTTGTTAACGCAACGTTATTTAAATGATGAAGCATGTTTATGTATTACGGAAGTGAAAGTTACTCACAACGCGGTGAATAATCTGTATTATGAAGAATCTGCATACCTTATCAGGTTCACCATAAAAGGAGCCCCCGCATGGAAATGCTCGAAGAGCACCGATGTTTTGGCGGCTGGCAGCAGCGCTGGCGTCATCATGCCGCCACGCTAAACTGCGCCATGACATTCAGCATTTTTCTTCCGCCGACTCAGGATAATGAACCGCCTCCGGTACTGTACTGGTTGTCCGGGTTGACCTGCAATGATGAGAATTTTACTACCAAAGCAGGCGCGCAGCGTATCGCAGCAGAACTGGGCATTGTATTGGTGATGCCGGATACCAGTCCACGCGGTGAACAGGTCGCCGACGATAGCGGATACGATTTAGGCCACGGCGCCGGGTTTTATCTCAATGCCACACAGCCGCCCTGGGCCAGCCATTATCGCATGTACGATTACCTGCGCGATGAGCTTCCGGCGCTTATCCAGACACAGTTTAACGTCAGCGACCGTTGCGCCATCAGCGGGCACTCGATGGGCGGCCACGGCGCATTAATCATGGCGCTGAAAAATCCGGGCAAATACACCAGCGTCTCTGCTTTTGCGCCTATCGTCAACCCCAGCCGCGTGCCGTGGGGAATCAAAGCGCTTACCGCTTATCTCGGCGAAGATGAATCAGCCTGGACTGAGTGGGATAGCTGCGAATTAATGCTGGCCAGCCAGCCGCAGGACGCCATTCCTGTGCTCATCGATCAGGGCGACAGCGATCAATTCCTCGCCGATCAGCTTCAGCCCGCCGTACTGGCGGAAGCCGCGCGGCAAACCGCCTGGCCGATGACGCTACGAATCCAGCCTGGCTACGATCATAGCTATTATTTTATTGCGTCCTTCATCGAGGACCATCTGCGCTTTCATGCCCGGTATTTACGGGACGAGCGTGAGACGTCACCAACATAATGAATTTTCCAGCGCCGCGCTGTAGTTCACCTCCTCCGACTGCGGCGCGGAAGATTTATTATTTAAATCCGCGGCCTGCTGGCGTACCTGAAGGCGGCCGCTGCCCTCTCCGCCTTCATAACTTTCGTGAAAATTACGCAGCTCGGATTCAAACAGCACCGCATCAAGATTATGCAACTTATCCAGCGCCCGCAGGAGAGAAATTAGCGTATCAAGATTGAGCCCTCCCCCCTTCTCGATACGCTTGATGGTAGCGATGCCAACGTGCGCGCGATCGGCAAGCTGCTGCTGGGTCATCGAAAGAGACAGACGCGTCTCCTTTAAGCGGGCGCACAACGACAGGATAATCTCGTCGTTATTCATCGTATTGTATTTCACGCTGTTACCCTCTCTTGCGCGGCTGAATTTTCCCCAGCGAACCATGATACGTTTCACGGTATTTAGCGCTCATGTCTTTACCGGTCTCGTACATCGCAGCAATGATCTCATCGAGCGAAATACAGGGTTCGCTTACGCGGCTTATCGCCATCGTCGCCGCGTTTATCGCTTTCACGGCAGAGATGGCGTTTCTCTCTATGCAGGGAATTTGTACCTGTCCGCCCAGCGGATCGCAGGTCAATCCCAGATGATGTTCCATGGCAATTTCAGCGGCGCTCAGCGTTTGCTCCACGGATGCGCCCATCAGTTCAGCCAGGCCCGCCGCCGCCATTGAGCACGCCACGCCGATTTCCCCCTGACAGCCAACTTCAGATCCCAGAATAGAGGCGTTTTGTTTAAACAACATCGCGATAGCGGCGGCGGTCAGGAAGAAACGGGTCAGAGCACCGGGCTCCAGCGGCGTGACAAATTTATCATACCAGCAGAGCGCTGCCGGAATGATGCCGCACGCGCCATTGGTTGGCGCGGTAACAATCTGTCCGCCGCTGGCATTTTCTTCGCTTACCGCAATCGCGAAGGCATTGACCCAGTTCAGCGCGGTTAAAAAATCGCTGGCGGAACGGTTAGCCTGTAACGTCTTATGTAACGCACAGGCGCGCCGCGGTACCTGATAGGGACCGGGTAATACCCCCTCAGTATGCAGGCCGCGATAAACCGCCTGCTGCATCACGTCCCATATTTGCGCCAGATAATGCTGCAACGTCTGTGGCGAGTGGCGGCACAGCTCATTTTTCATCATCAGCGCCGCCACGGACAGGCCATTACGTCGGCACAGCGCCAGCAACTGCGCGGCATGACTAAATTCAAAGGGCGACACTGTACGCAAAGGAAGCGATGGCGTCAGCGGCTCGCCATGTTTGCGAACCTGTCCGGCGCCGGTCGAAAACCAGGTCTCTTCATACACCGTGAAATAATCATCTCTGGCGCGAAACGTCATGGCATAAGGATGGCCTGGATGCGCCTGGTGATTGGCGATAATCTTGACTTTTATCGTGATTCCGCCCGCGTCAGAGAGCGGGAGTTCGATTTTGTTTTCATTTTCCGCACGCTTAATCACCGCCATATGCGAACGGAGATCGACATTCTCCGGCTGGCAACCCAGCAGCCCAAGATACAGGGCGGTATCCACATTGTGGCACTTGCGGCTTAACGATAACGCGCCATACAGCTCGATTTCAATTTCCCGAATTAGCGGCAACGTCTCTTGTTCTCTGAGCAATGAAATAAAATGACAGGCGGCGCGCATCGGCCCTACGGTACGTGAGCTGGATGGACCTATTACTATTTTGAATATATCAAGGCAACTCTCCATCGTTATATCAATCCTTTCAGTCTCATTCGCGTTCAGTAATAAATAACATCCTCGCACAGTTGGCATATCAAAAGTGATACCTTTTGTGTCTGAACTTTACCTGGTATCAAAAACAACGCTTTTTTAGCCCTTTTCTGGCTGTGATATCTGTGATAGCACGAGATTCCACGCCGCAAAAGAGCCATTATAATACCCGTAAATTAAGGGAGTTATCATATGAGCATTATTTATTTTATTACTACACAGGATATCGATACGTTTCAGAAAAAATTACAGGAAACGTTATTTAATGCCGTCACCATGCCGTTTCCGCTATTATTTGATAAACGTTATGCCGCGCTTATCAATACCGCTTATTTAAAGCTTACGCTGCCAGCGGAATGTCTGACGCCTGAATTTTATCGCTATTTACGCGAACTCTCATTGCAATGGCAGTTTGATTTTTTTATTAAGCCGCAGCCACTGCCTGCTAACGGTATTATCGCGTTTGATATGGACTCGACATTTATTGCGGAAGAAGGCGTGGATGAAATTGCCCTCGAGCTTGGCATGTCGACGCAAATCACCGCCATTACCCAACAGGCGATGGAGGGCAAGCTTGATTTTAACGCCAGTTTTACCCGACGTATCGGAATGTTGAAAGGCACACCGAAAGCAGTGCTGAACGCCGTATGCGATCGCATGACCCTTTCGCCAGGCCTGTTAACTATTCTGCCAGTCATTAAGGCCAAAGGATTTAAAACCGCGATTATCTCCGGGGGACTGGATATATTCACCCAGCGTCTAAAAGAACGGTATCAACTGGATTATGCCTTTTCGAATACGGTTGAAATACGCGATAACGTTCTGACGGATAACATTACTTTGCCGATTATGAATGCCGCAAACAAAAAACAGACGCTGGTTGACCTGGCTGCCCGGTTAAATATTGCCACGGAGAATATTATTGCCTGCGGCGATGGCGCCAACGATCTGCCGATGTTAGAACATGCTGGCACCGGTATTGCCTGGAAAGCGAAGCCGGTTGTACGGGAAAAAATCCACCATCAGATTAATTATCACGGTTTCGAATTGCTTCTTTTTCTTATTGAAGATGAATTATAACGCGACTCACCTCGCCGGAAGGGAATTTTAAAATGAGTATAAAAACATTTATTTTCAGCCAGCCCGATAAGCCGATTGTAAAAGAGAAAAAAGAGATAGACCAGACCTATAAAAAATTTCGTTTTGAGATTATCGCCTCGGTTTTTATCTCTTATGCCGTCTTTTATCTTACCCGTAAAAACTTCTCCGCCGCGATGCCGGCCATGCTGACGGAAACGTCGCTGACCGCAGAAGACTTCGCCATTATGTCTTCCATTTTTTACATTCTTTATGGCGCGATGAAGTTTGTCGGCGGGATGCTGGTCGATAAAATTAACCCGAAAGCCATGACCGGCCCGGTGTTGATTGGCGTGGGGATTGTAAATATTCTGTTCGGCTTTTCCGATAGCGTGGCGGCATTCTACGTGCTGTACAGTCTCAACGCGATCTTACAGGGCACCAGCTTTCCGCCGATGGCGAAAATTATGGCCTCGTGGTTTTCGAAAAACGAACGGGGACGCTGGTGGGCTATCGTTGAAGCGGCGCACAATATCGGCGGCAGCCTCGCGCCGCTGCTGACCAGCTTTGCTATCGCCTTTAGCGGTAGCTGGAAAATGGGGTTTTATGTTCCCGGCGCTATTTCGCTGCTGATGGGGATAGTGGCGCTATTTACCATTAAAGATCGTCCCGGTACGTTAGGTTTGCCCAACGTGGGGCAGTGGCGTAACGACCCGACGGAACTGGCCCAGGTCAAGGCCAGCCCGGTCAACCTGAGCTTCTGGCAGATTTTTGTGAAATATATCCTGACCAATCCACTGGTATGGATCATTATTATCGGTGATATGTCGGTTTATATTGCGCGCACCATCCTTAACGACTGGCCGCAGATTTACTATTCGCAGGTTCACGGCTGGAGCCTGATAAAAGCGAACTCAATTATTTCCTGGTTTGAGGCGGGCGGACTGGCAGGTGGGTTGCTGGCAGGCTACTTGTCTGACTTTATGTTCAAAAGTAACCGCTGGATGACCGGATTAATCTTCGCGTTAGCGCTGTGCATATGCATCGTACTGGTGCCGCTGGTTCAGGATACCTCTTACACCCTCACCGCAATTCTGTTCACCATCATGGGCTTCGCCTTATACGGACCGCATATGCTTTTTGCCGTCGGCTGTCTGGATGTGACCCATAAGGATGCGGCGGGATCGATTACCGGCTTTCGGGGATTGTTCAGCTATGTCGGCGCGGCAATGGCCGGTGTGCCGGTAATTATGGTGAAAAATAGCTGGGCGTGGTCGGGCGTTTATATCTATGCGCTAATCGCCATTCTGCTAACGACTCTGTCGCTGGCGCTGCTCTCCAGGCTGCATCGGTTATAACATTCTGGCGACAGCGGCAAAACGCGGCTGTCGCCAGTCTCTGTCAGAAACGGTAATCCACCGCCATAAAGTAACGACGTCCGTCTTCGGTATAACCGTAGTCGTCGCGTTTGAGATCTTTATCGCCCACGTTCAGAACGCCCGCACGCAGTTTAACGTTTTTCGTCGCCTGCCATGCCGCGCCGGTATCCCAGACCACGTACCCGCCCGGCGTTTTCGCCGTTGCGCTGTCGGCCCGCTTACGCCCGGTATAATTCCCTGATACGTAGAATGACCAGTCTTCGAGCTGCGCCGGTTTCCAGTCCAGCGTACCGTTCGCGGTGTGGAACGGCAGATCGGAAAGCGGCTTGTTCCCGCCATTACTGACGTCGCGTCCGTCGTTATAGGTGTAATTCAACGACAGTTTCCACGCCTCGTTAAACGGAACTTTCAACTCGGTTTCCACGCCCTGAATACGCGCTTTATTCACGTTGTAATAACGGAAGACTGGAACGCGCTGTCCCCGACTGTTGGTTTCGAAACCGACAAAGTTGGAATAGCCGGGCGCGGCGTTAACGTCAGGGGTACGACTAATGCTGATGCGATTGTCCACATCGTTACGGAACGTGGTAACGCTCGCTTCCACGCCCTCCAGTATGCCTTCTTCGCCACGGTAATAAAGGCCGAGCTCCCAGCTTTCACTGGTTTCAGGTTTCAGATCCGGGCTACCGATAATGCGGCATCCGCCACGGCAGGAGTTGGTCGCCCAGTCCGGACTTAATTGCAATAGCGACGGCGCTTTAAAGGCCGTGGCCCACCCACCTTTCACCGTCAGGGTATCCGTTGCGTTATAAACCAGATAAGCACGCGGGCTCCAGTGATCGCCATAGGTTTCATGGTCATCCATACGAATACCGGTGGTCAGCGCCAGCGGTTCGAAGATGCGCCACTCATCTTCAAGGAACAGAGCATACTGGCTGGCGGAGGTTTTAGTACTGGAACCGCCGGTCAGGTTCACCGCATCGCTCAGTTTATCGTGACGCCATTCGCCGCCGAAGGTAAGGAACTGGTTGACAGCCGCTAACGGCAGAACGTATTTCCCGTCAATCGAATTGCTTTCTGACGTGATAGGGCTACTGTTGCCGGGGTTTTTGTTTTCCACTTTTTCGCCGTAGAATTTGAGCTCACTATTGCCGAGATCCCAACGTCCGTTATGGCTCAACGCATAGTTTTGCCGTTCCAGACGGTTTTTATCCAGCGAGTCGGAGTCCCGGTCCTGGCGATCAAAACCGTAACCTGCGGTAACGTCATGATTTTCGTTTGGTGTCCAGGCAAACTCGACGTTTCCATCCCGGCTGGTAAATCCTTCAATGCGCGGCGTTTCACCCGTAGCGGTGGTGGCGGAACTCTGCTGCTCGTCTTTTTCGCGTTTCGCCAGGCTACCGTAGGCTTTCATTCCCAGCACGCCGTCGATCAGCGGACCGCTGGTAAAGAACTGACCGTTATAGGTATCGCCACGGTCGCGATGTTCCTGAATAGTGGAGTCAACCGTGACGCTGCCGTGCCATTTCTGACCAATTTTTTTGGTGATAATGTTGACCACGCCGCCCAGCGCATCGGAGCCATACAGCGAGGACATGGGGCCACGCACCACTTCAATGCGTTCGATAGCGTCAACCGGTATCCAGTTCAGATCAAAATCATTATGGCGGAAGACCGCGTTACGGGAGTTAACGCGCTTACCGTCGATCAGGATCAGCGTATAACTGCTGTCCAGACCACGAATACTCACGCCTTTACGGTTATCCCCTTCGTTAGTGAGCTGTACGCCCGGCACCTCTTTCAGGACATCTTTCAGGTTTTGCACGGGCCTGCGCTGTAAATCTTGCTGGGTAATGACGCTGATACTTGCTGGCGCATCTTTCAGATTTTGTTCGATGGCGGACGCGGTAACGACCATGGTTTCACCATCATCCGTTGCCGCGGCAACCGGCCAGGCCAACGTAACTGCGGACATACAAAGCCCTACCCGAACGAAAGGGTTAAACCTAAACATTCCATTTCTCCATGAGGTAAATACGACAAAAAAATCGGTTATCGCTCACAACGCATTACGTTTCGCCTGCGATAACGGTTATCACGGCGAACTCTTTTTATGCAGGCGAGTCGGGCTCATGAGTGACGGTCGCGCCCGAATCTTCATCCTTTCTGATTTCGATCGTAACGATAAAGCAAACGATAATAATTATCAATTTAATTGTTAATAATTATGTCATTTGAACCAATCATAAAGAAAAAACAAAAAACCCTCTCGAATGAGAGGGTTAGAAGGGTCAGGTTCAGGCAGTCCGTGCCGGATGGCGGCATAAAGCCTTATCCGGCCTATGACGAGAATACTACGTTACTTTTTAACGCGTTCCGGGAAGTGCATTTCGCTATAGCGCACGAAATGCGTACCTTTTATCAGCTTGTAGCCGAACCAGATAAGCAGGAACAGCGGAATACCGATATAGGTCGCCGCGACACCGCCCCAGTCGATGGTATCTTTCAGGAACGCTTCATAGTTCTGCCCCAACGTAATAATCAGGCACAGTACAAAGGCGAAAATCGGCCCCAGCGGGAAGAACCCGGAACGGTACGGCAAATCATTCACATCATACCCTTGTATCACGTAACCGCGACGGAAGCGATAATGGCTAATGGCAATCCCCAGCCAGGCGATGAAGCCCGTCATACCGGAGGTGTTCAACAGCCACAGATAGACCGTCTGGTTGCCGAACATTGAGGTCAAAAAGCAAAGACCGGCAATCACGGTGGTGGCATAAAGCGCATTGCGCGGTACGCCGCCGCGGGACAATTTCGCAAAAATACGCGGGGCCTTACCGTCACAGGCCAGGGTGTAGAGCATACGGGTCGAGGCATACATCCCGGAGTTACCCGCAGACAGTACCGCCGTCAGGATAACCGCATTCATTATCGCCGCCGCAGACAACAAGCCCGCATGCTGGAACACTAAGGTAAACGGACTGACGCTAATGTCTTTGACGTCGTTACGCAGCAGGTTTGGATCGGTATAAGGAATGATCAGGCTGATAATCAAAATCGCGAAAACATAAAACAGCAGAATACGCCAGAACACCTGACGCACCGCGCGCGGAATATTCTTCTCCGGGTTTTCAGATTCCCCGGCGGCAATACCAATCAGCTCAGTTCCCTGGAAAGAGAAGCCCACGATCATCGCGACGCCAATCATTGCCGCAAAACCGCCAGCGAAAGGCGCATCGCCCGTCGTCCAGTTGCTCCAGCCGACCGGCTCGACACCTTTAAAGATGCCGATAATCATCGCTACGCCAACGATGATGAAGATAATAACGGTCGCGACTTTAATTAACGAGAACCAGTACTCCGCCTCGCCAAAACCGCGTACAGAAATGTAGTTCAGCAAGAAAATGACGCAGAGGAATAGCGCGCTCCAGATCCAGCCCGGCGTGTCCGGGAACCACCAGCCCATCACCAATTGTGCGGCAACCAGGTCAACAGCGATAGTCACCGCCCAGTTGTACCAGTAGTTCCAGCCCAGCGCGAAACCAAAGCCTTCTTCCACATAGTTTTGACCATATGTCGCAAACGAGCCAGATACCGGCATATAGGCCGCCAGCTCGCCAAGACTGGTCATCAGGAAGTAGACCATCAAACCAATCAGAATATAAGAAAACAGCGCGCCGCCTGGCCCCGCCTGAGAAATTGTCGCACCAGATGCAACGAAAAGACCTGTCCCGATGGAGCCGCCAATGGCAATCATCGTCAGGTGACGCGCCTTTAATTCGCGACGTAGCGCGGGCGCTTCTGTGGTTTTAGTTTTGGAACCCATGTGAAAATGCTATCCATCCAAAAAATGAGGCGCGATTGTAACAGACGAAATACTATCCTTCCGACACAAATGCGCGGTTATAAGAGACCTTCATGACCGGCCACGGATTATAAGTAAAGCAGAGAATAACGTATACGTAAGCGGATACTAAAAATGGCGATGCCGCCCGGGCAGCCCTCCTCTTCACCTTTATTCACAGTAACTCAAAAAACGCTGCAACGCGTTAGAAAGATGTTTCTGCCGATGATGAACACGCCACAACGTGCGCACCAGGCGCGGTAACGGCACCGCGACTTCGCCCAGGGTTCCCGCCTGAAGTTGTTCAGCAATCACCCGGCGCGATAAACAGCTTATCCCCAGTCCATGACGCACCGCATGTTTGATCGCTTCTGAATTCCCCAACTCCATCGCCATATGAAAGCGCGGCAAATGCGACAACAGCAAATAATCGACAATTTCCCGCGTACCGGAACCGCGCTCGCGTAAAATCCATGGGGATGCCGCAAGCTGTTCCAGCGTCACCGGCCCCTGCGTCAGCGGCGAGGACGGCGCGGCAAAGACCACCAGCTCATCTTCCAGCCACGGCTCAGAGATAATCTCTGTACTGTGACATGGTCCTTCAATCAGGCCGATATCAACCCGAAAATCCAGCACCGCGTTAATCACGTCCTGGCTGTTTCCCACGCTGAGTTCCAGCGGTAAGGCCGGATAATGCTGGCGATAGCGGGCAATCATGGCGGGTAAAATGTAATTGCCGATGGTGCTACTGGCATAAACCCGTATCGCGCCGTTATCTTCACGAAATAGCTGCTCAATTTCTACCGCTTGCTCCAGCAATGCCAGCGCGCGCGGATATAACAAGCGCCCATGTTCGTTGACCACCAGCCGTTTCCCCACCCGATCAAACAACTGTACGCCGAGCTGACCTTCCAGATCGGTGAGCGCGGCGCTAACGGCGGACTGCGATAATGACAGCATGACCGACGCCTGGGTTGTTGAACCGCTTTTCAGTACTTCAGCAAACACTTCAAGTTGTCGTAGCGTAATATGCATAGTCGTATCCCACCGATAGCGTTTCACTTACCACTTATAAAGATTAATTATAAATATATAATCAATTTTATTTTTAAACCAGATCACCGTAACCTTATTGTCCATATACAGGAGAAGGTTATGACAGAACTCACCTTGCAGAATCATCGTCGTACAATGTGGCATTTTATACCGGGGCTCGCTCTGAGCGCCGTCATTACAGGAGTCGCCCTGTGGGGCGGCGCTATCCCTGCCGTTGCAGGCGCGGGGTTCAGCGCCCTGACCCTGGCTATCCTGCTGGGTATGGTTATCGGGAATACCGTCTATCCACAAATATGGAAACAATGCGACGGCGGCGTGCTGTTTGCAAAACAACATCTGCTGCGTTTAGGGATTATCCTTTACGGCTTCCGCCTTACCTTTTCACAAATCGCCGATGTGGGCATTAGCGGTATTGTGATTGACGTATTAACGCTTTCCAGCACGTTCATGCTGGCCTGCTTCTTAGGCCAAAAAGTCTTTGGTCTGGACAGGCACACCAGCTGGCTGATTGGCGCCGGTAGCAGTATCTGCGGCGCGGCGGCGGTACTGGCGACAGAACCGGTGGTAAAAGCGGAAGCCAGTAAGGTTACTGTAGCCGTCGCGACTGTCGTTATTTTCGGCACCATCGCTATTTTCCTTTACCCGGCAATGTATCCGCTGCTGGCGCACTGGTTCAGCCCGGAAACTTACGGCATCTATATCGGCTCAACCATGCATGAAGTCGCGCAAGTGGTCGCAGCGGGTCACGCCGTTAGCCCGGATGCGGAAAATGCGGCAGTTATCGCTAAGATGCTGCGTGTCATGATGCTGGCGCCGTTCCTGATCATTCTGGCGGCGCGCGTTAAACAGCTTTCACCGGCGACCGGCGCGGAAAAAAGCAAAATTACCATTCCGTGGTTTGCTATTTTCTTCATCGTAGTGGCGATCTTCAACTCTTTCCACCTGCTGCCGAAAGCCGTGGTGGATATGCTGGTGACGCTGGACACGGTGCTGCTGGCGATGGCAATGGCGGCGTTGGGTCTGACCACTCACGTTAGCGCATTGAAAAAAGCGGGGGCGAAACCGCTGCTGATGGCGCTGGCATTATTCGCCTGGCTGATTATTGGCGGTGGCGCCATTAACGTCCTAATCCATAGCCTTATCGCATAAATTATTACGTTTCACGCCTGTTAACCCGTTATCATAGCGTTCGTAATGAACCGTTAGCGGGTTTAACAGGAGTCTTTTATGAAATACATCGGAGCGCACGTCAGCGCTGCTGGCGGTCTGGCTAACGCCCCTGCCCGCGCGGCTGAAATTGGCGCAACGGCCTTTGCGCTTTTCACAAAAAACCAGCGTCAGTGGCGTGCCGCCCCCCTTACTCCCCAAGTCATTGATGACTTTAAAATCGCCTGTGAAAAGTATCATTTCTCGGCGGCGCAAATTCTTCCCCACGATAGTTACCTGATTAATCTGGGCCATCCGGTCAGTGAAGCGCTGGAAAAATCACGCGATGCCTTTCTCGATGAAATGCAGCGCTGTGAACAACTCGGCTTAACCTTGCTTAATTTTCATCCCGGTAGCCATCTGATGCAGATTGCACAGGAGGATTGCCTGGCGCGGATCGCGGAATCCATCAATATTGCCCTCGCGCAGACCGAGGGCGTTACGGCGGTTATCGAAAATACAGCCGGTCAGGGCAGTAATCTGGGGTTTGAGTTTGAACAGTTAGCCGCCATCATCGACGGCGTGGAAGATAAGTCGCGCGTTGGCGTCTGTATCGATACCTGCCATGCCTTTGCCGCCGGATACGATCTGCGTACGCCAGAGGCGTGCGAAAAAACGTTCGCCGGATTCGGGAAAATTGTCGGATTTCAGTATTTGCGCGGAATGCACCTTAACGACGCCAAAAGCGCCTTCGGTAGCCGCGTTGACCGCCATCACAGTCTGGGTGAAGGCAATATCGGCCACGATGCGTTTCGTTGGATTATGCAGGATGCGCGTTTTGACGGTATTCCGCTGATACTGGAGACCATTAATCCTGATATCTGGGCGGAAGAGATTGCGTGGTTAAAAGCCCAGCAAATTGCCGAAGCGGTGGCCTGACGCTCAATGTTCTTCAGGTAATAAAAAAGGCAGAGCGCGCTCTGCCTTTTTTAGCGTGTTTCTCTTATGCCGCTTTTGCCGCGACTTCCGTCTCCGGACGTTTCAGGACGGCATAAGCCAGCCCTGCCACCAGCGTACCGGCCACAATTGCCAGCAGGTATCCCAATACCGGCGTAATTGCGCCTGGGATAAGCAGAACAAACAGACCGCCATGCGGCGCCATCAATTTTGCGCCTACCGCCATAGAAATGGCCCCGGTCAACGCGCCGCCAACGATACAGCACGGCAGTACACGCATCGGGTCGCGTGCCGCAAACGGAATAGCGCCTTCAGTGATAAAGCACAGCCCCAGCACCAACGCCGCTTTACCGCCTTCCTGCTGCGCTTTGTCGAACTTACGACGCGCCACCATCGTTGCCAGACCCAGCGCTAACGGCGGTACCATACCTGCGGCCATGATCGCCGCCATCGGCGCGTAAGTTTGCGTACTCAGCAGACCAACGCCAAACGCATACGCCGCTTTGTTCACCGGGCCGCCCATGTCGGTACACATCATCCCGCCGAGAATCGCGCCCAACAGTACCGCGTTTGCCGTCCCCATGGTTTGCAGCCAGTGGGTGAGCCCTTCCAGAATCCCGGCAACCGGTTTACCGATCAGGTAAATCATCGCCAGCCCCACCACCAGACTGGAAATTAACGGGATGATCAGGATTGGCTTCAGCGCTTCCATACTTTGCGGAAGTTTCAGTTTGGTACTGATAAGCTTCGCCATATACCCGGCAAGGAAGCCGGCAATGATCCCGCCGATAAAACCGGAACCGGTGCTAACCGCCAGCATACCGCCAATCAGACCTGGCGTAAGGCCTGGGCGATCCGCGATGGAGAAAGCGATATAACCCGCCAGTACCGGCACCATCAGCGCAAACGCCGAACCGCCGCCAATCTGCATCAGCGCCGCCGCCAGCGTGTCCGGCACCTTAAAGGCTTCAATACCAAAGGCGAAGGAAAGCGCAATACACAGTCCCCCGGCAACCACCATAGGCAGCATGTAAGAAACGCCCGTCAACAGATGCCGGTATGCGCCAGCGCTCTCTTTCTTCCCTTCGGTCGCCGCTTGCGATGCCTTACCCGCCGGTTGATACGGCGTCGCTTCCGCTACGGCTTTATCCAGCTCCTGCGCCGTCTTTTTCAGCGCCAGGCCGGTCGACGTGCGGTACATCGGGAGACCGGCAAACTTCGCCAGATCCACTTCGATATCCGCCGCCACAATCACTAAATCCGCTTCCGCCACCTCTTCCGGGGTGATGGCATTGCCGGCCCCCACGGAGCCGCGCGTTTCGACTTTTACCCACCAGCCGCGTTTTTTCGCTTCTGTTTCAATGGCTTCAGCCGCCATAAAAGTATGGGCGACGCCGGTCGGGCAGGCCGTTACCGCGACCACGCGTTTCGGACCGCCGCTCGCCGCAGGAGCAGCCGCAGCAGGGGCGCTGTAAGGGGTCGCATGGCTTTTGGCTTCACTCAGAAACAGTTCCGGATGCGCGACGGCGCGACCAATATCCCCCAGCCAAACCTTTTTGCCGTTCAGAGCATTGTCGTTCGGCAGAGATTCGCCCAGCACGATCGCCAGCTCAGCATCATTCGGATTGTCGATAATTTCCAGATTTGCTTTATGCGCCGCCGCTCCAAGCAGGGTTTTCGCCATGTAAGCGCGAGCCTGGCCGAGATTAGCGTCAATTATCAGCAGCGTTTTCATTATGCCTCTCCTGCTGTCAGTTAAACGGTTGTAAGTCGACACGCGCCATCATTGCGGCCAACTGAGGACGATCGGTAATACCCACATTGCTCTGGCTGACCGCCAGCGCGGCAACCGCCGTCGCCAGACGCAGCGTATGTTCGCTGGACTCGCGCATCAGCAGGCCGTAAATCAATCCGCCAACCATGGAATCGCCTGCGCCGACGGTACTTACCACGTCAACCGCCGGTGGTTTAGCGATCCATTCTCCTGAGGCGTTAACCCACAGCGCGCCTTCCGCCCCCAGCGAAATCACCACATGGGCGATACCCTGTTCGCGTAACGCGTGCGCCGCATCAATCACATCTTTCATTTCCGGGAGCTTACGACCCGCCCAAATTTCCAGTTCGCGGCGATTCGGTTTCACCAGCCACGGCGCAGCTTTAAGACCGGCGACTAACGCTTCACGGCTACTATCAAAGATAATGCATGGACACTGGCTGCGCAGACGCGTCATCCAGTCGGTGAACGCTTCCGGACTCACGCCAGCCGGTAAGCTACCGCTGACGCAGACCATATCGAACTGGCCCAGCCAGCTCAGGGAGTCGTTAACAAAGCGTTCCCAGTCTGCGGGGGTCACGTCAAAGCCGGAAAAGTTGAAGTCGGTCACTTCGCCATCTTTTTCCGTCAGCTTCACGTTGATGCGGGTCCGGCCCTGAACCACCTGAAAGCGGTTAGCGATGCCCAGTTCGCTGAACAATTGCTGAAAACCGTCCTGGTTATCTTTACCGAGAAAACCGCCGACGGTGACGTCGATGCCTAAGTCTTTCAGCACCTTGGCAACGTTAATGCCTTTGCCCGCCGCGTGCAGACCCGTGGTTTTCACCAGGTTCACTTCGCCGCGTTCGATTTCAGGGCAAAACCCAACCAGATCATAAGCCGGATTAAGGGTAATGGTGGCGACACGCCTGCTCATTATGCGCCCTCCCCGAGACCGGCGGCGATCGCATCGCCAATCGCTTTCAGCGCCTGTTCAGCATCTTCACCCTGCGCGGTAAAGCGCAGACGATGGCCTTTCTTCACGCCTAATGCCACCACTTTCATCAGACTACGTCCGTTTGCCGGTTTGCCGGTTCCATCAAGGTTTGTCACGGTAATTTCACTGTTGAATTGTTTAATCGTATTCACCAGCATGGTGCCCGGACGGGCATGGAGACCATGCTCATTACGCACTACAAATTCCGCGCTCAGTACGTCATCCGTCAGCGCATCATCACTGGTCAGCAACGCCAGCAGCGTCGCGGCGTCGGCGCTCAGCAGACGATCGGCTTTATTGTTCAGCAACAGGTCGCCGAGGCGTTTTAGCACGGCAATCGGCTGCTCATCGTTCATCGCGACAGTGACTAATAAGGCTGCTTTTTCACCCTCTACGTCAAACGCCTGGGTCGCACGGCTTACCGCAACAGCGCTGCGCAAATTGCCTTCCGCGCTGTCGTTCAGCCAGATGCCTTGTCCCAGATTCATCGGACTATCGTTAATCGTTTTTGCGACGAACGCCGCATCAACCGCTCCCGCCTCTTTCAGACGCGCCGCATTTAGCGCCTGCAATGTGACCAGCGAGCTGGCGATGACATCCAGCGTCATCGTCTCGTTATCAAGTTTTAATTGTTCACTTTGCTTCTCGCCCATCAGCAATGCGCGCAGCTCTTCCGCCGTTGTCGCGGATTTCAGCTGTTCAGCCACGGAGTCATCGCTCAGCACATGCGTCAGCTGACGCAGCAGGCCGAGGTGTTCGTCCGAACTGGCGGCAATACCAATCGCCACGTAGGCGACCTGGCCTTCTCCCCAGATAACGCCCTGCGGAAATTGAAAGACCTGGACGCCGGTTTTCAGCACCTGATCGCGCGTGTCTGTTGTGCCATGGGGAATCGCAATACCATTGCCAAGAAAGGTCGAGGTTTGCTGTTCGCGCGCCAGCATACCGTCAACATAGCCGCCCGCCACATTCCCCGCCTGCGCTAACGCGGCGGCGATTTGCCGAATGGCCTCTTCTTTATTTCCGGCCTGCTCGCCCGGATGAATGTCCTGAACCGATAACTGGAACATGTGTCTCCTCTCCTGCTGAATTGAAACGATTCAGCCACTATGAGAAAAAAAGCGCCAATCTGAGTTATCAAAAAAACCAGATCGCGCTGAAACGTTTCAAGAAGTCTGGATCTTTCTGCTTCAGCACGCAAGAAAAGTTACCGGTTTTGTAGCAATTTTTTGAGGTGAAGCACATTTTTTCTCCAACAGACCCTCAATAGCTGACGCATAAAAGGCTTCAGCTTTTTTCTTTCAGCTTGCGTCAGCACCCCCCTGGTAACAAACTGGAATGCTATTTTGATTTTTCGTGTCGATTTTGATTCAGACGCCTGTTTATTTTCTGACGGGCAGCGTAAACTCCGCCTCTCTTCACACCACTGATATAGAAACATGCACAACAGTCCCGCCGCCGCTGCGCCTAAATCGTTTGACCTGGCGTCTACCGCCTTTTTGATCGTCGCTTTTCTCACCGGTATTGCCGGTGCGCTACAGGCGCCGACGCTCAGTATTTTTCTGACGGATGAGGTTCACGCCCGTCCCGGCATGGTGGGATTCTTTTTTACCGGCAGCGCGGTTATCGGCATTATCGTGAGCCAGTTTCTGGCGGGTCGCTCAGATAAAAAAGGCGATCGCAAAAAACTGATCGTTTTCTGTTGCGTGCTGGGCATGTTGGCCTGCGTGCTGTTTGCCTGGAACCGCAACTACTTTATTTTGCTGTTTATCGGCGTCTTTCTCAGTAGCTTCGGCTCTACCGCCAACCCGCAGATGTTTGCGCTCGCCCGTGAACATGCCGATCGTACAGGTCGTGAAGCGGTGATGTTCAGCTCAATCCTCCGCGCCCAGGTCTCATTGGCCTGGGTCATTGGGCCGCCGCTGGCCTATGCGCTGGCGATGGGTTTTAGCTTTACGGTGATGTATTTGAGCGCGGCGGTAGCTTTTATCGTCTGCGGCGTCATAGTGTGGTTCTTTTTACCGTCAATGCGCAAAGATGCGCCGCTGGCGACCGGCACGCTGGAAGCACCGCGTCGTAATCGCCGCGATACGCTGTTGCTGTTTGTCATCTGTACGTTAATGTGGGGAACTAACAGCCTGTATATCATTAATATGCCGCTGTTTATCATCAATGAGCTGCATCTTCCGGAAAAACTTGCAGGCGTGATGATGGGCACCGCCGCCGGGCTGGAGATTCCCACAATGCTGATTGCAGGTTACTTCGCCAAACGGTTGGGAAAACGCCTGTTAATGTGCATCGCCGTTGTCGCCGGACTGTGCTTTTATGCGGGGATGTTGCTGGCGCACGCACCGGCGACGTTGCTCGGCTTGCAGTTGCTGAACGCGATTTACATCGGCATTCTTGGCGGGATTGGCATGCTCTATTTTCAGGATCTCATGCCAGGCCAGGCGGGTTCAGCCACCACGCTGTATACCAATACCATTCGCGTCGGCTGGATCATTGCCGGTTCGTTGGCGGGAATCGCCGCAGAAATCTGGAATTATCATGCGGTCTTCTGGTTTGCGTTAGTTATGATTGTCGCCACCATGTTCTGCCTGGCGCGTATTAAAGATGTTTAACTTGCAAGCCTGATACTTTTACTCTTCGACACATTTCAGCGCAGAGTTTACCTCTGCGCAATGTTCATGCGCGGTCATTCATTGTCTTTTTCTCAATACGATATTCTGTTAGCGCCCTCCTACATAAAAGACCGGTTATTGAGAAAATTACGCCCATCAGCCCGCAAAGGACCAACACCAGCCGCATCTTATATTTTGGTGTAACAGCAACATCTATCACTTCAATGTTAGCATTATTTTTAACCGCCTCCGACAACAATGATAGCTTTGCATATGTTTCCGTTTGTAACATATTTTTATGCACGCTATAACGTTTAATGTCACCGTCATCGATATACCATGCTGCCATTTTATCGACACTATTTTTCAGGGTGGAAATAATATTATTGACGCTTTCTTCCCTCCCCTGCGCCTTAAAAAGGACAAGCTGTTTTTTCGCGTCAAAACTTATTTTATTTTTATATTCCGCAGGCAAGAAACGGCTAAACTGGTTAAGGATAACCGTTGTTTTACATTGAATATCATTAGTATAGCCACATAACGCATAGGTAGCAGGCGTATCCAGATTAGGTTTGATCGTAATACTCACAACCTTTGTATCATGCTGCACGCTCACAAAAACATAGCCAATGGCGACAAAAATAAAGGTAACGATCACGATACTTAGCCATTTTCTTATAAGGAATAAGGAAACGTCGACTAAATCAATTTCACTATTTTCTCCCCGCATTTCACATCCCTTTTAAAACGCTAATAGTCAACCCGAATACTGAAATAACAAAAAGCAACACCAGCGTAAAAATAAACGCCCTGGCTGCGAACGTATATTTCTTCATAAGATAAAACCCACACATAAGAATTCGAGTATTTTAAAGGAAAATAACAATACATTCACACTGGTTATATCGATCGGTAAATACATCAATGATAGATATAAACTATCAAATTCATGATATCGATCGTTACAAATAATTAAAATCGATCAAAATTCCTCTTTTTAATAGATAAAAACTATCATATAAATAAAATTGATCGTTTTTGTTTTATGTGACGGTTCATTCGGTACACGTTCAGGCACCAACGGGGTTGAGCGGCGACATCTACCGCTTCAGAAGCCACGAAATAAGGGAATCATGTATTACGCTATTTAATGGTAAAAGGAGGTAATTTGAGGCGCAGCTTTTGCAGACTATTTCGGGATATAACGTAAGCCCCTGCACGTTTATCAAAAACGGCTTAGCTCATGGTAAGGTTTTCTGTTCGAGTTCCAGCAAATAAATAATGGCCTCTTCCCGGGTCGTTAAACACATGTCCCCTGTCGGTTGCAAACCAGAGCACACTTTTGGGCGTAAAGGCGAGCCAAAGATAAGGCACAAGTTATCTTCCGAAAGCTGCACGCATCTGGTATTCATCGGCTTGCCATACGGCATTCCGGGTATCGGCGACGAAATTGAAGGCGCAATACAGCAAGCGCCACAACCGCTACGACAGTCCATGCTCAGCCCTCTATTTATAACCAAATGAAAGATAACAGAATTTGTCCAAAGAAAAATCCAGATTTAAAATGTGGACGTCATCATGATCAGGCCTGCCCTCAGACATTCCGAAGACAAGGCTGGAAACAGAAGGGACAACACAGCACACTTCCCCCCTCCGGGCGACATGCCATCGCGTATTCTCGTTGAACGCGGAGCGGAAAGCGGGCGAACAGTATCACCTTTTTTGCACCAGCAAAAGTGACAATTCCACTTGCCTGGACGGCCCGGCGCGAGTAGTTTTACGCGATATTTTAGATAATCTCTACAACAGGATCTCCTCGATGCCAAGAGCGAACGAAATCAAAAAAGGTATGGTACTGAACTACAACGGCAAATTGCTGATTGTGAAAGATATCGACATTCAGTCGCCTACCGCCCGTGGCGCCGCCACACTGTATAAAATGCGTTTTTCCGATGTCCGCACCGGTCTGAAAGTGGAAGAACGTTTCAAAGGCGACGATATCGTTGATACCGTCACCCTGAGCCGTCGCGGCGTTGACTTTTCTTATGTCGATGGCAACGAATATGTGTTCATGGATAAAGAAGACTATACGCCGTATACCTTCACCAAAGATCAGATTGAAGAAGAGTTGCTGTTTATGCCTGAAGGCGGAATGCCGGATATGCAGGTTCTGACCTGGGACGGCCAACTGCTGGCGCTAGAGCTTCCGCAGACCGTGGATCTGGAAATCGTCGAAACCGCGCCGGGTATTAAAGGAGCGTCCGCCAGCGCACGTAACAAACCCGCGACATTAAGCACCGGTCTGGTGATTCAGGTTCCCGAATACCTGAGCGCAGGTGAGAAAATCCGCATTCATATCGAAGAGCGCCGTTATATGGGGCGCGCGGATTAAGTTTCGCATTTTTCGGCTGCGCCCCAGGGCGCAGCCTGACCCTTTTCTTTATTAACTGTTCTGCACCAGGCAAGAGAAACGTTAAAAATTTAACATTTTCTGCTCTTAAGATGGCAGAAGCACGACTTCGTCAACTCAGAGCTTCTCTTTTTCACGTTTATTCGCCAGGATTATTAAAGTTGTTATGTTGTATCAATATTCTGGAGCTGACGTGACCAAAACCAATCTTATTACTGGATTTCTCGGTAGCGGAAAAACCACCTCTATCCTTCATTTATTAGCTCATAAAGATCCGGCTGAAAAGTGGGCCGTCCTGGTCAATGAATTTGGCGAAGTGGGTATTGACGGCGCGCTGCTTGCCGACAGCGGCGCACTGCTAAAAGAGATCCCCGGCGGCTGCATGTGCTGCGTCAACGGATTGCCTATGCAGGTGGGGCTCAACACGCTGCTACGCCAGGGCAAACCTGATCGGTTGCTGATTGAACCAACCGGACTGGGGCACCCAAAACAGATTCTGGATTTATTAACTGCGCCGGTTTATGAGCCGTGGATTGATTTACGCGCTACGCTCTGCATCCTTGACCCTCGCCTGCTACTGGACCAACAGAGCGTCGCCAATGAAAATTTCCGCGATCAGCTCGCCTCAGCCGATATTATCATCGCCAATAAGACCGATCGCGCCACGGCGCAGAGCGATGCCGCCCTGCAACAGTGGTGGCGACAGTACGGCGGCGATCGTCAACTGATTCATGCCGAACATGGACAGATAGACGGTAAGCTTCTTGATTTACCACGACAAAATCTGGCGGAACTGCCGGCCAGCGCCGCGCATTCTCACACTCATACCAGTAAAAAAGGACTCGCCGCGCTAAATCTGCCCGCCCAGCAGCGCTGGCGACGCAGCCTCAATAGCGGACAGGGTCATCAGGCCTGCGGCTGGATTTTCGATGCCGATACCGTGTTTGACACCATTGGCCTCCTCGAATGGGCGCGTCTGGCGCCGGTGGGCCGGGTGAAAGGCGTTATGCGCATACAAGAGGGGCTGGTACGCATCAATCGCCAGGGCGATGACCTGCACATCGAAACACAGAGTGTCGCGCCGCCGGATAGCCGGGTTGAACTTATCTCAAACACAGAAACCGACTGGAATACGTTACAGACGGCCTTGTTGAAGCTTCGTTTAGCGACGCACGCGTAAGGTTGCCACCGTTTAAAAACTATGGCGAAATGACGATGAAAACCCGCTATTCCTTGATAATTCTGCTTAATGCCGCCGGTCTGGCGCTGTTTTTGTCATGGTATCTTCCCGTCAATCACGGCTTCTGGTTCACCATTGATTCCGGCATATTCCACTTCTTTAACCAGAAACTGGTGGAAAGCCACGCGTTCCTTTGGTGGGTCGCTATTACCAATAATCGGGCGTTTGACGGCTGTTCGCTGCTGGCGATGGGGGGACTGATGCTCAGTTTCTGGCTAAAAGAAAACGCATCGGGCCGGCGGCGCATTGTGATAATCGGATTGGTCATGCTGCTAACAGCGGTGGTGCTTAACCAACTCGGTCAAGCGCTGATCCCCGTCAAGCGCGCCAGCCCAACGCTCTCTTTTGAGCATATTTATCGCGTCAGCGAGTTGCTGCACATCCCGACAAAAGACGCGTCAAAAGACAGTTTCCCAGGCGATCACGGTATGATGCTGCTGATATTTTCCGCCTTTATGCTGCGTTATTTCGGCAAAACGGCGGGGATTATCGCCCTTATTATATTTGTGGTTTTCGCGTTTCCCCGCGTTATGATTGGCGCTCACTGGTTCACCGATATTGTGGTCGGTTCGCTCACGGTTATTTTGATTGGCCTCCCCTGGTGGCTGATGACCCCGCTCAGCGACCGGGCGATAGCGCTTTTTGAGAATTATCTCCCGGGTGGAAATAAACAAATTTTAAACAAATAACCCATGCAATTAACATTACCTTCAGCGATAGTTTTACATCGTTGAAGGTAATTTATGATGATATTCCCCCAGCCCATCATTTTTCGGTCATATTATTCCTGTGCAAAATGAACAGGTTGCACGATTTTTAAACGATTTGCGCTTAATTTGACCCGTGCTGAAAGTTCACTTTTCGTATCATAAATTCTTATAAAAAATCACGCGAAATCGCTCGCAATGACAGCAACAATCGGGTAATCTCAAACTCGTTTTGCCTCGCCAGATAATTATTCTCATTGCGAATAAATTTGTGCGTTCCGCCACAGATTTGTGCACAAAGAATTGTCTCAAGCTGTGCAGGTAATTAGTCTCATCACGTTTGGCATTTTTATAACGATATTTATCGTTAAGGACTTCAAGGGAAAACAAACAACATGGTCAAATCTCAACCGATTTTGAGATATATTTTGCGCGGGATTCCTGCGATTGCAGTTGCGGTTCTGCTTTCTGCTTGTAGCACAACCACCAATACCGCAAAGAATATGCATTCTGAGACGCATGCTGTGGGCAATAGCGATAGCTCTTCACTGCAAGCCTCTCAGGATGAATTTGAAAATATGGTGCGTAACCTCGACGTTAAGTCGCGGATTATGGATCAGTATGCTGACTGGAAAGGCGTGCGTTACCGCCTGGGCGGCAGCACTAAGAAAGGCGTCGACTGTTCCAGCTTTGTACAGCGCACCTTCCGTGAACAGTTTGGTTTAGAGCTTCCGCGTTCAACCTATGAACAGCAGGAAATGGGCAAAGCAGTTTCACGCAATAACCTGCGTACGGGCGATCTGGTTCTGTTCCGCGCCGGTTCCACTGGTCGCCATGTCGGTATTTATATCGGCAATAACCAGTTTGTCCATGCGTCTACCAGTAGCGGCGTCATTATCTCCAGTATGAACGAACCGTACTGGAAAAAACGCTACAATGAAGCGCGTCGAGTTCTGAGCCGCAGCTAATCTTCATCAGGCAGCACCTCCCTTGGCTTACCTGATGAGACGACATAAAAAGCACTGCTTCGGCAGTGCTTTTGCTTATTATCCCTTCTGAATCCGTTTTGCCGCATGGCGACGTGTGGCGTCTTATCCAGCCTACAACACACGAACATAGGCCTGATAAACATAGCGCCATCAGACATTCAGGTCGTTTCCCCCAACGCCTACTGCGACAATACGCTTTCCTGCGCATCACAGAAAAGCATGACTATCCGGGGTAATCCAGGCTATAGTCTTATAAATCAACCAGTTTAACCGGCATCCACCTTTTCAGGTCACACCAGGAATTATGCTTACACGCGACTCCTCTTCCGGTCGGAAAATCCTGCTTACCTGTATCATTACGGGGATAGCGGCAGCATTACTTATTGGTAGCCTGCAATTTTTCCTGTCGTGGCATAAACGGGATGTTAAATACAATACGCTTCTTTCTGATGTACAACATTACCTGGCCAGCTATTTCGCCGACCTGAAAGCCACCACCGATATTCTTCAGCCGTTGACGATCAACACCTGTCAGCAGGTTGGCGCAGAACTCACCTCAAGAGCCGCTTTTAGCCTTAATGTCCGCGCCTTCTTATTGATTAAAGATAAAAAAGTGTTCTGCTCTTCCGCCACTGGCGCCATGAATATGCCGCTTCAGCAATTGGTGCCGGATATAGATATCCGCAAAGACGTTGCTATGGCGATTCTGCCCGGCACGCCAATGATGCCCAACAAACCGACAATGGTGATTTGGTATCGAAACCCATTACTAAATGACAGCGGCGTATTCACATCGCTGAATATTAACCTGACGCCCTACTTACTCTATACCACGCGCCAGGACGATTTTAACGGCATCGCGCTGATTGTCGGCAATACCGCGCTGTCGACCTTTTCTTCGCGTCTGCTGGCCGTCGCGGAGCTGCCGGGCACGCCATCACGACAGGCAACTATCAACGGCCTGCCGCTTAAAATACAGCTTTATGCCGATAGCTGGACCTACAATGACTTGTGGTATGCGTTGATGCTGGGCTGCATTAGCGGCATCGTAGCGGGGTTTATCTGTTACTTTATCTATGCCCTCCGGACGCGACCGGGCAAAGAGATTTTAACGGCGATCAAACACGAGCAGTTTTATGTGGTTTATCAGCCCGTCGTCGATACTCGTACGCTGAGCGTCACCGGGCTTGAAGTCTTACTGCGCTGGCGTCACCCTACGGCAGGCGAGATTCCGCCGGATGCCTTTATCCACTATGCCGAAGCGCAACAACTTATCGTACCGTTAACGCAGCATCTGTTCGAGCTGATCGCCCGCGACGCACCCACGCTACAGAAGGTGATGCCCGTCGGTGCCAAATTTGGCATTAACATCGCGCCGGAACATCTGCACAGCGACAGTTTTAAAGAGGATATGCACCGGCTCAGGGACGCCCTGCCCGCGCACCATTTTCATATCGTGCTGGAAATCACTGAACGCGATATGCTCCAGCAGTATGAAGCGGCCAAACTGTTCGAATGGCTGCATTCCGCCGGGTTTGAAATCGCTATAGATGATTTCGGTACAGGCCATAGCGCCCTGATTTATCTGGAGCGATTTACTTTAGATTATCTGAAAATCGATCGCGGCTTTATCCAGGCGATCGGCACGGAAACCGTCACGTCTCCGGTTCTGGATACCGTGCTGACGCTCTCCAGACGCCTGAATATGCTGACGGTGGCCGAGGGCGTTGAAACGCCGGAGCAGGCCCGTTGGCTACGCGATCACGGTGTTAATTACTTGCAGGGGTACTGGATTAGCCGTCCTTTACCCCTAAAAGATTTCGTGCTGTGGATGTCGGCGCCTTCCGTGCCTGAATGGTAGTCCCCTTACGGTTTTAACGGATTCACATCAGACGCAACGTCACTTATTATTCAGCGAAACGCCTGCCGGTTTGCAGCGGGCAATACGATAAGGAAACCGCCTTCAGATGACTGCGCGCGTAATACTTCTGCTTGTCGCACTGCTTAGCGCTGGCGCCCAGGCCCAGGAAATCAAAGAAAGCTACGCTTTCGCCGTACTCGGCGAACCTAAGTATGCTTTTAACTTTGATCACTTTGATTATGTGAATCCTGCTGCGCCGAAAGGCGGTCAGATGACGCTTTCCGCCATTGGTACGTTCGATAATTTCAATCGCTATTCGCTGCGCGGCAATCCCGGCGTACGTACCGAAGCCCTTTACGATACGCTTTTTACCACCTCGGATGATGAGCCCGGAAGCTATTATCCGCTGATTGCCGACCATGCCCGCTATGCCGCCGACTATTCCTGGGTGGAAATCTCGATTAACCCCCGCGCTCGTTTTCACGATGGCACGCCCATTACCGCCCGCGATGTGGCCTTTACCTTTCATAAGTTTATGACTGAAGGCGTACCGCAGTTCCGTCTGGTCTATAAAGGTACTACCGTGAAGGCGATTGCGCCTTTAACCGTGCGAATTGAGCTGGCGAAGCCTGGTAAAGAAGACATGCTTAGTCTGTTTTCACTACCGATCATGCCCGAAAAATTCTGGAAAAATCACAAGCTCAGCGATCCGCTTTCAACGCCGCCCTTAGCCAGCGGGCCATACCGGATTACTCAGTGGAAAATGGGCCAGTACATTGTCTATTCACGCGTCAAAAACTACTGGGCGGCTAATCTGCCGGTCAATCGTGGACGTTTTAACCTCGACACTATCCGCTACGATTACTACCTTGATGACAATGTCGCTTTCGAGGCGTTTAAAGCGGGCGCATTTGATCTACGGCTGGAAAACGACGCTAAAAACTGGGCAACGCGCTATATCGGTAAAAATTTCGATAATCATTACATCATTAAAGAAGAGCAGAAAAACGAGTCGGCGCAGGACACACGCTGGCTGGCCTTTAATATTCAGCGCCCGGTATTTAAAGACCGGCGGGTACGTGAAGCTGTCACCCTGGCCTTCGATTTTGAGTGGATGAATAAAGCGCTGTTCTATAATGCCTGGAGCCGAACCAACAGTTACTTCCAGAATACCGAGTACGCCGCCAGAAATTACCCTGACGCCGATGAGCTGGTATTACTCGCGCCGATGAAAAAAGATCTTCCTCCTGAAGTCTTCACTCAGATCTATCAGCCGCCGGTCTCTAACGGCGACGGCTACGATCGCGAAAATCTTCTTAAAGCTGACGCCTTGTTGACGCAGGCCGGATGGGTGATCAACGGACAGCAACGGGTCAATAGCGTCACCGGTAAGCCTCTGACGTTTGAACTTCTCCTTCCTGCCAGCAGTAATAGCCAGTGGGTTCTGCCCTTCCAGCATAATCTTCAGCGTCTGGGCATTACGATGACTATCCGTCAGGTTGATAATTCTCAGCTCACCAACCGGATGCGTAGCCGCGACTATGACATGATGCCGAGGCTATGGCGGGCGATGCCCTGGCCCAGCTCCGATCTACAAATCTCATGGGCGTCGGAATACATTGACTCCAGTTATAACGCTCCCGGCGTACAAAGCCCGGTGGTGGATAAGCTGATCGCGCAAATTATCGCAGCGCAGGGTGATAAAGCGAAACTGGTGCCGCTGGGACGGGCGCTGGATCGCGTGCTGACCTGGAACTATTACATGCTGCCGATGTGGTATATGGCGCAAGACAGGCTCGCCTGGTGGGATAAATTCTCCCATCCGGCGATTCGCCCTGTATATACCATCGGGTTAGATACCTGGTGGTATGATGTCAACAAAGCCGCCAAACTACCGGCAGCCAGGAGGTAGTAAGAATCAATGGGCGCCTATCTTATCCGCCGTCTGTTACTGGTGATCCCCACGCTATGGGCCATTATTACCATTAACTTTTTTATCGTGCAGATCGCTCCCGGCGGCCCTGTCGATCAGGCTATTGCCGCGATTGAATTTGGCCAGGGCGGCGCGTTGCCCGGCGCCAGCGGCGAAGGCGTTCGCGCCAGTCATGCGCAAACCGGCGTCGGCAATATCAGCGACAGCCATTATCGCGGCGGCCGGGGACTCGATCCGGAGGTGATCGCGGAGATCACCCATCGCTACGGCTTCGACAAACCGCTGCATGAGCGTTATTTCAAGATGCTACGGGACTATCTCTCTTTTGACTTCGGCGACAGTCTGTTTCGCAGCGCATCCGTACTAACGCTGATCAAAGATAGCCTTCCCGTCTCCATTACCCTGGGATTATGGAGCACGCTGATTATTTACCTGGTGTCTATCCCGCTGGGGATCCGCAAAGCCGTCCATAACGGCAGTCGCTTTGATGTGTGGAGCAGCGCGTTTATCATTATTGGTTATGCGATCCCCGCCTTTCTGTTCGCTATTTTATTAATCGTCTTTTTTGCCGGCGGCAGCTACTACGATATCTTTCCGCTACGTGGCCTGGTCTCCGCCAACTTTGACACGTTACCGTGGTACCAGAAAATCACCGATTATTTGTGGCATATTACGCTACCGGTGTTGGCGACCGTCATCGGCGGTTTTGCCGCCCTGACGATGCTGACGAAAAATTCGTTTCTCGACGAGGTGCGTAAACAGTATGTCGTTACCGCTCGCGCTAAAGGCGTGAGTGAAAAAAACATTCTCTGGAAACATGTTTTTCGTAACGCCATGCTGCTGGTGATCGCCGGGTTTCCCGCCACTTTTATCAGTATGTTTTTCACCGGCTCGTTGCTAATTGAAGTCATGTTCTCGCTCAACGGCCTGGGGCTGCTGGGTTATGAAGCAACCGTTTCGCGCGACTATCCGGTGATGTTCGGCACGCTTTATATCTTTACCCTGATTGGCTTATTACTGAATATCCTGAGCGATATCAGCTATACGCTGGTCGATCCACGCATTGATTTTGAGGGACGATAATGCCGCGATTAAGCCCGGTCAATCAGGCCCGCTGGGCGCGTTTCCGCCATAATCGCCGGGGCTACTGGTCACTATGGATTTTCCTGGTCGTGTTCAGCCTGAGCTTATGCGCGGAACTGATTGCTAACGATAAGCCATTGCTGGTGCGCTATGAAGGCCAGTGGTATTTTCCGCTGGTAAAAAATTACAGCGAGCGCGATTTCGGCGGCCCGCTGGCGACAACGGCAGACTATCAGGACCCATGGCTACAACGGCAGCTTGAGAATCGGGGCTGGGTGTTGTGGGCCCCCGTACGCTTTGGCGCCAATACCATTAATTTTGCCACCACGCAGCCTTTCCCCTCCCCGCCTTCGGCGAAAAACTGGCTGGGCACCGATGCGAATGGCGGCGACGTTTTCGCCCGCATCCTGTACGGCACCCGCATTTCTATTTTATTCGGTCTGATGTTAACGATTTGCTCCAGCGTCATGGGTGTACTGGCGGGCGCGCTACAGGGCTATTATGGCGGCAAAGTCGATTTATGGGGGCAACGTCTCATCGAAGTCTGGTCGGGGATGCCGACCCTGTTTCTGATTATTTTACTTTCCAGCGTAGTGCAGCCTAACTTCTGGTGGCTGCTGGCCATAACCGTGCTGTTTGGCTGGATGAGTCTGGTGGGCGTGGTGCGCGCCGAGTTTTTACGGACCCGCAATTTTGACTATATCCGCGCCGCGCAGGCGCTTGGCGTCAGCGATCGTGACATTATCCTGCGCCATATGTTGCCTAATGCGATGGTCGCTACCCTGACATTTTTACCGTTCATTTTATGTAGCTCCATCACCACCCTGACGTCGCTGGATTTTCTGGGATTCGGTCTGCCGCTTGGCTCCCCTTCTCTCGGCGAACTTCTTTTACAGGGGAAAAACAACTTACAGGCTCCCTGGCTGGGGATCGCCGCCTTTCTGTCTGTCGCCATTCTGCTATCGCTGCTGATTTTTATCGGCGAAGCGGTACGCGACGCCTTTGATCCTGCTAAGGCGGTATAAGATGACATCTCCATTGCTTGCGATTGAAAATTTATCGGTAGGTTTCCGTCAGCAACAGCACGTGCGCCCTGTCGTTAACGCCATTTCGTTACAGGTGAACGCCGGGGAAACGCTGGCGCTGGTCGGCGAGTCCGGGTCAGGAAAAAGCGTGACGGCGCTTTCCATTCTGCGTCTTTTGCCTACCCCTCCCGCCGTCTACCTCTCCGGCGATATTCGCTTTCACGGCGAATCATTGCTTCATGCCAGCGAGCAGACGCTACGCGGCGTGCGCGGCAATAAAATCGCCATGATTTTTCAGGAACCGATGGTTTCACTTAACCCGCTGCATACGCTGGAAAAACAGCTCTATGAAGTGCTGTCGCTCCATCGGGGAATGCGTCGGGAGGCGGCAAGGGCGGAGATGATCGGTTGTCTGGATCGGGTCGGTATCCGCCAGGCGAGCCAGCGTCTGCGCGATTATCCGCATCAGCTTTCCGGCGGCGAACGCCAGCGCGTCATGATAGCCATGGCGCTGTTAACACGGCCGGAATTACTGATCGCCGATGAGCCGACCACCGCCCTCGACGTCTCCGTACAGGCGCAGATTTTATCTCTACTGCGGGAACTCCAGCGCGAGCTCAATATGGGATTGCTGTTTATCACCCATAACCTCAGCATTGTAAAAAAACTGGCGGATTCAGTGGCGGTAATGCAACACGGCAAGTGCGTAGAGAACCAACGCGCCGACACGCTGCTCTCCGCGCCGACCCATCCGTACACGCAAAAACTACTCAACAGCGAACCCACTGGCGATCCGGTTCCGCTCCCCGCCGGGCAGGCGCCGTTGCTGGAAGTGGACAAGCTGCGCGTCGCCTTCCCAATCCGCAAAGGCATTCTGAAGCGCGTCGTGGATCATAATGTGGTGGTTAACAATATCAGTTTCACCCTGCATCCAGGCGAAACGCTGGGTCTGGTCGGCGAGTCAGGATCGGGAAAAAGCACCACCGGTCTGGCGCTGTTACGGCTTATCCGCTCCGAAGGCCGCATCGTGTTTGACGGTCAATCGCTGGATACGTTAAACCGCCGCCAGCTTTTACCTGTTCGCCACCGTATCCAGGTCGTATTCCAGGACCCAAACTCATCGCTAAACCCGCGTTTAAACGTGTTGCAAATTATCGAAGAAGGCCTGCGCGTCCACCAGCCTACGCTTTCAGGCGCGCAGCGCGAACAGCAGGTGAAAGCGGTCATGATGGAAGTCGGCCTGGACCCGGAAACACGGCATCGTTACCCCGCTGAGTTTTCCGGCGGCCAGCGTCAACGTATCGCCGTCGCCAGGGCGCTGATTTTAAAACCGTCGCTTATTATTCTGGATGAACCGACCTCATCGCTGGATAAAACCGTTCAGGCGCAGATTCTTGCCCTCCTGAAATCGCTCCAGCAAAAGCACCGTCTGGCCTATATCTTCATTAGCCACGATCTGCATGTAGTACGCGCGCTGTGCCATCAGGTTATCGTGCTGCGACAGGGGGAGGTGGTTGAACAGGGGCAATGCGAGCGCGTGTTTACCGCACCGCAACAAGCGTATACGCGTCAGCTACTCGCGTTAAGCTGACGCCTAAAAAGGATTATTGTTAGAAAAAGGTTCCGCTATCGCCACGCCGAAATTTTTCAGCCGACAGGTGGCGGCAAACTCATCCTGACGATTAACGAACAGGCACGGTTCCCCTTCGCACTCCAGCACGGAGCAAGGAACTTCAATATCGCTTAGCGCCTGGCTGAGCTTATGCATCACTGACCACGCGCTATCGCCTGCCGGACTCAACAGTTTAAGCGCCACCAGACTATTCTCGGTGCTCTGCCCGTTTTGCGGAATCGGTTCAACCTTTGACCCCGCAAAACCCGCCGACCAGCGATAGTTTTGCGGCAGACGGTGAACAATTGAGAGCTGTAATGTATTCACTTTCTTTCCCCGGAAGCACAATTAATTCACAATTTGCTTACATTTATATTAACACATCATTGACAACCCGTCCTTAAACAGATTGCTAACGCCCTTCTCTCCGTCAGTGGCTCTACAGCAAGCGGGAGTTAAAATAGTTTTACCGACGCGGAGATAGCGGCGGGCTATATGTACCCGTTTCTGCGATCTAACTCAACCTTTTTAACTACAATGATGTGACTTTTTACATAAATGGATTTTACATAAAATAAACATAAAGGAGGAAAATGATGAATTGGTAATTGATATACATCAACTATGAAAGCCGTTTGGCTTTGCCATCGTGTAGCGGATAGCGTCCCCCAACGCCGCCTGCGCATTCTTCGGCGCCATTGAGGGACAGCGCGCCCGTCACCGTTTTTTGGGACGGCTGGCGTAGAGATAAAACAGAATGGAACAGGCGGCGCAAAGCGCAATCGACCAGATCATCGGCCACGCACTGGTAAAGGTAGCCAGCGACAGCAACGCGCCGACGATAGCGCCAATACCAAAGCGGAAAGTGCCCGCCAACGAAGACGCCGTTCCGGCCATATGCGGAAACTCATCCAAAATGACCGCCATCGCATTGGACGAAACCATCGACACACAGCCGACAAACGCCGCAACGCCGACCACCAGCGCCCAGAATCCAATGCCCATCAGCGCGCTGAAAACCATCCACACCGCCATCGCAAACTGAATCCATAGCCCGGCCCGAAACATGTTTAGCGCCCCTACCCGTCTGACAAAACGGCTGTTGATAATCGTCATCACAAACAGAAATACGATGTTCAACGCGAAGTAGTAGCCGAAATCCTGCGGCGGAACATGATTAATTTCGATATAGACAAACGGCCCCGCGCTCAAAAAAGAGAACATACCGGCAAAACTAAACCCGCTCGCCAGCATATAGCTCAGTACGCGTTTGTGGCGAAACAACGCGGCAAAGTTACCTATTGTGGTACGAATATGAAAAGGCTGACGCCGCTCAACGGGCAGCGTCTCTTTAATCAGAGCAAAGATCATGACTGACGCCAGAATCGCCGCAATGGCCAGTATCCAGAAGATATAGTGCCAGCTTAACCATACCAACACCCAGCCGCCGACAATGGGCGCCATTAACGGCGCTATCGTAGTGACCAGCATGACAAATGACATCATGCGCGAAAACTCTTCCTTTGGATAAATATCCCGCATCAGCGCATTGATGACGACGCTTGCCGCCGCGGCCGCCAAACCGTGAAAGAAACGCATCACGATCAGTTGATCGATAGTCTGCGCCAACGCACAGGCGACCGCCGCAGCAGCAAATACCAGCGTCCCGCCCAGGATGACCGGCTTACGCCCGAGGCTATCCGCCATCGGTCCATAGATAAGCTGACCCAGCGCAAACCCCAGAATATAGGTGCTGAGCGTCATCTGCGCGCTACCGGCAGGCACGCCGAATTGCGCAGAAATCACCGGCAGCGCTGGAAGATACATATCAATCGACAGCGGCATTAACATGGCCAACAGGCCAAGGATAAAGACAATGGCAAAGGAAGAGTGCTGCCGGGTGGTCACATCGAACTCCTGAATTTAACGAGATAGTTAGCCGACGCTGGCGATTTCTTCTTCAGTCAACGGGCGGTACTCGCCGGGAGCCAGATTCTCATCCAGCGTAATGGCGCCAATCCGTTCGCGGTGCAGTTCCACAACGCGATTGCCTACTGCGGCAAACATCCGCTTCACCTGATGATAACGGCCTTCGCTGATGGTCAGACGGACCTGCACAGGCGTTATCACCTCCAGCGTAGCGGGTTTAGTGAGATCTTTTTCATTATGCAACTGCACGCCTTTCGCAAATTGCGCTGCCGTATCGTCGGCCACCGGCGACTCCAGGGTCACCAGATAGGTTTTTTCACAGTGATGGCGCGGCGACGTAATGCGGTGCGACCACTGACCGTCATCTGTCATTAACACCAGACCGGTAGTATCGATATCCAGACGTCCTGCGGCATGCAGCTTATACGCCACCGGCTCATCCAGGAAATACAGTACCGTTGGATGATCGGGATCATCGGTTGAACAAACGTATCCCTGCGGCTTGTTAAGCATAAAATAGCGTGGCCCGTGTTGCTGCGCTAAGGGATTGCCGTCATACGCAACCGCATGTTCCGGGAGCAATTTGAAGGCCGCATTTTTAATGATGTCGCCATCGACGGTAACGCGGTTACCACGAATTTCACGCCCGGCAATAGCGCGGCTGACGCCAAGCTGCTGAGCGATAAATTTATCAAGTCGCATGTGTGTGGTTTAGCCTGTAATAATACGGAAATCGGGCATTCTACCCGAAAAAAGGGAATTGCTATCCGCTCAGTATAGCGGGCTAACTATATCTCTCAAGGGAAATGATTCATGGCATACTATTCCCGGAACCGTTTAACGTAGTGAGACCATGATTTTTACACTCCGCCCCTACCAGCAAGAAGCCGTAGACGCCACGCTCAGCCACTTTCGCCGCCACCGTACGCCCGCCGTGATTGTTCTGCCGACCGGCGCAGGTAAAAGCCTGGTGATCGCCGAACTGGCGCGCGTCGCCCGCGGACGGGTACTGGTGCTGGCGCATGTGAAAGAGCTGGTCGCGCAGAACCACGCCAAATATTGCGCGCTGGGGCTGGAAGCGGATATTTTCGCCGCCGGACTCAAACGTAAAGAGAGTCAGGGCAAAGTCGTGTTCGGCAGCGTACAGTCGGTGGCGCGTAATCTTGACGCCTTCCAGGAGGAGTTTTCGCTGTTGATTGTCGATGAATGCCACCGCATCGGTGACGATGAAGACAGTCAGTATCAGCAAATCCTCACTCACCTGAGTAAAGTTAATCCTCACTTACGTCTGCTTGGGCTCACCGCCACGCCTTTTCGCCTCGGAAAAGGCTGGATTTATCAATTTCATTATCACGGTATGGTGCGCGGCAACGACAACGCTCTGTTTCGCGACTGTATTTATGAACTGCCGCTGCGCTATATGATTAAACACGGCTATCTGACGCCGCCTGAGCGGCTTGATATGCCAGTGGTCCAATACGATTTCAGCCGCCTGCAGGCCCAAAGCAATGGGCTGTTCAGCGAAGCCGACCTGAACCGTGAGCTGAAAAAGCAGCAGCGGATTACGCCGCACATCATCAGCCAGATTATGGAATTTGCGCAAACGCGCAAAGGCGTGATGATTTTCGCCGCCACGGTCGAACATGCGAAAGAGATTGTCGGTCTGCTTCCGGCGGACGACGCGGCGCTGATTACCGGCGATACGCCAGGGCCCGAGCGCGACGCGCTGATTGATAATTTCAAGGCGCAGCGTTTTCGCTATCTGGTTAACGTCTCGGTGCTGACCACCGGCTTTGACGCCCCACACGTTGATCTCATCGCGATTCTACGTCCCACCGAGTCAGTTAGTCTTTACCAACAAATTGTCGGGCGTGGTCTGCGCCTTGCGCCGGGAAAGACCGATTGCCTGATTCTTGATTACGCTGGCAACCCGCACGACCTGTATGCCCCGGAGGTCGGTAGCCCGAAGGGAAAAAGCGATAACGTCCCTGTCCAGGTATTTTGCCCGGCCTGCGGCTTTGCCAACACCTTCTGGGGGAAAACCACTGCCGACGGCACGCTGATTGAACACTTTGGCCGTCGCTGCCAGGGCTGGTTTGAGGATGACGACGGCCATCGCGAGCAGTGCGATTTTCGCTTTCGCTTCAAAAACTGCCCGCAGTGTAATGCCGAAAACGATATTGCCGCCCGACGCTGCCGGGAATGTGACGCCATTCTGGTCGACCCGGACGATATGTTAAAAGCGGCGCTCAGGCTCAAGGATGCGTTAGTCCTGCGCTGTAGCGGAATGACGATGCAGCATGGGCAGGATGAGAAAGGCGAGTGGCTGAAAATCACTTACTATGACGAGGACGGTGCGGATGTCAGTGAGCGCTTCCGCTTGCACACGCCCGCCCAGCGTACCGCTTTCGAACAGCTATTTATTCGCCCGCATACGCGCACGCCTGGCGTTCCTTTACGCTGGATCACGGCGGCGGATATTGTCGCGCAGCAGGCGCTGTTGCGACATCCCGACTTTGTGGTCGCGCGGATGAAAGGCCAGTACTGGCAGGTGCGTGAAAAAGTGTTCGACTATGAAGGCCGCTTCCGCCGGGCGCACGAATTACGTGGTTAATTGTACTTTTCATTGATGTAACGGCGATTTGAGTATAGAATCCCGCCCGCCTTTGCATACGCAAAGCAGATCACTTACCTGTTGCTGGGTCGCCTGTAGCAGGAATTATTAAAGAGAGATTTAAATGTTTACTATCAACGCAGAAGTACGTAAAGAGCAGGGTAAGGGTGCGAGCCGCCGCCTGCGCGCCGCTAACAAGTTCCCGGCAATCATCTACGGCGGTTCTGAAGCCCCGATTGCTATCGAACTGGACCACGACCAGGTGATGAACATGCAAGCTAAAGCTGAATTCTACAGCGAAGTTCTGACCCTCGTTGTTGACGGTAAAGAAGTAAAAGTTAAAGCTCAGGCTGTACAGCGTCACGCTTACAAACCGAAGCTGACTCACATCGACTTCGTTCGCGCGTAATCGCCTGGAAGTTGAAGAAAAACCCCGCCCCGGCGGGGTTTTTTTATGCGTTTAATTGAATTTGACGACATGCAGAGCAACGAGAACCCACTTTGCTTTTCTGCTTTCTTACACCTCGCCATATTCAATTAGCGCCTCCCCTAATCGAGGATCTGTAGTTTCCGCCGCGGTATTCATACCTTTAAGCCGATTGAATAATGCCCGTTGACGAACGCTGGCACTTTCTGGTTTCCATGGCAAAATTCGTATTGGTATAGTTTGCCCGTCATTCAACGCATCAAATACCTTTTCATTGGTCAGTAAGTCGCCGCAGCTCCATGTCTTGCTATCAAACTGAAAATCAAATAAGACATGGAGCTCCAGTTCATCTACACGCACTTGACGCTTTGCATTATCGATGCGTATTTCCACCTTCTCTTTATGCGTCAAAGTTGCATCAAGATTGAGTCCATACCGTTTCAACTGCCCCTTGTCGTAATAGTAACGTATGCTGGACCAGGTTGATTTAAAAGCAAATCCAGTAATGGATAAACCACTTAACAAGAACAGCGGGCATATGAACAAGCTCAGTAACCAGTTGGCGCCATAAGTATAAAACAGTACCAACGAGAGAACGGTGAACACCATCCCGAGCACCAACATCATCAAAAATGCGACAATGTGCGCATACAAAACCTGCCGAAATAAACTGAAATTAACAGGCGGCTTCTGACGTATTCCTTTACTCACTACGGCGTCCTTTTATGTCGTATGCCTTTATTTCCCGCCCGACGTGCGTCGCTGCAACTGGTCGCGCAGATTCGGCGGCGTCCCTTTGATAGTCAGGGTATCGGTCGCCGGGTCCCAGAAAATCCGCTCGCCCAGCAGCATCGCATCAAAGTTAATCGTTAACCCGCCGCCGCTGCCAGCATATTTGGTTAGCTGGCGCAGCGTACTGCGATCCGCCGGAAAGCTCTCTTCCAGCTCATAGCCTTTTTCGGCGGTAAATTCGCTGAAGCTGACTTCACTGACGCCGGAAAGCTCTTTAGACAGTGATTCCAGCTCAATCTCTTCCCCGGCTTGTAACTGCTCGTTGCAGTAGCTGTACACCTGCTGACGCACGTTCTGACGTTCTGCTTTATCCAACTGCGCTTCTGCGGTGAAATCATCCACTGCCTGCAACAGGCCGCGATTCTGCGCTTTGGCGTTCAACCCTTCGCTGGCGCCGAGGAAATCCATAAAGAAGTCAGCGACCTTGCGCCCTACCCGACCTTTCAGGAACGTCAGATAGCGGGTCGATTGCGGATTAGTTTCCCACTCGGTAAGATCGATACGCGCCACGATATCCGCATGGTTGATATCAAGATAATGCGTCGGGTTAATGTCCAGATTTTCATTGACCCGCATACTGCTCAGGTTGTTCAGTACCGTAACCAGCAGATACTCCACCGCCAGGTAGCGATAATGGCAGAACAATACAATGCCGCCGTCCGCAAAGGGATATTTCGCCAGTTCGTCACGCAGGCGTCCGGTCGCCGCCCGGCTAAAGGCAAGAAAATCTTCTTCCCCCTGACGTTGCAACCGCAGCGCTTGCGCCAGTTCACTCTCTTCATTAAACAGGCCATACGCCTTATTCTTGGCGCTATAGACCCGATGCAGTTCAGCCACCATCTCGACAACGGTGGTTGTCGGCTCCAGCAATGAATCGCGCAAGACCAGCTCAAGATTTTGCTCATCGCGCTTGATAAGCTGGTGCAGGGCAATCTGGTTGATATCCAGACTCATGATAAACTCTCCTTTAAGACCGGGCGGTATTCAACCACCGCCTGCCGGAAGACGCAAGCAATCGCCCTGTCATTTCAGGCGTTATCCGTAACGCGAATGATTTAGGGGATAAAAATGCAGAAAAAAAACTGTTGCTACGGTAATATGTTGCCCTTTCATGAACAAACAGATTTTGATTTATGCCACAACTCTCCCGCTATAGTGATGAACATGTTGAACAATTGCTGAGCGAACTGCTCAGTGTACTGGAAAAACATAAGGCGCCGACCGATCTTTCCCTGATGGTGCTGGGAAATATGGTCACCAACCTTATCAACACCAGCGTGGCGCCGGCTCAACGCCAGGCGATTGCGAACTCTTTTGCCCGCGCCTTGCAGTCTTCGATTAGCGAAGACAACGCGCACTAAAAAGCCGACTCCGGAGAAACAAGCGACAGGTATGGTAACTCATCGTCAGCGCTACCGTGAAAAAGTCTCCCAGATGGTTAGCTGGGGGCACTGGTTCGCTCTGTTCAATATACTGTTGGCTACGTTGCTCGGCAGCCGTTACCTGTTTGTCGCCGACTGGCCGACAACGCTTGCGGGTCGCATATACTCCTACCTGAGCATTGTCGGGCACTTTAGCTTTCTGGTGTTCGCCAGCTATTTGCTTATTCTTTTTCCGCTCACGTTTATCGTGATGTCCCAGCGGCTGATGCGGTTTATATCAGCCATTCTGGCGACCGCGGGTATGACGTTGTTGCTTATCGACAGCGAAGTCTTTACCCGTTTTCACCTGCATCTTAATCCCATTGTCTGGGAGCTGGTCATCAACCCTGACCAGAACGAAATGGCGCGCGACTGGCAGCTTATGTTTATTAGCGTGCCGGTTATCTTATTGATTGAGATGCTATTTGCGACATGGAGTTGGCAAAAGCTGCGCAGTCTTACGCGCCGCCGCCATTTCGCAAGGCCGCTTGCGGCATTCTTTTTCGTCTCCTTTATCGCATCGCATCTTATCTACATCTGGGCAGACGCTAATTTTTACCGGCCGATTACCATGCAGCGGGCAAACCTGCCGCTCTCTTATCCGATGACGGCGCGACGTTTTCTTGAAAAACACGGTCTGCTGGATGCGCAGGAATATCAGCGCCGTCTGGTAGAGCAAGGCAATCCGGAAGCGGTCTCCGTACAGTACCCGCTCAGCAATTTGCACTATCGCGATATGGGCACCGGTCAGAATGTGCTGCTCATTACCGTAGACGGCCTGAACTATTCTCGCTTTGAGAAGCAGATGCCGGAGCTGGCTACATTTGCCGAGCAAAACATCGACTTCACCCGTCATATGAGTTCAGGGAATACCACTGATAACGGTATTTTCGGCCTGTTCTATGGCATATCGCCAGGCTATATGGATGGCGTGTTATCCACCAGAACCCCTGCGGCGCTCATTACCGCGTTGAATCAGCAAGGCTACCAACTGGGACTGTTTTCTTCGGATGGCTTCGCCAGCCCGCTTTACCGTCAGGCATTACTGTCCGATTTCTCGATGCCGACAGCGCAGACGCAGTCTGATGCGCAAACGGCCAGCCAGTGGATAGACTGGCTTGGACGCTACGCACAGGAAGATAACCGCTGGTTCTCATGGGTATCGTTTAACGGTACTAACATTGATGACAGTAATCAGAAGAATTTTGTTAAGCGTTACGCCAGCGCCGCCAGCGACGTGGATGCGCAAATCAATCGGGTTCTGAACGCGCTGCGAGAGGCCGGTAAATTCGACAATACCGTCGTGATCATTACCGCAGGACGCGGCATACCGTTGACGCCGGAAGAAAATCGCTTCGACTGGTCGCAAGGTCATCTGCAAGTACCGCTGGTGATCCACTGGCCGGGGACGCCTGCGCAGCGTATTAATGTGCTTACCGATCATACCGATGTGATGACCACGTTGATGCAACGCCTGTTACATGTCAGCACGCCAGCGAACGAATATTCACAGGGCCAGGACATCTTTACCGTTCCACGTCGTCATAACTGGGTAACGGCGGCAGACGGCAGTACGCTGGCAATCACGACGCCGCAAATGACTCTGGTGCTCAATAATAACGGTCATTATCAGACCTATGACTTACACGGCGAGAAGATCAAAGATCAGAAGCCGCAGCTCAGTCTGCTGCTGCAAGTGCTAACAGAAGAGAAACGTTTTATCGCTAACTGATTAATTATAAATCAGTTAGCACCGTTTCCCCTTGCATTCGCGTTGGAAAGAGGTAGTATTAGCACCCACAAGTCGGCACGTAGCGCAGCCTGGTAGCGCACCGTCATGGGGTGTCGGGGGTCGGAGGTTCAAATCCTCTCGTGCCGACCAAAATTCCCCTTAAAAACCAGCCTCTCAGGGCTGGTTTTTTTATGCCTGCAATTAAAAAGTTAGCTGATGCCAGAGACGTTATTTTGCATGAACTGATTTTGCATAAACTGATCGGACACCTTTCCCGTGCAGTGGTCAACGTAAAGTCAATGCAGGCAAATAACGTAAACCATGTTTGTACTAAAACAGAAAAAGCGCATCTATACCCTATGCTGGAAGAAATGTTTGCAGTGGCAGGTAAATGAGTAAGCAATCTGTCGCAGCAATAATAAAACGTTCTGGTAAGGTAAACGGCCTACCACTTCTTTGTCACTAACAATTAGCCTCCCTGTCGCCATAGGGCCGATAATGATCGGCTAGTCACAACACGTTTTTGTAGACAACGTACGGTGATGAATTACTCCTTCAGCCAGCAACTCGCTAATTGTTATTCAACTTCAGAAATTATAACTAAGTGAAGCACCTACAAAATTATGCCCTGAATTTTTATCCGTGAGTGATCCATTCGAGAAATGCCGGATATAAGCTTCTGTAGAAAAAGCCCCAAAGTTCCAGCCAAGAAACGCTTTTTCTCCAAAGGTAAATGCAGAATTGACACGCATATCATCTCGCGACTTAGATTTTATATAAGCCCCCAGACCAATACCGGTATAGGTACCAGCGAAATGAACCAGCGCCACATCCTTCGAGATACCCAATACGCCCTGGTTATATTTATTGCAGGGAACGCTGCCAGAATGTTTACTGCAATCATCGATACCCTTAGCCTTAAATCCTCCTAACTCCAGATTATTTCTTGCCTGTAAAAAGAAAAAATCGCTGGGTTCACTGTATGTCAGAAATGCCGTATATAAGTGCTCAACCCCTCCTCTTCTTATACTTTCTCCCGCAGCAAAAGAGATCTGATGCTTGTTGCCCTTGCCAAAAAAAACATTATCATTAGCAGAACATGCGAATGCACAAGGTAATAATATATATATAAATATTCTCTTCATATACACTCCACCACCATTTCAATGTCAATAGTTATTTTTAACCGGCTAACATATTTAAAATTTTCTACGCCACGCTTACGCTCACAGAAACGGCTGATATAGCATCCAGTATTAATATTATTTTCATAATTACTCCAACCAGCATTTTTGATGCAAACAGGCTGGACATGGACTGTGTGCAGAAATCAAAACATACTCACTACACTCTCCCCTTGAGTCGCCCCAACGGGTGCTCAAAACGCCGCGAGTGTTGTTCAGGCACATCCAGGATAAGTTATAAGTGAATGACTCTCATTCCTGACCACATTTTCATTTATGATAAGAATATCGTCAGAATCTCTTTATCGCATAAAAATACCTCTGCTATTGACTTAATATTTAATTTAACAGATGTCGCGGTTTATTCGTTCTGCTCAGATGTATTTCATTGACATTAATAAAACCATAAATAAATTCAATTAAAATAATTTGTTAATAATGAAAAGCTTTAGACGTTATGACTTTTAATAAGGAATTTCCTGCCAGTAAAGATAGTCTGGACTTACGGGTGCAAGGGCGCAGCTACATATGCCACACTTCTGTTATGTCACATTGTCCGAAAAAAGCGTCCAGACCAGTATTCAACTTCAGAGAGTATTCTGTTTTCTCTCACAACGGGTTGTTTTATCCTTTCTATCGTTCAGCTAATGACTCGCCTGTCACAGGTTTTACTACTTACCCATGCACTAATTAGGGTAAAATTTACGCGCTTGACAATGTGGCAAATCTGGACGATTTCCGCGCTGAAAACAATAATCATTCTAATAAAACTCAGGAGATACAGCATGCCTGAAGTAACACCTTTTCAGGTGCTTATTGTGGACGACCATCCACTTATGCGGCGAGGTATTCGTCAATTACTGGAACTGGACCCGGCTTTTTATGTCGTTGCCGAAGCGGGTGACGGGGCGAGTGCGATCGATCTGGCGAATCGCATTGAGCCCGATCTGATCCTGCTGGATCTGAATATGAAAGGTCTGAGCGGGTTAGATACCCTGAACGCGCTACGCCGGGATGGTGTGACGGCGCAAATTATTATTCTTACCGTCTCGGATTCCGCCAGCGACATCTACGCGCTGATCGACGCCGGCGCCGACGGTTATCTGCTCAAAGATAGCGATCCGGAAGTGCTGCTGGAGGCCATTCGCAAAGGCGCTAACGGCGGTAAAGTCTTTAGCGATCGGGTCAATGAATATCTGCGTGAGCGCGAACGGTTTGGCGCGCAGGAAGATCCCTTTAGTATCCTGACCGAACGAGAGTTAGATGTCTTGCATGAGCTGGCGCAGGGGCTTTCTAACAAACAGATTGCGTCAGTACTGAATATTTCTGAGCAGACGGTTAAGGTGCACATTCGTAATCTACTTCGCAAGCTAAACGTGCGCTCGCGCGTCGCGGCGACCATTCTATTTTTACAAACACGCGGAATGCAGTAACAAGCCAGGCCCGGTGGCGCCACGCCACCGGGCCGTCAGGGTCTTATTTCTCCTGCGCCAGCCGGATACTGCGCTCTATCACCGCCCGCCGGGTATCGTCTGCCGGCAGCAGTTTCAGCATCATCTCCCAGGCCGCCACCGCCTCGCCAAAGCGCTGCTGCTCAAAGGCGTTAAACGCATACAGGCTTAA